>NZ_FOCM01000007.1 GCF_900110115.1 Palleronia pelagia | reverse complement strand
ATCCGGGCCCGCGGCACCCGCACCGTCTCGGTGCCAAAGGTGCCGGTGAGCTGTCGCTTCCGGTGACCGTGGCGATAGCCTTTTGCCGGGCCGTCCCCACGACGGTAGCGAAGCCGGCCGAGGAAGCTGGCCAGCTCCTCTTCGAACACGGCTTCGATGGTCGCGCGCACGTTGGCTCGAAGCCGCTCTTCGATCAGATCGAACCCGGCCTCTTCGGCCAGTAGCGCAAAGCTCGCGGTGTCGGTAATCTGGTTCATGGCGTGATCTCCCTGGCGGTTGCCGCCGCCGGTTGGGTGGGTGTCAGTTCACCCGGAGATTACGCCGCCCTCGAATTTCCACCACCTCCGCGACACGACCACGCTGTGAGATCCATTGATGCGCGCCACCAATCTGACGCTCGCGACACTGCTGACAGGATTCTCGCTTCTGCAGATGAGCAACGGTCTTCAGGCCACTCTCTTGGCCGTCCGTGCCGGATTGGAAGGCTTCGGTGGCTTGGCGACTGGACTTATCATGTCGGGCTTTTTCGCCGGGATGAGCATCGGTTCTTTGGTGGCACCACAGCTGATCGACAGGGTCGGTCACATTCGAACCTTTGCCGCACTTGCCTCCCTGGCCTCGGCGGCGGCCCTGATGCACCTTGCCTTCGTCGATCCATGGATTTGGATCACTGTGCGTAGCCTGACGGGCTTTGCTTTTGCGGGGCTGATCATCGTTACCGAAAGCTGGCTGAATGTCTCGGTCGCTTCCAGCCAGCGAGGTCGGCTGCTGGCAGTTTATGGCATGGTTGGGATGGCGGCCGGGGCGGCCGGTCAGTTCCTGCTGAACCTTGGAGACCCCGCCGAGTTTACGCTCTTCGTACTCGTCTCGATCGTCATGTCTCTGGCGCTCGTTCCTATCTCGCTGACGCGGATCGATGAGCCGCGAACGGACGAGGCGCAAGAGCCGCCTTCCGTCAAACGGCTCTGGGGTCTGTCACCCTATGGTGCCGTAGCGGCAGCGTTGGTCGGCGCATCGATCGGCACCTTCTACGGACTGGCCCCGCTCTTCGCGCAGGAAATTGGTTATACCCAGTCGCGCATCGCGGCACTGATCGCAGCCTTCACAATCGGCGGGCTTTTACTTCAGTTTCCGTTTGGCTGGTTGTCGGACCGGATCAGCCGGCGTGGGCTAGGCATTGGATTGGCCTTGGCCGGAGCAGCGCTGATGTTGGCTGTACTGCCATTGCCCGCTCCTTCAGGGCCGCTGCTGCTTGCGATGGGGTTTGCCATCGGCGGGCTGGTGCTTCCGGCGCAAGCGATTGTCATAGCCCATGTAAATGACCGCGCTCCTGGCTCCGCGACACTTGCGGTGTCCGGAGGATTGGTTCTCATGCAAGGGCTCGGCGCTGCGCTGGGGCCGCTCCTGGCCGGTCTGTTCATGGACCTGATAGGTCCACGTGGACTGCAGCTGGCTTTGCTGGTTTGCAGGCCGCCATCGCCGCATGGGGCCTTTTGCGCGTTGTCATCCGCAGCGACCCCGAGACCCGCGAGCGCCGCGGCGCACCGGTGCTCACACCGCATCCGGTAGAAGGCGATCTGAGCAGGGAGTAACCGCGGATCGCAAGATGCAGCACGAGGCAAAGCGACTTCTCGTGAGATCCGGGCTGAGTTCTAGAGCATCGCCAAAAGCTTGCGCGCGGCCTCTTCGGACGAAGCCGGATTTTGACCCGTGATCAGCTTGCCGTCCGTGACGACGAAAGACGCCCAATCCTCGCCCTTTTCATAGCTCCCGCCATTGGCTTTCAGCATGTCTTCGACCAAGAACGGCACGACATCGGTGAGGCCCACGCCTTCCTCTTCGGTGTTGGTGAACCCAGTCACGGTCCTGTTGGACACCAAGGCCGTGCCATCCGTCCATTTGGGACGTTTGAGCACGGCTGGCGCATGACACACGGCCCCGATGGGCCGGTCGCTATGGGCAAAGATCTCGATTAAGCGGATACTGTCGCGATCCTCGGCGAGGTCCCACAGGGGACCATGGCCACCGGGAAAAAAGATCGCGTCAAAAGCGCATGAGGCTGATTAGATCGAACCCGAAGACCAACACGCACCGTTTTTACTGTATGGAAATCGTGCCCGGCCTTTTCGGAGAATGGGGACTGGTTCGCGAATGGGGCCGCATCGGACGGTCCGGGCGGGTCCGAACGGACTGGTTCGCAACGGAAATCGAGGCCAAAGACGCGCGGTTTGCGCTCAATATGCAGAAGGCCAAGCGGGGCTACGAGTAGTGGGATCACTTTTCAGGGTGCGGGCCATGCGAAGGTCTGGACCAAGATAGATTACATATATCACAGACCTGTTTCGCACGGAGAACCTGCTCTGAGCCCCGATAACTCCTCCATCTGATACTGGAGTCCGGCCCAAGAAGAGGACCGGACCATGAAGAGATCGAAGTTCACGGAAGAGCAGATCATCGGCATCCTGCGCGAGCAGGAAGCGGGTGCGAAGACGGCGGAGCTCTGCCGCAGGCACGGGATCAGCAGCGCCACGTTCTACGCCTGGAAGGCCAAGTTTGGCGGGATGGAGGTGTCGGACGCGAAGCGGCTGAAGGCGCTCGAGGAGGAGAATGGCAGGCTGAAGCGGCTGCTCGCGGAGTCCCTGCTCGACCAGGCTGCGTTGAAGGATCTCCTGTCGCGAAAGTGGTGACGCCCGCCGCCAGGCGCGAAGCCGTTGCGATCCTCGTGGAGCGCCACGAGATGAGCGAGCGGCGGGCGTGTGCCGTGATCGGCGCAGACCGGACCTCGATCCGTTATCGCAGCCGACGCCCCGATGATGCCGATCTGCGCGAGCGCCTGCGGGCGCTGGCATCCGAGCGCCGCCGGTTCGGCTACCGGCGGCTGCACGTTCTGCTGAGGCGGGAGGGACATGTCGTGAACCGCAAGAAGACCCAGCGTCTCTACCGCGAGGAAGGCCTCTCGGTGCGCAAGCGACGGGGGCGGAAGAAGGCGACCGGGACGCGAGCGCCGCTGCTGACGGTGGCTGCGCCCAACGCCCGCTGGTCGGTCGATTTCGTCCACGACTAGTTCGCCCATGGCCGCCGGTTCCGGATCTTCAACGTGATCGACGACGTGACGAAGGAATGCCTCGCCGCCGTGGTCGACACCTCGATCTCGGGCCGGCGTGTCGCGCGGGAGCTGACGGCGCTCATCGCCCGGCGCGGGAAGCCTGGCCTGATCGTCAGCGACCACGGCACCGAGTTCACTTCGAACGCGATGCTGGCCTGGACCGAGGAGACGGGCGTGCCCTGGCACTTCATCGCGCCAGGCAAGCCGATGCAAAACGGGATCTGCGAGGCCTTCAATTCCAAAATGCGGGACTAGCTCTTGAACGAGACGCTGTTCTTCGGCCTCGATCACGCCCGAAGCGTCATCGCCGCCTGGGTGGCCGATTACAACTGTGCGAGGCCCCATTCCGCGCTTGGATACCAGACCCCCGCGGCCTATGCCGCCCAACTCGCCGCAATGGGCGACCGGCTCCACGAACCGGAAACGTTCCGCCGATCGCCCATTGCTCCCTCCGCGAAAGCGGGCAATTGTCACGCGTCGGCTCTGGTTTCAGCTGGATGAAAGCCGGGGGTCAGAGCAAACCATACCCCTCCTATTCAAACAGCGGATGATAACCCAAGTCTAACGCAGAGATCGATGGTGAAGAGGGCTGGCGACAAAACAATTGAATTTTTGGAAAATTTTAGTCATACTGCAGCTTGCGGAGGGCCATGTTCAGACCGCGGCTGAAGCAATAAAATATTGGGGGGGAATATGAAAAAATATAAGGTCACAGCGCTTAGCACAGTTGCGCTAGCGATGCTTGCGACGGCTAGTTTCGCCATTGTACCTGATCCTGAACCAGAGCCAGAGCCATCGGCCGGCAACCCCGGGAACGCAAAGCCCGTGGGCAACAGCCCTTGGGACGGCATCACGGGCAACAGCGGCAACAACAATCCGGGACCTTCTGCCAGTCCGATGAATGGTCAGCGAGCTGATGCCCCATATGCGCAACCCGGCGGAAAGGGTGACGGACCCAGTAACTCGAATAAATAATGGGCGCCTCAAATAAATAAAGGCGAAAATTTTTAAAGCCCTATGCAGAATTCGAAATTGGCCCGCGTGGAAACACGTGGGCCAATTCCATTTTTACAGATTTTGGTATCAGGGTGGTCTGCACCATTCGAATGGTCCGACTTTAATCTCAGTGAATGACGGGTCTAGTATTTACGATCGGAGGAAGGCGAATTCGGATCGCGAGGTCGGCCGGGGGAGCTGGCGTCCAATTACCCAGTGGTGAGGGCGGGCGCCTAGCATTTTAGTGCTTGCGCAATGCAAGCGTGATGATGTCCGCAGCCCGCGCCTCTTCGTGGAATCGACCCTGCAGCACCTTAATCGGGATCAACGATGCTGGCCGAGAACATGGTAGGAGAGCCGATTGGAGGCCCTACGACTCTGCCGGAAATGGTCGCCACGACAGCGGCGGTCGACGGGCTTCAGCCGCTTTCACGCAGTGCTCGCCCAAGATCACCTTGTCGAGGCTCAGTGTGGAGACATTGAGACTTCGCGGCAATCTTTTTAAGCTTGTGCACTCCGCCAGGGGACCGGCCCCCCAGATCGATTTCTGATCCGGCTCTAGTCCGGGGAATTCCTTCGTACCTCACCTGGCTCGAAAGCCTCCTTCCGGGAAGATTTTTTGCCAAGGGGCAGGTCATCACGCCATCGTGGGAACGTCTAAGCTCGTGTAAAGTGTATTGATATATTTAAAATATGTATGGAGCATTGTGTCCCACCACATATCTACTGTAGGAAATAAAATGGAGCAGGGAACCCGACATGTCCGAAATAAACCTAGACGAGCTCACACTGGATGAGCTGAAGGCATTACGTAAGGATGTCGAGAAGGCGATCTCGAGCTACGAGAAGCGCAAGAAACAAGAGGCCTTAGCCAAAGCCGAGGCTGCAGCCCGAGAAGCTGGCTTTTCGCTGTCCGAACTCATGGGCGACCCATCGACGCGCAAGGGCACCATCAACCCACCCAAATATCGGCACCCAGAGAACCCAGAGACGACCTGGTCGGGTCGCGGCCGACAACCAGCCTGGATCAAGGAAGGCCTCAACGACGGAAAATCTCTCGAAGATTTCCTGATCAAATAAGTTCCGGATCGTAACCTGCCCTCAATGAAATGATCCAGGCTCAGCCTTGGTGCACGACGGGCCCTTGAGCTACGGCCGGGTTGGCCGGCGAAGCGGCTCCGGATGGCGGAGCCGGCCACTGCACGACCTTTGGGGCCGGTGGCCGATAACCCAGCGATGAGCGCGGGCGCTTGGTGTTGTAGTGCTGGCGCCAGTTCTCGATGACGATACTCGCCTCGGCGAGGCTGTAAAAGATCTCGCCGTAGAGGAGCTCGTCCCTGAGCTTCGCGTTGAAGCTTTCGCAGTAGCCGTTCTCCTGCGGAGTGCCCGGTTTGGCGCCGACCGCCGCGGCCAAGAACTCCGGACCATCGTCGGACCTGATTGGGTGTGAGCGGCGAACCCGAATTATGAGTTTCATCGAGTCTATGGTATAGTCTCATACAGGTCACGGGTCGCCATGGGCAGTGCGGCACGCGATCCGGGTTGAACATGATGGCATGATTCCAGGATGAGGTCGCCATGCCCCTCTATTCCGCTCCTGTTGGCGATACCATCACGGTAAATGCCGATCTCGCGGGCGCGCAAGAGCGGCCTCAGATCGTTCCGTTGACCGGTGGCGGCCATGCGGTGCTCTGGCACGACACGTCACCCGGTGGCCGCACGGTGACCGAGGCCCGGATCTTCGCAGCGGATGGAACGCCGTTGGCGCCCGAAAGTTCGGTCCTGGACGACATCCTCAGGGCCCAGTCTCCGTTCGCAGCGATTGCGGATGCTGCGGGCGGCGTTCTGGCGGTGGATACCACGCGCAGCCTCGACGTGGGGGGCGACATCGAGGCGCAGACCGTCGATTCCGCGGGCGGCGCCGTTGGCGATCCGATCGTGGTCAACACCCTCACATCATCAATCCAGAGGATGCCCGACGCGGCGCGTCTTGCCAATGGCAGCGCCGTGGTCGTCTGGGAAAGCCTTGCGGTCGAGGGGACCTTCGCCGACTTGGGAATCTCGGCTAGGAGCCTTACCGCCGGCGGCACCGGTGGGGCCGAGATCCGCGTCAACACCACCACCTCCGGTGATCAGACCGCTCCGCAGGTCGCGTCCTTGGCCGGCGGGGGCTTTGTCACGGTCTGGAACGGACCCGAGGGCGTCTACGGACAACGCTTCGACGCCGCCGGCGCGGCAACCGGGAGCGAATTCCGCATCGACAGCGTGCCGCCCGGCGAGCTGCCCGCGGGCGGGGTGCATGTGGAGGGCCTGGGAGGCGGCGGCTTTTTGACCGTGTGGAACCAGGCCGTAGGGGGCACGCCGCGGTATTTCGGTCAAGTCTTCGACGCCAGCGGCGCCCGCGCCGGCGGAACGATCGCGGTCAGCACGACCACCGAGCACGATGTCTCGGGTCCTCCATCCATCACGGCACTGTCAAGTGGCGGCGCTCTGGTGGCCTGGGGTTCGAACGGGCTTGCCGGCGGAGTGCATCCGCCGGGCTTCTACATGCAGCGGATAACGGCCGATGGTCGCTTGGAAGGGGGCGAGACGCTGCTTTACGACAGTACTGGCATCCAGTCCTTCGATGTTACGCTAGTCGCCCTGCCGGACGGTGATGTCCTGGCCGCCTGGTCTGCCGTGTCGCCAGACGATGGCCGCGGCGACATCCAAGTACAGTACGTGATCACGGCGGGCGAGATCGACGGCACCGACGCCGCTGACCGATTGCGTGGCGCGGATGGCGCGGACCGGATCCGGGGCTTTGGCGGCGACGATACGATCTTGGGGTTCGACGGAGCCGACACGCTCATCGGAGGTGCGGGCCACGACAGTATCCTCGGCGGCGAGTCCGCCTCCGACCTGCGCGACGTAATCTACGGCGGCGACGGCAATGACGTGATCGACGGCGGCTACGGCAACGACGAGCTGCGCGGCGATGCCGGCAACGACTATATCGCCGGCGGCTTCGGCGCGGACACGGTCATCGGCGGGACCGGCGACGACACGCTGACCGGGTCGGCCTTCGGCGACCTGATCTTCGGCGGTGACGGGTTCGACTTCATCAACGGCGGGTTCGGCAGCGACCGGGTCAATGGCGGGGCCGGCGGCGACAGGTTGTTCCATCTCGGCATCGCGGATCACGGCAACGACTGGATCCAGGACTATTCCAGCGCGGAAGGCGACGTCCTGGTCTATGGCGGCAGCGCCACGCGCAGCCAGTTCCAGGTGAACGTGACCACGACGCCCACCGCCGGGGCGGACACCGTGCAGGAGGCCTTCGTGATCTATCGCCCCACGGGCCAGATCCTCTGGGCGCTGGTGGACGGCGACGGGCAGGATGCCATCAACCTGAGCCTTGGCGGACAGGTGTTCGACCTGATGGGGTAGAATAAGCGGACGCCTACCGAGGAAGTATGGATCCACGCGCATCCGTTCTTCATCCGTGTCAGGACACTTTACTCAGCTGTTTCTACGCCCGCCGGATCGTATTCGGACTGACCTGGAACAACCGCGCGAGCTCCGCAATGCTCCGCCCCTCCAGGTCCCGCATGCGCTGCACCTCGGCACGGCGCTCCTTGGAGAGGGCAGGGGGCCGGCCTCCGACCCGGCCTCGTTTCCGGGCGGCAGCCAGGCCGTCCTTGGTTCTCTCCGCAATGCGCTCCCGCTCGAACTGTGCGATGGAGGCGAAGACATGGAAGACGAGCCGACCGGCAGGCGTCGTCGTATCGATGTCCTCGACCAAGGACCGGAACCCGGCACCCTTGGCTCGGATCGCCTCGACAATAGAAAGAAGATCCTGAAGGGATCGGCTGAGACGGTCGTATTTCGTGACAACGATCACATCACCCGGTCGCAGGTGATCGATAAGTCGGTCGAGCTCAGGCCGCACGATCTTGGAGCCAGAGATCTTCTCGCTGTAGATCCGCCCCGCGCCCGCCGCCTCGAGCGCGGCGATCTGGGCGTCGAGGCTTTGATCCTCGGTCGAGACCCGCGCGTACCCCAGGATCATGCCGTCTGACCTTCCAAAAACCTTCAACAACTTCGCTAGTTTTGAACGGGTATTTTGGCTGTCGTTTTTCATAAATAGGTTCAGCACTGGCCATTGTTTTCATTGACACGCGCTTGTCACAAAAGACTTCAATACTGATCGCCAAACAGTTCGGTGCGTTGCAAAACCGTCAGACACCGGTTCAGCGCGTTGCAGGAGGCAGGATCGGTCATGGACCTGGAATCCGTTCCGAAAGGCGTGTGGCAGAAGGCCGAGGAACGGGCGGCCTTGCTTCGACCACTTGCCGCGCTCCATGAAGCACCAGCGCATCTTGTCCGCGCTGCAGCGATTGATCTGAAAATTTCCGAACGTTGGGCCTACAGGCTGATCCGCCGGCTCCGTGAAGAAAACGGCGCGGTCACCGCGCTCTTGCCGCGCGATGGCCGCGGTGCTCCGCGCAAGACGCGGATCGCGGGGGATCGGGAAGCGATCATCGGTCATGTCATCGAAGGCCACTATCTCAAACGGCAGAAGGCGCGCCCCTCGGAAATCGTGAGGGCGGTTCAGGTCGAGTGCCGCAAGGCGGGGATTTCGTCTCCTAGCGAAGCCACGATCAGGCGACGGGTTAACCTGATCGACAAGGGTGTCGCGTCACGGCTTCGCGAAGATGATCCGGACACAAAGCCGATCCTCGGCGCGACCCCGATCCCGAAATACCCGCTCGACGTCGTGCAAATCGATCACACGCCGGTCGATGTCATTTTGGTCGATCCGTTCGAGCGTCTGCCAATCGGGCGGCCATATCTGACGGTTGCGATTGACGTGATGAGCCGGATGATCGCGGGCTTCCATCTTAGCCTTGATCCCCCTTCCGCCGCGAGCGTCGGCCTGTGCCTCGCCCACGTCGCTGACGATAAGAAAACCTGGATGACAGCGCGCGGCGTTACGGATGTGGAGTGGCCGATTGCGGGAAAGCCAAAGAAGATCGGCGTAGACAATGCCGGCGAGTTCCACTCGCAGGCTTTCGAGCGCGGGTGCGCGCAACATAATATCGAGATCGAATGGCGACCGCCGGGGCAACCTCAGTTCGGTGGCATTGTAGAGCGTGTGATCGGCACCCTCATGCGGCGCATTCACAAGTTGCCGGGCACGACATTTTCCAACACGGCGCAGCGCGGCGCATACGACAGCGAAAGACAGGCCTGCCTGACCCTTGAAGAACTGGAACGCTGGCTGACGGTTGCGATTTGCAAGGATTATCACCTGTCCGGGCATCGTGGGTTGGACGGGGCCACACCTCTTGCCCGGCTGAAGGAAGGTCTCGTATCCTTGAGCCGATCTGGCGGCAGCATCGCTATCCCGCGTGACATGCGCAGCTATCTGATCGACTTCCTTCCGGTTCTGCGTAGAACGTTGCAACGCGACGGATTCACCGTAGATCATATTCGCTATTTCTCGAACGCCCTGAAACCGTGGATCGTCTCGCGCGACGTCCGGACGGAGGGACATCTGATCCTGCGCCGCGACCCACGAGACCTTTCGCGTGTTTATGTTCTCGACCCTTTCGACGGTTCCTGGCTCGAAGTGCCGTATCGCACACTCTCCCGACCGTCGATCACGCTCTGGGAACATCGGGCAGCGCGACGACGTGCCCAAGAACGCAATGCGGCGACCGTGGACGAGGACAGCATTTTCACCGCCTTCGCGGAAATGCAGGAGATCGAGCGCAACGCGGCCCGGCTCTCCAAGGGTGCCCGCCGCCGTCGGTCGCGACCGGTGCTGGATCGACAATCTCCTTTGGCGAAGCAACCGGAGGCTCTCGGCCTGGGCGAGCTCGCGCAAGATCAACCGGACGCTCCACCGCAACCATTCACCGACATTGAAGAGTGGTAGGGCAGATGGACCATCTTCGACCCGAAGCCCGACGCATCGCGGAAAAGCCTGCTATCGAACGGCTCGATTGTTTCGCAACCGACCGCTGGATCGGCTATTCCCGCGCGCAGGATGCCCTGAAACGCATGGACATGCTGTTGGCGACGCAACCCGGCCGTGTTCGACCGCAGAACATGCTGGTTGTCGGGCCGAGCAACAACGGCAAATCGACCATCGCCGAGAAATTCCAGCGCCAGCACCCCCGAAGAAGTTCGGAAGAAAGGGACCGACATATCTTTCCGGTCCTGTCGGTCCAGATGATGCCGGACGTGACCGCGCCCCGTTTCTACGCACAGTTGCTTGACGCATTGGGATCACCTCTCGGGAACATCCGAAAGACCGACCGGCGCAATGCACTGACACTGAATCTCATGCGGGCATGCGGGGTGCGGCTGCTCGTCATTGACGAGTTGCACAACCTGCTTTGCGGCCCATCATCGCGGCAGCGCGAAATTTTGGGGCTCATCCGGTATCTGGGCAACGAGCTGCGTATCCCGATTGTCGCGCTTGGGACCAAGGATGCATGGCTGGCTCTCCGGTTGGACGACCAACTCGAAAACCGCTTCCAGCCCTTTTTGCTATCGATGTGGGGTGACGATGCCGAGACCGGGCGGCTGCTGGCCAGCTTCGAGACAGTGATCCCCCTGCGCGGGCGGTCCGGTCTCGGTCTGCCTGCGTTGCGCAAGGTGATTGTGGAGCGCTCGGAGGGCCTGATCGGAGAAATGCACCAGCTTCTTTCGAGCGCAGCAGCGCATGCCCTGACGGAAGGACGGGAACGCATCGAGAGAGAAGACCTGCTGGGCTGCCCTTTCCAGGCACCCTCCTACCGGCGGCAGATGATGGAACGGGAACTTCGGGCATGACGGGGGAACCCGCATGGCCGCTGCACCCGCCCCCCAAGGAGATCGAGACTTTACGGCAATATGTGCAAAGCCTAGCCCGTCTCTATGGCGTCACCTTCGAAAGCTTCTGCTATCATGCTCTCAAGATTGCGCATGCGGATGAAGAGGCCCGCTCCTTCACGCAACCCACAGAGGATGTCTTGGAGCGCCTCGCTGTCGGGCTTGGTATTCCAATCGATGAATTGCGCGGTTTCGAGGCGCGCCGTCGCCGCAATGTCGCACGCCTATACGCGGAACTCGAAGCATGGATAGCCACGCCCGAGGGCCGACAAAGATATGAGTGGGCTTTCCCGCCAAAATCGTAACATTTGGGCACACCCGTGAGGGACGCATGAATGTGACAGCAGAAAATGTCACAAATGAGTGGCGCAACAGGCATTGTGACAGTATCAGGAATATAGCCACCCTAAAGTGACATTTCTACATGCCCAAGATCGGTTACGCCCGCGTCAGCTCAACAAGTCAGGATCTCGAAATCCAGAAAGCCAAACTGAAGGCGGCAGGCTGTGAAATTGTCCGCGCCGAAACCGGCTCTGGAGCATCCCGTGACGGTCGCACCGAACTGGCAACCGTCCTGGAGTTTTTGCGTGCAGGTGACGAGCTGGTCGTGCATCGCCTCGACCGCCTTGGGCGGTCAACCCGAGACGTTCTGAATCTGGTGCATGAGTTGGATGCGAAGGGCGCGTCGTTGCGTATCCTTGAACCCGAGGTGACGACGGCCGGCGACATGGGGCGCATGGTGATCACTGTCCTCGGCATGGTCGCTGACATGGAGCTGAAGTTCATTCGCGACCGCCAACGCGCAGGGATCAACGCCGCAAAGGGCAAGGGGATCTACAAGGGGCGGCAGAAGAAGGTCGATGACGCTGAAATTCAGAGACTGGCTGCAGCGGGCACATCCAAAGCCCAGATTGCCCGAGACCTGGGGGTTTCGCGCATGACCGTATATAGAGCGCTGGATACAGGAAGTGCCAAAGCGGACGCAGACCCGGATTAGGTCCGCTGGCTGCTATGCGGGACGAAGGGGCCGTTCAGAGGTCTGAATTCAACGGCCTCTTCAGATACCGACCTTTCGCTGATTTCTTAAGAATCTAGACAGTAAGTATGGCTCGGGTCTGCGAAGCCGCGGCCAAGCCTCCCCCATCGTTCGGCATTGTGATCGGCGACGGTTTGCTTCATATCAGCGGTTGCTGATACCTTATTCCTTCCAAGCATTGATGGCAGGCTATGAGTTCGAAGGATAACCAAGAACAGCGGCGCCGGAGCGGACGGCCGCTCATGATTTTGCCTATTCTTCTGTTTGGGTTGCTGGGCGTAGTCTTCTACTGGGGCCTCTGGAACAACGACGACCGGTTGCCCTCGACGCTGATCGGAAGACCAATCCCGGAATTCGCGCTCCCGCCCATCGAAGGGCGGCAGGACGGCCTAGCCTCGGCGAACCTGCTAGACCAGGTTTCTCTCGTCAACGTCTGGGCGTCGTGGTGCGTCCCCTGCCGCACGGAGAACCCGCTTCTCGTCGATCTTGCCGAAGCGGGCACCGTTCCGATCTACGGTATCAACTACAAGGACAATGCCGAGGAGGCGCTGGGTTTCCTCGAAGAGCTCGGCGATCCCTTCACCCGCATCGGCGCGGACCGATCAGGCCGCGTTGCGATAGACTGGGGCGTCTATGGAGTGCCGGAAACATACATAATCGACGCCGAGGGGCGCATTGCATACAAGCATGTCGGCCCCTTTGATCAGGCCTCGCTTGAGGAGGACATTCTGCCGGTCGTGCGCCGGTTGCAGGCTGAGAGCGACCCGTGAGGCGACGTGACGTCCTTGCCGGAGTCTTGGCGCTTGCGGCAAGCCCTGCCTCCGCCCGACCACCGATCCCTAATCACGGGACTCCGCGTGATCTCCTGTCGCCGCCTTTCGTGGATGGAGATGGACGGAATCTGACGCTGGCGGACTTCGAGGGACGTGTCGTGCTTCTGAACATTTGGGCGACCTGGTGCCCGCCTTGTCGCGAGGAGATGCCGACGCTCGACGCGCTGCAAGCGCGCCTCGGCGGATCGGATTTTCATGTTCTGCCGCTGTCGATCGATCGGGCCGGTCTCGAACCTGTGCGCCGCTTCTACCGAGAGACCGGCATTCGCAACCTCGATCTCTATATCGCGGAGGATACGCGCGCGATGCTGGCCTTGGCCGTGGTGGGCCTGCCGACAACGATTCTGATCGACCGCATTGGGCGCGAGCGCGGGCGCCTCGCAGGCCCGGCCGAATGGAACAGCCCCGAAGCCGTTGCGCAGATAAGCGCTCTTATTGACGAACGTAAGCAATAGGACATGGAAAAGCACGACGACCGCGCCAGCCGTTCCGCTCCGTGCGCACACGTGGTGGCGGTCTACCGATCAGTTTGGAGATGTGGATTTGATTGAACTTTCCGCTCTTGGACTAATGGCGGCATTGCTGGCCGGTGCCGTTTCCTTTCTGTCGCCCTGCGTGCTGCCGCTCGTGCCCGGCTACGTATCCTACGTTGCCGGACGTACGGTCACCGGCAGTGCAGCGCCTTCGAAGGGGCGGGCCGTCTGGCTCAGCTTCTGTTTCGTCCTTGGCTTCTCCACGATATTTATCGCGCTTGGGGCCTCTGCCACCGCGCTCGGTCAGGCGCTGCTGCAGTGGCGCTACGAACTCAACCTCGTCGGCGGCGCGATCGTGATCCTGTTCGGTCTGTTCATGATCGGCGCAGCGCGCCTGTCGGCCATGGAGCGCGACCTGCGTTTTCATCTCGACCTGCCGGGCGGGCAACCGGTCGCCTCCTACGTGCTCGGACTCGCCTTCGGTTTCGGCTGGACACCGTGCATCGGGCCGATCCTCGGCGCCATCCTAACCGCCAGCGCGACAAGCGCGACGATTGGCGAGGGCGTCGCATTGCTTGCCTTCTACTCGGCCGGCCTTGGGATCCCGTTTCTGGTCGTCGCGGGGTTCACCGACAGTATTGCCGGCAGGCTGCGCGGCATCGGTCGTTGGGGTCGCCGCCTGCATCAGGCTGCGGGCGGCGTCATGATCCTGATGGGTTTGGCGATGATGACCGGGCGGTTGAGCGCACTGGCCTACTGGCTGCTGGACACCTTCCCTGTCCTTGCGCGGATCGGGTGAACAGATGCGACTGTACGAGAAACATATCCTCCCTCGGCTGACGCATCTGGCGATGGGCCAGGATCAACTTCTTCCCTACCGGCGCCGCGCCGCCTCCGGGCTGCATGGACGTGTGCTGGAGATCGGGATCGGCTCGGGCCTGAACCTTGCGCTCTACCCCGAGGCCGTGCGTCAGATCATCGGTGTTGACCCGTCGCCCGAACTCCTCTCTCGGGCCGCGCAAACCTCCCATGGCCTGATGCCCGCGGCCGAGATGATCGAGGGCGTGGCCGAAGCATTGCCGCTGGAGGATCGCAGCGTCGACTGCGTCGTCGCCACCTGGGCGCTCTGCAGCGTGTCGGAGCCGGAGAAGGCGCTCGCCGAGATCCGGCGCGTTCTCAAGCCGGACGGCATCTTCCGCTTCGTCGAGCATGGTTTGGCGCCGGAAGCCCGTGTCCGGCGCTGGCAGCGCTGGCTCACGCCTGCCTGGAAGCGTTGCGCCGGGAACTGTCACCTTGACCGCCCGACGAACGCCCTTGTCGAGAAGAGCGGGTTTCGGATCGAGCGGCTCTACACCGGCTACGCGACAGGTCCGAGGCCATTCGTATTCATGTATGAGGGGCAAGCTCGCCTCTACTAAGGAAGCTTGGAAAAAGAACAACATCGGCTTTCGATTCGTGGCGCAACACTAATGGCAAGGCAATCAATTCCCGCCTCGAACTTTTGCTGCAGGCTCCGCATTATGAGGTATTATGAGTAGTCAGAAAGATAACCGGCAGGCCAATCTGACGCGCGGCATCCGCGTCGAGATCGCCAGCCTCGTCTACAACATCATCGAGGTCGTCGTATCCGTCACCGTGGGACTTCTGACCGGCAGCGCGGCACTGGTAAGCTGGGGTCTCGACAGCACGGTCGAAGCCACCTCAGCCGCGACGCTGATCTGGCGCTTGAAGGGGGAGAAGGACGGTGCCGGCAAGCGCACGGTCCTGCACCGCAAGAAGGTCGCGCTCTACGTGGTTGCCTGTGCCTTCTGGATCGTCGTCGCGGCGATCCTCTACGAGGCGGTCTCCGCCTTCATTTCGCAGAAGGCGCCGGGCTTCAACTGGTGGGGTATCGCGATTCTGGGTGCTTCGCTCGTGGTCAACCCGTTCCTCGCCTGGGGCAAGTATCGCTATGGCAAACGGCTCGATGCGCCCGCCCTGAAGTACGATGCCAAGGACACCATGATCTGCCAGTATCAGACAATCGTGGTGTTGGCCGGGATCGGTCTGACGCAATGGATGGGCTGGTGGTGGGCCGACCCGGTCGCGGCGCTTCTGATCGTGCCCTACGTTGCGTGGGAAGCGTTTGAGGCCACCAAGGATGCGCGGTCGGTCGAGCCGGAGGAGGCCGACGCTACTGCCGACGCCTGACGTTGCGCATGATGAACCGGGATTTAGGCATGGGCGGCAGTTCTTCGGTTTCCAGATCCAGATCCTGATCTGGCACTTCGTAGTCGATGGCGTTCACGAAGAAACTGCAAAACGCCTTCATCTGGCTGATCGCGATCCACTCGCCCGGACAACGGTGGTTCCTGTGTTGATCACCACCGCCCTGCGGAATGAAGTCGTAGGGGGTGACCTCCCGATCGTGAAACCGCTCGGGCCGGAACTCTTGCGGCGCGTCCCACGAGCGAGCGTCGGTATTTGTGCCGTAGAGGTCGAGCAGAACCCTGTACCCTTTGGAAAAGCGATATCCGCGCCACTCGAAATCACTCTTCACCCGTGCCGCGACCGCGGGAAAGAACGGATACAGACGGCGGACCTCTTGCACGAAAGGTTCGAGCTGTCCCTCGTCGTCCTTCAGCTTTTGCCGCCACTCGGGATGCCGATGCAGGGCATGCGCCGCCTGGGCGATGAACGCAGAGACGGCGACGATCGGGCGTACTACGTTCAGAAGCTCCACGGCGGCAACCTTGGAGGTCAGCAGCTCCCCATTCAGATCGCGCCACGTCGCGACGACATGGGCGGCGCTTTCCTGTCCTGTCTGAAGGCTTCCGTCGCGCAGCCGTTCAATAATCCCGGCTGTCCAACGCTCTGCGCGATGCCGCGCCAGACGCGCACCCCAGTGCTTCCAGCCGACCGCCCCGGCGTCTTGGAAGAGCGCCGTCATCTGCGCCGTCCGCGTCTCGACCTCCGCTTCGGGAAGCGGCACGCCCGACCAGGCGCAGGCAGCTCTGGTGAGGATTTCGCGCACTTCGTCGTAGAGAACGACCTTCTCCGCCGCTTGCCAGTCCCGTGCGTAGCGGTCCAACAGGTCCCGCGTCGTGTTTTCGAGAGCTTCGATCCGCTCCGACGCCATGAGTGACATAAACATCCGCTTCCGATGACGGTGGGCCTCGCCATCGAGCCCCTGGATGCCCTTTTCGCCGAGCAGGGTTCTCTGGATACGCTTCGGCATCGAGCCTGCGCGCACGAGCCCATCCTCGGAATAGAAGACCTCCGCAGCTGCGGCACCAGTCATGCAGATCGTCTTTTGAAAGAGGATGCGGGTCTCGAACAGGTCGCCCTCAAGATCGCGGCATGTGTCCGGAATGAACTCATATGGGTTGCGCAGCAGGGCAAGCGTGCTGTCGATGCCCTTTGCGGATGGAATGCTGGACATCGATTATTTCCCCGTAACGTTTTCTTCTCGGTGGTTACGTTCGGGCTTGTTCTGCGCCGAGCGGAAGCTGTCCCAGAACAGCAGGGCCGCACCGCAGAAAATCGCCACATCCGCAAGATTGAAGGACGGCCAGTGGTATGTTCCGTAATGGAAATCCAGAAAATCCGGGACGGCCTGATAACGCAGCCGGTCGAGGACATTGCCGAGCGCGCCGCCGATGATCAGACCGAGAGCGGCAGCCGTCAGCCTGTCCGGCGCGCGCCACAACCAGATCAGCAGCCATGCCACGATCACGCCAGCAAGCGCGATGAGACCCCACCAAGGCACGATCCCGCCCAGCATACCGAAGCTGACTCCATCGTTCAGAACCCGCACGAGATTGAGAAAGGGTAGAACCTCGACGCCGCGCTCAAGCGCCGGTGTGTTCAGCGCAAGCGCCTTGGTACCCTGATCGAGGCCGAACGCCGCGATCGCGCAGAGCCCGCCCAGAACGCGGCTGTTCATGCCGCTGCCTTCAGATCGGCCCGCGCATCGCGGATGATTGCCCAAGACGAGTGCAGGAACAGTCCGGCGATGCCGAAGGCGACGATGAGGTCCGGCCAGGCGCTGCCCAGCCACGCCACGAGACCGGCGGCAACGACAACCGCCGCATTGCCGATGGCGTCGTTGCGCGAGAATAGCCAGACGGCCCGCATGTTCGCGTCGCCCTTGCGGAACCGCAGCAGCGGCAGAACGGAGATGACGTTGACGACAAGGGCGATCATGCCAAGCAGGCCCATTAGACCTGCATCCGGCGTCGTCCGTTCGAAGACTCGCACGATGGTCGTGCCGAGGACGCCAAGGCCGAGCAGGCCGAGGAAGATGCCTTGGATCAAGGCCGACCGTGCCCGCCAGGCGAGGCTCCAGCCGATGGCCAGCAGGCCAAGGAAGGTGATCGCGCCGTCGCCGATGAAATCGAGCGCATCGGCCTTCACGGCCTGTGACCCGGCGATGAACCCGCCGATCATTTCAACGACACCGTAACCCACGTTCAGGATCACGACGATCCAGAGCGCGCGTCGGTAGGCCGGATCCTGATGGGCGGGATTCGGCGGAATGTCTCCATCGCCTTCGATCCGGTCGAAGCCGTAGCCGGTCACCGCAACGGCCTTTTCGATGTCCGGCAGGCGCGCTTCGGGGGCGCTCAGTGTCATGATGTGCGTCGCCGCCGACACCTTCACATCGTCAGCCGCGACTCCGGCCGACTGCGCCGCCCGCTCGATCTGCGCGGCATCCTTCGCGCAGTCCATACCGGAAACCCGGTAACGGACGGGCGGAACATCTGCCGTCGGTCCGGCACTTTCGGTGTTGGCCATGGTCGCGCTATTCCTGCTAGAATGAATTGAAGAACGACGTATCAGCGAGGAGTGATATGGCCCAAATCGTCGATGACCGCAAGAGCGCGACCATCGAGCGACGGGCGAAGCTGTTCCGCGGCTTCGCGGACCCGAGCCGCCTGGCCATCCTCGGTGCACTTTGCAACGAGCCATTGGCCGTTCACGAGATCGTCGAGCGGACCGAACTATCGCAACCCAACGTCTCCAACCATCTGAGGTGCCTGCTGGACTGCGGGCTTGTCGCCAGCGACCGCGAAGGGCGCTTCATCCGTTACCGTATCAGCAACCCGCGCATCACGGTCCTTCTGAACGATGTGGACGCACTTCTCGACGTGGTCGCAAAGGGTGTTGAGGCGTGTGACAATTATCGTGAGGCGTGAGTCAGAACGGACGGCCGGTCGACTCGGCGCAGATCGGTTGGAAAGATGTTGTCCGTGTGCAGGGTCCGACCGGAATCCTGCTGAGGTTCGACAAGCTGGCTTCGGAAGAGACACCATTCATGTATCACTGCCACATCCTCGAACACGAGGATGCGGGCATGATGGGGCAGTTTACGGTCACATAACAGGACCCCACCCGCTCGACACCGGGCGTCGTCAAGAGCTTACGTCTTCTTGCGGCGTTCTATCAGGTGCCGGTGTCGCCTTGTTGAAACGCATTACGGAGTATGTCTAGACCCGAACGGAGAACACCTCGCTAAGCTGCGGGTCCGCCGAAGCGGCCGTCCAGTCGCTCGGCAGCATTCGTCAAAAAGGGCTCCCTCAAGCCGTTCGCTGCGATCTGCGCGAACGGCTGCTTCGACGCTGCGGCCGTTCACTGAACCGTCTGTGACAGGCTGCTGAACTTATTTGTGAAAAACGACATTGGCAGCGTCAACGCCTTACAGATCGACGAGCCCAAGGGCGCGCCAAAAACGACCGTTTTTGACACTTGAAGCGAACCAATGAGCTACTCTCTAATCCTTAAAGAATTTCGGGAGAGGTAGCTCACAGGACTATATCAAAACTGAGGTTACGCTTAAGCAAAGAAGGTCCTGTTAGAACCCGAACCGCCAACTTGGTCGTAGGAAGCTCCGCAAATGCAACATCGACGTGCCTGTCGCGATCGGTCAGCAAGGACTGAAACGAAGGCTGGCCCCCGCGATGAATGGCCACCAATACGATGGGTCGCCAAGAAAGTCATTTTCTTTCACGCCGCATCCTGGATGACGGCCTGGCACGGCCCATCTGGATCCGGTCCAGGCTATGACGCAGCTGGCTCTCTTAAGCCCCCGCGGCGCTTCATCCGTGTTGTAGCAATCGATTGGTATGGCTCAGTCGTATCGCAGCTCGGTCGCCTTGCCGCGAAAGATCACGTAGGCAAGGATTGAGTAGGCGATGATCGTCGGCACGACGAAACAGGCGCCCACCAGGATAATCATCAGACTCTCGGGCGCGGCGGCGGCCTCGTAGATTGTCAGTCGCTCTGGCACGACGTAGGGATAGAAGCTGTAGGCCAACCCCAGGTAGGCCAGCGCGAAGACGGCGCTGGACGTCGCGAAGGGCAACCAGTCCAGCCGGTCGCCCGCGAAGGGCATGCGCCGCAGCATCACCCACAGCCCGGCGATCAACGCGGCCGACAGAACGGGCAGGGGCGCCAGCCACAGGATCTCGGGGAAGGCGAACCATTTGCCGAAGATCCGGTCGCTCACCAGCGGCGTGGCCAGCGATACCGCGCCCACGCCGGCCACGATCCCCCACAAGCTGCGCCGGGCCCAGCCAAGCGCCTTGCCCTGCAAGGCGCCTTCCGTCTTGTGGATCAGCCAGGTCGCGCCGATGAAGCCGTAGCCGACCGCCAGCACGACCGAGGTCAGCAGGGCGAAGAGATAGGTCTCGGCCGTCTTTTCCAGCCCCATGATGTAAAGCCCCAGCATGAAGCCCTGTGCCAGGGCCGTGACCAGCGAGCCTGCGAAGAACAGGCGGTTCCACAGCGCCTTGTGCTGCGCGCGCGCCTTGGCGCGAAACTCGAACGCCACGCCCCGCAGGATCAGCCCCACCAGCATCACGAAAACGGGCAGGTAGAGCGTGGACAGGATCATCCCGTGGGCCGTCGGAAATGCGACCAGCAACAGGCCCACGGCCAGGACCAGCCAGGTCTCGTTCGCGTCCCAGAACGGCCCGATCGAGCCGATCATGCGGTCCTGTTCGCCCCGGTCGGCCAGCGGGAACAGGATGCCCACGCCCAGGTCGAAGCCGTCGAGCACGACGTAGACCAGGATCGACAGGCCCATGAGCGAGGCGAAGGCCCAGGGCAGCCAGTCGGCGGGATTGGAGAAGTCAGGCAGCATCGGTTCACTCCGCGGGGGTCACGGCGGCGACATGCGCCTTGCCGGAATGGTCCATCTCGATGGCGCGGCCGTCGTCCCCACGCGCGGCCTTGCGCGCGAGGTAGGCGATCACGCCGACATAGGCGATCAACAGGGCCGCGTAGATCGCGAGGTAAGTGAGCAGCGTGCCCAGAACCATCGGCGCGGGGACGTCGGCCACCGCCATGTCAGTGGTCATCACGTCCTGCACGAGCCACGGCTGGCGGCCGATCTCGGTCGTGTACCAGCCGGCGAGCGTGGCCACCCAGCCCGAGAACGCCATGGGCACCAGCGCCCAGAGCAGGGATTTCGGCAGCCCCTCGACCGCCAGCCAGTGACCACGGATCCGACCCTCGTGCCGGTCGCGGCGGCGCCACATGAAGAACGCGGCCGTCCAGCTGAGCGCGAGCATCGCCAGGCCCGTGCCCACCATCACGCGGAAGGACCAGAAGACCGGCGCGACCGGCGGGTGTTGCGGTGTGCCGTCCTCGGCCACGAAGTCGTTCAGGCCGGTCAGCTTGCCGTCCCAGTCGTGCGTCAGGATGAAGGAGGCCAGGCCCGGAACCTCGATCGAGTAGCGGTTCAGCCGCGCCTCTTCGTCCGGCAGGCCGAACAGCACCAGCGGCGCGCCCTCCTGCGTCTCCCACAGACCCTCCATCGCGGCGACCTTGGCAGGCTGGTATTCCTTCGTGTTGAGACCGTGCAGGTCGCCCATGAAGATCTGCACCGGGATCAGCAGCGCGCCGACCATCACGCCGGTCTTCAGCATCGCCCGAACCTCGCGCGAGCGGTCGCCCAGGAGCCAGCGGAAGGCCGACACGCCTGCCACGAGGAAGCCGACGGTCAGGAACGACGCCAGCATCATGTGGGCGAAACGGTAGGGCATGGAGGGGTTGAAGATGATCTCCAACCAGTTGGTCGCATGGGCGACGCCGTCGACCATCTCGAACCCCTGGGGCGTGTGCATCCAGCTGTTCAGCACGATGATCCAGAAGGTCGAAAGCGTGGTGCCGAAGGCTACCAGCGCGGTCGCGGTGATGTGCAGCCAGCTGGGCACGCGCGAGAAGCCGAACAGCATGATGCCGACGAAGGCCGCCTCGAGGAAGAAGGCGGTCAGCACCTCGTAGGCCAGCAGCGGGCCCGCGATGTTGCCGACGGTTTCCATGAAGCCGGGCCAGTTGGTGCCGAACTGGAAGGACATGGTGATGCCCGAGACCACGCCCATGGCGAAGCTGAGGGCGAAGATCTTCACCCAGAAGCGATAGGAGGCCATCCATTTCTCGTCGCCCGTCCAGGCGAAACGCAGGCGGAAGAACAGCAGGACCCACCCGAGCGCGATGGTGATGGTCGGGAACAGGATGTGGAACGAGATATTGGCCGCGAACTGGATGCGGCTGAGAATGAGGGTGTCGAGCGTTTCCATGGTGGTGTCGTGTGTCTGGGTTAGCTTTTGGTCGACGGCAGGTAGCCGCCGACCTTGTCGATCAGGCCCGCGAGACGGCTGCCGTAAGTCATGAGGCGGACCAGCTTCTCGGTTTCGAGCCGGGCCATGTCGTCGTAGAATTCGGTCATCATCTCGATCATTTCGCGCAGCTCGGCGATGCGGGCCTCGGCGTAGTCATCCCCGCCGGGGCCCTGCATCTCGAGCTCGCGGAGCTTCGACAGCGTCGGGTCGATCTCGCGCTTCTTGCGCTCCTCGATCAGGGTGCGGACGATGAGCCACAGGTCGTCGGGGGTCGTGAAATGCTCCTTCCGGTCGCCGGGAAGGTGCTTGCGCAGGACGAGTCCCCAGGACTGCAATTCTTTCAGCCCCATCGAGGTGTTGGACCGGCTGATGCCCAGTGCCTCGGTGATCTGGTCGGCGTTCAGTGGCGCCGAGGACAGGAAGAGCAGGGCATAGATCTGGCCGACCGTGCGGTTGATCCCCCAGCGGCTTCCCATCTCGCCGAAATGCAGCACGAACTCCTGGTGCAGGGGCGTCATCTTCATCTTAGCAACAATCATTTCCGAATTTTCAGTAATTACTGAAACTGAGATGACCACTTCCGCACCTGAAATCAACCCGGCTTTGGTGTGACGCATGGTCACCAAAGAAACGCCGCCACGGGCCCAGCGAAATCCAGCTTCAGCACGGGACCAGACGAGTAAAACGAACCAATTTATGCCTGATGTTCTGGTACAGTCGCAGGGGTCGTCTACTGACCTGATCGCGGCTGCCTCTCGCGGACCTACGCGTCCTAGTCGGGCACGACGACGCCGACGAACCGCTCCCTTACGACCTCCGTTATCAAGCTCGCTATCAAGCGGATCAAGTCGCGATGACCCGACCGGCGGCGCCATGCCAATCCAACCGATCTGGTGACGCGATCGTTTCGGAACTTGTGCACTGCAACGTCTCCAGCCTCCTTTGAGACCTCGGAACTAACATAAAGAGCAGGCAGAAAGCTCACCCCCATGTTCAGCGCCGTCATCTGCCGCAGTGCATCCAGGCTGGTGCCTTCATAGTCGCGGCGTAGGCCGGCACCGATCTCCTGGCAGAGTGCGGCGACCTGGGCGTGCAAACGATAGGCGTCCGACAGGCACAGAACGTCTTGGCCCACCAAGTCGGCATCCCGTACAACGGCCCTCCGGGCCAGTGGGTGGTCCTGCGCCATCACCAGCTTCAAAGGTTCGCGGAAGAGGCGCATGACCTCCGCATCTCCCGAATGTACAGGCAACTGTGTCAGGATCAGATCGTGCTGCCCGCCAAGCAGCTCGTCCTGCAATTGCCGCGGTGGGGCGTCGCGCACCACGACCTTCAGTGACGGATGTGCCATGTGCAGAAGGCGCATGAGGTAAGGCAGCAGGTAAGGCCCCAAGGTGGGCGTCGAGCCCAAGCGGATCGTTCCGCTGAACCCCTCGCGCGCATCCTGTGCCAGCGCCCGCAGGGCCTCGATCTCGTCCAGAACACGGCGGGTCTGGTCCAGCACTTCCCGGCCGTGTGGCGTCAGAACCGCGCCGCGCTGTCCGCGCTCGACCAGCTCAAGCCCCAACGCCTCTTCCAGCGCGACGATTTGTTGGCTCAGCGATGGCTGACTGATGCCAACACGTTCGGCGGCTCTGCGGTAATGCCGCGCTTCGGCAAGGGCCACGAAGTAGCTCAACTGCTTCAGGGTCAGGTCGGTGGACATGATCGGCCTCCGCGGAAAGGACCCACCATAGATAGGAATTTCCGATCATAGTTTAATATTTTTCGTCCTTTTACCGATCAAATTCCCACCCAGCTGTAAGAGGCGACCAATCGGATCGCTATAGAACCAACAGATAAGGAGGACCCCATGACCACGATGCACGCCGGCAAGATTCCCTCGATCAAGGCCCGGATCGACACTCTGCGCCAGCGCCATCAACACCTGGCGCAGCGGATCACGGACGAACTGAAGCGCCCAGCCCCCTCCAGCATCCTGCTCCAGAGGCTGAAACGGCAGAAGCTCGGGGTGAAGGATCAAATCGCCCGCTACGACGGCCTTCTGCGCAGCCTTGACAGGCTCCGTCGCCCGGCGAAGTCCGCTTGAGGCCTGAGATGTATTTTAAGTTTCTTTTCCGCCATAGCGGCCTTGGGTTAATGCACAGCCCAGATCTGGATGACATGCGCGATGCCCTCAACAGCGAGGAGACGGCAGCGGCCCGCCGCGGTCGACCAACCCACCCGTCTCGAAAGCCTATTTCGCAACCATCACGCGTGCCGGGGCGCGAGGCGGCCCGGGATAACTCAAAAGGGCCCGTCCGCAGGTCTCTGACCGTTACCTTGGCGACGCCGATGTAGATTCAAGTCGAGCGACGGCTCCAGCCTATCTGTTCATTTTTCCATTACAAGCGTTGGGGCCTTTTGAACCGCGCCGGGTTTACCGAGGCTGATTTTCGTTAGCGACGCGGCGACGGCATCGGCATCTGTCAGCCATGTCACTTTCCCTTTAGAGTGGTGTTGGGAGAGACGCCTTAAGCCCACCTGATGCGCCTGCTCAGGTTGGAGCCGGACTCAATGACCTGGCGAGAAAGGAAGATGATGACGCAAAAAGCTGAAGAGGCTGATCTGGACCTCGATCGAGATCTTTTCCTGCGTCAGCTGGTCCGGGACCTGTCGGGCACGCTCGAAAGTGTCGTCGGTCTGGATCTGGCGGAGGGCTACATCAGCGCGGTCGGCAGCAATGTCGGGCATTGGATCGACCGGAGCTACAAGGACGCGCTTGAGACGGATCGTCTGACGGCGACGCAGGTCGCCGAGGTTTGCGTCGATCTGAAGAGGCGCATCGGAGGCGACTTCTACCTCATCTCAGCCACGCAGGAGGAGCTCGTTTTCGGAAACAGGCGCTGCCCCTTCGGAGCCGCAGTCATGGATCGTCCCTCCCTGTGCATGATGACCTCGAACGTGTTCGGACGGATCAGCGCAGACAATCTTGGTTACGCCCGCGTGGAGCTCGAAGAAACGATCGCGCGCGGGGATCCCGGATGCCGCGTCGTCGTCCGGCTTGAGAAAACGCCAGACACCAAGGCCACCGAACGAGAATACTTCCGGGCCTACGACCCGGAACTTGTGGACACAAATTGAACCAAGCAGCACACATGTCGAGCTCAGAGCTCGCCCGGCAGATGCTCCAGGATCTGCCAACCGCCGTCCTCACATCAGATCTTCGAGGCAACGTCGTCGCCTGCAACACCCGGGCGCAGGCACTCCTGTCGCAACCACGACACGGCACGGAGCTGCCAAGCCTGAACGATTGGTCTCCGCATGGCGGCGGCCTGACAGAAGCACTCCGATCCCGCGCTGGATCCTCCACATGGACACCGCTCACCCTATGGCGTGGACAGGAGCGCCTGGAGTTTCGTGTGCGGGGTCTACAAATGGAGGGTGTCGAAGAACCCTGTGTCCTCCTCATGGAGACCGACCTGATCCGCGATCAGTTTCCGATGTTCACTGAGCAAGTCAGGGCTCTCAACGCCCAGCTCCTCATCCAGCGCGAGACCGAGGGACGTCTCCGACGCGCTCTGAATGCAGCGGAAAACCTGCGGTACGAGCTTGTCCATAGCCCCGAGTTTCCTAGACGCCTTCGTGTCTCAGTTTGTGCTGCCGCTCGAAGTCGGCGGGCATCAGCATTCCGTTCCGGGCGTGCTTGCGCTTAAGCGACCTTCTTCTTCCATGCGTAAAGCGAATACGCGCTGCCCCCCAGACGCTCCGACACTTCCCTAACCGGTTAGCCTCGCTCTTTGATCTGCGCGACCGCGTCACGCTTGAACTCATCGCTGAGCTTGCCAAGCGGCGGGCTGAACACGTCAGCGCACGGCTCGAAACGGTTCAGCTCCGCCCAAGCATTCAGGTCCGCGCCGCGATAGACGACCTTTCGGCCCAACTTGTAGTAGGCTGGGCCGAGCCCCTTGTGGCGCCACTGCGCAAGTTTCTCGCGATCACCTAGGATCTCGAGTTCGGGATCGCCCAACACGTAGGTTCGATCCTGTTCGAAAAGTGATGCCATCTTCCGATCCCTTTTGTCGGTTTGAGATGGCTTTCAATTGGATGGAAACTGACTGCGCCGCCAGACCGGCAGAACGGTCAAAACCCCTAAAGATTTTTGAAAGGGTTTTTGGCAGGGATTTTGATAGAATCCATGACGTGTCGCACATGGAATACCCTCGACCAAGTCCGTCTTGACGCCTATCAAGCTGCATAATCTCTAAGAAACGCTGCGATCCCCTTTCGCGTGCTGCGCAGCCCGTCTCAGCGTTGTTTCGCTCACAGCTCTTCCGAGGACCGCCTCAACCGCTGCCTGCTTCTGTTTCCACCGCAGATCACTGTCCAAGAGATCGAGTGTGCGTAGGGCATCTCTCACATCTTCAAGAATTCGGGGGCGCCCCGCCTCAGGGCCGACGCCGATTTGTACGTCGAAGCTTGGAACCAAAGCACCAAGAACCGGCAGGGCCACTTTGGGAGACATCGCCCTGCAAAAGCGAGTGCCCTCCTTGGCAGTGAGGCAGATCGAGTATCCGGCGACATTTCCCCAAACATGGCGCACGTAAGCGTCTTCGATCAGGTCGTTCGCCCAGGGCGGAAGTTGCCGGGCAACCACGAAAGATGACCGCTCAAACAGAATCGGCAACGTGTGGAAGGCTGCCGCTCCGAGTCTCTCATCCCAATCCAGATTGCTCCGCGGCGACGTGTCTTCTGGCGAGAATGTCCCGTTAAAAGCCCGACGGAACTGATTTGACCCCATACTTGTGAGCCATTCGCTTTTTGCACCAGCTTGGTCAGGGCAATCTGCGACGATCGAGCTTTCCAAGACCGACATCTTTTCTAAGAAGCGCGCTGCGGACTTCGGTAAAGTTGGGGAGACGTTTATGACGTCCCCGGAAGCAGGCACAAGAGATAGACCGTAGTCATCCAGCAGGTGTAGAAAAATATCCTCGCAGAGATCCAGGGAGGTTCCGAACGCTTCCCTAGGCTGGAAAGTCTTCGAGCGATAGATCGACTGCGCACTTTTCAGACACCACGCGCCCATCGTCTGCTCAAAATCTCGCCAGAGCTTGGAGATGGGTACATACCCCTCGCGTGAAAACATCGTATTCAGACCTCCTAGTCGAGGGCAGAAATGGGTTGGTTCCCACTTGCGAACCGCGACCACGCTATCATCAATTCGCGTCGCCGATCCAACAAATCAGAGCGGGAATAAGCACGCTCCACTTCAGAACCCACTTTGTGCGCGAGGCTCATTTCAGCCACTTCGCGCGGCGCCCGCGCGATCTCTGCTGCCCAGACCCTGAAGGTAGAGCGGAAGCCATGGACAGTGACTCCCTCGATCTGCATCCGCCGAAGCAGCATGAGCATGGACATGTTCGAAAGTGGCTTGTGCCGCTTCTGCCCCTCGAACACGTACTTCGAGCCCATAGCACGTAGAGGCTCGACGACAGCCAGCATCTCGTCCGTCAAAGGCACACGATGGCTTTCCCCGGATTTCATTCGCACGGCTGGGCAAGTCCAGATTCGGCGCTCAGCGTCGACCTCATCCCATGTCATGCCCAGAACCTCGCCCGTTCGGGCCCCGGTGAGGCAGGTGAACATCAGCGCCTTCGCGGAAATAGCGCTTCGTCCGGCGAGATCGGCGTAGAGTGCTGGTACATCCTGCCAGCGCATGGCTTCGTGATGCTTGGGTTTGGCCTTGACCTTTGGCAATACACCCGCCTCGCTGATCGTCGTGACGGGGTTCTCGCCACTGCGAAAGCCCTTCGACTTGGCCACGTCCAGCACGATCTTGATCCTCTGCGAGAGCCTCCGCGCCGTTTCATGCTTTTCAGTCCAGATTGGCGACAGACACATTAGCACTTCCGGTTGGCCAACGGCGTCCACTGGCAGTCGTCCGATCTTCGGAAAAGCATAGTCACGCAGCGTGTTGATCCATTGCGCCCCGTGCTTAGCGTTCTTCCACGTCGGAAGCCGCTCAATATGCACTTGTTGCGCGAGTTCCTCAAAGGTCGGCGCCTCGCGCGCGGCATTGTAACGCGGGTTCAGACCTTGTCTCGCCATACGCCGATACTCGAGGGCCCGCTCGCGCGCTTGATTGAGCGTCACAATGTTAGCACCGCCGAGGCCGAAGTCTGTGCGAAGAGGAGCGCCCTTGCGGTTTCTCTGTCCTTTGATGACGACCCGCACAATCCAGCGCCTGGCGCCGGAAGGATCCACGACGAGGTAAAGCCCGCCTCCATCCCCGTGACGCCCAGCGCCGAGATTCTCGACTAGCTTCTTGGTAAGCTTTCCGGACAGAGCCACCGAGAATACCACATTTTATACCACCCAAGGAGACGATACCAAGTCAATCGAAAGAAAGCCAACACAAACGCAAACTTTGCGATGCGCCATAAAAACAAGGGGAAAGAGCCACTCAAGGCGGCTAATTGTTATCGGGCGATATTGTGCGATGGCGGAGACGAAGGGATTCGAACCCTCGAGACGGTTTCCCGCCTACTCCCTTAGCAGGGGAGCGCCTTCGACCACTCGGCCACGTCTCCGTCGACCCGTTTAGAGACGGGCCGGAGGCGTGACAAGGCGAAAGTCGGGATTTCGGCGCCGGGGCGGAACTTGTCGGTGCGCGATGCCGTGCTGCCGGCAGGGAGCGCTCGACGGACGATCCCGTGGTGCTGGACCACCGACGCCGCGATTTGTCGATGCGCCGCCTGCTGCCGCTTGCGTCTCGCTCGGACAATACAGGGACCGGTGGGGCAGGAGCCTGCACGCGCGGGCTGGCAGCATCCATCGCCGGCGAAACGCGGGGCGCGGGGACGTGCCGCGGCTGGCGCCGGGCGGCGCGACGCTGTAGCCAAGGCGCGATCCAAGGGAGGATTTACGACATGGCGGGTGCGCTGGACGGGGTGAAGGTTCTGGATCTCAGCCGGGTGCTGGCCGGGCCCACCTGCACGCAGCTTCTGGGCGACATGGGCGCCGAGGTGTGGAAGATCGAGAACCCGGCGACCGGGGGCGACGACACCCGCCACTGGGGGCCGGTATCGGTGAAGGACCCCGCGGGCCGCGAGACCGACCTGTCGGGCTATTTCCTGTCGGCCAACCGCAACAAGTACTCGGTCGCGGTGGACCTGGCGTCGGAAGAGGGCCAGCGCGCGATCCGCGCCATGGTGGCCGAGGCGGACATCCTGGTCGAGAACTTCAAGCCGGGGAACCTGGCGAAATACGGGCTGGACGCCGACGCGATGCTGACGCTGAACCCGCGGCTCGTCTACTGCTCGATCTCGGGCTACGGGCAGACGGGGCCGAACGCCGCGCGCCCCGGATACGACCTGATGGCGCAGGCCTATGGTGGCATCATGTCCCTGACCGGCGAACCCGAGGGCGAACCCATGAAGGTGGGCGTCGCCGTGGCCGACGTGATCTGCGGGCTCTACGCCAGCTCGGGCATTCTCGCCGCCTTGCGCCACCGGGACCGGACGGGGCAGGGGCAGCACATCGATATCGGCCTGCTGGACGCGCAGATGGCGTGGCTGATCAACGTGGGCACCACCTACCTTGAGACCGAGACCGAGCCCAAGCGCCACGGCAACGCACACCCCGCCATCGTGCCCTACCAGGTGTTCGAGGCGGCGGACGGGCACGTGGTGGTCGCCGTGGGCAACGACCGCCAGTTCGTGCGGTTCTGCGACTTCCTGGACCTGCCGCAGCTGCCGGACGACCCGCGCTATGCCACCAACCGCGCGCGCACCGAACACCGCGAGAGCCTGATGGACGTCCTCATCCCGGCCATGCGGTTGCGGCGGGTCGAGGACGTGGTGGCGGGGCTGGAAGCGCGGTCGGTCACGGCCTCGGCGGTGCAGACGGTAGGGCAGGCGCTGACATCTGAGCAGGCGAAAGCCCGCGAGATGGTGATCGAGATGACAAAGCCCGGCACAGCCAAGGGCGCGGTCCGGCTGCTGGGCAACCCGCTGAAATTCAGCGCCACGCCCGTACGCTACGACCGCGCGCCGCCCTATTGCGGCGAGGATACGGACGAGATCCTGGGGCGGTTCCGGAAGGGGTAGGGGGTTCGGTGGACGACGATCTTGTCCGCGATGAATGGCTGCTTCGAGCCCAAACTACCCACGGCGGCGATCACGAATTTCGTGGTTGGAGCATGCGGGGGTTCGATACTACCGGCCCAGACCTGCCACTGGCTTGATGGTCGAACGCTGCGATGCAGCTTCACGATATCGGCCATTCATCCCTCGCGCATCATTTTCGAAGGTGAAGGTCGGTGGAGCGGACAAAGGAAACATCCGCTCGAGTTATCTCCGTCTCATCATGCACTTTCTCGCGGAGCTGGACCGCGCGTGAGAGGTCACGTCCGTTATCCGCGCCTGATCTCGCCATCGTTTTCAAGATGACCTCTGCGGCCTCCTTCGGGCGGTCCCATTGCGGGAAGTGGCCACACCGCTCGAACCAGTGCAACCGCGCGGTGGGGAACGCCGCTTGTGCGCGTTCCGCCTGACGTGGCAGTAGGAGACGGTCCTGACGGCCCCAGCCAATCGTCACGCGGCCCGGAGGTGTGGCGGTCCCCTCCTGCAACGGACCACGCGCCAGTTCGCGCAGCATCGCGTCGAACACGTCTGTCTCGGCTATGGCCGTCAGCTCGTTCCGGACCAGCAGGGGATCGAGGGCGCCGGGCCTCGCCGACAGTTGCGCGAGCAGAACGGCCCGCGCGGCGCGGCTGTGCGAGAGCGCCGGAATGCGCCGCCGCAGGAGGCGCACCAGCCGGACCGAGGCGGCAAGCGTGGAGCGGAACCACGCCGTCTCCCAGCCGCGCCAGAAACCGCCCGGATCATAAGCGACCGTGTGGCCGCCGATGCCGCGCCGTGCCAGTTCCAGCACCAGCCGCGCGCCGACAGAACTGCCGACGGTATCGACGCCGGCGAGCCCGTTCCGGTCGATGAAGTGCTCGAGCGCGTCCGCATGGGCGGCGATCGTCTGGCGCCCCGGAAGCGCCGGAGACCCCCCGTGCCCAGGCAGATCGACCAATATGACCTCGCGTCCGCCAGCAAGAATCGGCAGGATGCTGTCCCAGGACCGGACGCTTCCACCCAGCCCGTGAACCAGCAGCAAGGGTGATCCTGCACCGTGACGTTCGCAATTCAGTTCCATGCTCAAGGAACGCTCGGCAGCGGAGTTTGTTTCGCCGGTGGTGCTGGTAGCCGACGGGTCGTCATGCCGACGGCGCCGCGCAGTGGACGCGCATATTCCGGTCCTCCTGCGCATCGCCGCCACCGACGCCCCCGCGCAGCAGATATCAATTCCTGACCCCCCGTGCGGTCGTCTCGCCGCAGTCAACGACGGCCCAGAACCGCCGCCGACGCTTTCGTCTCGCTGCCATGCAGCGCGTGGCCAACATTCACTGCAAACGCTCAACGAAGGCTAACCGAGATGCGGCGCAACTGGAAGGAGGGTGCTTGGAGAGCAAAGCATTTCAGAACCGGCTCGATATCAAATATGCAAGCAGGCCCAAGGTGTCTCTCAACTCTGTACGTGATATTTGGCCACCGAGGCATACGCGAAGGCTCTCTGATGGCTCGCCTGACACGGTAAAGGCATCCGATGGCATGAGTCCAAGGCCAGTCCCTGACATACGTCCAATGATGTCCGCCCGGCCGAGGCCCTCGGGCAGGCGCAGCCAGATGTTGAACGCGTGTGGGTGAGATTCATACGTTGCCGCGGGCAGTAGCTGCGCCGCGATCGCCTGTCGCGCCACTGTTTCTTCCCGGATGAAACGTCGGATCCGATCGGCGGTGCCGTCAGCGATCCACCGCGTCGCCAGCGCCATCATCAACGGAGAGGGCATCACCGATATGAGCTTGAGATTATGAGCAAGCTCGCGCGCCAGGTGACTGTTGGGCGCAACCGTGTAGGCCAATCGCAGCCCGGCCCCGATGCACTTCGCCAGACCGCCGATATGCCAGACGTGGTCCGGTGCGAAACTTGCCAGGGGAGCCGGCGGATTCGGCGGGATGAAGCCGTAGGCGTCGTCCTCGATCAGCGGCAAATTTCGAGATGAAATGACCTCGGCAATCCGTTCTCGCCGAGCCAGCGAGATCGTCCGCGTGGTCGGGTTCTGCAAGGTCGGATTGAGGTAGAGCGCCTTCGGAGCCTGCGCCTTGATCGCGGCATCTAGCGCGTCCGGATCGATACCTTCTGCATCGCCTGGAAGGCCGATAAGGCGCAAGCCCAGTCGTCCGGCAATGCTGCGCAGGCCCGGATACGTGACATCCTCACACAAGACCGCGTCACCGGGACGCGCGAGGCTCATCAGGATTGCCAGCATCGTCGGATGCGCTCCTGGCGTGACTGCGATCCGGTCCAACGACGGCACCAGCCCGCGCAGTGACAACCAGGTCGATGCGGCGTCCTTGTCGATCTGCCCCCCTGTCGCGGACTGATAACGCAGCAGGTCGACAAGGTTTGCCGAGACCGTCTGAAGACCATCTTGCATCCGCTCAATCAAGTCGGCGTCCTGAGGTTCGGGCGGCAGGTTCATCGTCAAATCTACGTCTGACTTGCGCCTCAGCTCCGGTTGCTCGGGCTCCGCCGTGGACCGAGCGATGAAGGTGCCGCGTCCCACGTGGCTGCTGATCAGTCCGCGACGGCGCGCCTCCGCATAGCCGCGCGATACCGTTGTGAAGTCGATCCCCAGGCGATTCGCAAGTTGCCGCTGCGGCGGAAGGCGATCACCAAGGCCAAGCGTGCCGTCGCGCACGCCCTGGGCGATGGCATCCGCAAGCTGCAAGTAACGCGCCCCGCCTTCGGGCCGAAGTATTGGAGTCCACGAATGCATACATTCCCCATACAATCGATTCGCGAAAGATTGAAGCACTTTGTATGGATCTGCCTCAGAGATCTTCCGCGAGATGTACGTTGACCGCACATTATTCCAGCATAGGGCCTGAAAAGCACCTCAAGCCGGCGGGCGAATTCGCTGCTGACATCTTTATTGTATGCATAATTGAACTGGTGATTGATTGCATATTAACGGTCCATTCACGGTTGGACCACTCAACAAGCTCGGCAATTGGCCAACCGGAGGATCCGCATGCCCGCAGTCACAATGGAAAAACACAAGGACGGAGATTTCTTCGTCGACTATGAAGACAAGGTTTTCGAAGACGTTAAGGCAGAAGAAGGACAGAAGGCGCTCGTCACATTCCACACTGTTGCCTTCGAAGGCTCCATCGGCCTGGTTAACATCCTCAACGCCATCCGGCTCAATCGTAAGGGGTTCGAGACGTCGATCCTGCTTTACGGGCCGGGCGTGACCCTTGGAATCCAGCGCGGCTTTCCCACGCTTGGCGATGCGGCCTTCCCGGGCCACCAGAACTTTGCGGACAACCTCAAGAAGTTCATGAGCGAGGGTGGCAAGGTGTATGCCTGCCGCTTCGCTCTGCAGGCTCTGTACGGACATGGCGAGCCGTCGCTGCTTGAGGGCATTATCCCCATCGCGCCGCAGGACGTCCTGGACCTCAAGCTGATCCATGTTCGCGACAATGCCGTGATCGTCGATACCTGGACGGTCTGAGCAGTCACGGCCGGGGCCGGATCCGGCCCCGGCGCAATACCGTTTACCGGAGCGCTCATGCCTCGTCACATAAAAGCCGCCGCCGTTCAGATTGCCCCCGATCTGACAAGCCGAGAGAAGACCCTCGCGCGTGTGCTGGATGCAATCGACGAGGCCGCCGGACATGGCGCTGACCTGGTGGTCTTCCCCGAAACCTTCGTGCCGTTCTACCCTTATTTCTCGTTCGTTCTGCCGCCAGTGCAGCAGGGAAAGCCGCATCTGCATCTTTATGAGCAGGCCGTGACCGTCCCCTCGGACGAGACCCGGCGCGTGGCGGAACGCTGCGCGCATCATGGCATCGTGGTCGTTTTAGGTGTCAACGAGCGCGATCACGGCTCGCTGTACAATGCGCAGCTGGTCTTCGACGCCAACGGAACCTTGCTTCTCAAGCGGCGTAAGATCACGCCCACCTATCACGAGCGCATGGTATGGGGCCAGGGAGATGGCTCTGGCCTGCAAGTGGTCGAGACGCGCGCGGGCCGGATCGGCGCGCTTGCCTGTTGGGAGCATTACAACCCGCTGGCCCGCTACGCGCTGATGACGCAGCACGAAGAGATCCATGTCGCGCAATTCCCCGGCAGCCTTGTCGGTGAGGTCTTTGCCGATCAGATCGAAGTCACGATGCGGCATCACGCGCTTGAGTCAGGCTGCTTCGTGGTCAACGCCACCGGCTGGCTGACAGAGGATCAGATTGCGTCCGTCACGCCGGATAAAGCCCTGCAAAAAGGCCTGCGCGGCGGCTGCATGACCTGCATTATCACACCAGAGGGGCGCCATGCCGTGCCGCCTCTGACCGACGGCGAAGGCATTCTGTACGCCGATCTCGACATGGGGCTTGTGACCAAGCGCAAGCGCATGATGGACAGCGTCGGGCATTACGCGAGGCCCGAGCTCTTGTCGTTGCGCCACGATCCGTCACCGGTCGCCACGCGCCACCTGGTGGCCCCGGAAACGCCATTCGAGCCCATTCCCCTGGAGGACTGACGCTATGACACAGACAGGTTCCGTTATCACCGATCTCCAGACCCGGGGCATGCGCATGGTCGACCCACGTGCCGGCGCCGACAGTCGGCGCGGCGGGGCGGGGCCGACCGATCACAAGGCGGTCACCATTGATGGTATGACCGTCATGATCCCGGTCCACACGCACTCTGCTTTCGACAGCCCGTATCTTGTCGAGGCTCCGGACGCAGACGGACATGCGCGGGTTACCAAGGACGGAGTGTTCTTTGCCGAAGTCAGCTTTCCCAAGCGCGCCAGTTTCCTGGATCTGGAAACGGCGGATGGCATTCCCTACGGCCACATCGCGCAGTTGCACTCCAAGGACGTTCTGGCGACCACGGTGCTGCAGACCTGCATCCGCTACGAAAGCCGCAAGAAGACCTGCAAGTTCTGCGCCATCGGTCAAAGCCTCGCCGCCGGGCGCACCATCGCCCACAAGACGCCGGCACAACTGGCCGAGGTGGCCAGCGCTGCCGTCCGGCTGGACGGGGTCAAGCACATGGTGATGACCACCGGCACGCCCGCCGGCAAGGATCGCGGCGCCCGGGTGCTGGCCGACAGCGCCGAGGCGATCCGCGCCGCCGTCGACCTGCCGCTGCAAGGCCAGTGCGAGCCGCCCGATGACGATGCATGGCTGCGCCGGATGAAGGATGCAGGCATCGACAGCCTCGGAATGCATCTGGAAGTCGTCACGCCAGAGCTTCGGGCCGAGATCATGCCGGGCAAGGCGCAAGTGCCGCTTTCAAAGTATTATGACAGTTTTGCCGCCGCCGTCGAGATTTTCGGTTGGGGGCAGGTGTCGACCTATATCCTTGCGGGTCTGGGCGACACTGCAGAGGCTATCCTCGAGATGTCCGAGCGTCTGACGGCGATGGGCGTCTATCCCTTTGTTGTGCCCTTCGTGCCCGTCTCGGGCACACCGCTCGAAAGCCACCCGTCTCCGACGCCCGAGTTCATGCACAGCGTCCTGCCGCCGCTCGCCCGGATGATCCGCGAGAATGGGATGCGCGCAGAAGACATAAAGGCCGGCTGCGGACGTTGCGGGGCTTGTTCAGCTCTCTCGGCATTCGAAAAGCTCGCACCGCGCGAGAAGGTTCCGGCATGATCATTGAAAAGCCGGAAGCCTTCGTAACACCGGAATTCCTGATCCGACAGGCCACGAGGCCCTGGGAAATCGGCGGTGCGGCGTCGCTCCGGCACCGCACTTTTGTGACCGAGCAGGGTATCTTTCCCGATCATGATCGCGACGAAATCGACAAGGTTGCGCTGCCGCTGGTTGCGATTTCGACGATGGCCTCGGAAGCCGACGAAGTTGTCGGAACAGTGCGGATCCACGAAGCAGATCCACAGGTCTGGTGGGGGTCACGACTGGCGGTCGCCCCGGGATATCGCCGGGTTGGTCGCCTTGGCGCCGAACTTGTTCGGCTGGCAGTCGGTACGGCGCATGGGCGTGGGTGTAAGCTGTTCCTGGCTTTTGTGCAGATGCAGAACGTGCCGCTGTTCGAAAAGCTGAACTGGACCTCGCTTGGCGAACGGGACCTGCATGGCCACCCACACATGAAGATGCGCGCGGATCTTGCCGCCTATCCGCCGATCGAGGATCCGGCACGTGGCTGGATGGCGCTGACGAACCGGCGGGCGGCATGACCGATCCGGCAAGCCTTGCCGCCAAGCTGGCCGCGCATCCTCATGTGACGGGCAAGCGCGACATAGACATCGTTTGCCGCGGGCTTGGCCTCGGGCAAGACAGCCTTGGACGCCCCGGCGACGACGCCGCCGCGCTGCGTGTCGCAGACGGCTGGCAGCTTTTGGCAACAGAAGGGTTCATGAACGAGTTCGTGGCCGATGCGCCGTGGTTCGCAGGTTGGTGCGCGGTCATGGTGAATGCGTCCGACATCGCCGCGATGGGCGGCCGCGCCACGGCACTGACCAATGCGCTTTGGGCCCCCGACGCCGAGACCGCTGCTGACATCCTCAAAGGTATGTCCGAGGCGAGCGCTGCCTACCAAATTCCTATCGTGGGGGGGCATTCCAATCTTCGTACTGATCGCCCCCAACTCGCGGCCAGCATGTACGGACACGCAAAGGCGCTGATAACCAGTTTTGACGCGGAGCCCGGCGATATCCTGATCGCCGCCGTCGATCTGCGAGGCGAATATGCGGGCGAGAGCAACAACTTCCCTGCTTTTCTAGGGGTCGAACCTCTGCGGCTGCGCGAGGATCTGGCTCTGCTGCCCGATCTCGCAGAAGCCGGACTGGTACATGCTGGCAAAGATATCAGTCAGGGCGGCATAGCCGGCACGGCGCTGATGCTGGCGGAATGCTCCGGAGTGGGTATCGAGATTGACCTCGACGCCATCACCTGCCCGACCGAAGTCTGCCTGGAGCGTTGGATGACCACCTTTCCAAGCTTCGGCTTCCTGCTCGCCGCCAAGCCTGGCAATGTTGCGGCGGTCCTCGAGCGATTTGGCAGCCGCGACATCTCTGCCGCCTCCATCGGACGCATCACATCTGATATGAGGATCACTCTGCGGGCGGGAAGCGCGCGCGGGACGCTCTGGGATCACGCGGCAGATCCCTATCTTGGCCTCGCACCGAAAAAGGCGCCCGCCCATGCCTGAAGTCGCGTTTCGCATTCGCTGGCCTGATGGCAAGGAAGACATTTGTTATTCCCCGTCCACGACGATCCACGAGCATCTGACGGCCGGAGCGAGCTATCCACTCACCGAGTTTCTGAAACGCAGTGAGGCCGGGCTGGACCACGCCGCGCGCCGCGTCGAGGCCAAGTTTGGATTTCGGTGCAGTTCTGCCGATGCGCAGGCCGCGTCGATCAAGGCCCGCGCAGCCGACTTTTCCCCCGAGGAGACCGTTACATGCTTGTCGATAACGTGAGTCCGATGCCGAATTCCCGCGTGAATATCCCCGTAGTCATCATCGGTGCAGGCCAGGCGGGGCTTTCCGCTTCGTGGTATTTGTGCCGACAGGGGGTCGAGCATGTCGTGCTGGAGCGACATACCCGGTTCCACGCCTGGAAAAACCAGCGCTGGGACAGTTTTTGCCTCGTGACGCCCAACTGGCAGTGCCGTTTGCCGGGCTTTCCCTATCAAGGCGACGATCCGGAGGGCTTCATGCTCAAGGACGAGATCGTGGACTATGTCGAGGCGTTTGCGGATAGCTTTGATGCGCCACTGCGCGAGGGCATCACAGTCACCCGTGTCGCACAGAACGCCGACGGACGGTTCGAGGTCGATACCGATGACGGGCTTTGGTCAGCTGAGCACGTGATCGTGGCCTCGGGCGGGTATGACCGACCGATCACGCCACCCTATGCCGCCGATCTCGATCCGTCGATTGCCCACCTTCACACGCGGGATTACCGGAGCCCGGCAGATATTCCCGAGGGCAAGTGCCTTGTGGTCGGCACCGGACAGTCGGGCGTCCAGCTTATGGAGGATCTGCGAATTGCCGGGCGCGACGTGGCGTTGGCAGTCGGTCCCGCCCCGCGCAGCCCGCGCATGTACCGGGGTCGCGATGCCACGGACTGGCTGCACGAGATGGGCTATTATGAGAGGACGATCGACCAGCAGCCCGATCCAAAGGCAACGGAGGCCAAGACCAATCATTACATGTCCGGTCGAGATGGCGGTCACGAAATAGACCTGCGCAAATTCGCGCTGGATGGCTTGCAACTCTACGGGTCAGTGACGGGGATGAAGGGCTCGACGATCACGTTTGCCCCCGATCTTGAAAAAAATCTGGATGATGCGGACGACAGCTATATCGGTATCCGCAAGATGATCGACGCCTATATCGACGAAAAGGGTATAGAGGCCCCGGCAGAGCCGCCATTCGAAAAGGCCTGGCGGCCCGGCTCCGAGATCACCGAAGTCGACGCCGATGAGGAAGGGATCACGTCGATCCTCTGGTGTATCGGATTCCGGCCCGATTACGGCTGGCTCCATGTGGATTGCCTTGATGGCACCGGAAGGCCGATCCATCATCGTGGCGTCTGTGACGTGGACGGCGTCTATTTTCTCGGGTTGGGTTGGTTGCACACCTGGGGCTCGGGCCGGTTTCTTGGCGTTGGCGAAGACGCGGATCATGTGACCAGTTGTATCATCCGGCGACTTGGCCAAGGCTCGAAAGGCCGGCGCTTCGGGTAAGATCTCTATCGTTGCTGTGCGCCTTCCCCGTAAGCTGTACTTTGACTCTAATCCTTGTCCTATCGCTACCGAAGAACAATCGCCCCTCATCGGCCAAGGGTTTTTCGAGCGTGCCCTCATTTCTAAGTTCGATGTCAGTCTGGCAGGACGTCTATTCTGACATCGAAGCGTCATACTAGGAATGAAATTTCCAAGGTAACGGACCGTGCGATCGCGATGTCGCAATTCCAATGGTGTCGAAGCAACCGAATGTCAGCTTTCACTCTCGTATATCGATCACCCTGTATCTGCAGCGAAGGTCAGCTTCCCGCTCTTCATTCTGCAGCGCTTCGCAATTCCAGCGTAAACTGAGCAGGTGCGGCGAACGGCAAAAAGGTCCCGCACAGCAGAACCCCGACCGCCACCGAAGGCGTCGGCCCTGCATCCGGTTCCGCCCTATCCCACGGCGGACAGATCGCCCCTTACTCGATCAAGGCCGACAACTGCTCCCGTGCCGCGTCGTTCACCCAGGTCTGCCAGACATCCGAGTATTCCCGCAGGAAATACACCGCCGCTTCCTCGGGTGAGGCGCTGTTGTCCTCCTGCCAGGCCAGCACGGCGCCCATCTGGTCGTTGGTGAAGGACACGTTGGACATGAGCTCTGTCAGCTCGGGGTGCTCGTCCTCGAAATCGGTGGTGACGACGGTATAGACGGGCGTGCTGGGGTAGGCGGTAACGCCGTTGGTTTCGCAATCGGGGTCCTGGTTGCACTCGAACGTGTCGAAATCGTATTCGCCCAGATCGACCAGCGTCATGTCGTACTTGCCGATGATCGCCGTCGGCTCCCAGTAGTAGCCGAGCCACGGGTCGTCGTTCTCGACAGCCGCGGCCATGGAGGTGGCCAGCGTCTCGCCCGAGCCGTGCTGGAAGACCTCGATCCCGGCCTCCTCAACGCCCACGGCTTCGGCCAGCGCCTCGGTCGAATAGCGGCAGGCCCAGCCGTCCGGGCAGGAATGGAGCCGGTTGCCGACCAGATCCGGGTTCGCCAGCAGGCCCTCGAGCGTAGCGAGCTCGGGGTGTTCCTCGACCAGCGAGGTCGGCACGTACCAGCCCTGGCGGCTGCCGTCGGACAGCACGTCGGCGACTGTGACGATCCGACCCTCTTCTGACAGCCGGTCGTAGGACGGGTTCCCGTTGGGCCAGACCTCGGTCACGATGTCGGGCTCGCCCGTCTCGGCCACCGAGACCAGCGCCGCGGTGGTCGAGGACGGCACCACGGTGACGTCGCAGCCATAGCCCTGTTCCATGAGGAAGACCGAGACGTTGGTGACGATGGCGGCCGAGGCCCAGTCCATCTCGGTGATCGAGACTTCGCCACAGCTGTCCTGCGCCCGGGCGGTGCCGGCGAGCGCCAGGGCGGTGGTGGCGGCGAGGCCGGCGATGGTGATGTGACGCTTCATGGATGAGCTCCTCCTGACGGGGCCGTGGGCCGCCGTTCGCGGCGGTGCTTGGCCGTCTGCGCGGCCCCCCGGTGGGGTGCGCGGTTGAAGGAAGAACTGTGGCGGGCCGCCCGGCCGTCAACAGGCGGGGGCGGTGAAGAATGCGTGACGCGGCGGCCCAGCCCAGGGTCCTCGGGCGCCTGCCGCGCGCCGATCGGCCGCTTGCAAAGGCGCCGGGCGCCTCCATATTTTTGCTACCTTCAACCGACTGCTTCCGGGGTGTCCCATGGGTTATGCGAAGACTGCGATCCTGATGGCGGCGATGACCGCGCTGTTCATGGGCGTGGGCTACCTGATCGGGGGGACCGGCGGCGCGCTGATCGCGCTGGTGGTCGCAGCGGGGATGAACGCGTTCAGCTGGTGGAACTCGGACCGGATGGTCCTGCGCATGCACAATGCCCAGCCGATCCCGCCCGGGGACCGGATGGGCCTGCACGACATGACGGCCGAGCTGGCGCGCAATGCCGGGCTGCCCATGCCAAAGCTCTATTACATCGACACGGCCCAGCCGAACGCCTTCGCCACGGGCCGCAACCCCGAGAATGCCGCCGTCGCCGTGACCGCGGGGCTGGTGCGCAGCCTGTCGCGCGAAGAGGTCGCGGGCGTCATCGCCCACGAGCTCGCCCATATCCGCAACCACGACACCGCGATCATGACCGTCACCGCGACCTTCGCCGGTGCGATCTCCATGTTGGCGAACTTCGCGTTGTTCTTCGGCGGCTCACGCGAACGGCTCGGGCTGGTGGGGACGATCGCCATGATGATCCTCGCGCCGCTGGCCGCGGCGCTGGTGCAGATGGCGATCAGCCGCACACGTGAATATGCCGCCGACAAGGCCGGGGCCGAGATCTGCGGTCAGCCCATGTGGCTTGCGTCGGCGCTGGAGAAGATCGCGTCGGGCGCCGCGCGCGTCGACAACCACGCGGCCGAGCGTAACCCGGCCACCGCGCACATGTTCATCATCAACCCGCTGCACGCCCACAAGCACGACAGCCTGTTCGCCACCCACCCAGCCACCGAGAATCGTGTCGCCGCGCTGCGGGAACTGGCGGGCGGCGGCACGACGCCAAGGGTGCAGCCGGTGTCGGACAGCCGCATCCCGCGCGCGGGGCGGGGGCAGCGCAAGGGGCCCTGGTCGTAGTCCGGGGCTCCTGGAAGGACCTCGTCTGCTTCGCACCCGGCGCGCGGTGCGGTCCGACCGCGCATGTGGAACATGCCCTTGGGCGATCCGTTGACCCTCCACCAAACCCCGGAGGAACACCCCATGCGCGATATTCGTGGCACGATGCGCAAGGTCTGGTCCGATCTGAACCCCAGTGAGCCCAGCCCCTGGTATCTCGCAAAACTCATGGCCTTCATGGTGGCGATCATGGCCCTCGGCCTGCTCATCGGCGCGCTCTGATCCTGTGAGTGGGGCGTCCCGTCGCCCTCACGCCGCATTCGACGATGGCAGTGTTAACCAGGCGGCCGATCGTCGGACATCCGCGTGACATCAGCGGCCCGGAAGAAAGAAGCAAGCCCCGCGACGATTGCTCGGGCAACGGGCTGATTACACCATTGCCCCCCGACCTCGGGTTCCCGTCCTTAACAAGTCCGGGAAGCGGCGGCCCCGTCGTCCTGCCGCCTACTCGGTGGCGTAGAGCCCCTCGTAGATCGGGCCCAGCGTGTCGGGGTCGAACAGGCTGCTGACCGACGTGCCGTGCCAGATGTTCAGGATGGCCTGCGCGAACATCGGCGCCATGGGCACGATGCGGATCTTATCGCAGGCCTTCACCGCCGCCGTCGCCTCGATGCTGTCCGAGATCACCAGCGATTTCATGACCGAGTCGGTGACCCGGCTGACGGCCGGCCCGGACAGCACGCCGTGTGTGATGTAGGCGTGCACCTCTTTCGCGCCGGCGCTCAGCAGCGTCTCGGCCGCCTTGCAGAGCGTTCCGGCGGTGTCGACGATGTCGTCCACGATGATGCAGGTGCGGTCGGTCACGTCACCGATCACCGTCATCTCGCTGACCTCGCCGGCGCGTTCGCGGCGCTTGTCCACGATGGCCAGCGGGGCACCGATGCGCTTGGCCAGTTCGCGCGCGCGGGCGACGCCACCCACGTCGGGCGAGATCACCATCACATCGTCCATTTGGCCCCGAAACGCGTCCTTGATGTCCAACGCGAAGACCGGGGAGGCGTAGAGGTTGTCGACCGGAATATCGAAGAAGCCCTGGATCTGCGCCGCGTGGAGATCCATGGTCAGGACCCGCTCGATCCCCGCCTCGACGATCATGTTCGCGACCAGCTTGGCCGTGATGGGGGTGCGGGCCTTGGTGCGACGGTCCTGGCGGGCGTAGCCGAAATAGGGGATCACGGCGGTGATGCGTGCGGCCGAGGATCGACGCAGCGCGTCCGACATGATGAGCAGTTCCATCAGGTTGTCGTTCGCGGGGTTCGAGGTGGGCTGGATCAGGAACATGTCCTCGCCGCGGACATTCTCGTAGACCTCGACGAAGATCTCGGCGTCGTTGAACCGTTCGACCCGCGCGTCGCAAAGCCCGATATTCATGCCCCGGTGCATAGACATCCGCCGCGCGATGGCTTTTGCAAGCGTCTGGTTGGCGTTGCCGGAAATGAGCTTGGGTTCGGACGGGGTGGGCATGGGCGGACCTTTGGCAGCATCGGGACGGATTCGCCCGCGTTGACACCGCCTAGCACGGGCCTAGGCTGCGGCAAACCTACCCGGACAGCGAGGCCCTGTAATGGCGCGGATTGACTACTATTTCGCCACGATTTCCCCGTTTACCTACCTCGCCGGAACCCGGCTTGAGGAGATTGCCTACAGGCACGGGCATTCCATCACCTACAAGCCGCTCGACATCCTCGGGCTGTTCTCGCGCACCGGCGGCACGCCCCCCGGCGAACGGCATCCGAACCGCCAGGAATACCGCCTTCAGGACCTGCGCCGCACCGCCGACATGGCGGGCCTGCCCCTGAACGTAAAACCGGCCTTCTTTCCCACGAACCCCGCTCCGTCGTCCTACGCGATCATCGCGGCACAGGCCGCGGGCGGCGGCGACCTGGGCGGGCTGGTTCACGGAATCGGCCGGGCCTGCTGGGCCGAGGAGAAGAACATCGCCGAGGACGACGTGATCCGCGACGTGCTGTCGGCCCACGGCTTCGACCCCAAGCTGGCCGATAGCGGGCTGCTGACCGGGGCCGAGACCTATGCCCGCAATCTCGAGGACGCGGTGGCCGCCGGCGTCTTCGGGGCGCCGTTCTACATCACCGACGACGATCAGCGGTTCTGGGGCCAGGACAGGCTCGACCAGCTTGACTGGGCGCTGGGCCAGGCATGATCCACGACACCCGCGCGGGCTTCCCGGTCGCGCACCAGACCTATGGCAGCGGGCCGCGGCGCGCGCTGTTCCTGCACTGCTCGTTGGCATCGCACCGCGCGTGGACACCGGTGACCGAGCGCCTGTCGCAGGAGGTGACCGCCACCGCGTTCGACCTGCCGGGGCACGGGCGCTCGGGCGATTGGTCCGAGCGCGACGGCGACATCCATGCCCTGTCCACGCGCATCGCCGAGAGCTTCTGCGACGGGCCGACCGACCTCATCGGTCATTCCTTCGGGGCGACCGTGGCCCTGCGATTGGCGGTGGAGCGGCCGGACCTCGTGCGCCGCATGGTGCTGGTCGAGCCGGTGTTCTTCGCCGCCGCCCGCGGGACCGAGGCGCACGCGAGGCATCGCGCCGGCTTCCAGGCCTTCGCCGAGGCGATGACGCGGGGCGACCGGGTCGAGGCCACGCGCCTGTTCACCGCGCAATGGGGCGACGACCGCGCCTTCGACAAGCTCCCGGCGGCGCAGCGACAGGCGATGGTGGACCGCATCCACCTGATCCCGGCCGCGTCCGACGGGATCGAGCATGACAGCGGCGGGTTGATGCATCCCGGTTGGCTGGAGCGGGCCACGGCGCCGACGCTGCTGGTCGCGGGCGAACGGGCCGCGCCGGTGATCGGGGCGATCCACGACGCGCTGTCCGCGCGGATGCCGCAGGCGCGGCCGGTCACGGTGCGGGGCGCGGGACACATGGCCCCGCTGACCCATCCCGAAGCGGTTGCCACGCTGATCCGCGATCACCTGGCTGCTGGCTAGCCGGGCCTCAGGCGCCGAGGATCTTAAGGAAGCGGTCGGTGTTCTCGTCGCTGGCCGACCAGTCGCAGACCAGCCGTGCGCCCAGCATCTCGTCATCGTCGCCGTCGAGCGCGCCCAACGAATAGAACTGCGCGCCGGCCTCTTTCGCCTTGCGATGCAGCCCGCGCGGGAACGCGCAATAGATCATGTTGGCCTGCGGCGGATGCCGCAGCTCGACATGGTCCAGCGCCCGCAGGCCCGCGACCAGCCGCGCGCAGGCGGCGTTCGCGGCGCGCGCGGTTTCAAGCCACAGGTCATCCGTCAGATAGGCCAGCATCTGCGCGCTGAGATAGCGGTGCTTGGAGAACAGGTGCCCCGACCGCTTGCGCCGCAGCTCGAACTCCCACGCGTGGGCGGGGTCGAAGAAGACCGCCGCCTCGACCCCCAGCAGCCCGTTCTTGGTGCCGCCGAGGCTGACCGCGTCGATCCCCGCGCGCCAGGTCATGTCGGCGGGGCTGTGGTTGGCGGTCACCAGCGCGTTGGCAAAGCGCGCGCCGTCCAGGTGCACCGGCAGGTCGTAGTCCTTGGCGACGCCCGCCAGCCCGCGCAGTTGATCCAGCGAATAGACCGTCCCGCGTTCCGTCACCGTGGTCAGCGAGACCGGGCCGCGCTGCACGCCGTGGACCACGCCCTGGTCCGTCCGGTCGATGCGGGCGCGCAGGGCTTCGGGCGTCATCATCGCGTCGGGCGCGTCCACCAGCGCCAGCTTCGCCCCGCCGGTGAAGAACTCGGGCGCGCCGCATTCGTCCTCCTCGATATGGGCGACCTCGGAGCAGAAGACGGCCTGCCACGGCTGGCACAGCGTCGCGAGGATCAGCGCGTTGCAGGCCGATCCGGTCGCGACCAGGTAGACGGCCGCCTCGGGCGCCTCGAACACCTCGCGGATGCGGTCGCGCACCGCCGCCATCTCGGCATCCGCGCCATAGGGCATGCGATAGCCGTCATTGGCCTCCATCAGCGCCTGCATGACCTTCGGGTGCGCGGGACCGGAATTGTCGGACGCGAAATGCATCAGGTGGGCTCCTCGATGATGTGGTCTTCCCAGTCTTCCTCGGGCACCTCGAACTCGGGCACGGTCATGTGCTGGGCCGAAACGCCAGCGTCATGCACCGTCTGTGGATCGCCCGAGATCAACGGGTGCCAGTCGTAAAGCGGCTTGCCCTCGTGCAGCAGCCGGTAGGCGCAGGTGCGCGGCATCCAGTAGGCGGCGTCCGGTAGGGTCTTGGGCGTCAGGACGACGCATTCCGGCACGAACTGCGTACGGATGTCGTATTGCGCGCAGCGGCAGGTGGCGTCGTCGAACAGGCGGCAAGCCACGCGGGTGAGGGCGACCTCGCCCGTGTCCTCGTCCTCGAGCTTGTTGAGGCAGCACTTCCCGCAGCCGTCGCAGAGCGCCTCCCACTCGGCCTTGGACAGCTCGTCCAGCGGGTAGCGTTCCCAGAAGCGGGGGCGCCCGACGCTGCGGCGGATCGGATCGCTCATGCCAGCACCGCCCGCGCGCGGTCGCTGTCGCGGTCCATCTGCTCGATCAGGGCCTCGATCCCGTCGAAGCGTTCCTCGCCGCGCAGGAACTCGACCAGCCCCACCGACAGGTGCTGGCCGTAGAGGTCGCCCTTGAAGTCGAACAGGAAGGTTTCGAGATTGGGGGTGTTCACACCGAACATGGGCCGCACGCCCAGCGACGCGACGCCGCCATAGCTGCCCCGGTCGGGGCCGGTGGTGATATCGACCGCCACCGCGTAGACGCCGAAACGCGGCAGGTGCAGCCCGTCCATGGACATGTTGGCGGTGGGGTATCCCAGCTGGCGCCCGCGCTTCTCGCCGTGCAGGACGGGGCCTTCGATCCGGTGCAGGTGGCCCAGCATCGTGGCGGCCAGGCGCGGATCGCCGTCGCTCAGGGCCTGCCGGATACGGGTGGACGAGATCCCGTCGCCCTGTTCGCGCAGCAGGCTGGCCAGCGTCACGTCGAAGCCCAGTTGCGCGCCGAGGGCTTCCAGGGCCGCGCCGTCCCCCGCGCGCCCCTTGCCGAAGCGGAAATCCGCGCCGGTGACCGCGTGGCTAAGGCCGAGCCCGTCCGACAGCACCTCGCGCGCGAACGCCTCGGGCGTGCGCGCGATCATCCGCGCGTCGAAGGGCATTTCATACAGGATATCGACCCCCAGCTTTTCCAGCCGGTGGGCCCGCGCCTCGGCGTTCATCAGGCGGAAGGGGTCGGCGTCCGGCGCGAAGACCTCGCGCGGGTGCGGCTCGAACGTGACGATCCCGAAAGGCACGCCAGCGTCGCGCGCGCGGTCGCGGGCGATGGACATGACCGCCTGGTGGCCGCGATGCACCCCGTCGAAATTGCCGATCGCCGCGCTGGCGCCGCGCGCGTCGTCGGGGATGGCGGCGATGTCACGAAGGATCCGCATAGGGCTGCGGATAGCGGCGGCGCAGGCCGACCGCAAGGGTCGGCCCGGTCGCAGGTCCGCGTCCCTTGGCCGGGGTCAGGCCTTGCGCGACGGCGCCATGACAAGCGCGTCGCCACGCAGCACCAGCGTCTCGCCCACCAGGCAGCGCGTGGCGAGCTTCACGCGATTGCGCTTGCGGTCGATCTCGAGCACCTCGACCTCGGCCCGCACGGTGTCGCCGGGGCGGACGGGCGCAAGGAATGCCATGTTCTGCCGCAGGTAGACGGTGCCGTGACCGGGCAGCTGTTCGCCCACGACGGCCGAGATCAGCGCCGCGGTCAGCATTCCGTGTGCGATACGCCCCTTGAACATCGTACCGCCGGCATAGGCGTCGTCCAGGTGAACGGGGTTCTTGTCGGTCGATACCTCGGCAAACAGTTCGATGTCGCGGTCGGTGATCTTCTTCTCCAGCGCGCGCATCTGGCCCACCTTCATGTCCTCGATGAAGATCGTGCTGATCGTCGTGTGGTCCAGCATGGCCAAGGTCCCTTCCGTGTTTGAAAATCGGGCGCGCAATCAAATAACGCACTTTACGTCCATTGCGCAACTTAATTACGCCGCGGATGCGAAAAGGCAAGCCCCCGCGGGGCTGCCGCACCGGGACAAAGGTCTGAAATGCCGGAATGGCGCCCCGATCAGCGCAGGTAGCCGATTGTGTAGGGCGGGTTCATCTGGTGCTCGTTCAGGTAGCTTTCCAGCTTGGCCGGATCGGGATCCGTATTCGTCGCGGTCTCGGCCGCGGCCAGCCCGCCGCTGACGAACAGGACGTCCAGCCCCTCCAGCAGCGCGCCCTTCACGTCCGTGGCGATGCCGTCGCCCACGGCCAATATCCGCTCGTCCGGCACGCCGTCGCCCAGCTCGGCCAGGCGGCGCCGGGCGAGGTCGTAGACCGGCGGATGCGGCTTGCCGAAGGACAGGACCGTACCGCCCATCTGCTCGTAAAGCTGCGCCACCGCGCCGCCGCAATATTCCCGGTGGTCGCCCCGGTCCACGACGATGTCGGGGTTCGCGTTCAGCATCTTCAGTCCGCGCGTCTTCGCCTCGAGCAGTTGCGGCCGCAGGACGTCGGGCGGCTGGTTGGGATCGAACGGGCCGGTGACCACCACGCCGTCGGCCTCGGCCATCGGGACCATGCTGATGTCCACGGGGTCGGACACGATGTTGAGCGGCTCGAAGAACGGGTGATCACGGCCCTCGCCGATGAAATACACCTTGGAGCCCACGGCACCGGTGAACATGGCGCTGCGCGCCGCGTCGCCCGAGGTGGCGATGGTGTCCCACGCGTCGTCCGGCACGCCCATGCCGGCGATCTGCTCGGCCACCGAGGCGCGGGGGCGCGGCGCATTGGTCAGCAGCACGACCGTGCCGCCGGCGGCGCGGAACGCCTGAAGCGCCGCCACCGCGGCGGGCAAGGCCCGGACCCCGTCATGGACGCAGCCCCACAGGTCGCAAAACAGCGCGTCGTAATCGTCCTGGATCTGCGACAGGGACGTGATGATCTGGGTCATGGGGGCCTCGCTTGCTCGGTCGCGCCAAGCCTTGGCACGCGGCGCGCGGAATGGGAAGGCGGGGGGAGGGTGCCCGGACCAGGCAACAGGCCGAGGCCCCACGAAAAAACCGGCGGCGGAGGGCCCGCGCGCCGGTTCGTCCGTGTCGTGAGGCGTGGCCGGCTTACAGCGTGAGGTTCGGCATGATCTGCTTCTTGCGCGACATGATGCCGGGCAGGACCACGTAATCGGCATCGCCGCAGACCGTCGAGAAGCTCTTCTCGGCCATGCTGCGCACCATGTCGTTGGGGAGGAGCATCGTGGCTTCCTCTTTCAGGATATCGACCACGAACAGCAGAACCTGGTCGACGCCGTCTTCCTTGGCCACGGTGTCCATGGCGCTCATCAGGCTGTCCTTGCGCGACAGGACCTGGTCGGGCGACGTGGTTTCCAGCACGCTCACGCGGAAGGTCTTGCCGTCGATCTCGGCTTCCTTGCTGTCCATGCGCAGCAATTCTGCATCCGAGAAGGCCGACACGTCGGACTTCGCCGCGAACATTTCCGAGGCGAAGATCTCGACCTGCACGCCCAGGTCCGACGCCAACGATTCGGCCAGGGCCTTGTCGGTGTCGGTCGTGGTGGGCGAGCGGAAGGCGAGCGTGTCGGACAGGATGCAGGCCAGCATCGTGCCCTTGGCCCATTCGGGCATCTTGGCGGCATCGTCACCCATCAGCTCGTGCATGATGGTCGCGGTGCAGGCCAGCGGCTTCACCGTGATGTCGATGGGGCCCTTGGTGGACAGGCCGGCCACCAGGCGGTGGTGGTCGATGATGCGGCGAATGTCGGCATTCGCGATGTTGGCAGGAAGCTCGGCCGGGTTGTTGGTGTCGACGATCACCACGCGCTGGCCGTCCTCGACATCGTCGATGATCCGCGGCTTCGGCAGGTCGTATTTCTTCAGCAGCCACGCGGCCTCGGTGTTGGGCTCGCCCAGCAGGACCGCTTCGGCCGAATGTCCCAGGACCTCGTTCATGTACCACGCCCACAGGATCGGCGATCCGGTCGAATCGGTGTCGGGGGCCTTGTGGCCGAAAACCAGGGTGCTCATGGGGATCTTCCCTTGTGAAATGCCGTTTGCGGCGCGTGTATAGGGGGCCGCGTGCCCCTTGTCACGGGACCTTGGCCGATCCGCGATTCCCCCCGCGCCGCGCCTGCGCTAGACCGGGTGCATGCCCGCGCGCGAGACCGATCTCTACCCGCCCCTGAAGGCCTTCCTGCAATCGCAGGGCTACGAGGTGAAGGGCGAGATCGCCGCCGTCGACCTCGTGGCCTGCCGCGGAGACGAGGACCCGGTGCTGGTCGAGATGAAGCTGGGGTTCTCATTGTCGCTGGTGAACCAGGGCGTCGACCGGCAGGCGATCAGCGACTGGGTCTACCTGGCAGTGCCGTGGAAGAAGGGCGGGGTTCCAAAGGCGCAACTGCGGCTGTGCCGTCGGCTGGGACTGGGCCTGATCACCGTGCGCGGTGACCTGGTCTGCGTGCATTGCGACCCGGCGCCTTACACCCCGCGCAAGCTGCCCCGGCGCAGGGGCCGGCTGTTGCGCGAGTTCGCCCGGCTGGAAGGGGACCCGAATGTCGGTGGCGGAACGCGGCAGGGCCTGATGACCGCCTACCGGCAGGACGCGCTGGCCTGCGCCCGTTTCCTGGCCGGACACGGCCCGGCAAAGGGCGCCGCGGTCGCGCGCGCGACAGGGGTCGAACAGGCCACGCGAATGATGCGGGACAACCACCACGGCTGGTTCGACCGGATAGGCACAGGTCTTTACGACCTCAGCCCGAATGGCAGAAACACCATATTTCTGACATCAGAAGCGTCTAGGAAGGGCTGATTATTTCACAAATCGGACAATAGCCGTGAGCGTCGAAGACATTCTCTTTTCCCTGATCGGCGAGAACGCGGTCCTGCTGATCGTTGCCGTCCTGCTGGTCGTCACGGTTCTGAAGGGCGTGAAGATCGTCCCGCAGAGCCAGAAATTCGTGATCGAGCGGTTCGGACGATTGCGCAGCGTGCTGGGACCGGGGATCAACCTGATCGTGCCCTTTCTCGATCGCGTGGCGCACAAGATCAGCATCCTGGAACGCCAGCTGCCCAACGCCGAACAGGACGCGATCACCGCCGACAACGTGCTGGTGAAGGTCGAGACCAGCGTCTTCTACCGTATCACCGAGCCGGAGAAGACCGTCTACCGCATTCGCGACGTGGATGGCGCCATCGCGACGACGGTGGCCGGCATCGTGCGCAGCGAAATCGGCAAGATCGAGTTGGACCAGGTGCAGTCCAACCGATCCGAGCTGATCGGCAAGGTGCGCGAGCAGGTCGAGATGATGGTCGACGACTGGGGCATCGAGGTCACCCGCGCCGAGGTGCTGGACGTCAATCTCGACGAAGCCACCCGCGCGGCCATGCTGCAACAGCTGAACGCCGAGCGCGCCCGCCGCGCTGCCGTGACCGAGGCCGAGGGCCAGAAACGCGCCGTCGAGCTGGCCGCCGATGCCGAGCTCTACGCCGCCGAGCAGGAGGCCAAGGCGCGCCGCGTGTCGGCCGATGCCGAGGCCTATGCGACCCAGGTCGTCGCCGCCGCCATCGCCAAGAACGGGCTCGAGGCCGCGCAGTACCAGGTCGCGCTGAAACAGGTCGAGGCCCTGCAGGCGCTGGGGCAGGGGACCGGCAAACAGACGATCGTCGTGCCCGCGCAGGCGCTCGAGGCGTTCGGCGACGCCTTCAAGCTTTTGAAGGGGCGCGGCTGATGGGATTGTGGGACCAATGGTGGGTCTGGATCGTGGCGGGCGGTCTGCTGGCCCTGCTGGAGCTCGTGATTCCGACCTTCATCCTCCTGGGGTTCGCCCTGGGCGCGCTGGTGGTGGCCGGGGCGCTGTGGCTCGGCTGGCTGGGCGGGTCGGTTTTCGTCACCCTCGTGGTCTTCGCGGCGGCGTCGCTTGTCGCGTGGATTGCGCTGCGCCGGGTCCTTGGCGTGCGGCGCGGACAGGTGAAGCGCTGGGATACCGACATCAACGACTAGCCGGCAGGCGCGGCCGCTTTACTGGATCGACAGGTCCACGCGGAACGCGCTCGTCGCGCCCGCGTCGCGGTCGTTGCCCATCTGGTAGACGCGCAGGGTATAGGTCCCGTCCTCGGGAAGCGTCAGTTGCACCGTGCGCCCCTCGGTCGAGCCGATGAAGATCGCCACGTCGTCGCTGCCGGGCGGCAGGATGTTGAAATACACGCTGCCGTAACCGTCGGTCTCGGCCAGTTCGAGTTCGGCGAACATGGTCTGCGCGCCAGCGGCGGCCAGGCGGTAGTCGGCGTAGGCGTTGCCGGTGATCTCGCCCTCGATCATCGTGCCGTAATCCCCCGCGTCGAAGGTCACCGTGTAGCTGTCCTGCGCGGCGACCGGCGATGCGAGGCACAGCGCGACGAGTGCGACGGCCAGGTGTTTCATGGATGCCTCCCGGGTTCGGTTCTTCAGTTTCTCCCGGGGGTCTGTGACCGCGCAAGAAAAAACATGGCGTGCGGGCTTGCATCTCCTGGCCCATGTGCGCGAAGAACCGGGCACTAGGCGCGGAAAACAAATGATTTTTCGGGCGACGGGCCCAGTTTTAGCCCCCGCATTTTCAGCACCCCGATCCAGTTGACAGGGCCGCTCGCGGTGCCTATCTCAGCGTCCGTTAGCACTCGACCTTAGTGAGTGCCAACGCGAACAACAATGAACTCAGAGGAGCGTTCAGAGATGGCATTTACCCCCCTGCATGACCGCGTGCTGGTCCGCCGTGTCGAAAGCGACGAGAAGACCAAGGGCGGTCTGATCATCCCCGACAGCGCCAAGGAAAAGCCCGCCGAGGGCGAAGTCGTGTCCGTGGGCGCCGGCGCCCGTGACGAGGACGGCAAGCGCGTCGCCATGGACGTCAAGCAAGGCGACAAGATCCTGTTCGGGAAGTGGTCGGGCACCGAGATCACGCTGGACGGCGAAGAACTGCTGATCATGAAGGAATCGGACATCCTGGGCGTCATCGCCTAAGCGACCCGTTTCTTCGATCTATCCACACCAGATAAAGTCAGAGAGGAGTCATCATGGCTGCCAAGGACGTCAAATTCGACACTTCCGCCCGTGACAAGATGCTCAAGGGCGTGAACACCCTGGCCAACGCGGTCAAGGTTACGCTGGGCCCCAAGGGCCGCAACGTCGTCATCGAGAAGAGCTTCGGCGCGCCCCGCATCACCAAGGACGGTGTTTCGGTCGCCAAGGAAATCGAACTCGAGGACAAGTTCGAGAACATGGGCGCTCAAATGGTGAAGGAAGTCGCTTCCCGCACCAATGACGAGGCCGGCGACGGCACCACCACCGCCACCGTGCTGGCCCAGGCCATCATCAAGGAAGGCATGAAGTCGGTCGCCGCCGGCATGAACCCGATGGACCTCAAGCGCGGTATCGACCTCGCCACCGCCAAGGTCGTCGAGGCCATCAAGGCCGCCGCCCGCAAGGTCGAGAACTCGGACGAAGTCGCCCAGGTCGGCACCATTTCGGCCAACGGCGAGAGCGAGATCGGCCGCCAGATCGCCGACGCGATGCAGAAGGTCGGCAACGAGGGTGTCATCACCGTCGAGGAGAACAAGGGCCTCGAGACAGAGACCGACGTCGTGGAAGGCATGCAGTTCGACCGCGGCTACCTGTCGCCCTACTTCGTGACCAACCCCGACAAGATGATCACCGAACTGGACGACTGCATGATCCTGCTGCACGAGAAGAAGCTCTCGTCGCTGCAGCCCATGGTCCCGCTGCTCGAGTCGGTCATCCAGTCGCAAAAGCCCCTGCTGATCATCGCCGAGGACGTTGAAGGCGAAGCGCTGGCCACCCTCGTGGTGAACAAGCTGCGTGGCGGCCTGAAGATCGCTGCCGTGAAGGCGCCGGGCTTCGGCGATCGCCGCAAGGCCATGCTGCAGGACATCGCGATCCTGACCGGCGGTCAGGTCATCAGCGAAGACCTGGGCATGAAGCTGGAAAACGTCACCATGGACATGCTTGGCACCGCCAAGAAAGTGTCGATCACCAAGGACGAGACCACCATCGTCGACGGTGCCGGTGAGAAGTCCGAGATCGAAGCGCGCGTCAGCCAGATCCGCACCCAGATCGAGGAAACCACCAGCGACTACGACCGCGAGAAGCTGCAAGAGCGCGTGGCCAAGCTGGCCGGCGGTGTGGCCGTCATCCGCGTGGGCGGCATGACCGAGGTCGAGGTGAAGGAGCGCAAGGACCGCGTCGACGACGCGCTGAACGCCACCCGCGCCGCGGTTCAGGAAGGTGTCGTGGTCGGCGGCGGTGTTGCCCTGGTGCAGGGTGCCAAGGCGCTCGACGGCCTGAAGGGCGAGAACGGCGACCAGGACATCGGCATCTCGATCGTCCGCAAAGCGCTCGAAGCGCCGCTGCGCCAGATCGCAGAGAACTCGGGCGTCGACGGCTCGGTCGTCGCGGGCAAGATCCGCGAATCGGACGATCCGAAGTTCGGCTTCAACGCCCAGACCGAGGAATACGGCGACATGTTCAAGTTCGGCGTCATCGACCCCGCGAAGGTCGTGCGTCACGCGCTTCAGGACGCCGCCTCGATCGCCGGCCTGCTGATCACCACCGAAGCGATGGTGGCCGACAAGCCGCAGAAGGAAGGCGCCGGTGCCGGTGGCGGCATGCCCGACATGGGCGGCATGGGCGGCATGATGTAAGAGATCTTCGGATCGAAGATCTTGCCTGCATCTGCAGGGCGGGGGGCCTCGGTTTCGGGGCCCCCTGTTTTTTGTGAGCGTTGGAGTGAGTCTTTGCAGACCAGTGATGACCGAGCGTGCCGCGCCGGGCGTCCGCGCCCGCGGCATTTTGCACCGTTGAGGGGATGACATGCGCCTGACGCTTCTCACCCTGCTGGTCATGGTGGCCTTCGCCGCCAACTCGGTCCTGAACCGCGCCGCCCTGCTGGGCGGCGGCAACGACGCGCTGAGCTTTGCCGCCCTGCGGGTGCTGGCGGGCGCCGTGGTCCTGGGCGCCATAGCCACCGCGCTTCGGCGCGGCGACTGGCTGCGGCGACTGCGCGGTCCGGGCGCGGTCATGCTTGCCGTCTACGTCATCGGGTTTTCCCTCGCCTACGGTCGGCTCGACGCGGGCGCCGGCGCGCTGATCCTGTTCGGCGGGGTGCAGGTCACCATGTTCGCCGGCGCGATCCTCTCGGGCGACGCGGTTCCGGCGCGGCGCTGGGCCGGGTCCGCGCTGGCGCTGGCGGGGCTTGCCCTGATGTTCTGGCCGGGCGGGAGCGGGGGCGTCTCGCTTATCCACGGGCTCGCCATGGCGGCGGCCGCGGTCGGCTGGGGGATCTATTCGCTGCTGGGGCGCGGCGTGTCGGACCCGATTTCCGCCACGGCGGCGGCGTTTCTCGGGGCGGTGCCGCTGGCTCTGGTCGCGATGGCGCTGGGTCCCGCACCCCTGTCGCTGGACGCAGGCGGCGTGGCGCTGGCCCTGGTGTCGGGCGCGGTCACGTCGGGGTTGGGCTATGCGCTGTGGTACGCGGTGGTGCCGCAACTGGGCGCCACCCGCGCCGCGCTGTGGCAGTTGAGCGTGCCGGTGATCGCCGTGCTGGGCGGGGCGCTGATCCTGTCCGAGCCCGTGGGCCTGCGGCTCGTCGTGGCGTCGGGCCTGGTGGTCGGCGGGATCGCCCTGGGCCTCGTGGGCCGGCGAGGTTGATCCGCACTGGTATCGCCCGGCGTCGCGCCTATCTGCCACCCATGCGGTTCATCATCATTCTTCTCCTGGCCCTGGTGCCAGCCCTCGGCGTGGCGCAGGGCAATGTGTCGCCGGTACACCGGGCGGCCAACGGTGAATGCGTGGTGCTGCTGCACGGTCTGGCGCGCACCAGCGCGTCGATGCTGGTCATGGCCGAGGCCCTGCGGCTGGAAGGCTACGGCACCGTCAACGCGGGCTATCCTTCGACCGAGGCCCCGATCGAGACGCTGGTGTCGGGTATCGTGCCGAAAGCCGTGGCCGCCTGTGGCGACCGGCGCGTGCATTTCGTGACCCACTCGATGGGCGGCATCCTCGTGCGCGCCTGGCTGGAGGACAATCGCCCGGCCAAGATGGGCCGCGTCGTGATGCTGGGACCGCCCAACCAGGGCAGCGAACTGGTGGACGTCTTCGGCGAGCTAGGGCCGTTCGAGTGGATCAACGGCGAGGCGGGCCTGCAGCTGGGCACGGGCGCGGGCAGCTATCCCAACCGGCTGGACCTGCCGCGGTTCGAGCTTGGGGTGATCGCCGGGGACCGGTCGCTGAACCCCCTCTATTCGACGCTGATCGAGGGACCGGATGACGGCAAGGTCTCGGTCGCGTCCACCCGCATCGCGGGCATGGACGACCACATCGTGCTGCCGGTCACCCACACCTTCATGATGGTGAACCCGCTGGTCATCGCGCAGGTCATAGCCTTCCTGAAGGACGGCTCGTTCGACCGGTCGAACCTGTAAGGTCAGGCGGGCCTCAACGGCGGCGGTTCACGTGGCCCATCTTGCGGCCCGGCCGCGCTTCGGCCTTGCCGTAAAGATGCAGCGCGGCGGCCGGGTCCGCCAGGATCCCTGGCAGCGCGTCCGAATAGTCGCCGATCAGGTTCTCCATCTCGATGTCTCCATGTCGGCTCCCGTCGCCCAGCGGCAGGCCCGCCACGGCGCGGATGTGCTGCTCGAACTGGTCGATCGTGGCGCCGTTCTGGGTCCAGTGGCCCGAGTTATGCACCCTCGGGGCGATCTCGTTCACCACGAGGCCGCTGTCGGTCACGAATAGCTCGATCCCCATGACGCCCACGTAGTCCAGCGCCCCGAGGATGCGCGCGGCCAGCAGCACCGCGTCAGTGGCCAGCGCGTGGGGGATGGCGGCGGGCACGGTGGTGCGCCGCAGGATGCCGCCCTCGTGCAGGTTCTCGCCCGGATCGTAGCAGGCGACCGCGCCGTCCAGTCCGCGCGCCGCGATGACCGAGATCTCGCGCTGGAACGCCACGAAGCCTTCCAGGACCGCGGGCGCCCCGTTCATCGAGCCGAGCGCCTCGTCGGCGTCGCCGGGGCTGTCGATCCGCGCCTGCCCCTTGCCGTCATAGCCGAAGCGCCGGGTCTTCAGGATCGCGGGCGTGCCGATCCGGGCGAGCGCATCGTCCAGCGCGGCGCGGTCCGGCACGTCGGCGTAGGGCGCGGGGGTCAGGCCCAGATCAGCCAGCCAGTCCTTCTCGACCAGCCGGTCCTGGCTCACGCGCAGGGCCTCGCGGCCGGGCCGGATGGGGCGATGCCGCTCGAGGATATCCAGCGCGTCGGTGGGGATATTCTCGAACTCGTAGGTGATGACATCCGTCGCCTCTGCGAAACGGGCCAGCGCCTCGGCGTCGTCGTATCCCGCCTTCAGGTGGAAATTCGCCACGTGGGAGGCGGGGCAGTCGCCCGCCGGCTCGAAGATGCAGGTCTTGTAGCCCAGGCGGCTGGCGGCCACCGACAGCATCCGGCCCAGCTGGCCGCCGCCAAGGATGCCGATGGTCGATCCGGGGGGAAGGGCGTCAGTCATCTTGCGGCTCCTCGGGGATCGAGTCGGACAGCGCGCGGCGCCAGGCGTCCAGCCTTTCGGCCAGGGCCGGATCGCCGAGGGCGAGAATGCCGGCCGCCATCAGCCCGGCATTGGCCGCGCCCGCGGCCCCGATCGCCATGGTCGCCACCGGGAAGCCCTTGGGCATCTGCACGATGGAATAGAGCGAATCGACACCCGACAGCGCGCGGGTCTGTACGGGCACGCCGATCACCGGCAGGCGGGTTTTCGACGCCATCATGCCGGGCAGGTGCGCGGCCCCCCCGGCGCCCGCGATGATGACCTGCAACCCGCGGTCCACGGCCCCGCGGCCATAGTCCCACAGCCGGTCCGGCGTGCGGTGGGCCGAGACGATGCGCGCCTCGTATCCCACCTGAAGCGCGTCCAGGATCTCGGCCGCTTCGCGCAGGGTGGGCCAGTCGGACTGGCTGCCCATGATGATGCCGACGGGTGGTGTCATGGGCCGCTGTCCTCGCAAACTGGCAAACAGGACGGGGGCCAGCCCCCGCACCCCCGAGGTATTTCGGGAAAGATGAAGGGGCAAGGGCTTCGGCGGCCAATGGCGTGCGTCCCGGCCTTGCAGGTCGCAAAATATTCCGGAGGCGGCGGGGCAGGGGCCCGTGTGCTGCACCCGTCCGCGCGGTTGCGGCGATCAGGCGATGATGTCGGGGAAGATGCGGTCCTCGATCGCGGCGATCTGGTCCTTCAGGGCAAGCTTGCGCCGCTTGAGCCGCTGCAGCGTCAGCATGTCGGCGGTGCCCTTGTCCTGCAGCGCGCGGACAGAATCGTCGAGGTCCCGGTGCTCGCGCTTGAGCACCTCCAGCCGGACGCGGAGCACCTGCTCTTCGTCCATGCGCAGGGGGTTTTTCGGGGGCGGGCCGTTCATGGACGCAGAGTGCGCCATTTGCGCGGGCCGGGCAAGCGCCCCTTGCGAGCGCGCCCGCCGCCCCCCATATCTTGTGGCAAGCGGCCGCCGATCACGGGGCCGTACCACAGGCACGATCGCTTTACGAAGGACGTGGCATGACGAAAATGGCTTTGGGATCGCATCCCTTCCTGTTGGGCTTCGAGCAGCTGGAAAGGCTGGTCGAGCGGACGGCGAAGACGGATGCCGGCGGCTATCCCCCTTACAACATCGAACAGGTGAGCGAGCGGGCCTACCGCATATCGCTGGCCGTGGCCGGTTTCGGCGAGGACGACCTGTCCATCACCGTCGAGGACCGGCAACTGGTGGTGCGCGGACGCCAGTCCGAACCGGAGGCCGATCGCGTGTTCCTGCATCGCGGCATCGCGTCGCGGCAGTTCCAACGGACCTTCGTGCTGGCGGACGGCGTTGATGTGACGGGTGCCAAGCTCAGCCATGGGCTGTTGCACCTGGATCTGGAGCGTGCGCCGCAGGACAGCATCGTCCGCACTATCCCCATCGGGGGGGCGTCCAGCACCAAGCCGTCCCGTCGGACCCAGAAGGAGGGTGAAGAATGACCGAAGAATTTGCCGGACTGATCGATCACAACGCGTCCGAGGACAATATCGTCTACGTCCGCCCGGTATCGGTGTCGGACCTGCCCGAGGAACTGCGCGAGCAGGCGGGCGAGTTGGACGAGATCTACGCCGTGCACAATGCCGACGGCGATCGCCTGGCGCTGGTGGCCGACCGCTCGCTGGCGTTCACCGTGGCGCGGCAGAACGACATGGCGCCGGTCAGCGTGCACTGATCATCTGACGCCATCGCAATTTGCAAGCTTCAGGCCCCGGCATTGTCCGGGGCCTTCTTCGTTCGCACCGGGTCCTTGTGGATGATAACGTCTGCATTCGGATAGCGGTCGACGATGGCCCGCCGCAGGGCGGCGCCGATATCGTGCGCTTCGGTCAGGGGCAGGTCGCCCCGGATTTCCACGTGCAGGTTCACGAACACCCGGCTGCCGGCCGTCCGGGTCTTGAGGTCATGGAACCCGTCGATCCCCGGCCAGTCCTCGGCCAGCGTCTCGATCCCGCGGATCATGTGGGTGGGGGCGGCCCGGTCCATGAGCGCGTTCCAAGCCCCCACGCCGATACGCAGCGCCCCTATCGCCAGCATTGCCGCCGCGCCCAGCGCGATCACGCTGTCGAGCGCATAGAGCCCGAACTGGGCCGCCGCCGCCAGCGCCGCCAGCGCGCCCAGGTTCGGGACCAGATCGCCCAGGTAATGCAGACGGTCGGCCAGCACGACGCGGTTGCCGGTCTCGCGCGCGACCCATGTCTGGAACGCGACCAGCGCCGCGGTCAGCGCCACCGACAGGATCATCACGGCGATCCCGCCGCCGGCATTCGCGATCGGCGTTTCGGTGTCGGCGAACAGCCGCCCCAGTGCCACGGCGGCGATGGCCCCGGCCGACACCAGGATGAAGGCCGATTGCCCCAGCGCGGCCAGGTCCTCGGCCGAGCTGTGTCCGAAGGCGTGGTCATCGTCCGGCGGGCGCTGGGCGTAGCGCACCGCCGCCAGCCCGCCGAGCGACACCATCAGGTCGAGCCCCGAGTCCGCCAGCGACGCGGCCACCGACACCGATCCGGTCGTCCCGAAGGCCCAGAGCTTGGCCGCGACGAGGATCAGCGCCACCGAGACGGAGGCGCCGGTCGCCAGCAGGTTCAGTCTGTCGGGACTCGGGCGTGCCATGGCGCCGGGGTTTAGGGCAGGGCAGGTCCTGCTGGCAAGCGCGACGGGCCTAGTCGATCACCTCGTTCGGGCCGACGCCCCACAGATGCGCCTTGCGCACCCAGCCGCGATGTCCGCCCGCGCGGATCCGGCACCATTCGGGCAGGCACCGGTCGATGCGAGCGACCACGCCGCGCTGAACCCGGGCGTTCTCGGGCGTGCCCTCTGCGGGTTTCAGCAGCATGGGCGCCTCGTCTGCCTCGACTAGCACCGTGCGGACCCCCGACAGCAGCGAGTAATGAACCCAGCCGCCCTGGCCGTCGCGATCCTGGACCCGGCGCCAATGGCCATGCTCGGCCACGATCATCAAGGGCAGGTCCTTGCGGCGATAGACCCAGTCGATCCGGTGGCTGAGCGATGGGCCGCGGCGTACGTTGCCCTCGGTCGCCTTCATCGAGACGAAGCGCGGCATCGGCAGCTGCGTAACCGGCCCGCGGCCGGACGCGCCGAGAAGGGGACTCTGAGGGCTCTGTGCCATGACCTGCCCGGTGACGACCACCAGGAGAAGCACCGCGACGGCCCATGCCGCCCACACCGATTTCGCTGCCATTCGCCTGCCTGCTCGAGCTGCCATTGCCCTTGGACGGTTCCGCGTCCTGCCGGGGTCTTCGGTGGCCGCCTTACGGCTTGTGCCTTGCCCCATTAGCAGTCAGTTTGCGCCAAACGACGTCGGAACGAAAGCCGGAGGCCACGGGCATGGGAGATGGACGCCTGAGTGTTGTTGTCACGCGACGGTTGCCCGAGGCGGTGGAGTCGCGGCTGTCCGAGCTGTTCGACGTGCGCCTGCGCGACACCGACGCCCCCATGACGCGCGAGGAGCTGGCTGCCGCTGTGGCGGATGCTGATGTCCTGGTTCCCACCATCACCGACCGGATCGACGGCCCGCTGCTGGCGCGCGCAGGTCCGCGGCTGAAGCTGATCGCGCATTACGGGGCAGGGGTCGACAATGTGGACGTGGCCACCGCGCGGCAACGTGGCATCCTGGTGTCCAACACCCCTGGCGTGACCGTCGACGACACCGCCGACATGACCATGGCGCTACTGCTGGCGGTGACCCGCCGCATCCCCGAAGGATTGTCGGTGATGCAGCAGGGCGCGTGGGAGGGCTGGGCGCCAAATGCCTATCTCGGAGGGCGCATCGCCGGGCGTCGGTTGGGCATCCTCGGCATGGGGCGGATCGGCCAGGCGGTGGCGCGGCGCGCCCGCGCCTTCGGCATGGCGGTGCATTACCATAACCGCACCCCCCTGCGCGCCCCCATCGAGGAGGCGCTCGAGGCGACCTATCACGACAGTTTCGACCACATGCTCAGCCGGATCGACGTGCTGTCGATCAACTGCCCGCACACGCCCAGCACCTTCCACCTGCTCAATGCCCGGCGCATCGCGCTGCTGAAGCCCTCGGCTGTGGTGGTCAACACTTCGCGGGGCGAGGTCATCGACGAGAATGCGCTCGCCCGCGCGTTGGAGCAGGGCGCCATCGCGGGCGCCGGATTGGACGTGTTCGAGCACGGGACCGAGGTGAACCCCCGGCTGCGCGAACAGCCCAACGTCGTCCTCCTGCCGCACATGGGATCGGCCACGCGCGAAGGGCGGCTCGAGATGGGCGAGAAGGTGCTGTTGAACATCAAGACCTTCGCCGATGGCCACCGGCCGCCCGACCAGGTCGTGCCGGGCGTTCTCTAGGCCGCGGGTCTCTGGGGCGCCGCGGCTGCGTCGTCGGTGATGTCCGTCATCCGCATCAGCGTGCAATAGGCTTGATCCATGCGGTCGCGGATCGGGTCCATCTCGCAGCGGATCAGGCGCGGGCCGTTGCCTGGCACCGGCAGCGGGTAGACATAGACCTGCGGCTCGCCGGCGAAACTGCGACGCAGCGCGTGCGCGGCGCGCGTCTCGTAGCGGGACAGCCCGATGATCTCGGTGATGTGCAAGTCCAGCATGCGCGCCGGGGTCGAGCCATGGAATTGGGCGTTGGCCGGGCTGACCGCCAGGTAGCGTTTGGAAGGTCCGATGGCGACCATGCGGTCGGTGCTGGCGGCGAGGAACGCGGCCAGCTCGTCCGGGTCGGCGACACTGGAGTCCAGCTTTGCCGGACGGCGCCGCCCCTGGGCGGCCGGTCCCGCCCGTTGTGGCAGGTCGAGGGCGCTCAGCCGGTTCGACAGTCTCAGCGCGATGTCGAGATCGCGGCTGTCGGACACGTCCTGGTATTGTCGGCTGGATCGGCGCACGAAAAAGGCGACCATGTCGCGCAGTTCGGCGGTGCTCTCGGGCTCGTGCCTTTCGGCGGCGTCCGTCAACTCGGCCACCCGGCGCAGCAGGCGTGCATGGGTGCGAGCCGATGTCGAGTCGCGCAGCGCAGCGGACAGTTGCGCTTCGGCCAGCTTGAGGGCGTGCGCGATCTCGGTAAAAGTCATAGATCGAAATCCCGGGAAACTACTCGGCAACAGATAATCACCTATCAACCTAAAGAGGTAGCAGCCGTCCCGTAAAGCGCTGCGACGGTCGATAGACGGCGGCAGGGTGCGTGTTCGGCCATGGTGTCAGCGGCGAATAACTCGGTTGCCGCCTTGAAGATGCGGCGAGCTGCGGGACTTTCTCGGCATCAGAACCATGTGGACCGGCGGAGCGGGACACACCGTCCGTTGGCGATTCCGACCAATGCCGCAAGGCATTCCGGATTAATAAGAAAACCGAAGTATTTTGAGGGGCAAGAAGCAGTGACCACCTTCGAGCGAGCGAAGAACCACGGCGTCAGCGGGCCGAATGGCGCTCCGGCAACCGCGGCGGGCGCAGGAAATAACGTTGCGTCACCGTGGTGGAAAAGCGCGGTTGGCTACCAGATCTACCCGCGCAGTTTCTGCGACAGTGACGGCGACGGGGTCGGCGACATCCCGGGCATCATCTCGCGGCTGGACCACCTGGCCGATCTCGGGGTCGGGTTCATCTGGCTCAGCCCCGTCTATGCCTCGCCCCAGCGCGACAACGGCTACGACATCAGCGACTACCAGGCGATTCACCACGAATACGGCACGCTCGACGATTTCGACCGGCTGGTGACCGAGGCACGTGACCGCGGCATTGGCATCGTCATGGACCTTGTGGTCAACCACTGCTCGGACGAGCACGCCTGGTTCAAGGCGGCTGCCGCATCGCGCGACGCCCCCGAGCATGACCTGTTCATCTGGCGCGAAGGACGGCCGGGCGGGCTGCCTCCCACCGACAAGCGCGCCATCTTCGGTGGCCCGGCCTGGACCTATGTTGCGGCGGTCGACCGGTGGTACCTGCACCTGTTCAGCCCCGGCCAGCCCGACCTGAACTGGGACAACCCGGACCTGCGCGACCGGATCTGGTCCATGATGGAATGGTGGATCGACCGCGGCATCGCGGGCTTCCGCATGGACGTGATCGACCTGATCGGCAAGGACGTGGATCGCGGCCTGTTCGACGAGGGGCCGCATATCTGGGACCGGCTCGGCGAGATGCACGACCGCGTGCTGAAAGGGCGCGACCTGTTGACTGTGGGCGAAAGCTGGGCCGTCAGCCGCGACACCGTCCTGCAATACGTCGCGGACGCGACGCCGCTGGCCATGATGTTTCACTTCGACCACGTGAAGCTGGGCTGGGACCCGCAATTCCACAAGTTCCGCCCGCGCGAGGTCACGCCCCTGATGCTGAAGCGCGAAATCACGGCGTGGCAGACCCACCTGCGCGAATACGGCTGGGATGCGCTGTTCCTGTCGAACCACGACCTGCCGCGCCACATTTCGCGCTACGGCGACGACGGCGTGGGACGGATCGCGTCGGGCAAGGCTCTGGCGGCGATGCTGCACCTGCTGCGCGGCACGCCCTTCGTCTACCAGGGCGAGGAGATCGGCATGATCAACACCCGCGCCGCGTCGCTGGCCGATGTTGAGGACCTCGAGGCGCATGGCCAGTACGAGGGATTCATGGCGAATGGCCTGACCCATGCCGAATTCATGGAGGGCGTGAACCTGAACGGCCGCGACAACGCCCGGACGCCGATGCAATGGGATGGGGGGCCGGGCGCCGGCTTCACCGCCGGGACGCCGTGGCTGCCGCTGAACCCCAACAGCCGCGAGGTGCACGTCGCCGCCGACCGGGCCGACCCGGACGGCTTGTTCGCCTTCTACCGGCACCTGATCGGCTTGCGGCGCGAGCTGCCGGTGCTGATCCACGGCGGCTTCCAGGCCTACCTGGAGGATCATCCGGCCGTCTTCGCCTTCACTCGCGGCTGGCGCGAACAGAGGCTGGCGGTTCTGGTCAATCTGACGGGCGAGGCGCAAACGCTCGAGCTGCCCGACGCCCTGTGCGGATCGGGCCGGCCCGTCGTTCACACCCACGTGGCCCGGAGGGGCTTGCAAGGCCGCGTGACGCTCGAGCCATGGGAGGCGGTCGCGCTGCTGCGCTAGGGCAGTGCGCCCGCGCCCGCTGGCGGATCGGATCAGGCGGTGACCAGCTGATAGGTCTCGGCGGCGAAACTGTCGGTCAGGCGGCGGAAGAATCGCGCGCGCGAGTTGATCGCGGCGCCGATCAGCACGCCGGTGCGCGTCTCGGCGGCTTCGCCGGCCGTCACGTCGAGCGGGTAGCTCGCCACCGTTGCGCCGCCGGTGACGATCCGCACCGATCCGGTCAGCCGCGATTGATCGCCGCCGGTGGCGGTGCGGAAGCTGTCGGCGAGGTTCAGGCGCGAGATGTCCACGATGATCTGCGCGGTGCCGTCGGCGCCGATCCGGTCGCTGAATTCCTGCCTGAGCTCGGCTTCGAGCGTGGGCGCCAGCTGGTTGCGATACTCGCCCGCCGCGTTCGTCAGGTAGGCGGTGCCGCCGGTGTTCACGGTGATGTCGTTGAAGCGCAGGTTGCGCGCCTCGGCCCGGCTGAGCGGGTTGGCGCGCGGGCCGGGTACACAGGCCGACAGGGTCGCGGCAGAAGCGAGGGCAAGGAAAGAACGTCGATACATAAGGCCTCCCGGGTCATCAGTCGTTAGCCCGGGTAAACCTAGTGCGGTCGCCGTCCGGTCAATCAGCCCTGCGGCGGCTTGGTCTTGTAGACCTGGTCGTCGGTGGGGAAGCTGCGGTCGCGCACCTCGCCCGCGTAGGCCGACACCGCGCGTTCGATCTCGGCGCCGAGGTTGCCGTAGACCTTCACGAATTTCGGCGGGCGGTCGCCCAGGCCCAGCATGTCCTCCAGTACCAGGATCTGCCCGTCGCAGTTCTTCGACGCGCCGATGCCGATGGTCGGGATGTCCACGGCCTGGGTGATCTGGTCGGCCAGCGGCTCGACCACGCCCTCGACGACCAGGGCGAAGGCGCCGGCCTCGGCTACCGCCTTAGCGTCTTGGATGTGCAGGGGCCAGCTGTCCTCGTCCCGGCCTTGCGTCTTGAAGCCGCCCAGCGTGTGGCTGGATTGCGGGGTCAGGCCGATATGGGCCATCACCGGGATACCGCGCTGGGTGAGGAAGTGGATGGTTTCGGCCATGCGCGCGCCGCCTTCAAGCTTGACCGCGCCGCACTGGGTTTCCTTCATGATCGTGGCGGCGTTGCGGAAGGCCACGTTGGGGCTTTCCTCGTAGCTGCCGAAGGGCATGTCGACGACGATCAGCGCCCGCTGGGTGCCGCGCACCACGGCGCGGCCATGCATGATCATCAGGTCCATGGGCACGCCCACGGTCGTCTCCATCCCGTGCATCACCATCCCCAGGCTGTCGCCCACCAGGATGAAATCGGCGTGCTTGTCCACGATCGCCGCGGTGTGCGCGTGGTACGAGGTCAGCGAAACGATGGGCTCGCCCCCCTTGCGGGCGGCGATCTGCGGCGCGGTGATGCGGCGGACGGGCTTTTGCGGCTCTGAGCTCATGGGCGGTCCTTCACGGGGGCTATGACGCGGTTGTCGATCAGTAGCACGGGACCGAAGCGAACGGCCAGAAGCACCACGACCGGCTCATCGGGCGTGCCGGTCACGGGGGCCAGGGTCGCGGCGTCGCGGATGTCGATCGACGCGATCTCGGCGCCTTCGGCCCGCTCCAGGATCTCGCGCAGAAGCTTGCGCATCCGCCCCACCGACAGGCCGGGTCGTCCCTGGACGGCCGACAGCGCGGCATGCAGGGCAGGGGCCGCGGCCCGCGCCTCGGGCGTCAGGCGCAGGTTGCGCGACGACATGGCCAGCCCGTCGGCCTCGCGCATGGTGGGCACGCCCTCGATGCGCACGGGGATGTCGAGGTCGCGCACCATGGTGCGGATCACCTGCAACTGCTGGTAGTCCTTCTCGCCGAAATAGGCGGCGTCGGGCTGGCAGATGTTGAACAGCTTCGTGACCACCGTGGCCACGCCCCGGAAATGGCCGGGCCGCAGGCGACCGATCAGGATCTTCGCCAGCTGCGTGGTCTCGACGACGGTCTGCGCGTCGGGGTGGTACATCTCGGCCGGGGCGGGGGTGAAGACGGCGTCGACGCCCTCGGCCCGCAAGAGCGCAAGGTCGGCCTCGGCCGCGCGGGGATAGGTGTCGAGATCCTCGTTGGGTCCGAACTGCGTGGGATTCACGAAGATGGTGGCGATCACGTGGTCGTTCTCGGCCCGGGCGCGGCGCACCAGGCTCAGGTGCCCCTCGTGGAGCGCGCCCATGGTCGGCACCAGCCCCACCGTCCCGGGCAATGCCGCGCGAAAGCTGCGCAGGCTTGTCTTCGTCTCGCATTTTTCCATCGAAACTCTCCCGTCCGATGCCCCGTAGCGGGGCTCCCCTCGATCCCGCAGATAGCCCGGAGGCCCCCGCGGGTCCAAGGGGGAAAGCCTCGCACGCCAAAGGCGATTGTGGGGCGTCGGCCACAGGCTGCCGCAATGTCAAATGACAATGGCACCGGCTGACGTGGTCCGTGTTAAGGTCACCGGATAACACGCGCAAAAAGCGCGGAAAAGACAGAGGCAGGCCGGAACGTGACGATAGCCAAGGGCACGTTCGTCATCGCTTGGTCGCAAACGGAACTCGACGGGCTTCGAGCGCCGCCACCCACGGCGCTTTTGGCCGGAGCATGCTGGTCATGGACCGGCGAGGCGGTGTGCGTTGACGACACGAACCATATACTGGTCCTCAGGGGCCATGAAGGACAAGCTGATCTCGGGCGGCGCGCGGCGCGAGCTGCGCATCGCATGCTGCGGCGCGCGGCTGTCGATATCGGTGAACCACTGGACCCCGAGGCGGCGCATCTCGACCCCGACCGTGCCTTCACGGTCACTGACGGACGCCAGGTCTGGCGTCTCGCCCTGATAGAAACGGCGCTTGCGGCGCAGCCGCTTCTGATGGCGCAGGGTTCCCTGCCGCCGCGCGGCCGCGATCTCTGGGTCGTCCGTGCGCCAGAACCCTCCCCGTCGCGGCTGATGCGGCCCGATCCTAGGGTGATCTGCTTCACCGCCGGGACGACGTTGCTGACGCCGGATGGATACCGTCCGGTAGAAGACCTTGGCGCGGGCGATCGGATCATGACCCGCGACGACGGGGCGCAAGAGATCCTGTGGGTCGGCGAGACGACCCTGTCGGGCGCGCGGCTGGCGGCCGCGCCGCATCTGCGCCCCGTCCGCCTGCGTGCCCACGCCATGGCAGACGGGATGCCCGATGGCGACCTGCTGGTGTCGCCCCGGCACCGCATCCTTGTGGGCGGGCAGGCGGCGCGCGACTTGTTCAACACGCCCGAGGTCCTGGTCGCCGCGCGCGACCTGGTGAACGACCGGACGATCCTGGTCGACCATTCCTCGCGGTCGGTGCGCTATGTCCACATTCTGATGGAGCGCCACCAGGTGATCTTCGCCAACGGGATCGCGTCCGAGAGCTTTCACCCCGCCGACGCGGATCTCGACGCGCTGGCGCCCGCTGACCGGATTGCGCTGGAACGGGCCGTTCCGGGACTTCCCGCCAACCCCGAAAGCTACGGCGATCTGGCCCGCCGCACGCTAGGTCCAGCCGAGGCCGCGATCCTTCTGCAAGGCGCCCGGTCGGACGCATTGACACTGTCCGCAGGGCGCGTATAAGCCGCCGCTCATTGGTGTTGGTGGCCCCCGCGAGGGGATGCCTGTCGGCGGCGGGAATGCTCCCAAGGCAAAGGACAACGCCCTTTTGACATGACAAAAGGAGATCAGCCGTGACCAAACGCACGTCTGCCAAGTACAAGATCGACCGCCGCATGGGCGAAAACATCTGGGGTCGCCCCAAGTCGCCGGTGAACCGCCGCGAATACGGCCCCGGCCAGCACGGCCAGCGCCGCAAGGGCAAGATGTCCGACTTCGGCATCCAGCTGCGCGCCAAGCAGAAGCTCAAGGGCTACTACGGCGACCTGACCGAGAAGCAGTTCCGCCGCATCTATGCCGAAGCCGAGCGTCGCCGCGGCGACACCGGTGAGATCCTCATCGGCCTGCTGGAGCAGCGCCTGGACGCCGTCGTCTATCGCGCCAAGTTCGTGGCGACCGTCTTCGCCGCGCGCCAGTTCGTGAACCATGGCCACGTGCTGGTGAACGGCAAGCGCGTGAACATCCCCTCCTACCGCGTCAAGGAAGGCGACGTGGTCGAGGTGCGCCAGAAGTCGAAGCAGCTCGCCTCGGTGCTGGAAGCCGCCGGCCTGCCCGAGCGTGACGTTCCCGACTACCTGGACGTCGATCACTCGAAGATGACCGCCACCTTCACCCGCGTGCCCAGCCTGGGCGATGTGCCCTACCCGGTGCAGATGGAACCGAACCTGGTCATCGAATTCTACGCCCAGAACTAAGGGCGCGAAGACCGAAGAATTTCCAAGGGCCGTCCCGCCGGGGGCGGCCTTTTTCGTGTCCGCCATCGCGCCGCGTGTTCCGGGACGAGGCACCGGGGATCCTTCGCGCCGGCACCGCCAGCCGGCGGTCAGCCGCAGGGTCCCGGCGGGGCCTCACTGTTTCCCAAAAACTCAATTCCCGACCCGCGTCCAAACGCGTCTGGTCAGGCTCGGACCGCAACGCTAGAAGGTGCGGGACACGGGAAGGACAGCCACAATGACACACGCCATCGAGCCCAAGGCCGGCATCATGGAAATCGCGCCCTACCAGGGCGGGGCGAGCCATGCCGAGGGCGTCAGCGACGTGGTCAAGCTGTCGTCGAACGAGAACCCGCTGGGCCCGCCCGAGTCGGCGCGCGAGGCGCTGCGCAAGACCGCGCACCTGCTGCACCGCTACCCGTCCACCGACCACATGAGCCTGCGCCAGGCCATCGGCGAGGTGCACCACCTGGACCCCGCGCGCATCATCTGCGGCGCGGGCAGCGACGAGATCATCCACATGATCTGCCAGGCCTATACCGGTCCCGGCACCGAGGTGATCCACACCGAGCACGGCTTCGCCATGTACCGCATCAGCACGCTGGCCTCGGGCGCCACGCCGATCGAGGTCCCCGAGCACGAGCGCAAGGTCGACGTGGACGCCATCCTCGACGCCGTGAGCTTCCGCACCCGTCTGGTCTTCGTCGCCAACCCGGCCAATCCCACCGGCACCATGCTGGGCAGCAACGAGATGGGCCGCCTTGCGGCCGAGCTGCCCGATCATGTGCTGCTGGTGCTGGACGGCGCCTATGCCGAGTATGTCGACGGCTACGATGGCGGCGCCAAGCTGGTGGACAAGCGCGAGAATGTCGTGATGACGCGCACCTTCTCGAAGATCTACGGGCTGGGCGGCCTGCGGGTCGGCTGGGCCTATGGACCGGCCCACGTGATCGACGTGCTGAATCGGGTGCGCGGCCCCTTCAACTTGGGCGAGGCGCAGCTGGCCGCCGCCGAGGCCGCCGTGCGCGACCGGGAATTCGTCGACCGCTCGCGCGCCGAGAATGCCCGCATGCGCACCTGGATGGCCAAGGCGCTGGCCGAGATCGGCGTCATGTCCGACACCTCGACCGCGAATTTCGTTCTGGCGCGCTTCGACAACGCCGACGAGGCCGATGCCTGCGAGGCGCATCTGCGCGCCGACGGGCTGCTGGTGCGCAAGGTGGCGGGCTACAAGCTGCCCAATTGCCTGCGCATCACCGTGGGCGACGAGGCGTCGTGCCGCCGGGTCGTCCATTCCATCGGGCAGTTCAAGGGCCAGGACGGGTGAGCCATCCGCCGGTCTACGAACGGGTCGCGCTGATCGGGCTGGGGCTGATCGCGGGCTCCATGGCGCTGGCCATGAAGCGCGCGGGCCTCGCGGGCGAGATCGTGGGCACCGCCCGCACCGCCGCCACGCGCGGGGTCGCGTTGAAGCGCGGCCTGTGCGACCGCGTGTGCGAGACGGCGGCCGAGGCCGTGGAGGATGCCGACCTCGTGGTCCTGTGCGTTCCCGTCGGCGCGATGGAGACCATCGCCATCGAGATCGCGCCACACCTGGCGCCGGGCGCCACCGTCACCGACGTGGGCTCGGTCAAGCGCGCCGTTATCGACGCCGTGGCCCCGCACATGCCCGACGGCATCCACTTCATCCCGGGCCACCCCCTTGCCGGGACCGAGCAATCGGGCCCCGAGGCAGGCTTTGCCGAGCTTTTCGAGAACCGCTTCACCCTGCTCATCGACGACGGGGCCGACCCCGACGCCATCGCCCGGCTGGCCAGGCTCTGGACCGAGATGGGCGCGCGGGTCGAGGTCATGGATGCCGATCACCACGACCTTGTCCTGGCCGTGACCAGCCACACGCCACACCTGATCGCCTACACCATGGTGGGCGTGGCCGATGACCTGCGCCGCGTCACCGACAGCGAGGTCATCAAGTACTCGGCCGCCGGCTTCCGCGACTTCACCCGGATCGCGGCCAGCGACCCGACCATGTGGCGCGACGTGTTCCTGACCAACAAGGACGCGACACTGGAAATCCTGGGCCGCTTCACCGAGGAGCTTTTCGCCCTGCAACGCGCCATCCGCACCGGCGATGGCGAGATGCTTCACGACTATTTCACCCGCACCCGGGCGATCCGGCGCGGCATCATCGATGCGGGACAGGATACCGCGACGCCGGACTTCGGCCGCGGGGGAGGCAAGCGATGAGACGTGTCCTGTTGGCTTTGACCGCGCTGCTGGTTCTGGGCAGCTGCGGCAGCCGCATGATCCACCTGGCCAGCCGGGACGCGGCGTCCCTTCCGGGCCAGGCGCTGTGCGGTGATCCCGCCATTCGCGGCCAGCTGGCCGAACCGGTGGGCGGCGCGGGGGCTTGCGGCATCGAGAGCCCCGTGCGTGTCAGCAGCGTTGCGGGCGTTGTCCTGTCGCAATCGGCGCTGCTGGATTGTTCGGCCGCGCGGTCCCTGCGGGTCTGGGTCGACGACGTGGCCAAGCCCGCGGTCGGGCGGCGCGGCGGGGGCCTGAGTTCGCTGGACGTTGCCGCGCATTACGCCTGCCGCACCCGCAACAACCAGTCCGGCGCGCGGATCTCCGAGCACGGGCGCGGGCGGGCCATCGACATCTCGGCCATCGGCCTCAGGGATGGCGAACGGATCTCGGTGTTGGATCACTGGTCGACCTACCGCCGCGGGCGGCTTTTGCGCCGGTTGCACGGCGGGGCCTGCGGTCCGTTCGGCACGGTGCTGGGGCCTGAGTCCGACCGGTTCCACCAGGACCACTTCCACTTCGACACGGCCAGCTATCGGTCGGGACCGTACTGCCGGTAGTCCGGCAGGGGCTTGCGCGAGAGAGCGGGCCACCGGCCTGCGCCGATGGCCCGAGGTGATCAGGTCTTCGGGTAGCCCAGGTCCGCGATACGCTCGCGCAACTCATCCAGGATCGCGGGGTCGTCGATGGTGGCGGGCACCTTCACGTTGTCGCCGTCGGCGAGCTTGGCCATGGTCGCACGCAGCGTCTTGCCGGACCGCGTCTTGGGCAGGCGTTCGACCACCACCGCCAGCTTGAAGGCGGCGACCGGGCCGATCTTGTCGCGTACCAGCTGCACGCATTCGCGGCAGATCTCGGCGTGGTCGCGGTTGACCCCGCGCGTCAGCGTCAGGAAGCCCATGGGCAGCTGACCTTTAAGGTCGTCCGCCACGCCCACCACGGCGCATTCGGCCACGTCGGGATGGGTGGCGAGCACCTCTTCCATCAGGCCGGTGGACAGGCGATGCCCCGCCACGTTGATGACGTCATCGGTGCGCGCCATGATCCAGATATAGCCATCCTCGTCCTTCCGGCCCGCGTCGCCGGTCTCGTAATAGCCGGGGAAGGCGTTCAGGTAGGCGGACTTGAATCGCTCCTCGGCGTTCCACAGGCCCGGCAGCGTGCCCGGCGGCAGCGGCAGCTTGACCGCGATGGCCCCCAGCTCGCCCGCGGGCAATTCCTGGCCGTCCTCGCCCAGGATGCGCACGTCGTAGCCCGGCATCGGCACGGTGGGCGAGCCGATCTTGACCGGCAGCGGTTCGATCCCGACGGGGTTGGCGACCATGGGGAAGCCGGTTTCGGTCTGCCACCAGTGGTCGTAGACCGGCTTGCCGGTCTTGTCCTGGAGCCATTCGATCGTGGCGGGGTCCGCGCGCTCGCCGGCGAGGTAGATCGCGCGCAATCCGCTCAGGTCATGGTTTTGCAGGAATGTCGCGTCCGGATCCTCGCGCCGCACCGCGCGGAAGGCGGTGGGGGCGGTGAAGAAGGATTTCACGCCGTGTTCCTCGATGACGCGCCAGAAGGTGCCGGCGTCCGGGGTGCCCACCGGCTTGCCCTCGAAAACAACCGAGGTGTTCCCGTGGATCAGCGGCGCGTAGCAGATGTAGCTGTGGCCGACGACCCAGCCCACGTCCGACGCGGCCCAGAAGACCTCGCCCGGGTCGACGTTGTAGACGGCCTTCATCGTCCAGTTCAGCGCAACGAGGTGCCCGCCGGTGGCGCGCACCACGCCCTTGGGCTGCCCGGTCGTGCCGGACGTGTAGAGGATGTAGCAGGGATGGTCGCCGCGCACCGGCACGCAGTCGGCGGGCGTCACGTCTTCCTGCACCTCGTCCCAGTCCAGGTCGCGCCCGGCGATCAGGTCGGCGCGCAGCTGCTCGCGCTGGAAGATGATGCAGAACTCGGGCTTGTGGGCGGCCAGGTCGATGGCCCCGTCCAGCAGCGGCTTGTAGGCCACTGTGCGCGACGGCTCGATCCCGCAGGATCCCGCGATGATCGCCTTGGGCTTGGCGTCGTCGATGCGGGTCGCCAGCTCGGCTGAGGCGAAGCCGCCGAACACGACCGAGTGGATGGCGCCGATCCGCGCGCAGGCCAGCATGGCGACGACGGCCTCGGGCACCATGGGCATGTAGATGATGACCCGGTCGCCGGTCTCGACCCCCTGCGCCTTCAGCGCGCCGGCCAGCCGCGCGCATTGTTCCTTGAGCTCGGCATAGGTGATTGTCTTCTTCTGGCCGGTCACGGGGCTGTCCCAGATCAGGGCGGGCTGGTCGGCGCGCCCGCCCTCTGCGTGACGGTCCACGGCGTTGTAGCAGGTGTTGGTGATGCCGTCGCCGAACCAGTTGTAGATCGGGCTGGCGGTGTCATCGAGCGCGCGGGTCGGGAAGCTGTCCCAGTGGATCGCGCGCGCCTGCTCCATCCACCAGGCTTCCGGGTCTGCCTTCCATGCGGCGTAAGTCTCGGCGTAGCTGGTCATGTAATCTCCTCCCCTGATCGGGGCGGATTATGCCGCCCCGCGCCGCCGCGACAAGCATGGTCCCGCGATGGCATCGCTAACAGGCGCCGAATTCTCATGCCGAGGTCTGAATGCGACACCGACGACGCGGATGATCGCGCGGGCACGAGGGGCAGGGGGCATCCTGCACCCAGGGCCACGCATCTCCGCGACGGCCCGGACCCGGAGGTCGAAGATCATGCCCGACAAGTCCCCGAAAAAGAAGATGAAGCAGCCCCGCCCGGCGCCGACGGCCGACCCGTCCCCCGCGAAGCAACAGCAGAAGAAAGGCTCGAAACCCGCCCGCTGAGGGTCTGTCGAAACCTCCTGCAAGACCGGCCGGGACGTGGCGCCCGGCCGGCGCGACGCGCCCCGAAACACATCCTTTCCGCCAGCGGTGCGACCCTCCGGCCGGTGCAAGCTCAGCCGTAATGCGCCACCGGCGTCCCGGCGATGGCCGACATGTTCAGAAGGCCGCGCGCGGTGATCGAGCTGGTGACGATATGGGCGCGGTTGCCCATGCCCATGAGGATCGGCCCCACCTCGAGCCCGCCCGCCTTCATCTTCAGGATGTTGCGCACGCCCGAGGCGGCGTCGGTATTGGCGAAGACCAGCGTGTTGGCCGCCCCTTCCATCCGGCTGGACGGGAAGATGCGGGCCCGCAACTCGCCGTCGAGCGCGGCGTCGGCGTGCATCTCGCCCTCGTAGCAGAAGTCGCGCGGCTGGCTGTCCAGGATCTCGAGCGCGGCGCGCATCCGCAGCCCGGTGTCGCAGTCGAAATTGCCGAACTGCGAATGCGAACACAGCGCGATCTTCGGCTCGACCCCGAAGCGGCGCACGTGCCGCGCGCTCGACCTCACCGTGTCGGCGATCTGCTGGGGCGTGGGCTGCGGGTTCACGTGGGTGTCGGCCACGAAGAGCGGCCCGTCCTCGAGGATCATCAGCGACAGGGCGCCCACCGCGTGAAGGTCCTTCGTGCCCAGCACCTGGCTGATGTAATTCAGGTGCCACAGATACTGCCCGAAGGTCCCGCAGATCATCGAGTCGGCCTCGTCCCGCTGCACCATGACGGCGCCGATGGCGGTGGTGTTGGTGCGCATGATCGCCTTCGCCAGGTCCGGCGTCACGCCGCGCCGTTCCATGATCTTGTGGTAGGTCTGCCAATAATCGCGGTAACGGGCATCGTTTTCGGGGTTCACGATGTCGAAGTCTTGTCCCGGCCGGATCTGGAGACCCGCCCGCTCGGCCCTCAGCTCGATCACCTCGGGGCGGCCGATGAGAATGGGCTTGTCCGTGGTCTCTTCCAGCATGGCGTGGGCCGCGCGCAGCACGCGCTCGTCCTCGCCCTCGGTGAAGACGATACGGCGCTCGGCGGTCCCGGCGGCCTCGAAGACCGGCCGCATGATCAGCGCCGAGCGGAAGACCGAGCTGTCGAGCCGGCGCTTGTAGGCGTCGAGATCCTCGATCGGCCGTTCGGCCACGCCGGATTCGATCGCGGCGCTGGCCACCGCGCGGGCGACGACCCCCATGAGCCGTGGATCGAAGGGTTTGGGGATCAGGTAATCGGGGCCGAAGGTCAGCTGTTCACCCTTGTAGGCGGCGGCGGCCTCGGCGCTGGTGGTCTTGCGGGCGAGCTCGGCGATACCCTCGACGCAGGCAATCTTCATGGCGTCGTTGATGGTGGTCGCTCCCACGTCCAGCGCGCCCCGGAAGATGAACGGGAAACACAGCACGTTGTTGACCTGGTTCGGAAAATCCGACCGGCCCGTGGCGATCAGCGCGTCCGGCGCGACCTCGCGCGCGGCCTCGGGATCGATCTCGGGGGTGGGGTTGGCCAGCGCGAAGATGATCGGCCGCTCGGCCATGCGCCCGACCATCTCGGGCGTGAGGATGTTGGGGCCCGACAGCCCCAGGAACAGGTCGGCGCCGTCGATCACGTCGTCCAGCTTTCGCGGCCCGCCGGGTTGGGCATACTCGGCTTTCTGCGGCGTCATCTCGGCCTCGCGGCCCTCGTGGACCAGCCCCTCGATGTCGCACAGCCACACGTTCTCGCGCTTGACCCCGAGTTTCAGCAGCATGTTCAGGCAGGCGATCCCCGCCGCGCCGCCGCCCGTCGATACCACTTTGATCTCGTCGAAGCTTTTCTTGGCGAGCAGCAGGGCATTGGTCGCGGCGGCCGAGACGACGATGGCAGTGCCGTGCTGGTCGTCGTGGAACACGGGAATGTTCATCCGCTGGCGGCAAAGCTCCTCGACGATGAAGCAGTCGGGCGCCTTGATGTCCTCGAGATTGATGGCGCCGAAGGTCGGCTCCAGCGCGCAGACGATGTCGGCCAGCCGCTCGGGGTCGGATTCGTTCAGCTCGATATCGAAACAGTCGATATTGGCGAATTTCTTGAAAAGGACGGCCTTGCCTTCCATCACCGGCTTGGACGCCAGCCCGCCGATGTTGCCAAGACCCAGAACGGCCGAGCCGTTGCTGACCACGGCCACGAGGTTGCCCCGCGCGGTGTAGTCCCGGGCCGTCGTCGGGTCGGCCTTGATCTCGAGACAGGCCTCGGCCACCCCCGGCGAATAGGCGCGCGACAGGTCGCGCCCGTTGGCCAGCGGCTTGGTCGCGCGGATCTCGAGCTTGCCGGGCTGCGGATGGCGGTGATATTCCAGCGCGGCCGCGCGCAGCGCCTGTTTCTTGTCCTCGTCCATCTCTGCCCTCCGCGGTGGTGTTTACCTTGGGATACGGTGTCGCGTTCCCCGTGGGAAGGGCGCGCGTTACACTCCCAGCGCCGAGCGAAGGATCGGAAGAAGCGCGGCCGCCGCCACGCCGATCGCAGCGCCAAGGCCCAGCCGGGCTCCGGTCCGCATGCCTTGCGGCAGCAACGCGCCGAGCAGCGCGCAGATCACGCCGTAGAAAATGAGGGGCACGAGATCCACGGCAGCCTCCGCGCGGTGCGATACCGCTGAAGGCTACGCCCCGAAGCGCCCGCGCGGCAAGCGTTCAGCCCGTTCCGCGCCCGGTGCGCGCTTGCAGCCGGTCGATGGCCTTGGACGCATCGGCCTTGGACAGGTCGGGGTCGAACGGCTCGCCCGCTTCCTCGCACAGCGTCTTCAGGTACGACGCCTGTGCGCCGGTCATCATCTCGTCCCCGGTCACCCAGGCATCCACGGGCTTGTCGGCATTTCCGGGGGCGTCCGCCTTGGGGGTGTCGGTCGTGTCAGTCATGGTGTCTCTCCGTCGGAAAGTGTTCCTTATTTGTTCCAACGGTTCGAGCGCCAACGGGTTCCGCATGCGGCGCGGCTGTCGGATTAGTTGTCCTTCAGTGCCGCGATCCGGGCGTCGGCCTGGTCCTGGGTCAGGGTGGCGTCGAATGCCTCGCCCTTCTTTTCGCACAACTCGCGCAGTTGGGCCGCCTGAACTTCGCTCATGGGCTCGTTGCCATGGGGGTTCTCGCCGGACTCCACGGCGCCGCCGACGGGGAAGGACGCCACGTCCATGGGGCTGTGTTTCTTCTGGTCGTCGCTCATAGCGGTCTCCTCACCTTGCGTCATGGGGGAAATGCGCGGCGCGCGACCCGGGTTCCGCTTGCCAAGCCCCACTGGCCGGATCAGATTGTCCGTCATGACCGAAGATCTGCTGTCCGCCGCCCGCGCCGTGCGTGAAAACGCCCATGCGCCCTATTCCAGGTTCAAGGTTGGCGCCGCGCTGCGTTCGACCGAGGGAAACCTGCACCGTGGCTGCAACGTGGAGAACGTGGCCTACCCCGAAGGCACCTGTGCCGAGGCGGGTGCGATCGCCGCCATGGTCGCGGCGGGCGACACGCGCATCGCCGCCATTGCCGTCATCGCCGATTGCCCGGCGCCGGTGCCGCCCTGCGGCGGCTGCCGTCAGAAGCTGGCCGAGTTCGCCGATGGCACGGTGCCCGTAACGCTGGCGACGACCGACGGGCAGGTTCTCGAAACGACCGTGGCGGACCTGTTGCCGGGTGCCTTCGACGCGGGCCACATGGACCGCGCGTGAGCGTTCGCGACACCCTCGCCATCCTGCGCCGGGGCGACGTGCCCGCGGCTGCCGACCTGGCCGCGTTCGCCGCCGGGCTGGCCGATGGGCGGGTGACCGATGCCCAGGCGGGCGCCTTCGCCATGGGCGTCTGCCGGGGGCCGGGGCTGGGCGAGGCGGGGCGCGTGGCGCTGACCGCCGGGATGGCCGATAGCGGGGACCGGCTGACCTGGGATCTGCCGGGGCCGGTGGTCGACAAGCATTCCACCGGCGGTGTCGGCGATCCGGTCTCGCTGATCCTCGCGCCCGCGCTGGCTGCGCTGGGCGGCTTCGTCCCGATGATCTCGGGACGCGGGCTGGGGCACACCGGCGGCACGCTGGACAAGCTCGAAGCGATCCCCGGCCTGTCGGTCGCGCTGGACCATGACGCGTTCGAGCGGGTTGTCCGCGACACCGGCTCGGCCATCGTGGCGGCCAGCCGGGCGATCGCGCCGGCGGACAAACGGCTCTACGCGATCCGCGACGTGACCGCAACGGTCGACCAGGTAGACCTGATCTGCGCCTCGATCCTGTCGAAGAAACTGGCCGCGGGGCTGGGCGCGCTGGTGCTGGACGTGAAATGCGGCTCCGGCGCGTTCATGCGCGACCCGGCAGCGGCGCGGGACCTGGCCCGGGTGCTGGTCGAAACGGCGACCGGCGCAGGCCTGCCCACGCGCGCGCTCATCACCGCGATGGACCAGCCTCTGGCCCCCGCCATGGGCAACGCGACCGAGATCCGGGCGGTGATGGCCGTGCTCGACGGCCGGGCAACCGACAGCCGACTCGCCCACGTGACCGCCGCGCTGGGGGGCGAGCTTCTGCACATGGCGGGCCTGGCGGATAGCCGCGAGGACGGCGCCGCGCGCATCTCCGAGGCGATCACGGACGGACGCGCGATGGAGCGCTTCGCCGCCATGGTGGCGGGGCAGGGTGGCCCCTCGGATTTCGCCGCGACGTGGGACGAGGTGCTGCCGCGCGCGCCGGTGATCCGCGACATTCCCGCCCCCACGGACGGCTACCTCGCCAAGGCCGACGGGACTGCGCTGGGCCAGGCGGTGGTGGCGCTGGGTGGTGGGCGCGCGCGTGACGGCGATGCGATCGACCCGTCCGTGGGTCTGGACGCCATCGCGCCGCTGGGCGCGCGGCTTGCCAAGGGCGATCCGCTGGCGCGCGTCCACGCCGCGGATGAGGCCGCCGCCGACCGGGCCGCGGCGGCTGTGGTGGCGGCCCTCACCCTGTCGGACAAGGCCCCGGACGCCACAACCCTGATCGCGGAGCGGATCGCGTGAACATCGCACAGCCCCCTTGCATCACTGGTCCCCAAATACTTCTGCCCGGCACGGGCCACCAGGTGGGAGATCTCGGATGAGCGCGCGGGCCTTCCTGGTGGTGCTCGATTCGGTCGGCATCGGCGGCGCGCCCGATGCGGACGCGTTCGGCGATGAAGGCGCCAATACCGTGGGTCACATCGCCCAGGCGCTGGCGGACGGCGACCGGCCCTTGCGTCTGCCGATTCTCGACGCGCTGGGGCTGGGCCGGGCGGTGACGCTCGCCTCGGGTCTCGACGCGCCGGGTCTCGGCGCCGGGCCGCAGGGGCGTTGGGGCGCCGCGACCGAGGTCTCGCCGGGCAAAGACACGCCCTCGGGACATTGGGAGCTTGCCGGTCTGCCGGTGCCGTGGGAATGGACTTTCTTCCCGAAGGAAGATCCCTGCTTTCCGCCCGATCTGGTCGAGAAGGTCTGCGCGCTCGCCGGCTGCGACGCCATTCTCGGCAACCGCCATGCCTCGGGCACCAACATCATCGAGGAAGAGGGCGCCGAGCACATGCGGACGGGCCGCCCGATCTGCTATACCTCCACCGACAGCGTGTTCCAGATCGCCGCCCACGAAGAGGTCTTCGGCCTCGACCGGTTGATCGACCTCTGCGCCACGCTGGCGCCCGATCTGCACGCCATGCGGGTGGGTCGGGTCATCGCGCGGCCCTTCCTGGGCGATGCCGATAGCGGCTTCACCCGTACGGCCAACCGCCGCGACTTCGCCATCGCGCCGCCCGCGCCGACGCTGTGCAACTGGGCCAAGGATGCGGGCCGCGCCGTGCATTCTGTGGGCAAGATCGCCGACATCTTCTCGATGCAGGGGATCGACACGCGGGCCAAGGGATCGGACGCGGAACTGCTCGACCACCTGCGCGCGCGGATGGACGATGCCGCGCCGGGCAGCCTGACCTTCGCCAATTTCGTCGAGTTCGACAGCGCCTACGGTCACCGCCGCGATCCCGACGGCTATGCCCGCCACCTGGAATGGTTCGACGCGGCGCTGCCCGACCTGGTCGCGCGGCTCGGTCCCGACGACATCCTGGTCATCACCGCCGACCACGGCAACGATCCCACCTGGCGCGGAACCGACCACACCCGCGAACGGGTGCCGGTGCTGGTGGCGGGGGCGGGCACTGGCGAGATCGGCCACTGCGCCTTCGTCGACGTGGCCGCCAGCATCGCAACCCATCTGGGCCTCTCGGACACCGGCCCGGGAAGGAGCTTCCTGTGATCCCGAAGATCGAACTTCACCTGCACCTGGAAGGCGCGGCGCCGCCCGCCTTCATCCGCGGTCTCGCGTCCGAGAAGGGCGTCGACCTGTCGTCGATCTTCGATGGCCAGGGCCGCTATGCCTACCGCGATTTCAACGACTTCCTGCGCGTCTACGAGGCGGCCTGCACCGTGCTGCAAACGCCCGAAGACTTCGCGCGGCTGACCCGCGCGGTGCTGGCGCAATCGGCCGAAGAAGGCGTCATCTACACCGAGGCGTTCCTGTCGCCCGATTTCTGCGGCGGCCGTGACTTGGGCGCATGGCGCGACTACCTCGCCGCCATGCAGGAAGCGGCCAGCGAGGTGCCCGAGGTCGAGATGCGGGGCGTCGTCACCTGCATCCGCCATTTCGGCCCCGACGCCGCGAAAGAGGCCGCGCGCTGCGCCGCCGAGACCGCCGGCGATTTCATCACCGGCTTCGGTATCGCGGGCGACGAGATGGCGGGCCACCCGCGCGATTTCACCTACAGTTTCGACATGGCGCGCGAGGCGGGGCTGGGCCTGACCGCCCATGCCGGCGAGTGGGGCGGCCCCACCTCGGTACGCGATGCGCTGGATCATCTGCGGGTCAGCCGCATCGGCCACGGCGTCCACGCCATCCGCGACGCGGGGTTGGTCGAACGGCTGGCGCGCGACGGCATCACGCTCGAGGTCTGCCCGGGCAGCAACATCGCGCTGGGCGTCTACGGCCAGTGGCGCGACCATCCGATCGACGCGCTGCGTGCGGCCGGGGTGCCTGTCACCGTGTCGACCGACGATCCGCCGTTCTTCCACACCACGATGCGGGACGAATACGCCCACCTGTCGGACCTGTTCGGCTGGGACGACACGATGTTCGCCGAGATCAACCGCACCGCCGCGCGAGCCGCCTTCTGCGACGAAGACACCCGCGCGGCCCTTCTCAAGCGGATCGATGCGGGCTAAGCCCGGCCCCGCAACCCGAACACGCCCGCCGAAGGACCGCACATGACCCAGCACCTGACCGTCGTCGAACACCCGCTGATCCAGCACAAGCTGACCATCATGCGCGATCAGGCGACCTCGACCGCCGTGTTCCGCCAGCTTCTGCGCGAGATCAGCCAGCTGCTGGCCTACGAGATCACGCGCGACCTGCCGCTGACGACCACCCGGATCGACACCCCGATCCAGCCGATGGACGCGCCGAAACTGGCGGGCCGCAAGCTGGCGCTGATCTCGATCCTGCGCGCGGGCAACGGCCTTCTGGACGGGATGCTGGAACTGATCCCTTCGGCGCGGGTGGGGTTCGTCGGGCTTTATCGGGACGAGGAAACGCTCGAGCCGGTGGAATATTACTTCAAGGTTCCCGATCTCATGTCCGAGCGTGTCGTCATCGCGGTGGACCCGATGCTGGCCACTGGCAACAGCTCGGCCGCGGCGATCCAGAAACTGAAGGATGCCGGTGCCAGGGATATCCGCTTCCTGTGCCTGCTGGCCGCGCCCGAGGGCGTCGAGCGGATGAAGCAGGCGCATCCTGACGTGCCCATCGTCACCGCCGCGCTGGACGAGCGGCTGAACGAAAAAGGCTATATCGTGCCGGGCCTTGGCGACGCCGGGGACCGCATGTTCGGTACGAAATAGCGCGCCGCGCCCTTTACCCCCCGACGCCCCCCGTGCATCGTATCGCCATTCACCTTGAGTCCGGGGGGACACCATGCTGAGAACCGTTTGCCTGTCGCTGGCACTGGCGCTGTCGGGCGTTGCCACCACGAGCCTGGCCCAGGACCTGCGCACCGACCTGGCCGATGCCGGCCCGCCGGCCGAGTTTCCGCCCGCGGGCTTCAACGGCCGCCAGTTCGTCGATAGCCGGGGCTGCGTTTATGTCCGCGCAGGCGCCATCGGCGAGACCAGCTGGGTGCCCCGCGTCACCGGCAACCGCCGCGTGCTGTGCGGCTTCATGCCGACCGAGTTCCAGCGCACGGCCCGGGCGGAACCTCCGGTGATCCCCGATCCCGCACCGGCGCCGACCAGCACCGCCAGTGCGACCCCGCGCGTCCTGGCGACGCCCACGCCGCGCAGCACAGCGTCGGCCCCGCGAACCACCGCGACGCAAACCCCGCGCAGCGTTGCAACGACCCCGTCCCGTGCCGGATCGACCGAGGGTCTGCGTCCCAAGCCCTACCGTGCGGCCCGAAATGTCCCGGCGACGGAACTCGCGGCCGAGCCGGTGACACCCAACGCCCGCCGCAGTGTAGCGACCACCCCGCGCCGCGTTGCGACCAAGCCGCGTGCTGTCGTGCAGCCCCGCATTGCCGCGCCATCCGAAGTGCTCGAGCTTCAGCCGGGCGACCGTATCCGCGTGCCCAGTGCCCCGGCGGTTCGAACGCCCCCGGGCTATCGCAATGCCTGGGATGACGGCCGCCTGAATCCCGACCGCGGCAAGCAGACCTTCAGCGGGGCGTTGCAGACCGCGCTGGTCTGGACCCAGACCGTGCCGCGGAGGCTGAAGACGGCCGGCGGGCGCGACGTCACCGACCGCTATCATTACCTGGTCTATCCCTACACCGATTACGACAAGCAGCGCGCCGACCTGCGCGGCGGCAAGTTCGTGACGATCATCACCGACGGCCAGCGCCAGATCGTGCCGCGCAGCGCGCTGCGCACCCGTGCCGATGGCAAGGTCGTCATGTCCAGCAAGTCCGCGCCGGCCACCCGCAGCGCCGCCCCGGCGCCGTCCCAGCCCAAGGCGGCCGGCGGGCGCTACGTGCAGGTGGCGAGCTTCGGCAACCCCGCCAACGCGCAGGCGACCGCGCGGCGCTTGCAGGCGGCGGGCCTGCCGGTGCGGATGCAGGACGTCCGGCGCGGCGGCACGGCCTACCGCAGCGTGCTGGCCGGTCCGTTCAACGACCGTGCGGCGCTGTCACGAGCGCTGGGCGTCGCCCGCGCGCAGGGCTTCTCGGACGCTTTCGTCCGCTAGGCCGCGTCGCGCGCCCGGCGCATTGGCGCGGCGCGCGGCAATGCGATGAGCTTGCCTTCGCCCGGGGCGCGGCATGTGCCCGTCCCGGCGCGGACGGGCGGGGCCGCCGTGAATGTGTCTGGCGAGTCGCGCCGCGGGCCGTCTTCTCGCACGGCAGCCGTCCGAAAGCGGGCTCGGGCCACCGGGCGGTCGACCCGGTGGCTCAGCGGGCGCAGATATTCTGTAGCGCGACCCATTGCCCGTCGGTCAGAACCGGGCGCGCGGTCTCGGGCGTGACCGGGTCCGCCTCGATCAGCGCAACGGTGGTTTCGCCGGTGATGTCCTCGGCATAGGCATAGGGCGCGACGGGGATTTGCGCCTGCGACATGCGGCTGAGGAAGGTCGCCACCGGCAAGGGTGCGCGCGGGCTGGTCGACAGGTGCTCGGCATAGCGACGCAACGTGTCGTCGGGGACCTCGCCCCGGGTCAGAAGCTGCACGGCGGCCATGGGACCCGCGAATTCCAGGAGCCGCGCCATGGGGTCCCGGATCTCGGCCCGCGCGAGTTCGGCCAGGATGTATCCGGCGACGGGCTCGGCGGCCTCGTAATCCTCGATCAGGGCGCGGTTCAGCAGGATCAGGCGGCCGGGAAGGTGCGCGGCCGTCTCGGGGCCGCCGGGCAGGACCACCAGCCGCCCGCTGCCGGGGCCAAGCACCCGCGACGACAGCTGCGCCAGCGCGGACCGCGCGGCGGGGTTGGCGCAGGGTTCGCCCGCGACGCGGGTGATCTGCGCCAGCAGCCTGCGCCCGGTATCGGCGCGCACGGCCTCGGGCACCACCGCCGTGGCGTGGCGCACCAGCGCGTCGGGCAGCCACAGGAGACCGCCCGCAAGCAGGCCGGCCAGCACCACGGCCAGCACACCGGTCCGCAGCCAGCCGCGCCGGGGCCGCCGGCGCTCGACGGCCCGTTGCACCCGTTCGATGGCCGAGATCATGTCGCTGTCGTCCAGCTCCAGCGTCTCGCCCGCGTCCGGGCCGGGCGCGAACAGCGCGGGCACGGCGCCGGGGTTGCGCCGCTCGACGGCGGGCAGGGACCAGTGCGCCAGGGGCCGGTCGCTCATATCGGTGATCTTGAGCGTCGCGTCACCGATGGACACGACCACGTCGCGCCGTTGCGATTCGGGGCTTTCACGCCAGAGGCCGCTCGCCTCGAGCCGGGCGTATTCACTGAGAACGGTCATGATACAGGCGCGCCAATATGCGGGGCTGGGGGAATTGCGGGCCTCACAATGTCTTCGCGGCCTGGCGCAGCTCGAACTTCTGGATCTTGCCGGTCGACGTCTTGGGCAGCTCGGTGAACACCACGCGCTTGGGCGTTTTGAACCCGGCGAGTTTCTCGCGCGCGAAGGCGATCAGCGTGGCCTCGTCGGTCTGCGCGCCCTTCTTCAGCTCGACGAAGGCGCAGGGCACTTCGCCCCACTTGTCGTCGGGCTTGGCCACCACGGCGCAGAGCGACACGGCGGGGTGGCCCATGAGACAGCCCTCGACCTCGACCGAGCTGATGTTCTCGCCGCCCGAGATGATGATGTCTTTGGCGCGATCGGCGATCTGGATATAGCCGTCGGGATGCTGCACCGCGATGTCGCCGGAGTGGAACCAGCCGCCGGCAAAGGCCTCGGCCGTGGCGTCTGGGTTGCGGAAATAGCCTTTCATCACGCAGTTCCCGCGAATGCCGATCTCGCCCTGGGTGGCGCCATCATGGGGCACGGGGCGGTGGGCTTCGTCCAGCACCTCGATCTCTTCCATCATGGGCATGGCGACGCCCTGCCGGGCCTTCTTCGCGGCCTCGGCCTCATCCTCCATGCCGTCCCACATGGGATCCCACAGGCATTCGGTCACGTGACCGTAGGTTTCGGTCAGGCCATAGACCTGCATGACGTGGAAACCCAGCTTGCCGATGGCGCCCAGCGTCGCGGGCGCGGGGGGCGCGCCGGCGGTGAAGACCTCGACCGTGTGGTCGAATTCGCGGCGATCCTCGGGGTCGGCGTTGACGATGGTGTTCAGCACGATGGGCGCGCCGCCGAAATGCGTGACACCCTCGTCCGCGATGGCGTCGTAGATCGCGCGGGCCGTGATGTCGCGGCAGCAGATCACGGTGCCGCCCAGCATCGGCATCATCCAAGTATGGTTCCAGCCGTTGCAATGGAACAGCGGCACGATGGTCAGGAAGCGCGAGAACAGCGGCATCTGCCAGCTGACGACCGTGCCCATGGTCATGAGGTAGGCGCCGCGATGGTGATAGACGACGCCCTTTGGCCGCCCCGTGGTGCCCGAGGTATAGTTCAGCGCCAGGCTTTCCCATTCGTCCTGCGGCATGTCCCATGGCGCGTCGGCGCTGCCGCTGGCCAGCAGATCGTCCCACGTCATGTGGCGGCCGGTGGCGCGGTGGCCGCGCGCGCGGTCCGGCACCTCGACGATGCGGGGCGGGGGGCCGTCCATCTGGTCGATGGCGGCCTCGGCCAGGGCCACCTGGTCGCTGTCGACCAGCACCATGCGCGACCCGCCGTGGGACAGGATGTAGGACACGGTATCCACGTCCAGCCGGGTGTTGATCGTGTTCAGGACCGCGCCGCAGGCGGGCACGCCGAAATGGGCGATGGCCTGCGCGCTCACGTTCGGCAGGATGGTCGACACCACGTCGCCCGGGGCGATGCCCGCCGCCTTCAGCCCCGAGGCCAGCCGCGACGTGTCGGCGTGGTATTCGGCATAGCTCCAGCGCAGGGGCCCGTCGATCAGCGCCTCCCTGCCAGGAAAGACACGCGCCGCGCGGGCGAGATGCGACAGGGGGGTCAGCGGCACGTGGTTGGCGCGTGTCTTGTCCAGCCCCGTCTCGTCCTGCATCCAGCCCATGGCATCCCCCTTGTCTTTGACGACCGTCGTGAAACTATCGCGTCACCTAGACCGATAGCAAAGCCCCGAAAGCCCCGGAATACCATGATCATCTCGCCCGGCCGCGGCTATATCTTCGTCCACATCCCGAAGACCGGTGGCACGGCGCTCAGCCTCGCGCTCGAGAACCGGGCGATGAGGGACGACATCCTGATCGGCGACACGCCCAAGGCCGTCCGGCGGCGCGGGCGGCTGAAGGATCTCGCCCCCCGGGGCCGGCTGTGGAAGCATTCCCGCCTGGCCGATATCGAGGGGATCCTGACGCCCGACGAAATCACCGGCATGTTCGTCTTCGCGATCGTGCGCAACCCGTGGGACCGGATGGTCAGCTACTACCACTGGTTGAGGGTCCAGCGGTTCGACCACCCGGCCGTGGCGCTGGCGGGCCAGCTGGAGTTTCCCGGTTTCGTCGCCCACCCCCACACGCGCGACAGCATGCGCGGCGATGCGGCGCGCAGCTACGTGACGCTTTCGGACGGGCGCGAAGTCGACACGCTTTTCCTGCGGCTCGAGACTCTGGAGGATGACCTTGCGGCCGTCGAATCGCGGCTGGACATGCGCCTGGCGCCCATCACGCGCGCCAATGCGTCCCAGAGGGCGCGGGATTATCGCGGCTATTACGACGAGTGGACGCGCGAAATCGTCGGGGAAATCTCGGCCGAGGACATCCAGAGGTTCGGCTACCGTTTCTGAGCGACACGTCAGCCGGGACAATCCGGTCGAATTTACCGCGACCTTTTCGAAAATTGGCGGATGCCGCATTCTCGCCCGGTTCGGGGCCAAATGCCGCGCGAATTACGCGTCAAAAGTGAATCGATCCGTCCCATCCGGCGGAGTCTTGCGATTGCAATTGGAGCCTCAAAATGAAGCTGTCCTCTTTTTCCCGCCCCCAGGCCGACACGACCGACGGGTCCGAAACCGCTGGTGACAGCCCCCGGATCGGGATCATCGCGGGCACGCGCGTGGCCACGACCATCGGCTGGCGCCCCATCGAAGAGGTCAAGCCGGGCGATCGCGTGCTGACGTTCGACGGCGGCCTGCAGGAAGTGGCGCGCGTCGAGCATTCCAAGCTGTGGTCCAAGGCCAAGGCCTGCCCGCGCAAGCAGTGGCCGCTGTCGGTCCCGGTCGAGGCGCTGGGCAACCAGACCCCCATGCAGCTGCTGCCCGAGCAGCCCGTGATGCTGGAATCGGACGCGGCCGAGGATATCTTTGGTGATCCCTTCACCCTCATGGCCGCCGAGGCGCTGGAAGGGTTCCGCGGCATCCGGCGCGAACTGCCGGACGCCAGCACCGAGATCGTGACGCTGTATTTCGAGACCGAGCAGGTGGTCTTCGCCAATATCGGCGCGCTGTTCCTGTGCCCCGCCGACACGTCGCTCGCGGCCGGTGGTGACGAGGGCACGTCCGAAACCTACTCGCTTCTGCCGATCGAGCGGGCCACGGACCTGACGCGGATCATCGCCGAGGACGAGGCGCGCCGTCGCGACATGGCCTACGCCGACGAGAACTGAGAGCTTTCCCCATCGGGATTGTCCCCCCAAGGTCCCGATGAAAAAGGCCGCGTCCGAGGACGCGGCCTTTTCCGTTTGGTGGTGCGGTGATGCCTCGGGGCGTCAGGCGGCTTCCATCGCCACGCCGTCGCCGAACCGGCCGTAGAAGCTGTCGCCCCCCTTGGCTAGGTCGCGCAGCAGCTCGGGCGTGGTGAACCGCGCCCCGCACTCGGCGGTCAGCGCGTCGCAGATCTCGACCGCCTTCGCGGCGCCGATGATGTCCAGCCAGCTGAACGGCCCGCCCGACCACGGCGCGAAGCCCCAGCCCAGGATGGCGCCCACGTCGCCCTCGCGGATGTCTTCCAGCACGCCCTGTTCGAACGCCCGGACGGCTTCCAGAACTTGCGCCATCATCAGTCGATGCTGCACGCGGGTCAGCTCGGGCTGGTCATCGGCCACGGCATATTTGTCGCCCAGCCCCTCCCACAGGCCCACGCGCTTGCCGTCCTCGGCGTAGGCGTAGAAGCCCGACTTGGACTTGCGGCCCATGCGGCCCTGGTCGGCCATCCAGAAAAGAACCTCGTCCACGGCCTCGTCCGGATAATCGTCGCCCATGGCGGCTTTGGTGGCCTTGGCGATCTTCACGCCCAGGTCGATCGAGGTCTCGTCGACCAGCTGAAGCGGACCCAGCGGGAAGCCCAGCATCTTGGCCGCGTTCTCGATCAACGCGGGCTCGACGCCTTCCTTCACCATGCGCACCCCTTCGTTGATGTAGGGGATGATGCAGCGGTTGGCGTAGAAGAACCGCGCGTCGTTGACGACGATCGGCGTCTTGCGGATCTGGCGCACGTAATCCAGCGCCTTGGCCACCGCGCGGTCGCCGGTCTGGGCACCCTTGATGATCTCGACCAGCATCATCTTGTCCACGGGGCTGAAGAAGTGGATGCCGATGAACTGTTCGGGGCGTTCGGACGCCTTGGCGAGCTCGCCGATTGGCAGGGTCGAGGTGTTGGTGGCGAAGATGCAGTCGGGGCCGACCACGGCTTCGACCTTTTTCGTCACGTCGGCCTTGATGCCCGGATCCTCGAACACCGCCTCGACCACCAGGTCGCAGCCCATCAGCGCGTCGTAGTCGGTGGTCGCCGTGATGCGGCCCAGGACCTCGGTCTTCTTCTCCTCGGTGACCTTCTTGCGCTTGATGCCCTTGTCCAGGATGTCCTCGAAATAGGACTTGCCGCGATCGGCGGCGGCCTGTTCCTGGTCGATCAGCACGACCTCGATCCCGGCATTGGCCGAGACGTAGGCGATGCCCGCACCCATCATGCCGGCGCCCATGATGCCGACCTTCTTGACAGTCTGGTCGGGCGCCTCGGGGCGGTTCGCACCCTTTTCAAGCGCTTCCTTGTTGATGAAGAGCGAGCGGATCATCGCCTCGCTGCTGGGGTTCATCAGGACGGAGGTGAACCACCGCGCCTCGATCTTGATGGCGGTGTCGAAGGGCACCAGCGCGCCTTCGTAGACCGCAGACAGCAGCGCCTTTGCGGCGGGGTAGACGCCCTGCGTCTTGCCGTTGACCATGGCGCTGGCGCCGACGAAGGTCATGAAGCCCGCCGGGTGATAGGGGGCGCCGCCGGGGAACTTGAAGCCCTTCTGGTCCCACGGCTTCACGATGTCGGCGTCCTTGGCGTTCAGCACCCATTCGCGCGCCGCGGCGACGGGGTCGTCCACGACCTCGTGGATCAGGCCCAGCGACTTGGCCTTCTTCGGGTCGTTCAGCTTGCCTTCCAGCAGGATGGGGCTCGCCTGCATGGCGCCCATCATCCGGCTGACGCGGGTGGTGCCGCCCATGCCGGGGAAGATGCCGACCATGATCTCGGGCAGGCCGATCTTGGCCTTGGGGTTGTCGGCGGCGAAGATCCGGTGGCAGGCCAGCGGGATTTCAAGACCGATGCCCAGAGCGGTGCCGGGCAGGGCGGCGGCGATGGGTTTGCCGCCCTTGTTGGTCTTGGGGTCCATGCCCGCACGCTCGATCTTGCGCAGGATGCCGTGGCTGCGCATCAGGCCCTCGAACAGGCCCTTGGCGGGGTCGTCGCCCGCCGACTTCTTCATCTTGGCGATGACGTTCAGGTCCATCCCGCCGGCGAAATCCTTCTTGCCGGAGGTGATGACCACGCCCTTCACGGCATCGTCGGCCAGCGCCTGGTCGATCAGCGCGTCCAGCTCGTCCCAGCCTTCGAGGCTGAGCACGTTCATGGATTTGCCGGGCACATCCCAGGTGATGATGGCGACGCCGTCGTCGCCGGTCTTCATGGTGAAATCGGTCATGGTTCCGGCTCCTTACACGCGCTCGATGATGGTGGCTGCGCCCATGCCGGACGCGATGCAGAGGGTGGCGAGCCCGACTTCCTTGTCGGACCGCTCGAGCTCGTCCAGCAGGGTGCCGATGATGATCGCCCCGGTGGCGCCCAGCGGGTGGCCCATGGCGATGGCGCCGCCGTTCACGTTCAGCTTGCCGTGGTCGATGTCGAACGCCTGCATGAAGCGCAGCACCACGGACGCGAAGGCCTCGTTCACCTCGAAGAGGTCGATGTCGCCGATGTTCATGCCGTGATCGGTCAGGATCTTCTCGGTCACCGGGACCGGGCCGGTCAGCATGATCGTCGGATCGGTGCCGATCTTGGCGGTGGCGCGGATGCGCGCACGGGGCTTCAGACCGTTGGCCTTGCCGAACTCGGCGTCGCCGATCAGCACGCCCGCGGCGCCGTCCACGATGCCCGAGCTGTTGCCGGCGTGGTGGATGTGGTTGATCCGCTCCAGGTGCGGGTACTTCATCAGCGCGATCTTGTCGAAGCCCGGCATGGTCTCGCCCATTTCCTTGAAGGACGGGTTGAGGCTGCCCAGCGCCTGCATGTCGGTGCCGGGACGCATGTACTCGTCACGGTCGAGGATGGTGAGGCCGTTCCGGTCCTTCACCTCGAGGATCGACTTGGCGAAGCGGTTGTCGGCCCAGGCGGCCGCGGCGCGGTTCTGGGATTCCACCGCCAGCGCATCGGCGTCGTCGCGGCTGAAGCCGTACTCGGTCGCGATGATGTCGGCGCTGATGCCCTGGGGGACGAAGTAGGTGTTCATGGCGATGGACGGATCGACGGCGATGGCCGCCCCGTCGCTGCCCATGGGGACGCGGCCCATCATCTCGACCCCGCCGGCGATGTAGCCGACGCCGCCGCGCTGGCCGGTGGCGCCGCGGACCTGGTTGGCGGCCATGTTCACGGCTTCCATGCCGGACGCGCAGAAGCGGTTGATGGCGACGCCGGGGATGCGCTCGTCCAGCTCCGAGGCCAGCACGGCCGTCCGCGCCAGGCAGCCGCCCTGTTCGCCCACCTGGGTGACGTTGCCCCAGATGACGTCCTCGACCGCGTGGCCGTCCAGGCCGTTGCGATCCTTCAGCGCGTTCAGCACGCCCGCGCTGAGGCGCGCCGAGGTCACCTCGTGCAGGGCGCCGTCCTTGCGGCCCTTGCCGCGCGGGGTGCGCACGGCGTCGTAGATAAAGGCGTCGGTCATGGGGTCCTCCTCAGGCCGCGTAGGCACGCGGCATCAAGTCATAAGGGTGTTTCCAGCCCGGCAGGGACTGGATGTTGCTCAGCCAGCGGTCGATCTCGGGCCAGTCGGCCCGGTCGAAACCGAAGGGTTCCGGATAAAAGAGATAGCCACCGAGGCTCAGGTCCGCGATGGTGACGTCCCGTCCGACCACCCAGTCGCGCCCCTGCAGATGGGCGTTCAGCACGGCGTGGGCGGCCCTGAGGCGGCCCAGCTGGAAATCGATCACGGGCTGCGGGCGCTTGTCCTCGGGCAGGAAGTTCATCAGGAACCGCGTCATCCCGATCGCGGTGGAATACTTGTGGTTGTCCCAGAACAGCCAGCGCAGGATCTCGTGCCGCTCGCCGGACAGCTTTCCGCTGGTCTCGGCGATGTAATCGAGCATGACGCCCGACTGGGTCAGGGTCAGCTCGCCGTCGCGCAGCACCGGCACCTCGCCCATGGGGTTCACCTCGGCGCGCCAGGCGTCGCTGCGGGTCTCGCCCTTGAAGAAGTCGACGAAGACGGGCCGCCAGTCGAGGCCCGCGAGGTTCAGCGCCAGCGCGACCTTGTAGGCGTTGCCGGACTCGCCGAAGCAATGGAGGTCTATGGTCATGCTCTCTCCCGGTTGGCGAGGCACCGGGGGGCTTTACGCCCCCCGGACCCCCCGCAAGGTATTTTCGGAAAGATGAAGTGGCCGGGTTCATCTTTCGTTAAGGTTGACGCGCGACCCTTGGAGCGCGGTACAGGCTGAGGAGCCGATGGCCGTGAAAGGTGAAGCTCCGGTCCTGCCGTGCGACACCGGGTCGTGCCGCGGGATCGGGGTGGACCGTCAGTCGCTTCATCTTTCCCCAAATACCTCCGCCGGAGGCGGCCCCGGGTCTCGGCCCGCGCGACGCCTAACGTTTGCGCGCATCGAGTTCCGAGTTGAACAGCCGCAGCCGCGCCGTCAGGTTTTCCTTGTTGGTCACGCTGTCGAAATGCTCGAACAGGAAGCTCAGCGCCTCGCCCTCGTCCAGCCCCGCCTCGGCGGCGAATTTCCGCAGCCGCCTGTACCCGTCCTCGGTCATGGCGACGGGTATGCGGCGGGTCAGGCGAAAGCGTTTGGGCATCTGGCCTCCTGTTCCTTTTCGGCCGCGCCTCAGAAGTTGGCGGCATCCAGCGCCATGACCGGCGCGGCACCCGAGTTGATCCGCGCCAGGTACGTCGCCGTGGCGGGCAGCTGGCGGGCCATGTAGTAGCGGCCGGTGGCGAGTTTCGTCTCGTAAAACTCGGTGTCGGTCGCGCCGCCGTCAAGCGCCTCCTGCGCGGCCTTGGCCATGCGGGCCCACATGAAGCCCAGGCACACGTGGCCGAAGAGCGTCATGAAGTCGTAGCTGCCCGACAGCGCGTTGTTGGGGTTCTTCATGCCGTTCTGCATGAAGTACATGCCCGCCGCCTGCAGGTCCTTCGACGCGGCCTTCAGCGGGTCGAGGAAGTCGGCCTTCAGCGTCTCGTTGCCCTCGTTCTCCTTGATGAAGGTCTTGATCATCTCGAAGAAGCCCATGAGCGTCTTGCCGCCGTTGAGGCCCAGCTTGCGGCCCACCAGGTCCAGTGACTGGATGCCGTTGGTGCCCTCGTAGATCATGGTGATGCGCGCATCGCGGACGAACTGCTCGAGCCCCCATTCGCGGGTGAAGCCCGATCCGCCCAGGGTCTGCTGCGCCAGCACGGTGGTCTCGAAGCCCTTGTCGGTGAGGAAGCCCTTGATCACCGGCGTCAGCAGCGAGATCAGCGCCTCGGCCTCGGCGTCCTTCTCGCGGTGGGCCTTGTCGATCAGCGACGCGCCCCACAGCGCGAAGGCGCGGGCGCCCTCGACGAAGGATTTCTGGTCCATCAGGTTCCGGCGCACGTCGGGGTGCACGATGATCGGGTCGGCGGGGCCGTCGGGGTTCTTCACGCCGGTCACGTCGCGGCCCTGCAGGCGATCACGGGCGAAGCCCAGCGCGTTCTGGTAGGCCACCGCACCCTGAGCGTAGCCCTGGATGCCGACGCCCAGCCGGGCCTCGTTCATCATGGTGAACATGGCGCGCATGCCCTTGTGCATCTCGCCGATCAGGTAGCCGGTCGCGCCGTCGTAGTTCATCACGCAGGTGGCGTTGCCGTGGATGCCCATCTTCTTTTCCAGCCCGCCGCAGGACAAGCTGTTGCGCTCGCCCAGCGAGCCGTCTTCGTTCACCAGGAACTTCGGCACGATGAAGAGGGAGATGCCCTTCACCCCCTCGGGGCCGCCGGGGATCTTGGCCAGCACCAGGTGGATGATGTTGTCGGTCATGTCGTGCTCGCCGGCCGAGATCCAGATCTTCGAGCCGGTGATCTTGTAGGTGCCGTCGTCCTGCGGCTCGGCCTTGGTGCGGATCAGGCCCAGGTCCGTGCCGCAATGCGGTTCGGTCAGGTTCATGGTGCCCGACCAGGTGCCCTCGACCATCTTGGGCAGGTAGGTCTGCTTCTGCGCGTCCGAGCCGTGGGTGTGGATCGCGTTGTAGGCGCCATGGCTCAGGCCCTGGTACATGTTGAGCGCCATGTTGGCGGACACGAACATCTCGCCCACGGCCGAGTTCAGCAGGTAGGGCATGCCCTGGCCGCCGTATTCGGGGTCGCAGTCAAGCCCGATCCAGCCACCCTCGCACAGCTGGTCGTAGGCGTCCTTGAAGCCCTTGGGCGTGCGCACGACGCCGTTCTCCAGCTTGCAGCCTTCCTCGTCACCGACGATGTTCAGCGGGGCCAGGACGTTCTCGGAAAGCTTGCCGGCCTCTTCCAGCACGGCGTTGGTGAGGTCGCGGTCCAGCTCGTCGTAGCCGGGGGTCGCGGCCTCGGAGGCCTTCAGAGTGTCGTGGATGACGAATTGCAGGTCTTTGACGGGGGCGGTGTAGGTGGGCATGGGGGTTCCTCCTCGGGCGTATGTCTCAGGCGGCCGGGTTGCGGCGCAGTTTTTGCAGGGTTTCCTCGCCCCAGGCGATCTGTTCCTCGAGGTCTGCAATGGCCTCTTCCAGATCGACCCGGCGGGCCTTGAGGTCTTCCAGGCGGTTCTGCGCGATGGCGCGGGCCTGGGTCAGCTGGGTCTCCTGGTCGTCGCCGATCTCGTAAAGGTCGAGAAGCTGGCGGATCTCTTCCAGGCTGAAGCCGAAGCGCTTGCCGCGCAGGATCAGCTTCAGGCGCGCGCGGTCGCGGCGGGTGAAGAGCCGCTTCTGCCCCTCGCGCTTGGGGGCGAGCAGTTCCTTGGATTCGTAGAATCGCAACGTGCGGGGGGTCACCTCGAAGGTGTCGCACATCTGGCGGATGGTCATCAGGTCGTCGTTGGTCATCGGTCTCTCGGGCAGCGTCGGCGTGTAACTGGCGCAGTATTTGCGAAGCTCGGCGCGCGGGCGCAAGTCACATTGACGTTCACGTAAGGCAAACGTCACGTCATTTCGCCATGCGGCTTGGGAAGCGAAGACGGCGCTGGTCCGGGAGGTGCAACAGCGCTGCAGACCGGGGCCGAGTTCACCGGATCTGGCATGCTTCTTTTTCAGAAAACAGGCAGCGCCGACGGTCGTGAGAATCGGCGGCGGCGGGTGACACATGCCGCACGGTTCAGCCGGGCGACAGAGAGTTCAGCTCAGGCTGTCGGCCACCTGGTCGCGGTTCTCCTGCAACTCGTCGATGGCCTTTTGCATCTGTTCGAGCTCGGTGCGCAGGCTGTCGAGCTGCCGGTCGGCGAGCTTCACCCATTCGCGCATCTGCGCCTCGGTCCCCTGATTGTCGTAGATCAGGAGCCACTGCCGAATTTCCTCCAGCGAGAACCCCCAGCGGCGGCCACGCAGGATTAGCTTCATCCGGGCAACGTCGCGCTGGTCGTAGAAGCGCGCGCGACCCTCGCGGATGGGCTGCAACAGTTCGATATACTCGTAGTACCGCAGGGTCCGCGGGGTGACGTCGAACTTGGCGCACATTTCCTTGAAATTCAGGCGTTCTTCGGACACGGACGCGACCTCCCTTTCGCAAGGGACAACCTAGGGCGGGTGGCCGGGCGGTTCAATCGCCGCGGCGCGCGGCAGGAACGATGCCGGGTGGGCCGCCCGCGATTTTGCCTTGCGGGCGGACGGGCAAAGGCCAATGAAGGGCCGAACCCGAGCGACGGAGGCCCCGTTCAAACCATGTCCGAGAACGCCGAGCGGATCGCCCGCCAGTTCATCGCCGCCATTCCCCATTCCCGCGACCTTGGAATGGAACTCGTCGCCACGGGCGACGGCCGGGCCGAGATCCGCATGCCCTATGACGAAAAGCTCATCGGCGACCCGGCCTCGGGCGTCATCCACGGCGGTGCTGTCTCGGCGCTGATGGATACCTGTGGCGGGGCGGCGGTGATGCTGCACGGCAGCCAGCCCGCCGGAACCGCCACGCTGGACCTGCGCATCGACTACATGCGCGCGGCGACGCCCGGCCAGACGATCCGCGCGGTGGCCGAATGCTATCACGTGACCCGGTCGGTTGCCTTCGTGCGGGCGCGGGCGCTGGACGATGACGACGTGAACCCGGTGGCCACCGCCACCGGCGCCTTCACGCTGGAGCGGGGGAAGCAACGATGAGCCGCCGTCCGCAGCCCGAACCGGTGCAGGTCGTCAAGCACCGCCGCGATGCCGCGCTGGACGCCCTGGTCGGCGGCATTCCGTACCTGCGCTACCTCGGCATCCGCTTCGACCGGCGCGGGGACGAACTGACCGCGATCCTGCCCTACGATGAGAAACTGATCGGCAACCCGATGCTTCCCGCGCTGCACGGTGGCGCGACCGCTGCTTTCCTTGAGACGACGGCGACCATCGCGCTGGCCTGGTCGCGGCTGTGGGACGAGATCGAGTCGGGCCGCATCGAGGCCGAGGCGCTGGAGCAGGGGAACCTGCCGCGCATGCCCAAGACCATCGACCTGACCATCGACTACCTGCGCTCGGGCCTGCCGCGCGACGCCTATGCCCGGGCGAAGATCAACCGGTCGGGCCGGCGCTATGCCAGCGTGCAGGTCGAGGCCTGGCAGGACAATCGCGACCGGTTGTTCGCGCAGGCCACTGGCCATTTCCTGATGCCCCAGGCGCGCGAGGATGGGTGAGATCGGGCTGCCCATGACCGGCAGCCGATTTCGCGCCTCCCGCGCATGACCGAGGCAACGGCCCGACCGGTCACCCATGCGCGCGTTCTGGGCGTGGCGCTGCCCATCGTACTTTCGAACGCGACGGTACCGATCCTGGGCATCGTGGACACCGGAGTCGTCGGGCAGCTGGGCGAGGCCGCGCCCATCGGAGCCGTGGGCATCGGCGCCGTGATCCTGACCGCGATCTACTGGATCTTTGGCTTCCTGCGCATGGGAACGACCGGCTTCGCCAGCCAGGCGCTGGGCCGGAACGACGGGCCCGAGGCGGCGGTGATCCTCAGCCGCGCGCTGGGCATCGGCCTGATGGCGGGCGTATCGATCATCGCGTTGCAGATCCCGCTTTTCTGGCTGGCCTTCATAGTGTCGCCCGCCAGCACCGAGGTCGAGGCACTGGCCCGCGACTACATGGCGGTGCGCGTGTTCTCCGCCCCCGCGCTGATCTCGATCTACGCGATTACCGGATGGCTCATCGCGGCGGAACGCACGCGCGGCGTGCTGGCGGTACAGGTTGCCATAAACGGGCTGAACATCGGGCTGGATCTGTGGTTCGTGCTGGGCCTCGGCTGGGGCGTCACCGGCGTGGCCTGGGCCACCTTCATCGCCGAATGGTCGGGCCTCGCGCTGGGGCTGTGGCTGTGCCGCGACGCCTTCGCGACGGCCGCCTGGCGTGACTGGACACGGGTGGCGGACCCGGCGCGCCTGAAACGCTTCGCGCAGGTGAACGGCGATATCCTCCTGCGGTCGCTGTTGTTGCAGGCGATCTTCGTGAGCTTCCTGTTCACCGGGTCGCGCTTCGGGGACGTGCCGCTGGCGGCCAACCAGATCCTGCTGCAATTCCTTCAGATCACCGCCTACGCCATGGACGGTTTCGCCTTCGCGGCCGAGGCCATCGTCGGCGCCGCGCTGGGCGCCGGGCGGCGCGACTTGTTTCGGCGCGGGGCGATGGTGGCAAGCCTTTGGGGCGGGGTTTCCGGCATCGTGCTCGCGGTGCTTTTCGCGGTCGCGGGCGGGTTGATCATCGACATCATGACGACGGCCGACCCCGTGCGGGCCGAAGCGCGCATCTATCTGCCCTATATGGTCGCCGCACCGGTGCTGGGTTGCGCGGCGTGGATGCTGGACGGCATCTTCATCGGCGCGACGCGCACGGGCGACATGCGCAACATGATGGTGATCTCGGCGGCGCTCTATGCCGTGGCGGCAGTGGCGCTGGTCCCGGCCTTCGGCAATCACGGGCTGTGGATGGCGTTCCTGCTGAGCTTCGTGTTCCGGGGCGCGACGCTGGGTTGGAAATACCCAGGCCTGGAGCGGTCGGTCGGCTAGCGCGCTAGCGCCAGCGGTCGCGGTCGGTCCCCACCGCCTGCGCGACGCTGTCGAACCCGTCGCGCACCAGCAGGTCGTCCAGCCCCCGCGCGATCTCGGCCACCAGCGACATCCCCTGGAACACCATCGCGGAATATAGCTGCACCGCCGTCGCCCCGGCCCGGATCTTGGCGTAGGCCTGCTCGGCCGAACCGATGCCCCCCACGCCCACCAGCGGCAGGTCGGTGAGCGTGGACAGTTTCGCCAGCACCCTGGTCGACCGCTCGAACAGCGGCGCGCCCGACAAGCCGCCGGGCGTGTCGGCATGGCGCGGATCGATCCCGTCGCGCGACAGGGTGGTGTTGGTGGCGACGATCCCCGACAGACCCGCATCCCCGGCCACGCGGGCGATATCGGCCAGATCGGCATCCGACAGGTCCGGTGCGATCTTGACGAAGACGGGCAGGGGCCGTGCAAGGGCCGCGTTCGCCTCCATCACCTTGGCCAGCAATGCCGCCAGAGCCTCGGCCCCTTGCAGGTCGCGCAGCTTCTCGGTGTTGGGCGACGAGACATTGACGGTCGCGAAATCGATATGTTGCCCGGCGCGGGTCAGCACGGCGGCGAAATCGGCGGCGCGGTCGGCGCTGTCCTTGTTGGCGCCCAGGTTCAGCCCGCGCGGGACGCCGGTCGCCGCGGCCGCCAGGCGGGCGGCGATGGCGTCGACCCCTTCGTTGTTGAAGCCGAAGCGGTTGATGACGGCCCGGTCCCCGGCCAGCCGCCACAGGCGCGGGGGCGGGTTGCCCTCCTGCGCCCGGGGGGTGGCGGCCCCGACCTCCAGCCAGCCGAAGCCGGCCCGGGCCAGCGGGGCCAGCGCAACGGCGTTCTTGTCGAACCCGGCAGCCAGCCCCACGGGGTTTGACAGGTCAAGCCCGCCCAGCGACACGCGCAGCCGGTGCGATGTCACGGGGCCGGGGGAGGGCGCCAGCCCGGCGCGCAGGGCGGCGAGCGCAAGGCCATGGGCGCGCTCGGGGTCGAACGCCCGAAGCGCGCGCAGGCCCAGCCGCTCGAGCGGGCTCATGCCATCCGGTCCGGCAGGACATGACGGCTGCCGTCATGGCCGATGGGCGCGTGCCACCTGATGTCGTCCAGTTTCATCCGGCGGTAGAGATGCGGGAACAGCGCGCCGCCGCGCGACGGCTCCCACTTCAAGGCGTCGCCCAGCGTATCGGTCTCGACCGCGCAGAGGATCAGCCCCTCGGCGCCCGCGAAATGCTTGGACAGGGTCTCGGGCGTCTGCTCGGCCGTGGACAGGTGGATATAGCCGTCGGAGACATCGATGGGCGCGCCGTCGGTCGCGCCGTCGCGCTGCAGCTTGTCCCATTCGGCGGGGCGGAAGATCTTGTAAACCAGCATGGCGCTTCATTGCCACGACGCGGGCCGCGGGACCAGCCCCGCCACGCCACGGCACCACTGGAATCGGCTGCGCGCATGGCATAGGCACGGGCGCATGGACCTGACCCGATCCCTTCCCGCCGTGCGCGGGCGCCTGACCCCGGACCGCGACCTGAGCGAGCTGACATGGCTGCGCGTGGGCGGCCCGGCCGATGTCTTGTTCCAGCCCGCCGATGTCGCGGACCTGGCCGATTTCCTGCGCGATCTGCCGCCCGAGATCCCGGTCTTTCCCATGGGTGTGGGCAGCAACCTGATCGTGCGCGACGGCGGCGTGCGGGGCGTGGTGATCCGGCTGGGCCGGCCGTTCATGGACGTCTCGATCGAGGGCGACGTGGTCACGGCGGGGGCGGCCGCACTCGACGCCCACGTGGCCCGCAAGGCCGCGGCGGCGGGACGCGATCTGACCTTCCTGCGCACGATCCCCGGGGCCATCGGCGGCGCTGTGCGGATGAATGCGGGCTGCTACGGCACATATATTGCCGACCACCTGATCGAGGTCGACGCAGTCACCCGCGCGGGCAAGGTCGTGACGATCCCGGCGGCCGAGCTGCAGTTGGCCTATCGCCATTCCGAGCTTCCCGACGGCTGGGTCATCACCCATGCGCGCCTGCGGGCCGACGCGGGCGACCCCGACACGCTGACCGCGCGGATGGAAGACCAGCTGGCCAAGCGCGACGCCACCCAGCCCACCAAGGACCGCACTGCCGGGTCAACCTTCCGCAACCCGGCGGGACACAGCAGCACCGGGCGCGACGACGACACCCACGAGCTCAAGGCCTGGAAGGTCATCGACGACGCGGGGCTGCGCGGCGCGCGGATCGGCGGGGCGCAAATGTCCGAGAAGCACCCGAACTTCCTGATCAACACGGGTGGCGCAACTGCCGCAGATCTGGAAAATCTCGGCGAGCATGTTCGCCAAAAGGTCTTTCAAACCAGCGCGATTCGTCTAGAGTGGGAAGTATGGCGCGTGGGTGAACCCGCGGCTGCCGGTGAACGCGGACAAAACACAAGCCGCGACGCAGAATAATAAGGCCCGCAAAGCCGGGCCAGAGGCACAGAGAGCGGGTATGTCGAGCAGGGCAAACCCCAAGGTGGCAGTCCTTATGGGCGGTCCGTCGGCCGAGCGTGAAGTCTCGCTGTCGTCGGGGCGTGAATGTGCGATTGCGCTGTCGGGGCAGGGGTACGAGGTGATCGAGGTCGACGCTGGCGCCGACCTGGCCCTGCGCCTGTCCGAAATTTCACCAGAAGTGGTTTTCAACGCGCTTCACGGTCGCTGGGGCGAGGATGGCTGCGTGCAGGGCCTGCTGGAATGGATGGGCCTGCCCTATACCCATTCCGGTGTGCTGGCCTCGGCGCTTGCCATGGACAAGGAACGCTCGAAGGACGCCTATCGCCGCGCGGGCCTGCCGGTCGTGCCATCGCTGCTGGCCCGGAGCGAAGATGTCCGCCGCGCCCACGTGATGGACCCGCCCTACGTGGTGAAGCCGTTCAACGAAGGCTCCAGCGTGGGCGTCTACCTGGTGCCGGCAGACACCAACGGCCCGCCCGCCCTGTCGGACGACATGCCCGAGCTGGTGATGGTCGAACGCTTTGCCCCGGGGCGCGAGCTGACGACCACCGTGCTGGGGGCTGGGCCCCAGGGGCCGGCGCGGGCGCTGGGCGTGACCGACATCCTGACCGACGGCTGGTACGACTACGACGCGAAATACGTCGCGGGTGGATCGCGCCACGTGATCCCCGCCCAGGTGCCCCCCGAGATCACCGAAGCCTGCCTCGAGTACGCGCTCCGCGCGCACGCGGCGCTGGGGTGTCGTGGCGTCAGCCGCACCGATTTCCGCTGGGACGAGGCGCGCGGCCGTGACGGGCTGATCCTGCTCGAAACGAATACGCAGCCCGGAATGACGCCCACGTCGCTGACCCCCGAACAGGCGGCGCATGCGGGCATGGCGTTCGGCGCGCTTTGCGACTGGATGGTGAAGGACGCCTCATGTCTCAGGTAGGCCAAGGCCCCCGCGACCCCGCGCCCTCGCGCTTGGCCTACCGGCTCCAGCGGCTGATGCTCACGCCGAGCGTGCGGCGCGGCTTCGTCTTCGGCCTCCCGGCCTCCATCATGGTTCTGATCGGCGTGCTGGCCCTGTCGGACCAGGACCGGCGCGACGCCATGGGCCTGTGGTGGCAGCAGGTGAAGACCGAGATCCAGAGCCGCGAGGAGTTCATGGTCAAGCTGATGGCCATCGACGGAGCGACCCCGGATATTTCGGAAGATATTCGCGAGATCCTGCCGCTGGACTTCCCCATGTCGTCTTTCGACCTCGACCTCGCCCAGATGCAGGCGACGGTCGCGGGGCTGGACGCGGTCGAACGCGCCGACCTGCGCATCCGTCCGGGCGGCGTGCTGCATATACAGGTCCAGCAACGGGTTCCGGCGCTGGTGTGGCGCAACCCGCGCGGGCTGGACCTTGTGGATGGCGGCGGCAATCGCGTGTCGACCATCCTGCAGCGGGGCGCGCGGCCGGACCTTCCGCTGATCATCGGCCGCGGTGCCGACCGTGCGGCGGCAGAGGCCTTGGAGTTGGTGGCCGCGGCCGAACCGCTCAACGCCCGGCTGCGGGGACTTTTGCGCGTGGGCGAACGGCGCTGGACGGTCGTGCTGGACCGTGGTCAGCGCATTTTGTTGCCCGAACGCGCGCCCGTGGGCGCGCTGGAGCAGGTCATCGCCGTGGACGAGGCGCAGGACCTTCTGGCGCGCGAGGTGCGGCTGGTCGACATGCGCAACCCGCGGCGGCCGACCGTACGGCTGGCGCCCGAAGCCGCGCAATCGATGCGGCAGATAAAAATGATAGAACTAGGGGACGATTAGGCATGACGGATCTCTACCAGTCGCAGCGCGCCATGCGCGCCATGCGCAAGGCGGCGATGCAGCGGGGCGTGATCGCGGTGCTGGACGTGGGCACCTCGAAGGTGGCGTGCCTGGTGCTGCGGATCGACGGTCCGGACCAGTTCCGCGCGTCGGACGGCGTCGGTCCCATGGCCGGGCAGGGCACCTTCCGCATCGTCGGCGCGGCGACTACCCGCTCGCGCGGTGTCCGCTTCGGCGAGGTCGACACCATGCCCGAGACCGAGCGCGCGATCCGCACCGCCGTGCAGGGCGCGCAGAAGATGGCGCAGATCCGGGTCGACCACGTCATCGCGACGCTGTCGGGGGGCGACCCGCGCAGCTATGGGCTGGCGGGCCAGATCGACGTGGGCGGCGGGCCGGTGACCGAGCAGGACGTGGCGCGCTGCATGGCCGCCTGCGACGTGCCGCCCTTCGGCGAGGATCGCGAGGTGCTTCACGCCCAGCCCGTGAACTTCGCACTGGATCACCGCAGCGGCATGGGCGATCCGCGCGGACACATGGGCAACACGCTGGCCTGCGACATGCACCTGCTGACGGTGGACAGCAAGGTCGTGGCGAGCCTGATCCACTGCCTCAAGCGCTGCGACCTGGAATTGGCCGGCGTTGCATCGTCGTCCTACGTCAGCGCGATCGCCAGCCTCGTCGAGGACGAGCAGGAACTGGGCGCCGCCTGCGTCGACCTTGGCGGCGGGGCCACCGGCCTGTCGATCTTCATGAAGAAGCACATGATCTTCGCCGACAGCGTCCGCATGGGCGGCGACAACATCACCAGCGACATCGCCAAGGGCTTGCAGGTGTCGCTTTCCACGGCCGAGCGGCTGAAGACCCTGCATGGCGGGGTGGTCGCGACCTCCATGGACGATCGCGAGATGATCGCGCTCGGCGGGGAAGAGACGGGCGACTGGGACCGCGATCAGCGCACCGCCAGCCGGGCCGAGCTGATCGGCATCATGCGCCCCCGGGTCGAGGAGATATTGGAGGAGGTCCGAACCCGTCTGGACGCCGCCGGATTCGAGCATCTGCCGAGTCAGCAGATCGTCCTGACCGGCGGGTCGAGCCAGATTCCCGGTCTCGACCACCTGGCGCCCCGGATTCTCGGACAACAGGTCCGCATCGGGCGTCCGCTGCGGGTCGCCGGATTGCCCGAAAAGGCCACCGGCGCCGCGTTCGCCAGCGCCGTTGGGTTGTGCCTTTTCGCGGCTCACCCGCAGGACGAGTGGTGGGATTTCGAGATTCCTACGGACGGCTATCCCGCCAGATCGCTTCGCCGGGCGGTAAAATGGTTCAAAGACAATTGGTAACACCGCGTTCTTCATAAACTGGATTAACTGGTTTCGGCGCCCGTAAGCCATGAAAAATGTTGGAGAATTCGAACAATAGCGGGTGACGTGACAGAAATGTGGCGATAGAATCGGGATCAATCAAAACGGCGAAATCCCGGTCGGCAGTCCGGGGCAGAAACTACAGGCGGACAAAAACATGACTCTGAATCTCTCGGTTCCTCAGCGTGACGAGCTGAAGCCTCGCATCACCGTATTTGGTGTCGGTGGCGCTGGCGGCAACGCGGTCAATAACATGATCGAAAAGCAGCTTGACGGTGTCGAGTTCGTCGTCGCGAACACCGACGCCCAGGCGTTGCAGCAATCCATGGCCACCACCAAGGTGCAAATGGGCGTCAAGGTCACCGAAGGCCTGGGCGCGGGCGCGCGCTCGGCCGTGGGGGCCGCCGCCGCGGAAGAAAGCATCGAGGAAATCGTCGATCACCTGGCTGGCAGCCACATGTGCTTCATCACCGCCGGCATGGGCGGCGGCACCGGCACCGGCGCCACGCCGATCATCGCCCAGGCCGCGCGCGAGCTTGGCGTTCTGACCGTCGGCGTCGTCACGAAGCCCTTCCAGTTCGAGGGCTCGAAGCGGATGCGCCAGGCCGAAGAGGGCATCGAGGCGCTGCAGAAGATGGTCGACACACTGATCATCATCCCCAACCAGAACCTGTTCCGTCTCGCCAACGAGAACACCACCTGCACCGACGCCTTCGGGTTGGCCGACGACGTGCTCTACCAGGGTGTGAAGGGCGTGACCGACCTGATGGTCCGCCCGGGCCTGATCAACCTCGACTTCGCCGATGTCCGCTCGGTCATGGACGAGATGGGCAAGGCCATGATGGGCACCGGCGAGGCCGAGGGCGAGGATCGCGCGCTGAAGGCCGCCGAACTGGCCATCGCAAACCCGCTGCTGGACGAGATCAGCCTTAATGGCGCCAAGGGCGTGCTGATCAACGTGATCGGTGGCTACGACATGACCCTGTTCGAACTGGACGAAGCCGCCAACGTCATCCGTGAGAAGGTCGACCAGGACGCGCATATCATCGTCGGTTCGACCCTGGACGAGCACATGGAAGGCCGCATGCGCGTCAGCGTCGTGGCGACCGGCATCGACGCCGTGGCCCAGGTGGCCGACACTCCGGTGCCGCGCCGCCGCCTGTCCGAGCCGCTGGCCGGTCCTCGCGCCGACGAGCCGGCCACCGCACCTCAGAACCGCCCTGAGCCCGTTCGCGCGGAGGCACCCGCGCCCCGTCCGGTGGCCGAGCCGGTCGAGCGTGCGTCGTCGGACGAGCCCGACTTCTTCGCCGACTGGGAACAGCGCCGGGCTGAAAAGGCCCCCGCGCCCGAGCTTTTCGACGATCAGGACGAAGGCGATCTTCCCGCACCGGCATACCGCCCCGAGCCCGTGGCCGAGGCGCCCGCCGCGCCCGTTCGCACCGCGGTGCCCGGCCAGCCGTCCTCCGAGGCGCTGGCGCGGCTGGAGCAGGCCGTGCGCAAGGCGCCGCCCGCGCCGCAGCACGGTGGTCAGCCCCAGGCCGCGCCGCGTGGCCACGCCCCCCAGCCGGCGAGCGGCGAGGCGCGCCCGCGTTTCGGGATCAACTCGTTGATCGGTCGGATGACCGGCCAGCCCGAAACGGCCGAGCGCTCGGCTCCCTCCGGTGCCATGCCGGCCCGCCGTGCCGAGCCGCGCACGCAGGCCGTGCCGCGCCAGGACGAGACGCCGAACGACCAGGACCGGATCGAAATCCCGGCCTTCCTGCGGCGCCAGGCGAACTGAAAAGCCTAATATTTCGTGAACGAAGGGCCGGTGCAGACCGGCCCTTTTTCGTTCGAAAACAGGTATTTGGGTGGCCCCAAGCGCCTCTCGGCGAAATCCTGCCGACCCTGGGATGCCGCTGTTACACCAACGTTGCAAAGCTTGAATTGAGCGGCGCCGCCCCCGCCCCTAAGTCAGACTGACCGGAGACCGGTATACCGGCGAAAGTGGGGCAAGATGCAGACAACTTTGAAAAAAGCGATCAGCTTCGACGGCGTGGGCCTGCATTCGGGCCGCAACGTGCGCATGACCCTGCGCCCGGCCGCCGCGAATTTCGGCATCTGGTTCCGCCGCACCGACGTGTCGGGCCGCAACGCCCTGATCCCCGCCCATTGGGCGCAGGTCGAGCAGGGCGAGCTTTGCACCCGCCTGGTCAATGCCGACCGCGTCGACGTCTCGACGGTCGAGCACGTGATGGCCGCCGTTGCCGGTTGCGGCATCCACAACCTGACGATCGACGTCGACGGGCCCGAGCTGCCGATCCTCGACGGCTCGTCCGCGCCTTTCGTCGCCGCCATCCTCGAGACGGGGCTGGAGCGGTTCGACTCGCCCGTCATGGCGCTGCGGATCCTCGAGACGGTCGAGGTGCGCAACGGTCCCGCCTGGGCCCGGCTGGAGCCCAGCGACGATTTCGAGATCGACTTCCACATCGATTTCACCGACGCCGCCATCGGCCGCCAGGACAAGTGCCTGCGCATCGCCAACGGCGCTTTCGTGCGCGAACTGGCCGACAGCCGCACCTTCTGCCGCCAGGCGGACGTGGACGCCATGCGCGCGCGCGGTCTCGCCCTTGGCGGGACGCTGGAAAACGCGGTGGTCGTCGACGGCGCCGACGTGCTCAGCCCCGGCGGCCTGCGCCACAAGGACGAGGCGGTGCGCCACAAGATGCTGGATGCGCTGGGTGACCTGGCGCTGGCCGGTGCGCCGATCCTGGGCCGCTATACCGGCGTGCGCTCGGGCCACGCGATGACCAATGCCCTGCTGCGCACGTTGTTCGCTCGGCCCGGCGCCGCGCGGCTGGTCGAGGCCGATGCCACCCTTGCCGCGCGCCTTCCGGGGGCGGGTGCGGGACCGCGCGACCTGGTTCGGCTGGCCGCGTAAGCCACAGCCCGGGGCGGGGGCCGTGCTTACCCGTTTTGCACCGGATTTTTCTGTGCTAGACCATCGCCCAAAGGGCGCGTTCCGACCGCGCATCCGGGGGCAGGGGCTGCACGACGCATGATGGCGATCACTCGATATCTTGGCTTGGTGGGGCTTGGCGCGGTTCTTGCGGGCTGCGGCGGCGACGCCTTCACCTCGCGCGATCAACCGCTGGAAAGCTTCTCGGCCGAAGAGATCTACAAGCGGGGCGAATTCGAGCTCGAGGATAACGACCCCGAGGACGCGGCCCGCTTCTTCGGCGAGGTCGAGCGGCTTTATCCCTATTCCGAATGGGCCAAGCGCGCGCTGGTGATGCAGGCCTTCGCCTATCACCGCGACCGCGATTACGAAGAAGCGCGCAATTCCGCGCAGCGCTACCTGGATTTCTACCCGGGCGGTGAGGATGCGGCTTACGCCCAATACCTGCTGGCGCTGAGCTACTACGACCAGATCGACGACGTGGGCCGGGACCAGGGGCTGACCTTCCAGGCGCTCCAGGCCATGCGCGTTGTGATCGAACAGTATCCCGACAGCGAATACGCCCGTTCGGCCATCCTGAAATTCGACCTGGCCTTCGACCACCTGGCCGGCAAGGAAATGGAGATCGGGCGCTACTACCTCAAGCGCGATCACTTCGCCGCCGCCGTGAACCGGTTCCGCGTCGTGGTCGAGGATTTCCAGACCACAACCCACACGCCCGAGGCGTTGTTGCGGCTGGTCGAATCCTACCTGTCGCTGGGCCTGACAGACGAGGCGCAGACGGCGGGCGCGATCCTGGGCTACAACTACCAGTCGACGCCCTGGTACGACGATGCCTATTCCCTTCTGACCGGGCAGGGCCTGTCGCCCGAGCCGCGCGGCGACTCGTGGCTGCGGACGGTCTATCGCCAGGTCGTGCGCGGCGAGTGGCTGTAGTCCACCGCACGCCTCACCTTTCTGGACAGTGACGATGCTGCGCGCCCTGGATATCCGCGACATGCTTCTGATCGACCGGTTGGAACTCGATTTCCAGCCGGGTCTCAACGTGCTGACCGGCGAAACCGGGGCGGGCAAGTCGATCCTGCTGGATTCGCTCGGCTTCGTTCTGGGCTGGCGCGGCCGGGCCGACCTGGTGCGCCAGGGCGCCGAGCGGGGCGAGGTCACGGCGGTGTTCGACCTGGCGAGCGGGCACCCGGGCCGGGCCGTGCTGGACGAGGCCGGGATCGAGATCGAGGACGAGTTGGTCCTGCGCCGCGTGAACGCACAGGACGGCCGCAAGACCGCCTGGATCAACGACCGCCGCGTGTCGGGCGAGGTGCTGCGGCGGCTGAGCGATACGCTGGTCGAGCTGCACGGCCAGCACGACGACCGGGGTCTGCTGGATCCCAAGGGGCACCGCGCGCTTCTGGACGCCTATGCCGACCGGCCCGATCTGCTGGAGGCCACCCGCGCGGCGTGGCGCGCCCGCGCGGATATCGCGCGCAAGCTGGCGGCCGCGCGCGAACGGCTGGATGCGCTCAGGGCGGAAGAGGACTTCCTGCGCCACGCGGTCGAAGAATTCGATAAGCTGTCGCCCGAGGCGGGCGAGGATGCGACGCTGGATGCGCGCCGTCGCCAGATGCAAGCGGGCCAGCGCATCGGCGACGACATCACGCGCGCGTTGCAGGCCCTTGGCGGTGATGGCGCCGAGGGGCCGATGATCGACGCGCAACGCTGGCTGGAAGCCGCGGCGCCCCAGGCCGACGGCGCGCTGGATGCCCCGCTCGAGTCCCTGGCACGCGCGCTGGATGCCCTGGCCGAGGCCGAGCAGGGCGTCTCCGAAGCGCTGGACACGCTGGAATTCGACCCGCGCGAGCTGGAGGCCGTGGAAGAGCGGCTGTTCGCGATCCGCGGCCTGGCCCGCAAGCACAACGTCCTGCCCGACGCGCTGCCCGAGCTTGGTGACACCCTGCGCGAGCGTCTGTCCGCCCTGGACGGCGGCGCCGACGACATCACCGATCTCGAGAAAGAACTTGCCGAAGCCGACGCGGCCTACGACGCCGCCGCGACCGCGCTTTCTCAGGCGCGGCAGGCGGCGGCCGCGGCGCTGGACGGCGCCATGGCGGCCGAGCTTGCGCCGCTCAAGATGGAGCGCGCCCAGTTCGAGACGCGGTTCTCCGATGCGACGCCGGGCCCGCTGGGGCGGGACGCCGTGGAATTCACCGTCGCCACCAACCCCGGCGCGCCCGCAGGTCCCCTGGGCAAGATCGCGTCCGGGGGCGAGCTGTCGCGCTTTCTGCTGGCACTGAAGGTTTGCCTGACCGGCACCGACAGCGGCCTGACCCTGATCTTCGACGAGATCGACCGTGGCGTGGGCGGGGCGACCGCCGACGCGGTGGGGCGCCGGCTGGCGGCCTTGGCGAGTGGCGGACAGGTGCTGGTCGTCACACACTCGCCGCAGGTGGCCGCCCTTGGGCGCCACCACTGGCGCGTGGCCAAGGACGTTTCGGATGGGATCACGACCTCGCGCGTCGTGCCACTGGATACCGGCGACCGGGTCGACGAAATCGCGCGGATGCTGGCCGGTGACAGCATCACCGACGCGGCGCGCGAGGCCGCGCGCGCCCTTCTGGCGGCCAGCTAGCGGTATTCGGCGGGGCTGAGGCCGCCGTCGCCGGCCACGTGGCTTTCGGCGCCGGGGACGATATCGGTGTTCTGGGCCGCGACGCAAAGCCACCCGCCATCCCGGCGGTGCATCACGAAGGTGATGACCGTGGACCGACGGCCCGCCGCGCTGCCATCCGGCGCGACCTGCCCGGCCAGGTGCAAGCGCGCGTGGACCACGGCCACGTCGCCCAGGTCTCGGTGCTTCACCCGGCCAATCTTCAAAGTCGAGTTCCGGAACATCCCCCGCAGCCCGTAATCGTGGGCCGCCCGGATCGCCTCGCGGTCGTGCCACCAGAGCCCGACCACGTTCACGAAATCCGCATCCGCGGCGAAGAGGGCCGCCAGCGCGCCCGCGTCGCGCGCGTTCCACGCGGCGGCAAAGGCACGGGGCATCTCGGACGGGTCCTGCATGGGCAAATCGCCTTTTCCCTTGGGGGCGTATCGCCTAGGAAAGATGCATCACCGGCCCCGCGGGGCAAACCGGGATGTGGGGAAGATGGAGACGGGCCGCGGGCCTCAGAACTGGTCGTTGACACAGACCACGCTCAGCGCCTGCCGTGACGGCTGGCGGGTCTTGCGCAACCGCGGTCCCGGCCAGATCCAGTTCTGGTTCATCGCGCTGGCCGTCGGCGTCGCCTCGGGCTTCGCCGCGCTGTTCTTCCGCAAGGGCATCAACTGGCTGCAGGCAACGCTTTACGGCACCGACGACATCTCGGCGCTGACCAGCTTCGCGCAGGAATTGCCCTGGTACCTGATCGTGGCCTACCCGGTCTGCGGCGGCCTGGTGGTGGGGCTGATCCTCAATCGCTTCACCAAGGACGGGCGCGTGCGCTCGGTTGCCGACGTGATCGAGGGGGCCGCGCTTTACGACGGACGGGTCGAGGTAAAGGCGGGGCTGGCCAGCGCCGCGTCCTCGCTCATCACGCTGGGGTCGGGCGGGTCGTCGGGCCGGGAAGGGCCGGTGGTGCACCTGGCTGCCGTCATCGCCACCTGGGTCAACAACCTGATCCGGGCCAACGGGATCACCGCGCGCGACCTTCTTGGCTGTGCCGTGGCCGCCGCCGTGTCGGCCAGTTTCAACGCGCCCATCGCGGGGGCGCTTTTCGCGCTCGAGGTCGTGTTGCGGCACTTCGCGGTGCACGCCTTCGCGCCCATCGTCATCGCCAGCGCGGCCGGAACGGTCATCAACCGGCTGGAGTTCGGCGACGTTACCGAGTTCCGGCTGATCGAGGACGGGGTGCTGACCTTCTACCAGGAGCTTCCCGCCTTCCTACTGCTGGGGCTGGTCTGCGGACTGGTCGCCGTCATCCTGATGCACGCGATCTTCTGGACGGACCGGGTCGCCAGCGCGGGCCGCGAGAAGCTGGGCCTGCCACGCTGGAGCCGTCCGATGCTGGCCGGTCTGCTGTTGGGCCTGCTGGCCATCGAGTTTCCCGCCATCATCGGCGTGGGCTACGAGACCACGTCGCTGGCGCTGACCGGGCAGTTGCTGCTGCACGAGGTCATGGTGCTGGCCGTGGTGAAGACCGCCGCCGTCGCCATCACCATGGGGGGACGCATGGGGGGCGGCGTCTTCTCGCCCTCGCTCATGCTGGGCGCGCTGACGGGCCTTGGCTTCGGACTGGTGGCCACCAACATCTTTCCGGACGTCTCGGGGGCCGAAACGCTTTATGCGCTCGCGGGCATGGGGGCTTTGGCGGCTGCGGTGCTGGGCGCGCCGATCTCGACCACGTTGATCGTGTTCGAGCTGACGGGCGACTGGCAGACCGGGCTGGCGGTGATGGTGGCGGTCAGCACCTCGACCGCGCTGGCGTCACGGCTGGTGGATCGCAGTTTCTTCCTGACCCAGCTGGAGAACCGGAACATCCATCTCAGCAAGGGGCCGCAGGCCTACCTTCTGTCCATGTTCCGGGTGCAGAACGTCATGCGCGGGCCCGATCACCCCCACGCGGCCCCGCGCAAGGATATCTGGGACGCGATCGAGGCCGGCGTCCACGTCGAGGGCGATGCCACGCTGGAAGAGGCGATGCCGCTGTTCGAGGAGACCAGCCGCCTGTTCCTGCCGGTGGTACGGATCGGCGCCAAGGGCGAGCCGCCCGAGGTGCTGGGCGCGCTGTTCCACGTGGATGCCCTGCGCGCCTACAACCGCGCGCTGGCCGCCACGGCGGCCGAGGAACATTCCTGACCTGTCGAAACCTTACAGCTGCTCGACCGTCACGCCCTCGTCCTTGAAGGCGAGGTGCCCGGCGATCGCCTCGGCGCCCTCGGTCGGCGTCTCATAGCTCCACGCCGCGTCCTTCAGCGTCATGCTCTTGGTCTGGATGTGGAAATACGTGGCCTCGCCCTTCAGTGGGCAGGTGGTTTTCTTGTCCGAGGGGTCCAGAAACGCCATGGCCAGGTCACCGCGCGGGAAATACACGACATCCTCGTAGCCGTCCTCGCGCAAGATCAGCGCGTCGGCGGATTCGCCCAGCACGGCGCCGCCCGCACGTACGACCCAGGTGCCTTCTGCCGTCTCGATGGTCATGTTGCCGGCCATGCCGCGCCTCCCTGCCTCGTGTTCCTTGGGGCGGACCCTAGCAGATCCGTCGCGTCTGACAACGCCGCCCCGTCGTGCGGATCAGAGGGGGGCGGTCGCCGTCCGGAGCCAATCGGCGACACCGGGCTCGACCCGCTGGGCCAGCCGCTCGTAGACGCCGGCGTGGTAGTCATCGATCCAGGCCCGTTCGCCCGGCGACAGGGCACCGGCGTCGATCAGGCGGCGGTCGATGGGCACCCAGGTCAGCGTGTCGAAGTCCAGCATGTCGCGCCCCGGGTCACCGCCGTCGATGGGCGGGGCAGGGCGGACCACGACCAGGTTTTCGATCCGGATGCCCCAGGCGCCCGCACGGTAATAGCCCGGCTCGTTCGACAGGATCATGCCGGGCCGAAGCGGCTCCTCGCTCATCCGGCTCAGGCGCTGCGGCCCCTCGTGAACGCTCAGGTAGACGCCGACGCCATGTCCCGTGCCGTGGCCGTAATCCTGCCCCGCCATCCATAGGGGCGCACGCGCCAGCGCGTCGAGGTCGCGACCGGCAAGGCCCTGCGGCCAGCGTGCCCGGCTCACGGCGATCATGCCCTTCAGCACCCTGGTGAACGCCGCCACCTGCTCGGCGTCGGGCGGTCCCACGGCCACCGTGCGGGTGATGTCGGTGGTGCCGTCCACGTATTGCCCGCCCGAATCCACCAGCAGCAGGTCGCCCGTCGCGACCGCGCGATTGCTCTCGGTATTCACGCGATAATGCGTGATCGCCCCGTTCGGGCCGGTGCCGGCGATGGTGTCGAAGCTGATATCGCGCAGCGCGTTGGTGGCGCGTCGGAACCCTTCCAGCTCGGCGGCCACGTCGATCTCGGTGAGGATCTCGCCCTGCGTAACCCCGTCGAGCCGCCCGTCCAGCCAGGCGAGGAACGCGCACATGGCCGCGCCATCGCGCAGGTGCGCCTCGGTCGTGGCGGCGATCTCGGCCGCGCTCTTGCAGGCCTTGGGCAGCATGCAGGGATCGGGCGCCCAGTCCACGCGGCTGCCCGCGTTTTCCAGCGCCAGGCCCACGGCATGCGGCGCGCTATCCCGGTCAACTCGCACCACGCCGTCGAGCGCGGCCAGCGCGGCGACCAAGCCGTCGGGCGGAAGCACGTCGACACCGTCCATCTCCACGTCGCGCAGCTTTTCGTGTGCCATGAACAGCCGGACGGCGCCGCCCGCCGCCTCGACCAGGGCGAAGCCATGGGCGACCGGGATGCGGGGGATGTCGCTGCCGCGGATGTTCAGCAGCCACGCGATCGAGTCGGGCAGGCTCAGCACCGCCCAGTCCTGCCCGGCATCGCGTAGGTCCTTGGCGATGCGCGCGCATTTCTCGGCGCGGGTGGCCCCGGCCAGGTCGTCGGGATAGGCGGAAACCGCCCCCAGAGGCGGGCCGGGCTGGTCGTCCCAGATCGCGTCCACAGGGTTATCCACAGGGCGCAGCGCGATGTTGCGCGGGGCGAGCGCTCTTTCCAGCGCCTCGACCTCGGCGCGGGTGTGCAGCCACGGGTCGAGACCAACGACCGACGACTCGGGCAGGATATCTGCCAGCCACGGGCCGGGCCGCTCGGCCGGAAAGTCCACGATTTCAAAGTCGTCGGCGCATTGCGCGCGGGCCTGAAGGGTGTAGCGACCATCGGCGAAGACCGCGGCGCGTTCCGCGGTCACGACGCAGATCCCTGCCGAGCCGGTAAAGCCCGTCAGCCATTGCAGCCGCACGTCACGGTCCGAGACATATTCGCCCTGGTACGCGTCCGCCCGGGGCACGAGAAATGCGTCAAGCCCCTGTTCCGAAAGGGTTTTCCGCAGCGCGGCCAATCTCGGCGGCCCCTGCTCGGGCCGCGCCGTGACGGTGAAATCCTGAAACATCCCAGTCCTTTCCGCGCGTCCGGCGCGTCACCCCGCGTGCTTCATGCCCAGCACGCGCGCCCGCTTGCGCGGGTCGCTGTCGAACAGGCCGGCCAGCTGCTCGGTCATGGCGCCGGCCAGCTGCTCGGCATCGGTGATCGTGACCGCGCGGCTGTAGTAGCGGGTCACGTCGTGGCCGATGCCGATGGCGATCAGCTCGACCTGCTTGCGCCGCTCGACCATGGCGATCACGTCGCGCAGGTGTTTTTCGAGGTAGTTCGCGGGGTTCACTGACAGCGTGCTGTCATCCACAGGTGCCCCGTCCGAGATCACCATCAGGACCTTGCGCGCCTCGGGCCGCTGCACCAGCCGCTTGTGCGCCCATTCCAGCGCCTCGCCGTCGATGTTTTCCTTCAGCAGGCCTTCCTTCATCATCAGGCCAAGGTTTGTGCGCGCCCGCCGCCACGGCGCATCCGCGCCCTTGTAGATGATGTGGCGCAGGTCGTTCAGGCGGCCGGGCCGCTGCGGCCGCCCGGCGTTCAGCCATGCCTCGCGCGCCTGACCGCCTTTCCAGGCGCGGGTCGTGAAGCCCAGCACCTCGGTCTTGACGTCGCAGCGTTCCAGCGTCTGCGACAGCACGTCGGCGCAGATCGCGGCGATGCTGATGGGCCGCCCGCGCATGGAGCCCGAGTTGTCCAGCAGTATGGTCACCACCGTGTCGCGGAACTCGGTGTCCTTCTCGACCTTGAAGCTCAGCGGAGTGGTTGGGTTGGCCACGACCCGCGCCAGGCGTCCCGCGTCGAGCGTGCCTTCCTCGAGGTCGAACTCCCAGCTGCGGTTCTGCTTGGCCTGCAGCCGTCGCTGCAGCTTGTTGGCCAGCCGCCCCACTGCGCCCTTGATGGGCTCGAGTTGCTTGTCGAGATAAGCGCGCAGGCGCTCCAATTCGGCAGGCTCCGCTAGCTCTTCCGCGCGGATGATCTCGTCGTGGGCTTGGTCGAATACCTCGTAGCCGGGATCGGCCTCGGAAACGGGCGGCGGGGGCGGCGGCTCGGTCGGGGCGTCGCCCTCGGGCACCTCCTGCTCCTCGCCCGACTCCATGTCGGCCTCGTCGTCCATCGAGATCTCGGCTTGGGCGGCGTCCTGCGTCTGCTCCTGGCTCTGGGCGGCGTCCGCCTCCTGGCTGTCGGCCTCGTCCTCGTCGCCGGTGCTGTCGGGCTCGTCGCCGTCCTGGGGCTCGTCTTCGGGGGTGGCCTCGTCGTCGGTATCCTCGGCGTCCGGGTCATCGCCCAGTTGGTCGCCGTAGCCCAGGTCGTCGATGATCTGGCGCGCCATGCGGGCGAAAGCGGCCTGGTCGGCCAGGTTGCCCTGCAACCCCTCCAGCGTGGGGCCGGCCTGTCCCTGGAAGAACTCGCGCCACAGTCCGGCGGCCTGCTCGGCGCCCTCGGGCAGGTCGCGCCCGGTGGCCATCTGGCGTATCAGGTAGCCGGCCGCGACCGACAGGGGCACCTGTTCGCGCTCGCCCACGTTGTCATAGCCCTTGCGCGAGGCCTCGACCGCGATGCGCGCGTCGATATTGCCCGCGGTGCCCGGCATGGTGCGCGCGCCCACCGCCTCGCAGCGGGCATGCTCCATCGCCTCATAGAGATCGCGCGCCATCTGGCCCTGCGGCGCGTAGCGGTTGAAGGTCCCCGCGTCGTGGTGCCGGCGGCGCAGCGCGTAGCCGTCCGCGGTGCCCCGCGCCAGCAGAACCTCGTCGCGGGTCATGCGGCGGCTGATCTGCGGCAGGCGCAGCCCGTCATTGTTCATGCCCGGCGGATCGACCGAGTAGGTCACGCCCATCTCGGGATCGTCGGCCAGGACGCGCGTGGCCTCGGCCAGCGCCTTCTTGAACGGGTCGGAGGGATTGTCGGGTGGCTTGCTCATACGCCTTATCTAGAAGGTGCGGGGCAGGGCACCAAGCGTCCGCCCCTTCATCTTTCCAAAAATACCTCGGAGAGCGCGAGAGGCGGCGCCTCTCGCACTGGCCCCGGGGCCGGTTCTCAGCCCAGGCTCAGCGACGCGGCGCTTTCCGGCAACTCCTCGTCGAAGCAGCGCTGGTAGAACTCGGCCACGGTCTCGCGCTCCAGCTCGTCGCACTTGTTGAGGAAGGACAGCCGGAAGGCATAGCCCACGTCGTTGAAGATGTTGGCGTTCTGCGCCCAGGCGATGACCGTCCGGGGCGACATGACCGTGGACAGGTCGCCGTTCATGAACGCGGTGCGGGTCAGGTCGGCCACGGTCACCATTTGCCCGACCGTCCTGCGGCCGTCGTCGGAGTCGTAGCCCGGCAACTTCGACAGGACGATCTCGACCTCGGCATCGTGGTCCAAGTAGTTCAGCGTCGCCACAAGCGACCAGCGGTCCATCTGGCCCTGGTTGATCTGCTGGGTGCCGTGGTACAGCCCGGTCGTGTCGCCCAGGCCCACCGTGTTGGCGGTGGCGAACAGGCGGAAATAGGGATGCGGCGTCAGGACCTTGTTCTGGTCCAGCAGCGTCAGCTTGCCGTCCACTTCCAGGACGCGCTGGATCACGAACATCACGTCGGCGCGGCCGGCGTCGTACTCGTCGAACACGATGGCGGTGGGGTTGCGCAGGGCCCAGGGCAGGATGCCTTCCTGGAACTCGGTGACCTGCTTGCCGTCGCGCAGCTTGATGGCGTCCTTGCCGATCAGGTCGATCCGGCTGATGTGGCTGTCCAGGTTCACGCGCACGCAGGGCCAGTTCAGCCGCGACGCCACCTGCTCGATATGGGTGGACTTGCCGGTGCCGTGATAGCCCTGGATCATGACGCGGCGGTTGTACTGGAACCCGGCCAGGATGGCCAAGGTCGTGTCGGGGTCGAAGCGGTAGGTGCTGTCGATCTCGGGCACCCGGTCCGATGCGTCGTCGAACCCTTGGACCTTCATGTCGCTGTCGATGCCGAAAACCTCGCGGACCGAGATCTCGCGCGTGGGCTTGGCGTCGATGTCAATGCTGCCGTCGGGCATGGGAAATCCTTCTCGTCGGGGGCGTGCGGGGGCCGCGGTCGGCGTTGCGCGCGTGGTGCAACATATCCTGCGCCCACGCAAGGAAAAGGGGATCGCGGGGATTGGCTCTGGTCACCGCCCCGCGCATTTGTTCAACTCGGACCCGCGGTGGATGACCGGATGAGGAACAAGGGCGGATCGTGGCGCGCAGCATTTCAGATGTCGAGGACATGATCCTCTCGGTGGCCGGGGGCGACCGGACGGCATTTTTGTCTCTTTATGACGCGACCAGTGCGAAACTCTTCGGTGTGTGCCTGCGTGTGTTGAATGACCGCGCCGAGGCCGAGGACGTTTTGCAGGAGGTTTTTCTGAAGGTCTGGCGCAACGCAGACCGCTACACGGCCAACGGGCTCAGCCCGATGACGTGGCTGATCACGGTGGCGCGCAACGCCGCCATCGACCGACTGCGCGCCCGAAAGCCGTCGACCGACGACGACAGCGCGCTGGAGCGGATGGCGGCGTCGGGGCCCGGCCCCGAGGCGTCGGCCATCGCGGCGGGCGAGGCGCGGCGGATCGCCGAGTGCCTCGGTGAACTCGATCCCCGGCGCGCCGACGCGGTGCGCGGGGCCTACCTGGACGGCCAGTCCTACAACGACCTGGCCCGGCGCTTCGACGTGCCGCTGAACACGATGAGAACCTGGCTGCGCCGCAGCCTGCAAAGCCTGAGAGAGTGCCTGAGCCGATGAGCCGCGACGACAGCGACAGCCCGGAAAACGACCGCCCCGACGAGGTGCTAGCGGCCGAGTACGTGCTGCACCTGCTGGATCCGGCCGAGCGCAGCGCGGCCGAGACGCGGCTCGGGACCGACGGCGCCTTCCGGGCGCTGGTGGCCGAATGGTCCGAGCGGCTGGTGCCCATGGCCGAGGAGATCCCGTCCGAGACACCGCCCGCCGGCCTGCGGCAGCGGCTGGCGGCCGAAACGGCGCCCCGCGCGCCGAAGCGCGAGCCGCGGTTCGCGGCCGGGCGGCGGCGCAGTTTCCTCGTGGGCCTGCTGGGCGGCGCGGGCCTTGCGGCCGCCGTCGCGCTGGCCTTCATGGTCGCGACGCCGCTGCTGGGGCCCGAACCGGGGCCGCGCTTCGCCGCCGACGTGACCTCGGAAAGCGAGGACCTGCTGGTGACGGCAAGCTACGACCCGGACGCGGCCGAGCTGACGGTGACCCGTGCCGCGGGGCAGGCGCCCGAGGGGCAGGTGCTGCAACTCTGGCTTCTGACCGAGGACCAGCCGCCCCACGCCGTGGGCGTGCTGCCCGATGACGGCTCGCTTTCGGTGCCGGTGATCCCGTTCTGGGGGCAGCGGATCCCGCAGGGCCGCTTCGCCGTCAGCATCGAGCCGCCCGGCGGGTCGACGGACGAGGTCGGACCCACCGGCGAGATCCTGGCCGTGGCCGAGGTGACGCCGCGCTGACGCCCGATCACGCCTGCGCGAGGGCCCGAGGCAACCGCCGCCGGACCTTATACGTTATGCCCGCAGGAGTTTTGCGGGAGAGAGAACACATGCACAGGCGACATTTCCTCAGCGGGGCGGCGGCCATGGCCCTGGTTCCGGTCGCGGGATGCGCGCAATCCGACGGCACCTTCGAGGTGACCCGCTCGGCGGATGAATGGCGCGACCTGCTCACCGCACGCGAGTACGAGGTCATGCGGGAGGAAGGGACCGAGCGGGCCTATACCTCGCCCCTGAACGAGATCACGGCCGAGGGCGTCTATCACTGCAAGGGCTGCGACCAGGCGCTCTACCGGTCCGAGACGAAGTTCGACTCGGGCACCGGCTGGCCGTCATTCTACCAGGCGATGGACAATGCCGTGGCCACCAAACCCGACCCCGGCTGGTTCGGCACCCGGACCGAGGTGCATTGCGATCGCTGCGGATCGCATCTGGGCCACATCTTCGACGATGGTCCCCCGCCGACCGGCAAGCGGCACTGCATCAACGGCATTTCCATGGTGTTCCGGCCCGCGGGTGACGGCGCGCCGGTGGTGGGCTGACACAGCCCGGCGCGGGGCGGCTGTGTGCCGCCCCGACCGTATCGTCTCAGGCCTCGCCCGACAGGCCGGCGGCCTTCAGCGCGGCCAGACCGGCCTCGGCATCGTTGTCCGATGTGTCGCCGGTCACGCCAAGCGCCCCGATCACGGCACCTGCATCGTCGCGGATCAGGATCCCGCCCGGCACCGGCACCACCGCGCCGCCGAACACGCCGTTGGCGGCGGTCATGAAATAGTGCTGGTCCTCGGCCCGCTTCATCTGGGCCGACCCGGTCATCCCCAGCATCACCGCGCCGTAGGCCTTGCCATGGGCGATGGCGTAGCGGCCCGGCGATGCGCCATCGGCCCGCTGGAAGGCCAGTGGATGCCCGCCCGCGTCCAGCACGATGGCCGAAAGCGGCTTCAGCCCGCGGCTCACGCCCTCGGCCAGGGTTTCGGTCACGGCCTTCAGGGCCTGTTCGGATGTGATGCTCATGCCTGGCTCTCCTTCAGTTCCAGCCGCCGGGCGTGCAGCACCGGCTCGGTATAGCCCGCGGGCTGTTCGCGTCCCTTGAACACAAGGTCGCACGCGGCCTTGAACGCGATGGTGTCGTAGGACGGCGCCATGGGAATGTAGCTCGGGTCGCCTTCGTTCTGGCGATCCACGACCTTTGCCATCTTCTTCATCGTGTCCATGACGCGCTCCTCGGTGACCACGCCGTGGTGCAGCCAGTTGGCCAGCGCCTGCGACGAGATCCGGCAGGTGGCGCGGTCTTCCATCAGGCCCACGTCGTGGATGTCGGGCACCTTCGAGCAGCCGACGCCCTGGTCGACCCAGCGCACGACGTAGCCGAGGATCCCCTGGGCGTTGTTCTCGATCTCGGAAGTGATGTCGTCCTCGGACCAGTTGGCGTCCGACAGCGGGATGGTCAGCAGATCGTCCAGGCTGCCGCGCGGGCCGCCCTTGGCCAGGTCGTCCTGCACCGCGTGGACATCGACCTGGTGGTAATGCAGCGCGTGCAGGGTGGCGGCGGTGGGCGAGGGCACCCAGGCGCAGGTGGCGCCCGCCTTGGGGTGGCCGATCTTCTGTTCCAGCATGTCGGCCATGAGGTCGGGCATGGCCCACATCCCCTTGCCGATCTGCGCGCGACCCTTCAGCCCGCAGGCCAGCCCGATATCGACATTGCGATCCTCGTAGGCCTTGATCCAGGCCGAGTTCTTCATCTCGCCCTTGCGCACCATGGGGCCGGCTTCCATCGAGGTGTGGATCTCGTCGCCGGTGCGGTCGAGGAACCCGGTGTTGATGAAGGCCACCCGGTCGCTGGCGGCGCGGATGCATTCCTTGAGATTGGTCGAGGTGCGACGTTCCTCGTCCATGATGCCCAGCTTCACCGTGTTGGCGGGCAGGCCCAGCATCGTCTCGACCCGGGTGAAGATCTCGTCGGCGAAGGCGACCTCGGCGGGACCGTGCATCTTGGGTTTCACCACGTAGACGGACCCGTGCTCGGAATTGCCGCCCGCGCGTTGCAGGTCGTGCATGGCGATCAGCGTGGTGAAGGCCGCGTCCATCAGCCCCTCGAACACCTCGTCGCCGTTACGGTCGAGGATGGCGGGGTTGCGCATCAGGTGGCCCACGTTGCGCACCAGCATCAGCGCGCGGCCCTTCAGCCGCACCTCGCCGCCATGGGGCGCCGTGAAGACGCGGTCGTCGTTGAGAACGCGGGTGAAGGTCTTGCCGCCCTTGGTGACTTTCTCGGACAGATCGCCCTTCATCAGGCCCAGCCAGTTGCCGTAGGCCAGCACCTTGTCGGGCGCGTCCACGGCGGCAACGCTGTCTTCGCAATCCATGATCGCGGACATGGCCGATTCCAGCTGGATGTCGGCCACGCCGGCCGGGTCGCTGGCGCCGATCTGGTGGTCGCGGTCCAGCACGATCTCGATATGCAGGCCATTCCTGCGCAGCAGGATCGAGGTCGGCGCATCGGCGTCGCCGCGGTAGCCGACGAACTGCGTCGGGTCGGCCAGCGGGATCGTGTGCTCGACCTCGGGGGTGGTGCCCGCCGGGCGGCTGTTCGGATCCTTGCGCGTGGCATCCGCGGCGCGCCAGTCCTGGTCGTTCAGGTACAGGCCCTCGAGCCCCTGCTCGGCGATCTTGTAGCCCTCGAGCTGCGCGTGGCTGCCGCTGGCCAGCGGCGCGGCGTCGTCGAGGATCTGCTTGGCGCGTGCGATGACGCGCTTGCCCCGCTCGGGGTCGTAGTCGCCGCCCTGCGGCAGGTCGCCCAGGGCATCGGTGCCGTAAAGCGCATCGTAGAGTGACCCCCACCGCGCGTTCGCGGCGTTCAGGGCGTAGCGCGCGTTCATGATCGGCACGACCAGCTGCGGGCCGGGGACATCCGCGATTTCGGGGTCGGTCTTGTCGGTGCCGATGGTGAAATCGGGCCCTTCCTCGACCAGGTAGCCGATCTCGTGCAGCGTGTCCTTGTAGGCGGCCTGGTCCGTCACCTTGCCGCGGTTGTTGCGGTGCCACTCGTCCAGCGTCGCCTGCATCTTCTCACGCGTTTCGAGAAGCGCGGCGTTCTTGGGGCCGAGGTCGTGAACGAGGTCCGACAGGCCCTTCCAGAAATCATCGGGCGAGACGCCCGTCCCGGGCAGGGCATGCTTTTCGGCGAAAGTCGCCAGGTCTTCGGCCACCGAAAGCTCGGCACGCTGGATGCGGTTCGTCATGTATCCTCCGTCTATTCGTTGTCATCTGTCGCGCGGGCGCGTTTCGCTTCTCCCCGGCAGCGGTCCGAGCAGTACTTAACCTGCTCCCAGTCGCGCCGCCACTTCTTGCGCCAGGCAAATGGCCTGCCGCAGGTCGCGCAGATTTTCTGCGGAAGATCCGCTTTCGACCGGGCCTTGGCCACGCGGTCTTACTCGGTCGCGGATTCTTCGTCGATGGGGGTTTCGTTGCCGGGCTCGTTGCCGCTCAGGCTGAGATAGACGATCAGCCCGATCAGCAGGACCGCGGCCCAAACGACCATCCACGCCATTCCGACCAGGGGGAACTTGTGGCGACGTTGCTGTTTCTTGACGTCAGTATCGGGGGCAGACATGTCTTTGACTTCTTCCATAAGTAACCGGCCCGCATGGGATGCAGGCAAAAATGCCCAACGTCCCGCGCGCCCAGTCGTTCCCATGTTTCCGGATCCAAGGAGCCCACAATGAAAGACGCTGCGCCGCGCCCCGTGCGCCTGGCCGAGTACGCCCCCTTCAGCCACGTGGTGGAGACGGTCACGCTGGCGTTCGACCTGCACCCCTCGGCCACGCGGGTCCGGTCGCGCATCGCGTTCCGGCCGAACCCCGAAGGGCCCTCCGGCCCGCTGCGGCTGGACGGCGAGAAGCTGACGCTGATCTCGGCGGCCATCGACGGCACGCCGGTCGCGCCGCGCATGGATCCCACGGGGCTTGAGGTCGATACGCCCGACGCGCCCTTCGTGTGGGAATGCGAGGTCGAGATCGACCCGTCGGCCAATACCGAACTGGATGGGCTCTACATCTCGAACGGGATGTTCTGCACCCAGTGCGAGGCCGAGGGCTTTCGCAAGATCACCTATTACCCCGACCGGCCCGACGTGATGGCGCCGTTTTCCGTGCGGGTGAACTCGGACCTGCCGGTGCGGCTGTCGAACGGCAACCCGGGCGACAGCGACGCCGACTGGGCCGAATGGCACGACCCGCACCCCAAGCCCAGCTACCTGTTCGCGCTGGTCGCGGGCGATCTTGTCGCCCATTCCGATTGCTTCAGAACGATGGAGGGGCGGGACGTTGCGCTGAACATATGGGTGCGTCCGGGCGACGAGGATCGCTGCGCCTATGCCATGGACGCGCTGAAGCGGTCGATGCGCTGGGACGAGGAGAAATACGGCCGCGCCTACGACCTCGACGTGTTCAACGTGGTCGCCGTGGACGATTTCAACATGGGCGCGATGGAGAACAAGGGCCTGAACATCTTCAACGCCCGCTACGTCCTGGCCAGCCCCGAGACGGCAACCGACGGCGACTATGCCCGGATCGAAGCCATCATCGCACACGAGTATTTCCACAACTGGACCGGCAACCGCATCACCTGCCGTGACTGGTTCCAGCTGTGCCTGAAGGAAGGCCTGACCGTTTTCCGCGATCAGCAGTTCTCGGGGGACGAACGCTCGCACGCGGTCAAGCGGATCGAGGACGTCCAGATGCTGCGCGCCCGCCAGTTCCGCGAGGACGCCGGCCCGCTGGCGCACCCGGTGCGGCCCGAAAGCTATATCGAGATCAACAACTTCTACACCGCCACCATCTACGAGAAGGGCGCCGAGGTCATCGGGATTCTCAAGCGGCTGGTGGGCGAGGACGCCTATGACCGTGCGCTGACGCTCTACTTCGACCGCCACGACGGGCAGGCCTGCACCATCGAGGACTGGCTGACCGTCTTCGAAGATGCGACCGGCCGCGACCTGTCCCAGTTCAAGCTGTGGTATTCGCAGGCAGGCACGCCGCGTGTCACCGTGGACAGCCGCGTGGCCGACGGGACGCTGACGCTGCACCTTCGGCAGGAGGTGCCCGCGACGCCCGGCCAGCCAGACAAGGCGCCGCAGGTCATCCCGGTGGTCGTGGGCGCCATCGCCCGCGACGGGCGGGAGGTGCTGCCCTCCACCCTGGTCGAGCTGACGGAAGCGCATCAGACCGCCAGCTTCGATATCGGCACCGATGACGCGGTGGCGTCGGTCCTGCGTGGATTCTCCGCGCCGGTGATCCTGCGCCACGACCTGGACAACGCGGACCGCGCCTTGCTGCTGGCCCATGACACCGATCCCTTCAACAAGTGGGAGGCGGGGCGCGCCCTGGCCAAGGACGCGCTGATGCGGATGATCACGGACGGCGCGGCGCCCGATCCGGCCTACCTGTCCGGGCTGGCCCCGGTGCTGACCGACGACACGCTGGATCATTCGTTCCGCGCCATGGTGCTGGGCCTGCCCAGCGATGACGACATGGCACAGGGGCTGGCCGATGCCGGGCAGGTGCCGGACCCCGCCGCCATCGCCGCTGCGCGGGACCGGATGCAGAAGGCCAGGGCAGCCGAGCTGAAAGACCCGCTGAGCGATCTTTATGGCGGGCTGGCGAACCTGTCGCCTTATGCCCCCGATGCCGCGCAGGCCGGGCGGCGCGCACTGCGCAACACCGCTTTGGGCCTGCTCAGCCGGCTGGACGGCGGCACGCTGGCGCGCGCGCAGTTCGACGCGGCGGACAACATGACCGACAGCCTGGGCGCGCTGCTGCCGCTGGTCCAGATCGGCGCGGCGGACGACGCGCTTGCCGCGTTCCATGACCGCTGGCAGGGCGACAGGCTGGTGCTGGACAAGTGGTTTTCCGTGCAGGTGAGCGCGGCACCGGCGGACCTGGCGCTGGACGCGGCCGAGGCGCTGGTCGATCACCCCGCCTTCGACTGGAAGAACCCGAACCGATTCCGCGCGGTGATCGGCGCGCTGGGCATGAACCACGCCGCCTTCCACGACGCCAGCGGTCGCGGCTACGCGCTGGTGTCGCAGTGGTTGTGCAAGCTCGACCCGGTGAACCCGCAGACCACGGCGCGCATGACAACGCTGTTCGAGACGTGGCGCCGATACGACGCCGACCGGCAGGACATGATCCGTGAGGCGCTGGAGCGGATCCGCGCGGTACCGAACCTGTCGCGCGACAGCACCGAGATGGTCGAAAGGATTCTGGGCGCGGGCTCGAATTGAGGCGTTTGGCGGCTGGAACCACAGCCCGTCCGATCCGTTCTGTTTACAAGTTTCAAACGAACGCGAACGGAGGCAAACATGCCCAAGATCGACACCGCGAAAATCCTCATCATCGCCTCGGACGGCTTCGAGCAGTCCGAGCTGATGGAGCCGAAGAAGCAACTGTCCGAGGCGGGCGCCACGGTACACGTGGCCACCCCCGACGGCGACGCCATCACCGGTTGGGACGAGACCGACTGGGGCGAGAAGGTCGCCGCCGACGTTAAGATCTCCGAGACCGACATCTCGGATTACGACGCCGTGGTCCTGCCGGGTGGCCAGATCAACCCCGACGTGCTGCGCCTCAACGAAGATGCCGTCGCGCGCATCCGCGACTTCGGCATGTCCGGCAAGCCGCTGGCGGCCATCTGTCACGCGCCCTGGCTGCTGATCGAAGCGGGCCTGGTGAAGGGCAAGCGCCTGACCGCGTATCCGTCCATCCGCACCGACCTGCGCAACGCGGGCGCCGAGGTGGTTGACGAAACCGTGGCGCAGGACGGCAACCTGATCACGTCGCGCAACCCCGGTGACCTGGACGCGTTCTGCCGCGCCATCATCGAGGCGGTCGAGGCTGGCGATGCCCGCGATCACGCCGCCTGACGCCGGTTCGCCGCGATCGGCGGAAAACCTGTGAATTCCACCCGGAATCGGCCCGGCGGTTGTCTTTGTGAAGTCGCCGGGCCATTTGTCATGGTACCGTTAAGGTCGGGTGGCATCTCATGGGCGTGAAAGAGCGCATAGACCAGCAAATCCTCGAACGCGCGGCCTGGCTTGGCCGGGACGGCCCCGGAGTCGATCTGGCGCGCGTCGCGTTGAACCGGATGCTGAGCTATGACCAGACCGTCGCGCTTGCCGAGGAGATGGAGACCTGGTCGGGCCCCGCGCTCATGGATCGCATGGGCGGGTTGCTGGCACGCGATGTCAGCATCAGCGGTCAGCACAACATCCCCCGCGCCGGTGCCGCCATGGTGGTGTGCAACCACCCCACCGGGATCGCGGACGGCATCGTTCTCCACCATCTGCTCAGCCCCCTGCGCCCGGACCTTTTCTTCTACGCGAACGTGGACATCCTGAAGGTCGTCCCCCAGCTCGAGTCGATGATCGCGCCCGTCGAATGGCGCCACGACAAGCGGACCCACGGCAAGGCGCGCGAGACGATGGCCTGGACGATGCGGGCCATGAAGGAAGACCGGCTGGGCATCATCTTCCCCTCGGGCCGCCTGGCCAAGCGACGGGGATTGCGTCTGTTCGAGCGGCCCTGGATGGCATCGGCGGCGATGATTGCGCGCAAGTTCGAGGTGCCGATCATTCCGATCAACATCCGTGCGCGCAACTCGGCCCTGTTCTACCTGTTCGACCTGATCCACCCGTCGCTGCGGGACATCACCCTGTTCCACGAGACGCTGAACAAGTCGCGCCAGCCCTTCCGCGTCACCGTGGGCGAACCGATCTCGCCCAATGCCCTGCCGGCGCAGTCCGAGGCCGCGATCGAGATGCTGCGCCGCGCCACCCTGGCGCTGGGCGGGCGGCATGCGCCGTCGGTCAGCCTGCTGGATGCCTCGCGCCGCCCGCTGGCACTCAGCCGCGCCGGAAGCGGCCCCGGCTCGGCCTGAGGGTCAGAGCGGGGCGGTCGGCCCCACCGCCGTCGCCAGTCGCGGGGCCGGGCGCAGCGCAGGACGGATCGGCCCCATGATGTGGCTATCCGGCTTCGGGCGCAGTCTGGGGCGCATGCTGACATGCAATTGGCAATAGTCCTGGCCGCGCAGCCAGTTGCGCATCGCGGCCCGCTTGGTGCTGGACCGCATGGGGCCCCAGTCCGCCGAAACGCCGCTCCAGCGCGGCTCGCGGGCGTGGATGACGCCGTCGCGCGGCACGGTTTCGGCCATGATGCGGATCGCGCAGCTCAGGTTGGCCGGCCCGTCCTTCAGCGCCTCGCCGCTGCCCGCGCGGCACTCGTAGCCGCGTGCGGTGGCAGGCGCGATCTGCAACAGGCCGAACCACTTGCCGCCGCCGCCCACGGCACGCGGCTTGTGGGTGGATTCGTAGTGCGCCAGCGCCGACAGGAAGCCCACCCAGAAGGCGCGGCGCGCGTCGGGCGGGGCGCCGGCATAGCCAGGGCACCAACGCGCCATGTCCTCGGGCTCCATCTCGACCAGCGGCTCGCCGTGGTTGCGCAGCGCCTGCAACGCGGCACGGCTCCAGCGGCCGGCCTCGTCCCGATGATCCCAGCGCGTGACGGGAATGGGGTCGAATGTCGGCCGGGCCAGCGGCCGGACGGTCTCGGCCCGGGCGGGCAGGGCGAGGGCGGCAACGAGAAGGAGGAATATAAGGCGCATGACCGGCAAGCTAACCTATTCGGTGCCGCCGTCCACGCCGCGCCGCCGCACAAAAGGGCGGCGCGGCAAGGGGTTGCCGACCGGGCTCAGAGCCGGTCGAGAAGATTGGTGAAGGGGTCTTTGGGCTCGGGCGCCTGGCAATATGGCTGCGACCGGGTCCACGCGGCCATCTCGGCGCGTTTCGCGGCCGAATGGAACGGACCCCAGTCGCGCATTCCGCGGTTGATGGTCCCACGCTTTGCCACCTGAACAGCGGCGATCCGCACCGCGCAGCGCAGGTTGGCCGCGCCGTCCTTCAGCGCCTGTCCCGAGGTGACGTCGCAGTTATACGCCCGCGCCGTGCGCGGATCGATCTGCGTCAGGCCGTACCACAGCCCGCCACCACCTACGGCATCGGGCCGCCAGGTGCTTTCGTGCTTGGCCAGCGCCGACAGCAGGCCGGTCCAGAAAGCGGCGCGATTCTCGGGGGTCTGCGCGGCGTATTCCGGGCACCACTCGGCGTAGTCGGCGGGAACCATCGCGGGCAGGGCGGCGCCGTGTTCGGTCAGGGCCTGCAGCGTCGCCTGGGTCCAGATCTCGGATTCGGGGCGGAAATCCCACCGGGTGACCGGCAACTCGGCGGTCGGCTCGGCCTTGCGCTGGCCGCTGATCTGCGCACAGGCCGGTAGTAGCAAAAACATCACAATGGCGAGGTGTCGCAACATTCTCGGGAACCCTTGGGTTGTTGATCGCGCTGCCCTTAGCCCGATTCGGCATTACCTGGCTACGCTGCACTGCAGCAAGTGGCGCTTTCCCGCCCATCGGGCCCTTGTCGCGCCGGGCCGGCGGGCCTATTCAGGCGCAACTTCGCGACCCATGCCACGAGGCCCCCATGCTCGACCTGACATACGAAAACCCCAAGCCGAAGGTGATCCAGGGCGCCAAGGAGGACTGGGAACTGGTGATCGGGCTCGAGGTTCACGCCCAGGTCGCATCAAAGGCGAAGCTGTTCTCGGGCGCATCGACGGCCTTCGGGGCCGAGCCCAACAGCAACGTCGCCTTCGTGGACGCCGGCATGCCGGGCATGCTGCCGGTCATCAACGAGGGCTGCGTCGCGCTTGCCGTGAAAACGGGGCTGGGTCTGAAGGCCGAGATCAACCTGCGCTCGGCCTTCGACCGCAAGAATTACTTTTATCCTGACCTGCCGCAGGGCTACCAGATCAGCCAGCTTTACCATCCCATCGTGGGCGAGGGCGAAGTGCTGGTCGACATGGCGCCCGGCGTGGCGCGGCTGGTGCGGATCGAGCGCATTCACCTGGAACAGGACGCCGGCAAGTCGATCCACGACATGGATCCGACCATGTCATTCGTGGACCTGAACCGGACCGGCGTCGCGCTGATGGAGATCGTCAGCCGCCCCGACATCCGTGGCCCCGAAGAGGCCGCCGCCTATGTCGGCAAGCTGCGCCAGATCCTGCGCTATCTCGGGACCTGTGACGGCAACATGCAGAACGGCAACCTGCGCGCCGACGTCAACGTATCGGTCTGCCGGCCGGGCGATTACGAGAAGTATCAGGAAACGCAGGATTTCTCGCATCTGGGGACGCGGTGCGAGATCAAGAACATGAACTCCATGCGCTTCATCCAGCAGGCCATCGACTACGAGGCCCGCCGGCAGATCGCCATCATCGAGGATGGCGGCGCGGTCGTGCAGGAGACACGCCTTTACGATCCCGACAAGGGCGAGACGCGGTCCATGCGGTCGAAGGAAGAGGCGCATGACTACCGCTATTTCCCGTGCCCCGACCTGCTGCCTCTGGAGATCGAGCAGGCCTGGGTCGATGACATCGCCGCGTCGCTGCCCGAACTGCCGGACGAAAAGCGCGCGCGCTTCGTGCTGGATTACGGCATGACCGAGTACGACGCGTCGGTCCTGACCGCCGAAGTCGACGATGCCGCCTATTTCGAGGCCGTGGCCAAGGATGCGGGCGACGGCAAGCTGGCCGCGAACTGGGTCATCAACGAGCTGTTCGGTCGGCTGAAGAAAGACGATCGCGCCATTACCGACAGCCCGGTCGCACCCGCGCAGCTGGCCGCCATCATCCGGATGATCAAGGCAGACGAGATTTCGGGCAAGACTGCCAAGGACGTGTTCGAGATCGTCTATACTGACGGCGGCGACCCCGAGAAGATCGTGGACGAACGTGGCCTCAAGCAGGTCACGGACACCGGCGCCATCGAGGCAGCGGTCGAGAAAATCATGGCCGATAACCCCGCGCAGGTCGAAAAGGCGCAGGCGAACCCAAAGCTGGCGGGCTGGTTCGTCGGGCAGGTGATGAAGGCCACGGGCGGGACGGCGAACCCGAAGGTGGTCAATCAGATCGTCGCGACAAAGCTGAACGGTTGACGTGAAAAAAGCGCGCCCGAGACGGGCGCGCTCCACTGGTTACTCTAAATTACTCGGTGAAAAAACGTGGTCAGGTCACTCGACCTGGTTCTCGTTCATCAGGCCGTCGGTCGGCTCAGAAAGCTCCTCAGGCGCGGGCTCGGCCACGCTGCTCGCGGGCACCGGATCGTTCATGCAACCGGCGAGTGTGGCCGTGAGAAAACCAAAAATCGTCAAACTACGGGTCATGTGACTGTCCTTTCCTGTTCGCCCTAAGCGAACGAGCCTCCAAATGGTTCCCTCCGGATCGAGGGGAACAGTCCGGCGATCAGTTATTCTCGGTCTCAATGCCGTCACTTGGCGATGCCAGTTCTTCGCCGACAGGGACTGTGTCGCCGTCGTTCAACGGGACCTGGTCGTTCATGCAGCCGGCCAGGAGGGTCACGAGGGCGGCAGGGGCGAGGATCAGTCGTGTCATCAATCGGTCCTTTCGGTCGTCTGTCGTTACCCTACCAATGCAACGCGATTGGCCATTGTTCCTCAAACCTGCTCAGTCGTCCGAGTGGTAGAACCCGTCCGACGGCGACGCGACGCGTTCCGAGGGCAATTTCTGCGGGTCGACGCCGTATCCGGGCGGTGCGGGCTGGCAGGCGAGAAGCGCGGTCAGCGCCCCGAGCCCGAGGATCTTGTAGGCCATGGGTCTCTCCAATTCGGCTGTTGCCGGGACAAGTCCCGTCCGACCGGCAGGTTCCTGCGCCCATACGTCCCGGGTCTGGACAGCGCGGCCCAGTTCTTGGATAGAGACGCGCCAAGCAGATCGCGAAAGGTGCCGCCCGATGTCCTACTACGAATACCGTGTCGTGCCCGCGCGGACCGATGCCCCCCGCGTGAAGGGCGTGAAAGGCGTCGACGCACGCTTTGCACTGGCGATGGAGGAGTCGCTGAATGCCGAGGGGCTGGCGGGCTGGGAATTCCAGCGCAGCGAGACCCTCAACGTCGAGGCGCGCCGCGGCCTGCTGCGCAAGCCCACGGTCTCGGCCGTGACCGTGCTAGTCTTCCGCCGCTGGGTAGAAACCGAACAGGCCCCGGCAGCCGAAGTCGAGACGGCCGCGCCCCGCCGGCCCGATCCCGTCGCCCGGAACGAGCCGGACACGCCCGAGGAGCTGGCGACCGAGATCTCGCAGGCCCCCTACAGCCGCGCGCCGCAGGGCGGACGCGGGTTGAGTGCCAGTCGCAAGACCGAGGGTGACCTGCACCCCGTCCCGGGGCCGGACCGCAGCTAAGTCATCCGTCCACGTCCAGCGCGAGGGCATGGATACGGCCGACCAGGTCGCGGCCAAGCGCCGCATGGATTGCCCGGTGACGCGCGATGCGCGACATGTCGGCGAAAGCGTCCGCACGGATTACCACGTTGAAATGGCTTTGACCCCCGTCCGGCGCGCCCGAGTGGCCCGCATGGGCCGCCGAGTCGTCCTCGACCGTCAGCGCGCGCGGCGCGAAGGCGTCTTCAAGTTTTAGGCGGATTTCATCTTCTACGGCCATTTTCCGGGACACTCCCCTCTTCACCTCGACGGATCTTTCTCTAATATCTCTGCTCCGAACTGGAAAGGAGCGGTCATGGCGAAAAACGATCCCTTCGGCTTCGACATCAGGGTTTCGTCCGCGAAGAAAAAGAACCCGCGCGGCAAGCGCGGGATGTCGGGCGCCTTCGAGACGTCGAACCGGGTCTGCGAGCACCCTGGCTGCGAAGAGTCGGCCCAGTACCGCGCTCCCAAATCGCCGGATCACCTCGACGAGTACCTGTGGTTCTGCAAGGAGCACGTGCGCGAGTACAATCTGAAGTGGAACTTCTTCAACGGCACGACCGAGGACGAATTCGCGGACCAGGTCGACCAGGATCGCGTCTGGGGCCGCAAGACCAAGCCCTTCGGCCGCAAGTCCGACGAACAGCGCGCCTGGGCGCGGCTGGGCGTGGACGACCCCCACCAGGTGCTGGGCGACAACGCCACCCGCAATCCCGGCAAGTCCACCACTGGCGGCACGACCCGCCGCTTGCCGCCCACCGAGCGTCGCGCGATCGAGATTCTCGAGGCGAAGGATCACTGGACCAAGACCGAGATCCGCAAGGCCTACAAATCGCTCATCAAGGTGCTGCACCCGGACATGAACGGCGGCGACCGCGGGCACGAGGAGCAGCTGAGCGAGGTTGTCTGGGCCTGGGATCAGATCAAGGACAGCCGAAACTTCTCCAGCTAGGCTCAATTTGCGGGCGTTTGCCGGTTTCCGCGGCGGCGCGATAGGCTGGCGGCTTGGATCGCTCCGGCGGCTCTGGTAGAACATGCCATCGCGAAAGGAGCCCAACCATGAAGCGTCCGCTGGTCGGCATCATCGGCAATCACCACCTGATCAACGACACCTACGAGATCCACGGCGGCGGGCTGATGAACAGCGACGCCATCGCCAACGTGACCGGGGCCGTTCCGCTGATCGTGCCGGCCGATCCGCGCCTGACGTCGGTCGAAGAGCTCATGGCCACCTGCGACGGCTTCCTGTTCACCGGCGGGCGGCCCAACGTGCACCCCGAGGAATACGGTCATCCCGAGACCGAGGCGCATGGCACCTTCGACCGGGCCCGCGACGCCATCGCCCTGCCGCTGGTGCGCGCCTGCGTCGAGACCGGCCAGCCCTTCTTCGCCATTTGCCGCGGCTTCCAGGAGGTGGCGGTCGCCATGGGCAGCACCCTGCACCCCGAGATCCGGGATCTTCCGGGCCGCGACAACCACCGCATGCCGCCCGATGGCACCATCGAAGAGAAATTCGCCTTGCGCCACACCGTTCGCTTCAGCGAGGGCGGGCCGTTCCACCGGCTGCTGGGTTCGCGCGAGGTGATGACCAATACCCTGCACGGACAGGGTGTGATCGACGCGGGTCCGCGCTTCGTCATCGACGGCTTCGCGCCCGACGGGACCTGCGAGGCGGCCTATATCGACGGCGCGCCGGGTTTCACGCTGTCGGTGCAGTGGCACCCCGAGTACAACGCCGCCGCCGACCCGGTGTCGCGCCCGCTGTTCGAGGCGTTCGGCGACGCCGTGCGCGCTTGGGCGGAAGGGCGCAGGCCGCACCCGCTGCGCCGGATCGCCTGATCCGCCGGCCCGTGGCGTCAGTCCGCGGCGGGCTCGTCGGCCGGCTCGGTCGTCTCGGTGTCGTCTGCGTCCGACGCGGTCTCTTCCTCGGCCGCCTCTTCCTCGATGCTTTCGGGGCGCGCCGCGGGCCGCGGCACCTCGGACGGGGCGTCCTCGAACTGGCGATCCACCGGCTCGGTCCCGAACACGCGCTGCCCATAGCGCCGTGCCGCGCCAAGCACGGTGGCGTCCGGGTTCTGCACGCAGAAGGTGGCGATGGAGGTGACGATGTCGATGCTGGAGGCCGCCGACAGAGGCTCGCCCTCGACCAGCGTCTCGCCCGCGTCGATGCGGCCCGCCATGTAGCCCAGCATCCAGTCGCCCGCCTGCGCCAGAAGAGGCGCGTTCTCGGGCCCGGTCACGTCGCGGCAGGGGGCAAGGCCCAGCCCGCCGATGCCCGCCTCTTCGGCCAGCGCGACGATATCCTCGGACGTGGACTGCGCCATGGCGGCGCCGCCGAGCCACAGCGCGGCGATCGTGGCGTATCTCATGCCGAGGGGTCCTTTCGACGGGGGCGTCATGATTTGAACCTACCACGCGCCGGTTCGGTTCACGGGTTTTTTCGCGCCGTGGCGAAGGTTGCGGCGATTGCCGCGGTGTCGACGGGCGTTCACGCGGCCGAGCGGTGCGACGGCCCGCTCTGCCTTTTGGTCGAGCCAAACGCGGGCGCGATCACCATTGCCGCCGTCAACCGGGGGGCCTACGCGCCGGTGACCGTGACCGTGGCGGTGACGGTGACGGCCCCGGACGCGGAAGTCGCCGGGCCGGGCCGCGGGGTTCTGCCGCCCGGGGGGCGGGCCGATCTCGCGCGGATCAGCTGGCCCGGCGGGGGCGCTGGCGAATGGCGCTACGACTACAAATGGCTTCACGGCGCGCCGTCGGCCCGGCCCGATCCCGACGCGCTGTATGTCCTGCCGTTCGATCTGCCCGGCTCCCAGGTGGCCCAGGGCTGCGACGGTTGGGTGTCCCATCGCGGGGCCGCCGGGCAGGCGGTGGATTTCGCGCTGCCCGAGGGCACACCGGTGCTGGCCGCGCGCGCGGGCAGGGTGGTGGGCCTGCGGATGGATCGCAGCGCGGGCGGTCTGGAGCGTGCGCAGGTGGGACAGGACAACCGCGTGCTGGTACTGCACGACGACGGCACCGTCGCGCTTTACGGCCACCTTGCGCAGGACAGCGCACGGGTGCGCGTGGGGCAGCCTGTGGCGGCTGGAGACGCGCTCGCGCTGTCCGGCGACACCGGCTATTCCGCCGCCCCGCACCTGCATGTCGAGGTCTATTCGCCCTTGCCGGATGGTGGCCGGCGCACCTGGCCCATGGCGTGGGACACGGCCGCCGGGACGGTCACCTGCCCACGGCGCGGCACGACGCTGCGGCGCTGAGCGCGGTCAGGTCACCGCGTTGCGGGTCCGGAACTCGGGGCGGTCATAGGATTTCCGCGCCATTATGTCGGACAGGATCTCCACCGCGCGGTCGATCTCGCCCTCGCCGATGTAAAGGGGCGTGATCCCGAAACGCAAAATGTCGGGCGCGCGGAAATCGCCGACGACGCCCCGCGCGATCAGCGCCTGCATGATCGCGTAGCCCTCGGGGTGGCGAAAGCTGACCTGGCTGCCGCGACGGGCGGGCTCGCGCGGCGTGGCCAGCACCAGCTCGGGGCAGGCGGCGGCGACCCCGTCGATCAGCCGGTCGCCCAGTTCCAGCGCGCGGGCCCGCAGGTCGTCCATGTCGACCTCGTCCCACACGTCCAGCGCGGCGTCCAGCGCGGCCATCTGCAGGATCGGCGGCGTGCCCACGCGCATGCGCGCGATGCCGGGCGCGGGGCGATAGTCGGGCTCGAAGGCGAAGGGCGCGTCGTGGCCCAGCCATCCCGCCAGCGCCGGGCGGATCCCGTCGGCGATGTCGGGCCGGGCGTAGATGAAGGCCGGGCCGCCGGGGCCCGAGTTCAGGTACTTGTAGGTGCAACCGACCGCGAACTCGGTCTTGCAGCCGGCCACGTCCACCGGCAGCGCGCCCGCCGAATGGGCGAGATCCCAGATCGTGACGATCCCGTCGGCATGGGCGGCCTCGGTCAGCGCCGCCATGTCGTGGCGCCGCCCGGTGCGATAGTCCACCTCGGTCAGCATCAGCGTGGCGACATCCTCGGACAGGTGATCGCGCACGTCCTCAGGATCGACGACCACCAGTTCCAGATCGCGGTCAAGCGCGTCGATCAGGCCCTGCGCCATGTAAAGATCGCTGGGGAAGTTGCCGGAATCGCTCAGGATCTTGCGCCGGCCGGGCCGCATCTGGATCGCGGCCGACAGCGCCTGATAGACCTTGATCGACAAGGTGTCGCCCAGTGTCACGGTGCCCGGTGCCGCCCCGATCAGCGCGCCGATCCGGTCGCCCAGGCGCGCGGGCATCTCCATCCACCCGGCGCGGTTCCACCCGCCGATGGCCATGCGCCCCCATTCCTTGCGCAGCGTGGTGTCCAGCGTGCCGGTCACCGCCTTGGGCAAGGGCCCCAGCGAATTGCCGTCGAGATAGGCGACACCTTCCGGCAACTCGAAATAACTGCGGGTCCGGGCGAAATCGGTGGTCACGTCTGGCCCCCGCTGATCTCGATGCACTGGCCGTTGACGCTGCCCGAGCGTGGATCGCACAGCCAAAGGGCGGCCGCCGCGATCTCGTCCGCGTCGATCAGGCGCTTGTGGCGGTTGGCGCGGATCATGGTCTGCCGCGCCTCCTCCTCGCTCAGCCCGGCGCGGGCCGAGATCTCGGCGGTGTTGCGGGTGACGATATCGGTATCGACATAGCCGGGACAGATGGCGTTGAACGTGATGGGGCTGCGCATGTAATCCTCGCTCAGGCCCCGGATCAGGCCGATCACGCCGTGCTTGGACGCGGTGTAGGCCGGCGCGCCCTTGAGGCCCCGCACCCCCGCGATCGAGCTGACCGCGATGACCCGGCCCCAGTCCTGGTCGTGCATCGACTTCATCGCCTCGCGCAGGGTCAGGAACGCGCCGTCGAGGTTCGTGGACAGGATCTTGCGCCAGAAGGCCAGGTCCATCTTGGCCAGGTTGCGTCCCTCGGCGATGCCCGCGTTGGCCACGCAGATCGTGACGGGGCCGCGGGCGGCCACGGCGGCGGCGAACCCGTCGACGACCGATGCCTCGTCGGTGACGTCCATGACCTGGGGGTGCAGACCCGGTGTCGCCGCGGCCGCGTCGCGCAGCGCGGCCTCGCGGCGGCCGGTGATGGTGACGGCGGCGCCCGCCTCGGCCAGCGCGCGCGCGATGGCCAGCCCGATGCCGCTGCCGCCGCCGGTGACGACCGCGTGCCGCCCGTTCAGATCAGTCATGGATCCCTCCCGTGAAATCGCCGACAAAGTGGCGAAGGCCGGGAAAGGGCGCAAGATGGGATTGAAATGGATCGACATTCCCCCGGTCTGGCTGGCGGGACATTTGGCCGCGCTCTGGCTGGGACGCGATACGGGGCCGCAGGTCACGGGCCGCGTCTGGGACGTGCTGGGCACCGCCCTGATCGCCGGGGGCCTTCTGCTGATGGCCGGGGCGGTCGCGGTCATGGTGGCGGCCCGGACCACCCCCATCCCGCACCAAGCGCCCGCCGCGCTGGTGACGGGCGGGCCGTTCCGCCTGTCGCGCAACCCGATCTACCTGGGCGATGCGCTGGTTCTGACGGGGGCGGTGGCATGGACCGGCGCGGTCTGGGGGGTGATCCTGGTGCCCCTCTTCGTGGCGATCGTCACCCGGCGGTTCATCCGCGCCGAGGAAGACCGCCTCGCCGTTGCTTTCGGTGATGCCTTCCACGCCTGGGCGGCCCGCACCCGTCGCTGGATCTGAAAGCGTCGCCGCCGGGGCGTTGCCTTGACCCGGCGCACGCTATAGTCAGGTTCGGAGTTCGTTTTTCGATCACAAGAAGGAGAGGGCCGCGATGAAATTCGGTGTCATTACGGAACACCAGCCAAGCGAGGCGCGTGTCGCCCTGTCGCCGGCCTCGGCCGAACAACTTCAAAAGCTTGGGCATGAGTGCGTCATCCAGTCGGGCGCCGGCGCCAAGGCCGATTTCGCCGACGAGGTCTATCGCGACGCGGGGGTCGAGGTGCTGGACAGCGCCAAGGCCGTGTTCGACGCCGCCGATGTCGTCGCCAAGGTGCGCCCGCCCTCGGAAGAAGAGGTCGAGATGCTGCGCGAGGGGCAGACGCTCATCAGCTTCTTCTACCCCGCCGAGAACGAAGAGCTGATGAAGAAGGCCGCCGCGAAGGGCGCCACTCTCATCGCCATGGACATGGTGCCGCGCATCAGTCGCGCCCAGAAGATGGACGCGCTGTCCTCCATGGCCAATATCGCCGGCTACCGCGCCGTGATCGAGGCCGCGAACAACTTCGGCCGCTTCCTGACCGGCCAGGTCACGGCGGCGGGCAAGGTGCCGCCGGCGAAGATCCTGGTGGTCGGCGCCGGTGTGGCCGGCCTGGCCGCGCTGGGCACCGCCACGTCGCTGGGCGCCATCGTGCGCGCCTTCGACGTGCGGCCCGAGACGGCCGAGCAGATCGAATCCATGGGCGCCGAGTTCCTGTTCCTCGATTTCGAGGACACCGAGGGCGTGGGCGAGGGCGGCTACGCGGCCCCCTCCAGCCCCGAGTTCCGCGAGAAGCAGCTGGCCCTGTTCCGCGAGCAGGCGCCCGAGATCGACATCGTCATCACCACGGCGCTGATCCCCAACCGCGAGGCGCCCGAGCTTTGGACCGAGGACATGGTCAAGGCCATGAAGCCGGGATCCGTCATCGTCGACCTGGCCGCCGAGAAGGGCGGCAACTGCAAGATGACCGTCAAGGACGAGAAGATCGTCACCGACAACGGCGTCACCATCATCGGCTACACCGACTTCCCCAGCCGGATGGCCAAGCAGTCCTCGACGCTTTACGCGACGAACGTGCGCCACATGATGGCGGACCTGACGCCCGAGAAGGACGGCCAGATCGTCCACGACATGGACGACCAGGTGATCCGCGACAGCACCATCACCCACAAGGGCGAGGTGACCTGGCCGCCCCCCAAGCGCGAGAACCCGTCCCCTGCCAAGCCCAAGCAGGAAAAGAAGAAAGAGCCCACGAAGGAAGAGAAGGCCGCCGCCGAGACTGCCGCCTTCCGCAAGCAGACCCAGCAACAGGTCGGCCTGCTGGCCGTCGGAACCGTGCTGGTGCTTTTGCTGGGCACCATCGCGCCCGCGTCCTTCATGCAGCACTTCATCGTCTTCGCTCTGTCGTGCTTCGTCGGCTTCCAGGTGATCTGGGGCGTCGCGCACAGCCTGCACACGCCGCTCATGGCGGTGACCAACGCGATCTCGTCCATCATCATCCTGGGCGCGCTGGCCCAGATCGGGTCGAGCTCGATCCTGGTCACGATCCTCGCCGCGCTGGCGGTGTTCATGGCCGGTATCAACATCTTCGGCGGCTTCCTGGTGACACGCCGGATGCTTGCCATGTTCCAGAAGTCTTAAGGGGGCGCGCGCAATGGAATACGGATTCACGACCGCGGCCTATGTCGTCGCAGCCGTCCTGTTCATCCTGTCGCTGGGCGGCCTGAAGGACCAGGAAAGCGCCAAGCGCGCCATCTGGTACGGCGTCATCGGCATGGCCATCGCCGTGCTGGCGACGTTCTTCGGCCCCGGCTCCGGCCTGTGGCTTCTGTCCCTGATCCTGATCGCGGGCGGCGCGGCCATCGGCATGGTGCTGGCCAAGCGCGTGCAGATGACCCAGATGCCCGAACTCGTGGCGGCCATGCACTCGCTGGTGGGTCTTGCGGCGGTCTTCGTGGGCCTGAACGCCCATATCGAGATCGGCCGCGTGGCGGCCGCCTTCGCCGAGGCCGGCGTGGCTTTCCCGCAGCCGACCTACGGGCCGCTGGGCGATGCGGCGCAGGCGGTGGCAGACGGCTTCCGCGGCTTCGCCGAGATCGTTGCCAAGAAAACGGCGGTCGAGGTCAACATCCTGCGGGTCGAGCTGGCGCTGGGCATCTGGATCGGTGCGGTGACCTTCACCGGCTCGGTCATCGCCTACGGCAAGCTGGCGGGCCGGGTGAACACCGCCGCGACCAAGCTGCCCGGCGGTCACATGCTGAACGCCGGCGCCGCCGCGCTCTCGCTGCTGTGCCTGTTCTGGTACCTGGGCGGCGGCGGGTTCTTCCCGCTTTTGATCCTGACCGTGGCCGCGCTGTTCATCGGCTACCACCTGATCATGGGCATCGGCGGGGCCGACATGCCGGTCGTGGTGTCGATGCTGAACAGCTATTCCGGCTGGGCGGCGGCAGCCATCGGCTTCAGCCTGGGCAATGACCTGCTGATCGTCGTGGGCGCGCTTGTGGGTTCGTCCGGTGCGATCCTCAGCTACATCATGTGCAAGGCCATGAACCGCAACTTCGTCAGCGTCATCCTGGGCGGCTTCGGCGGCGCGGGCGGCCCCCAGCAGGAGGTCGAAGGCGAGATGGTGGCCATCCAGGCCGACGGCGTGGCCGACGCCCTGAAGGAAGCCGACAGCGTCATCATCGTGCCGGGTTACGGCATGGCGGTGGCCCAGGCCCAGCAGGCGGTGAGCGAGCTGACCACCAAGCTGCGCGACCAGGGCAAGAACGTTCGCTTCGCCATCCACCCGGTGGCGGGCCGCCTGCCGGGGCACATGAACGTGCTGCTGGCCGAGGCCAAGGTGCCCTACGACATCGTGCTGGAAATGGACGAGATCAACGAGGACTTCAAAGACACCGACGTGGTGATCGTCATCGGCTCGAACGACATCGTGAACCCGGCGGCCAACGACGACCCGAACTCGCCCATCGCGGGGATGCCGGTGCTTCACGTCTGGGAGGCCAACCAGGTCTTCGTGTCCAAGCGCGGCTCGGGCACCGGCTATTCCGGCATCGAGAACCCGCTGTTCTTCAAGGAGAACACGCGCATGTTCTATGGCGACGCCAAGGAATCGGTGAACTCGCTCCTTCAGAAGCTGTAAGGACTATTCGTCCGAAATCCGAAAGGGCCGCGCGGTGCGCGGCCCTTTCTCGTTTTGCGGTGATAGACCCCGGTGCACGACGCGCGGTTATGGCGCCGGGCCGGACGACCCCAGATCATTTCGGGGTGAACAAAGCGGGCGGCACCGCGGCGCCGGTCAGGTATCGCCCTCGGTCTCGATATAAATCGTGTCGCCGCAATGCTTGCAGTGGCTCGCGTCGCGGTCGTGCAGCTTCAGCCCGCAGGTGGCGCAGGGCTGTTCGACCTTGTTGGGTTGCCACAGCGCCTGCAGCAGCCGCAGGAACAGGCCGACCCCGAACAGCATGATGACGATGGTCATCAGACGACCGACGCGGTCGGTCAGGGTGATGTCGCCGTATCCCGTGGTCGTCAGCGTGGTGATCGTGAAATAGAGCGCGTCCACGTAGGTGTTCAGAGCGTCGTTGCGATCATGCTCCCACACCCAGACGAGGCTGGTGACCACGAAGATAAAGGCGGCGAGGTTGGCGGCCGCGCGCACGATGCGGGTGTTCACGTCCAGCCCCGCGGTCGCCCGGTCCAGACGCTCGGCCAGCCGGAAGGTCCGAAGCAACCTGAGCACGCGCAGAACCCGCAAGAAGCCCAGGTTGGTGCCAGCCACCAGCGGCGCCGCCAGCGACAGGATGACGACCAGGTCGGCCAGCGTGGGCAGGGACAAAAGCTCCTTAAGCCGCCGTTCGGCGATCCAGAGCCGGGCGGTGATATCCGCGACGAGTACGACGCCGATACACAGGTCGATCAGGATGATGCGCAGGTCGATCTCGGACGTGGCGGTCAGCAGGAAATACCCGATGGTCACCACGTCGAAAAGAAGCAGCGCCCGGCGAAACCAGCGCGGTCCGGTGCCGTCGCCCTCGTAAAGCCGGCGCAGCCACGCCTTCACGCCGGAGACCTCACACTCCCATCGTCGCCTGGACGGCGCGCTGCCAGCGGTCGAATTTCCGCTCGCGCGTGGTGTCGTCCATGTCGGGCTTGAAGGTCCGGTCGACGCGCCAACGCTCGGCAAAGCCCGCCTGGTCGGGGTAAAGCCCCGCGCGCCATCCCGCCAGCCAGGCGACGCCCTGCGCCGTGGTCTCCAGCACCTGTGGCCTGTCCACGGAGGCGCCGATGATGTCGCTGAGGAACTGCATCGCCCAGTCCGAGGCCGACATGCCGCCGTCCACGCGCAGGGTCTGCGCCTCGCCATCGGACCAGTCGGCCTGCATGGCATCCAGCAGGTCGCGGGTCTGGTAGCCGACCGACTCCAGCGCCGCCTTGGCGAATTCCTCGGGGCCGGAATTGCGGGTGAGGCCGAAGATTGCGCCGCGGCAATCGGCGTTCCAGTAGGGCGCGCCCAGCCCGGTGAAGGCGGGCACCAGGATGACGTCCTGCCCGTCATCGGCGCGTTCGGCCAGGGGCTGCGTTTCTTTCGCCTCGCGGATGATCTTCAGCCCGTCGCGCAGCCACTGCACCACGGCGCCCGCGATGAAGATCGAGCCCTCGAGGCAGTAGGTCGGCTTGCCGTCGAACTGGTAGGCCACCGTGGTCAGCAGCCGGTTCTCGGACCGCACGGGCGTGTCACCGGTGTTCAGCAGCGCGAAGCAGCCGGTGCCGTAGGTCGATTTGAGCATGCCGGGCTGGAAACAGGCCTGGCCGATGGCCGCTGCCTGCTGGTCGCCCGCCACGCCCAGGATGGGGATCTCGCGCCCGAACAGGTCGGGCCGCGTCATGCCGAAATCGGCGGCGCAATCCTTGACCTCGGGCAGCATCTCCATGGGGATGTCCAGCATGTCGGCGATGGTCGAGGACCATTTGCCCTTGTGGATGTCGTAAAGCAGCGTGCGCGACGCGTTGGTGGCATCGGTGACGTGGCTGGCGCCGCCCGTGAGCTTCCAGATCAGGAAGGTATCGACGGTGCCGAACAGGATCTCGCCCTTGCGCGCGCGCTCGCGGCTGCCGTCCACGTGGTCGAGGATCCACTTGAGCTTGGTGCCGGAAAAATAGGGGTCGAGCAGCAGCCCGGTCTTGGCCGTCACCTGCTCTTCGTAGCCGTCCGATTTCAGCTGCTGGCAGATCTCGGACGTGCGCCGGTCCTGCCAGACGATGGCGCGGTGGATGGGTTGGCCGGTCTGCTTGTCCCAGACGACAACGGTCTCGCGCTGGTTGGTGATGCCGATGCCCTTGATCGCGTCGGGGCCGATGCTGGATTTCTCGATGGCGGCGCGGCAGACGGCGGCGGTGGACGACCACAGGTCCGAGGCGTCGTGTTCCACCCAGCCCGAGGCGGGATAGTGCTGCTCGAATTCCTCCTGCGCCGAGGAGGTGATCTTGAGATCGCTGTCGAACAGGATCGCGCGGCTCGAGGTGGTGCCTTGGTCGATCGCCAGGATGTGGGTCATGTCGTCTCCTCCGCTTGATTAGGAAGGAAACTGGCCCGGTGCGGGTAGGGTGGCAAGGGGGCAATCCGGAAAGGTCGAAAACCGGGGGCGTCCGGGACCATGACGGCAACCGTACCGTGTCGCCTTGGTTCAGGGCGCGGACGCGTGCCTGGCGATTTCACGAAGATGGCGCAGGTCCGTGCCGCAGCAGCCGCCCACGATCCTCAGGTTGGGAAACGCCCGCTTCATCCCGATCACCTGCGAGCCCAGCTCTTCGGGGTCTCCGTCATCGAGCACCGTGGCGTTGTCCAGTTCCTCGTGGCTCTGACGCGAGGCATTCGCGACGATTCCGGCGAGACCGGCCTGCCAGGGGCGACCGTCCCGCGCATTGTCGATGTGGTCGGGATGAGCGCAATTGACCATGACGGCAGCGGGATCGGCGATGTCCCGCAGTTCGCCCACGGCATCGGCAAGCGGCGTGCCGTCGGGCAGGCGTCCATCGGTCTCGACCGTGAACGAGATGAGCGCCGCGATGCCCGATGCCTCGGCGGCCAAAGCGATGCCGGCGGCCTCGGCGACCGATCCCATCGTGTAAGCGCTGACCATGTCCGCCTGGGCCGCCCGCGCGGCCGAAACCTGTGGCGCGTGGTAGTCGCGCGCGCCGTCTATGGTCGCGATACCCGCTGCGTAGCCATCGCCGCGCGGTCCGATCTGAACGCTGACCCGCGTGGCGACGTCGGGCGCGGTACGGGCCGCGTTTTGCGCGAATGCGACAGAGTCGCCCGTCACACGCGCAAGATCATCGGGGTCATACCCGACAAGAGCCGCCCGATCGGGATTGGCCATCCAGGTGGGCGTATCGAGGATGACACCCGCGCCCGTATCGCGCCCGATCTGGATCAGCGCGACGTAGTAGGCGTGCAGCCTGTCCCGTCCTTGTTCGTCGTCGATCATGGGAAAAGCGGCGAAATGCGGAAGGTCGACGCCCTGATTGAAGATAAGGTCCGTCTCCATCCCGGTCCAGGAGAGCCAGATCCGGTCATCGGTCAGCAATGCCATCGGTAATCCCCCGCCATCTCTGCGCCCCGTAGGTCAACGGTGATGTTACCACAGATGGCGCAAATCGAAATGAGGAATCGGAGTGCTCCCGGATCTCAGACGGCCCTCACACGGAAAAACCCGCATGAGAGCTTGGATTGGAGACGTCACCGACGGGCCGACTATTACAAACTGTTCTTTGAAAGCCCGGTCAGCCGGCCAGCCCCGTCGTCACTCGGCGGCCTGGGCGGGGCGGCGGGCCTCGGCCATCCATTGATCCAGCGCGGCGATCTCGTCGGCGCTCATCCGAAGGCCCAGCTTCGTGCGGCGCCAGACCACGTCCTCGGCGGTGCGGGCGTATTCGTGATCCATCTGCCAGCGCACCTCGGCCTCGGTCAGGGTGCCCCCAAAATCGCGGCCCATATCCTCGGCCGACTTGGCGTCGCCGCAGATATCCTTCGCCTCGGTGCCGTAGGCGCGGATCAGCCGCCCGGCCTGGTAGTCGCCCAGGAACGGATAGGCCTTTTTCAGGTCGTCGGTCAGCTTCTTCACGCCGTCCACCGGGAAATCGCCGCCGGGCAGGGGGATGCCGGCGGTCCAGTTCTCGGGCATGTCGCGGAAGAACGGGCGCAGCTTGGCCATCGCCTGTTCGGCCAGCTTGCGGTAGGTCGTGATCTTGCCGCCGAAGACGTTCAGCAGCGGCGGCTCGGACCCCAGGCCGCCATCGGTCGCGGGCCCGGCATCCAGCGACAGGACATAGTCGCGCGTGGCCGCCGTCGCCGATTTCGCGCCGTCATCGTAGAGCGGGCGCACGCCGGAATAGGTCCAGACCACGTCGTCGCGGGTGATGTCCTGCTCGAAATAGTTCGAGGCGAAGTCGCAAAGATACTGCGCCTCTTCGGGGGTGCATTCGGGCTTCACGGTCGGGTCGTGGCCGTGGTCCTTGTCGGTGGTGCCGATCAGCGTGAAATCGGTCTCGTAGGGGATGGCGAAGATGATGCGCCCGTCCTCGCCCTGGAAGAAGTAGCACTTGCCGTGATCGTAGAGCTTCTTCGTCACGATATGGCTGCCGCGGACCAGGCGCACGCCCTCGGACGAGTTCATGCGCACGGTGTTCTTCACCACGTTCTCGACCCAGGGGCCGCCCGCGTTGACCAGCCCGCGGGCGCGAATGGTCTCGGAGGTGCCGCTCTCGGTGTCCTCGACGGTGATATGCCACAGCCCCTCGCGCCGCTCGGCGCTGGTGACCTTGGTGCGTGTCATGATGCGGGCGCCGCGGATCTCGGCATCGCGCGCGTTCAGCGTGACGAGACGCGAGTCCTCGACCCAGCAATCGCTGTACTCGTAAGCCTTTTTGAAGCGGTCCTTGATCGGGCCGCCTTCGGGCGCGGTCGTCAGGTCCAGCGTCTTGGTGCCGGGCAGGTATTTCCGCCCGCCCAGGTTGTCGTACATGAACAGCCCCAGCCGGATCAGCCACGAGGGCCGGCGCCCCTTCAGCCACGGCATGGTCCAGCCCAGCAGGCGCGAGGTGGGAGTGTCGCCCTCGAACCGCATGTCGGGCGAATAGGGCAGGACGAAACGCATGGGCCAGCTGATATGCGGCATGGCTTCCAGCAGGACCTCGCGTTCGACCAGCGCCTTCTTCACCAGGCCGATTTCGAAGAATTCGAGATACCGCAAGCCGCCGTGGAAAAGCTTCGTGGATTTCGACGACGTGGCCCCGGCCAGGTCGCCCATTTCCGCCAATGCCACGCTCAGGCCGCGGCCCTGGGCGTCACGGGCGATGCCGGTGCCGTTGATGCCGCCACCGATGACGAAAAGGTCGTGGATCTTGCTGTCTTGGGTCTCGGCCATGGTCGGTCCCCCCGGTCAGTTCTGCGCATTGCTGTTTGGCGTTAGCATAGCGCGTCTGGCGCGAAGATGCAGGGGGGTGCGCGGAATTGCGGCCCAACGCGGCGGCATCCGCTGAATTTCGCGGCAGTTGCACGCGCTGTCAGACCGCCGAGAGGAGCTTCGGGATCTGCTTTTTCACCTTGAAAAACCCGGCCGTGGCGTGGGGCCAGGCCGCGCGATCCCAGTCGCGCAACACCGGGACGATGGGCAGGCCGCTGCCCTCGAGCAGATCGCGCGCCGGGCCGGTGGGCGTATAGGGCATGACGATCTGTTCCAGCGCGTTCTCCCGCGCCCAGGTGGCGAGCGCGTCGGCATCCAAAAGCGGCGTGGCGTCCGGGGCCACCCGGTCGCGCGCATCGGCCAGTGCGGCGTCGGTGAAGTCCAGCACGCCCGGCGCGACCTTGAGCGGCGAACGATGGGACGCACCGCTGAGCGTCGCGGTGGCGGCGAAATCGCGCGCGGGCAGGTCCGGGGAAAGGTCGTCCTCGACCAGCAAAAGGCCCGTGCGCAGGCCGGGATCAGGCGCGGGCGTGTCCGGCAGGGTGCGCGTCTCGGGCAGGGGCGGGCCGTCCAGCGGATCGGGTGTCTCGTTCAACTGGCCCTTCGGGTCGAAGCGGCCGCCGGTATAGCGCCGGATGTTCTCGGCGCGGGCCACGTAGTGCTTGCCGCGCGTGTGCAGCCCGCCAGCCCAGCGCCACGAACAGGTATTCGACGCCGGGTCGCCGTCGAGCAGGTGGCGCAGGAAGAAATCGGCGCCGAGCTCCCACGGCAGGCGCAGGGTGAAGATCCAGATCGAGGCGAACCACATGCGCGCGTGGTTGTGCAGCCAGCCGCTGCCGGTGAGCTGCTGCGCCCAGTGGTCGAAGCAGTCGATACCGGTGGCGCCCGCGCAGGCCTGTTCCCATCCCTTGCGCAGCCCGCCCTCGGTCGCGATGCGGTCGCGCGCGGCTTTCAGGCCCTGGCGGTAGTCGGCCCAGACCGATGGCCTGAGTTCCAGCCAGCCCTTGAAGTAGCTGCGCCAGACGACCTCCTGGATGAACTTCTCGGCGTCGCCTTCGCCGTGGATGTCGCGCACGGCGGCGATGACCTCGGGCTCGGTCAGCAGGCGGTGGCGCAGGTAGGGCGAGAGCTGGCTAACCCCCTCGGGGCTGTCGAAGTTGCGCTGCGCGGCATAGCGCGCGCCGGCATCCGGGGCGAAGGCGTGCAGCCGGTCGAGGCCGGCCTGGCGGGTGGGGACGAAATCATGCTCCATGGCGGCAGAGATAGGAGGCGTACCCGGCGGGGCGAGAGGGCCGGATGTCGCGCCGGGGTCGGGTGGCGCGTCCGGGTATTTATGGAAAGATGAAGCCAAGGGTGGTGGCGTTCCGGAGGCGGCGCGCCAGATCTTCACGGCAAGGAGGGACACCATGACACCATTCACGTTTTGCACCGCGACCGAAATCCGGTTCGGGAGGGGCACGGCGCGCGCGGTCGCGCCCGATGTCGCCGCGCTGGGCCGCCGGGTCCTGCTGGTGGGCGGCGGCACGGCGGCGCGCTCGGACTGGCTGGCCGAGGCGCTGGTGGCCGAGGGCTGCACCGTGGACCGTTTCGCCGTGTGCGGGGAGCCAGATGTCGCGACGATCCAGGCGGGCGTGGCGGCGGCCGAGGGGGCCGAGGTGATCGTGTCCCTGGGGGGCGGCGCGGTGATCGATACCGGCAAGGCCATCGCCGGGCTGCGCCCCAGCCCCAGTCCGCTGATGGATCACCTGGAGGTCGTGGGGAAGGGGCTGCCGCTGGAGGCCGCGCCGCTGCCGTTCGTCGCGCTGCCCACCACCGCCGGCACCGGGGCCGAGGTCACGAAGAACGCGGTCATCGGGGTGCCCGAGGCGCGGCGCAAGGTCAGCCTGCGCGACGACCGGATGCTGGCGGACCTGGCCGTGGTGGACCCGGAACTGACCGACGGCGCGCCGCGCGGCGTGACGCTGGCCTCGGGGCTGGACGCGGTGACGCAGGTGATCGAGCCCTACCTGAGTGCCAAGGCAAACCCGCTGACCGACGCGCTCTGCCGCGCCGCCATCCCGGGCGGTTTGGCGGCGTTGGCGCGGCTGATGGAGGGCGACGATCCGGATGCGCGCGATGCGCTGGCCTACTGCTCTCTCTCGGGCGGCCTGGCACTGGCCAACGCGGGGCTGGGCGCGGTGCACGGGCTGGCCGGGCCGATCGGCGGCGTGGCGCAAGCGCCGCACGGGGCAGTCTGCGGCGCGCTTTTGCCGCATGTGCTGGAGGCCAACGCCGCGGCCGCCGATGGCGCCCTGGCGGAGCGGATCGAGGACGTGCGGGGCTGGATCGACGCGGCGCTGGGCGGCGCGGACCTGGCCCGCTGGTCGCGCGACGCGGGCCTGCCGGGGCTGGGCGACATGGGTCTATCGGAGGACGACCTGTCGGACGTGGCCGCGGCGGCGCAGGGGTCGTCGTCGATGAAGGGCAACCCGGTGACGCTTTCGACCGGGACGCTGATCGAGCTCATGCGCGCGGCGTGGTGAACGGGGCGTCCCTTGCGGCTGGCAGGGCGCGCTACTAAGACTCTTTCAACCCGACGCACCTTATTCGCGATCACACCCAAGCTGAAGGCAGGCACATGCAAAACCCCATCGAGCACATGATGAATCTCGTCCCCATGGTCGTCGAGCAGACCAGCCGGGGCGAGCGTGCTTACGACATCTTCTCGCGGCTTCTGAAGGAACGGATCATCTTCCTGTCGGGGCCGGTCCACGACGGCATGTCGTCGCTGATCGTGGCGCAGCTGCTGCATCTCGAGGCCGAGAACCCCAAGAAAGAGATCAGCATGTATATCAACAGCCCCGGTGGCGTCGTCACCAGCGGCCTGTCGATCTACGACACCATGCAGTACATCAAGCCGCCGGTCAGCACGCTGGTGGTGGGGCAGGCGGCCTCGATGGGGTCGCTGCTGCTGACCGCGGGCGAGCCGGGGATGCGGTTCTCGCTGCCCAACAGCCGCGTGATGGTGCACCAGCCCTCGGGCGGCTACCAGGGCCAGGCCACCGACATCATGATCCACGCGCAGGAGACGCAGAAGCTGAAGGACCGGCTGAACGAGATCTACGTCAAGCATACAGGCCAGCCCATGAAGAAGGTCGTCGACGCGCTGGAGCGGGACAATTTCATGTCCCCCGAGGAGGCCAAGGAGTGGGGCCTGATCGACGAGATCGTCGAAAACCGCGCCAAGGGCGACGACTGACGGGGCCCGTTTTCCGGCGGCCCGCGGCGCAGGTTTTTGCGATTGCGGGCCTCTGGGCGGTGCCCTAGTCTGCCCGAAAGGGTGGAGAAGCCACGGGGAATATTGTCCCCGACCAAAGACGACGCAACGGGTCCGGCGGCCCGGAAGGATAGACGATGGCTACGAATTCAGGCGACAGCAAGAACACGCTTTACTGCAGCTTCTGCGGGAAATCCCAGCACGAGGTGCGCAAGCTCATCGCCGGTCCCACCGTGTTCATCTGCGACGAATGCGTCGAGCTGTGCATGGACATCATCCGCGAGGAGACCAAGTCTGCCGGGCTGAAGGCCTCGGACGGGGTGCCCACGCCCAAGGAAATCTGCGAAGTCCTCGACGACTACGTGATCGGCCAGATGCACGCCAAGCGGGTGCTGTCGGTGGCCGTGCACAACCACTACAAGCGGCTGAACCACGCCGGTAAATCCGACATCGAACTCAACAAGTCGAACATCCTGCTGATCGGCCCCACGGGCTGCGGCAAGACGCTGCTGGCGCAAACGCTGGCGCGGATCCTTGATGTGCCGTTCACCATGGCCGACGCCACGACGCTGACCGAGGCGGGCTACGTGGGCGAGGATGTCGAGAACATCATCCTGAAGCTTCTCCAGGCCAGCGAATACAATGTCGAGCGCGCGCAGCGCGGCATCGTCTATATCGACGAGGTCGACAAGATCACCCGCAAGTCCGACAACCCGTCCATAACGCGCGACGTGTCGGGCGAGGGCGTGCAGCAGGCGCTGCTGAAGATCATGGAAGGCACCGTGGCCAGCGTGCCGCCCCAGGGCGGGCGCAAGCATCCGCAGCAGGAATTCCTGCAGGTGGACACCACGAATATCCTGTTCATCTGCGGCGGCGCCTTCGCGGGGCTCGAGAAGATCATCAGCCAGCGCGGCAAGGGCAGCGCCATCGGGTTCGGCGCCGACGTCAAGGACGCCGAGGCGCGGGGCGTGGGCGAGATGTTTACCGAGCTCGAGCCCGAAGACCTGCTGAAATTCGGCCTGATCCCCGAATTCGTCGGTCGCCTTCCGGTGATTGCCACGCTCGAGGATCTGGACGAGGAAGCGCTGGTCACCATCCTGACCAAGCCGAAGAATGCCCTGGTCAAGCAGTACCAGCGCCTGTTCGAGCTGGAAGACGCCGCGCTGACCTTCACCGACGACGCGCTGACCGCCATCGCCAAGCGCGCGATCGAGCGCAAGACCGGCGCACGCGGCCTGCGGTCGATCATGGAGGACATCCTGCTCGACACGATGTTCGACCTGCCGGGCATGGACAGCGTGGACGAAGTCGTCGTCAACGAGGAGGCCGTGACCTCGGAGGCGGCCCCGCTGATGATATATTCCGAAAGCAAGAAAACTGGCACGCCGGCCAGCGCCGGTTGACCCAAAACGCCGCGCCCCCGGGGCGCGGCGTTTTCCTTTGCGGCATTGCGCCCCGGCTCTCAGGGGCGGGGGCGTGGCGTTGGTACTCTGACAGGCTGATCCGCGCCGAGGCGTGCGAGGCTGCGGTCCGCGGTCGGCACGCTTTGGATCGGCTCCAGCGTCAGACTTCGCGGTGCGTTGTCCTGTTCGGCAAAGCTGTTCTGGAACCGAGCGCCGTGCCCAGCGCGCTTTTCCTCCATTTCGCGAGCCATGCGCAGGGTCAGTCGCACCGTCCGCTCCAGCAGGCTCGGCGCCGTCGAGGGCGCGGTGGCACCGGCCGCGCTCAGGGCCGCGCCGGCGGTGGGCGATGCGGTCGAGACCGGGATCACGCCGGTCGCGCCACCCGCGCTGAACAGGGTCGCGACGGCGATGAGACCGCATCCGAAGAGGGTAAGCTTGATCAGGCGCATGGGATGACTTCTTTGCTGGCTCTTGCCCCCAAGGTTGTGGAAGGATCAGGCAAAATTTGGGCATCCCGAGGACATTGTGCGGCGCGTGACGACAAATTCCCCGTTCGAGACGCGGATTGGATATTCTCGCGCGGTGGCCTGCGATGGCTGGATTTTCGTGGCCGGAACCACCGGCTATGACTACGCCACCATGGAGATGCCGCAGGACGTGGTGCAGCAATGCCGCAACGCTCTGGCCACCATCGATGGCGCCTTGGCCGAGTTGGGCGCGAGCCTGCGCGACGTTGTCCGGGTGAGCTATATCCTGCCCGACCCTGACGACTGGCCCGCCTGCTGGCCGGTCACGCGTGCGGCCTTTGGCGACGCGCCGCCGGCGGCGACGATGATGTCGGCGCGCCTGCAAGCCCCCGAGATGCGGATCGAGATCGAGGTGACGGCCCGCCAACCCTCTGGACGTTGAGGTCGCTCTGGGCCATATCTGGCACAACCCGAAGGAGGCTCCATGGGCATTCTGAAAAAGATCCTCAGCGCGATCACATGGTGGGACGGCGCCACGCTGAACACCCGTATCTGGTCCTGGCGCCACGGCACCAAGGTTGGCGAAGACGGGCAGGGCAACGTGTTCTACCAGAACGCCGACGGGTCGCGCCGCTGGGTGATCTACAATGGCGAGGTCGAGGGCAGCCGCATCGACCCCGACTGGCACGGCTGGCTGCACCACACTTGGAACGAGCCGCCGACCGAACGTCCGCTGACCCATCGCGAGTGGGAAAAACCGCACGTTCCCAACCTGACCGGCACGCCCGCGGCCTATGCGCCCGCCGGGTCGATCCGCAATCCCGAACCGAAGCCGCGCGCCGATTACGAGGCGTGGAGCCCGGAATGATCCGGCTTATGGCGGCGCTGGCGCTGGCCGTGACGGCGGTGCCCGCCACGGCGCAGTTCCGCGACACGATCGTCGCGCAGGACCGCACCGACCGGGCGGCGGGCGTCGTGCTGCGCAGCCTCGACAAGACCACGGGGCAGGTGCGGGACATTTCGCTGACGCAGGGCGACACCGAGGAGGTGGGGCGACTACAGGTGACGCTGGGCGAGTGTCGCTACCCGGTCGAGAACCCGTCGGGCAACGCCTATGCCTATCTCGTGATCCGTGACGCGGGCGTGGCCGAGCCGCGGTTCGCCGGGTGGATGGTCGCCTCGTCCCCGGCGCTGAACGCGCTGGAGGATCGCCGCTACGACGTCTGGGTCATGCGCTGCACCAGCTGATCGGGCGTCGGGATCGGCAGATCGGCCCGGAACTGCGCCCGCTCGGACAGCGCGGCGGCCAGGCGCTTGCGGTACTCGGCGCGCGAGATCTCGACACCGCCGAGTGAGGCCAGGTGCGGCGTGATGAACTGGGTATCGAACAGCCGATAGCCGCAGCTTTGCAACCGGTCCACCAGGTAGGCCAGTGCGATCTTCGACGCGTCGCGGCGGCGCGAAAACATCGATTCGCCGAAGAACGCCGCGCCAAGGCTCACGCCATAGACTCCTCCGGCCAGTGCGCCATCTTCGTCCCAAAGCTCGATGGAATGGGCGAGCCCCGAGCGGTGCAGGAGGCCGTAGGAGGCCGCGATCTCGTCGTTGATCCAGGTTTCGTCCCGGTCGGCGCAGCCCGCGATCACGCCGTCGAAATCGCGGTCGAAGCTGATGTCGAAAGGCGCCCGGCGGATGGTCCTGCGCAACGACCGCGACAGGTGGAAGCCGTCCAGGGGCAGGACGCCGCGCAATTGCGGATCGACCCAGAACACGTCCGCGGACTCGCGGCTGTCGGCCATGGGGAACACGCCCTGGGCGTAGGCCTGAACCAGGAGATCCGGCGAGATGCGCTGCATCCCGCCGCCGTTACTGCAGGTTGGTTTCGAGCCAGTGCTCGAGCCAGTGGATGGTATAGTCGCCGCTTTGAACGGCGGGCTCGCGCAGCAGGGCATGGAACAGCGGCACGGTGGTGTCCACGCCGTCGATGATCAACTCGCCCAGGGCGCGGCTGAGGCGCGACAGCGCCTCGGGCCGGTCGCGGCCGTGAACGATCAGCTTGCCGATCAGGCTGTCGTAGTAGGGCGGGATCCGGTAGCCGTCGTAAAGCGCGCTGTCCATCCGCACGCCCAGGCCGCCGGGCGCATGATACTGCGAGATCCGGCCGGGCGAGGGGCTGAAGCTGGGCAGCTTTTCTGCGTTCAGCCGCACCTCGATGGCGTGTCCGTTGATGCTCAGGTCGTCCTGGCCGAAGGACATGGGCAGCCCCGCCGCGACCCGGATCTGCTCGCGCACGAGGTCCACGCCGAACACTGCCTCGGTCACCGGGTGCTCGACCTGGAGGCGGGTGTTCATTTCGATGAAATAGAACTGGCCGTCCTCGAACAGGAACTCGATGGTGCCGGCGCCGGCGTAATTGATGTTCGCCACGGCCTCGGCGCAGGTGCGGCCGATCTCGGCGCGTTGTTCGGGGGTGATGGCGGGGCCGGGCGCCTCTTCGAAGACCTTCTGGTGGCGACGTTGCAGCGAGCAATCCCGCTCGCCCAGGTGCACGGCGTTGCCCTTGCCGTCGCCGAAGACCTGCACCTCGATATGGCGCGGGGTGCCCAGGTATTTCTCGATATAGACCTCGTCGTTGCCGAACGCGGCCTTGGCCTCGGACCGCGCGGAATACCAGGCCTGCTCCAGTTCGCCCTCGGACCGGGCCAGCTTCATGCCGCGCCCGCCGCCGCCGGCGGTGGCCTTGATGATGACCGGGTAGCCCATGTGGCCGGCGACTTTCCCGGCCTCGTCCAGGTCGGCGACGCCGCCATCGCTGCCGGGCACGCAGGGCACGCCCAGTTTCTTCATCGTGTCCTTGGCGGTGATCTTGTCGCCCATCATGCGGATATGCTCGGCCCGGGGGCCGATGAAGGTCAGCTCGTGATCCTCGACGATCTGCACGAAATTGGCGTTCTCGGACAGGAAGCCATAGCCGGGATGGATCGCCTGCGCGCCCGTGATCTCGCAGGCCGAGATGATGGCCGGAAAACTCAGGTAGCTTTGCGCGGCCGAGGGCGGGCCGATGCACACGGATTCGTCGGCCATGCGCACGTGCATCGCGTCCGAGTCGGCGGTGGAGTGCACCGCCACCGTGGCCACGCCCATCTCGCGGGCGGCCCGGATGACGCGAAGGGCGATTTCGCCGCGGTTGGCAATCAGGATCTTGTCGAACATGCCTGCGCCTTATTCGATGATCATCAGGGGGGCGCCGAATTCCACCGGGGCGCCATCCTCGATCAGGATGCGCTTGACCTTGCCCGCGCGCGGCGCCGGGATGTGGTTCATGGTCTTCATGGCCTCGACGATCAGCAGCGTCTGGCCTTCGCTCACGGTGTCGCCGGTCGACACGAAATTGGCCGCGCCAGGTTCAGGCGCCATGTAGACGGTGCCCACCATGGGCGACGTCACGGCGCCGGGCTGGCTGGCCGGGTCGTCGTTCACCGGCTCGGGCGCGGGTTGCGCCGCGGGGGCCTGCGCGGCGGGCGCGGGGGCCGGGGCGGGCGCGGCGGTGGCCTGGGCGACCACGTGCTTTTCGCGGCTCACGCGCACGTCCAGGCTGTCGTCCTCGCCATATTCCCGCTTGACCCGCAATTCGGTCAGATCGTTCTCGCGCAGCAGCTCGGCCAGTGCCTTGATGAAGCTCACGTCATTCTTGTGCGGGTTGTCGGCCATGCATTCCTCGTTCCCTCTGCCGCCCCGTGTGTTCCGGAGCCTGTCAATCGCCACATATAGGGCAGCCGGCCGCAGGTGGAAAGCGGGTTGGGTCTTCGGGGCCAATACGGGCGGCCGGACGCGCCTAGAGCAGGGGCCAGCGGCGCGCCACGGGACGGGGGGAGCCTAGAAAAGTGCGTCGAGTTGCCTTTCGCGCGGCGCCCCCGTCACCGGGGCATGGTTCGCCGTCCGCGCGCCTTGGGCCGGCGGGGGCAGCGGCAGGGACGGCACCCGTGTCAGGGCAAGCCTGCGGACGGGTCCCGCGGCCACCGGAGCGGGGGCGGGGGCCGCGTAGTATTCCGACCGCGATCCCGCCGCAGCCTCGAGCCTGCGCGCCTCGCGCCGTGCGGCCTGGCGCAGCCCGGCGAGGCGGAACATCGCGATGTCGGGCGGTGTGTCGACGGACAGCATGGGGCGGGGCCTCGGGGCGTTGAGGTTAACTTCCTCTTAATCTGGGTCCGGGAGGTGAACAGAACCTTAATGCCACAATCGAAACCGCCGACAAATTTCCCAAAAGCGGCCTGCTTGACCCCCCGGGGGGCCATGGTAGCGTCGCCGCGATATGGATTTGAAAGGGGGGCGCCGGGTGAGACGTCAGCTAATTCTGGTCGCGGCGCTGGTCGCCCTCACGGGATGTGTCGAAGCAACGGGCGGGCGGAGCGCGCAGCCCTCGGCCGCCGCGCTGGCGGCGCTGCCGCAGGGCATGAACCCCGGCTTCCTGATCCGGGATTCGAACGGGTGCTGGGGCCTCGCGCTCGAGGCGTCGGCCACCCCCACGGGGATCCCGCTGCGCGATGCCACCGGCCAGCAGGTCTGCGATGGCGATGCCGTCACCTGACGACGCCGACCGCCGGCGCGCGGTCGCGCCGGTCATCTGCTATCCCACCGATGCCCTGCCGCCGGTCGATGCCGACCGTATCGCCCGTGTCAGGTCCGATCTGCGCGCGGTCGACCAGGTGCGCGTCCCGCCGCGCGACGCGGCGGCCATCCGTGTGCCCGCGGGCCACGTGTTGCGCATCGCCTGCCCGGACGGCGCGCAGGTGGGGGACCTGAACCTGTTCGCCGACGGCAACCTGTCCGAACGGTTCTACAGCGGCAAGACGCGGGCGCTGCACGGCACTCATGTCGACGTCGGCGACCGGCTGTGGTCGGGGTTTCCCTACCTGCGGCCCATGGCGACTGTGATCGCCGACAGCCTGGACTGGTACGGCACGGACGCGTTCGGCGGGCGGGTGCATGACGTCATCGGCACGCGCTGCGATCCCTACACCGCGCACCTGCTGGGCGGCGGCGACTATCACCACTGCTGCCATTCCAACCTGACCCGCGCGCTGGCCGACGCCACCGGCTTGAGCCTGCACGAGGCCGAGCCCTACGTGCACGACGTTCTGAACGTGTTCATGTGCACGGGCTTCACCGCCGATGAGGGGCGATACTTCATGAAGGCCAGCCCGGCGCGGGCGGGCGATCACCTGGACCTTCTGGCCGAGATCGACCTGCTGGCGGTGCTGAGCGCATGCCCCGGCGGCGATTGCGGGGCCGAGCATTCGTCGGACACGGCGGTCTGCCACGCCTTGCGCATGGAGGTGCTGCGACCCGCCGACGACGTGCTTCGCAACTGGCAGGCGACCCGGGTCAGCGGCTACGACGGCAGCCACGGCCGCTAGTCGGGGTTGCCGCGCGCCCTTGCGTCGTCGTCGAGCCCGTCCCACCACTCCGCGTAGCTGGAGTTCCAGGGCGCCTTACGCGTCTCGTCTGGCGCACCGTCGTCCCACCAGACCGGCCCGCGTTCGCCCAACCGCTTCTTGGCGGCGTCCACCCGGTCGCGGGCGTCGCGTTCCTGTGCCTCCGTCTCGGCCCGCCCCACGTCGCGCCGCGCCTGCATGAGCGCCTTCACCGCTGCCCGCCGTTCGCTGTCGTCGAGGCGCGGGTCGGTCTTCCGCCACAGCCGCCCCTTGGAGACGAAGTAGCGGCCATCGGGGGTTTCGGGGTAGTCTTTGGGGGGCATGGTTCCACGACTCATTCAAACAGCGCTGGCGAAGCAAAGGCTAATCATTGCTCCTGTTCGCCCAATCTGACGCTCGGACAGTCATTTCGCCCTCAGTCAGCTTTCCCGTCTTCATCCTCAGTTGCATCCATGAGTTCGATGCCATCCAGAAGACTTTTGTCGCCCTCCCAGCGTTCATCGCCCGGAATCTTATACATCTCTCGCCAATACTTGACGTTCTCCCAATCGATGTTTTCTGCATTGGTTGCCCCTAGCCCGGAGCGTTCCGCGTCTTCTTTTTCGCTTGCATTGTAGATCTCGAAGAGGTGCGAGGTGCCTGTCGACACGCCCTTAAGGTCAGCGAATTCTTGTATCAGTAGGATCAGACCCTTTACGCATTCCAGAGCACTATTGAAGGTTACAGCCCCGCCCTTGTGGGCAAAATTATTCCTAGCTTTCCGGGCGACGGCTAGCGTCTCATAGGTATCTTCTGAGATTATCTTGGCCAACGCTAAAAGCTCTAACTTTGGCGCGACATTTCTCGTCTCTTTGAGGCGCTTTCTTCGATTTTCCGTGCCGTAAAATTTTATTTCCCCAATCAAAAACTCGTCCCATATTTGCTGGATGACTTGCTCGCAGGCAACCCAGCCAAAAACTAGAGCATTACGCGTTTCCGAGCGGCGCAGACTTGAATATGCTAAAGAGAGGTATGCGGCGTTAAGGTTGGTCAAATGGCTAAAGACCTTTTGGCCCTCGACGTAAGCATCCTCAACTTCATTCTGGGTAATTCGCCTTGGAGACAACAACGAAATATTTAGCTGGCCACCAGCGCCGCCTTCTTGGAGGGCTTGACTGATTTGGGCCTCGGAGCCCAGAGCGCGAGTGTATCTAAAGTAGCCGGTTGATTTTAACTCACCGAATCCCATCGTCCCGTGGGTTGACGCATCCAGCGCTAGTCCTCCCAGCATCATCGCAGCCTTCACGCAATTGAAACAATCCATTGCTGCGTCGGGCGTAGATACTGAGGGAGTTCTGGGTAGCAGCATTGATCCATCAAAGCCGAAACCCATAGGGCTCCCACCTTCCAATCCAGCGTCTAAGAAGAAAGATACACGATGGAGTTTCAGCGGACTATAGGTGCCCGAATTGACCTTCTCGATGTCTATGTCGAAGTCATCATCATCGTCTCGTGTAAAGAAATACAGAGTAGATGGCGCTGAGATAAGGATAGGAAACAAAATTCACCGTTGGATTCAATGCTGAGCTAACCCGACTCTATCAACCCTGTGGCCTGTTCGGGAAGGGCTTTCGCCTCCACATCTTCGACCTGCGTTCTCCCTCACAGTTCAAAAATCCGCTCTACAGCCTTGCTACTGGCGCTGTCAGAGATCCTCCCTGAGCAAGCACTTTCACACAAAAAAAGCGCGGAGCTTGCGCCCCGCGCCCGGTACTCGTTCAAAACCCCGTCTACTTGTTCAGCCGGTTCTCGATCAGGTCGTCGACCACCTCGGGCTCGGCCAGGGTCGAGGTATCGCCCAGCTGGTCGTGCTCGTTCACGGCGACCTTGCGCAGGATGCGGCGCATGATCTTGCCCGAGCGGGTCTTGGGCAGCCCGGGCGCCCACTGGATGTAGTCGGGCTTGGCGATGGGCCCGATCTCGCCGCGGACCCAGTCCTGAAGCTCTTTCTTCAGCTCGTCCGAGGGCTGGTTGCCGTCCATGAGCGACACGTAGCAGTAGATCGCCTGGCCCTTCACGTCGTGGGGCACACCGACCACCGCGGCCTCGTTCACCGCCTTGTGGGCGACCAGCGCGCTCTCGATCTCGGCGGTGCCCATACGGTGGCCCGACACGTTCAGCACGTCGTCTACGCGGCCGGTGATCCAGTAATACCCGTCCTCGTCTCGCATGCAGCCGTCTTCGGTGAAGTAGTAGCCCTTGTACTGCTGGAAGTAGGTGTTCATGAACCGGTCGTGGTCGCCGTAGACCGTGCGCATCTGCGACGGCCAGCTGTCGGCGATGGCCAGCACGCCCTCGACGCCGTTGCCTTCCTTGACCTTCCCGCTTTCGGGATCCAGCACCACGGGCTGCACGCCGAAGAACGGGCGCGTGGCCGAGCCGGGCTTGGTGGGCGTGGCGCCGGGCAGGGGGGTCAGCATGTGGCCGCCCGTCTCGGTCTGCCACCAGGTGTCGACGATGGGGCATTTCCCCTTGCCGACCACGTCGTTGTACCAGTTCCAGGCCTCGGGGTTGATGGGCTCGCCCACCGTGCCCAGGACCTTCAGCGACGACAGGTCGTATTTCTCGACGAACTCGGTCCCCTTGCCCATGAGCGCGCGAATGGCGGTGGGGGCGGTGTAGAACTGGTTCACGCCGTGGTCCTGGCAGACCTTCCAGCAGCGGCCCGCATCGGGATAGGTGGGCACGCCCTCGAACATCACGGTGGTCGCGCCGTTGGCGAGCGGCCCGTAGACGATATAGCTGTGGCCGGTCACCCAGCCCACGTCCGCGGTGCACCAGTAGATGTCGCCATCGTGGTAGTCGAACGTGTACTGGTGGGTCATCGCGGTATAGACGATGTAGCCGCCCTGGCTATGGACCACGCCCTTGGGCTGGCCGGTCGAGCCCGAGGTGTAGAGGATGAACAGCGGATCCTCTGCATTCATCTCCTCGGCCGGGCAGTCGTCGGAGACCTTGTCCTCCATCTCGTGCAGCCAGTGGTCGCGGCCCTCGGTCCACGAGATGTCGTTGCCCGCGCGCTTGACCACCAGCATCTTGGCGTCGTGATTGACCTTGGCGAAGGCCTTGTCGGCGTTGTCCTTCAGCGCGGTGACGCGGCCGCCGCGGGGGCCGCCGTCGGCGGTGATGACCACCTTGGCCTCGGAGCCGTTCACGCGGCTGGCCAGCGCGTCGGGCGAGAAGCCCGCGAAGACCACCGAGTGGATGGCGCCGATGCGCGCGCAGGCCAGCATGGCATAGGCCGCCTGGGGGATCATCGGCAGGTAGATCACCACCCGGTCGCCCTTGCCGACGCCCATTTCCTTCAGCACGTTGGCGAACTTGCCCACGTGGGCGTGCAGCTGCTGGTAGGTGATGTGCTGGTCGCTGCCGTCATCCTCGTCCGGGACCCAGATGATGGCGGTCTGGTCGCCGCGGTCCTTCAGGTGGCGGTCGATGCAGTTGGCGGCCACGTTCAGCGTGCCGTCCTCGAACCAGCGGATGTCGACCTTGCCATAGGTGAAATCGGTGTTCTTCACCTTGGTGAAGGGCTTGATCCAGTCGATGCGCTTACCGTGCTCGCCCCAGAAAGCGTCCGGGTCGGCGATCGAGGCGGCATACATTTCTTCGTACTTGGCGGCATCCACGTGCGCCGTCTTGACGAAATCGGGGCTGGGCGCGTGTTTTTCCACGTCGGTCTCTGGCATCGGTTCCTCCTCCTTCACTTGTGCGGGCACATAGGCCAGTCGCCCCCCGGGTCTATCCGGGCGGAGCGGGGCGGGCCCTCGTAAATTCGTCCTAGATGGCCAGGTACTCGGCGCGCAGCGCCTCGTCGTCCAGCACCTCCTGGGCCGAGCCGTCATAGACCACCGACCCGGTGTCGAGGATCACGGCCCGGTCGGCGAGCTTGAGCGCGGCCACCGCGTTCTGCTCGACAAGGATGGTCGTGATGCCCTGGTCGCGGATGATGTTCAGCGTCTTGGCGATCTCCTGCACGATCACGGGGGCGAGCCCCTCGTACGGCTCGTCCAGGAGCAGCACCTTGATGTCGCGGCAGAGTGCCCGGGCAATGGCCAGCATCTGCTGCTCGCCGCCCGAGAGCGTCACGCCCTCCTGGCGGCGGCGTTCCTTGAGGCGGGGAAACAGCTCGTACACCCGCTCGATCCCCCAGCCCTTGGGCGGCGCGATCTGGGCCAATTGCAGGTTCTCCTCGACCGTGAGGCCAGGGATGATGCGCCGGTCCTCGGGCACCAGCTGGATGCCTGCGGCGGCGGCCTGGTGGGACCGCATTTCGTGCAGGGGCTGGTGGTCGAGCCAGATTTCGCCGTGGCGCAGCGCCGGGTTGTCGAGCCGCGCGATGGCGCGCAGGGTCGAGGTCTTGCCCGCGCCGTTGCGGCCGAGCAGGGCCAGGATCTCGCCCTCGTGGACGTTGAAGCTCACGTCCTGGACGATGTAGCTCTCGCCGTAATAGGCCTCGATATTGGAGATGCTCAAGAAGGCCGGCGCGGTGGCCGCGTTGTTGGCGTGCTTGTTGAAGGGCGCGTTCATGGTCTTTCGTCTCCTCCCGGCGATCTTTGCAAGAAGACCGTCCCGTATTGCTCAAGAAACACGGCGCGGGGCGGGCCCGCGCCGCGGCGGCCCCTAAACCTCGGCCTCGCCCAGGTAGGCTTCGCGGACCTTCGGATGGCCCTTGATGTTCTCGGGTGTGTCCTCGACCAGCGGCGTGCCCTGGGCGAGCACCGTGATCCGGTCGGCGAGCGAGAAGACCACGTGCATGTCGTGCTCGATGATGCACATGGTCAGTTCGCCCTTGGCCTTGATGGTCTTCAGCAGGTCGATGGTGTTGTTGGTATCGGCCCGCGCCATGCCGGCGGTGGGTTCGTCCAGCAGCAGCAGCTTGGGCTTCTGGCTGAGGCACATGGCCATCTCGAGCCGCCGCTTGTCGCCGCGCGACAGGGACGAGGCCACGACGTTGCGCTTTTCCAGCATGTTGACCTCGTCCAGCATCGCCTCGGCCTTGGCGATGATGTCGGTCTCGGCGTCGCAGGACTCGTAGGCGTGCATCCGGAACGATCCGTCCCGCTTGGCGAAGCAGGGGATCATCACGTTCTCGAACACCGACAGGTCGCCGAAGATCTCGGGTGTCTGGAACACCCGGGAAATGCCCATCTGGTTGATCTCGTGCGGCTTGCGCCCCAGCACCGACTGGCCGTCGAACATGACGCTGCCCGTGTCGGGGATCAGCTTGCCGATCAGGCAGTTCAGCAGGGTGGACTTGCCCGCCCCGTTGGGCCCGATGATCGCGTGGCAGGTGTTTTCCTTCACGCTGAGGTTCACGTCCCCCAGGGCCTGCAACCCGCCGAAGCGCTTGCCCACGTTCTTGACTTCAAGGATTCCCATGGGTCCGGCTCCTTATTCCGAGTGCTGCTGTTGTTCGGCCGCGGATTTCTCGACGGTGGACGTCTTGGTCTCCTTGCGGCGGAACACCGATGCGATGCGCTGTCCGCCCTCGACCAGCCCGCCGGGCAGGAAGATCACGACCAGCATGAACAGAAGGCCCAGGGTCAGGTGCCAGCCCTTGCCGATGAAGGGATGGATGACGAAGACCAGGAAGTCCTCGATCCCGTCGGGCATGAAGGCGAACCACTGGTGCAGGATGCCGTCGTTGATCTTGGACACGATGTTTTCCATGTATTTGATCATGCCCGCGCCCAGCACCGGGCCGATCAGTGTGCCCGCGCCGCCGAGGATGGTCATCAGCACCACCTCGCCGCTGGCGGTCCAGAACATCCGCTCGGGGCCCACCTGGGTGTCCATCGCGACCATCAGGCCGCCGGCGAGACCGGCATACATGCCCGAGATGACGAAGGCCGCCAGGGTATAGGGGCGCGAGTTCAGCCCGGTGTAGTTCATGCGCTGCTGGTTCGATTTCACGGCGCGCAGCATCATCCCGAAGGGCGAACGGAACAGCCGGATCGCCAGGTAGAAGCTGAGCAGCATGAAGACGGCCGCGATGTAGTAGCCGGCGTTGAAGGTGAACAGCCAGTCGCCAATCGCCATCTCGTAGCTCGCGCGCATGTCGACGCCGAAGAAGTTGGCGCGCCCGATCTCGGTGGGGCCGAGGTTCGACAGCAGCGGGGTGTCGGTGGCCTTCAGCTGCAAGCCGGTCTCGCCGCCCGTGATGGGGGTCAGCACCGAGTAGGCCAGCGCGTAGCTCATCTGCGCGAAGGCCAGCGTCAGGATCGAGAAGTAGATCCCCGACCGCCGCAGCGAGATGTAGCCGACCACCAGGGCGAAGATCCCGGCGAAGACGATCGACATGATGATCGCGGGGATGACGTTCAGCGTCAGCAGCTTCATCATCCAGATCGCGGCGTAGGAGCCCACGCCCAGAAAGGCGGCGTGGCCGAAGCTGAGATAGCCGGTCAGGCCGAACAGGATGTTGAAGCCGATGGCGAAGATCCCGAAGATCACGAAACGCTGCATCAGGTCGGGATAGCCGCCGTTGAACTGCGCCAGGGCGCTGCCTTCGGGGAAGGGGTTCAGGATGAACGGCGCCAGGATCGTCAGCAGTGCCACGATGATGAACAGCCCCAGGTCCTTGCCGGTCAGACCCAGCAGGCCGCTGCTCTTGTGAGCCGCGGACGCGCGCGGTCGGGTCGCGTCCATGCGGGTGTCGGTGGTTTGATCGGTCATGGCTTATTCCTCCATCACGCCCTTGCGGCCCATCAGGCCACGCGGCCGGGTGAGCAGAATGACGATGGCGACTAGGTAGATGATGATCTGGTTGATGCCGGGCACGATATCGATGACCTCGGCCATCGAGGCGAAGCTTTCGAGGATGCCCAGCAGGAAGCCCGCCAGCACGGCGCCCGGAAGCGACCCCATGCCGCCCACGACCACCACCACGAAGCTGAGGACGAGGAAGTCCATGCCCATGTGGTAGTTGGGCGAGTTGATCGGCGTGTACATGACGCCCGCCAAACCCGCGACGCAGGCAGCGATGGCGAACATGATGGTGAAGCGCTTGTCGATGTCGATGCCCAGCAGGCCCACGGTTTCGCGGTCGGCCATGCCGGCGCGGACCACCATCCCGAAGGTGGTGAACTGCAGGAAGCCGAAGACGGCGGCGATGATGACCATCGCGAAGACGAAGTAGACCAGGCGCCAGTAGGGATAGACGATGGTGAACGGGTCATAGCCGATCAGCACTCCGAAATCGAACGAGCCGGTGAAGGCGTCGGGCGCGGGCGTCGGGATCGGGTTGGCGCCGAAGTAGAACTTCACCACTTCCTGCAGCACGATGGCCAGGCCGAAGGTCACCAGGATCTGGTCCGCGTGCGGGCGCTTGTAGAAATGCTTGATGAGACCCCGCTCCATGGCGATGCCCACCAGCATCATGACGGGGATGGCGAAGAGAATGGCCAGGGGCACGGACCAGTCGATGATCGTGCCGCCCACGGCCTCGCCGAACCAGTGCTCGACATACGGGGTTTCCTGCGCGCCGCCGAACGAGAAGCCGCCGACACTGGACGATGTCGCGCCCTCGTCCACGAAGCCGAGGTTCAGGATGCGCTGCAGGGTCACGGCGCAGAAGGCGCCGATCATGAACAATGCGCCATGGGCGAAATTGACGACACCCAGGGTGCCGAAGATCAGCGTCAGGCCCAGTGCGATCAGCGCGTAGGCGCTGCCCTTGTCCAGGCCATTGAGGATCTGAAGGATGAGTCCGTCCATGGCTCCATTCCGTTAATTTGGGTGGGGAAGGGCGGGCGGCCCAGGGGCCGCCCGCGGGTCTCGGCTCAGGCGCCGGGGTTGCACTCGCCCAGCGTGGCGTCGCCGCCACCGAACTGGGGGTGATCAGGCGGGTAGGTGACCTGGTCCGTCGGCGTGACCTCGACGATTTCGACCAGGTCGAACTCGTTCTCGGGGTTCTCCTTGCCGCGCACCACGACGACGTCCTTGAAGCACTGGTGGTCTTCGGCGCGATACAGCGTCGGGCCGTTGCCCAGGCCGTCGAACTCGAAGCCTTCCAGGGCCTCGACCACCGCGCAGGGGTTGAAGCTGCCCGCGCGGTTGACCGCGTCGGCATACAGCAGCGTCTGCACGTAGCAGGTATGGGCGGCCTGGCTCGGCGGGCGGCCATACTTGTTGCCGAAGGATTGCACGAAGGCGTTGGTGCCGATGTAACGCTCGCCCAGCTGGTTCTCGAGCTTCCAGTCCCAGTTCTGGCTGCCGAGGATGCCGGCGATGTTCTCGCCCGCGCCCTGCGCCATCAGCTCGGAGTAGAGCGGCACGACGATCTCGAACTGCTTGCCGTTGGCGGTGGCTTCACGCAGTCCGAACTGCACGGCGTTGGTCAGCGAGTTGACCATGTTGCCGCCGTAGTGGTTCAGCACCAGCACGTCGGCGCCCGAGTTCAGGACCGGCGTGATGTAGGACGAGAAGTCGGTCTGGGTCAGCGGGGTCTTCACCGCGTTCACGGTTTCCCAGCCCTGCGCCTCGGTCGATTCGCGGACCGCCTGCTCGGTGGTGTAGCCCCAGTTGTAGTCGGCCGTCAGGTGATACGCCTTGCGGTCCGTGCCGTACTGCGCGGCCAGGATCGGCGCGAGCGCGGCGCCCGACATGTACGAGTTGAAGAAGTGGCGGAAGCCGTTGGCCTTGCGGTCCTTGCCCGTCGTGTCGTTCGAGTGGGTCAGACCGGCCATGAAGATGATGCCGGCTTCCTGGCACAGCGCCTGGACGGCCACGGCCACGCCCGAGGACGAGCCGCCCGAAACCATCACGGCGCCGTCCTTCTCGATCATCGAGCGGGCCGAGGCGCGTGCGGCGTCCGACTTGGTCTGGGTGTCACCGGTCACGTACTCGACGCGCTTGCCGTTGATGCCGTTCCCTTCCAGCGTCTTGGACGAGAAGGTGTTCAGCATGCCGCCGTCGCCTTCGCCGTTCAGGTGCTCGACGGCCAGCTCGAACGCGCGCAGCTCGTCCGCGCCCTCGTCGGCATAGGGGCCCGACTGCGGCACGTTGAAGCCCAGCGTGACGGTGTCGCCCTGCGGTGCGTTGGTGAAGCCGGTATGCGCTTCGGCCCAGGCGGCCCCGGTGAAGATCGTCGGCGTCGCCAGAACGGTGCCCGAGGCGGCGCCGGTCTTCAGCAGGCCGCGACGTGTGAAGTTAGATGACGTCATGGAAGTCCTCCCGTTTGGTTTTTTCGTCCGCGACCGTGATTCCTCCGCGCGGACCCACCCTTTTACAAGGATGGCACGATTAATACGGAGATCCGCAAACGTCTCAACAAGGCATTGATGAGTATCGGTTTTTCTGTAAATTAATGAACAATATACATTGGCATTTTGTAAACAATTTTACGCTGTGCCGCAGAAGACCGTTGGATTCACAGGGGAATTTGCCGATGGCCGACACCACGGGGGAAGGGGCGCGCATCCGGGCCCTTCGGCTCGAGACCGGGATCGCGCAGGCCGACCTGGCGCGGCAGGCCGGGATCTCTCCGTCCTATCTCAACCTCATCGAACACGGCCGGCGGCCCATCGGGGGGCGGGTGCTGGCCCGGCTGGCCGAGGCGCTGGGCGCCGACGCGGCGGCGCTGTCCCGGGGCGCCGAGGTCGCGCTGATCGAGGACATGCGCCGGGCCGCCGGCCGGGCGGGCGACGGGGACGCGGTCGCGCCCGAGATCGGCCGGGTCGAGGCGATGGCGGCCGCGTATCCCGGGTGGTCGGCCCTGATCGCCGCGCAGGCCGACCGCATCGCCACGCTCGAGCGGGGCATCGCCACGCTGGGCGACCGGCTGAGCCACGACCCGTTGCTGTCGGCCTCGGTGCACGACGTCCTGTCCACGGTGACCGCGATCCAGTCGACCTCGGCCATCCTGGCCGAGGATGCGGCGCTGCCTGCGGACTGGCGGGCGCGGTTCCACCGCAACCTGCACGAGGACAGCCTGCGCCTGGCCAACAGCGCGAGGCGCCTGGCCAGCTATCTCGATGCCGGGACGGGCCCCGAGCACGACGTGCAGACGCCCCAGGACGAGATGGAGGCGTGGCTGACCGACCGGGCGTTCCACGTGGCCGAACTCGAGACCGGTGCATCCGCGCCCGAGGACCTGGCCGGGACCCTGCCCGACGGGCCGGATCGCGCCGTGCTGCTTCAGCATTTGCGCGACTATGCCCGCGATGCGGCGCAGTTGCCGCTCGACACGCTGCGCGACGTGTTGCAGCGCACGGGTGCGCTTGATCCCTTCCGCGTCGCCGTGGCGGCCGACGTGACAGTGCCGCTGGCCATGCGGCGGCTTGCCTCGGCGCCCGAGGATGTGGTCGGCACACCGCTGGGCCTTGCGGTTTGCGACGGGGCGGGCGCCTTGACGCTGCGGCGGCCTTTGACCGGGTTCGAGATCCCGCGCTTCGGGGCGGGCTGCCCGCTCTGGCCACTGTTCGAGGCGCTGTGGTCGCCGCGGCCCGTTGCCTGCGCGCTGATCCAGCCCGGCCGCGCCACGCGCCCCGTGCAGGCCTTCGCCGCCGCCGAAAGGACTCAGCCGCGCGACCCGTCCGAGCCGGTCGTGCTGCGGGCCACCATGCTGGTCTTGCCCGCCGAGGCCAGCGCGCACCCCCCCGATCGTCCGCGTCCGGTGGGCCAGTCCTGTCGCCTGTGCCCGCGCGAAGGATGCCCCGCGCGGCGCGAGCCGTCGATCCTGCCCGGCGCCGAGGAATGAAAGGGAGGAGTTGATTTTGACTCGGCCCCGGCACCCCGCCATACTGTGCCGAGCCGGTGGGACACCATCGCCGGACCACAGAGGGGAGGCTGTGTGTTGAGCGACGGCAAGCGCGTCCTGCTGATCGAGGACGAGCCCAATATCATCGAAGCGGTGCGTTTCATCCTGTCGCGGGACGGATGGCGCGTGTCGACCCATGCCGACGGGGCCGACGCGGTGGACGCCGTTCGCGCCCGCGCGCCCGATCTCGTGATCCTCGACGTCATGCTGCCCGACCGGTCGGGATACGACATCCTTGCCGACCTTCGCGCCGACGAGTCCATGAGAGAGCTGCCGGTGCTGGTTCTGACTGCGCGCGGCCAGCAGAAGGATCGCGATCTTGCCCTGCGGCTGGGCGCGACCGAGTTCATGGTGAAGCCCTTCTCGAACCAGGCCCTTCTGGAAGCCGTTCGCCTGATCGCGGCGCCCTCGACCGAGGCTCCGCAATGAGCACCCGGGATGCCGGCCCAGGCCCGTCGGACCCGGAGACTATCCCGGCCGAGCGGCCGCCGGTCGACCCTGCGAGCGCCGTGCCGGTCCCCGATCCCGCGCCCTTCAGCGGGCGCGACGGCTACGAGCGGCGCCGCCTGACCGACGCGGCGCGTCTGCTGCCGGTTCTGGCGGCCGTGCTGTTCTTTCTGCCCATCCTATGGGCCGGACAGGGCGACGGTGGCGCCGCCGCTTCGACGGCGCGCGGCGGGCTCTACCTGTTCGGGGTCTGGGCGCTGCTGATCGGGGCGGCGCGGCTCCTGTCCATGGCGCTGGCGCGCTCGGCGGACGGGCCGGGTGCGTGAGCGCGCCCGTCCAGGGGGACTGAGCCCGTGCCGCTGAACCTGGTGGTCGTGTCGGCCATCGCCTATGTCGCGCTTCTGTTCGCCGTGGCCTTCTGGGCCGAGGGCGCGGCGCGGCGTGGCCGGGCGCGGTGGCTGCGCGGCCCGCTGATCTATACCCTGTCGCTGTCGATCTACTGCACCGCCTGGACCTTCTACGGCGCCGTGGGCACGGCGGCGCGCACGGGGCTGGAATTCGTGACGATCTATCTCGGCCCCACGCTGGTGATGGTGGGGTGGTGGGCGCTTCTGCGCAAGATCGTCCGCATCGGGCAGGTGCAGCGGATCACCTCGATCGCCGACATGATCTCGTCGCGCTACGGGAAGTCCACGGCGCTGGGCGGGTTGGTGACCGCGATGGCCGTGGTCGGCACCGCGCCCTATATCGCGCTGCAACTGCAGTCGGTGACGCTGAGCTTCGCTGCGCTGGCCGGACCCGCGCAGGCCAGCCTGAACGACACCGCGCTGATCGTCGCCATCGGGTTGGCCGTCTTCACGATCCTCTTCGGCACCCGCAACCTCGATGTGAACGAACGGCACAACGGCATCGTCACGGCCATCGCGCTCGAGGCGGTGGTGAAGCTGGTGGCGCTGATGGCGGTGGGGGCGTTCGTCGTCTGGGGCATCGCGGGCGGCCCGTCGCAGACTTTTGAACTGATCGAGGCCGCGCCCATCGCCACGTGGGAGCTGCAGCCGGGCCGCTGGCTGGGCCTGACGATGCTGTCGGCCGCGGCCTTCCTGTGCCTGCCGCGGATGTTTCAGGTCATGGTGGTCGAGAACAGCGACGAGCGGCACCTCGCCACCGCGTCCTGGGCCTTCCCGAGCTACCTGTTCGCGCTGAGCCTTTTCGTCGTGCCCATCGCGGCAGTGGGCTTGCAGGTCATGCCGGCCGGTTCGAACCCCGATCTGTTCGTGCTGACCATACCGCTCGCGCAGGAGCAGGACGCCCTCGCCATGCTGGCCTTCCTCGGCGGCTTCTCCTCGGCCACGTCGATGGTGATCGTCGCCTGCATCGCGCTGGCCACGATGATGTCGAACCACGTGATCGTGCCTTTGTGGCTGGCCATGCGCGAACAGGGGGCGACGGTGTCGGGCGACGTGCGCCACGTGGTGATCGGCGCGCGGCGAGCCAGTATCGTGGGCCTGCTCGCGCTGGGCTACGTCTACTACCGGTTTACCGGCGGCGGCGCGTTCCTGGCCTCGATCGGGCTGATCTCGTTCTGCGGGGTGGCGCAGATCCTGCCGGCGCTCCTGGGGGGCATCTTCTGGCGCGGCGCCACGCGGGCGGGGGCAGGGGCCGGGCTGATCCTGGGCTTCGCCGTCTGGACCTGGACGCTGTTCCTGCCCAGTTTCGGCGGCGGTGTCGCCGTATCGGCGGCGACCATGGCCGAGGGACCCATGGGCTTCGACTGGCTGCGGCCCCACGCGCTTTTCGGGATCAGCGGGCTGGATCCGCTTCTGCACGCCTTCTTCTGGTCCATGAGCCTGAACACCCTGGCCTTCATCGCCGGGTCGCTTCTGTCGAAGGCTACGGCGATCGAGCGGGTGCAGGGCGCGGCCATGGTCAACGTGTTCCGCTTCGGCTCGGGCGCGCGGGGCTGGACGCCCGCCACGGTCGAGGCCGAGGACCTTCTGATGATGGCACAACGCATCCTGGGCGGCCGCGAGGCGCAAAGGCTGTTCCGCGCCGAGGCGGTGGCGCAGGGCAAGCGTGGCTTCCTGCCCGATGTCACGCCCGATTTCCTGACCCACCTGGAGCGCCAGTTGGCCGGATCAGTGGGCGCGGCCACGGCGCATGCCATGGTGGGCCAGATCACCGGCGGCCTGGTCGTGTCGGTCGAGGAGCTCATGCGCGTGGCCGACGAGACGGCGCAGATCATGGAGTATTCCGCCAGGCTCGAGGCGCAGTCCGAGGAGCTGAGCCGCACCGCCGCGCAGCTGCGCGAGGCGAACGAGAAACTGACGGCTCTGTCGATCCAGAAGGACGCCTTTCTCAGCCAGATCAGCCACGAGCTGCGCACGCCCATGACCTCGATCCGGTCGTTCTCGGAAATCCTGCGCGACGGCGGCGATATGACGCCCGAGCAGCGCAGCCGGTTCTCGGGCGTGATCCACGACGAGGCGCAGCGCCTGACGCGGCTGCTGGACGACCTGCTGGACCTGGGCGTTCTGGAGAACGGTCAGGTGTCGCTGCGACTGGAGACCGTGCCGCTGTCGGGCATCATCGACCGGTCGCTGTCGGCCTCGGGCGCGGTGACGCGCATGGCGGTGGCGCGCGATCCCGCGCGCGAGCAGGTCTTCATCGAGACCGATCCCGACCGGCTGAGCCAGGTTTTCATCAACCTCATCGGCAACGCGGTGAAATACTGCCAGGCGCCCGATCCCCGGCTCGATATCCGCGTGCGCCACGCGGGCGCCGGGCTGGATATCGACTTCGTCGACAACGGCGCCGGCATCCCGCGTGAAAGCCAGGACGTGATCTTCGAGAAATTCGCCCGCGTGGGCGATCCGGACGCGGCGGGGGGTGCCGGGCTGGGCCTGGCCATCTGCCGCGAGATCGTGCACCGGCTGGGCGGCACGATCTCGTACCTGCCGGGCCAGGACGGCGCCGCGTTCCGGGTCCACGTGCCGCTGCGCCAGAACCTGTCGGCCGGATTGGCGGCGCAATAGGGACGGTCTTCAAGCTTTGGTAAGGTCCATCGGCCATTTTGGCGGTGACCCAAACAGCCAGGATGGCGTTTGCCCATGTCCAACCCGTCCCCCCTGCGCCGCAAGATCAGGGATTCGCCCCCTGACGTGGCGCCGCACCTGCTGACGCCCGAACGGATGTGGCGGCGGTCGGTCAGCCATGGATTGGTGCGGTCCATCGCGCTCGAGGCGACAGTCGGCGACATCGCGCAGTCCACCGTCACGCCCGAAGACCTGCGCGAGACGATAGCGTCCGGCTCATTGGTCGCACTGCTGGACGGGCCGGCGGGCTATGGCCTCGCCATCCTCGATCCCGGCGGGCTGGCCGCCATGATCGAGGTGCAGACCATGGGCCGGGTGCAGTCGCGTGGCCTGGGCGAGCGGCCGGTCACCGCGCTGGATGCGTCCATGGTGGCCGATGCGCTGGACCGGGTCCTGGCCGTGCAGGAAACGCTGGCGGCCGAACTGGGCGCGGGCCGGATGGTGTCGGGCTATCGCTTCGCGATGCGGATCGAGAACCTGCGCGAAATCGCGTTGAGCCTGGACGACGCGCCGCATGACCGGGTGGCGATCAACTTTGCCGCGGGGCCGGGCGGGCCGCGGCAGGCGCGGCTGGACATCGTCCTGCCGCGTCGGGACATGGCTGCCGCATCATCGGACAGCCCGGTATCCAGTGCATGGTCGCATGGACTGGAACAGCGCCTTCTGGGGGCCGAAGTTGCGTTACGCGCCACGCTCGCCCAGACGCGGATGACGGCCGCCGAGCTCCAGGCGCTCGCGCCCGGAGACACTGTTGCCCTGCCGCAGGGCGCGCTGGGCGCCGTCGCGCTGGTCGGACCAGGCGGCCATGTTCTGGGCACCGGGAGGCTGGGTCAGAGCGGGGGGCAGAAGGCCATTCGCCTCGGCGCAGCGTCGCGCGATTTCGCCGAGGTCGCGGCGCCGCAGGCGCAGCCCGGCCTGACCTTCGCGCTGCCGGAAACCGAAGACCATTGATCCAAGCGCAAAATCGATTTTGGAAATAAAGCGAAATCAGCATCCTGCGCGATACTCTTGAGTCAGAGAAGGCGAAGGTGTTTTCGGTCGCCTGCCCCAGCGTTCGCCATGATTATGCTGCATAGCGGCAATTCCGATGCGGCGATTGTGCATGTGCAGCATCGCCATAGGTTGGTGGTCAACGCCAAGCGGCGAAGAGACACCAAGGAAAGAGGCCTGACATGGCACACGCATCCACCGATTTCATCCAGCGCGGCCGCACCGGTCTGCGCGCCCAGTTCGACAGCCTGCGCGCGGCCTACGAACGCCACGCCCGGACCCGCACGGCCTATCGCAAGATGGTCGACGAACTGCACGCCTACAGCGACCGGGACCTGGCCGAACTAGGATATCACCGCAGCGAGATCGGCCGCATCGCGCGCGAAGCGTCGCGCAACGGCTGAGCGCGCCACCGGACCGACCTGACCCCGTCGCGCGCGCCCTCGAAATAGGGATAAAGTTCCCCACGCGGGATCTTGCGCGGCGCCGGTTTCGGGACAATATCGGCGCGACCACCCGGATCCCGATGCGCGAGTCGCATCGCCGGGCCGGGTCGGACGCGCCCGGCGATTCCGGGCCTGGAGTCCCGACAAGTGAAACAGCCTTCGCGGTGTTTCGCAGCCTACCTTCGGTTCCCGCCAATTCGGCCGGGCCGGATACCTTTCAGCGAAAAGCGTGACACAGATCCAGCGCGATGCGATCCCCGTGGTCCGTCGCGCCGGCAAGATTGCGCGCGTATCGCGCCCCGATATCCCCCCATCCTGATCCCGACGCACGGCCTCGGCGCCGTGCGTCCCCTTGCGAGGACACGTCCGTGATCCACATGGCCGCGTTGTTTTCGAGCGTCGCGGCGCTCGTGCTGGCCTTTGCCATCTATGCCAGGACCCATCCGCTTCGCCATTCCGGCTGGCTGCGGGGCGAGATCCTGTTCTCGATCCTGCTCGCGATGCTGGTGGGGCTGTTCCCCATGGCGCTGATCACGCCGCTCATCGGCGTTTGGGAGATCGTCACCGGCGTGATCTCGGCGGCGTCGACGATCTCGGTCGCGGCGGATCTGGTGGCGCTGGTCTGCGCCTTTGCCGCCGTGCTGGTGTTCCGCGCGGCGGTGCGGGACGCGTTCCGCCAAGGCGTGCAACCAACGGTGCTGCAACGCTGATTGGCTAAGCCCGCCCGGCCCGTCGGGCCGGGTCAGGGCAGGGGCGTCAGCCCTGTGCCCCGCCCTGGCCCGCCAGCGCGCGCAGCTGCGGCACGACGGGCGACAGGTCATAGCCGGCCTCGCCCGCCCGGGCGACGATATCCTCGACCGGCATCACGGGCGCGGCTCCGAAGGCCCAGACGAAGGTCGACCGCGTGCCCGACCGGCAATAGGCCAGCGTCGGGCCGTCGGCCTTGGCCAGCGCCTCGGCCTGCGCGGTGATCTGCGCGGGGCCCATGCCGCCGTTCGACACCGGGTTCAGCACGAAGTCGAGGCCCGCCGCACGCGCGGCTTCGGCCATGGCGTCGCTTGCGTGCTCCGGCCCGATCTCGTCATCGGGGCGGTTGCAGATCACGGTGGTGAAGCCTTGCTCGGCCAGCGCCGCCATGTCCTGCGGGTCGAGCTGCGGCGCTACGGCATAGCGGTCGGTGAGGCGGCGAATGTCCATGGCGGGCCTTTCAGGTTCTCAGATCTGGTTCGCGCGCGACCCTAGCGCCCCGCCACGGCCGGGCCAAGGGGCGTGCCGATCACGCGGTGTTGCGCCCACGCTTCTTCAGCTCGGCCCGGGCCACCTGCCGGCGGTGCACCGCGTCGGGGCCGTCGGCCAGCCGCAGGGTGCGCAGGTTCGTCCACTGCCGCGCCAGGGGCGTGTCCTGGCTGATGCCCGCGGCGCCATGCACCTGCACCGCGCGGTCGGTGACCTCGAGTGCGACCAGCGGCGCCACGACCTTCACCTGGCTGATCCACGGCGCGGCGGCGCGGGCATCGCCCTGGTCCATCATCCACGCGGCCTTCAGGCACAGCAGGCGGGCCTGCTCGATCTCCATCCGGCTGTTGGCGATCTGGTCGTACATGTCGCCCAGCTGGCTCAGCGGCTTGCCGAAGGCCTCGCGCGCCTCGGCGCGGTCCACCAGCAGTTCCAGCGCCAGCTCGGCCTGGCCGAGCGCGCGCATGCAGTGGTGGATGCGGCCGGGGCCCAGGCGGCCCTGGGCGATCTCGAAGCCGCGGCCCTCGCCCAGAAGCATGTTCTCGGCCGGGACGCGCACGTCGGTGAAGCGGATGTGATAATGCCCGTGGGGCGCGTCGTCGTGGCCGTAGACGGTCATCGGGCGCAGCTTCTCGATGCCGGGCGCGTCGGCGGGGACCACGATCATCGAGTGGCGCTTGTGCTTGGGCTGGTCGTCGCCGCCGGTCTTCACCATCACGATGTAGACGGCGCAGCGCGGGTCGCCCGAGCCCGTGGCCCACCATTTCTCGCCGTTCAGCACGTAGTCGTCGCCGTCGCGCACGCAGGACAGCGAGATGTTGGTGGCGTCCGAGCTGGCCACGTCCGGCTCGGTCATCAGGTAGGCCGAGCGGATTTCGCCGTTCAGCATCGGCTCGAGCCAGCGCGCCTTCATAGCATCGGTGCCGTAGCGCTCGAACACCTCCATGTTGCCGGTGTCGGGCGCGTTGCAGTTGAAGACCTCGGCGGCCAGGTGCGACCGGCCCATTTCCTCGGCCAGGTAGGCGTACTCCACCGTGGTCAGGCCGCGGCCGCGATCACTGTCTGTCAGCCAGAAATTCCACAATCCCCGTGACTTGGCCTTCGACTTTAAACCTTCGAGGATCTCGGTCTGGCGCGGCGTGAATTCCCAGCGGTCGCCTTTGGGCACTTCGGCCAGGTACTCGGCGTCGAGCGGCGCGATCTCGTCCCGGACCATGGCGCGCACGTCCTTCAGCAGCGGCGCAAGCCTGTCGGTTATTCCAAGATCCATGGCCGCCATATCGTCCCCCCGATGCGTTTGGTGGCGCAGGATGGCATCGCCCTTGGCAAAGTCAATCGCGCCGGTTGCAAAACCGTTGCGCCCCCCGGCGTGGCCAATAAGGTGCCCCCATGATCAAGGGGTTGGACATCACGCAGGCGGATCTGGACGCCTGGCTTTCGGATCACGTGCCGGGCTTCGCAGGGCTGCGGAGGGTCGAGAAATTCGGCGATGGCCAGTCGAACCCGACCTTTCGGCTGGACGCCGAAAGCGGCACATACGTTCTGCGTGCCAAGCCTCCGGGAAAGCTGCTGAAATCGGCCCACGCCGTGGATCGCGAATACCGTGTCATGGCTGCTCTGGGAGGCACGGACGTGCCGGTGCCCGCGATGCTGGCGCTTGCGCCCGACGACACGTCGCCCATCGGGCGGGCCTTCTTCGTGATGGAATACCTGGACGGGCGCATCTTCTGGGATCCGAGCCTGCCCGAATTGGACCGCGACGCGCGGGCCGCGATCTATGACGGCATGAACAAAACCCTGGCCGCGCTGCACGATGTGGATGTCGCGGCGGCGGGGCTTTCCGATTTCGGCAAACCAGGCGACTATTTCGCGCGGCAGGTCGATCGCTGGTCGCGGCAGTATCGTGACAGCGTCGACCAACCCACAGACGATATGGCGCATCTCATGGCGTGGCTCGAGCGAAACAGGCCCGCCGATGACGGGACGGTGGCGCTGGTCCACGGCGATTACCGCATGGACAACATGATGTTTGCGCCGCAATCCGCTGATGTGATTGCACTTCTTGATTGGGAGCTGTCGACCCTTGGCCATCCGCTGGCCGACCTGGCCTACCAGTGCATGCAGTGGCGGCTGCCCCATGACGCGGGGATGCGGGGGCTCGGCGGGCTGGATCGTGCGGCCCTGGGACTTCCGTCCGAGGCCGAGTATGTCGCCGCCTATTGCGACCGCCGGGGCATCGGGCCCATCGACAACTGGCCCTTCTACCTGGCGTTTTCCTTCTTCCGTCTGGCCGCGATCCTGCAGGGGGTCGTCGCGCGGGCCGAGGCGGGCAATGCGTCGAACCCCGAAAAGGCGCGTGCCTATGGGCGCGCAATTCCGTTGCTGGCCCGCATGGCGGTGGATCTTACCAAGGACGAGGACGCGGCATGAGCATCCGCATGGACCGGGACGTGGCCGTCATCACCCTGCCGGCTTGGCTGGACGAGCAAGGTTTGTCTGCGCTGGGCCTGGAATTGGACCAGGCGCTGGGCGACGCGAACGTGCGTGGTGTCGTGCTCGAAGCCGCGCGGCCGGGCGTGTTCTGCCGGGGTCTGCCGCTGGACCGCCTTGACGATCCCGCGCCGCGCCGCCTGGCCGAACGATTGCGTGCGGCCGAAAAGCCGGTGATCGCTGCGCTGGCGGGCCTCGCCGCGGCGCAGGGCGCCGAATTGGCGCTCGCGGCGGGCATGCGTGTGGCGCATCCGGGCGCGGTCCTGCGCCTGAACGACATATCATTGGGTCTGCCGCCAGCCGCACTGGCCACGGCGACCCTGCCATCGCTGGTCGGCGGTGGTCCGAGCCTGGCCATGCTCCTGGGCGGTCGCGCCGTGGCGCTGGGCAAAGCGCCCGCCGGATTGGTCGATCTGGTCGACCCGGACCCCGTAGGCGCCGCCGTCGCGTTGGCGCATGAGGGCACGCCCGCGCCCGAGCGCGATGGCCTCTCCGACCCGGGTTCCCTGTTCGACGCCACCGCCGCCGCGCGCGTCCGTGCCCGTGGCGACGATCTGGCCTTGCGGATCATCGATGGCGTTGAGGCGACACTGACCGTTCCGTCTGGCGTTGCGTCTGAAATGGCCGAAACCGCCCGGACCGAGGCGTTGGATAATGATCGGGCGCGGGCGCTGATCCATCTGGCGCAGGTCGAGCAGGAGATGGATCTCACCCCCCCGGCTGCAGGTTTGCCGGGCCGTATTGCCATCGTCGGCGGCACGCAGGTGGCGGGCGCAATCGCGGTGGCCGCGTTGCGGCGCGGCGTGCGCGTCGACCTCGTGGGATTGGACGACGAGGGGCTGGCGCGGGCGGCGGAAACCGTACTGGGCCGGATCGATACGTTGACCTCTGACGGGCGTCTGTCGGAGGCGGGCCGCGATGCCATGCTCGCGCGATTTGCGCCCCGCACCGAGATCGAGGTGCTGAGCGAGGCCGACATGGTGGTCGAGGCCGCCACCTCGGCCCGCGAATTGCGCTCTGAGCTTGCACAGGCGATAGCCGTCCTGACGCGGCCTGGCGTGCCGGTCCTGCTGGGTGGCAGCGACAGTGATCCCGTGTCGCTGGTAGGGACGGCACGGGCGGCGGATGCCGTGGGATTTCACCTGCCGCGCCAGTCTGCCGCGCTGGCCGAGATCGCCGTGGCGAAAGATGGATCGGAGAAGGCGCGGGACGCGGCAGCGGCCTTGGTGCGGGCCATGGCGCGGCGCCCGCTGGTCGTGCGTCCGACGCCGGGCCGGGTCCTTGCGCGGCTTGAGGAGGCGGGGCTCTCCGCTTGCGAAAGCCTTCTGGTCCGGGGGGCCGACGTCCCGGCGCTGGAACAGGCACTCGCCGGGCTGGGGCTGGCCAAGACGCCACTCGCCCGCGCCGCGCGCCGGGGCTTTTCCGAGGTTCAGGCAGAGCGGCGGGCGTGGAACCGGGGCGCAGGCGGGCCGATCGACATCCTGCTTCGGGCGGGCGGCGACGGGCTCGAGGATCTCGACAGCGTCGCGGCCGAAATCCGTAGCGCGGCCGGCAACGGAAGCGCGGCCATGGGAGCCGAGGCAATCCGAACCGCCTGGACCGCCCTCGTGGTGGCCGAAGCGGTCGAGATCCTCGCCGCCGGCGGCGTGCGGCGCACGGGCGATTTGGACGTGGCAAGTCTGCATGCCCTCGGTCTGCCGCGCAACACCGGCGGCATCCTGCACCTGGCCGATCGGATGGGCTTGCTCAGGATCGCCAACGCGCTGCGTGACATGGGTGAAACGCCGCACAAGCTGATCGACGTCCTGATCCGCAACGGCAAGGGCTTCGCGTCGATCTGAGCGGACGGATCAGCCCAGGAAAATCCCGGCGACCACCATGCCCAGCCCGATCATCGACAGCATCAGCGACCCCAAGTTCCACGCCACCAGCCGTTGCAGCCTTGCGCGCAGGGCATCGTCTGACAGGCCCGCGCGGCGGGCCTTGAGCGCGGCGACAATGCAATAGACCAGGCCCAGAAGCCCCAGAAGCGCGACGATCGCACCGCCTATAATCAGTGATTGCATCCGGCGTTTCCCCTATTGACGTCCCGCCACGCGGGCGTGGGAGGGCTAGGCCATCGTCTGCCGCATCGCAAGCCCCGGGCGGTCTTGCCCATGCCCGTCCGGGAGGCTATCCCGAGCCTTCCAACGCGCGCATCCCGAAGGAGCCCCGCCATGACCGACACCGCCGACAGCGTTCTCGACTCCAACTACCGCGTCACCGCAGACGAGCTGCGCCAGTTCATCGAGCGGTTCGAGCGGCTGGAACAGGAAAAGAAGGACATCGCCGAGGCGCAGAAAGAGGTCATGGCCGAGGCCAAGGCGCGCGGCTACGACACGAAGGTGATGCGCAAGGTCATCGCACTTCGCAAGCGCGACAAGGACGACATCGCCGAGGAAGAGGCAGTGCTGGAGATGTACAAGGAAGCGCTGGGGATGAGCTGAGCCGATTGGCCCGCCCTGGCGGCGGGCCGGGAAGGTCTCATTCGGCGGGTTGGGGCATTTCTTTCGGAGGCGTGCGCTCGAACAGCCTGCTGATCGTCAGTCGCCGGCCGTAGCCCAGCACCAGCAGGACCATCGCCGTGCCGATGATCGGCATGTGACCGATGAATTCGACCATCGCGGCCTCGTTATTGTCCTGCAGGATGAACACCACGTTCGACAGCGCCATCATCACGGACAGTGCCAGGACGGCGAGCCGCGTGGTGGTTCCGAGGATCAGCACGATCCCGATCGCGGCCTCGACCATGCCCGCGGACAGGACGAACAGCTTGTCATCGAAAAAGCCGATCCCCATCAGCGTCATGAAGTTCCACTCGTACTGCTGAACGAAGGCCTGGCCCAACGCTGAAGGCGCCAGCTTTTCGCCCACCGCCAGGGAGACCAGCGAGACGCCGGTCCAGATCCGCAGCGCGTCGACGGAATAGGCCTTGAGTTCCTCCGAGATGCGCCGGTCCTCGATCCTGTTGAAGTTGAGCATCAGGAACATGGCGATACCGGCGATCATCGCGTATTCCAGCGCCGCCAGGATGCCGAATTTCAGTCCGACGCCGGCCAGCAGCACCAGCATCAGCGCGGCGGCGGCGAAGATCCAGCGATTGGCGATCAGCAGGATGCCGATGCCCGTCTGCAGGATCAGCAGGACAATGCCCATCGGCCCGCCGACCGCGTGATGCGGGGCGACCAGGGCCCCCTCATAGGCCGTCAGCAGGAAACTCATACCGGTGAAGACCCGCAGCAACTCCATCACGTCGTGGCGCCATTTCGACCGGGGTATCGGCGGCGCGGGCAGGCGTGGGTCCAGCCAGACCGACGCGGCGACAAGCGTCAGGGCCAGGGCGCCCGCTAGCAGGAACATGGGGTCCGTCAGAGCGTAACTTTCGGGCGGCGTCGTCTCGCCATCCACGAACCATCGCACGTGGGGCGCCGCAGGCGTCCCGATCAATCCGATGAAAACGGCCGAAACGAAGGCAACGGCGCGCAGCATGATGTCCTCCTGTCCAGATGGCGCACCGGGGCGCGCGACTGAGCCAGAAGTGATATCGCCGCCGGAAATTTCACCCTGCGGAACGCGATCTGCGCCGATGGGTCGCGGTTCGCGCGGGTTTTATCGCGACAGGATGCGCACCCGGTCCATCCGCGCGATATCGCCGAGATCGGCCTCGTAGATGGTCGTCAGGTCGTCCAGCAGGTCCTGGTCCCAGCCGGGCAGATCCGGCTGGGCCAGGATCGCATCGGGATCCGCGAACTTGTCGAGAAAGGCCGCGGTGATCTGCCGCTCGATGGTCCGTGACTTGGGCGGGTGGGCGGCCAGATAGGCCCGGAGGCGCGGCATGCCCTCGTCGCACATGAGGTGGCGTGTCAGGTCGAAACGGCCCGTCAAATGCAGATCGGGACCCACGCCCGCCATCGTGCGCATGAGCTCTTCCCACAGAAGCGGCATGTCCTCGTAGCACCACAGCGTCAGCGTTGCGTCCGGGCAGGCCTCGAGCAGCTGGCGCACCGGCACCGACCAGCGCAGTTGGCGCGGATCGGTCCCGCCCATCAGCCTGTCGTAGCCCACGTCGTCGCCGGCGGCGGACACGACCGCTGGCAGGAACGTCGTCATGTCCCGAACGCACAGGTGGAAATCCACGGGGTGGTCGGGGAAGATGTTGCGCAGCCACCCGGCCTTGTACATCCGCGGGTAAAGCTGGTCCTCGCCCACGGCCATGGCGGGGACCGATATGAAGCTGGAATTGCTCAGCACCAGGTGGTCGGGGTCGGCGCCCTCCAGAATGGTTTCCAGCACCGCGTCCTGGGTGTCGGGATCGGCTGGCATGCCTCCCAAAGTGTTCAGCACGTCGCGCAGCACCGGACGATAGCGCGACGGGCCGGGCACGCAGACGCCCGCGTGATCCAGCGCATCGCGGTTGCGCAGGAGCGATTTGATCAGTCGCTCACCCTCGGTCATGTGGGCGCCGATATGGAAGCTGATTCGCATGGGCTGATCGGTCATCGTCCCCGGTCCTAGCATGGTGCTGTCCACGAATTGAGGCATAATCGCGCAAGCCCGCCGGACGCGGCATGGACGCCGCATTGACGGTTTTCCACCGCCGCGGGCTGGGCTAAGACACGGCCATGGCCGATAAAATGAGTCAGATTTCACCGCCCGCGCGCCGCGTTTCATCGGCCATCGACGGCTGGTCGATCGGGGCCGCCCTGATCGCCGGCCTGGTGTTGCTGCCCATTGCCGCCGTGGTGTGGATGGCCTTGTTCCCGACCGAGCCGATCTGGGGCCACCTGCTCTCGACCACGCTGCCGCGCTACATGAGTAACTCATTGGTGCTCATGGCCGGCGTCGGCGCGCTGGCCGCGACGGTGGGCACCGTCACCGCGTGGCTGGTGGTGATGTACGACTTCCCCGGCCGGCGCTGGCTGGAATGGGGGCTTTTGCTGCCGCTGGCCGTGCCGGCCTATGTGGGTGCATATGCGCTGACGGATTTCCTGGAATACGCGGGGCCCGTGCAGACCGGTCTGCGCGCGGTGATGGGGTGGGAGAGTGCGCGCGACTACGCCTTCCCCGAGGTCCGGTCGCGGGGCGCGGCACTTCTGGTGCTGTCCGCATCGCTGTTCCCCTACGTTTACCTCATGGCCCGCGCGGCCTTCCGCGAACAATCGGGCCGCACGCTCGAGGTGGCGCGGGCGCTGGGCGCGGGGCCGGTTGCCCGGTTCTGGCGCGTGGGCTTGCCCATGGCGCGTCCCGCCATAGCGGCCGGCACCGCCATCGTGATGATGGAGACGATCAACGATTTTGGCGTCGTAGAATATTTCGGAGTGCAGACCCTGACCACCGGGATCTTCACTGTCTGGCTGGAGATGCGTAACGCCGGCGGCGCGGCGCAGATCGCCTGCGTGATCCTGGCGCTGGTCCTGGCGCTGATGACGCTGGAAAAGCTGTCGCGCCGCCGCTCGCGCTTCTTCAGGCTGTCGCGCAGCGACGTGCCATTGACGCGCACGCGGCTTTCGGGCGGACAGGCGGCCCTTGCAAGCCTCGCCTGCCTGCTGCCCTTCGCTTTCGGCTTCGTGCTGCCGGTGGGGGTGCTGTCGCACCATGCCTGGGTCAATGCCCATGCCTGGATCGACCCGGACCTCGGCCGCGCGCTGTGGCACACCTTGGCCACCGGCGGGGCCGCGGCGGTGCTGACAGTGCTGGGGGCGCTGGTGCTGGTCTACGGCGTTCGGCTGGCCCGCGCGACCCTGCCGCGGTTGCTGCTGCCCGTGACCACCATCGGCTACGCGGCGCCGGGCGCGGTTCTGGGCGTGGGGATCCTGTTGCCGCTGGCGGCCTTCGACCACGCGCTGGCCGATACCTGGCTGGCCATCACCGGAACTGATCCAGGCCTGATCCTCACAGGCTCCGCTGCAGCCATCGTGCTGGCCTACATGGTGCGCTTCTTCGCCATCGCCCAGGGGGCCGCCGACGCGGCCATGGGGCGCGTGGCCCCCAGCCTGCCCATGGCCGCGCGCGCGCTGGGCCGCAGCCCGGGCGCCACATTGCGGGCGATCTACCTGCCACTGATCCGCGGGTCGGTGGGCACGGCGCTGCTGCTGGTCTTCGTCGACTGCGTGAAGGAGCTTCCCGCAACCCTGCTGCTGCGGCCCTTCAACTACAACACGCTGGCCACGCGGGTCTACGAACAGGCGTCGCTCGAGCGCATCGGCGAAGCCGCACCGGCCGCCCTTCTGGTCATGCTGGTGGGGCTCGGCGCCGTGGCGATCTTGGCGCGAACCAACCGCTGACGCGCGCACCGGCCATGGACAAAGACCGGCCCGTGGTCTTATACGGGCCGCGTGCCTCTATAGCTCAGTTGGTAGAGCAACTGATTTGTAATCAGTAGGTCGCGGGTTCGACTCCTGCTGGGGGCACCATTCAGACCACAGTGCCAGGTCAACATCGAGCCCCGGTCGGTTCCCTGCTTCGGGCGTCGAGGAAGGATCAGACAGCCATCTCGGTCCAGACCAGCGTAACCCGTCATGGATATGCACCGGCGACGGACCACTGCGGGAACCGGCCTTCCACGCCGTCAATTCACGACAGCATTCACGCGCGTTCCGACTGAAACCATAGGTCTAAATTTAACAGCGCGGATGGGGGGCGGCAGCCAAACCGGCCTGCGCCGTCAGGGCGGGAATTGCTTCGAAACCCACGTGGGGAACCGGGCCTGAGTGCGGTCGACGCCCGCGCGACGAGGTGGTCGAAGCGATCCCGCCGCCGTCGCGAAAGTCACGGTTAGCAAGTGTTATGCGTGGTTTGGAAATTCTACGCAAACGGGACCCGAAAATGACACATTCGCGCGAGAGCTGTGGAGCTCCGCCTTACGCGGCGAGGTCAATCACAGTCAACGGCGAGCTACCATTCGATGAGCACACTCAACCTCACCAGCCAGTGGATTGGGGGCTTCAGGTCCGACTACGAACTCACGAACAGCTCAAATGTTCCCGGTGCGGTTTCCATAGACGTCCGGTTCATTGGCGAGGTCGAGAAGTTCTGGGGCGCAGGGACTCTCGAACGACTTTCCCAGGACACTTATCGCATCGCGGCCGCCGATGTAGCGCCGGGCGAAAGCGTCGCGGGGGGCTTCATCGCGACATCCCAAGACGCAGCCATTGCCATCGCCGATCAGAGCGTTCCCGCGCCACAGACCGATTTCGACCTGCAGGTCGGCCCGCAGATAACCGCGTCCGAATTGCAGGGCATGATCGACACGGTCGCCACGGGAACGCGCATCGAGCTGCAGGCGGGAACCTACCACTTCGACCGAACGATCATCTTGTCGCGCGAGAACATCGCATTGGAGGGCGTGGGGTCCGAGGCAGTCACGATCCGCATGGCTGACGGGTGCTCGCAAGAGGCATTTCGCGTCGACGGGGGCGATAGGACCGACGCATTCAAGCTGTCGCAAGCGGTAGCCCAAGGGGCGACCGAGCTTGCAATCAGCGGCGAACACAGCTTCGAGGCCGGGGACTTCGTGTATCTCGAGCGCGCGAACACGGATGACTTCTTCGCCGAGATCGGTGACACCGCGTGGCGCGAAAGCGTGCCGCTGCGCACCTCGATCGTCGAGGTGGCCGAGGTTCGAGGCCAGACCCTCGTCCTGACCTCGGGAGTGCACTTCGAGTTCGACACCGTCGAGACAACCGTTCAGGAAATCGATCTGCTGGAGGATGTCAGTCTGGGCGGCTTCACCATCGATTACGGCCTCGATGTCCCGGATCCGTCAGATTTCAGCAACACGATGCCACAGCACGAGCGTGTCGCGGCTGTCGAACTACACGGCACTTCCGGCGCTCGATTGCACGATGTGGTCGCCAGGAACGTTCCCTCGCTCGGCTTTAATACCGGGCTGTCGCGCGAGCTGGTCACCGATGGCACCTTCGTTTCGGCCGCGCATAACAAGGGGAAGGGCGGGAATGGATATGCCCTTCAGATCCGTGACGTCTATGACAGCCGCTTCCTAAACCACGGCGACCAGGATATGCGCCATTCGATCACTTTCGCGTCCTGGCGTTCAGCGGCTGGAAACGAGGTTCATGTCCTTCAGACCGACCGCGATATCAACTTTCACGGCGGGCGCGACCACAACAACAGCGTTCTGGTGGAGCGGTCATTGCGCGATGCGGACTCGGACGTGATCGAGTCCAGCAGTTTCGTGAATCTCGAGGGGGCCAGCTATGGGGCACCAACCGCAGAAGGGGTCAATTCGATCCGTTTCGGGACCCTCGTCGGAACGCGTCTGGCGGACGATGTCACGGCATTCGAGACCGGCGGGGATCTCGACGGCAGAGGCGGCGACGACATCCTTCGGGGCGGCGCCGGCAACGATACGCTGCGGGGTGGCGAGGGCGATGATCTGATGATCGGTGCGGGCGGCGACGACGTCGCGCGCTACGACGCAGTGTACGAGAACTTTCGTCTCGAAGCGCGTCTCGACGGCCGAATTTCCATTCGCGACATCACTGGCACCTTGGGCAATGACATCGTCGAGGGCGTCGAGACGCTGATCTTCAGCAATGCCACGGTCATGGTTGATGGCATCGGTTTCCACGTGTCGACGGAGGGCGGCGCATCCGGCGACTCCGGCTCCGACGGCCCGGTGCTGTTGGGCACCGCCGGCAAGGACCAATTCACGATCACCGAGTCGAATACGACGGTCTATGCTGGCGCCGACTGGGACAGCGCGACATCGACGGTGTCGTTCACGATGACGGCCGAGCTCGAGAAGTTGGAGCTGATCGGCGATGCGTCCATCGATGCGATAGGTTCGAACGATGCGGACCTGATCCTGAGCAACGATGCCGCGAATTCAATCTACGGAAACGGTGGGGACGATCGCATATTCGGGCGCGGTGGGAGTGACGCGATCTTCGGCGGCTCCGGAGACGATGGAATCGACGGGGGACCGGGCGCGGACAGGATCCACGGCGGCGGCGGATCGGACCGACTGAGCGGGCAGGGCGGGGACGACGTGTTCCAATACAACCGCGTCGAAGAAAGCGGCGCCTGGGGCGTCGATTCGGTCACGGATTTCGAGACCGGCGACCTGTTCGATCTGTCCCGGATCGATGCGGACATCACGCGCGACGGGAACCAGGCTTTCACATGGCAGGGAGCCGGAGCCGGGCGCTTGTGGGTCGCGGCCGGGACGATCTACGGCGATGTTGACGGTGACGGTACAGCTGATCTGGTCATCGAGGCGGGCCAATACGCGTTCAGCCCGGCGGATTTCTTGCTTTGATGTGATCCCAGAGGCACGGCCTTTAGCACCCATACTCCCGCATCCCGGCGCGAGACACCTTTGAGAAGCCGTGGATGCCGAGGGTGCGTCAACGATCTTCTGCAAACGCTTAGCTTCGGCTCCCCGATTTCATCTTGGAGCCGGCGGCGCGATGCCGTTCGCGTTTCTTTCGTGGTGCCAATCCGCGGGTGTCGGCGAGGCACCCCTTGTTAACCAGCCCGTAGCCATCTAAATACCATCCAAGTGGATGGAGATTCAAATGCCCAAGGTTCACCAGCTCAAGCCGGCCGACAGCGAAAAAATCACGATCAACCTCAGCCACGTGGACCTGGGGCGCATCGATCTGCTCGTGCGCGACGGGTTCTACTCGAACCGGACCGATTTCATTCGCACCGCGATCCGCAACCAGCTGTCCACCGAGCAGGAGCAGGTCAGCCAGTCCATCCGGCGCAATACGCTGGAGCTGGGCCTGCTGGATCTGACGCGGGCCGACCTGGAGGCGGCGCGGGACCGGGGTGAGATGCTCGATATCCGGGTGGTGGGGCTGGCGCGGATTGCCGACGACGTGCCGGTCGAGCTTGCCCGGGCCACCATCGGCTCGATCCACGTGCTGGGCGCGCTGCAAGCGTCCCGTGATATCAAGGCGGCCCTCGCGGACCGCATCACCTGACAGACGACCAAGGACCAACAACATGAACGATCAATTCGCGACGGCCATGGGCCGGGCGCTCGAGCAGACGCGCGCCGGAAACCCCGCCGGGGCCACCGCCACGATCCAGGCGGCCCTGGGCGGTGCGGCCCCTCAACCTTCGCCCAGGGTGCGTCGCCCGCTGGGACAGACCATCGACTCGCTCTTCAACGGCAAGCGGGTCGCGCGGTCCTTCGGGCAGGCCCCCGTCCGCGCGCCGGAGGTGCCCACCGGCGCTTCGTGGGAGACGCGGCACCACGCCGGGGCCCACGGGGCCCGCGACTATCGCCTGTTTGTGCCGTCGCCGCGCGACGAGCCGGTGCAAGGCCTGGTGATGATGCTGCATGGCTGCACCCAGACCGCCGAGGATTTCGCGTCCGGCACGCGCATGAACCTGCTGGCCGAGCGGCACAACCTGGTCGTCGTCTATCCCGAGCAGACGCGGGCCGCGAACCAGATGGCCTGCTGGAACTGGTTCCGGTCCGAGGACCAGACCCGCGCCGGGGGCGAGCCGGCCCTGCTGGCCGAGATGGCCGGCCAGATCGCGGCCGAGCTGAACGTGCCGGCGGGTCGGATCTTCGCCACCGGTCTGTCGGCGGGGGGCGCGATGGCGGCGATCCTGGGCCGTGCCTTCCCCGAGGTCTTCGCAGCCGTCGGTGTGCATTCCGGCCTGGCGCCGGGATCGGCGTCCGATGTCGCCGGTGCCTTCGCCGCGATGCAGGGCCAGCCGACGCCCGCCGTCCCCCTGGCCGAGATCCCGGCGCGGACCATCGTGTTCCACGGGCTGTCCGACACGACCGTCGCGCCCGCGAACGGCGACGCGGTGATGGCCTCGGCCCTCGGTCGCGCGGCCAGCATCCAGAGCGATGCGCCCCATGACGGCGCCGAAGTGACGGTCCATCGCGATCCTTCGGGACGGCTGCTGGCCGAGCAGTGGACCATCCCCGGGCTCGGCCACGCCTGGTCGGGCGGATCTGCCGAGGGCAGCCACACCGCGCCGTCCGGACCAGATGCCTCGGCGGAAATGGTGCGCTTTTTCCTGTCGCTGGACCCGGAGGAGCGGGCATGAGCGGTTCACTGACCTTCGAAGCAGTGGCCGAGGCCACGCCGGGCGCGAAGTGGAAAGAACGCTGGGACTGGTCGTGGCCGGCCTACGAGGCCTGGTTCACCGGCCGGGGTGGCGATGACGGCCCCGACCGCGCGGCCTGCGAGGCGGCGCTCGGGCGGTACATGCCCGAGTTGGTCGAGACCCACGCGCGGCTTGCCGACTTGGCCGGCGGCGGCGACCGGGCGGCGCGGTTCCTGTCGGGCTGGTGCCCGCCTGCCTATCTGGGCGGGTGCACGCTGGCGGCGCAGTCGCGGGCGGGCGAGGTGCGCCTGGTGCGCAACTACGATCTGTCGCCCGACCTGAACGAAGGGTTGATGCTGCGCAGCGACTGGTGCCGGCCCGTGGTCGGCATGGTCGAATTCCTGTGGGGCCTGTCGGACGGAATCAACGATGCGGGGCTGTGCATCGCGCTAGCCTATGGCGGCCGCGGCACCACCGGGCGCGGCTTCGGGATCACGCATATCGTTCGGTACCTGCTCGAAACCTGCGATACGGTGGGCGAGGCCCTGCGGCGATTGGAGAGGCTGCCCTCGCACATGGCCTACAACCTCGTTCTGGCGGACGCCTCGGGGCGGGTATCGTCGGTGGAGCTTTACCCCGGCGGCGGTCTGCGCGAGATGGGGCCCGCTATCGCCACCAACCACCAGCACGGGACCGATCCGGCGGATCGCCCGGCCTTTACGCGGACCATCGAGCGTCGCGATCACGTCGAGCTGCTGATCTCGGGCGACATCGCGCCCGCTGCGCTGGCGGATCGCTTCCTCGACGCGCCGCTCTACCAGACCAACCACGC
>NZ_FOCM01000003.1 GCF_900110115.1 Palleronia pelagia | reverse complement strand
ATCTCGGGGTTCTCGCCGTTCATCGCGGCCAGGGCCGAGCCCGGGATGACCGGGATGTCGTCGCCGGGATACTCGTAGGAGGACAGCAGCTCGCGGATTTCCATCTCGACGAGCTCCAGCAGCTCCTCGTCATCCACCTGGTCGACCTTGTTCATGTAGACCACGATCGCGGGGATGCCGACCTGGCGGCCCAGCAGGATGTGCTCGCGCGTCTGCGGCATGGGGCCGTCGGCGGCGTTCACCACCAGGATCGCGCCGTCCATCTGCGCGGCGCCGGTGATCATGTTCTTCACGTAGTCGGCGTGGCCGGGGCAGTCCACGTGGGCATAGTGGCGGGCCTCGGTCTCGTACTCCACGTGCGCGGTCGAGATCGTGATGCCGCGGGCCTTCTCCTCGGGCGCGCCGTCGATCTGGTCGTAGGCGCGGAAGTCGCCGAAATACTTGGTGATCGCCGCGGTCAGCGTCGTCTTGCCGTGGTCCACGTGACCGATGGTCCCGATGTTCACGTGCGGTTTGTTGCGTTCGAACTTTGCCTTCGCCATTGCGTGGGCTCCTTCTTTTCGTCTGGTGGGTGGCGGGGTCGTCCCCCGCCCTACGGTGGTTGGGTAGGGCGGGGTTCACCCCGCCGCCCCGCTTATGCGTACTTGCTCTGGATCTCTTCCGAGATGTTCTGCGGAACGGGCTCGTAGTGATCGAAGAGCATGGTGAACTGGGCGCGGCCCGACGACATCGAACGCAGGTTGTTGATGTAGCCGAACATGTTGGCCAGCGGCACGAAGGCGTTGATGACGATCGCGTTGCCGCGCGTCTCCTGGCCCTGCACCTGACCCCGACGCGAGGTCAGGTCACCGATGATGTTGCCGGTATATTCCTCAGGGGTCACGACCTCGACCTTCATGATCGGCTCGAGCAGCTTGGCGCCGGCCTTCTTCATGGCCTCGCGCATCCACTGACGCGATGCGATCTCGAAGGCCAGGACCGACGAGTCCACGTCGTGGAACTTGCCGTCGATCAGCGCGACCTTGAAGTCGATGACCGGGAAGCCCGCCAGCGGACCGGAGTCCATGACCGACTTCACGCCCTTCTCGACGCCGGGGATGTATTCCTTCGGCACCGCGCCGCCGACGATGCGGCTTTCGAACGAGAAGCCTTCGCCCGGCTCGGTCGGGGTGATGATCATCTTCACCTCGGCGAACTGCCCCGAACCACCCGACTGCTTCTTGTGGGTGTAGGTGTGCTCGGCTTCCTTCGACACGGTTTCACGATAGGCCACCTGCGGCGCACCGATGTTGGCCTCGACCTTGAACTCGCGCTTCAGGCGGTCGACCAGGATGTCCAGGTGAAGTTCGCCCATGCCTTTCATGATGGTCTGGCCCGACTCCAGGTCGGTCTCGACGCGGAAGGACGGATCCTCGGCCGCCAGACGCTGCAGGCCCGCGGACATCTTCTCCTGGTCAGCCTTGGTCTTGGGCTCGACCGCGATCTCGATGACCGGATCGGGGAAGGTCATGGTTTCCAGAACCACCTGCTTCTGGCTGTCGCACAGCGTGTCGCCGGTGGTCGTTTCCTTCAGGCCGGCCAGCGCGATGATGTCGCCCGCATAGGCGTTCTCGATTTCCTCGCGGTTGTTCGAGTGCATCATCATCATACGACCGATGCGCTCTTTCTTGCCCTTGGTCGAGTTCATGACCGAGTCGCCCTTGGACAGGTGACCCGAGTAGATGCGGGTGAAGGTCAGCGAGCCCACGAACGGGTCGTTCATGATCTTGAACGCCAGCGCCGAGAACGGCTCATCATCGTCGGCGTGCCGGGCGATGTTGCGGGTCTCGGTCTCGTCATCGGGCGAGAAGCCCATGTAGGCGGGCACGTCGAGCGGACCGGGCAGGTAGTCGATCACCGCGTTCAGCAGGGGCTGCACGCCCTTGTTCTTGAACGCCGAGCCGGCCAGCACGGGCACGAAGGACATGGACAGCGTGCCCTTGCGGATCAGCGACCGCAGGGTCGGCAGATCGGGCTCTTCGCCTTCCAGGTACTTCTCCATCGCGTCGTCGTCCATTTCGACGGCGATCTCGATGAGCTCCTGGCGCATCTCCTCGGCACGATCCTTCAGCTCGTCGCGCACGTCCTGCACGACCCAGCTGGCGCCCAGGTCTTCACCCTTCCAGACCCACTCCTTCATGGTGACCAGGTCGACGATGCCTTCCAGCTGATCCTCGGCCCCGATGGGCATCTGGATCGGCGCGGGGGTGGCACCGGTGCGGTCCTTGATCATCTGGACGCAGTTGAAGAAGTCGGCGCCGATCTTGTCCATCTTGTTGACGAACACGATGCGCGGCACCTTGTAGCGGTCGGCCTGGCGCCACACGGTCTCGGTCTGCGGCTCGACGCCGGCGTTGGCGTCCAGCACGGCGACGGCGCCGTCCAGCACGGCCAGCGAACGCTCGACCTCGATGGTGAAGTCCACGTGGCCGGGGGTGTCGATGATGTTGAAGCGGAAGCCGGCTTCCTCGGGCGTGTCGCCGTAGATGCCGGTCGTGGTCTTGCCGTCCTCGGTGCGGAACCAGAAAGTGGTCGTCGCGGCCGAGGTGATGGTGATCCCGCGTTCCTGCTCCTGCTCCATCCAGTCCATCGTGGCGGCGCCGTCATGGACTTCGCCGATCTTGTGGGACTTGCCGGTGTAGAACAGGATGCGCTCGGTGCAGGTGGTCTTGCCGGCATCGATGTGGGCCATGATGCCGAAGTTGCGGTAACGGGCGAGCGAATAATCGCGGGGCATAGGAGCAGTCCTTGCTTTGGTACGGTGGTCCGCCGGCGACGGCGGGAAAACCCGCCGGTCTTACCAGCGGTAGTGGCTGAACGCCTTGTTGGCGTCGGCCATCTTGTGGGTGTCTTCGCGCTTCTTCACCGCCGAGCCACGACCGTTGACGGCATCGACCAGCTCACCGGCCAGACGCTCTTCCATGGTGTTCTCGTTGCGGGCGCGGCAGGCGTTGATCAGCCAGCGGATCGCCAGGGCTTCGCGGCGCTCGGGGCGCACTTCGACGGGCACCTGGTAGGTCGCACCACCCACGCGGCGCGAGCGGACCTCGACCGACGGTTTGATGTTGTCCAGGCTCTCGTGGAAGACCTCGACGGGCGACTTCTTGAGCTTGCCTTCGACCCGATCGAACGCGTTGTAGACGATGCGTTCGGCGACGGACTTCTTACCGTCAACCATCAGGTTGTTCATGAACTTGGTGATCACCTTATCGCCGAACTTGGCGTCGGGCAGGATCTCGCGCTTCTCGGCGGCGTGACGACGGGACATCTGTTAATCCTCTTACTTCGGACGCTTCGCGCCGTATTTCGAGCGGCGCTGCTTGCGGTCTTTGACACCTTGCGTGTCCAGCACGCCGCGCAGGATGTGGTAGCGAACACCGGGAAGGTCCTTCACACGACCGCCACGGATCAGCACCACCGAGTGCTCTTGCAGGTTGTGCGATTCGCCGGGGATGTAGCTGATGACCTCGTAACCATTGGTCAGGCGCACCTTGGCGACCTTCCGCATGGCCGAGTTCGGCTTCTTCGGCGTGGTGGTGTAAACGCGGGTGCAGACGCCGCGCTTCTGGGGGCAGCCTTCCAGGTGCAGCGACTTGGAGCGTTTGACTTTCGGCTGCCGCGGCTTGCGGATCAGCTGTTGGATCGTTGGCATTCCGGTGACTTTCCTCGGTGTTGCAACATCTAATTCTCATGGGGCGCGCGCACCCCGGTTCATCTTCTTCGCTACGCCTTGCGCGTCCGCAAAACGCAATCACCGCAACGGGCGCGGGCCCTTGCGGTTGGGTCTCAGAGGATCGGGGCGCCAGGGCCCGGATCGTGACCACGTCCTTCGATTTCACAACTGGCAGGGCATCGCCCGGACGCTCAGTTCGGGGCCGTATAGAACCCGAGTCGTCGGGTGTCAACAGCGCCCCTTACCGGAGGGTAAAAGGCCGCCGGACAGCGGGACCGGGGCGGCGCGCAAGGGGCCGCCCCGGTCGAAACGGTCAGGCCGTCTGGAGGTCGGCGATGTCCTCGCCGTCCGATTTCCACTTCTGCTTCTCTTCGTCAGATGCCTTGGGCGAGAAGAGACCGGTCCAGGCGTAGAAGATGCCGATCACCGGCGAGGCCCAGCAGGCGATGGCCAGCGGGATATAGAGCAGGTTCTCAAGATCGCCGCCCATGATCCCGAGCCCCAGGGCCGAGATCACGAAGGCGCCGCCCGCGTTCCACGGGATCAGCGGCGAGATCAGCGTACCGCCCTCCTCGATGCCGCGCGACAGGTTCAGCGTGGAATACCCCATCCCGCGATAGACCGGGCAGTACATCCGCCCCGGCAGCGCGATCGACAGGTAGGGGTCGCCCGCCACAACATTGGTGGCCGCCGCGGTCAAAGTCGCCGAGGTCTGGATGCCGGCAAAGGACTTCACGCTGGCGATGATCTTGTCGATCACGGCTTCCAGGCAGCGGGTCCGCTCCAGCGCTCCGCCGAAGCCGAGCGCCAGCAGGATCAGCGAGATGGTCCACATCATCGACTGGACCCCTCCCCGGTTCAACAGGTTGTCGATCTCGCTCACGCCCGTTTCGATCGAGAAGCCCGAGTTGGCATAGGCAAACACCGACTTCAGCCCCTCGCCCTGAAACATGATCGCCATGAGGCCACCCGCCAGGACACCTGCGAACAGCGACGGGATCGGCGGGTTCTTGGTCACGGCAAGGGCGATGACCAGAAGCGCGGGCACCAGAAGCCAGGGCGAGATCCAGAAGGCCTCGTCCAGGCCGCTGGTGATGGCGTTGATCTGCTCGAACGATCCACCGGCCGGGTCGATCAGCGTGTAGCCGGCGAAGATGTAGACCCCCAGCGCGATCAGCATCGCGGGGACAGTCGTGGGCATCATGTTGCGGATGTGGTCGAAGACGTTCGTCCCGGTGACCGCAGGGGCCAGGTTCGTCGTGTCAGACAGGGGCGAGATCTTGTCGCCGAAGAACGCGCCCGAAACCACTGCGCCGGCAGTCCAGTAGGCGGGCACCTCGAAACCGGCGCCGATGCCCATGAGTGCCAGGCCCACGGTTCCGACCGTACCCCACGACGTGCCGAGGCTGACCGAAACGATCGCGCACAGGATCATCGCGGCGGCGAGGAATATCGACGGGTTCAGCACCAGCAGGCCGTAGTAGATCAGCGTGGGCACGGTACCCGAGGCGATCCAGACCCCGATGATCATCCCGACAACGATCAGTACCGATACCGAAGGCAGGGAAATCTTGACCACGTGGAACAGCCCGTCCTCGATGCTGTCCCAGTCATGCCCGAGATACAGCGCCACGAGGCCGGTGATGGCGATGCCGATGGCCAGCGGAATATGCGGCACGAAATTGCCGAAGTAGAACAGCTGAAGCATCAGGATGGCGAGCGTCAGGACAATGGGCAGAAGCGCGAGCCCCAATCCCGGTTTGCGATATTCCTTGTTCGACATGGCCTTATCCCCTTTTTGGGTCGGTACGGTTTTTCCTCACAATTAGATAAAAGTGCGGCAGATCGGCGGTTGGGCAAACCCGATTTCAACGGGCGTTCCGACCGGAATCGGGAATTCGCCGGGAATTTGGCCTGACCGGCGCGCTATCCGTCGGTTTCCGCAAAGAAAAAGGCGCCCCGCGAGGGGGCGCCTTGATCCGTCCTGTGAAGGGCCGCGCGCTTATTCGTCGCGGCTCTCGGGCGTGTCCATCAGGCCCACGTCCATGGGCTGCTCGCCCATCACCTCTTCCTCGGGCGCAGCCAGGGCGGCGGCCGCTTCGGCCTCGGCCCGGGCGGCTTTCAGCACCTTCAGGTCGCGCTCGGCCGCGATGCGGCGCACGCGCTGGGTGGCCCCGCCGGTGCCGGCCGGGATCAGGCGACCGACGATGACGTTCTCTTTCAGGCCCACCAGCTTGTCGCGCTTGCCCTGCACCGAGGCTTCGGTCAGCACGCGGGTGGTTTCCTGGAAGGACGCCGCCGAGATGAAGCTGCGGGTCTGCAGCGACGCCTTGGTGATGCCCAGCAGGATCGGTTCGCCCTGTGCCGGACGGCCGCCCTTCTTGAGAGCCTTCTCGTTGGCCTCGTCGAACTCGGCCTTGTCCACGTGCTCGCCCTTCAGAAGCGTCGTCTCGCCCGAGTCCTGGATCTCCCACTTCTGCAGCATCTGGCGAACGATCACCTCGATGTGCTTGTCGTTGATCTTCACACCCTGCAGTCGATAGACGTCCTGCACCTCGTCGATCATGTAATCGGCCAGAGCTTCCACACCCAGGATCGACAGGATGTCATGGGGGGCGGGGTTGCCATCCATGATGTAGTCGCCCTTCTGCACGAAGTCGCCTTCCTGCACCGGGATGTGCTTGCCCTTGGGCACCATGTACTCGATCGGCTCGGCGTCGTCCTCGGCCGGGACGATGGCGATACGGCGCTTGTTCTTGTAGTCGCGGCCGAATTTCACGTAGCCATCCGCCTCGGCGATGATGGCGTGATCCTTCGGACGACGCGCTTCGAACAGTTCGGCCACACGCGGCAGACCACCGGTGATGTCCTTGGTCTTGGCGCCTTCACGCGGAATACGCGCGACCACGTCACCGGCCTTGATCTCGGACCCTTCCTCGACGGACAGGATGGCGTCCACCGACATCGGGTACGTGACCGGGTTGCCCTGGTCGTTGCGCACCGGCTCGCCGTCTTCGCCCACGATCAGGATCTCGGGCTTCAGGTCACCGCCTTTCGGCACCGACCGCCAGTCGCTGACGATCTTCTGGGTCATGCCGGTGGCGTCGTCGGTCTCGTCCCGCACCGAGATGCCGGTGACAAGGTCGACGAAGCGCGCGGTGCCCGCCTTCTCGGCGATGATCGGCAGGGTGTAGGGGTCCCACTCGAACAGCCTGTCGCCACGGCTGATCTTGGCGCCGTCCTCGACATGCATCGTTGTGCCGTAGCCCAGCTTGTAGGTCGCACGCTCGACGCCGTTCTCGTCGATGATCGCAAGGGTCATGTTGCGGCCCATGACGATCACCTGCCCGGCGTCGTTCTTCAGGGTCTGGGCGTTGCGGTACTCGGCCACGCCCTCCTGGCCAGCTTCCTGGAAGGATTGCTGGCCACCCTGTGCCACGCCGCCGATGTGGAACGTCCGCATGGTCAGCTGGGTGCCCGGCTCGCCGATGGACTGCGCCGCGATGATGCCCACGGCTTCGCCCTGGTTCACCATCGTACCGCGCGCCAGGTCACGACCGTAGCACATGGCGCAGACGCCTTCCTCGGCCTCGCAGGTCAGCGGCGAGCGGATGCGCGCCTCGGCCAGGCCGCTGGCCTCGACCATGTCGGCCTTGCGCTCGTCGATCAGCTCGCCCTCGGCGACGATCACCTCGTCGGTGGCCGGCCTGACCAGGTCCTCGGCCGCGACACGGCCCAGCACACGCTCGCCCAGCGACGCGACGATCTCGCCGTCGTTGACGGCGGCCCGCGCGGTCACGGCCCGGTCGGTGCCGCAATCATGCATGCGAACGATGCAGTCCTGCGCCACGTCCACCAGACGACGGGTCAGGTAACCCGAGTTCGCCGTCTTCAGGGCGGTGTCCGACAGACCCTTCCGCGCACCGTGGGTCGAGTTGAAGTACTCGAGCACGGTCAGGCCTTCCTTGAAGTTCGAGATGATCGGCGTCTCGATGATCTCGCCCGACGGCTTGGCCATGAGGCCACGCATGCCGCCCAGCTGCTTCATCTGGGTGACCGAGCCACGGGCGCCCGAGTGGGCCATCATGTAGACCGAGTTCGGCTCGTTCTCGGCGCCGTTCTCGTCGGTGCCGGGAGTCGAGATGGTCGACATCATCGCCTCGGTGACCTTGTCGTTACACTTCGACCACGCATCGACGACCTTGTTGTACTTCTCACCCTGGGTGATCAGGCCGTCCATGTACTGCTGTTCGAAGTCCTTCACCTGCTCGCGGGTTTCTTCCACGATCGGCCACTTCGTTTCAGGAATGACCATGTCGTCCTTGCCGAAGCTGATGCCGGCCTTGAACGCCTCGCGGAAGCCCATGGTCATGATCTGGTCGCAGAAGATGACCGACTCCTTCTGGCCGCAGTAGCGGTAGACGGTGTCGATGACCTGCTGCACTTCCTTCTTGCGCAGCAGACGGTTGACCAGGTCGAAGGGCGCCTTGGCGTTCAGCGGCAGAAGCGCGCCCAGGCGCACGCGGCCCGGCGTGGTTTCGAACCGCACCATCACCTCGTTGCCCTCGTCGTCGATCTGCGGCAGCCGCGCCTGGATCTTGGCGTGCAGGTGCACCTCGCCCGCGTCGAGGGCGTGCTGCACCTCGTCCACGTTCGAGAAGATCATGCCCTCGCCCTTCATGCCCTCGCGCTGCATCGTGATGTAGTACAGGCCCAGGATCATGTCCTGCGACGGCACGATGATGGGCGCGCCGTTGGCGGGCGACAGCACGTTGTTGGTCGACATCATCAGGACGCGCGCTTCCAGCTGGGCTTCCAGCGACAGCGGGACGTGCACGGCCATCTGGTCGCCGTCGAAGTCGGCGTTGAAGGCCGAGCAGACCAGCGGGTGAAGCTGGATCGCCTTGCCTTCGATCAGCACCGGCTCGAACGCCTGGATGCCCAGGCGGTGCAGGGTCGGTGCCCGGTTCAGCATGACCGGGTGCTCGCGGATGACCTCGTCGAGGATGTCCCAGACCTCGGGGCGCTCTTTCTCGACCAGCTTCTTCGCCTGCTTCACGGTCGACGACAGGCCCTTCGCCTCGAGCCGCGAGTAGATGAACGGCTTGAACAGTTCGAGCGCCATCTTCTTCGGCAGCCCGCACTGGTGCAGCTTCAGCTCGGGGCCGGTCACGATGACCGAACGGCCCGAGAAGTCGACGCGCTTGCCCAGCAGGTTCTGGCGGAACCGGCCCTGCTTGCCCTTCAGCATGTCCGACAGCGACTTCAGCGGGCGCTTGTTGGCGCCGGTGATGACGCGGCCGCGGCGGCCGTTGTCGAACAGGGCGTCGACGGATTCCTGCAGCATCCGCTTTTCGTTGCGGATGATGATGTCAGGCGCGCGCAGCTCGATCAGGCGCTTCAGGCGGTTGTTGCGGTTGATGACGCGGCGATACAGGTCGTTCAGGTCCGAGGTCGCGAAGCGGCCACCGTCCAGCGGAACCAGCGGGCGCAGCTCGGGCGGGATGACGGGAACGACGGTCAGCACCATCCATTCCGGGCGGTTGCCGGATTCGATGAAGTTCTCGACGATCTTCAGGCGCTTGATGATTTTCTTGGGCTTCAGTTCGCCGGTGGCTTCCTTCAGCTCCTCGCGCAGGCGCTCGGCCTCGGCCTCGAGGTCGATCATCGCCAGCATCTCGCGGATGGCCTCGGCGCCGATATTGGCGGTGAAGGCGTCCATGCCGTACTGGTCCTGGGCGTCCATGAACTCTTCCTCGGTCAGCATCTGACCGTAGGTGAGATCCGTCAGGCCCGGCTCGATCACCACGTAGTTCTCGAAGTAGAGAACCCGCTCGAGGTCGCGCAGGGTCATGTCCAGCATCAGGCCGATACGCGAAGGCAGCGACTTGAGGAACCAGATGTGGGCGCAGGGCGCGGCCAGCTCGATGTGGCCCATGCGCTCGCGACGGACCTTCTGCAGCGTCACCTCGACGCCGCATTTTTCGCAGACGACGCCGCGATACTTCATGCGCTTGTACTTGCCGCACAGGCACTCGTAATCCTTGATCGGTCCGAAGATGCGCGCGCAGAACAGGCCGTCACGCTCGGGCTTGAACGTGCGGTAGTTGATCGTCTCGGGCTTCTTGATCTCGCCGAAGGACCAGCTGAGGATCCGCTCGGGGCTCGCCAGCGATACCTTGATTTCGTCGAAGCTTTTCGGCGCCGCCATGGGCGAGAACGGGTTGGTGGTCAGTTCCTGGTTCATATTCTGTCCTAAGAGTTAGGGTGCGTCAGAGAGGGGAGTGAGGGACGATCCTTGGGGAAAGGATCGCCCCCGCCGCGGATCACTCCGCGTCTTCCTCCTCGTCCTCGGCATCCAGGAGTTCCATGTTCAGGCCGAGGCCGCGGACTTCCTTCACGAGAACGTTGAAGCTCTCGGGGACGCCCGCCTCGAAGTTGTCCTCGCCCTTGACGATGCTCTCGTAGACCTTGGTCCGGCCCGCCACGTCGTCGGATTTCACCGTCAGCATCTCCTGCAGGGTGTAGGCCGCGCCGTAGGCTTCCAGCGCCCAGACCTCCATCTCGCCGAAGCGCTGACCGCCGAACTGGGCCTTGCCGCCCAGCGGCTGTTGGGTGACCAGACTGTAGGGTCCGGTCGACCGCGCGTGGATCTTGTCGTCCACCAGGTGGTGCAGCTTCAGCAGGTACTTGATCCCCACCGTCACCTTCCGGCTGAACGCCTCGCCCGTGCGGCCGTCGAACAGCAGCGACTGGCCCGAGGTGTCGAAGCCGGCACGCGCCAGGCTGTCGTTCACATCGGCCTCTTTCGCGCCGTCGAAGACCGGCGTGGCGATCGGAACACCGCGGGTGACGTTGCCGGCCATTTCCAGCAGCGCGTCATCTTCGGCGCCCTCGATGCCCTCGGCGAAGACGTCGTCGCCATAGGCGATCTTCATCGCGTCGCGCACCGGGGTCATGTCACCGTTGCGGCGATAATCGTCCAGCGCCTCGTCCACCTTCAGACCCAGACCGCGCGCGGCCCAGCCCATGTGGGTTTCGAGGATCTGACCGACGTTCATGCGCGACGGCACGCCCAGCGGGTTCAGGACGAAGTCGACCGGCGTGCCATCGGCGAGGAACGGCATGTCCTCCATCGGCACCACCTTCGAGATCACGCCCTTGTTGCCATGACGGCCGGCCATCTTGTCGCCCGGCTGAAGCTTGCGCTTCACCGCGACGAAGACCTTGACCATCTTCATCACGCCCGGCGGCAGGTCGTCGCCACGACGCACCTTCTCGACCTTGTCCTCGAAACGCGCGTCGAGCGCGCGCTTCTGCGCCTCGTACTGCTCGTTCAGGGCTTCCATGATCTTGGCGTCGTCCTCGTCCTCGAGGGCGAGCTGCCACCACTGGCCGCGGCTCAGCTGGTCATCCAGAAGCGCCTCGTCGATCTTGGTGTTCGCCTTGACGCCCTTGGGGCCCTTCACGGCGGTCTTGCCCAGGATCAGCTCGCGCAGGCGGGCATAGATGTTGCGGTCGAGAATCGCCAGTTCGTCGTCGCGGTCGCGCGACAGGCGATCGATCTCTTCCCGCTCGATCTGCAGGGCCCGCTCGTCCTTCTCCACGCCGTGGCGGTTGAAGACGCGCACTTCCACGACCGTGCCGTAGTCACCCGGCGGCAGACGCAGCGAGGTATCGCGCACGTCGCTGGCCTTTTCGCCGAAGATGGCGCGCAGGAGTTTCTCCTCGGGCGTCATCGGGCTTTCGCCCTTGGGCGTGATCTTACCCACAAGGATATCCGCAGGCCCGACCTCGGCGCCGATATAGACGATGCCAGCCTCGTCGAGGTTGCGCAGCGCCTCTTCGCCCACGTTCGGGATGTCGCGGGTGATCTCTTCCGGTCCCAGCTTGGTGTCACGGGCGGCGACCTCGAACTCCTCGATATGGATCGAGGTGAAGACGTCGTCGCGGGTGATCCGCTCGGAAATCAGGATGGAATCCTCATAGTTATAGCCGTTCCACGGCATAAACGCGACGACCACGTTCTTGCCCAGGGCCAGCTCGCCCAGGTCGGTCGACGGACCGTCGGCGATAACTTCGCCCTTGCCGACGCTGTCGCCCACCTTCACCAGCGGACGCTGGTTGATGCAGGTGTTCTGGTTCGACCGCTGGAACTTGCGCAGGCGGTAGATATCCACACCGGCGTCGCCCAGTTCCAGGTCCTCGGTGGCCCGAATCACGATACGCTGGGCATCGACCTGGTCGATGACCCCGCCGCGCCGCGCCATGATCGCGGCACCCGAGTCGCGGGCGACGATTTCCTCGATCCCGGTGCCGACCAGCGGCGCCTCGGCCCGCAGAAGCGGAACCGCCTGGCGCTGCATGTTCGACCCCATCAGGGCGCGGTTGGCGTCGTCGTTTTCAAGGAACGGGATCAGCGAGGCGGCGACCGAGACCAGCTGCTTGGGCGACACGTCGATCAGGTCGACATTCTCGACCGGGGCCAGCGTGTAGTCGCCCGACTGGCGGGTGTTCACCATCTCGTTCACGAACTTGCCGGCGTCATCCAGCGTCGCGTTAGCCTGCGCCACGGTGTGACGCATTTCCTCGGTGGCGGACATGTAGTGAACCTCGTCGGTCACCTGCCCGTCCTTCACCACGCGATAGGGCGTCTCGATGAAGCCGTACTTGTTCACCCGGGCGAAGGTCGCCAGCGAGTTGATCAGGCCGATGTTCGGGCCTTCCGGCGTCTCGATCGGGCACATCCGGCCATAGTGGGTCGGGTGCACGTCGCGCACCTCGAAGCCGGCACGCTCGCGGGTCAGGCCGCCCGGTCCAAGGGCCGACAGGCGGCGCTTGTGGGTGACTTCCGACAGCGGGTTGGTCTGGTCCATGAACTGCGACAGCTGCGACGAGCCGAAGAACTCGCGCACGGCGGCGGCCGCGGGCTTCGCGTTGATCAGGTCCTGCGGCATGACCGTATCGATCTCGACCGACGACATGCGCTCCTTGATGGCGCGTTCCATGCGCAGCAGGCCGACGCGGTACTGGTTCTCCATCAGCTCGCCGACCGAGCGCACCCGGCGGTTGCCCAGGTGGTCGATGTCGTCGATGTCGCCGCGGCCGTCGCGCAGGTCCACCAGAGCCTTGATGCAGGCGACGATGTCTTCGCGGCGCAGGGTGCGCTGCGTGTCCTCGGCGTCGAGGTTCAGGCGCATGTTCATCTTCACCCGGCCCACGGCGCTGAGGTCATAGCGCTCGGCGTCGAAGAACAGGGTGTCGAACAGGGTGCTGGCGGCCTCGACGGTGGGCGGCTCGCCCGGGCGCATGACGCGGTAGATGTCCATCAGCGCCGTGTCACGGTTCAGGTTCTTGTCCTGTGCCATGGTGTTGCGCATGTACGGGCCGACCGTGACGTTGTCGATGTCCAGCACCGGGATGTCGGTGATGCCGGCCTCGATCAGCTCGTGCAGGGTGCCACCGGTGACGGCGCCGTCCTTGTCGGTTTCCCAGGTGAGCTCGTCACCCGCCTCGACGTAGATCGCGCCGGTTTCCTCGTTGATGATGTCGCGGGCGACGAAGCGGCCGACGATCTGGTCGAACGGCAGCAGAAGCTGGGTCACTTCGCCTTCGTCGATCAGCTTCTTCACGGCGCGCGGGGTCACCTTCTTGCCCGCCTCGGCGATCACTTCGCCCGACTTGGCGTCGACCAGGTCATAAGCGGGACGCGTGCCGCGCACGCGCTCGGGGAAGAACTTGGTCACCCAGCCCTTGTTCTTCTCGAGCTTGAAGTCGACGGTATCGTAATACGCGTCCATGATCGCTTCCTGGTCGAGCCCCAGGGCATAAAGAAGCGTCGTCACCGGCAGTTTGCGGCGACGGTCGATGCGCGCATAGACAAGATCCTTGGCGTCGAACTCGAAGTCCAGCCACGAGCCGCGATAGGGAATGATGCGGCAGGCGAACAGCAGCTTGCCCGAGCTGTGTGTCTTGCCCTTGTCGTGGTCGAAGAAGACGCCGGGCGAGCGGTGCATCTGCGACACGATGACGCGCTCGGTCCCGTTCACCACGAAGGTACCGTTCGGCGTCATCAGGGGCATGTCGCCCATGAACACGTCCTGCTCCTTGATGTCCTTGACGGACTTGGCGCCGGTATCCTCGTCCACATCGAACACGATCAGGCGCAGGGTCACCTTCAGCGGCGCGCTGTAGGTCATGTCGCGCTGCTGACATTCCTCGACGTCGTATTTCGGCTTTTCCAGCTCGTACTTGACGAATTCCAGGACGGCGGTCTCGTTGAAGTCCTTGATCGGAAAGACCGACTGGAACACGCCCTTGATGCCTTCGCCGTCCATCGGCTCGAGCTGGTCGCCCGACTTCAGGAAGAGATCATAGCTGGATTTCTGAACCTCGATGAGGTTCGGCATTTCCAGGACTTCCCGGATCTTGCCGTAATATTTACGAAGCCGCTTCTGGCCAAGGTAGCTGGACGCCATGGGGGTATCACCTTTGCTTTTCGTGGGCGGCACGACCCTTGGGGCGGGGCCGCGCGTCCTGACGAAACGGGGGCAGTGGATCCATACCTGGCGACCGTCCCACCGGTCGCCGCCCGATCCCTTGCCGCACCTGAGAGAGGGTCATGGGCCACCATGGCCCTCTCTGAGACGCGGAAGGCTGGCCCCGAAAACGGGACCAGCCGGTTTGTTTCGCGGGCCCTTGCGCGACATCGCAGCCCTGAAGGTTCCGATGCCACCCTGGCCGCGCGCGCCCCGGGCAACGCGCCCCGGATCAGGTCCGGGGCCTGCGCCGCGCCGCGGGCGCGTCGATTACTTGAGCTCGATCTCGGCGCCAGCTGCTTCCAGCTTGCCCTTGATCTCTTCGGCTTCGGCTTTGTCGACGCCTTCCTTGACGGGCTTGCCGCCGGCTTCGACCAGTTCCTTGGCCTCTTTCAGGCCCAGGCCGGTGATGGCGCGGACTTCCTTGATCACGTTGATCTTCTGAGCGCCGGCGCTCTTCAGGATCACGTCGAATTCGGTCTGCTCTTCTTCGGCGGCGCCACCGGCGTCGCCAGCAGGGCCGGCCATCATCACAGCGCCGCCAGCGGCGGGCTCGATGCCGTATTCATCCTTCAGGATGGTTTTCAGTTCCTGGGCCTCGAGAAGGGTCAGACCCACGATCTCTTCGGCAAGTTTCTTCAGATCAGCCATTTGATTGGTTCCGTTCGTTTAGATGTGTTCCAGCAATCCGGGTTCAAGACCCGGACGGGATCAGGCCGCCTCGGCCCGCTCCTCGATGGTCGACAGGATGCTTGCGATGTTCGAAGCAGGCGCGCCAATGGCCCCCGCGATGTTGGATGCGGGCGCGCCGATGCAGCCCACGATGGAAGCGATAAGCTCCTCGCGGCTGGGCATCTTCGCAACCGCCGCCACACCGGCGCGGTCCAACGCGTTCTCGCCCATGGCACCGCCCAGGATCTCGAATTTCGAGTTATCCTTGGCGTAGTCCTCGGCCACCTTGGCCGCAGCCACGGGGTCCTCGGAATAGGACAGAACGGTCATGCCCGTCAGAAGGTCAGCCAACGAAGCGTTCGGCTTTCCCTCAAGGGCGATCTTGGCGAGCTTGTTCTTGGCAACGCGGACGGACCCGCCCGCTTCACGCATACGCGCGCGCAGGTCCTGCATCTCGGCAACCGTGAGGCCCGTGTAGTGGGCAACCACTACGACGCCAGAGCTTTCGAAGATCTGGCCGAGTTCCTCGACCACTTTCTCTTTCTGGGCTCTATCCACAGTTTCACTCCAAGTTTGGAGGGCAACCCCTCCGGCTCGTTCAGCCGGACTGTTGTTCAGCCCGACCATGCGGTCCGAACGGGTCGTCACATCCCCAAACCGGCACCGATCGCGGGGCCGATAAAAAAATGTCTCTTCCCGTCTCGGGCAGGAATTACGTGCCGGGCTGGCCCGGCGCACCCACCGTCTCGGACGAATGCGAACCCCCGCGCGAATCGCACGGGGGAACGACAGGAGCCTATTAGGCCGTTCGCGCCGGATTGCCAACCCGACCCAGCCAGTTTTCGCCGCTCAGGCGTCCGCAACCGGCCCGGTGCCCGCCATCTCCAGCGTCAGCTTCGTCAGGTCGTCGTCGAAGCCCAGCGCCAGCACCGCCGCCTTGCGCCCGCCCGTCACGTATTCGACCTGGAAACTGTCGCCATCGGGCGCGCCGCGCGCGTCGTCCCAGGATTCGGCATGGCCGGTATAGCTGTAGGATCCGTTCGGCTGCTGCATCGACCAGAAGAACGGCGTGCCCTCATAGCGCGCGCCCTGCCCCAGCATGTTGCGCGCCGCCAGCTCGCCCAGTTCCTGCGCGAAGCGCCAGTGCTCGATCCGCACGTCGCCCCAGGGCGTGGGCAGCTGCGCGATGTCGCCCGCGGCATAGATGTCCTCGACCCCCGCCACGGCCAGCTTGTCATCCACGCCGATGCCGCCGTCCTGGAGCGTCTCGAACGGCAGCCACTCGGTCCGCGGCTTGGCCCCGATGGCCACGATCGCGATGTCGCACGGGATGCTGTCGCCCCCCTCGGTCTCGAGCGCCTCGACCCGGCGCGACCCGGCAAAGCCAGTGACCTTGGTCCCGGTCCGCATCTCGATGCCCGCCTCGCGGTGCTCGGCCAGCAGCCGGTCGCCGAAGGCTTCGCCGAACAGCTTGGCCAGCGGGCGCGCCTCGGGCGTGACCACAGTGACCTCGACACCGTCGCGCTTGTTCAGGTTGGTCGCGGCTTCGAGCCCGATGAAACCCGCCCCGACGATGGCCACCCGCACCGGCCCCGCCTTGGCGCGGCTCTCGATATCCTCGCGCAGCGCGTCGGCATCGGCCATGCCCCGGATCATGTGGATGCCTTCCAGATCGGCCCCCGGCACGTCCAGCTTGCGCGGGTCGCAGCCCGTGGCGATCAGCAGCGCGTCATAATCCAGCGACACGCCCCCGTCGAGGTTCACGGTCTTCAGCGCCGGCGTGATGCCGGTCGCGCGGCCCTTCACCACCTCGATACCCAGCTTGGCGACGGTGCTTTCGTCGCGCAGGGCAGGCGTCTCGCCGCTGTTGAGGTATCCCTTGGAGAACCCCGTGCGGTCCAGCGGCACGGGCCCCTCGTCGGTCACCACGTTGATGGTGCCCTCGAACCCCTCGCGGCGCAGGGTCTCGGCGGCGCGCCAGCCGGCGGCGCCGGAGCCCAGGATGACGAAGCGGCGCGGGTCGTCGCCGCGGCCCGCATGGGCGGGCAGCGGGTGTTCCGGCTGATCGGGCTCGACGGTGACATACACGTCCTCGCCGTCCACCCGCACCGGATAGCTGGCGATGGACTCGCAGGCCGGGGGCGCCAGCAGGTCGCCGCTTTCCAGGTCGAACATCGCGCGGTGGGCGGGGCAGATCAGCTTGCCGTCCTTCACCGCGCCCATCTTCAGCGGCACGCCCTTGTGGGGGCAGGTCGCGGCAACGGCGAAGACGCTGCTGGCCTGACGGACCAGCACGACCTTGCGGTCGCCGGCCGTGACCTCGGTCGGATCGTTCTCGGGCAGGTCGGACAGGGTGGCGGCGCGATGTTCGGTCATGGGGCACTCCTTCTGGGCAGCCCCGCGGCTTCCCGCGGGCGGGTTCATTGGATCTTGGCCCACCAACACCCGACCCGCCGGATTGATCCCCGCCGCCGCCGGGCCGCAATGTCGCAAGCCCCGCGCGCCAACGAAGAAGGGGCGCGCCCGGTGCCGGACGCGCCCCTTGATTTCCTCGACCGCCGCGAAGCGGTCGGATCGGTATCAGTCGTTGCCGGTGGCCGACACGACGTCCACGGTCACGCCGGGACCCATGCTCGAGCTCAGGGCGACCTGCTTCATGTAGGTGCCCTTGGCGCCGGCCGGCTTGGCCTTGCCCACGGCATCGACGAAGGCGCGCAGGTTGGCGGCCAGGGCCGACTCGTCGAACGACGCCTTGCCGATGCCCGCGTGCACGACGCCGGCCTTCTCGGCCTTGAACTGGACCTGTCCGCCCTTGGCGGCCTCGACGGCCTCCTTGACGTCCATGGTCACCGTGCCGACCTTGGGATTCGGCATCAGGTTGCGCGGGCCCAGGATCTTACCCAGGCGGCCCACGATGGGCATCATGTCGGGGGTGGCGATGCAGCGGTCGAAGTTGATCTGACCGTTCTGCACCTGCTCCATCAGATCCTCGGCGCCGACCACGTCGGCCCCAGCGGCCTGGGCTTCCTCGGCCTTGGGACCACGGGCGAAGACGGCGACGCGCACGTCCTTGCCGGTGCCCGCGGGCAGGGTGACCGTGCCGCGGACCATCTGGTCGGCGTGGCGCGGGTCGACGCCCAGGTTCATGGCGATCTCGATGGTCTCGTCGAACTTGGCGGTGGCGTGCGCCTTCACCAGCTTGACGGCCTCGTCCACCGACAGATTTTCCTTGCCGGCGAAAGCTTCCTTCTGCGCTTGGCGCTTCTTGCTGATCTTGGCCATTACTTCACCTCGATGCCCATGGAGGACGCGGAGCCCAGGATGATCTTCATCGCGCCCTCGACCGAGGTCGCGTTCAGATCCTTCATCTTCGCTTCGGCGATCTCGCGGACCTGCTTGACGGTCACGGTGCCCACAGTCTCGCGCGACGGGGTCTTGGCGCCCGACTGGATCTTGGCGGCCTTCTTCAGGTAGTACGACGCCGGCGGCGTCTTGATGTCCATCGTGAAGGACTTGTCCTGGTAGTAGGTGATCACGGTGGGGCACGGCGCGCCGGGCTCCATGTCCTGCGTCTTGGCGTTGAACGCCTTGCAGAATTCCATGATGTTGATGCCGCGCTGACCCAACGCGGGGCCGACGGGGGGCGAGGGGTTCGCTTTGCCCGCAGGCACTTGCAGCTTCATGCTGCCGACCTTCTTCTTGGCCATGGTGGCCTCCTTTCAATCGCGGCGGGGATGCTCCCCACCCTACAATCGCCCCTCAGACGGGGCATCTTGCCGTGGTTCGCCGCGCGCCCAAGGCCCGCAAGCTCCCACGTCGACGCGGCCGGGGTGACCCGGCCTGTTCAGACCTCTTTCGAGACCTGAGTGTACTCCAGCTCGACCGGCGTGGCGCGGCCGAAGATCGAGACGCTGACCTTCAGGCGCTGGTTGGCGTCGTCCACGTCCTCGACCATGCCGTCGAAGCCCTCGAACGGGCCGTCGGTTACTTTCACCTTCTCGCCGGTCTCGAAGCTGATCTCGATGCGCGGGGCGTCCTCGCCTTCCTGCACGCGGCCCAGGATCGCCTCGACCTCGGCGTCGCGCATGGGCATCGGGCGGCCCTGGGGGCCGAGGAAGCCGGTCACGCGGTTGATCGAGTTGATCAGGTGATAGGTGTGGTCGGCCAGTTCCATGTGCACCAGCACGTAGCCGGGCATGAACCGCCGCTCGGTGGTCACCTTCTTGCCGCGCCGGATCTCGATCACCTCTTCGGTGGGCACCAGCACCTCGTCGATCTCGTCCTCGAGCCCCTTGTCGGCGACTTCCGACCGGATCTGCTCGGCGATCTTCTTCTCGAAGTTCGACAGGACGCTCACGGAATACCAGCGTTTCGCCATCTGAGACCTTGCCTTCGCATCTATCGTTGCACTTGATCCCGCGTGTCGGCGCGGGCGCCCGGATAAAAAAGCGGCGTGCAACTCGAATCAGGTGCACGCCAGCAATTCCGGGATTTTCGGTCGTCTAACCGCCTCGGGCGCGGAACGCAAGCCCGCCGCGGCGGGCGGCTCAGCCCACGCTGTTCAGCAGCAGCTGCAGGCCCGAGCGGATCAGGAAATCCACGAAAAAGAAGAACACGGCCGTCAGCGACGCCATGATGAACACCATCACGGTGGTCAGAAGCACCTCGCGCCGGGTCGGCCAGACGACCTTGGCGATCTCGGCGCGGGTCTGCTGGATGAACTGGAACGGGTTGGTCTTGGCGGCCATTGGGCGGCTCCTCTCGGGTGTCGGGCACCAGATACGGGCTCGGGCCGCGCAGATCAAGCACCGCCGCGCCCCGGTCTTGCCAAGCGGCCGTCGCGCGGCGAAGACTGGACCCCGAGCAGACCGACGGGGGCAGGATGGGCGCAGAAGACGCCGTGCGCGCGACACTCGAACAGTTCATCGACGCCACGGCGCGCCGGGACCTGTCCCTGATGCGATCCTTGTTCCACGCCGATGCCGCGTTCTCCGGCCGGCTGGGCCAGCGCGAGGTCGTGGGCAGCATCTATCCGTTTTTCGATCACCTGGCCCAGAACGAGGTCTTCTCGACCTACGCCGCGCGGATCGTGGCGCTTTCGGCCGCCCCCGGCTGCGCCGGTGCCCGGCTCGAGCAGCGCGAACTTTTCGGCGCCACCTGGGACACGTTCCTGCACCTGCGCGACGGTTCGGAGGGCTGGCAGATCACGGCGATGCTCTCCTGCCCGCGCGACAGGCCCTAGCGGAAGCCCGACCCGTCCCACCGGAGCTGCAATGTCGCATAGCCGCTGGCGGCGGCGCCCGTGGCGCTGATGACCGGCGGCGTACCGGGATCGACCCACACATTCTCGACCGAAAGGCCCTGATGCTTCGGTTGCAGCAGGTCGCCTTCGCGCACGAAGATCGTGTAGGTACAGGCCGCCGCGCCGCAGAATTGCGACCGGCCGATCCCGCCCTGGCAGGACAGATGGTGGTCGAAAAGGATCAGGTCGGCGCGGCCGTCGCCGGTCAGGTCCCGCTCGATGATGCCCGCCGGGTCGAAGGATCCGGCCCCGCTGGCGCAGGCTTCGGTGATCCGTTCGCGCACCAGGTAGCGGGCGGCGTTGGAGGTCTGGGCGGCGACCGTCTGCGCCATGGCGGCCAACGCCATGACGGCGATCAGAATGCGTTTCATTGAAATGCTCCGGACAGAATGAACCGCCCGATGGTGCTGCGCCCGGCGACCACCGGTCAAGGCATTCGGGCTGACCGCCCCCGCGACCGTCGAAATCGGGCGCACCGATGACCGAGCCGCGCGTCGCACCCTGCACCACTGGTCTTCAAATACTCGATCCGACGATCCGCCAGGGGCCCGACGACGCCCCGCCGCGCCTAGCCCGGCAGCTTGCCCGTCAGAACGTAGCGCAGGCAGTCGACCACCTGCTCGGGGGTCTCGCAGACCGCGTTGGCGGCGGCGTCGACCTCTTTCAACGCGTGGGCGTGGTCCGGGCCGTGCAGGATGATCAGCGACTTGCCCAGCGCCGCGGCATAGCCCGCGTCGAAGGCGGCGTTCCACTGCTTGTACTGGTCGCCGAACCGCACGACGACCACGTCGGCCGCCTCGATCCCCATGCGGGTGCGGATGGCGTTCAGCGACGCGCCCTTGCGGTCGTGCCAGAACTTCTTGTCCTCGGGTCCCATGATGGCCACGCCGCAATCGTCGCTGGCCGCGTGATCGGTGACGGGCGCCGAGAACGTGACCCCGAGGCCGTCCGCCCCGCTTTCGATCCGCTCGCGCCAGTCGGTGTGGATTTCGCCGCTCAGGTAAACCTTCATGCCGCCAGCCCCTTGTCGCCCATGTTCACGTATTTCTGCCGCCGCTCGGCGCGCAGCCCGTCGCGGTCCAGCCCGCTCAGCTCGTCCAGCATCTGGCCGATGGCCTGCCCGACCGATTCGACGGCCGCCCGCAGGTCACGCTGCGCGCCGCCCTGTGGCTCAGAGATGATGCGGTCGATGACGCCCAGCTTCTTCAGGTCCTGCGCGGTCAGGCGCAGCGCTTCGGCGGCCTCGCGCATCTTGTCGGCGTCCTTCCACAGGATCGACGCGCAGCCCTCGGGCGAGATCACCGAGTAGACCGAGTGTTCCAGCATCGCGATCCGGTTGGCGGTGGCGAAGGCGACCGCGCCGCCCGATCCACCCTCGCCGATGATGACGCTGACCAGCGGCACGCCCAGCCCCAGGCAGGCCTGGGTCGAGCGGGCGATGGCTTCGGACTGGCCGCGTTCCTCGGCGCCCTTGCCGGGATAGGCGCCGGGCGTGTCGATCAGGGTGACCACCGGCAGGCCGAAGCGGTCGGCCATCTCCATCAGGCGGATCGCCTTGCGATAGCCCTCGGGCCGCGCCATGCCGAAATTCCGCTCGAGCCGCGACTTGGTGTCGTTGCCCTTCTCGTGGCCGATCACCATCACCGGCCTTCCGTCCAGTCGCGCAAGCCCGCCCATCACGGCGTGGTCGTCGGCGAAGTTTCGGTCGCCCGCCAGCGGCGTGAACTCGGTGAACAGGGTGCGGATATAGTCGATGCAGTGCGGCCGGGCCGGGTGCCGCGCCACCTGGCATTTCCGCCAGGGCGTCAGGTTCTTGTAGAGGTCGTCCAGCAGCTTGGCCGCCTTCTGGTCCAGCGCCTGGGCCTGCTCCTCCATGTCCGCGCTGTCCTCCTGCCGGGACATGTTGCGCAGCTCTTCTGCCTTGCCCTCGATCTCGGCCAGGGATTTCTCGAAGTCCAGGTAATGGGTCATCGGCGCTCTCCTTGGACCTTCAATTGGAACGCAAAGCGCGAATGGTCAAGCAGGGTGCCGGGTGAGGGGCGCGTTCAGGCCGGCGCGATCAGGTCCCACCGGTTGCCCCACGGGTCGCGGAACACGGCGACGCGGCCATAGGGCTCATTGCGCGGATCCTCCTCGAAGGTGCCGCCGGCGGCGGTGATGGCGGCGCGGTCGGCGTCGAAATCGCGGCTGTGCAGGAAGAAGCCGACGCGGCCGCCCGCCTGCTGGCCGATGGCCCCGGTCTGCGGGCCCTCGGCGCGCGCCAGCAGCAGGCTGGCCCCGCCGCCGGGCGGAGCGACGACCACCCAGCGCTTGCGGCCCTGGTCCTCGTCCGTCACCAGGTCGAAGCCGATGGCGGTGAAGAACGCGATGCCCGCGTCGTAGTCGGGCACCAGCAGCGCCACCAGCGGCAGGGACAGGCTCACCCCGCGATCATCTCGGACTGGCGCACGATGACCTCGGCCTGCCGGATCGACGCCAGGTCGACCAGGCGCCCCTTGTAGACGGCGGCACCCTGCCCGGTGCGCTTGGCCTCTTCCATGGCCTCGAGGATCTCGCGCGCCTCGCGCACCGCGTCGTCCGAAGGGGTGAAGACCTCGTTGGCCAGAGCCACCTGCTTGGGGTGGATCGCCCATTTGCCGACCATGCCCAGCGTGGCGGACCGCAATGCCTGCGCCCGGAACCCCTCGTCATCGCTGAAATCGCCGAAGGGCCCGTCCACCGGCAGCACCCCGTGGGTGCGGCAGGCCGCGACGATCGCCGCCTGCGCCCAGTGCCACGGATCGGACCAGTATTTCTGCCCCTCGCGGTGCATGTAGTAGTTTTCCTGCGTGCCGCCGATCCCGGTGGTCGCCATCCCCATGGAGGCCGCGAAATCCGCCGCGCCGAGGCTCATGGCCTGGAGGCGCGGGCTGGCGGCGGCGATCTCCTCGACATGGGCGATGCCGGCCGCGGTCTCGATGATGACCTCAAGCGCGACGGGTTTGGTGCGGCCCTTAGCGGCCTCGACCGCCGTGACCAGCGCGTCCACCGCGTAGATGTCGGCGGCGTTGCCGACCTTGGGGATCATGAACTGGTCGATCCGGTCTCCGGCCTGCTCCAGGATGTCGACGATGTCGCGGTACCAGTAGGGCGTGTCCAGCCCGTTGATCCGCACGCACAGATGCTTGGTGCCCCAGTCGATATCGCCGATGGCCTGGATGATGTTCTTCCGCGCCTCGGCCTTGTCGTCGGGACTGACGCTGTCCTCGAGGTCCAGGTTGATGACGTCGGCGTCGGACCGGGCCATCTTCTCGAAGATCGCCGGGCGCGAGCCGGGGCCGAACAGCTGGCAACGGTTGGGTCGGGCGGGCGGCTGGGGCTGGATACGGAAGGACATGGCGCGGTCTCGCAATATTGTGTCTGATACGTTGCTCGACCGGTTAGATTATTGCGCTCAATGCTGCAACCGCGAATAGGGTGCCGCTTGACAGCACGCCCGCCCTGCCCGATGGGACGATCAACAGCCCAAGGAGCCAGCCCATGTCGCGCACCGTCTACGTCAACGGCGAATTCGTCCCCGAAGCGGACGCCAAGGTGTCCGTTTTCGATCGCGGCTTCCTGTTCGCCGACGGTGTCTACGAGGTGACCAGCGTGCTGGGCGGCAAGATCCTGGATTTCGCCGGCCACGCCGCGCGGCTGGAACGGTCGCTGGCCGAGCTGGACATGCCGATGCCCATGGGCGCGGACGAACTGCTCGATATCCATCGCAAGCTGGTGGCCGACAACGGGCTGGATGACGGGCTGATCTATCTGCAGATCACGCGCGGCGCGGCGGATCGCGATTTCGCGTATCCCGATGCCGACACGCCCCAGACGGTCGTTCTGTTCACGCAGGAAAAGCCGGGCCTGGCCGACGCGCCCATGGCGAGGCAGGGCATGAAGATCATCTCGATCCCGGACGAACGCTGGGGCCGCCGCGACATCAAGACGGTGCAGCTGCTCTACCCGTCCATGGGCAAGATGATGGCCAAGGCCGCGGGCGCCCATGACGCCTGGATGGTCGAGGACGGGCACGTGACCGAGGGCACGTCGAACAACGCCTACATCGTCAAGGACGGCACCATCATCACGCGGCACCTGGGCAACGAGATCCTGCACGGGATCACCCGCGCCGCGGTGCTGCGCTTCGCCCGCGAGGCGCAGATGCGCGTCGAGGAACGGTCCTTCACGCTGGAGGAGGCGGCCGCGGCCGACGAGGCGTTCATCACCTCGGCCTCGACTTTCGTCATGCCGGTGGTCGAGCTTGATGGCGCGCCCATCGGCGATGGCACGCCCGGCCCGGTGGCCGCGCGCCTGCGCGAGATCTACCTGGACGAGTCGCGCAAGGCCGCCGTCTAACCCCGGTCCTTCAGCGAATATCGGTCAGTCCCGGAATTCGGGGCTGGCCAGGATGGTGCGCGCCTTGCGCCGCACCTGCAGGTAGGGCGTGCCGTCCACCATCAGGATATGCAGCGCCGCGGCCTGCGCCGTGGTCAAAGCGCCGGGCGCGACGTCGATGCCGTAGCGCGACAGGCGATCGGCGACCGACCGTGCCAGCTGCGGCGACGGATCCGCCGACAGCGGTGCCGACAGGGTCAATGCCACCGCCAGAACCGCGCCAGTTGCAAATGATCGCCTCATGCCCCTTCCTCCGTCTGCGCCGGGGCGTCCTCGGCCAGATCCGCGCGGTAGTAAAACCCGACCGCCACCGCCGCGATGCCCACCGCCAGCGCCTTCAGCGCCACCTCGGCCCCCAGCCCGCCGCCAAGCAGCAGCGCCAGGACCGCCACCAGGTCGGCTAGGATCACGATCGACGCGCAGAACAGCGCCGCGTAGGCAAAGATCTTGCGCATGGGGCTGTCGCGTTCGGACCCGCGCGCCCGCCGGTCCAGCGCCACGAAGACCGGTGCGAACACCGCCAACGCGGCGATCCGCCATTCGGCGCGCATCCGCCCGGTGTCGCGCAACGCCCACTCGATCGCCTCGAACGCCAGCGACACGGCGTTCACCACCACGACCACCAGCGCCACGAAGGTCAGGCCGTAAAGAAACGCGTCGCGCCCCGATACGAAAGGCTGCGGGCGCGGGACGGGGGGCAGGAAATCGCCCCGGTGATAGGCCCCGAGCGCCCGGTCGATATCGCGTCCGGGCCAGCCCGCCGCCTGCAGGGCCGATGCGATGTCGGCCCGGTCGCGCCCGGCCGACAGGGCCGCGTTCACGAACCGGTCCAGCTCGGCCCGGCGACCCATCAGTGGCCGGCGCCGGCCTTTTCGAAGTCGGCCTTCTGCGCGTCGGTCGCCTCGGTCTGGTACATGTCGCGCCACACGTCGTAGGGCATGCCGTAGAAGGCCTCGCGCGCGGCGTCCTTGGTCATGGCGATATCGCGCTTTTCGGCCTCTTCCTGGTACCAGCGGGCCAGGCAGTTGCGGCAGAAGCCCGCCATGTTCATCAGGTCGATGTTCTGCACGTCGGTCCGTTCGCTCAGGTGCTGGCGCAGGCGGCGGAACGCGGCGGCTTCAAGTTCGGTTCTGGTCGATTGATCCAAGATTGTCCCCTTTTCTTCTTGATTGGATGCTTGGCTTTTAAGCTGGGGAGCCTCCCGGGACCCGTCAACCCCGCGCCGCCGGTTGCGGGCCTGCGGGAAAGCCGCCATAACCGGGTCAACCTGTCCGACGCTAACGGAGACTTCCGCCATGAGACGCCTGCGCAAGATCAAGATCGTCGCGACGCTGGGCCCCGCTTCGAGCGACTACGACACGATCCGCGCGCTCTTCGAAGCCGGCGCCGACGTGTTCCGCCTGAACATGAGCCACGGCGAACATTCAGACATCGCCGAGCGGCACAGCATCATCCGCCAGATCGAGAAGGACACCGGCCGGCCGATCGCCATCCTCGCCGACCTCCAGGGTCCCAAGCTGCGCGTGGGCGTCTTCGCCAACGGCCAGGAGGAACTGAGCGAGGGCCAGGACTTCCGGCTGGACCTGGACGATACGCCCGGCGACGCCACCCGCGTGCAACTGCCCCATACCGAGATCTTCGAGGCGCTCGAAGACGGCGCGACCCTGCTGGTCAACGACGGCAAGATCCGCCTGAAGGTCAAGGATTTCGGCAAGGACTACGCCAATTGCGTGGTGACCGTCGGCGGCACGATCTCGAACCGCAAGGGCGTGAACGTCCCCGATGTCGAGCTGCCGCTGGCCGCGCTGTCGGAAAAGGACCGCAAGGACCTGGATTTCGTGGCCGATCTCGGCGTCGACTGGCTGGCGCTGAGCTTCGTGCAGCGGCCCGCCGACGTGGAAGAGGCCCGCACGCTGGCCCGGGGCCGCGCCGCCGTTCTTTCCAAGATCGAAAAGCCCTCGGCGGTGAAGAACTTCGACGCGATCCTCGAGGCGTCGGACGGGATCATGGTGGCGCGCGGCGACCTGGGCGTGGAACTGCCGGTGCAGAACGTCCCGCCGATCCAGAAGCGCCTCGTGCGCAAGTGCCGCGCCGCCGCCAAGCCGGTGATCGTGGCCACGCAGATGCTCGAGTCGATGATCGATTCGCCCATGCCCACCCGGGCCGAGGTCTCGGACGTGGCCGCCGCCATCTACGAGGGCGCGGATGCCGTCATGCTGTCGGCCGAATCCGCCGCCGGCAGCTACCCGATCGAGGCCGTGAGCACGATGAACAACGTCGCGGTCGAGGTCGAAAGCGACCCCACCTACCGCGATGTCATCAACGCCAGCCGCGGCGGCGACAAGCAGACCGTGGCCGACGCCATCGTCTCGGCCGCGCGCGAGATCGCGGAAACCACGGACATCCAGGCGATCTGCTGCTTCTCGCAATCGGGCACCACGGCATCGCTCGTCGCACGGGAACGCCCGCAGGTTCCGATTCTCGGCCTCACGCCGGTCATGCGCACCGCCCGCCGGCTGTGCCTGACCTGGGGCATCCACTGCGTCCCCACGGGCGAGGTCGGCCGCTTCAAGGAAGCCGTGCTGAACGCCGTCGCCGCCGCCAAGTCGGAAGGCTTCGCCACCGAGAAGGACCAGATAGTCGTCACCGCCGGTGTGCCCTTCGGCCAGGCGGGCACCACCAACATCCTGCGCGTCGCGCCGTGCGACGACCGCCTCATCTACCCGCAGGACCAGAACGACTGACCGGGCGGGCCGCGTCGTGGACGGGCTGATCGACATGCATCCCGAAACGGCCGTGATCGTCGGGCTGTTCGTGGCGCTGCTGGCGCTGCCTTCGTGGCTGTCGGCGCGGGTGGACGCGCGCCGGCCGGTCCTTGCGCTGACCCTGGCGCTGGCGGGCGGCGGGCTGGCCTGGTGGGGCGCGGGCCGTCTGCCCGGCGGGCTCCAACCCGCCGAACTGCCCGACATGCTGTTCCGGGTGATCGGGCGGCTGCTGAACTGACCCCCGCCCCCTTGCCAAGCTGCCGGCGCTTGCCTATACGGCGCGCTCCAACCGGCGCGACCGGCCGAAAGGCATGCCGAGTCGCGTCGTCACCGCCCTAACGGACAGGAGACGGAAATGCCGAAGATGAAAACGAAGTCGAGCGCCAAGAAGCGCTTCAAGGTGACCGCGACCGGCAAGGTCGTCGGTGGCCAGGCCGGCAAGCGGCACGGCATGATCAAGCGGTCGAAGAAATTCATCCGCGATGCGCGCGGGACCCAGGTCCTGAGCGAGCCCGATCAGAAGCTGATCAAATCCTACATGCCCTACGCCCGCTAATCAGGAGGTCTGACCCATGGCACGCGTTAAAGGTGGGACCACGACCCACGCCCGTCACAAGAAAATCACCAAGGCCGCCAAAGGCTACTACGGCCGTCGCAAGAACGTCTTCAAGACGGCGACCCAGGCCGTCGACAAGGCCAACCAGTACGCCACCCGCGACCGCAAGAACCGCAAGCGCAACTTCCGCGCCCTGTGGATCCAGCGGATCAACGCCGCGGTGCGCCTGAACGACGAGACGATGACCTACTCGCGCTTCATCAACGGCCTGTCGCTGGCCGGCATCGAGGTGGACCGCAAGGTTCTGGCCGACCTGGCCGTTCACGAGCCCGAGGCGTTCTCGGCCATCGTCGACCAGGCCAAGGGCGCCCTGGCCGCCTGAGCCACGATCGCGTCACGGCGTGAGAATTCGAAACGCCCCCGCAGGTTGCTGCGGGGGCGTTTTTTATTCCCGGCCACCGGGGGCTTCCCCGCCCGGAAGCGGGCTTAACGCTCCGGCAACGGGATGAACTCCGCATCGTCGCCCGGGGGCAGGTGGAAACGGCCGTTCTGCCAATCCCCGGCACGCCAGGCTTCCTTGGCCTCCTCGATCCGCTCCTTCGACGAGGCCACGAAGTTCCACCAGATATACCGCGGCCCTTCCAGGGTCTCGCCGCCGAGCAGCATCACCCGCGCGCCGCCGGGCCCGGCCTTGACCGACACGCGGTCGCCGGGCCGGAAGACCATCATGCGGCCTGCTTCGAATGTCTCTCCCGCGACGATGACCTCACCCTCGACGACGTAGATGCCGCGGTCTTCGTGATTGTCGGGCAAGGGAATGGCCGCACCGGCCGCAAGAACGGCATCGGCATAGAACATCTCGGACGCCGTCTTCACGGGGGCCCGTTCGCCCCAGGCATCGCCCAGGATCAGCCGAACCGATTTCCCCTCGCCCTCCAGCACGGGCAGCGCGTCGGCGGCGGCGTGCTCGAACTCGGGCGCCCTGTCCTCGTGGTCCTTCGGCAGGGCGACCCAGGTCTGGATGCCGAAAAAGGGCATCGGGTCGACCTGCGTGGTGTCGTCGGTGCGCTCGGAATGGGTGATGCCCTGCCCCGCGACCATCCAGTTGACCGCCCCCGGCTCGATCCAGGCATCGGTGCCCAGGCTGTCGCGGTGATGCATGCGCCCGCGGAACAGGTACGAGATCGTCGCCAGGCCGATATGGGGGTGCGGGCGGACATCCATGCCGCGCGTGGGCAGAAACTCGGCGGGGCCCATCTGGTCGAAGAAGATGAAGGGCCCGACCATCTGGCGGCGTGGGGCGGGCAAGGCGCGCCGCACCTCGAAACCGCCCAGATCCCGCGCGCGCGGCACGATGACGGTCTCGATGGCGTCCACCTCGTCTCCGGTGGGGCAGTGGGGATCAAGGGCAGGGTTCCAGCTCATCGGCTCTCTCCACGTTCTGTGATGAGGGATACTTAACCGTTACCAAACGCGCAGTAAGTCGGATTTCGGCGCATCAGACCCGCAAAAACGCACACTGCGTGACCCGCCCGCATCGACGTCCGAGCGTGACTAGCCGGCACTGCGGTCCGAGGCGGCATCCCGGCAAAGAAACTGAATGGGATGCGGCACCGATCCGTCTCGGCGGCCAGGTCGCGCCACTGCGCGACGTCGCCGCCGGATACCGAAGCCTAGCCGCTCGGGATCCGCTTGTCACATGCAGGCGCGGGGGTCGTTCCGCGAAAAAGGATCGAGGGGCCACCTGCACAGCGGCCCCTCGCAACACGTGGGCTGCCGGTCAGCTCGCCACGTCGCCCAGGAAGTCGCTGAAGGCTTCCCAGCTCTCGGTGTCCGCGCGTTCCTGGTAGCGGTCCGAGCCGATGACGGTGAAGGCGTGGGGCGCGCCGGAATAGACCTCGACCGTGAAGGTGTTGCCTGCCTCGTTCAGCGTGTTGGTGAACTCTGCCACGTCGTCCATGGTGATCGAGGTGTCGGCCGCGCCGTGCGCCACGAGGATCGGCGGCTCGTCCCCGTCCCAGCTCTGCCCTTCGGGCGTGCCCAGCCCGCCGTGGAAGGTGGCATAGCCCACCGCTTCGTCGGCCATGTCGGACCGCGCCATTTCCAGCGTCACGGCGCCGCCGAAGCAGTAGCCGATCACGACCAGCGGCGTGTCCGAGCCGTTCGCGCGGGCCTGCTCCAGCCCCGCCTCGATCAGCGTCCGCATCCGCTCGCGGTCCTCGTACAGCGCACCGGTGGCCGCGCGGCGGTGATCCACCGTCTCGGTCGGGGTCTCGTCGCCGAACATGTCCAGCGCGAAGGCGTCGTACCCCATGCCGGCCAGCATGTCGGCGCGCTGCCGTTCGTAATCGGTCATGCCGTCCCAGTCGTGCACGATCAGCACCGTGCCCTGCGGGTTCTCGGCCTTGGCCATGTACCCGGTGAAGCTTTCGCCATCGACCTCGTAGGTCACGTCCTCGGCCAGCGCGGGGCTGGCAAGCAGGGCGCATCCAAGCGCCAGACGGGTCATCATCATCGGTATCCTCCATGATTGCTGTGGGGCGGAACATAGGACCGGCCCCTGCGGCGCCCACGACTTGCGCGCATCCGCGACAGCCTGTAGCACCCGGACCGACCCTGAAACGCCCCGGGATGCCCCCATGACCGACCTGCGCGACAAATACCTCGCCCGCATCAACGACGCCTCGGAAGAGGCCGCGCTGGAACAGGTGCGGCTGGACGCCATCGGCAAGAAGGGCGAGGTGAGCCTCGCCATGCGGTCCCTGGGCAAGATGACGCCCGAGGAACGCCAGGTCGAAGGCCCGCGCCTCAACGCCCTGAAGGACGAGATCACGTCGGCCATCGCCGCCAAGAAGGCCGCGCTGGAAGACGCGGCGCTCGAGGAACGGCTGAGGCGCGAATGGCTGGACGTCACCCTGCCCGCCCGCGGCGGCGCCGGCGGACCGGCCCGCGGTTCGATCCACCCGATCAGCCAAGTCTGGGAGGAATGCACCACCATCTTCGGCGACATGGGCTTCACCATGGCCGAGGGCCCGCAGGTGGAATCGGACTGGTACAACTTCGGTGCGCTGAACATCCCCGACTATCACCCGGCCCGGGAAGAGCAGGACACGTTCTACATGCACCGGGCCGAAGGCGACGACCGCCCGGCCCACGTGCTGCGCACCCAGACCAGCCCGGTGCAGATCCGGTCCATGGAAAAGCACGGCGCGCCCCTGCGCGTCATCTGCCCCGGCCGCGTCTACCGCGCCGACTACGACCAGACGCACACCCCCATGTTCCACCAGATCGAAGGCCTCGCCATCGACCGCGACCTGAGCATGGCGAACCTGAAATGGGTGCTCGAGGAATTCTTCACCGCCTATTTCGGCCGCACCGTGAAGACCCGCTTCCGCGCGTCGCACTTCCCGTTCACCGAACCGTCGGCCGAGGTCGACATCCAGTGCAGCTTCGAAGGCGGCACCGTGAAGGTGGGCGAAGGCGACGGCTGGCTCGAGGTCCTGGGCTCGGGCATGGTGCATCCCAAGGTGTTACAGGCCGGCGGCGTCGACCCCGACCAGTGGCAGGGCTTCGCCTTCGGCATGGGGATCGACCGCATGGCGATGCTGAAATACGGCATCCCCGACCTGCGCGCGTTCTTCGACAGCGACCTGCGCTGGCTGCGCCACTACGGCTTCTCGGCGTTGCAGGTGCCCACCCTGCGCGGCGGGGCTTGATGCGGCCCACGGACCTGTTCCGACACGAGACCCGCCAGCAAAGCGAGCGGACGAAACGCATCTACGCCTGGTTCGAGCTGGCGCATACCTTCGTCGATTTCCTCGCCGCGATGTTTTTCCTCGTAGGCTCGATCCTGTTCTTCTGGACGGCCACCGAGACGCTCGCGATCTGGCTGTTCGTGGTCGGCTCGGTCCTGTTCGGGGTCAAGCCCACGCTGAAGGTGATCCGCGAGGTGCGGATGCTGCGGGTTGGCGACATGTCGGACCTGGCCGACCGGGAAGACAACGAGCCCTGAGCCCCCCGGGGGCCTTGCGAAATCCGGTCGCATGGCAGGGCCGACGTCGCCACCCCACATCCGGTGGATGAAACTGGCAAAGATCCTATTCGTCGTCGTCACCGCCGCCCTGGTCATCGGGGGGCACGCGGGCCTGTGGCTCAGCGACCGCTACCCGGACGACCTGAAGCTGAAACTGACGATCCTGAACGCGATCGGCTGGGCCGTGATCCTGTTGCCCGCCCTGGCCGTGTCGCGCTGGGCGGCGCAGCACAGGGGGCCTAGCGGTTCCAGCTCGTCGCGGGACAACCGGACCGACCACCGACCGAGTTGACGCCGAAGGCGGAACAGTCGGTCACCTTCCCGGTGGAGAGGCGGATCTTGTGGTTGGACGATTTCCCGATGACGAGCGGCGACATGATGAGACTCGCCGCGAATACGATCAGGATTGGGCCTCTCAGACTCATGTCATCCTCCTCAACACGCTTCTGCGTGGACAAGGCCCCCGGTCACCCTGTCGTCGTCATTCCGGATAAATGTGTCGATCTTCGGGCGACGCAACGTCACTCTGCGCCGCTTTTCTTTCCCGAGCAGAGACGCTAATCCCGCGCGGCAAGCAGACAGCACGCGGGACGTAAGATGAAATTCACGCTTTCCTGGCTCAAGGATCACCTGAACACCGACGCCACGGTGGACCGGATCGCCGAGACGCTGACCGATCTCGGCCTCGAGGTGGAAGAGGTCACCGACCCGACCGCGCGGCTTGCCGATTTCACGCTGGGCTATGTCGAGACCGCCGAAAAGCACCCCGACGCGGACCGCCTCCAGGTCTGCCAGGTGCGGACCGACGAGGGCCTGCAGCAGATCATCTGCGGCGCCCCGAACGCGCGCGCTGGCATCACCGTGGTCGTGGCCAAGCCCGGCACCTACGTCCCCGGCATCGACACCACGATCCAGGTCGGCAAGATCCGCGGTGTCGAATCCCACGGCATGATGGCGTCCGAGCGCGAGATGGAACTCAGCGACGCCCATGACGGCATCATCGAGCTGCCGTCGGGCGAGGTCGGCCAGCGCTTCACCGACTGGCTGGCGGCCAACGATCCGCAGAAGGTCGACCCGGTGATCGAGATCGCGATCACCCCCAACCGGCAGGACGCTCTGGGCGTGCGCGGCATCGCCCGGGACCTCGCCGCGCGCGGCCTCGGCACGCTGAAGCCCGCGCCCGAGGAAACCGTCGCCGGCAGCTTCCCCTGCCCCGTCGGCGTCACCATCGACGACGCCGCGCTCGAGCACGCACCGCATTTCACCGGCCGCCTGATCCGCGGCGTGAAGAACGGCCCCTCCCCCGCCTGGCTGCAGGCCCGGCTGAAGGCGATCGGCCTGCGCCCGATCTCGGCGCTCGTCGACATCACCAACTTCTTCACCTTCGACCAGAACCGCCCGCTGCACGTCTTCGACGCGGCCAAGGTCACGGGCGACCTGCGCGTGCACCTGGCCGAGGGCGGCGAGACGCTCGAGGCGCTGGACGAGCGGGACTACACCTTCCAGCCCGGCATGATCGCGATCTCCGACGACACGGGCGTCGAATCCATCGCCGGCATCATGGGCGGTGCGCCCTCGGGCGTGTCCGACGAAACCACGGACGTGTTCCTCGAATCCGCGTTCTGGAACCCCGTCACCATCGCCCGCACGGGCCGCGCGCTGAAGATCAATTCCGACGCCCGCTACCGGTTCGAGCGCGGCGTCGACCCCGCCTTCACCCGCCCCGGGCTGGAACTGGCCACGCGGATGATCCTCGATCTTTGCGGCGGCGAGGCGTCCGAGGTCGTCGAAGCCGGCGCCGCCCCGCTCGAGCCGCGCAGCTACACGCTGGACACGACGCGCGTGCAGTCGCTCGTGGGCATGGAGATCGCGCCGGACACCCAGCGCGAGACGTTGACGGCGCTGGGCTTCACGCTCGACGGCGACGAGGCGCATGTGCCCAGCTGGCGCAGCGACGTCCGCGGCCCCGCCGACCTGGTGGAAGAGGTCGCGCGCGTGGCCTCGCTCACCGCGCTCCGTCCGCAGCCCATGCCCCGCGCCAGGCCCGGCGTCCCCGCGCCGATCCTGACCCCGGCGCAGAAACGCGAACAGGCCGCCCGCCGGACCTGCGCCGCGCTGGGCTTTAACGAGGTGGTCAGCTATTCCTTCATCGACCGCGAGGCGGCGACGCTGTTCGGCGGCGGCGATGACGCGACCATGCTCGAGAACCCGATCTCGTCCGAGATGAGCCACCTGCGCCCGTCGCTCCTGCCCGGGCTGCTGCAGGCCGCCGCGCGCAACCACAAGCGCGGCCAGACCGACATGGCCCTGTTCGAGGTCGGCGCCGCCTTCCACGGCGGCGAGCCGGGCGAGCAGGCGTTGCAGGTCGCGGGCCTTCTGACCGGACGCACCGGGCCGAAGGACGTGCACGGCGCCGCGCGCCCCGTGGATCCCTTCGACGCCAAGGCCGATGTCGAGGCGGTGCTCGCGGCGCTCGGTGCGCCCGCCAAGACCCAGATCCTGCGCGAGGCCGACGGCTGGTGGCATCCCGGCCAGCACGGCCGCATCTGCCTCGGACCGAAAAAGACGCTGGCCGTCTTCGGCGCGCTGCACCCCCGCGTGCTCAAGGCCCTGGGGATCAAGACACCCGCCGTGGCCTTCACGGTCTTCCCCGACGAGATCCCGCAGCCGCGCAACCAGGATGCCGCCCGCCCCGCGCTGGCGCTGTCGGACCTGCAGGCGGTGGAACGCGACTTCGCCTTCGTGGTGGACGAACGGGTCGAGGCCGCGACGCTGGTCAACGCGGCGCAGTCCGCCGAGAAGGCGCTGATCGAGGACGTGCGCGTCTTCGACCAGTTCATCGGCGGCGCGCTGGGCGAGGGCAAGAAATCGCTGGCCATCACCGTCCGGCTGCAGCCCCAGGGCGAGACGCTGAAGGACGCGCAGATCGACGCGATCTCGAAGGCCATCGTGCAGAAGGTCGAAAAGGCCACCGGCGGCACGCTGCGCGGCTGATCGAGCGGCGGTCGGCACGGACGACAAAGCGCGCCGTGGACCTCCCACGGCGCGCTTTGCTTCAGAGCGTCATCGTCCGGAACGCGCCCGCCCCGTGCCGCGCGTCGGGCCCGCGCCGTCCCCGGCTTCATCTTTCCAAAAATACCTGGTCGCGGTTGCCGGTCCGGAGGCACCGGGTCGAACGCAAGGCGCGCCCGATCCCGGTGCCGAAAGACTAGCCGCGGCCGATATAGGGCATGGTCGTCGCCATCACGGTCATGAACTGCACGTTGGCCTCGGCCGGCAGCGACGCCATGTGCAGGACCGACGACGCCACGTTCGACGCGTCCATCACCGCCTCGACCTTGTTGGACCCGTCGGCCTGCGGCACGCCCTTGGTCATCGCCTCGGCCATGTCGGTCAGCGCGTTGCCGATATCGATCTGCCCGCAGGCGATGTTGAAGGGCCGCCCGTCCAGCGACACGGTGCGCGTCAGCCCCGTCACCGCGTGTTTCGACATGGTGTAGGGCGCGCTGCCCGGGCGCGGGACATGGGCCGAGATCGACCCGTTGTTGATGATGCGCCCGCCCATGGGATCCTGCCGCCGCATCAGCCCGAAGGCCGCGCGGGCGCAGATGAACATGCCGGTGATGTTGGTCTCGGACAGGGCGCGGAAATCCTCGACGCTGATCTCGTCCAGCGTGCCGCCCTTCACGTTCATGCCCGCGTTGTTGAACAGCACGTCCAGCCGGCCCCATTCCTCGGCCACCTTGACGAAGCTCTGCGTGACCGCGTCCTCGCTGGTCACGTCGGTGGGCAGGATCAGCGCGCTGTCCTCGTGCCCCTCGGCGGTTTCCTCCAGCGCGGATTTGCGGCGGCCGACCAGGGCGACTTTCCAGCCCTGGTCGAGGAACAGGCGCGCGGTGACGCGGCCGATGCCGCTGGACGCGCCGGTGATGAGGATGGTCTGGCTCATGTCGTGTCCTTCAATGGTTGTCGCGGGGCAGGTCGCGCGCGATGCGCTGGTAGGCGGTGGCCAGTTCCAGGCAGCCGCCGTCGCCCAGCTGGCCCACATGGGTGCGGTAGATCTCCTGCCACGGGGTCTGGTGCTTCATATCGGGCGCCGTCCATTCGGACTGGCGTTCTTTCCACTCCTCCTCGGTGACCAGCGCGTTCAGCGTGGCCTCGTTCAGGTCCAGACGCACCCGGTCGCCGGTGCGCAGGAAGGCAAGGCCCCCACCCACCACCGCCTCGGGCGAGGCGTTGAGGATCGAGGGCGATTCGGACGTGCCCGATTGCCGCCCGTCGCCCACGGTGGGCAGGTGGGTGTTGCCGCCGCGCAGGATGTGATCGGGCGGCTGCATGTTCACCACCTCGGCCGAGCCGGGATAGCCCACGCAGCCCACGTTGCGGATGAAAAGGATGGTCAGGTCGTCGATCTCCAGCGACGGGTCGTTGATCCGGTCGTGGTAATCCTCGGGGCCCTCGAACACGACCGCCCGCGCCTCGTAGATCCCTTCGCTGCCCGGCGTGTCGAGATAGCGGCGGCGGAAATCGTCCGAGATCACGCTGGTCTTCATCAGCGCCGAGTCGAACAGGTTGCCCGACAGCACCACGAAGCCCGCGTTCTTGCGCATGGGCGCGTCGAAGGTGGTGATGACCTCGTGATCGAAGCTTTCGCGGTCGGCGATGTTCTCGGCCATGGTCCGGCCGGTCACGGTCATGCAGCCGCCGTGGATGCGGCCGGCCTTGGCCAGCTCGGCCATCACCGCCGGGACCCCGCCCGCGCGGTGGAACGATTCGCCCAGGTAAGCGCCCGCGGGCTGCATGTTGACCATCAGCGGCACGTCGTAGCCCACCGTCTGCCAGTCCTTCACGTTCAGCTCGACCCCCATGTGACGGGCGACGGCCTGCAGGTGCGGCGGCGCGTTGGTGGACCCGCCGATGGCCGAGTTCACGACGATCGCGTTCTCGAAGGCCTCGCGGGTCATGATATCCGACGGCTTCAGGTCCTCGTAGGCCATGGCGACGATGCGCTTGCCGGTCTCGTAGGCCATCTCCATCCGCTCGCGGAAGGGCGCGGGAATGGCCGAGCAGCCGGTCAGCGACATGCCCAGCGCCTCGGCCATGGCGTTCATGGTGCTGGCCGTGCCCATGGTGTTGCAGTGGCCCAGCGACGGGGCCGACGCGCAGGCCCGGTCGATGAATTCGTCGTAGTCGATCTTGCCCTCGGCCAGCAGGCGACGGCCTTCCCAGATCACCCCGCCCGAGCCGACGCGCTTGCCCTTGAACCAGCCATCCAGCATCGGGCCGCCGTTCAGCGTGATCGCGGGCAGGTCCATGGTCGCCGCGCCCATCAGCATGGCGGGCGTGGTCTTGTCGCAGCCGGTGGTCAGCACCACGGCGTCCAGCGGGTAGCCGTGCATCACCTCGACCAGCCCCAGGTAGGTCAGGTTGCGGTCCAGTGCGGCGGTGGGCCGCTTGCCGGTTTCCTGGATGGGGTGGACGGGAAATTCCATCGGGATTCCGCCAGCGTCACGGATGCCTGCCTTGATCCGGTCCATCAGGAACACGTGGATCTTGTTGCACGGCGCCAGGTCGCTGCCGGTCTGGGCGATGCCGATGATCGGCTTGCCCGATTGCAGCTCGGCCCGGGTGTGGGTCTGGTTCTGGTAGCGCTCGAGATAGAGCGCGGTCATTCCCGGGTTGTTGGGGTTGTCGAACCATTCCTGCGAACGAAACCGCTTGTTGGCGCGGGTATTGGCCATGTGAAATCTCCCTTGCGGACGGGCACGGCGACAGGACCGGACCCGGCATCTGATTTTTTGGTATACCAAAATTCCGGGGCACGCCACCATTGGCGCACGAATGTCGTGCGAGACGTTCGAGACCGCGCGCGAGCACTGCCCCGGCGGATGCTCGGCGGACATGTGTCGGCCCGATCGGCGCGGCAGGGATCCCCGACTTGCCACCCCCTCCACCCGCGCCCAAGGTCGGGCTGGATCTGGCGGGGCGAGATTCCCGCTCAGCCGAAGGCCGATTTCACGCCGCCCGCCGCCTGGGTCTTGAAGATCGACGTGTTGTCGCGCGCCGGCGGCAGCGGCATCCGCACCGGGACGTCGGCCAGGCGCGGCTCGAGGCAGGGCGCACCGCAGACCACGCGGTCCTGCAGATCGTCCCAGAACCGCCGTTGACCCAGCTCGTGGATATAGGACGCGGCCCCCAGGATCGGCCAGGCATCGGCGGCGGCGCATTCGTAGAACAGCACCAGCCGCGGCCGGTCGGACCGGTTCGGCGCCGAGCCGTGCAGGGTGCGGCAGTGATGCACCGTCATGCTGCCCGCCCGCCCGGTCAGCGTCACCGCCCGGTCACGGTGGAAATCCGGGTCCTCGGGGTCGACCGCCCCGCAGAAGAAGCCGTTGGCGTGATGGCTCAGCACCGGTCCGCGGTGGCTGCCGGGGATGACCTGCAGCGGACCGTTGGCCATGTCCACGTCGTCCAGCATCAGCCCCACGGCCAGCAGGGTGTCGTTGGTGTGCGGATAGAAGGCCCAATCCTGGTGCCACTCCACCGCCGCGCCGCCGCCCGGCGCCTTGGCGTTCAGCTTGGCCGTCAGCAGGGTCACGTCCGGCCCCAGCAGGTCGCGCAGCACCTCGGTCACGGCGGACGATTTCAGGATCTCGTCGTAACAGGGATCGACCTTGTGCGGCAGCTTGATCCGGGTCAGCCGGGGCATCTCGGCGGAATGGCCGTGGTCCAGGTCGTAGATTGCATCGCTCTCGGACACCCCGCGCGAGGCGTCGATCAGGTCGTGCGTGACGGCCTGCAACCGGCGCAGCGCATCGCCGGTGACCACGTCCTCGACCATCAGGTAGCCGTTCTCGTCGTAGAAGCGTTTCTGCTCGGCGCTCAGCATCTTTTTTCTCCCCCTCTCCTGCGCACGGCGCAGTTGGTTGACTCTGCCCGGCGGCTGCGATTTGGTAAATGGTATACCAAAACCGTAGGTCCGCCTAGACAAGGGCGGCGAGGGCGCGTGATGACGACCAAGGCCGCAGGGACAGCCCCATGCTGACATTCGCCGCGGCGGTGTTCTTCCTGATCGTGACGCCGGGACCGGGCGTGCTGTCCACCGCGGGCGTCGGGTCGGGCTACGGCTTTCGCGCCGGGTTTCGCTATGTCACGGGGCTGTTCATCGGGACGAACCTGGTGGCGCTGGCGGTCATCACCGGGGTCGCGGCCATCGTGCTGTCGGTGCCGGTGGTGCGGACGGTGTTGATGGCCGCCTCGGTCGCCTACCTGTGCTACCTGGCCTTCCGCATCGCCACAGCGGGCAGCCGCATCGCCTTCATCGAGAAGGCGACGGCCCCCGGCATCGGCGCGGGGATCCTGCTGCAAACCATCAATCCCAAGGCCTATGCCGTGAACACGACGCTGTTTGCCGGGTTTCCCTACGCGCCCAACAGCTATGGGTTCGAGATCGTGACCAAGCTGATCATCACCAACGCGATCTGGATCCCGCTGCACCTGGCGTGGCTTTTCGCCGGGGCGACGCTGCACCGGCTGGACCTGAGCGAGCGCGCCCAGCGCCGCATCAACTACGCCATGGCGGCGTCCATGCTGGCGGTGGTGGCGCTGGCGCTGATTTCGGGGGCAAGCGCGCGATGAGCGGATCGGTTCTCAGCATCGGGGAATGCATGGTGGAACTGGCCCAGACCGGGCCCGACACCTATCGGCGCGGCTTTGCCGGCGACACGTTCAACACCGCGTGGTACGCGCGCCGCCTGCTGCCGCCGGAGTGGAACGTCTCCTACGGCACCTGCGTGGGCCACGACGCCGTGTCGGACGAGATGCTGGCCTTCATGCGCGACGCGGGCATCGATATCCGGGCCATCCGGCGGGTCGAGGGGCGCAGCGTCGGGCTTTACATGATCTCGGTCGAGAACGGCGAGCGCAGCTTTTCCTACTGGCGCGACCAGTCCGCCGCGCGGCGCATGACCGAGGATATGGGCTGGATCGAAACGCTTCTGTCGGGCCGTGACTGGATCCACCTGTCGGGCATCACCCTGGCGATCCTGCCGCCCACCGGGCGCACTGCCCTGTGCCAGGCGCTGGATCGCGCGCGCGAGACCGGCACGCGGGTCAGCTTCGACACCAACCTGCGCCCCCGGCTTTGGGAGGGCGAGGACGCCATGCGCGCGGGCCTGACCCGCGGCGCTGCGGCGGCCGACCTGGTGCTGCCGTCCTTCGACGAGGAGACGTCGCTCTTCGGCGACGCGACCCCGTCCGACACCATCGCCCGCTATCGCGAAGGCGGCTCGGCCATGGTGGTGGTCAAGGACGGCGAAGGTCCCATCACGTTGTGGTCCAAGGCCACGGGCGAGCGCACGCTGTCGCCGCAACCCGTCACGCCCGTCGACACCACGGCGGCGGGCGACAGCTTCGCCGCCGGGCTGCTGGCCGGGCTGGCCACGGGCGCCGACCTGGAAACGGCTGCGGCCTCGGCCATGGGGCTGGCGGGCGGCGTCATCCAACACACGGGCGCCCTGGTGCCCCAGATTTTCGAGGGAGGAGACACATGAACATCCTGATCATCGGCGGCGGCGGCGTTGTCGGCAACCGGCTCGGCGCCAAGCTCGCCCAGCGCGGCACCATGCGCGGCAAGGGCATCGACAAGATCACCCTGGCCGACGTGAACGATCCGCCCCAGATCGACGCGGGCAAGGTCGCGGTCGATTATGCCAGCTGCAACATCACCGACCCCGACAGCATCGCGGCCTGCCTGACCGAAGACACCGACGTGGTCTACCTGCTGGCCGCGGTCGTGTCGGCCCATGCCGAGGAAGAGTTCGAGGCCGGCTACGACATCAACCTCTTCGGCGTCTGGAATGTGTTCGAACGCTGCCGCAAGCTGGGCACCAACCCGGTCGTCGTCTTCACCTCGTCCATCGCCGTCTACGGCGGCGAGGTCGACGACCCGATCACCGGCCAGACCTTCCTGAACCCGCAGACCAGCTACGGCGCGCAGAAGGCGGCGGGCGAGCTGCTGCTGAACGACTTCTCGCGCAAGGGCTATATCGACGGGCGCGGCGTGCGGCTGCCCACGATCTCGGTCCGGCCCGGCAAGCCCAACCGCGCGGCGTCGTCCTTCATGTCGTCGATCATCCGCGAACCGCTGAACGGGGTCGAGGCCGTCTGCCCCGTGGGCGACGACTTCCTGCACTACTATCTCAGCCTGCGGCAATGCGTTGAGAATCTGGTGAAGATCGCCGAGGTCGAACGCGCCGACATGGGCAAGAACCACGTCATGCAGATGCCGGGCCGCACCTGGTCGATCCGCCAGATGATCGACGCGATGACCGCCGTCGCGGGACCGGAACCCGCAAAGCTCATCAAGTTCGAGGACGACCCGGCGATCCAGTCCATCGTCACCGGCTGGCGCTTCGACATCCACGCCGACAAGGCGCTGGCGCTGGGGCTCGAGGCCGACGACAGCTTCGAGGACAACGTCCGCTACTACCTGGAAGACGACAAGCCCGCCGCCTGAGGAGGACACGATATGACCACCCAAACCGCCGCCGTCATCGGCCTGGGCTCCATGGGATACGGCGTGGCCTCGTCGCTTCTGCGGGCGGGCCACACGGTCCATGGCTTCGACATCAACCCCGACAGCATGGCGCGCTTCGTCTCGGAGGGCGGGGCCGAGGGCGCCATGGCCGATGTCGCGGGCAACTGCGACGTCGTCATCAGCGTCGTCATCAACGCCGCGCAGACCGAGACGGTGCTGTTCGGCGACGACGGGATCGTGCCGCATCTGAAGCCCGGCACGGTCGTCATGTCCTGCGCCACCGTCGCCCCCGACTTCGCCCGCGAGATGGAGGCGAAGTGCCACGAGGCCGGCTGCCTCTACCTCGACGCGCCGATCTCGGGCGGGCCGCAGCGCAGCGCCAAGGGCGAGCTGTCGGTGCTGGCCTCGGGCACGCCCGACGCGTTCGACAAAGCGCGCCCCTGCCTCGACGCCATGGCAAGCCAGGTCTACGAGCTAGGCGACGAGGCCGGCCCCGGCTCGGCCATGAAGGCGATCAACCAGATGCTGGTGGGCATCAACCTGGCGGGCATGGCCGAGGCGCTGACCTTCGGCATGACGCAAGGTGTCAGCCCCGAGAAATTCGCCGAGATCATCCCGCAATGCGCGGGCACCTCGTGGGTGCTGGAAAACCGCGTGCCCCACGTGGTCGCGGGCGATTACACCCCGCTTTCGGCCGTGGACATCTGGCCCAAGGACCTGGGCATCTGCCTGGACGTGGCGCATTCGGCCAAGTTCGGCGCGCCGGTGACGGCGGCGGCCCTGCAGCAATGGCTGGCCGCCCAAGGTTCCGGGCTGGGGCGCGAGGATGACGCCGCACTGGTCAAGGTCTACGCCCGCAACGCGGGGCTCGATCTGCCGGGGAAATCATGACCGTCCTCGGCTGCATCGCCGACGACTTCACCGGCGCGACCGACCTGGCCGGGCTGTTGGCCCGGTCCGGCGTGCGCGTGAGCCTGCGCATCGGCGTGCCGGACGGCCCGCCCGAGGATGCGGCAGCGTTCGAGGTCATCGCGCTGAAGATCCGCACCGCGCCGGTAGAGGACGCGGTGTCCCAGGCGCTCGCGGCGCTGGACTGGTTGCGAGAGGCGGGGGCCGAGCGGTTCTTCTGGAAATACTGCTCGACCTTCGATTCCACCGACAAGGGCAATATTGGCCCCGTGGCCGAGGCGCTGATGGACCGGGTCGGCGCCACGCAGACCGTCTATTGCCCCGCCTTCCCCGAAAACGGGCGGTCGATCTTCATGGGCAATCTTTTCGTCGGGCAACAACCGCTGGCCGAAAGCCCGATGAAGGACCATCCGCTGACGCCCATGCGCGACAGCAACCTGGTGCGGCTGCTCGCGCCGCAGGTGAAACAGGACGTGGGCCTCGTCGACCGTCTGACCGTGGCGCGCGGCGCCGACGCGCTGCGCGCGGCACTGGCCGACGCGCCGCCCCACGTGATCGTGGATGCCGTCGCCGACGAGGACCTGACCACCATCGCAACCGCCTGCCGCGACTTCGGGCTGATGACCGGCGGTAGCGCCGTGGCCGCGCCCCTGCCCGACCTCTACCGCGCGGCGGACCTGATCGGCGATGAGGCCGAGGCACCCGCGCCGACCGCCCCGGACGCGGGCGCGGTGATCCTGTCGGGCTCGTGCTCGGCCATGACGCGCAAGCAGGTGGCGGCCTATGACGGGCCGAAATTCAAGCTCGACCCGCTGACGCTGGACAGTGACGGACCGCAAGCCGCGCTCGACTGGCTGGTGGCGCAGGACCTGGCCGACGCGCCGCTGATCTACGCCACGGCCGAGCCGGACGAGGTCCGCGCCGCGCAGGACAAGCTGGGCACGGCGCAAGCGGGCGAGATCGTGGAACAGGCGCTGGCCCGATGCGCCCGCGCGGCCCGCGAAAGCGGCGCCCGCCGCTTCGTCGTGGCCGGCGGCGAGACCTCGGGCGCCGTGACGCAGGCGCTCGGCGTCGCGCGGCTGGAGATCGGCCCCGAGATCGCCCCGGGCGTGCCGTGGTGTTTCGCCACCTCGGACGGGCACGACATCGCCATCACGCTAAAATCCGGCAATTTCGGCAGCGAAGGCTTCTTCTCCGAGGCGCTGGAGAAGCTATGAGCGACGAGACCCGCCTGCGCGAAGACCTGTGCCTTCTGGCCAAGTCCCTGTTCGACCGGGGGCTGACCCATGGCTCGACCGGCAACATCTCGGCCCGCACGCCCGATGGCGGGCTGCTGGTATCGCCCACCGGATCCAGCTTCGGGCGGCTCGACCCCGCGCGCCTGTCGAAATTCGACGATCAGGGCAATCACGTCGCGGGCGACAGGCCCACGAAGGAAATGCCGCTTCATACCGCGTTCTACGATACGCGCGGCACCACGGGCGCCGTGGTGCACCTGCATTCCACCCACTCGGTCGCGCTGTCGCTGCTCGATGGCGCGGACGAGGACAACTTCCTGCCGCCGCTGACACCCTACGCGATCATGCAACTGGGCAAGGTCAAGCTGCTGCCGGTGTTCCTGCCCGGCGACACGGCCATGGGCGACGCGGTGCGCGGTCTCGCGGGCAAGCGCAGCGCGGTCATGCTGGCCCATCACGGCCCGGTGGTCGCGGGCAAGGACCCGCAGGCCGCCTGCAACGCGATCGAGGAACTGGAAGAGACCGCGAAGCTCGCGCTGCTCACGCGCGGGATGAATGCCCGCCCCCTGACCGACGATCAGGTCCAGGCCGTCGTCACCAAATTCGATGTGAAATGGGATTAGATCCATGCTGACCGTCCGTCTGTCCCCCGAGGACAATGTCATCACCGCCGTCAAACCGCTGGAAATCGGACAGGAGGGCGCGACCACGCTGGTCCCGCGCGGCCACAAGATGGCGGTCGAGCCCATCGCCAAGGGCGCCCCCGTCCGCAAGTACGCGCAGATCATCGGCTATGCCTCGGACGACATCCCGGCCGGCGCCCACGTGCACAGCCACAACCTGGAATTCCGGTCGGTCGACCACGAATACGAGTTCGCGACCAACCTGAAACCGGTCACCCCCGCCGAGCGGCAGGACACCTTCATGGGCTACCGCCGCGACACGGGCCGCGTCGGCACGCGCAACTTCATCGCCGTCATCACCTCGGTGAACTGTTCCGCGACGGCGGCGCACAAGATCGCCGAGCACTTCACCGAAGAACGGCTCGCGGATTATCCCAACGTGGACGGCGTGGTGGCCTTCGCCCACGGGACCGGCTGCGGCATGGCCGGCTCGGGCGACGGGTTCGAGGCGTTGCAGCGCGTGATGTGGGGCTATGCCCGCAACCCTAACGTGGGCGCCGTGCTGATGGCCGGTCTCGGCTGCGAGATGATGCAGATCGACTGGCTGGTGGAGGCCTATGGCCTGACGCCCGGGCCGCTGTTCCAGCACATGAACATCCAGGACGTGGGCGGACTGCGCAAATCGGTCGAGCTGGGTATCAAGAAGATCGAGGCGATGCTGCCCGTGGTGAACGCGGCCGAGCGCGAGGAATGCCCGGTCTCGGATCTGATGGTCGCGCTGCAATGCGGCGGCTCGGACGCGTGGTCGGGCATCACCGCCAACCCCGCGGTGGGCCATGCCTGCGACCTGCTGGTGGCGCAGGGCGGCACCGGCGTGCTGGCCGAGACGCCCGAGATCTACGGCGCCGAACACCTGCTGACGGCCCGTGCGGTGGACCGCACCGTGGGCGAGAAGCTGATCGAGCGCATCAAGTGGTGGGAGGACTACACCGCCCGCAACAACGGCTCGATGGACAACAACCCCAGCCCCGGCAACAAGCGCGGCGGTCTGACCACGATCCTGGAAAAGTCGTTGGGCGCGGCGGCCAAGGGCGGCACCACGCCGCTGACCGGCGTCTACAAGTACGCCGAGCCGGTGACCGCCAAGGGCTTCACCTTCATGGACAGCCCCGGCTACGACCCGGCCAGCGTGACCGGCCAGATCGCGTCGGGCTGCAACCTCGTGTGCTTCACCACCGGGCGCGGATCGGCATTCGGCGCGAAGCCCTCGCCTAGCATGAAGGTCGCCACCAATTCCGAGATGTTCAACCGCATGACCGAGGACATGGACGTGAACGCGGGCACGATCCTGTCGGGCGAGCGCTCGGTCGAGGATGTCGGCCGCGAGATCTACGAGATGTGGCTGCGGGTCGCCTCGGGCGAGCGCACGAAATCCGAGGTGCAGGGCCTGGGCGACCACGAATTCGTGCCCTGGCAGATCGGCGCGGTGATGTGAGGCGGCCACGCGGCCAGCGACGGAACGCAACCGAAAGGACAGCGCGATGAAATTCTCGGCCAATCTCGGGTTTCTCTGGGCGGACCGCCCCTATCCCGACCGCATCCGCGCGGCCGGGGCGGCGGGCTTCGACGCGGTCGAGCTGCACTGGCCCTACGATGACGACCCGGCCGACGTGAAGGCCGCGCTGGACGAGACGGGCCTGCCCTGCCTGGGGCTCAACACCTCGCGCGGGGATGTCGACGCGGGCGAGAACGGCCTGTCGGCCCTGCCCGGCCGCGAGGGCGACGCGCGCGCGGCCATCGAGCAGGCGCTGGACTACGCCGTGGCCATCGACGCGGCGAACGTCCACGTCATGGCGGGTTTCGCCGAGGGGCTGGAGGCCGAGGCGACCTTCATCAACAACTTGCAATTCGCCTGCGCGCGCGCGGGCGGGCGCGGCATCCTGATCGAGCCGCTGAACCGCTACGACGCGCCGGGCTATTTCCTGAAGACCGCGACCGAGGCCGCCCGCATCATCAACGCGGTGGGCGACGACACGGTGAAGCTGATGTTCGACTGCTATCACCTGCAGATGATGGGCGGCGATCTGACCCACCAGTTGCAGGACCTCATGCCCATCATCGGCCATGTGCAGTTCGCCGCGGTGCCCGACCGCGGCACGCCCGACCATGGCGAAGTGCATTACCCCTACATCTTCGGGCTGCTGGACCAGCTCGGATGGCAGACCCCTCTGGGCGCGGAATACAAGGATCCGCGCCCCACGGACGAAACGCTCGACTGGTTGAAAACGGCACGGGAGGGCCGGACATGACACCCGATCATCACAGATCCAACGTGAGCCTTGCGCGCCGCGCCTGGGCCATCCGCCGCAACGCGGTGCGCATGGGGCAGGTGCAGGGCCAGGGCTATATCGGCCAGGCGCTCGGCGTGGCCGACGTGCTGGCCGCCAGCTATTTCCACGCGCTCAGCTATCGCCCCGACGACCCCGAATGGGAGGGGCGCGACCGCTTCCTGCTGTCCATCGGCCACTACGCCATCGCGCTTTATGCCGCGATGATCGAGGCCGGCATCCTGCCCGAGCAGGAGCTCGAGACCTACGGCACCGACGACAGCCGCCTGCCCATGTCGGGCATGGCGTCCTACACCCCCGGCATGGAGATCACGGGCGGCTCGCTGGGCCACGGGCTCGGCATCGCCGTCGGCATGGCGATGGGGCTCAAGCGCAAGGACAACCCGGCCTTCGTCTACAACCTGCTCAGCGACGGTGAACTGGGCGAGGGCTCGACCTGGGAAGCGGTCCAAAGCGCCACGCAGTGGAAGCTCGACAACCTGATCGCCATCGTCGACGTGAACGACCAGCAGGCCGACGGCAAACCGTCGGACGCGCTGATGCAGATGCCCGAAGCGCCCCGCTGGGAGGCGTTCGGCTGGTTCGCGCAAGAGGTCGACGGCAACGACATCGACGCCGTTGTCGCGGCGCTGGACGCCGCGCGCCACCACCCCGGCCCGCAGCCCCGCGTCGTCATCTGCCGCACGACCATGTGCAAGGGCGTGCCGTTCCTCGAGGAACGCGAGATCACCCATTTCGTCCGCGTGGAAGAGGATGAATGGGACCGCGCCCTGGCCATTCTGGACGAAGGAAAACCCGCATGAGCCTCGGTCCCAATTCCCGCCGCACGCCCAAGAACGTCGCCCGCAGCGCCCCGCCCATGGGGGGCGCGCGCACCTCGGCCATGATCGCGTCGCTGGATGCCGAGGGCCGGGCGACCAAGCCCGCGCCGTTCGGTCACGCCCTCGCCGAGCTTGCCCAGACCCGCGACGACATCGTCGGGCTGTCGGCGGACCTGTCGAAATACACCGACCTGCACGTCTTCGCCAAGGCGCACCCGGACAAGTTCTACCAGATGGGCATGGCCGAACAGGTGCTGATCTCGGCCGCCGCAGGGCTGGCCAAGGAGGGCTTCACCCCCTTCGCCACCACCTATGCCGTGTTCGCCGCGCGGCGGGCCTACGATTTCATCGCCATGGCCATCGCCGAGGACAACCTGCCGGTGAAGATCTGCTGCGCGCTGCCGGGTCTGACCACGGGCTATGGGCCGTCGCACCAGTCGACCGAGGACATCGCCATCATGCGCGGGATGCCGGGCCTCACGGTCCTGGATCCCTGCGACGCGACCGAGATCGACCAGGCCACCCGCGCCATCGCCGATCACCCCGGCCCCGTCTACATGCGCCTTCTGCGCGGGCAGGTGCCGGACGTGCTGGGCGAATACGGCTACCAGTTCAAGCTGGGCAAGGCACAGATGATCCGCGACGGGGGCGACGTGCTGTTCGTGTCGACCGGGCTGATGACCATGCGCGCCCTGGATGCCGCCGCGCGGCTGCAGAAGGACGGGGTCGAGGCCGGCGTGCTGCACGTGCCGACGATCAAGCCGCTGGACGAGGACACCATCGCCGAGGCCTGCGGCAAGACCGGGCGCCTGGTCGTCACGGCCGAGAACCACTCGATCAACGGCGGGCTGGGCGAGGCGGTGGCCGGCACGCTCATGCGGCGCGGCCTGCGCCCCGCCTTCGCGCAGGTCGCACTGCCCGACGAATGGCTCGATGCCGGCGCCCTGCCCACCCTGCACGACCAGTACGGCCTGTCGGTCGATGCCGTCGTGAAGCGGGTCAAAGGCCTGCTGTGACATCGCGCCTGAATTGATCTGGCGCAAGGAAGCCGCCCCGGCACCGTCCTAGAGACACGGACGACCGGGGCGGCGGATGCCCCCGGCACGCGTCGCGGAGGGCAGAATGCGCACCATCATCATCTTCGAAAGCTACGAGGGGCAGACCCGCCGCATCGTCGAGCGGGTGGCCGAGCGCGTCCATGCCGCCGGGGGCAGCGTCGGCCTGTTCGACGCCAGCCAGCAGACCGCGCCGCTTCGCCTGAATACCACCGACCGGGTGATCCTGGCCGCACCGGTCCACGAACGCCGCCACCCCAAGAATTTCGAGTTGCTGGTCGCCACCAGCCTCGAGGATCTGGCAGCGGTGCCGACGCTGATGCTGTCGGTCAGCCTGAAGGCCGCCTTTCCGGAAGGGCGCGACGAGGCGCAGGATTTCCTGGACGAGATGAAGATGCGGACGGGCTTCACCCCGGATCGCGAGCTTCTGGTCGCGGGGGCGATCCGGTCCGACAACTACGACTACTACCAGCGCCAGATCGTGCAGCACGTCCTGTTGCACAACGTGGACGTGGACGTGAGCGACGGCCCGCGCGAGTTCACCGACTGGCTGGCGCTGCGCGACGCCGTTGACGGCTTCCTGGCCGAAGCGTCCGGCGGCGGCAGCGTGGTCGATCTCGAAACGTCAGCCCGGGGCCGCGTCGAGCGGACCTGACCGACACTGCGCGGGCCATCGAGCCTGATGCGTATGGGCGGGTTATCCGTCGGGTCGGCCCCGTGCCTCGCGCGATTGGGCCACTTCGACGTGTCCCGCATTTTCAGGAACGGTTGCCAAGCCCTTCGTCCCGAAGCCAGACTGTCGGAACACGGAATTCAATAACCAAGGTGTTTTCGATGACGGTCCGACTATTCCCAGCCGTAGCGGCGTCCCTGCTGGCGCTTTCCTTCCAAGCCCAGGCACAGGACAGGCTGCTCGCACGCTACGTGGCCGACCTCGGCCCCGAGGACCGCTATACTTCGACCGGCGCGCGGCACATGAGCTTCGCGGGGCTGATCGCTCAGGACCGTGCGAACTACCACAGGTTCGGCATCCGCCACGGCAATGATGAGGGCGACCCGATTTTCTCGGATCGCGCCATGCGGGCCCAGATCGGTGCGCAAACGGTCCAGATCCCCGACTACTATGCGCAGTATGTCCGCAACATCCTGACCGACGAGAGCATTTCCGGCACCTACACGGTGATCTCGGTATTCGGTCAGGGCGACACGATCAGCCGGATCACGTTCGAAGTGCCTGGTTGATCACCCCGAAATGCAGATCGGCCCCGCAAGGGGGCCGATCCAGTGTTCCGCGCATCCCGGCACAGTGGCCGGGGGAAGCCTTCAGTCGGCGGCGACCACTTCCTGGCGCTGGCCGCCCAGCTTCTCGATCGTGACTTCCATCACGTCGCCGGGCTTCAGGAACACCTGCGGGTTCAGGCCCATGCCCACGCCCTCGGGCGTGCCGGTGGCGATGATGTCACCGGGGCGCAGTTCCATGAACTGGCTCATGTAGCTGACGATCTGGCGGACGGTGAAGATCATGTCCGAGGTGTTCGAATCCTGCATGACCTTGCCGTTGACGCTGAGCGACACGGCCAGCTTCTGCGGGTCGCCCACCTCGTCGGCGGTGACCAGGTAGGGGCCGACGGGGCCGAAGGTCGGGGCGGACTTGCCCTTGGTCCACTGGCCGCCACGCTCGATCTGGAAGGCGCGCTCGCTCACGTCGTTGATGGTCGCGTAACCGGCCACGTAATCCAGCGCGTCGTCCTCCGAGACGTAGAGACAGGGCTTGCCGATCACGATGCCCAGCTCGACTTCCCAGTCCAGCTTGGTCGAGTTGCGCGGCTGGATCACCGGGTCGTTCGGGCCCGACAGGGCCGAGCTCGTCTTGTTGAACAGGATCGGCTCTTTCGGCTCGTCAGCGCCGGTCTCGGCCGCGTGCTTGGAATAGTTCAGGCCGATGCAGAAGAAGTTCGGCACCCAGGCCAGCGGGCTGCCGATGCGGCCGGGGTCGGACACCACGGGCAGGCTGGACGGGTCGATGCCGCGGATCTTCTCCAGCGCGTCCAGCGACACGCCGTCGCCGGCAAGCTCGTCCACCTTGCCCGACAGGTCGCGCACCTGGCCGTCGTCGTCCAGCAGTCCGGGCTTCTCGGCGCCCTTGGGTCCAAATCTCAGCAGCTTCATCGCGTGTCCTTTCCGCCCTTTCGGGGCTTTCCTGTTGAATCGGTTGATCGGGTGTTGGGGCCGTCGCGCCTAGGTCTGCTCTTTTTCGAAGACCTTGCGGATATCGTCGGCCAGGTGTCCCAGGTGCGCGTCGAACGCGGTCTTCAGCGCCGCGCGGTCCCGGCGGCAGAGCGCATCCAGAAGCGCGGCGTGCTGTTCCAGAACCGTCTGGCGGTTGCGCCGGCGGGTCGAGGTCAGGAACCGCGCCCGCCACAGCCGCGCCAGGAACGACCTGTGCGTGTCGGCCAGGGCGTGGTTATGCGACGCGCGGGCGATGGCCATGTGGAACGACATGTCGGTCTCGAACGACACGAGACGGTCGGCGGTATAGAATTCGGACTCGAACTTGGCGTTGATCGCGCGCAGCTTGTCCAGGTCCTCTTCGGTGGCGTTGGTGCAGGCCAGCTCGCCCGACAGCTCTTCCAGCGCGCGCAGCACGATCACGTGGTCCATGATGTCCGACAGGGGCGGGTCGGCGACCAGCGGGCTGCGCGCGGGACGCAGGACCACCAGCCCCTCCTGGCTGAGGATTCGGATCGCCTCGCGCATGGGGGTGCGGCTGACACCCATTTCCAGCGCCCGGTCGCGTTCCTTCAGCGGCGCGCCCGGTACCAGCGTGCCGCGCAGGATGTCGCGCCTCAACTCGTTGGCGATCTGTTCGGGCAAAGACGGCTCGGACATTCGGCTTCCTGCTAAGCCCCCGCTGCGCAACGCGGCGACAGGGGCTGTCGCGCATCGGAACAAGGAGCGATAACGGTTTCGAGATTTGGTATACCAAAAACCATTGATTGTCGACAGACCATTCGCTAGCGTTTCCAGCGATGGTATACCATCTTCGTGCGACGCGGCGTCAGCCACGTTTCATACTAAAAAGGCGGCGCAACAGCCGCTCGGGAGGGAAAATCAATGAAGACCAAGACCTTGATGGTCACGGCTGCCGCTGGCGCTCTGCTTGCCAGCCAGGCCATGGCGCAGGAAGTGACCCTGCGGATCCAGACCCACTACGCGACCGAACACCCCACCGGCCAGCTTCTGGCCCAGTGGATCGACGACGTCGAAACCATGTCGGGCGGCGACATCTCCATCGAGATGTTCTACTCGTCCTCGGTCGTCGCCACCGTCGAAACCTTCGACGCGGCGATCAACGGCATCCTGGACTGCGACGCCACCGGCGGCGCCTACCAGACCGGCAAGAACCCGGCGTTCCAGTTCGTCGGCGACATCATGGGCGGCTACGACACCCCGTGGCAGCAGTACAGCTGGCTGTATTACGGTGACGGCTACGAAGCCGCGCAGGAGCTTTACAACGCGCAGGGCATGCAGCTGATCGGCTGGTCGATCTACGGCCAGGAATCGCTGTCCTCGTCGACGCCGATCGCCGGCTTCGCGGACCTGGAAGGCTGGAAGTTCCGGTCGCCCCCGGGCATGGAAACCGAGATCTTCGAAGAACTGGGCGCCTCGCCCATCGTGATGGACTTCACCGAGATCTTCACCGCGCTGGAAACCGGCATCATCGACGGCGCCGACGCGTCGGGCCTGGCCAACAACGTGGGCCTCGGTCTCTACGACATCGTCAGCCACGCGACCTATCCCGGCTTCCACTCGATGCCGTCGGACCACCTCGCCTGCAACCAGGCCGTCTGGGAAGGTCTGAGCGAACAGCACCGCCGCATCATCGACACCGCGTGGCAGAAGCTGTCCTTCCAGGTCGCCCTGGCGAACGAGAAGGCCAACGCCGAAGCGGCCGCCGATCTGCAGGAAAAGGGCGTCACGCTGCATGACTGGTCGGCCGAAGACCGTGCCGAGTTCCGCCGCGCCGCACAGGTTGCGTGGGACGACTGGGGCACCCGCTCGCCCGAGGCCGCCGCGCTTCTGGAAAGCCACAAGTCCTACCTGTCCGACCTCGGCCTGATCTCGGGCGAATAAGGCCCGGCCGAAGGCCGCAAAGGTCCGCGGCGGGCCCCTTCGCGCAAGGGGCCCGCCTTTTTTAACCTACGATCCGACTGGGGGCCCCCATGGAAGGCAAATCCGTCTGGCTCGGCAGCCTGCGCAGGCCGGTCAAACTCATCATGATCGCGTTCATCGCCGTGTCGCTGCTGCTCTATGTCTACTTCGTCGCCATGCGCATCCTCGATCCAGATGCCATCGCGATGTACGAGATGATCCGCCCGGCCGAACGCCCGATGGTCCAGCTGATGCTGGGCTGCATCTTCGGGGCGATCCTGTTCGCGTCGGTCTACCTGTCCGATTTCAAGGGCGACATCGAACCGCCCAGCGACGGCATCTTCGACATCGTGTCGCTGATCCTGTCCCGCGCCGCCATGATCTCGATCGCGCTGATCGTCGTGGTGATGTTCTACGAGGTGGTGTCGCGCTACGTCTTCTCGGCGCCGACGCTCTGGGCGAACGAGCTGTCGCTCTGGATCGCGGCCTTCGTGTTCCTGCTGTCGGGTCAGTACGCCATGCAGCAGCGCTGTCACATCCGCATCCCCGTGATCTACGACCGGATGCCGCGGTGGATGCGCAAGCTGTCCGACAGCATGTCGGTCCTGCTGATCTGCTTCTTCGTCTTCGCGCTGGTCTGGGGCGGCTACAACGACGCCGAGACCCGTTTCATGCGGATGGAGACCTTCGGCACCGCCTGGGATCCGCCCATTCCCGGCATCATCAAGCCCTTTCTCCTGCTGTCGATGGTTCTGGTGGCCCTGCAGGCCGTGTCGAACCTGATCGCCGACTGGTCGAAGGAAGACGCCTACGCCAATCCCGATGCGGTGGACGAGACCGAGATCGAGAACATCCGCAGCACCCTGAACGATTGAGTCCAAAATGGTAGATATCGGAACCCTCAGCCTGATCATCCTGCTGGCCATGTTCGCGCTGCTGGCCATCGGGATGCCCCTGGGCTTCGCCTCGGCCTTCCTGGCGGTGGTCACGCTGATCCTCAAGTTCGACGTGGACCTGCTGTTCAACACCTTCGGCCGCGGGCCCCTGTCGGTGCTGGCGCAGGCCGTGTACCGGCAGATGACGAACTACGTCCTCATCTCGATCCCGCTCTTCATCTTCATGGCGGCCCTCCTGGAGCGATGCGGCATCGCGCGCGACATGTATTCGTCCCTGAACGTGTGGCTGGCGCGGACCCGGGGCGGCATCGCCATCGTGACCTCGATCATGGCCGTCATCATGGCCGCCATGTCGGGCATCATCGGCGGAGAGGTCGTGCTGCTGGGCCTGATCGCGCTGCCGCAGATGCTGCGGCTGGGCTACAACCAGAACCTCGCCATCGGCACCATCTGCGCGAGCGGGAGCCTCGGCACCATGATCCCGCCCTCGATCGTTCTGATCTTCTACGGGCTGGTGACGGAAACCTCGATCAAGGCGCTGTTCACCGCCTCCTTCCTGCCGGGCTTCATGCTGGCGTCGTTCTTCATCATCTACATCGTTGTGCGCACCCGCATAAGCCCGTCGATGGCGCCCTTGCCCGAGCCCGAGCCCGACGCCCCCGAGGGCAGCGAAAAGGCCCTGATGTTCCTGGGCTTCCTCGCGCGGATGGCGTGCTGGGTCGTGGGCGTGCTGATCATCCGGGCGCTGTTCTTCACGCTCACCGGGGCGAACGTCCCGCGCGAGGGCGAGGATCCGATCCTGCTGGGCATGGTCAGCGACTTTCCCTACCTGATCGGCGCCTTCGCGATCGCGCTGGCCACCATCTTCTTCGTGGTGGGCCGCGAACGCACATTGCGCGGGTGGAACATGGGCAAGGGCCTTGTCGCGCCCATCGTCGTCATCGGCGTGGTTCTGGGCAGCATCTACGGCGGCATCACCGGCATCACCGAGGCCGCGGGCATGGGCGTGATCGCCGTCTTCGTGATCGGCCTCTTCCGGCGCGAGATGACGTTCATCATCGTGTGGGACAGCCTGATGCGCACGCTGAAGTCCACGGGCACGATCATCTGGGTCACCATCGGCGCCGCGGCTCTGGCGGCCGCCTACACGCTGGCCGGCGGACCGACCTACGTGGCGAACCTGATCACCGGGGCGGACCTGCCCACCATGGGGATCATCCTGATCATGATGTTCATCTTCCTCATCATGGGGATGTTCATGGACTGGATCGGGATCGTGCTGCTGATCATGCCGGTGTTCCTGCCCATCGTGACGAAACTGCCCGCCGAAGAGATCGGCTTCTTCGCGAGCATCGACGCGCGCTACATCCCGATCTGGTTCGGCGTGGTTTTCTGTATGAACATGCAGGTCAGTTTCCTGTCGCCGCCCTTCGGGCCGGCCGCGTTCTACCTGAAATCGGTGGCGCCTCCGGGGATCGAGCTGACCGACATCTTCAAGGGGTTCCTGCCCTTCATCGCGCTGCAACTCTGCGCGCTGTCGGTCCTGTTGATGTATCCGCCCATCGTCACGCTATTCCTCTGACGTGACCGCGCGCCGTCCCGGTCCCCGGGGCGGCGCACGCTTCCATTTCTGCATTTCAAGGAGCGAGGCCATGCCCCTCCACCTCACGGACACCCAGATCGCGAAATTCGAATCCGACGGCTACCTGGTCGTCGAGAACGCGGTGTCGCCGGCCGCCCTCGAGGCCGTGCGCCGCGAATATGTCGACCTGCTCGACCGTCTTTACGATGACTGGCACGCGCAGGGGCTGGTGCCGCCCGCCAACGGCGCCGATTTCTGGCAGAAGCTGCTGACCTCGTACCACGCCGGCTGCGACTGGTTTCAGCCGATGGACATCTCGCTGCCCGGCGACAAGATCCACGCCGACACGCCCTTCCATAACGGTCCGGCGGTCTTCGACATGGTGACCGACCCGCGGCTTCTGGACCTGGTCGAGGACCTGATCGGCCCCGAGATCACGTCGAACCCGATCCAGCACGTCCGCCTGAAGCCGCCCGCGCCGAATATCCGCGAGACCGAGACGCGCGCCCACCTGATGCAGACCGACTGGCACCAGGACCGCGCCGTCGCGCACGAGGACGGCGACGACACGCGGATGGTCACCGTCTGGATCGCGGTCGAAGATGCTACCGTCGAGAACGGCTGCCTGCAGGTCGTGCCGGGCCGGCCGCAGATGTACCCGCACTGCCCCAAGCGCCAGACCGCCATCGCGGACGGCTTCCTGGACGAATCCAGGGCGATCCCCCTGCCGGTGAAGGCCGGCGGCGCGGTGATCTTCCACCCGCTGACGCCGCACGCATCGCTCGACAACCGCTCGGACCGGTTCCGGTGGAGCTTCGACATCCGCTACAACGTCACCGGCCAGCCCACGGGGCGGTCGCATTTCCCCGAATTCGTCGCCCGCTCGGCCAGGGACCCGAACGCGGTCCTGGGGGATTGGTCCACGTGGCGGCAGATGTGGCTGGACACGCGCGCCCGGCTCGCGCCGCAACCGCACATCCCGATTCATCGCTGGACGGGCGACAGCCCGGCCTGCGCCTGACGATCACGAAAGGAAGAAAGCATGAGCAAGCCAACTATCGGATTCATCGGGCTGGGGCTGATGGGCCGCGCCATGGTCGAATGCCTGCAGAAGGCCGGCTATCCCGTCATCGCACTGGGCAACCGCGACCGCAGCGGGATCGAGGAAGCCATTTCGCGCGGCGCGACCGAGGCCGCGTCGGCCCGCGAACTGGCCGAAGGCTCGGACATCGTGATGCTGTGCATGGGCACGTCTGACCATGTCGAATCGCGCATCTACGGCGACGACGGCGTCTTGGCCGGAACGAAATCCGGGCAGACGGTCATCGACTTCGGCACCTCGCTGCCGAGCTCGACCACCAAGATCGGCGCCGACCTGGCCGAGAAGGGCGCCGCCTACCTGGACGCGCCGCTGGGCCGCACGCCCGCCCACGCGGTGGACGGTAAGCTGAACATCATGTGCGCGGGCGACAAGGACGCGTACGACAAGGTGAAGCCGGTGCTCGACGACCTGGGCGAGAACGTCTTCCACCTGGGCGACCTGGGCAACGGCCACAAGATCAAGCTGATGAACAACTTCTTCGCCATGACCACCGCCATGGCCATGTCCGAGGTTTTCGCCGTTTCGGACAAGGTCGGCGTGCCGCGCCAGATGGTCTACGACGTGATGGCCGCGGGGCCGAACCACTCGGGCATGATGGACTTCATCAAGAACTATGCCACCGACGGGCAGATCGACCTGGCCTTCTCGGTCGCGAACGCGGCCAAGGACGTGGGCTACTACAAGCAGATGGCCGAGAACTTCGGCGTCGACAGCCGCATGGCCGGCTGCGCCGATGCCACCCTTCGGGCGGCGCGCGATGGCGGCTCGGGCGATTTGAACGTCCCCGAGATGGTGGACTGGATGACCAAGAACCTGGAAAGCAAGTAACATGAGACTGAACGGAAAACGCGCCTTCATCACGGCGGCCGGGCAAGGCATCGGCCGCGCCGTGGCCGAGGCGATGACCGCCGAGGGTGCGCACGTGGTGGCCACCGACCTGAAGGGGGACCTGCTGTCGGACATCAAGGCAGCCGAAAGCTTCGCGCTGGACGCCACCGACAAGGACGCGCTGCAAAAGGCGATCACCGTCGCCAAGCCCGACATTCTGGTGAACTGCGCAGGCTTCGTGCATAACGGCACCATCGCCGACTGCACGGACGAACAGTGGGGCTTCGCGTTCGACCTGAACTGCCGCACGCAGTTCCACGGGATGCAGGCCGCGCTGCCGGGCATGGTGGAACGCGGCGGCGGCTCGATCATCAACGTCTCGTCCGTGGCCAGCTCGATCATCGCGGCGCCGAACCGCTTCGTCTATGCGGCGACCAAGGCGGCGGTCATCGCCATGACCAAGTCGGTCGCGCTGGACTACGTGACCACCGGCGTGCGCTGCAACTGCATCTGCCCCGGCACCGTGGACAGCCCGTCGCTGCACCAGCGGTGGGAGGACAGCGGCGACTACGAGGCCGCGAAGAAGCAGTTCATCGCCCGCCAGCCCATGGGCCGCGTCGGCACGCCCGAGGAAATCGCCAAGCTGGCGATCTACCTGGGCTCGGACGAGAGCGCCTTCACCACCGGGCACGCCCATGTCATCGACGGCGGGTGGTCGGTGGGCTGATGCCAAGCGTTCATCAGCCGCCACTTCATCACGAGGTGGCGGCCCGAGAAGACCGGCTGGGCCTGGGCATCGGGATGATGGCCCTGGCCGTGCTGGGCTTCACCTGCATCGATACCTCGGCCAAGTGGCTGGTGCTGGCGGGACTACCGGCGATCCAGGTCGTGTTCGCGCGTTACGCGGTGCATTTCCTGCAGGCGCTGGTGATGTTCCTCCCGCGCGAGGGGGGCGACGCGATCCGGTCCAACGCGCCGAAACGGCAGGCGCTGCGGTCGCTGTTCCTGATGGGCAGCACCGTGTGCAACTTCACCGCGCTGCAATACCTGCCGCTGACGGTGACGACGACGATCATGTTCTCGGGCCCCATCGCGGTGACGCTGCTCGCCATCCCGATCCTGGGCGAACGGGTGGGCATCCACAGGCTGGTGGCCGTCTGCGTGGGCTTCCTGGGCGTGCTGGTCGTGATGCAGCCCTGGGGGGCCGAGTTCCACCCGGCGATGCTGCTGAACCTGCTCGCGATGACGCTGGCCTCGCTCTACTTCATCATGACGCGGATGCTGGCCGGGATCGAAAGCAACGCGACCTCGCAGGTCTGGGCCTCGGGGCTCGCCACGCTGGTCCTGCTGCCCTTCGCCTGGTCGGTCTGGGTGTGGCCCGACAGCGTCGGCGGCTACGTGGTGCTGTGCCTCGTCGGGATCTTCGGCGGCACCAGCCACATCTTCGCGACCTACGCGCACCGGCTGGCGGACGCGTCGATCCTCGCGCCGATGATCTACATCCAGATCGTGCTGGCGGCCATCGCCTCGATCCTGGTGTTCGGCACCTGGCCCACCGTCTGGACGCTGCTGGGCGGCCTGATCATCATCGCGGCCGGCGTCTATATCTGGCACCGTGAACGGGAACGGCGAGGCCCCCCGCCGCCCTCGCCCGCCACGCGCTAGTTCACGCGGGTCAGCAGCGGCTTGCCCTCGTGGAAGGCGGCCACGTTGTCACGCTGCAGCTGACCCATGGCGGCCCGTGTCTCGACGGTGCCGGACCCCTGGTGCGGCTGCAGGACCACCTGGTCCAGCTTGTAGAAGCGCGGATCGACCTTCGGCTCGCCCACGAACACGTCCAGCCCGGCCCCGGCGATGCGTCCGGCCTCAAGCGCGTCCAGCAGCGCGCCCTCGTCCACGGTCGTCCCGCGCGAGATGTTGATGACCACGCCGTCCTTGCCCAGCGCGTCCAGCATGGCGGCATTCACCATGTTCTCGGTCTCGGGGCCGCCCACCAGCGCGATGACCAGCACGTCCACCGCGCGGGCCAGATCCATGGGATCGGCGTGGTAGGTCCAGCCGGGCGTGTCCTTTTCCGAGCGCGACCAGTAATGCAGGTCCATCTTGAACGCGGCCAATCGGTTGGCGATGTCGTGCCCGATCCGGCCCAGCCCGAGGATACCCACCTTCGCGCCGCTCATCTTGCGGTTCAGCGGAAAGCTTTCGCCGTCGGCCCAGCGGCCCGAGCGGACCAGCTCGTCGCCCTGCCGCATCCGCCGCCCCTGCATCAGCAGCATGGCCACGGCCAGGTCGGCCACGTCGTCGTTCAGCACGTCCGGCGTGTTGGTCAGCGCGATGTCCCGGGCGCTCGCCGCGTCCACGTCGATGGCGTCGTAGCCCACGCCGAAATTCGCGATCAGGCCAAGGTTCGGAAACGCGTCCATGGCGTCGCCGCCGAACGCCGCGTGGCCCATGTAGGCGATGGCGGTCACGGCCTCGCGCGCGGCGTCGTCCAGCGCCAGGGCCTCGTCCAGGCTGGAGACACGCTTGGCGTCCAGGTCATGCTCCAGCGCGGCGGCGTCGGTGTCGTTGTAGTTGCCGATGGCAAGCGTCTTGGCGGTCATGGCGTCCTCCTGATGCGATTGCCGGGACGCTAACAGCGAACGCGCCGCCTTGGTATACCAAATCCCGCCGGGGCTCAGTCCGCCGTGCGGGCCGCCGGCGGTAGGAACCCCGCCTCGTCGTTCAGGCGGTTCGAGGCCCCTTCGATCGAGTCCTCGAGCTGCTTCATGAACTCGCGGCGGCCCAGCCCCGGCTGGATCGGCTCGAGGAACTCGACCACGCAGGTGCCCGGGCGGCGCATGACGCCGCGCTTGGGCCAGAACACGCCCACGTTGGTCGCCACGGGCACGCAATCCTGCCCCAGCTGTTCGTAAAGGACATGGGTCCCGATCTTGTAGGGGGCCGGGACGCCCGGCGCCACGCGCGTGCCCTGCGGATAGATGCAAAGCTGCCCCGGCTCGCGCCGCCCGCGCTGCACGTCCTCCAGCATCTTGGCGACGGCTTTGCCCCGCTTGCCCCGGTTCACCGGCACACAGCCGAGCCTATAAGCGTACTGGCCCAGCACGGGGGCATACATCAGCTCGGCCTTCATGATGAACTTGGGCCGGGGCAGCGCGGCGAAGATGATCAGGATGTCCAGGAACGACTGGTGCTTGGCCGCGACCATGACCTCGCCCTGCGGAACGGGACCGCGCACCTCGGATTTCAGGCCCACCATGATCGCCGCCATCCGCACGATGTGGTTGGCGTAGATGGTGCAGGCCGTGCGTGCGCCCCGCGACGAGAACGCGGCCCACGGGAAGAACACGATCCCCAAAACCGCCATGAAGGCGTACATGTAGATGTTGAACGCCAGCGAGCGCAGGAACTGGAGCGCGTTCATGGAATCTCCTTCAACGCTTTCATCGCGGCGTATCGCGTGGCCCAGAACGCGATCAAAGCAGCAAGCGGCGGGATCAGCAAGGGCAGCAGCCAGCCCGCTCCGGAGAAGCCCAGCCCGGTCAGGAAGCTGCCGGCGGCGTCCATCCGCGGCAGCGCGGCCACCGCACCCATGGACAGGGCCGTGCCCACCGCGGCGCCAAGCCCCGCGCGGAGGGTGAACCGCCGCACGAAGGCCCGCGCGATGTAGGTGTCGCGCGCGCCCACCAGCCGCAGCACCGCCATCACTTGACGATTGGCGGCCAGCGCGGCACCGGCGGCCAGCGTGATCATCGCGGCCATGGTCAGCACGATCAGCGTCAGTGCGCCCAGCCCCAGCAGGTTCAGCCGATCCGCCGCGCGCACCAGCGGACGCCGCCACCTGCTGTGGTCGTCCAGCACGGCGCCGGGCGCCTCGGCCCTCAGCCGCAGGCGCACCCCCTGCGCGTCGAAGCCGCGGCCGTCCTCGACCACCTCGACCAGTTGCGGGATCGGCAGGGTCTCGACTGGCAGGTCGGGGCCGAACCACGGCGCCAGCAGCGCGCGCTGCTCGTCCTCGCCCAGCGCGCGGGCCGACGCGACGCCCGGGGTCTCGCGCAGGATCCGCAGCACCGCCTCGGTCTGCGCCGCCCGCTGCTCGGCGGGGGCCGAGATGCGGATCGTCGCCCCCTGCGCCAGCGCGGTGCCCCAGCGGTCGGCCAGCCGGGCGGTGGCCAGCGACAGCGCCAGCGCGAAGACCGCGAGGAAGGCCATGGCCGCCGCCGTGAACACGGTCAGCCGCGCGGTGAAGCCCGTGGGCGGCACCACCCGGTCGGCCGAGGTGTCGCCGCGCAGCAATCCGAGGATCGGCACCATCCGGCTCACAGGTCCGCCCCCGCCACGTCCAGCCGCCCGGCCCGCAGGCGCAGCACACGGGCCTGCACCTGCGACTTGGCCTGCCGGATCAGGTTCAGGTCATGGGTGGCGATCAGCACCGCCTTTCCCATGCGGTTCAGCTCAACCAGCAACGACAGCAGGCGCAGCGACATCTCCCAGTCGACATTGCCGGTGGGTTCGTCTGCCAGGATCACGTCGGGCGACAGGATCAGCGCGCGGGCCAGAGCAGCGCGCTGCCGCTCGCCCCCCGACAATTGTGGCGGCAGGGCATCGGCCCGGCCGTCCAGCCCAACCCATTCCAGCAGGGCCGAGATATCGGCGGCGTGCGCCTCGATCGGCTGGCCCGACGCCGCCAGCGGCAGCGCGATGTTGTCGAGCAGCGGAAGGTGGTCCAGGAAACGGCAATCTTGGTGCACGACGCCCACGCGGCGGCGCAGCTGCGCGATCCCGTCCCGGCCCAGCTGCTTCGCCGGCTTGCCGAAGGCCGAGATCTGGCCCTTGTCCGGCGTCAGCTCGAGATAGCAGAGCTTCAGCAACGTGGTCTTTCCGGCCCCGGACGGCCCGGTGAGGAAATGAAACGATCCCGGTGCCAGGGCCAGGTCCAGGTCCTGGATCAATGGCCGCCCGTCATAGCCATAGCTCACGCCCGAAAGCTCGATCAAAACGTCCCTCATCCCGGCAGCGGTGCCACACAGTGCGGCGTGAAACCCCCGGACACTGCGCGAGGGGTTTGAATTGCTTCGCGGCACAGCTAACAATTCAGCACAGGCAAGCGGAAGTCGAAAATGGCGCCGTGACAAAGGTAAACGTGATGCGGCTGATCTGCCCGAATTGCGAGGCGCAGTACGAAATCGACCCGGGTCTCATCCCTTCCGAGGGCCGCGACGTGCAATGCTCGAATTGCGGGAACACCTGGTTCGCCGGCCCTGACGGGGTCGCGCGTGATCCCGCAGACGCAGCCACGCCCTCCGACGACGCCATGCCGCCCGAGGACGGGACCGAGCAGCGCCGCCGCCGGCGCGAGCTTGACGAACGAACCCGCGCCATCCTGCGGGAAGAAGCCGAGCGTGAGGCCGCACAGCGCCGCCGCGCGGCCGCTCAGCCCGTCGAGGAACAGACCGAGATGGGCTTGCCCGAGCCCGCACGCCGCGGCGGTGCGGCCGCGCCGCCGCCCGCGCCGGACCCGGTCGAGACCGAAGACTACGACGACGAGGCGGACTGGGGTGAACCGGCCGCGACGGCGCCCGTGGATCTGCCCGACGAGACGGCCCCGGCGGACGGGGATACCGCCTGGGGCCCGGACGACCGCGATCCGGCGGGACAGGCCGACGCCGGCGCGCCTGACGCGGACGACAAGGACGACGACGACGCCTATCTCGAGGATTGGGACACGGGGCCCGATCGCGAGGAAACGCAGCCCCACGACCCCGTCGCCGCCGACATCGCCGCCACGCTCGAAGACGACCGCGCGACCCGGAACGACAGCATCGACGAGATGGATGATCCCGCCCCGACCCGACGCCAGGAGGCGCCCGACACGCACGACCGCGCCCGGACGGCCGCGGCGTCGCGCGGCGACCTGCTGCCGGACATCGACCAGATCAATTCGACCCTGACCGCGACCTCGCGGCAGCAGTCCGACAGCTTCGACGACGATTTCGACGACGAGAATGACCGCCAGACCGCACGGTCCGGCTCGGCCTTTCGGCTGGGCTTCGGGATCGTGCTGTTCCTGACGGCGCTGGCCATGCTGCTCTATTACCTCGCGCCACAGATCGTGCAGGCCCTGCCCCGAACAGAACTGTTTCTCGCGGCCTACGTACAGTCGGTGAACGAATTCCGCGCCGCTCTGGACAACCTGCTGATCAGCGCCGCCGAGATGATCGTCGGCGCCGGCAGCGACTGATTCCGCTCAGGGCGCCAGGCCGGCCGCCGACAGCCGATCCGCCGCCGCGCTGAAGTCGCGGTCATGGACCACCTTAACCCCCTGCCGCTTCAGCGCCGCGATCGCCGCGCGGCTGGCATCGTCGGGTCCTGGCCCCGGCTCGCGCAGGGCCACGGCGCGCACGCGCCCGCCGTGGCGATGCGCGGCCTCCAGGTAGACCTCGGCGTCGTGCTGGCCGGTATCGCCCAGCAGCACGAAATCCAGCCCCGGGTTCGCCGCCATGATCCGGTCGATAGCGCTGCCTTTGTGGTCGCCATGGGTGCCCGAGATGAACTGCGTCTCGCTGATCCCCAGGTCGCGCAGGAACATCGGACCGGTGGCCAGCCCCGCCCGGTCGAACACCCGTTCGAGGAAGGCATGCAGGTTCCAGGGGCTCGAGCTGACGTAGAACACCGGGTTCCGCCCGTGGTTGGTCAGCCAGTCCATCAGGACGATGGCATCCGGAAAGATCCGCCGCGTCTCGGCCGATCCGGTGAAGGTGGTCCACAGGTTGCGCAGGAGCGAATAGGCCCCGGTCTGCATCATCGTGTCGTCGATGTCCGAAATCACGCCCAGCCGCGCCTGCGGCGACGGGATCATGGCGCGGAACATCTTGCGGCTGTCGGGCTGGCCCTCGATCTCCAGGGGCACGTCGTACCATCCGGGCGGCGCGCCGCTCACCGGCACCTCCAGCGTGACGTAGCCTTCCTCGTCGCTCTGAACGGCGACACCGTGGTCGGGCGCCAGGACGGTGACGCCGGCCACCTCGTTGCTCAGGAACAGCGAGATCATCTCGCGCGCGTTCTGCCAGCGGCTCTGCTCCGGGTCGGGGGTCGTGCGGCGCAAGCTGCCCAGCACGCGGCCGCGCAGGACCACGCCCCCCGGCACGGCGTATCCGCGATAGGCGTCCAGCACCGGGGCCTCGGGCCGCCGCCGCGGTCGCACCCGGTCCACCCACGCCTCGGCCCTGATCGCGATCCTGTGCAGCAAGCCGCGTTGGGCCACGGGTGTCCTCCGGTCAGTTCTGCGCCAGCCGCATCCTAGCCCAGCGGGCCGCATCGGCAACGGCGGGATCGGGGTCCTGTGTCAGCGGCGCCACAGATTGCGACAGGTGCGGCGCGCCCGAGTTGCCGATGGCGTAGCACACGTTGCGCACCATGCGGTCGCGCCCGATCCGCTTGATCGGCGATCCGGCGAACATCGCCCGGAACCCCGCGTCGTCCAGCCGGGCGAGCGTCGCCAGATCCGGCGCGCGCCGTCCCGGCTGCGGCGCCAGGCGCATGTCGCGCGCGGCGGTGGCGAACTTGTTCCAAGGGCACACCGCAAGGCAATCGTCGCACCCGTAGATCCGGTTGCCCAGCCCGGGGCGCAGCGCCTCGTCCACCGGACCGCGATGCTCGATAGTCAGGTAGGAAATGCAGCGCCGCGCATCCAGCCGGAAGGGCGCGGGAAAGGCGTCCGTGGGGCAGATGTCGAGGCACCGGGTGCAGCTGCCGCAATGCTCGGCCTCGGGCGGGTCGGGCGGCAGCGCCACGGTGGTGAAGATCGCGCCGAGAAACACCCAGTTGCCCAGGTCGCGGCCCAGCAGGTTGGTGTGCTTGCCCTGCCAGCCCAGCCCCGCCGCCTGGGCCAGCGGCTTCTCCATCACCGGCGCGGTGTCGACGAAGACCTTGATCTCGGCCCCCGCCCCCGCCCGGTCCAGCAGCCAGCGGCCCACCCGCTTCAGCCGCTTCTTCACCACGTCGTGGTAATCGCGCCCCTGGGCATAGACGCTGACCGCCCCGCGGGTGCCGTCCTCCAGGTCCTCCAGCGGGTCGTGCCCGGGGGTATAGCTTTCGGCCAGCATCACCACCGACCGCGCCGCGGGCCACAGCGCGGCCGGGTCGCCGCGCCAGCCGGTGCGCTCGGCCATCCAGCCCATCTGCCCGTGGTGGCCGTCGTCCAGGAACGCGCGCAGCCGGCCAGCCGCCTCAGGGATGGCGTCGGGACGGCACACGCCCATCTTCACGAAGCCCGCCTCGGCCGCGAACGCCGCCAGTTCGGCCTTCATCGCGGCATCTTCATCACTGGTCTGCAAATACTCGGGCGTCCGGCCCGCCATCAGAAATCCAGGTCGGTATAATGCGCGGGCGGCGGAAAGCCCGGCACCTGGTCGGCCAGGATGCTGCGGAAGGCCGGGCGCGATTTGATCTTGGCGTACCAGTCCTTGACCGTCTCGGATCGGCGCCAGTCTACGTCCGAGATATAGTCCAGCGACGACAGGTGCGCGGCGGCGGCGAAATCGGCCAGGGTCATCTGGTCGCCCGCCAGCCAGCGCCGCTGGTCCAGCAGCCACGCCATGTAATCCAGGTGGAACTTGATCGCTTTGGCCCCCGCCTTCACTGCCGCGCTGTCGGGGTAGCCCTGCTTCATCACCTTCTTGTTCACCCGTTCGTACAGCAGCTTCGACGTCACCTCGTTGAAGAACTTGTCGTCGAACCACGACACCAGACGCCGCGTCTCATAGCGGCCTTCGGTGGTGGCGGGCAGCAGCGCCGGCTCGGGGTGGGTTTCCTCCAGGAACTCGCAGATCGCCATGGATTCCGACAGGTGCGCGCCGTCCACCCGCAGCACCGGCACCTTGCCCGCCGGGTTGCGGCGCATGAAGTCGGCATCCCGCTCCCAATAGCGCTCCTCGACCAGCTCGACCTCGATGCGCTTCTCGGCCAGGGCCAGCCGCACCTTGCGGCAGAACGGCGATAGCGGGACGTGGAACAGGCGGTACATGGCAGCCTCGGGTTCGAATGGGGGAGTAGGGGATGAATGCCTTGATCGCGGCGCCGCGTCCAGTGGGGGCACTACTGGAAACAGGCGGCCCGCCCGTCGGCATCGATCGTCGCCGCCCCGTCGCGGATCGATCGCGCCCGCCGCAGCACGAAATCCGACGGGGTCGAGGCCGACCGCCCCTTGGGGTCGGGCAGGATGGCGGCCAGCCGCGACGCCTGCTCGGCGGTAAGCTGGGCCGGCGTCACCCGGAAATAGCGGTAGGCTGCGGCGTCGATGCCGAACACGCCCTCGCCGAACTCGGCCACGTTGAGGTAGACCTCGACGATGCGCGCCTTGGGCCAGACCAGCTCCATCACCGGGGTGATCGCGGCCTCCAGCGCCTTTCGCAGCCACGACCGCCCGTGCCAGAGATACACGTTCTTCACCACCTGCTGGCTGATGGTCGAGGCGCCGCGCTCGCCGCCCTCGGCGATGGCCTTGCGGATGGCCGCGATATCGAACCCCCAGTGGGTGCAGAAATTCGCGTCCTCCGCCGCCACGACCGCGCGCGCCATGACCGGCGCGACGCCCGACAGCGGCACCCATTCATGGTCGACGGCGCCCAGCCGCCGCGTCTCGGACGCCATGTACCAGGTGGTGGGCGGGTTGAAGACGGCGAACAGGGACACGGCCAGCAGGAGCAGCGTCACCGCCACCAGCCCCAGCCGCACGACCCAACGCAGCAGCCAGCGCACCGCGCGCGGCCGGCGCCGCGTCGCGCCGCCCTTCTCCGCGCTCAGCTTCGGCTCGCTCCGGCGTGCGGTCTTCTTGCGGGTGGATTTCGCCATGCCTTCCTTTCACCGCCGACCGCCGGCCCTGCAAGCCAAAAAAAGCGGCACGCGGCCCCGCCCGGTGTCCAAGTCGCGTGCCACGGCCCGTCTCCACTTCGGCGGCGGGCGCAACAGGGAAACGGCGCACCCGGATTCTGCCGGGGCCGCGCCCGGACCGTCGGCGGACCGGAGCGGCAGCCAGCTGGGTCACGCCACCCCGTCGACGAGAATGGCCTCCAGCGTGGACCCGGACCGCCGCAGGACAGCGAGCGCCTGAAATTCATCCGACGCCCAGAAGGCCTGGGCCTGCGCGCGGTCGGGAAACTCGATGATGAAGGCGGCGTCCGGCAGGGGGCCGTCCCCCTCCAGGGCCACCGGGTCTCCACCCCGCACCCGGAACGCGCCCCCGTGCCGCGCCACGAGGTCGGGAATTCTGGAAAAGTATTCGTCCATCCAGTCCCGGCTGTGAATCATCATCCGGCCGACGATGAAGGCTGTCATGCGAACCTCTCTCTCCCGGACGGCTCCCGGTCCCCGCAGCGTATGGCGCCCCACCCGGCCGGGCAACGCCGGTCGTCCGGACGGGCGCCTTCTCCGCTGTCCATCGCCTCGCGCCCCGCAACTGGAAAGGGGCGCGGCCACCGGCCCCGCCCCCTTCATCTTTCCCGAAATACCTCGGGGGTGTGGGGGCTGGCCCCCACGGGTCCCCGCGGGGCATCAGCCGTTCACGCTGTCCTTCAGCGCCTTGGCGATGGTCATCTTGACCACCTTGTCGGCGTCCTTCTTGATCTGCTCGCCGGTGGCGGGGTTGCGCACCATGCGCTCGGGGCGCTCGCGGCAGTAGATCTTGCCGACGCCGGGCAGGGTCACGGCGCCGCCGTTCGACACTTCCTCGGTGATGACGGTGGTCATCGCCTCCAGCGCCTCGTTGGCGGATTTCTTGTCGCTGCCCATCTTCTCGGCCAGGGCCGCCACCAGCTGGGTCTTCGTCATCGGTTTCGTGGCCATCAGTGCTCTCCTCGTGCATTCTTGCCTGTCGTCCAGCGGATAAACCGCCATCTATGGCATCAACACAACGCCTAGGGGCTGTCAGGTCAAGGAAAACAAGGGGTACAATCGTCTATAACACGAAAATTACGCGCAATCAGGCCCTCGAAACCACACGGCTGAGCCCCGCAAGTACGATCAGACCCATTCCCAGGGCCGCGACGCCCGAGATCGGATCCCCGAAAATCAGCACGCTCAGCGCCGCGGCCACCAGCAATTGCGTGTAGATCAGCGGTGCGAGCAGCCCCGTGGCCCCCAGCGACAGCGCCACGATGGCCAGCAGGTTGCCGGTGCCCGACGCCACGCCCGAGCCCAGGAGCAATCCCGGCACCTGCGGCCAGAGCGGCACCGGATCGGCCAGTGCCAGCGGCAACAGCAGGATCAGCCCCGCCACCAGCTGCCCCGCCAGCTGCGATAGCGGCCGTCCGATATGCGCCGTCGCCCGGGTGACGGTGATGTAGGTGCCATAGAAGCAACCCGCCCCCACGGCCCACAGGACGCCCGGCTGCATGTCCGCGCCCGGTCGCACCACCAGCAGCACCCCGGCAAATCCCAGGGCCGCCGCCGCCCAGTCGCGGCGTGCGACCGGCTCGCCCAACACGACGCGGGCCAGCGCCATGGCGACGAAGGGGCCGATGAAGAACGCGCCGAAGGCGTCGGCCAGCGGCACCTGCGTCAGCGCGGTGGTGATGCAGACGATGCCGCCCCCGATCAGCGCGCCGCGCAGCGCGGCCGCCGCCAGGAACGCCCGCCGCGGCCGCCGGTCCCGCGCCAGTCCCAGCGCGACGGGCAGCACCAGCACCGTGCCCACGGCGAACCGCCACCAGGCCAGCGTGACCGGCGCGTGGTCCGACGCATTCGCGGCCGCCTTGTTGAAGGCATCGCCCACCGGGATCAGCGACATGGCGACCACCATGATCGCCACGGCCACCAGCGGGCGCGGCGCCGCATCCTTGGCGGGCGCCGGCGCGTCGCTCACAGGAACGCCGTCTCCTCGAAGGACCGCAGCTTGCGGGAATGGATCCGCTCCAGCGGCATCTCGCGGATGTTCTCCATGGCGCGCACGCCGATCAGCAGGTGACGCGCCACCTGGGTGCGGTAGAAGTCGCTCGCCATGCCGGGCAGCTTCAGCTCGCCGTGCAGCGGCTTGTCGCTGACGCACAGAAGCGTGCCGTAAGGCACGCGGAAGCGGAACCCGTTGGCGGCGATGGTGGCGCTCTCCATGTCCAGGGCGATGGCGCGCGACTGGCTCAGCCGCTGCACCGGGCCGGACTGGTCGCGCAGCTCCCAGTTGCGGTTGTCGATGGTGGCCACGGTGCCCGTCCGCATGATGCGCTTCAGCTCGTAGCCTTCCAGCTCGGCCACCGCCTCGACAGCGTCCTCCAGCGCGATCTGGATCTCGGCCAGCGCCGGGATCGGCACCCAGACCGGCAGGTCGTCGTCCAGAACGTGATCCTCGCGCAGATACCCGTGGGCCAGCACGAAATCGCCCAGCCGCTGCGAATTGCGCAGCCCCGCGCAGTGGCCGACCATCAGCCAGGCATGGGGGCGCAGCACGGCGATGTGGTCGGTCGCGGTCTTCGCGTTCGACGGGCCGATGCCGATATTGACCATGGTGATGCCCTGCCCCTTGTCGCGCACGAGGTGATAGGTCGGCATCTGCGGCATCTTGGCGGGCGCGGGCAGCGGCGCCTCGGGGTCGGTGATCACCACGTTGCCCGGCCCCACGAAGGCGGTATAGCCGCTGTCGGGATCGGCCAGCGCCTGGCGGGCGTAGGCCTCGAACTCCTCGATGTAGAACTGGTAGTTCGTGAACAGCACGTGGTTCTGGAAATGCTCGGCGTCGGTCGCGGTGTAATGGGACAGGCGCGCCAGCGAATAGTCGATGCGCTGCGCGGTGAAGGGCGCCAGCGGCCCCGATCCGTCCTCGTAGGTGAAGCCCTCACCGCTCACGATGGCGTCGTGGGTGGTGCTGAGATCGGGCACGTCGAACACGTCGCGCAGCACGAAATCCGCCGCGCCTTCCTGCGGCACGGTCAGGCCGGGGCTGTTGGCCACGGCGAAATGCACCGGCATCGGCGTCTCGGACGCGCCGATGATGACCGGCACGTCCTGGTTCGTCAGCAGGAACCGCAGCTGCTGGCGCAGGTAGTTGGCGAACAGGTCCGGCCGGGTGATCGTGGTGGAGTACCGCCCCGGCACCGCCACGTGGCCGAAGCTCAGGCGGCTGTCGGTGGTGCCGTAGGTCGTCGTCGTCATCCGGATCTCGGGATAGAACGCGCGGTAGCGGGCCTGCGGCGTTTCGCCCCCGATGGCGGCGGTGAACCGGTCGCACAGGAACTGCGACGCCTGGTCGTACAGCTCCTTCAGGCGCGCGACCGCCGCGTCGGGATCGGTGAACGCCTGGGGCTGCGGCGCCTCGGGGCTTTCGATGGGCAGGCTGCGGGGTTCTGTCATGGATCGCGGCTCCTCGGGGGTTGCGCGAGGCTTAGCGAAAAGGCCCCTTCCCCACAAGCAAGGCCGGCGCGGAACCGCGCGTTCCGGGCGGGTGTTGACGGGCACGATGAAGGATGTACCCGACCTGGTCTACTACCCCGACACCCGGCCCGGCATCACCCGGCGGCGGGCCGGGCGCGGCTGGTCCTACACCGCGCCCGACGGCACCCGCATCGACGACCGGGCCGAGCGGCGGCGCCTGGACGCGCTGGCCGTGCCGCCCGCCTATGGCGATGTCTGGATCTGCCCCCGCGCCGACGGCCACCTGCAGGCCACCGGGCGCGACGACCGCGACCGCAAGCAGTACCGCTACCACACGGCATGGACCGCCTTCCGCGCTCGCCGGGTTCGGCGCGGCCCTGCCGGCGATCCGGCAGCGCATCCGGCGCGACCTGCAAGGCGCGGCGGGCGACCGCGCGGTGGCCACGGCGGCGGTGCTGGCGATGATCGACCGGCTGTCCTTGCGCGTGGGCAACCGCGACTACGCCGAGGAGAACGGCACCTACGGCGCCACCACGCTGCGGCCCCGGCACGTCCAGCTCGGCCCCGACGCGCTGAAGCTCCGCTATCCCGGCAAGGGCGGCGCCACCATAAAGCGCAGCCTGCGCGACAAGCGCCTGGCGCAGGTGCTCCACCAGCTTGACGACCTGCCCGGCGCGACGCTGGTCACCTGGCTCGACGACGCGGGCGCGGCGCACGAGGTCACGTCGACCCAGGTGAACGAGCTTCTGCACGACATCACCGGGCAGGACGGATTCACCGCCAAGACCTTCCGGACCTGGAACGGCACCACCGCCGCGATGGAGATCGCGTTGAAAGAGGACCGCCTGACGATCAAGGCCATGGCCGAGGCCGCCGCCAACCGGCTCGGCAACACGCCGACCATCGCGCGCAACAGCTACATCCACCCCGACGCGATCGCCCTCACCGACTGTGATCCGGACGACCGAGCCGCGCTGGCCGACGCCGCGCCCGATCGGCGCGGCCTGCGCATCGCCGAGCGCGCCGTGCTGCATCTGCTCACCGACTGATCCGCGAACGGGCCGCCCGGCCGGGCCTCGCCAGACGGTCTCGCCCCCGCCCTTCATCTTTCCCCAAATACCTCCGGGGGTGTGGGGGCAGGCAGCCCCCACGCATCTCACCCCCCGCGCCACGGCCCGGGCTTGATCAGGGCCCACCGCCCGTCTACGCCGTTCCCATGAACCTCCTGTCCTTCGGTCACGGCTTTTCCGCCCGCGCGCTCGCGCCGATCCTGCTGAAGCGTGGCTGGCGCATCACCGGCACCACGCGCAGCGCCGACAAGGCCGGCGCAATCGCGGCCACCGGCGTCACGCCGATGATCTTTCCCGGCGACGACCCGGGGCCCGCGCTGGCGCGCGCCACGCATCTGCTGATCTCGGCCGGGCCGGACGATGGCACCGACCCCACGCTGGCCGTCGCCCGCGACGCCATCGCGCAGGCCGCGCCGCACCTGCTGTGGGTGGGCTACCTGTCGACCACGGGGGTATACGGCGACCACGGCGGCGGCTGGGTGGACGAGGACACGGCGCTGACGCCCTCGACCCGGCGCGGCGTGGCCCGCGTCGCGGCCGAAACGGCGTGGCAGGACCTCGCCCGGGACACCGGCCTGCCGCTGCAAATCTTCCGGCTTGCGGGGATCTACGGCCCCGGCCGCGGCCCCTTCGCCAAGGTGCGCGCGGGCACCGCGCGGCGGATCGTCAAGCCCGGACAGGTGTTCAGCCGCATCCACGTGGACGACATCGCGCAGGTGCTCGCGGCCTCGATCGACCGCCCCAATCCCGGCGCGGTCTACAATCTCTGCGACGACGACCCGGCCCCGCCCGAGGACGTGATCGCCCACGCCGCCGACTTGCTGGGCGTGCCGCGCCCCCCGGCGATCGCCTTCGACGACGCCGACATGACCCCCATGGCGCGCAGCTTCTACGCCGAAAGCAAGCGCGTGCGGAACGACCGCATCAAGTCGGAACTGGGGGTGAAGCTAATCCACCCGACCTACCGCGACGGGCTCGCCGCGCTGCTGAAGGGCGGCGACTAGCGCGGTCCCGGCGCAAATCTTGATGCGGCGCGGCCTCGACTTCCCCCGCGCCCGCGATACCCTTCTTCCCAACCGAATGAAGGGCTGGGAACCATGGCCGAGAAGAAAGGCAGTTTCGCCGTGCTCGGGCTGGGAAATTTCGGCGCGACGGTCGCGACCGAACTTGCCCGCTTCGAGAACTACGTCATCGGCATCGACGGCGACGACAAGGTCGTCAACGCCATGGCCGACAAGCTGGACCAAGCTCTGATCCTCGACGTGCGCGACGAGGCGGCCCTGCGCGAGGCGGGCGTCGGCGAATGCGACGCGGCGCTTGTTTCCATGGGCCACGACCTCGAGGCCAGCGTGCTGGCCACCATGAACCTCAAGGTGATCGGGGTCGAAACGATCTGGGCCAAGGCCACGTCCAAGACCCATCACCGCATCCTGTCGCGCCTGGGGGTCGAGCGCGTGATCCACCCCGAGGTCGACGTGGGCAACCAGGTCGCGCAGATGATGAACAACCCGCTGGTGCGGGATTTCGTGACGCTGGGCAACGGGTTCTACGTGGTCAACCTGATCATCCCGGACGCGCTGAACGGCGAATCGCTGGGCGATCTGAACCTGTCCAAGTTCGACCTGCGCTGTCTCGGTGTCATGCGCGGGACCGACTATCTCGGAACCGAGGGGGACAACACCACGCTGGAATGCGATGACCGGCTGCTGCTCCTGGGCCTCCGGGCCGATCTGCGCGCGTTCACCTCCAGCCTATGACGCGGACGCTCCAGGCCTGGCTCCGCGCGACGCCGCCGCCGGGTATCCTGACCGCGATCTACGCCGTCTTCATCTCGCTCGGCGCCTTGGTGCTGTGGCTGCCGATCTCGCACCACGATGCCGTGGGTTTCGGCGATGCGCTTTTCACCGCCGTGTCGGCCGTCACCGTGACGGGCCTGGTGGTGGTCGATACCGGGTCCGACTTCACGCTGTTCGGGCAGATCGTCATCGCCATCCTGATCCAGCTGGGCGGCCTGGGCCTCATGGCGTTCACCGTGCTTCTGCTCTCGGCGCTGGGCGTTCCCATCGGCCTGCCCTCGCAGATGATCCTGCGCGAGGAGGTGAACCAGACCTCGGTGTCCGACCTTGGCCCGCTGGTCCGCACGATCTTCGGCGTCGCGCTGGGGGCCGAGCTGGTCGGGGCGGCCCTGCTCGCCACGCGCTTCGTCCCGCAGGAGGGCTGGGGCCCCGGCCTGTGGGACGCCGTTTTCCACTCGGTCTCGGCCTTCAACAACGCGGGCTTCTCGACCTTCTCGAACTCGCTGATCGACTACGTCGGCGACCCGGTGGTGACCCTCGTGATCTCGCTGATGTTCGTGGTCTCGGGGCTGGGCTTCGTCGTCCTGTCGGAAGTCTGGCGCAGGAGGTCCTGGCGCGCGCTGTCTCTGCATTCCAAGCTGATGCTCGCGGGCAGCGCGATCCTGATCGCCGCGTCCTTCCTGCTGTTCACGATGCTCGAATGGACGAACCCCGACACGCTGGGCGGACTGGACTCCTTGGGCGACCGGGTGCTGGCCGGCTGGTTCCAGGCCGTCACGCCACGCACCGCCGGGTTCAACAGCGTCGACACCGCCGCCATGCGCGACAGCACGACGCTGCTGACCATCGGGCTGATGATCGTGGGGGGCGGCTCGGCCTCGACCGCGGGCGGGATCAAGGTGACCACCGTGCTCGTGTTGCTGATGGGCGTGATCGCCTTCTTCCGCCGCAGCACGCAACTGACCGCGTTCGGCCGGTCCATCGGCACGGACGAAGTTCAGAAGGTCATGGCGCTGACCACCATCAGTACGCTGCTGATCTTCACCAGCTTCTTCGCGCTGACGCTCAGCACCGAAATCGATTTCAAGCTGGCCCTGTTCGAGATCGCATCGGCCTTCGGCACCGTGGGCCTGTCGCTCGGCGCCACGGGCGAGCTCGACGGCTGGGGCCGCGCGGTCATCATGGTCTTGATGTTCGCGGGCCGGGTCGGTCCGCTGGCGCTTGGCTTCTTCCTGGCCACGCGCGTCACGCCGCGCGTCCGCTACCCCTCGGGGCAGATCTACCTGGGATGACCTAGCGGCGGCGTCCGGGCACGGCCGTCCGCAGGTAGGCGTTCACGCGTAGCCAACGACCGGCGAAGCCCGTCTCGGCCTCTTCGTCGCTCATCGTGGGCGGGACGACCATGGTGTTGCCCGGCTCCCAGTTGGCGGGCGCATAGAGGCCGTCGCGGTCCACGATCTGCATCCCGTCGATGACGCGCAGAATCTCGTGCGTGCTGCGGCCGATGGCGTTGGGATACTCGAAAATCGCCCGGATGCGCATGGTCTCGTCCAGGATGAAGGTCTTGCGCACCGGCAAGGGGCGCACCGAGTTGGGGTGGAACATCCCCATCAGCCGCGCCAGCTTGCCGCCCTCGTCGGCGACCACGGGAAAGACCACCGAGACGTCGAAGGTGCCCTCGATATCGGCGATCCAGGCCGACTCGGTCTGGATGTCGCTCTGGGTGACGCCAAGCAACCTGACGTTGCGTCGGTCAAAGTCATCCTGGGCGGCGGCGAACTCGGCGATTTCGGTCGCGCAGACAGCCGAGTTTGCCTGCGGGTGGCCGAAGACAACGGTCCACTGGCCCTTCGCCCAATCGTGGAATTCGAACCGGCCGAAGGTGCTGTCGGCCGAGAAATCGGCGAAGATATCCCCGATTCCGGGCAGCCAGAGGACCTGCCGGGCATAGGCCGCCGGCACGCGCGCCTCGGTGGCGCCACCGCCGGTGCCGTCGAAAAAACTGCTCGATTTGCGAAAGAACATGTGACCTGCTCGCCATGAACCGGGTAGCGGGTCTTTGCCCGCGTTGCCGGATTAACTATTCGTTAAGAATAGTCGGCCGTTTCGCCGCGCAGTCAACTGGAAGATGTGCTGCGTCAAAGAATGTTGCTCAGGCGCGCTTCCCGATCTGCTCGACCCCGATGACCGACAGCACCTTGGCCTCGATATCCTCGGCGTTCAGGCCGGCGACCGCGTACATGTCGCGCGGGCTGGCCTGGTCGATGAAGATGTCGGGCAGCACCATCGACCGGAACTTCAGCCCGGTGTCGAAGACGCCCTCTTCGGCCAGAAGCTGGGCCACGTGGCTCCCGAATCCGCCGATGCTGCCCTCCTCGATGGTGATCAGCGCGTCGTGGTCGCGTGCCAGGTCCAGGATCAGCTCGCGGTCCAGCGGCTTGGCGAACCGCGCGTCGGCCACGGTGGGATTGATGCCGCGCGCGTCCAGCGCCTCGACCGCCTCCTCGACCTCTTTCAGCCGCGCGCCGAAGTTCAGCAGGGCAACGCCCTTGCCCTCGCGGATCATGCGGCCCTTGCCGATCTCCAGCACCTCGCCCCGCTCGGGCATCTCGACGCCCGTGCCCTCGCCCCGGGGGAATCGGAACGCGATCGGCCCGCTGTCATGCGCCGCGGCGGTGGCGACCATGTGCTTCAGCTCGGCCTCGTCCGCGGCGGCCATGACGACGAAACCCGGCAGGTTCGACAGGTAGGCGGTGTCGAACGCGCCCGCGTGGGTCGCGCCGTCGGCGCCCACCAGCCCGGCCCGGTCGATGGCAAAGCGCACGGGCAGCCGTTGCAGCGCCACGTCATGCACCACCTGGTCATAGCCGCGCTGCAGGAAGGTCGAGTAGATCGCGCAGAACGGCTTCATCCCGCCGGCGGCCAGCCCCGCGCTGAAGGTCACGCCGTGCTGTTCGGCGATCCCCACGTCGAAACAGCGCGACGGGTAGCGTTCGGCGAACAGGTTCAGCCCGGTGCCGTCGGGCATGGCGGCGGTCACCGCGCAGACCCGGTCGTCGCGCGCGGCCTCCTCGACCAGCGACTTGGCGAAGACCGAGGTATAGGACGGCGCGTTGGACTTGGCCTTGGACTGCTTGCCGCTCAGCACGTCGAACTTGGCGGTCGCGTGGCCGCGATCCGCCGCGTTCTCGGCGGGGGAATAGCCCTTGCCCTTCTTGGTGATGACATGGATCAGGACCGGCCCGGTCGCCCGCGCGCGCACGGTGCGCAGCACCGGCAGAAGCTGCTCCATGTCGTGCCCGTCGATGGGCCCGAGATAGCTGAAGCCCAGTTCCTCGAACAGCGTGCCGCCGATGACCGAGTGCTTCAGCAGGTCGCGCGCCCGCCGCGCCCCCTGCTGGAACGGCGTGGGCAGCATCGACACGGCGCCCTTGGCGGCGGCCTTCAGCTCCTGGAACGGCGCGCCCGCGTAAAGGCGCGACAGGTAGGACGACATGGCGCCCACGGGCGGGGCGATGGACATCTCGTTGTCGTTGAGGATCACGAACATCCGCTTGCCCAGGTGGCCCGCGTTGTTCATCGCCTCGTAGGCCATGCCGGCGGACATGGCGCCGTCGCCGATCACCGCGATGGCGTCGCCCAGCGCCGGATCAGGCGCGCCGCCCAGGTCCCGCGCCACGGTAAAGCCCAGCGCCGCGCTGATCGAGGTCGAGCTGTGGGCCGCGCCGAACGGGTCGTAGGGCGACTCGCTGCGCTTGGTGAAACCGCTCAGCCCGTCCTTCTTGCGCAGGGTGCGGATGCGATCCCGCCGCCCGGTCAGGATCTTGTGGGGATAGCACTGGTGGCTCACGTCCCAGATCAGCCGGTCGCGCGGGGTGTCGAACACCGCGTGCAGCGCCACGGTCAGCTCCACCACGCCCAGCCCGGCGCCCAGGTGACCGCCGGTCTCGCTCACCGCCGAAATCGTCTCGGCCCTGAGCTCGTCGGCCACCTGCGACAGGCTGTTATCATCCATCCGCCGCAGGTCGGCGGGGCTGGAGATCCGGTCGAGATGCGGGGTTTTCGGGCGGTCGGTCATGTCAACCTCGGTTTACAGTCATGTCAACGTAGCGCGCTTTGGCGCCACAGGCAAAGGAGTCGTCATCCGGATCGGCCCGACCTTCGGCGCAGATAGCTCTCACGCCTTGCGGTCAATGACGAAGCGGGCGCAGTCGCGCAGGATCTCGGCCCTGGACCCGTAGGGCGCCAGCGCGTCGCAGGCCTGCGCCACCAGCGCGCCCGCCCGCGCCCGCGCGCCGTCCACGCCCAGAAGCGACACGAAGGTGGCCTTGCCCGCCGCCGCGTCCTTGCCCACCGCCTTGCCGGTGGCAGCCGCGTCGCCCTCCACGTCCAGCAGGTCGTCGGCGATCTGGAAGGCCAGCCCCAGCGCGCGGGCATAGGCGGTCAGCGGCGCGGGGTCGGCGCCCGCCAGCGTCGCCCCTGCGCCGCCCGACCACTCGATCAGCGCGCCGGTCTTGCCGGCCTGCAGGTCGGTGATCGCCGCCAGGTCCAGCGGCGCGCGCGCGGCCTCGGCGGCGATGTCGCGCGCCTGTCCCAGCACCATGCCCTGTGCCCCCGCCGCGCGCGCCAGCCCGGCCACCAGCGCCACGCGCACCGCCGGGTCGGGGTGGCAATCGGCGCGCGACAGCAGCTCGAACGCCAGGGTCTGCAACGCGTCCCCGGCCAGGATCGCGGTGGCGTCGTCCCATTTCACGTGCACCGTGGGCTGGCCGCGCCGCAGATCGTCGTCGTCCATGGCGGGCAGGTCGTCATGCACCAGGCTGTAGGCGTGCAGTGCCTCGATCGCGGCGGCGGCGGTCACCGCGTCGGCGTCGTCCAGGCCGTTCAACCGCGCGCCCTCCATCACCAGGAACCCGCGCAACCGCTTGCCGCCCGAGACCGCGTGGCGCATGGCGTGGTGCACCGGGTCGTCGCCGGTCACGGCCGCGCCCAGCCGCGCCCCGATGCGCGCGGCGCAGGCGGTCAGTCGCTCGGCAAAGCTCACTGCGGGTCGAGAGGCTCGGTGCCCTTGGGCTGGCCCTGCCCGTCGAGGGTGATCATCGCGACCTTCTCCTCGGCATCCTTCAGCTTCTGGGCGCAATGCTCCTTCAGCGCGGCGCCGCGCTTGTAGAGCGCGATGGACTCCTCCAACGGCACGTCGCCTGAGTCGAGCTTGGCCACAACGCGTTCCAGCTCGGCCATGGCATCCTCGAAGCTGAGGTTTTCGACGGGGGTCTCGGTCATCGGCTGCGGTCCCTCAGGGTCGTGACATGGGCGGCGACGGACGCGCCCAGGGCGTCCAGATCATATCCGCCCTCCAAAGTCGAGACGACGCGCCCGTCGCAGGTCCGGTCCGCCACGTCGCACAGCCGTCCGGTCAGCCAGGCGAAATCCTCGGTCTCCCACTGCAGCTGCGCCAGCGGGTCGTCGAAATGCGCGTCGAACCCGGCCGAGATCAGCAGCAGCTCGGGCTGCCACTCAAGCAGTTTCGGGAAGACGTGGCTTTCGTAGACGTCGCGCATGTGCTGGCCGTCGGTGTCGGGCGCCAGCGGCAGGTTCACCACCTGCCCGTGCGCGCCCCGCTCGTCCGGCGCGCCCGTCCCGGGAAACAGCGGCATCTGGTGCGAACTGACGAACAGCGCGCGGCCCTCGTCCCACAGCAGGTCCTGCGTGCCGTTGCCGTGATGCACGTCGAAATCCACCACGGCGACCCGGCTCAGGCCGTGGCGCTCCAGCGCGTGGCGCGCGGCGATGGCCACGTTGCCGAACAGGCAGAACCCCATGGGGGTCTGACGCTCGGCGTGGTGGCCGGGCGGGCGGCAGCCGACGAAGGCGGCGCGCGCCTCGCCGTCCAGGACGGCGTCCACCGCCGCCACGCAGCCACCCACGCCGCAAAGCGCGGCCTGGAGCGAGCCGTGGCTCATATACGTGTCCCCGTCCAGCTGGCGGCGGCGGCCCCGCTCGGGCGCGGCGCGGCGGATGCGGTCGATATGGGCCTGCGGATGGCACAGCAGCAGGGCGTCGTCGTCGGCCACGGGCGCCTCGCGCCGGTCCAGCCCCTCCACGCCCTCCAGAGCGTCGGCGATGGCCGTCAGCCGGGCCACCTGCTCGGGGTGGCCATCGGGCGTGACATGGGCATACCCCGCGTCGGTGGCGTAGTAGAGCATCGCTGCCCCCTTCATCTTTCCAAAAATACCTTTGTCCGACGTCAGTCGGTCATCAGGACATAGCCCGCGCCGCGGACCGTCTGCAAATAGCGGGGCTGTTTCGAGTCGGCCTCGATCTTGCGGCGCAGGCGCGTGATCTGGACGTCCACCGCGCGGTCCTGCGCGATTTCGCCGTCCGGCCCGGTGCGGCCCAGGTCCTCGATCAGCTTGGCGCGCGACACCGGCTCGCCCACCTGTCCCGCGAAGATGCGCATCAGCTGCGCCTCGGTGGCGGTCAGGCGCACCATGTCGGGGCCGCGCCACATCTCGCCCCGCGCGATGTCGTAGCGCACGTCCCCCAGGTTCAGCACCTTGGGCGCGGCGTCGGTCTCGACCTCCTGGGGCACCCGGCGAAGGATGGCGTTGATGCGCAGCAGCAGCTCCTTCGGCTCGAACGGCTTGGCCAGGTAATCGTCCGCCCCCGCCTCGAGCCCCGCGATGCGGTCGGCGGTCTCGCCCTTCGCCGTCAGCAGCAGGACCGGGATCGCGCGCGTCTCGCGCAGGTGGCGGGTCAGCGACACGCCGTCCTCGCCCGGCATCATCACGTCCAGCACGATCAGGTCGAAATCCAGCCCCTCCAGCAGGCGCCGCGCGTGGGCGGCGTCGCGCGCGCCGGTCACGAAGAACCCGCTGCGCGCCAGGAACTTGCACAGAAGCGACCGGATCCGCTCGTCGTCGTCGACGATCATCAGGTGCGCGTCGGGCCCGCTCATGATCCGGCCTCGATGTCTTCGTTGAACTGGCGGCGCTGTTCGGGGTCCATCATCGCCTCGAGCACGGCGCGAAAGCCCGCCACCGCCTGCGGGCCGGCATCGCGGTAGGCGGCGCGCATGCGCACGCGCTGCGCCTCGCTCAGCGCGGCCTCCAGCGCGGCGCCCTTGTCGGTCAGAAACAGGTGCCGCTCGCGCTTGTCGCGCGCGCCCACGCGGCTGTCGACCAACCCGTCGGCGATCAGCGTCCGCAGCACGCGGTTCAGCGACTGCTTCGTCACGCCCAGGATCTGCAGCAGGTTGTTCACGTTCGTGCCCGGCGTCCGGTTGATGAAATGCACCGCCCGGTGATGCGCCCGGCCATAACCGTATTGCGCCAGGATCCGGTCGGGATCGGCGGTGAAGCCGCGATAGGCGAAGAACATCGCCTCGATCCCCTTGCGCAGCTGGGCGTCGGTCAGGAACAGCAATCCCTCGCCGCCCGGAGAATGTGGCTTGTTCATCGCGCCCCTCATCGCCGAATTGCCCGGAGTTTACGTCAGCCTTATTGACATTCCAAGCACCGACTGTTAGCGGATTCTCGCAATTATCGCAACAAAATGTCCGAAGCGGACGCATTCGGGTAACAAACGGAAAATTAGGTAAGGAATACGGCCATGTCTGGCGGCTATGACGATCGTGACGGCAAGATCTGGATGGACGGCCAGATGGTGGAATGGCGTGACGCGAAGGTGCACATCCTGACCCACGCGCTGCACTACGCAAGCTCGGTCTTCGAGGGCGAGCGCTGCTACAACGGCAAGATCTTCAAGGGCACCGAGCATTCGGAGCGCCTGAAGAAATCCGCCAACCTCATCGACTTCGAGATTCCCTATACCGTGGCCGAGATCGACGCCGCGAAAGAAGCGGTGCTGAAGGCCAACGGGCTGGAGAACGCCTATGTCCGCGCGGTGGCGTGGCGCGGGGCGGGGCCCGACATGGGGGTCGCCTCGGCGCGCAACCCGGTGCGAATGGCCGTCGCGGCCTGGGAATGGGGCAACTACTACGGCGACGCCAAGATGAAGGGCGCCAAGCTCGACCTGTCCAAGTGGAAGCGCCCGTCGCCCGAAACCATCCCCTGCGAGGCGAAGGCGGCCGGTCTCTATATGATCTGCACCATGTCCAAGCACGCGGCCGAGGCAAAGGGATGCTCGGACGCCATGATGCTGGACTATCGCGGCTACGTGGCCGAAGCGACCGGCGCCAACATCTTCTTCGTCAAGGACGGCGAGGTGCACACCCCCCTGCCCGACTGCTTCCTGAACGGCATCACCCGGCAGACGGTGCTGGCCATGCTGCGCGACAAGGGCGTGACGGTGCACGAACGCCACATCATGCCCGAAGAGCTCGAGGGCTTCGAGCAGTGCTGGCTGACCGGCACCGCGGCCGAGGTCACGCCGGTGGGCCAGATCGGCGACTACACGTTCGAGGTCGGCGCGCTGACCCGCGACGTGGCCGAAAGCTACGAAAAGCTGGTCCGCAGCTAGGGCCGTTCAGGCCTCGCGGCCGCGGTCGATCCGCAGAAACGCAGGCAGGCGCGCCCCGGTGCGCCGGCCGGGCTGCCGGTCCAGCCGGGCGACCAGCCGGCTGATGCCGCCGCTGGCCTCGGCCCGCTCCATCCGCAGGAACGTGCGGATCGCGCGGCGCGACGGGCTCGGCGCGCTCTTGTCGATGATGTGGCGTGTCATGTCGGCTCCTCCCAGTGCCAATGAGTTCGCCGAACATACCATAACACCGCGCCGATTTCATGCCCCGACCTCGGCCCGCGCCGGGAATGCCAGGACCGGCTAGAAAGGACCGGCTACATCATCCCCTTGGCGCGCAGCTTGCGGCGCGCGGTGCCGCCGCGGGCCAGCTGCCGTTCGCGCCAGACGATGACGATGCCCGCCGCGATGACCAGAGCGGCGCCCGCCAGCGTATAAAGCCCCGGCACGTCCCCGAACCAGACATAGCCCAGCCCGATCGCCCACAGCATCGAGGTATAGGTGAACGGCGCCAGCGCGCCCGCGTCGGCGTGGCGATAGCTGGCGGTCATCAGCAACTGCCCCACCACGCCGATACTGCCCGCGCCCAGCAGCAGCGCCCACTCATAGGGCGTGGGCCAGACCCAGCCGAAGGGCAGCGTCAGCAGCGACAGGGTGGCGGCGGTGCAGGAGAAGTAGAAGACGATGGCCTCGACCCGCTCGGAGCCGGACATCGCCTTGATGAAGGTCTGCGCCAGCGCGGCCAGCGTGGCCGAGCCCAGCGTCAGCGCCACGCCCAGCGTGGCGGTGGGGCCCAGCCCCTCCTGCCCCAGCTGCGGCCAGACGATGATGCCCACGCCGACCAGTCCCATGGCCACGGCGGTGATCCGCACCAGCCGCACCCGTTCGCCCAGGATCAGCGCGGCGAAAATCACCAGCATCACCGGCGTGACGAAGCGGATCGCCGTCACCTCGGCCAACGGAAGGTGCGCCAGCCCGGCGAACCCCATACCCATGGCCATCGTCCCCGCCAGCCCCCGCACGGCGTGGCGGTGCCAGTTCGCCGTGCGCAGCCCCGCCGCCAGGTCGCCCCGCATCCACAGCCACGCCGCGATGATCGGGATCGACAGGCCGGCGCGGAAGAAAACGACCTCGCCTGTGGGCACGCGCACCGAGGCCGCCTTCACGAAGCTCGACATCAGGGTGAAGAGCGCCATGGCGACGAGGATCATCAGGATGCCGCGGGTGGGGGCCATGGAGCGGCCTTACACCCGGGCGGCGGCGGCGGCCAGTGGCCGCCCCTAGCCGCGGCGCGAAATCTCGGTCGGGATCGAGAAATACCGTGCCGGGAAGCTGCCCCCGGTCTGCAGATCGCCAAGCACGACCGTGGTCCGGCTGCCCTGCCCGTCGATAATCACCCACTGGCGCAGCTGGATCGGGGTGGCGGTGAAGACCAGCTCGATCCGGCCGTATTGCGGGTTCTCGGGGTCCTGCGCGGTGACGATGGTCTTGGCGCCGTCCTCGCGGTGGCCGACCACCATGTTGCGCTGCGCCAGGTTCACGTTCGCCTCGAGGATGATGCTCAGCGGCGTGCGGCTCAGCGGGTATTGCTCGGGGCGGCCGGTGTTGGACTTGCCGTCGAACACGGCGACCTGTCCGCCGCCGGCCATGACCAGCGTTTCCTCCGGCGGGTTGTAGTCGAAGCGCACGCGCCCGGGCCGCTGGATGTAGATCTGCCCGGTCGAGATCGTGCCGTCGGCATTGATCTGGGTGAACTCGGCCTCGGCGGTGCGCATGGCGTTCAGGTATTGCGACAACGCGTTCAGCGAGATCGGCGCGGCCATCGCCGGCCTGGCGGCCAGCACGGCGGCGGTGCCCATCAGAAAATGTCGTTTGGTAAGCATGGTTGCGTCCTTCCGTTCCTTGCACCGCATATAGGACCGCATGCCGCACCCCGCCATCGTCAGGCAATAACACGCCCGTGTCGCCCTGCGACAACGGCGATGGAACCCGGCAGGCCCCGCGCGGATTACTGGGACAAGCGCGGCGGCAAGGCCGCTCGCACCCATGCACGACTGATAGAAGGAATCCGCAATGCCCGAAGCATTTGTTCAAGGAATCGACGATCAGGCCCGCCACAAGGTCATCGACCTGCTCAACGCCCGCCTCGCCGACGTGTCGGCACTGGCCCTCGCCGTGAAGCAGGCCCACTGGAACCTGAAGGGCCCCGGCTTCATCGGCGTCCACGAGCTGCTGGACGACGTGGCCGACAACCTGCGCGAGGCGCAGGACACCATCGCCGAACGCTGCACCATCCTGGGCGGCCAGGCGAAGGGCACCGTCGAGGTCGTCGCGGCCGAGTCGAACATCGAGCCGTATCCGACCGACATGGAGCAAATCGAGGATCACATCAAAGCGCTGAAGGACCGGTTCCTGAAATGCGGCGAGATGATCCGCAAGGCCGCCGAGACCGCCGACGAGGCCGGCGACCCCGACAGCGAAGACCTGTTCGTCGAGATCAGCCGCACGATGGACAAGGACTGCTGGTTCATCGGCGCCAACGGCAAGCAGTAAGCGTCACGATCGATTCAGACGAAACGGCCCGCCCTCGGCGGGCCGTTTTCATTTGCGCCTCCCGCCCGCAGATCCCGCGCCCGGTGAAATGCTCTCCGGGGCGCGTGTCCTCACTCATCAATGCGAATGGCCCTGTCCGACGCTGTCGTCTCCGCGTCGGCACGTCCGGTGCACGCCCCGTGCACGATCTAGGCCGCCGGTCCGACGTCGTGGCCCTTTCGGTGCACCCCCGCCGCACGGAAGCGGCACGCTGGGCGCACGCCCGGGGCACGACCGCGGCACCGCCAGTGCACATTTCGTGGACAGGACGGCCTGCCCCGCGGTTGCGCGCCCCCTCAGGTCGGTTCCGGCACCAGGATCTCGCGCTTGCCCACGTGGTTGGCGCTGCTGACGACGCCCTCTTCCTCCATCTGCTCCACCAGCCGTGCGGCCTTGTTGTAGCCGATGGCCAGCTTGCGCTGGATATAAGAGGTCGAGCACTTGCGGTCCTTGATGACGATGGCGACCGCCTTGTCGTACAGCTCGTCCTCGGAATTGCCGTCGCCGCCACCAAGACCCAGCACCGCGTCGATGTCGCTGCCCTTGTCCTCGGCGGGGCCGTCGACCACGCCCGACATGTATTCGGGCGGACCGAAGCTCTTGAGATAGTTGACGATTTCCTCGACTTCCTCGTCCGAGCAGAACGGCCCGTGCACGCGGGTAATCTTGGATCCGCCCGCCATATATAGCATGTCCCCCATGCCCAGAAGCTGCTCGGCCCCCTGCTCGCCCAGGATGGTGCGGCTGTCGATCTTCGAGGTCACGCTGAAGCTGATCCGCGTCGGGAAGTTCGCCTTGATCGTGCCGGTGATGACGTCCACCGACGGGCGCTGCGTGGCCATGATCAGGTGGATGCCGCTTGCCCGGGCCATCTGCGCAAGCCGTTGAATACAGGCTTCGATTTCCTTGCCCGCGACCATCATCAGGTCGGCCATCTCGTCCACGATGACGACGATGAACGGCAGGATCTCGGGCTGGATTTCCTCGGTCTCGTAGATCGGCTCGCCCGTGTCGTCGTCGAACCCGGTCTGGACCGTCCGCTCGAACATCTCGTCCTTGGCCAGCGCCTCGCGCACGCGGCCATTGTAGCCCTCGATGTTGCGCACGCCCATCTTGGACATCTTGCGGTACCGGTCCTCCATCTCGCCAACGACCCATTTCAGGGCGACGACCGCCTTCTTGGGGTCGGTGACGACGGGGCTCAGAAGATGCGGAATCCCATCATAAACAGACAGTTCCAGCATCTTCGGATCGATCATGATCATCCGGCACTCGTCCGGTGTCAGCTTGTAGAGCAGCGACAGGATCATGGTGTTGATCGCCACCGACTTGCCCGAGCCGGTCGTCCCCGCGATCAGGAGGTGGGGCATCTTGGCAAGGTTCGCGACCACCGGATCACCGCCGATATCCTTGCCCAGCGCCAGCGGCAGGCGGTGGTTGCCGTCGCCGAAATCGCGGGTGGCCAGGATCTCGCGCAGCACGCACATCTCGCGGTTTTCGTTGGGCAGTTCGATGCCGATGACGCTGCGCCCCGGAACGGTCGAAACCCGCGCCGACAACGCCGACATGGACCGCGCGATGTCGTCGGCCAGACCGATCACGCGGCTGGCCTTCAGGCCCGGCGCCGGCTCCAGCTCGTACATGGTGACGACGGGGCCGGGGCGGACGCTGACGATCTCGCCCTTCACGCCGTAGTCGTCCAGCACGTTCTCGAGCATCCGCGCGTTCTCTTCCAGCGCCTCATCGCTCAGAACATGCCGCGTCACCGTGTCGGGGCTGGTCAGCAGCGACAGCGGCGGGTGCTCGTAGGCCGCGCTCTGGTCGTCGAAGGCCAGCTTGGGCTGCGCCTCGTCCTTGGCCTTGGTCGACGGCGCGGGGGCCTTGCGGTTCATGTGCTGAACCACGGGCTTGGTCTGCGGGGCCGGCGGCGCGGCGCGGGGGGCCGGCTGCGGCTCGGGGCGGTGAGGGGTGGGCGCGACCAGCTCGGGCTCGGGCAATTCCCTTGCGCTCAGGTCATCCTCGACCGGCTCCGCCTGCGGGGCATCCGTCGCCGTCAGCGGCGGCGTCTGGTCGATGCGCAATGGTTGCGGGCCGCGCGGATGGCGGCGCGCCAGCAAGGGCTCGGCACCGCGGGCGTGCCCCGCCGTCAGCACAGGCTGGCTGCGCGCCCGGGCCTTGATGACATCGGAGATCTTGGACTTGATGCGATCCTCGCCGGATAGGGGCGGCATCGGCGCAGCGGCCGCGTCAGACGTGCGCAGGGCGCCGGTCAGCCGCCCCAGGATGCCGGCGCGGGGCTGATCGGCATAATCGTCATCGCTGTCTTCGAAGACCTCTTCGTCCTCGTTCGCGACGGGGCGCGGCGGGGCGGCGCGCAGAACGGGGCGCGGCTGCGCCGAGGCTTCCGTTTCGGGTTCCAGCAGCGCGGCCTGGCGCGCGGCTTCGCGTTCGGCGGCGCGCTCGGCCCGGCGGGCACGCGCCTGCGCGGCGGCGGCGGCCCCCGCGCCCATGCCGGCGCCCACGGTCCGCGACCCGGCGGCCAGCGCGGTCATCAGCGAGGCGTAGGTCATCACAACACCCCGCAGCAGCCAGCCCGTGATCTGGCGCAACTCGGCCCGAGTCACGCCGAGCACGAAGCCGCCCATCACCAAGGTCGCCACCATCAGAAGGAACGCCGTGGCCTTGAGCCCGAAAGCCCCCGACACGCCCAGCACGCCCAGCAGCGTGCCCAGCGCGGTATCCCCGAACAGCCCGCCCAGACCGAAGGAATGGCCCCAGTCGGCACCCGGCACGTGGGTCGAGGCATAGACCGAGCCCAGCGCGATGGCGATCGGTGCGAACACGGCGCGCGACAGGGCCCGCTCTTCGCCCCGGTGCATCAGGAACCGCCCGCCCCAGACCAGGAAGGTCAGCGCGATGCCCCAGGCGCCCCAGCCCACGATGATGTTCAGCGGCGATGCGATCGAGGCGCCCATGCGCCCCAGCAGGTTGCGCGCCGGCTCGGAGGTGACCGAAAGCCAGCTGGGATCGTCGGGACGGTAGCTGGCCAGCATCAGCGCGACGGCGACGCCCAAACCAATCAGCAGCAGGCCCAGCAGTTCGCGCCCGCGCCGTTCCAGCGCCGCTTGGGTGTTGCTGTCGAACAGCGGGTCCCGCCCGCGTGTCTGATACGCCATCGTTGCCTCGTTGCTCTTTTTTATTCTTTGAACAGGCAGTCGCGGATCTGTGTCAGACCCTCGGCCACCTCGTCCTCGTCGGCGACCATCGCCACCCTGATGAACTTCTTCCCCGGATTTCCCGCGTCGGTATCGCGCGACAGGTAAGCGCCCGGCAGCACCCGGACCCCCGTTGTCTGCCACAGCTTCAGCGCGGCAGCCTCGCCATCCTCGACCGGCAGCCACAGAAAGAACCCCGCTTGGGGCGCCCCGCAGCCCGGAATGTTCGCGAAGATGCGGTCGGCCATCTCGTATTTGCGGACATAGCGCGCGCGGCTGGCGTCCACGTGGGCCTCATCGGCCCAAGCGCGGGCGGCCACCGCCTGCAACGGCACCGGAAGGGGCGCACCCGCGTAATTGCGCAGCTGCTTCAGCGCCGCGATCGTCTGCTTGCCACCCGCGACGAAGCCCGAGCGCAGACCGGCGAGGTTCGAACGCTTGGACAGCGAGTGAAAGATCAGCAGCCGCTCGGGGTCGGCGCCCATCTTCTGCGCCACTTCCATGGCGCCCGGCGGCGGCGTGCCGCGATAGACCTCGGAATAGCATTCATCCGCGAAGACCCGGAAATCGTGCCGCTCGGCCAGCTCCAGCAGGCTGCGCCAGTATTCGGCGTCCGCGACGGCGCCCTGCGGGTTGGAGGGCGAGCAGATATAGGCGACGGCGACCCGGTCCAGCACTTCGGGCGGCAGCGCCGTGTAGTCGGGCAGAAACCCGGTCGCGGCCGTCGCGGGCACGTAATGCGGCTGGGCCGCCATGGCCAGCGCCGCGACCGCGTAGACCTGGTAGAACGGGTTCGGGGTCAAAACGACCGGCACCTTGCCGCTCTTTTCCTCGGGGCACAGGGCGACGGCGGCGTTGAACAGCCCCTCGCGCGTGCCGTTCAACGGCAGAACCTGCGTTTCGGCGCAGACCTCGACGCCGTAGCGCCGCTTGAGCCAGGCGGTTATCGACTGGCGCAGCACGGGCGTGCCGTCATTGGGCGGATAGTTCGCGAAGGCCCCCACATGCGCCGCAATCTCGTCCAGGACGAAATCCGGGGGCGCGTGGCGCGGGTCACCGATGGTCATGTGGATCACGTCGCCGCCGGGCGCGTGCACGTCAAGAAGGCTCCGCAGACGCGGAAACGCATAGGCCGGCAGGGTTTGGAACCGCGCGGGGTGCTGCATTAGGTGCCTCGATACAGGGGTCTGTCGCCCCATTTGGGACGAACGATAACGTGAAGCCAGCCGGGCGGTCCAGCCGGCTGGCGGGCGGCACGGGGCTTGGCGGGGGGCCTGTGGCTTTTAGGCCAGCGCCCGTTCAGCCGCCTGGCCGAGCCGCAGAAGACGCCCCTCGTGCCCCGCAAGCCCCTGCAAAAGCAGGCCGACCGAGGGCGTGCCGGTGGGCAGGCTCAGCCCCGCCAGACCCAGCAGGTTGCCGATCCGGGTGTTGCGCAGGGTCATCAGGTTCGCGCTGACGTAGTAGTCGTCGTCGGTCTCGAGCCGGGCGCGCTTGGGCGGCAGGATCGGGCAGGTCGGCTGGATCACGGCGTCGTATCCGGCGGTCGCCGCGGCGTATTCGGCGCGCATTCGGTCGAGCGTGCGCCACGCGGCCACGAAGTCGCAGGCGCTGACATCGGCGCCCGCCCGGAACCGGGTCCGCACCTGGTGATACATCCTGTCGGGCGCGGATTCGATCGTCTCGCGCCAGATGGCATAGCCCTCGGGCGCGAAAACCAGCGGGCTTTGCGCCAGCGCGGTATCGACGCAGGGCAGCGCACGGCGCTCGACCACCGCCCCGGCCCGTTCAAGCATGGCCACCGCGCGTTCGAAGCCCTCCACGACGGTCTTGTCGCAATCCGCCAACGCGTTCTCCAGCACCATCAGGCGGCGCCCGGCCAGCGACGTGTAGGCAAGGTCGGGCGCACGCCGACCCGCCAGCACCGCCCAGATCTCGGCCGCGTCCTCGACGTTGCGCGCCAGCGGACCGGCCGTGTCGAAGCTGGGGCAGAGCGGCAGAGCGCCCTCAAGCGACAGCGATCCGTGGCCGGGCTTGAAGCCCACGAGGTCGTTCCAGGCCGCGGGGAGCCGGATGGACCCCCCGGTGTCGGACCCGATTCCCGCCGGCGCCAGGCCGAACGCCACCGACGCCGCCGCGCCCGAGGACGACCCGCCCGACACCGCGTCGGGATCGTTCACGCAGGGCGGCGTCGCCGTCGACGGGTTCAGACCCAGGCCCGAGAACGCGAGCTCGCTCAGATGCGTCTTGCCCAGACACACCAGTCCCGCCAGCGCCGCCTGCCGCAGCAACGCGGCATCCCGGTCGGGCACACGGCCTTCCAGCAACGCGCTGCCCCCTTCGCAGGGCACACCCGCGCAGTCATAGAGGTCCTTCCAGCCGATGGGCACGCCGTCCAGCAGCCCCCGCCGCACACCGTGCCGGGCTCGCTGCCGCGCCGCCTGTGCCTCGGACAACGCGCGGTCCGGGGTCATGCGCGCGAAGATGCGGGGGGCGAGGTCGTGGTCGTTGGCGGCGTCCAGGAAGGTTTGCGCCAGCTCAACGGGGTCCAGCGCACCCTGCCCGATGGCGCGCCCCAGGTCACATGCCGTCGCCCGTGTCAGATCGTCCATGGTGTCCCCCGCCCGGTTCGCCGCGACGGTAGCGGCGCGGCGGCGCATGGACAATGCCCGCCGCAAGACCATAGTCAGCGCCATGGATCATGACGTTATCATTGCGGGTGGCGGGCTGAACGGCTGCACCCTTGCGCTGGCGCTGGCCAGCGGCGGGCTGGACGTGGCGCTTATCGACCCGGTGCCGGTGGACACACGCGGCGGGGCCGAGTTCGACGGGCGCAGCTATGCCCTTTCGGCGGCCTCCAGGGCGCTGCTCGGCGCGCTCGGCCTTTGGCCGGGGCTGGCCGATGGCGCGCAGCCCATCCTGGACATCCGCATCAGCGACGGGACTGCGGGCACCGGCCCGTCGCCCCTGACGCTGGAATTCGACCACGCCCAGATCGAGGAAGGCCCGATGGGCTTCATGGTCGAGGACCGGCACCTGAGACCAGCGCTGCTGGACGCCATCGACAAGGACGCGCGGATCACCGCGATCACGGGCGTCTCGGTGACCGGGCAGGCGCCCCACGCATCCGGTGTCACCGCCACCTTGTCCGACGGGCGCGAGATCGACGGGCGTCTGCTGGTGGGCTGCGACGGGCGCCGCTCGGCCACCGCGCAGCGCGCGGGCATCCGCCGCACCGGGTGGGAGTATCCGCAGAACGCGCTGGTCGCCGCCATCGGCCACGAGCGACCCCATGACGGCGTCGCGCACCAGTTCTTCATGCCCGAGGGGCCCCTGGCCATCCTGCCGCTGAAGGGCAACCGCTGCTCGATCGTCTGGACCGAGCGACGCGAGCGGGCGCGCGCCCTCACCGACCTGCCGGACGACGCCTACCTCAACGTGTTGCGGCCCCGGTTCGGCAATTTCCTGGGGGAGATTTCGCTGGCCGGGCGGCGCTATACCTACCCGCTTGCGCTGAGCATCGCCAACAGCTTTGCCGCGCCGCGCGTGGCGCTGGTGGGCGACGCGGCCCACGCGGTGCACCCGATCGCCGGTCAGGGCCTGAACGCGGGGCTGAAGGACGTGGGCAGCCTGGCCGAGGTCGTGGTGGACGCGCATCGTCGGGGCGAGGATATCGGCCGCATCGACGTGCTGCGCCGCTACGAGCAATGGCGGCGTTTCGACGTCTCGGCCCTGGCCCTGGCGACCGACGGGTTCAATCGCCTGTTCTCGAACGACAACCCGATCCTGCGGGCGGTCCGTGACGCGGGGCTTGGGTTGGTCGGGCATTTGCCCGGCCTGCGCCGCAGCGCCATCCGCGAGGCGGCCGGCCTCACCGGGGACCGGCCGCGCCTTCTACAGGGCCGCCCGATCTAGTCGGCTAGCTCTAGTCGTCGATCTTGCGCGCTTCGTCGATCAGCATGATCGGGATCCCGCCGCGGATCGGGTAGGCCAAGTGTGCCGCCTTCGAGACCAGCTCCTGCCGGTCGGCGTCGTAATGCAGCGGCGCCTGCGTCTGCGGGCAGACCAGCGCCTCGAGCATCTTGCGGTCGTAGGTCTGCTCGCTCATTGCAGCACGCCTTCGTCGTCGCCGCCGCGCAGGGCGAACTCGATCAGGGTGACCAGCGTTTCGCGGCGGGTGGTCAGGTCAGGTGCCTCGAGCAGGGCTTGCTTGTCCTCGGGGTCGAAGGGGCACAGCATCGAGAGGGCGTTGATCAGAAGCTCGTCCTCGGCCCCCGACAGCGACTCCCAATCGGTCTTCAGCTCCTGCGCCTCGAAATAGCGGCTGAGCAGATCCAGGAACGCGTCGCGGTCGAAGCCCGGATCCTTTTCCGGCTGGCCCAGGTCGCGGGTAAACGCGTCCCAGGTCACGTCGCAGCGGCGATAGGGCTCGAACCCTTCCTGTTCGCTGGTGATACGGTAGCGCGACACGCCCGTGAGAGTGATCATGTAGCGCCCGTCGTCGGTCTCGGACCACTGGGTCAGGCGCCCCGCGCAGCCGATGCTGTGCAGCCGTTTTTCGGCGCCGCCGGGCACCTCGCGCGGCTGCACCATGCCGATCAGGCGGTGATCGGTGCGCATGGTGTCCTCGATCATCGCAAGGTAGCGCGGCTCGAAGATATGCAGCGGCAATTTCCCGCGCGGCAGAAGCAGCGCGCCGGGCAGCGGAAAGACGGGGATCGTTTGCGGAAGATCGAACTTCTTTGCCATGCCCCTCTACCTAGGCTGGCAGACCCTCAAGCAAAGATCATCGACGACAATCTTCGGCGACCCTTCAACGCGACCGGGTCCTGCGGCGGCAAGGCTTCGAACAGGGTGAAGAGCTGCGCGCGGGCCGCACCGTCATTCCACTCGCGGTCGCGGCGGAAGGATTCGAGCAACTGATCGACCGCCTCCTCGGTGTTGCCCGTGGCGTGCAGGGCCTTGGCCAGATCGATCCGGGCCTGGTGGTCGTCGGGGTCGGCCTCGACCCGGGCACGCAAGTCATCCACGGGGCCGGCATCGGCGGCCTGGCGCGCCAGCTGCAGCTGGGCGTGGGCGGCCTCGAGCTCGGGTGCGTGGCTGATCGACGCATCGACGCCGTTCAGGATGGCCTCGGCCTGTTCCAGGTCGCCCATGGCGATGTGGGCGCGCACCAGACCCGCGTGGGCGGCGGCGCGGTCGGGCGCCTCGCCCGCGATGGCGGCGAAGACCTGCGCGGCGTCCTCGGCCTGCCCGGCCGTAAGCATGTCCTCGGCCGTCTGCAAGGCCTCGGCCAGGCCGTCTTCCCGGCCGCCGGGCGCACCGCCGCCCTGTGCGACCAGACGGTCGACGAAGGCCTTGATCTCGGATTGCGGGATCGCGCCCTGGAAGCCGTCCACCGGCTGACCCTTGTAGAAGGCATAAACGGTCGGGATCGACTGGATCTGCAGCTGCGCGGCGATGGACTGGGCGCGGTCGATGTCGATCTTGACCATCTTCACGGCGCCCTTGGCCTCGGTCACGGCCTTTTCCAGCATCGGCCCCAGGGTTTTGCACGGGCCGCACCAGGGGGCCCAGAAGTCGACAATCACCGGCACCTGCTGGCTGGCCTCGACCACGTCGGCCATGAAGCTCGCCTCGGTGCCCTCCTTGATCAGGTCGGCGGCGGCGGGGGCGGCGGTGCCCTGTCCCAGTTCGATCATCGTGCGCATCCCTTTGTCCGTTCGCCCGCTAGATGGCGTGGCGCCGGCGTCAAATCAAGGTCAGAGGTCGAAGGTTGCCAGCACCGGGGCGTGGTCCGACGGCTTCTCCCAGCCGCGCACGTGACGCAGGATCCGGCTGTCCCGGGCCGCATCGGCGATGTCGGGGGTCGCCCAGATATGGTCCAGCCGGCGCCCCTTGTCGGCGGCATCCCAGTCCTTCGCCCGGTAGGACCACCAGGAATATAGCTGCCCATCGGGGATATGCGCGCGGGTGATGTCGACCCAGGCCCCCGCCGCCTGCGTCTCGGCCAGGTGGTCGACCTCGACGGGGGTGTGGGACACCACCTTCATCAGCTGCTTGTGGGACCAGACGTCATCCTCGCGCGGGGCGATGTTGAGGTCGCCCACCAGGATCGACCGGGCGGGCGGCGCGGCCCTGAACGCGTCGCGCATGGCCGTGAGGTAATCGAGCTTCTGGCCGAATTTCTCGTTCACCTCGCGGTCCGGTACGTCGCCGCCGGCCGGCACGTAATAGTTGTGGATGGTGACCCCGTTCTCCAGCCGCGCCGCCACGTGCCGGGCATGGCCCAGCCCGGCGTGATCGTCCGCGCCCACCTCGTCCAGCGGGCTGCGCGACAGGATCGCCACGCCATTATAGCCCTTCTGCCCGCGCGCCACGACATGGGGAAAGCCCGCGTCGGCGAAATCGGGGATCTTCTCGACCGGCGACTTGCATTCCTGCAGGCACAGGACGTCCACGTGCGTCTCGGCCAGGAAGTCGCGCACCAGCCCTTCGCGCAGGCGGACCGAGTTGATGTTCCAGGTGGCAAGGGTGAAGGGCATCGGCGGCTCCGGTCTGGTCAATTGGCCGCCTGACTAGCGCAGATCGTCCCCGGGCGCGACAGCCCATCGCGGGAACGCGGGGCGCGCCGCGGCCGTTGAAGGCCCAAGTTCAAACACTCGGAGAAACGCATGTTCAGATCCGCCCTTCTGCTTTCGGCCACGCTCGCCGCGCCGGCCGTCGCCCAGACCGCCGGTGACGCGACCACGATCGGCTCGCTCGACGGGACGCTCGACGGGGTGCAGGTCGCCTATGTCATCGTCGATGGCGAGGACCGGCCCACCGGCTGGACCGAAACCGATACCGGGATCGAGCTCACGCTGCGCGCCTATCCCGCCGACGGGCCCCAGGGCGAAGACGACAGCCTGACCATCACCGTCACCGCCGACCCGTCCAGCCGCCAAGGCGAGATGCAAAGCGGCGAGGTGACGCTCACCCGCAACGGCGACACCCTGACCGCGACGGACGAGGCCATCGACCTAACGGTGAACTCGCTCGAGGTGACGGGCGACAGCCTGCTGATCGAGGGCAACATCCGCGCCACTATGGGGCCCGGCGACGCCGATCTGTCGGTCGTGTCGGACGAGGGCGTCACCCTTTCCGCCGATCTTCAGGCGACGGTCATCCGCAGCGAATGACGCGAATGGGGCGCAGCCGATCCCGGCCGCGCCCCCTTCATCTTTCCGCAAATACCTCGGAGAGCGCGAGAGGCAGCGCCTCTCGCATCCGGCGCCCGCCGGATCAGATCGCCAGGCGATAGCCCCCCGATTCGGTCACCAGCAGCCGCGCGTTCGACGGATCGGGCTCGATCTTCTGGCGCAGCCGGTAGATGTGCGTCTCCAGCGTGTGGGTCGTCACGCCCGCGTTGTAGCCCCAGACCTCGTGAAGCAGCACGTCGCGCGCCACGACGCCCTCGGTCGCGCGATACAGGAACTTGAGGATGTTGGTTTCCTTCTCGGTCAGGCGGATCTTCTTGTCGGCCTCATCCACCAGGACCTTCTGGGCGGGACGGAAGGAATAGGGCCCGAGCGAGAAGACGGCATCCTCGGACTGCTCGTGCTGGCGCAGCTGGGCGCGGATGCGGGCCAGCAGGACGGGGAACTTGAACGGCTTCGTGACATAATCGTTCGCGCCGGCGTCCAGCCCAAGGATGGTGTCGGCATCGCTGTCATGGCCCGTCAGCATCAGAACCGGGCATTTCACCCCCTGCTTGCGCATGAGCTTGCACAGCTCGCGCCCATCGGTGTCAGGCAGGCCAACGTCCAGGATCACCAGGTCGAACCGGCCTTCCTTGACCTTCTCCATGGCATTCGCACCGGTTTCGGCCTCGAACACGTCGAAATCCTCGGTCAGCATCAGCTGTTCGCTGAGCGCATCTCGCAGGTCGTCGTCGTCATCGACCAAAAGAAGCTTTTTCAAACCACTCATTGCATACCTCCGGCATATCAACTTCGGAGGTGGCGGCAGGGTCCCAGTTTAGCAAGATTGCGCTGCGCCGACTCACGGGGTCGTGTCACAAATGCGAGATATGTTTCACTTTTCCGGGGTTCGCGGCTAGGCAGAGCGCATGGTCTCACCCTCTCCCTTCCTGCCCGACCGCGCCGAACGCCTGGCCCGTGCGGTATCCGACATGCGGCTGGGGCTGGCGGTCGCCATCGGCGGGGGCGACACCACCTGGCTGGCGATTTCGGCCGAGCGGGCCGACCCCGCGCGGCTGGACGCGATGACCGAGACCGGCACGGCGCACCTGGCCGTCACCGCGCGCCGGGCCGAAACGCTGAAGATCAGTGTCTACGACGGCGACATGGCCCGACTGTCCCTGCCGCGCGCGGTCGATCGGGCGTGGTTGGGCGGCGTGATCGATCCGGCCAATGACCTGGCGCAGCCGATGAAGGGGCCATTCCTTGCGCTGCGGGGCGGCGACGCGGCCCCGTCGCGCGCCGCGCTTCTGCTGCTGCGCAAGGCCGAGCTGCTGCCCGCCGCCATCGTCGCGCCGGTGGAGTCCGTGCCCGAGGGCGTCCTGCGCATCTCGCTGTCCGACATGGCGGCCGTGTCGCAGACGACGCTCGCGCACGTGGTCTCCGCCCGCCTGCCCATCGCGGCCGAGGTGAACAGCGCCTTGCAGATCTTCCGCCCCGACGGCCTGGGCGACGAGCATTATGCCGTCGTCGTGGGGAAACCGGACAGGTCCGCGCCGGTGCTGACGCGGCTGCATTCGGCCTGTTTCACCGGCGACGTGCTCGGCTCGCTCAAATGCGATTGCGGCCCGCAGTTGAACGCGGCGCTGCGGCAGATGGCCCAGGCGGGTGGTGGCGTCCTGCTTTACCTGAACCAGGAGGGGCGCGGCATCGGGCTGGCCAACAAGATGCGCGCCTATTCCCTCCAGGACCAGGGCTTCGACACGGTCGAGGCGAACCACCGGCTTGGTTTCGACGACGATGAACGGAATTTCGGACTGGGCGGCCAGATCCTGCGGCAGATGCGAATCGGTCGGATCAAGCTGATGACGAACAACCCGCGCAAGCTGGCCGCCTTCGACGCCGAGGGGATCGAGGTGGTCGAGCGTGTGCCGCTCTGGGTCGGTGAAGGCGATTTCAACCGCGACTACCTGCGGGTGAAGCATGAACGCTCGGGGCACCTGGAATGAGACCCGAGGACATGGTCCTGACGCCGCGCGGTCTGCGGTTCATGGGGCGCACCCTGCCGTGCTCGATCGGGCGCGGCGGATTGAGCGGACGCAAGCGCGAGGGCGACGGCGCCACACCCCGCGGCATTCACCGGATCGTCGGGATGCTCTATCGCCCCGACCGCGTGGCCCGGCCGACCGACTGGGCCCTGCCCATCGGGCCGTGCGACCTGTGGTCCGACGATCCGAGCGATCCCGATTACAACAAGATGGTGCGCGCGCCCCATGGTTTCTCGCACGAGACGCTGCGCCGGGCGGACCCGCTGTATGACCTCGTGATCCTCACGGACTGGAACTGGCCCATCTCCGCGCCCGGACGCGGGTCGGCCATCTTCCTTCATCGCTGGCGGCGGCCCGGCTATCCGACCGAAGGCTGCGTGGCACTGGCGCCGGAAGACCTGCTGTGGATGGCCCGCCGGATCACCTACCAGACCCGGCTGATCGTCGCCTAGCCGGTCACGCGCGCGCCGAAGATGGCCGAGCCGACGCGCACATGGGTGGCACCGGCGGCGATGGCGGCCTCGAAATCGCCGCTCATCCCCATGGAAAGGCCGTCGAGCCCGTTGCGCGCGGCAAGATCGGCCAACAGGCGAAAATGCGGCGTCGGGTCCGTATCGATGGGCGGAATGCACATGAGCCCGATGACCGGCAGGCTCAGGGACCGGCATTCGGCCACGAAAGCGTCGGTGTCGTCGACCGCGACGCCTGCCTTCTGGGTCTCGTCGCCGGTGTTCACCTGCACGAACAGGTCGGGGCAGTGGCCGATCTCGTCCGCGATGCGGGCGATGGTGCGGGCGAGCTTGGGACGGTCGAGCGTCTGGATCGTTCCGAACAGCTCCATCGCCGCGCGGGTCTTGTTGGATTGCAGCGGACCGATCAGGTGCAGGTCCAGGTCGCCGTAGCGCTCGGCGAAGCCGGGCCACTTGCCCTGCGCCTCCTGCACGCGGTTCTCGCCGAACGACCGGTGACCCTGCTCCAGCACCGCCTCGACCCGTTCGTCGGGCTGTACCTTGCTGACGGCGATCAGCCGGACCGAGCCGGGATCGCGGCCCGCGTCGGTTTCCGCCTTGGCGATCCGGGTCTTGATATCGGTCAGGGACATGGCGCGGCTCCGATCGTTGGGGTCACGCGCCGATATAGCCCCGCGCAAAAGAAAAGGGCAGGTCCGAAGACCTGCCCAATCCGTGTTTCCAATCCCTGTGGGATCAGAAGGCCATCGCGATACCGAACGAGTAGGTGTGGCGGTCCAGATCAGGGCCAGCACCGTTATCGTAGTCGCTGCGGCCATAGCCTGCTTGCAGCGATGCACCACCGCCAAGATCGTAGTTAGCAATCAGGCCGTAGCCGTCCACGTCGCCGTTAGAGGTGTCAAACTGGCCGTAGTTAGCGGCAACCAGCAGCTGACCGAACTCATACCCAACAGCAACACCGATGTGATCATTGATTTCGATGCCCGGAGCAACGAAGCCACCAAAAGTGGTACCGGCGGCAGCGCTGGTGAAGGCGTCGTCGAAGTCAGTGTAGTTGAAGATCGCCGACAGGCCACTGTCCATAGACATGCTCGCGCTGAAGCCGAGCGCAGAAGCGGAGGTACCACCAGCAGCTGCGCCGTTGTTATCGCCGTTCTCTTGGTAGCCAAGACCAAATGCATAGGCGATTGTCCCGAACTCGCCTTCATAACGGGCACCGACACCGAACGTATCGTCGCCGCCAGCTGCATCCTGCACTTCAGCGGAGACGCCTACGCTGAAACCGCCAAACGAATAGTCGTAACGAGCGATTTGACCGTCAAGGCCGAAAGCGCCGTCCAGCAGCGAGTTCCCGTTGTAGCCGCCGTGCTCATGGTTGTCGCCCAGCGACGCGCCGATGAGGGCTTCGTCCATCGCCCAGTCCAGCGCGCCGTCGGTGTCGCCCATGGTCAGGGTACCGTATGCACCCGACACGAAGATGGTCGCCCCGCCGTCGTCCGAGTCGTCCTGAGTGGCACCCGACTCGGCACCGCCGGTAGTTGCGTTATTATCGCCAATCTGTTCGTCGATATCGACCGAGGCACCGAAGGTCAGGCCGCCGTCGGTTTCACCCGACATCGAGAAGGTGACGTCGATGTCCGTGTGGAACTGGTCTTCGATGTCCACGTTCGCAGCGGTTTCGCCGCCGAAGATACCCATCTCGGCCGAGCCGGACAGGTCGACGCTTTGGGCCATCGCGAAGCTAGTCGAAGCAACCAGCGCAGTGGTCGCAAAAAGGATATTTTTCATGCTTTCCCTCATGATCTCATTTCCGGTCCCAAAGGGCTGTGCCCCGTGAGTACGAGGGTGGAGTGCGCCTTTCCCCTGCACGATTCAAGCGATGGCGATTGTCGCCCGGACCACGGCGCCCGGATTGGTGCAGTCCTGCCACAGTCCGCAGAGCCGCCCGTCGCGAATTCATCAGTCAAAAATAAAAAGGCCGCCCCGAAGGACGGCCTTTCTCGCAGCGGGGCGCTGACCCCACTGCAATGGAAGCAATTACTCGTCCATCGCGATGGCGCGGATGCGCTGGCACTTCTCGGACTCGTCATCCGAGTCGGACGCGATGGTGATGCCGGCGACCTGCGCCATGGTCAGTTCGTCGACCATGTTGCCATCGATGTCGCACGTGCGCAGGGCGCGGAAGACCTTGCCGGTCAGCATGGTGACTTCGGCGTCTTGGGCCATGGCGGCGGGCGCGGTGGCACCGGCCAGGGTTGCGGATGCGGCGATGACGGTCAGAATACGTTTCATAGTAGTAGTCCCTTCTTTTCAGTTTCAGGCCGCTAGCGCGGCTTCGGAATGCCACCTAGGCGGCGGTTAGCGTTCGGCAACCAGATTTTTCTGAGGTGCCTTGCTGGACCGATAACACCATTGCCCTGTCATAGGTTTCACGTGTCGATTACTTTTTTTACAGCCATCGCAAGGCATTGGGTGTGTCAAGGCGGCCCGGGCCCGCGAATGAACGGCCGCACAACGATTCTTGCCCGTGCAGCGCGGCTGGGGTAGGCAAGGTCGAAATGGGTCTGACGGGGCGGACGAACACTATGAAATCATCCCTTTTCGTGATCGGCGGTTTGATCGCCGCCGCGCTGAGCCTGTCCGCCTGCGGCACGCGCGAATCCCGCGACGGCCTGATTCCCAACCAGGACCGCCAGGCCAGCATCCTGCGCCAGCGCGAAAGCACGCCGCTGGGCGGCCCGCGGCGCGAGACGATCTGGGACCTGTTCTCCAACGCCGACAATCCCAACACCACGGTCGAGGTGAACAAGTACATCTGGGCCGCCACGCAGCAGGTCCTGGATTTCATGCCGGTCGAGACCGCCGACCCCTTCTCGGGCGTGCTGGTCTACGGCTACGGGCGCCCGCCAGGCGGCGGGGCGGCCTATCGCGGCACGGTCTACGTCACCGACCCGGCGCTGGATGCGCGGTCACTGAACGTGGCGCTGTCCACGCGGTCGGGCCCTGTGAACGCCGCCACCACCCGCGCGATCGAGGACGCGATCCTGACCCGCGCCCGCCAGCTGCGCATCGCCGAAGGCGCGCTCTGACGCGTCAGTGGCGGGGCGCCACCAGCGCATCCACCCATTCGAACTGCTTCGGCAGGCAAACGCGCTTCAGGTCGTAGTGATCGACCACGTGCGCCCGCGCGGCCTTGCCCATCGCGCGGCGCTTGTCGGGATCGCTCAGCAGGCGGTCGATGGCATCGACCATCCGCTCCTTGTCGAAGAAGTCCACCAGCAAAGCCGTCTCGTCGTGGCGCATGACTTCGCGCACCGGGGCGGTGTCGCTGGCGACGATTGCCGCCTCGCAGGCCATGGCCTCGAGCGCCGACCAGCTGAGCACAAACGGATAGGTGAGATACAGGTGCACCCGCGCCACCTGAAGCAGCCGGGTGAAATCGCCCCGAGCGACACGGCCAACGAAGTGCACGCGCGCCCAGTCCGCATCCGGAATGCACCCGCGCACCTCGGCGATCATCTTGTCCTTCCAGGTGCCGCCTTCCTTGGGGGGGCTGCCGTAGCTGAGACCGTCCTCGCCCACCACGATGACCTGCGCCTTCGGACGGCGGCGCAGGAGCTCGGGCAGGATGCGCATGAAGACATGGAAGCCGCGATAGGGCTCGAGGTTGCGATTGACGAAGGTGACGACTTCGTCGTCCCGCGTCCAGCTTCCATGGCCCTCGAGCGTCAGCCGCACCTCGGGGTCGGGTCGGATCGCATCCGTGTCGATACCGTCATGCAGCACCGTCAGCCGCTGGCGCAGTTCGGGCGGGTGCGAATCGGCCTGCCAATGGGTCGGGCTGATGCCGGCATCCGCCTGCTCCAGCTGCATCCGCATGGCCATGTTCTTGAACATCATCCGCGGCCCGCGGCCCAGCTCGTTCGGATTGGCGAATTCCGGGTCGAAATCCACGTCGGCCCCTTCGGTGGCATAGAAGAACTCGCAGAAGATGCCGATGCGGGCGTCCGGCCAGACCTCGCGCAGGAACAGCGCCTCGCCCCAGCCGGAATGCGCGATGATAGCGTCGGGCTTCAGCCCCCGTGCCTTCAGCGCCAATGCCGCGCGCAGCACCACGGTCCCCCGGTCCACCGCCCGGTTCATGGTGTTCAGCCACGGGTGCAGCTTCTGGTCCTTGGGCTCGTCATAGGCGTAGGGAATCAGCCGCACGCCGCGCCAGGTGTCGGGTTTGGAGAACCGCGAGCTCAGCGCGAAGACCTGGTGCCCCTTGGCCGCCAGCGCGGGCGCGAGATGGGCGAACTGGCCCGGGAAATTCTGGTGAAGAAACAGGAAAACCATCGCACCATCATGCTGACCACTGGGACTGCCTCGATCCATACCGGATTTTCCCCGCCTGATAAGGGGGAAACCCGCGCCTTGGCGCTGGACGCTCGGCCCGCCCCCCCATATCAATCACCCGATCATTCTGGACCGACCCGAACAAAGAGCCGCCATGCCCCGCTACGACGCCAAGACCTCCGAGCCCCGCTGGCAAAAGGCGTGGGACGAGGCCGGCACCTTCACCGCCCGCCGCGATGACGCCAAGCCGAAATACTACGTGCTCGAGATGTTTCCCTACCCGTCGGGGAACCTGCATATCGGCCACGTGCGGAACTACGCCATGGGCGACGTGGTGGCGCGCTACAAGCTGGCGACCGGCCACGCGGTGCTGCACCCGATGGGCTGGGACGCGTTCGGACTGCCGGCCGAGAATGCCGCGCAGGAGCGCAAGATCCATCCCGGCGACTGGACCTATGCCAACATCGCCAACATGAAGGCGCAGTTCGCGCGTCTGGGCCTGTCGCTGGACTGGTCCCGCGAATTCGCCACCTGCGACCCCGAGTATTACGGCCAGCAGCAGGCCATGTTCCTGGATTTCCTGGAAAAGGGCCTGGTCTACCGCAAGAACGCGGTGGTGAACTGGGACCCGGTCGACATGACGGTTCTGGCGAACGAGCAGGTGGAGGACGGGCGCGGCTGGCGCTCGGGCGCGCTGGTCGAGCGGCGCGAGCTGACGCAGTGGTTCTTCCGCATCTCCGACTACTCCGACGAGCTGCTGTCGGCGCTGGATACGCTCGACAACTGGCCCGACAAGGTCAAGACGATGCAGGCCAACTGGATCGGCAAGTCGCGCGGCCTGCAATTCGCCTTCGGGCTGGTGGACGGGCCGGACGGCCACGACCGGATCGAGGTCTATACCACGCGCCCCGACACGCTGATGGGCGCCAGCTTCGTCGGCATCTCGCCCGACCATCCGCTGGCCAAGCAGCTCGAGCAGGACGATCCCGACCTCGCCGCCTTCAACGCCGAGTGCCGCAAGATGGGCACCGCCGAGGAAGAGCTGGAGAAGGCCGAGAAGCGCGGCTTCGACACCGGGCTGCGCGTGCGCCACCCGTTTGACACGGCATGGGAGCTGCCGGTCTACGTCGCGAATTTCATCCTGATGGACTACGGCACCGGCGCGATCTTCGGCTGCCCGGCCCATGACGCGCGCGACCTGGAATTCGCCCGCAAGTACGACCTGCCGGTCGCCTCGACCTTCGAGCCGGCCGAGGGCGACCACACCCCCCCCGAGGACGGCGGCGAGGCCTACGTCCCGCCGAAGTCGCAGCCGGTGAAATACGTGCGCGGCTTCGCCGGCGACGAGGTTCAGACCGGCGACGCGGCCATCGATGCGGCCATCGCGTTCTGCGAAGCCAACGGCGTCGGCCAGGGCGTGACCAAGTTCCGCCTGCGCGACTGGGGCCTGTCGCGGCAACGCTATTGGGGCTGCCCGATCCCGGTGGTCCATTGCGACGCCTGCGGCGTGGTGCCGGAGAAGAAGGAGAACCTGCCGGTCAAGCTGCCCGAGGACGTGAGCTTCGACACGCCCGGCAACCCGCTGGACCGTCACCCGACCTGGCGCGACGTGCCCTGCCCCAGTTGCGGCGCGCCCGCCAAGCGCGAGACCGACACGATGGACACCTTCGTGGATTCGTCGTGGTACTTCGCGCGTTTCACCTCGCCCGGCGCCACGACGCCCACAGACCCGGACGAGGCCGCGTACTGGATGAACGTGGACCAGTATATCGGCGGGGTCGAACACGCGATCCTGCACCTGCTCTACGCCCGCTTCTACGCCCGGGCGATGAACGATTGCGGCCACCTGCCCGACGCGGCGCGCGAACCCTTCGACGCGCTGTTCACGCAAGGCATGGTGACGCACGAAATCTACATGACGAAGGATGCGTCCGGCCGGCCGGTCTATCACCTGCCCTCGGACGTGACCGACGGGAAACTGGCCGACGGCACCGAGGTCGAGATCATCCCGTCGGCCAAGATGTCGAAGTCGAAGAAGAACGTGGTCGACCCGGTCGAGATCATCGACCAGTACGGCGCCGATACCGCGCGCTGGTTCGTGTTGTCCGACAGCCCGCCCGAGCGTGACGTGGAATGGACAGCCGCCGGCGCCGAGGCCGCCAGCAAGCACCTGGCCCGCGTCTGGCGCATCGCCGAGGGCGCCAGCGACGCACCCGAGACCGGCAGCGGCGACGAGGAGCTCGAGCGCGAGCGGCACAAGGCCATCCACGACGTGACCATGGGAATCGAGAGCTTCGGCTTCAACACGTCCGTCGCGCGTCTCTATGCCTTCGCCAACACGCTGTCGAAATCCAAGGCCGGCCGCGCCGCGCAGGTCCGCGCCGCGCGCACCATGGCGCAGCTCATGGCACCCATGACCCCGCACCTGAGCGAAGAGATCTGGCGCCTGCTGGGCGGCGAAGGCCTGATCGCCAACGCTCCGTGGCCCCAGGCCGACGAGTCCATGCTGGTCGAGGACGAGGTGACTATGCCGATCCAGATCAACGGCAAGCGCCGGGCCGAGATCACGGTCCCCCGCGACATGGCCAAGGACGCGGTCGAGGCGCGCGCGCTGGAAACCCACGCGGTGCAGAAGGCCCTGGACGGCGGCAGCCCCAAGAAGGTGATCGTCGTGCCCGGGCGCATCGTGAACGTGGTGGTCTGACATGGGGCGCGGGGCGCAAAGGATCCGGGATCTCGTCGCCAGGACGGCCGGGCTGTTCTTCGGCAGACCATCCTTGATGATCTGCGCGCCCCTGCTGGTCGCCGCCTGCGGCTTCACCCCGGTCTACGGTCCGCAGGGGGTGGCGCGGGGGCTTTACGGCCAGATCCAGGTCGCCCCGCCGCGCGACGTGCCGGGCTATATCCTGGCCCGTGAGTTGCAGCAGCGCCTGGGCCTGGTCGACGGCGCCGCGCCCTATGACCTGACGGCCGAGGTCGACGTGAACGAGACCGGCCTCGGGATCACCCCCGACCAGGAGATCACGCGCATCCGCCTGCAGGGCACGCTCAGCTACCGGCTGTCGGACAGCAGCACCGGGGCCGCGATCCGCACCGGGTCGGTGCAGAACTTCACGTCGTACTCGGCGCCGGTGTTCAGTGCCGCGCGGCAATCCATCGCCGGCAACTCGGTCACCGTGGCGGTCGCCGAGGAAGACGCGGTCGAGCGGTTGATGACCATCCTCGCCGACCAGCTGGTGGCCGAGCTTCTGGCCACGGCGCCCGACTGGCGCGGGCCGACGCCTTGAAGCTGAACAAGGCCGACGCCAACGCCTGGATCGCGACCCCCCCGCCGGACCGACCCGGCACGCTGATCCACGGCGACGACGCCATGCGCGTGGCGCTGAAACGGCAGGAGCTGATCGCGAACCTGACCGGCCCAGATGCCGAGGAGGAAATGCGCATCACCCGGCTGCAGGCCGCCGACCTGTCCGGAGACAAGGCGGCCCTGGCCGACGCGGTGAAGGCGCAGGGCTTCTTCCCCGGCCCCCGCGCCGTCCTGGTCGAGGATGCGACGAACAACCAGGCGAAGGTCGTGCTGGCGGCGCTGGACGACTGGCGGCCCGGCGATGCCCACATGGTGGTGACCGCCAAGGCGCAGAAACCCAGCTCGGCCCTGCGCAAGGCGTTCGAGAGCCACAAGGCCACCGCCTGCATCGGCGTCTACGACGAACCCATGAGCCGCGCGGACATTGCCGAGGCGCTGTCGAAGGCCGGGCTGACGCGGGTGGATCCCGACGCGCAGGCCGCGTTGAACGACCTGGCCGCCGCGCTGGACCCGGGCGATTTCCGGCAATTGCTGGACAAGCTGTCGCTTTACAAGTCGGGCGACGAGACGGCCCTGTCGCCGCAGGATGTAGCCGCCTGCGCGCCCGCCTCGACCGAGGCCGACCCGGACGAGATCGTCGCCATCGTCGCCGACAACCGCGTCGAGCGGATCGGCCCGGTGATGGCACGGCTCTGGTCGCAGGGGGCGCAGCCCGTGGCCCTGTGCATCGCGGCCCAGCGCCATTTCCGCACGCTTCTGACCGCCGCCGCCGACCCGGGCGGCCCCGGCGCCGGCATCGGTCGACTGCGCCCGCCGGTCTACGGCCCGCGCCGCGACGCGATGCTGCGGCAGGCCCAGCACTGGGGTACGCCACGGCTTGAACAGGCGGTGCATCTTCTGACAGACACCGACCTTGCGCTGCGGTCCTCGGCCCGGGCGCCCGCCGCGGCGCTGCTGGAACGCGCCTTCATTCGACTTGCCATGATGGGAAAACGCTGATGCTGACACTCTACGGATCGCCCAAGACGCGCGCCTTCCGGCCGCTGTGGCTGCTCGAAGAGCTCGAGCTCGACTTCGCGCACAAGCCCGTCGCGCCCCATGACGACGCGCTGCGCAAGCTGAACCCCTCGGGCAAGGTGCCGGTCCTTGTGGCCAACGGCGTGTCGGTGACCGACTCGACCGCGATCCTGTCCTACCTCGCCGATCGCGAGGACAAGCTGACTGCCCGGCCCGGCACGCTGGACCGCGCGCGGCAGGACGCGGTGATGCAGCAGGTTCTGGACGAGATGGACGCGGTGCTGTGGTGCGCCGCGCGCCACAGCTTCATCCTGCCCGAAGAGCGGCGCGTGCCCGAGATCAAGGACAGCCTGAAGTGGGAGTTCGAGCGCAACCTGAACCGCATCGCGACCCGGCTGGAGGACACGGCCTATATCGCGGGCGAGGACATGACCATCGCCGACATCGTCTTCACCCATTGCCTGGGCTGGGCGATGGTGGCGAAGTTCCCGCTCGAGAACACGGCGGCCCGGGCCTACCTGGACCGGATGCGCGAACGCCCCGCCTATAATCGCGCCACCGGGCGCTGAGTCGGAACGAAGCCCGCTGGCCGGGGTTGGGCGGAAACGTCCAGTCGAACCCCGGAGCGCGCGCAATGATCCAGAAAACAGCCATCGTCTGCGGCGGCAGTGCCGGCGTGGGGCGCGCGATCGTCGACGCGCTGCTGGCCCGGGGCTACCGCGTGGGCGCCATCGCGCGCGGCAAGGACCGCCTGGCCGAGATGGAGACGCTGGACGGTGTCGCCACGGCCAGCGCCGATGTCTCGGACGCGGAGGCCCTGTCGCAGGCCGTGGGAACGCTGGTGGAACAGCTCGGCAAGCCGTCGGTCTGGGTGAATGCCGCGATGCTGACCAGCTTTTCGCCCTTCCCCAAGGTCGCCGCGGATGAGTTCCGCCGCATCGTCGACGTCACCTTCATCGGCCAGGTAAACGGCACGCGGCTGGCGCTGGAGCACATGGACCGGGGCAACATCGTCAACGTGGGCTCGGGCCTCGCCTACCGGCCGGTGCCGTTCCAGGGGGCCTATTGCGCGGCCAAGCACGCGATCAACGGGTTCACCTCGTCGCTCCGCTCCGAGCTGCTGCGCGAGAAATCCCCGATCGTCCTGTCGCTGGTGCAACTGCCCGCGATCAACACGCCGCAGTTCGACTGGGCGCGCAACCGGCTGGAAGACATGCCGCAGCCCGCCCCGCCGATCTTCCAGCCCGAAGTGGCGGCGCGGGGCGTGATGAAGGCCATCGACACCGACGCGCGCGAGATCTTCGTGGGCACATCGGTGCTGAAGCTGACCCTGCCGAACTTCTTCCTGCCCGACTGGCTGGACCGCAAGCTGGCCTCGTCCGGGGCCGAAATGCAGAAATCCGACCGGAACGAACCGGGCGGACGTCCCGACAACCTGTGGGATCCGGTCGACTACCCCTCCCGCGCGCAGGGCAGCTTCGGCGACCGCGCCAAGGATGACGGGATGATCGTGGACGCCGACCTGACGCGCAAGCTGGCCCTGGGCGGGCTGGTCGGCGTGCCGCTGATCGTCGGCCTGCTGATCGGGCTGCTGCTGGGCTAGGCCCGCGCCAGAACCGCGCCGAAGCGTGGCAATTGGCCGGACTCCAGCGCCACGGCCCGCTCGACCCCGTCGGTGGGCACCGGCACAGGCGTGTCGCCGAAGTTGAAGATCGCCTGCCACGCCTGGCCGTCGACATTGATGTCGAGCCGCAGAACGTCGCCTTCGGCATGGGCCGACACTGCATCCGGCGCGGCGAAGCCCACGGCCCGTCGGAGCGACAGTGCCCGGCGGTAGAACGTCAGCACCGAGTCCGGATCGTCGGCCTGCGCCGCGACGGATGCGCCGGCGTCCCATTTCATAGGCAGCCACGTGTCGCGTGCGCGAGAGAAGCCGCGGTTCGGCCGCTGTTCGGTCCAGGGGATCGGCACGCGCGCCCCGTCGCGCCCTGGGCCGTCGGGCCAGTAGATCAGGTCGTGCGGATCCTTCACCACCTCGCGCGGGAGGTCGGGCTGCGGCAGGCCCAGCTCCTCGCCCTGGAACAGCATGATCGCGCCGGGAAGGACCGATAGCAGCAGGGCATAGAACTTGGCCGACCGCGCGCTGCCATCGCCCTTGGTGCTGACATGGCGGGCGACATCGTGGCTCGAGAACCACCATGGCGCGATCCACCGGCCGTCCATGGCGTCGATGGTGTCCGCGATCCCCCGCGCGGTGCCCGCGATCTCGCCCAGCCTGAGCGTGTAGGCCGCGTCGAGCCGCCCGTCCCGGGTGAAGTTCAGCGACATCTCGACGGCGCGGTTGCCGGAATTGTTCTCGCCCACCAGCCAGATGTCGGGCCCGGCCCATTCGCGCACCGTGCCGCCGAAGGCCGCGCCGTCGCCCGGCAGCATGTCGTAGACATGGTCCTGCCAGGTGTAGGGGTTGTGCGGCGCGCCGCTTACCAGCGCCTTCACCTCGGCCGTGGCGGGCGGATTGTCCTTCATGGACTCGTCGAACAGGTAGGACGTGATCGCATCCATGCGGAAGCCATCGACGCCGCGGTCGCGCCAGAAGGCAACGGTCTTGTGGTGGTCGTCCTGCACCGCCTGGTTGCGCAGATCCAGAGACGGCTGGCAGCGCAGAAACTGGTGAAAATAGTATTGCTGGCGCTTGTGGTTCCACGTCCAGGCCGGCTCGCCGAAGAAGCTCAGCCAGTTGTTGGGCGCGGTGCCGTCGGGCTTCGGATCGCGCCAGACGTAGCGCGCGGCCATGTCCTCGTCCCCGTCGATCCCGGCGCGGAAATTCGCGTGGTCGCAGGAGGTGTGGTTGAACACCAGGTCGCAGACGACGCCCAGCCCCATCTCGTGGGTCCGGGCGACGATGCGATCCACGTCATCCAGCGTGCCGTAACGGGGATCGACGGCCCGGTGATCGGTGATGTCGTATCCGCCGTCCGCCATGGGCGAACAGTAGAAGGGCGCCAGCCAGATGGCGTCGACGCCAAGGTCGCGGACGTGGCCGAGATTGTCGGCCACGCCCCTGAGGTCCCCCTCGCCCGTCGTTCCCGTGTCCCGGAAGGACCGCGGGTAGATCTCGTAGAGCGTGGGGTTGCGCAGCCTGCGCCTAGGCTCCAACGACCATGCCCCCGTTGGGATGCAGCGTCTGGCCGGTGAAGTAGTTGCCGTCATCGCTGGCCAGGAACAGGAAGGCGGTCGCCACCTCCCACGGTTGGCCCGCGCGGCCCATGGGCGTGCCCGAGCCGAAATCCTCGACCTGTTCGGGTGGCATGGTGCCGGGGATGAAGGGGGTCCAGATCGGGCCTGGCGCCACCGCGTTCACGCGAATGCCGCGCGAGGCCAGGTTCGACGACATCGACCGCGTGAAGGCCAGAGACGCGCCGCGCGTGGTCGAGTAGGTGACCAGCGACCCCATCCCGGCGAAGGCATTGACGGACGAGGTGTTCACGATGGCCGCGCCTTCGCCCAGATGCGGCAGCGCCGCCTGGGTCATGAAGAAATAGCTCATCACGTTGCTGTCGATCATCCGGCGCAGGGTCTCTTCGCTGATCTCGGCGAAGTCCTCGTCGATGAACTGCTGGGCGGCGTTGTTGATCAGGATGTCGATCTTGCCGAACCGCTCGAGCGTCTTTGCGACGGCGGCTTCGCAGTTTTCCTTATGACCGAGATCGCCCTCGATCAGCAGGGCCTCGCCGCCCTCGTCCTGTTCGACGATGCGCTGGGTTTCCTCAGCGTCCCGGCTTTCTTCCAGGTAGGCGATCGCCACCTTCGCCCCTTCGCGCGCGAAGAGCGCGGCGACCGCGCGGCCGATGCCGCTGTCGCCCCCGGTGATCAGAGCGACCTTGCCCGCCAGCTTGCCCGCGCCGGGGTGGCGCGGCGCGTAGTCGGGCTTGGGGTCCATCTTGTGTTCGTCCGCGGGCATGTTGTCCTGTGCCTGCGGCGGGATTTTCACATGTTCGTTCATCTCGGTCTCCTTGGCTCAGGTGTTCATCGCGCCGACGGCGCCGCCATCGACCCGGTAGGCCGAGCCGGTGGTGAAGGTCGCCCGGTCCGAGCAGAGCAGGCCGATGACGGCCGCGACTTCCTCGGGTTTGCCGCGACGGCCGAGCTTCAGGAACGGGCGGTCTTCCTTCAGGAAGCTGCTGATCGCCTCTTCCTTGCTGACCCCCAGCTTGTCGCTGCGCATATCCATCATGAAGTCGGTCATGGGGGTTTCGATGAAGGCGGGGGCGACGGTGTTCGCCAGCACGCCCTTGGGCGCGTAGACTTGGGCGAGCCCCTTCACGAAGTTCAGCAAGGCGGCTTTCGAGGTGTTATAGACCGCCTCGTCCTCGTAGGGCTGCACGGCGTTCTCGGACGTGACGCAGACCACGCGGCCCCAGCCCTTGTCGGCCATCTGCGGGACCATCGCCTTGCACATGCGCACGGCCGACATGAAGTTGATGTTCCAGACGCGGAAATACTCCTCGTCCGTCATCTCAAGCGGGTCGCCCTTTTCGCCGGTGACGCCCGCGGCATGCACCAGGATGTCGATCCCGCCCTTGTCCGCCATCGTCTTGCGCAGCATCTCGATATGGTCGGTATCGGTCAGGTCGGCCGCGATGGGGTGGATGTTGCCGGGCAGCTGGGACGCCGCCGTCTCGAGGCCCTCCTGGTCCATGTCGGTCAGGGTGATCTCGACGCCGTCCTCGGCCAGGACGCGGGCCGCGGCCTGTCCCAGGCCACCGCTGCCGCCGGTGACGAGGGCGCGTTTTCCAGCGATCTTCAAGTCCATGATGACGCTCCTTGTGTCAGGTTCGCCATCCAACGGACCAGAGCGAAGCGCGTTCCCGGCGATGACCGCCGGTCGGTCACTATGTCGCGTCGGTGCCGGGCGCCGCTGCCTCTTCGGGCGACAGCAGTCCCGCATCGACCAGGCACGCGGCCCAGCCGGCGGGCGAGGTGAAGTGATGCGCCCGCCAGCCCCGGGCGATCGCGGCCGCTACGTTGTCGGCGCGGTCGTCGGCGAACAGCAGCCGCTCGGGCGGAACCGGGGCCGCGTCCTCGAGAATGGCGTAGAGCCGCGGGTCGGGCTTGATGACCCGGTGATGCCCCGAGACGATGGCACGGTCGAAGTCGTTCAGGAAATCGAAGCGCCCCTGCGCGATGCGGTAGGTCTCGACCCCGAAATTCGTCAGCGCCCAGACCGGGACACCCTTGCCGCGCAGGGCGCGGAGCAGCGCCACGGAATGGTCGATGACCGGGTGCACCATGTCGGCCCAACGGGTGTGCCACATGAGGATCTCGTCGCGCCATTCGGGATGCGCACGCGCCAGCGCCTGCACTTCGTCCTGCATCGACGCGCCCGCATCGACCCGTTCGTTCATCGCGGTCAGCGGCACCTCGGCGAACAGCCGTTGCCGCGCCCCGGGGCCGATGACGCCGTCGTAGAACCGGTCGGGCTGCCAGCCGATCAGCACGTTGCCGATATCGAAGACCACGATCTCGGGGCGCATCGCCTAGCCCGCCGCCGCGCGCCGCAGCGCCAGGTCCAGCGCGTTCAGGAACCGCGACCGGTCGGCCTTCGAGAACGGCTTGCCACCGCCCTGCCGGAACGGGTCGGCGGCGCGCAGGTCGCTCATCAGGTCGCGGGTGGCCAGCGCGTCGCCCATATTGGCCTCGGTCAGCGCGCTGCCGTCGGGGCGCAACACGCGCGCGCCCGCCGCCACGCATTTCGCCGCCAGGGGCATGTCGGCGGTCACGACGACGTCGCCCGCGCCCGCCCGCTCGGCGATCCACATGTCGGCGGCGTCGGGTCCTTCGGGGACGAACACCATTTCCACCAGCGGGTTCCGCGACGGCCGTAGCCCGCCATTCGACACCATGGCCACCGGCACCTTCTGGCGCGTGGCCACCGCTTCGACCTCGGCCTTCACCGGGCAGGCGTCGGCATCGACGTAGATCACGCCCAGAGCGCCTCGGCATGCATGGCGACGTGGTCATCGATGAACGAGGACACGAAGAAATAGCTGTGGTCATAGCCTTTCTGCATCCGGAAGGTCGCGGGCTGGCGGCGGCGCGCGATGGCGGCGGCCAGCGCCTCGGGCTTCAGCTTGTCGAGGAACTGGTCCTCGGTGCCCTGGTCGATCAGCATGGGGCCGTCGAAGCCCCGCTCTTCCACCAGCACGCTGGCATCGTGGCGCCGGCGCGCGGCCTCGTCCGCGCCCAGGTAGGCGGTCAGCTGCGGCACGCCCCAGTCGCTGTCCAGGGTGTTGGCCATGGGTGCGAAGGCCGACACGCTGCGGAACCGCCCCGGCAGGCCCATGGCCAGCGTCAGGGCGCCGTGCCCGCCCATGGAATGCCCGGTGATGGCCTGCCGCTCCATGTCCAGCGGGAAGTGCTGCGCCACCAGCTCCGGCAGCTCGTCCGCGACATAGCTCCACATCTTGAAATGCTCCGACCACGGTCCTTGCGTCGCGTCCACGTAGAACCCAGCGCCCTGGCCCATGGCGAAGTCGTCGTCGTTCGGCACATCCTCGCCGCGCGGCGAGGTATCGGGAAAGATCAGGGCGATGCCCGCCTCGGCGGCGGCGGCCTGTGCACCGGCCTTGGTCATGGCGTTCTCGTGGGTGCAGGTCAGGCCCGACAGGAACCACAGCACCGGCACCGGGCCCGAGCGCGCCTCTTCCGGCAGAAAGACCGCGAAGGTCATGTCGCAGGCGCAGGCGCTCGAGCGGTGGCGATAGACGCCCTGGACGCCGCCGAAGCTGGCGGTTTCGGAAACGGTTTCCATGGTGATCCTCCTTGCGGGTTCCGTGCGTGAGCTAGCGCGCCCGCGCGGGGCGGTAAAGCGTCACACCAGCCGCGACAGCACGAAGGTCACCGTCGCCACCGAAACCACGGTCGAGACGAGGATCGCCGCCGACGCCCGCTGGGGGGCCACGGCGTAGCTTTGCGCCATGATGAACACGTTGCCCGCTACCGGCAGCGCGGCCGCGGCCACCATCACGCCGGCGGCGAAGGGCTCGACCCCCAGGAGCAGGAACGCCGCGACGGCCACGGCCAGCGGGTGCAGCACCAGCTTGCAGAACGACAGCCACGCGGCGACCGACAACCGCTCGGCAGACTTGCCCGCGAGGGACAGGCCGATGGCGAACAGCGCGCCGGGGGTGGCGGCGGCGCCAAGGATCTCCAGGAACCGGTCGGCGGGCCCGGGGATCGGCAGCGCCAGCCCCGACCACAATAGGCCCAGCGCGATCGACACGATCATCGGGTTCTGCAGGACCCCCAGCACCACCTTGCGCAGGATCGACGCGGCGCTGCCCTGGCCCCGCGACCAGGTGATGAGGATGACGATCAACGACCCGAACACGATAAGGTCCACCACCAGAACCTGCAGGATCGGCCCCACCGCGCCGTCCCCCAGCAGCTGCCCCAGCATCGGGATTCCCAGGAAGCCCACGTTGCCGATGACCGCGCATTGCGCCTCGACCGCGGATTCGGCCATACCCCGTCCGCGCCAGAGCGACACCAGCGTGGCCAGCAGATAGACCGCCAGTGTGCCGCCCAGGTAGGCCAGCATGAACCGGCCGTTCAGCACGTCGCCCAGGTCCAGCCCGGCGGTGAAGCGGAAGAGCAGCGCAGACAGCGCGAAGTAGAAGACGAAGGCGGTCAGCGCCGCCGCCGCCCGCGCGTCGAACATCCCCCGCAGCCCGGCGCCGTAGCCAAGGCCGATCAGGGCGAAGAAGGGAATGGTCTGCGCGAGGACGTCCATGTCTGTTTCAGCGCTAGCCGCTGGCGCTGGGACGCACAAGCCGCTTGGCCGGGGCGACGGCTTGCGCCACTCTGCGACCGATGCTGGACGCGGCCTTTCAACACCTGCGCGGAACCGGGAACGTGGGCGACGACGCCTGCTGCCCCGCCGCCTATTTCGACTTCGGCGAGACGGTGGTGCAGGGCTACGGCCAGCCGATGCCGGCCGCGCGGCTGGCGATCTTCGGCGGTGGGCAGACCTTCCGCCAGGCCGCGCAGGGCGTGATCCTCGACAGCCCCGCGGCGCGCCACCGGGTGGTCTGGGGCGTCGGCATCACCGCGCGGCAGGCCCGCAGCTTCGACTTCGACCTGATGCGCGGCAGCGCGGCGCTGGTCGGCAGCCGCGTGAAGGACACGCCCGGATGCGATTTCGTGCCCTGCGTCTCGGCCATGTCACCGCGGCTCGACACGCCGTCCCCGGCGCGCGTGCCCGTGGTGCTGTTCTGGCACGCCGGCAAAAGCGACGCCCTGGCGCGGCCCGCCCACGTGCCCGCCCGGTCGAACCAGGGCGTCACGCTGGCCCAGGCGATCGAGTTCCTGGCCATGGGCGAAACGGTCGTCACCAATTCCTACCACGGCACGTTCTGGGCCATGTGCCTTGGCCGGAAGGTGCTGTGCCTACCCTTCTCGGACAAGTTCGACGGCTTCCTCGACGCGCCGGCCACCGCCGCGCCCGAGCACTGGCCGGACCACCTGCGCCGGGCCCGCCGCCACGGCGAGACGCTGGACCACGCCCGCGCCGCCAACCGGGGCTTCCACGACCGGGTGATGAACCTCGCTTGATCCGCCGAAACCGGCGCGCCTGCCTCATCACTGGTCCGGAAATACTCACGGCAAGACGGCCGGGCCGGGGATGTCCTGTGACCGGCGCTCAGCCTGACCCGATCAGGATTCCCGCGGCCAGCACCAGCCCGCCGCCCGCCACGACCTGCAGCGCCGCCCGGATGAACGGTGTCTCCATGTAGCGGTTCTGGATCCACGCGATGGCCCAGAGTTCGACGAAGACGACGATGATGGCGATGATAGTGGCGGTCCAGAAATCGGGGATCAGGTAGGGCAGCGCGTGGCCGAGCCCGCCCACCGTGGTCATCACGCCCGACGCGATGCCGCGCTTCATCGGCGACCCGCGCCCGGAGATGGCGCCATCGTCGCTCGCCGCCTCGGTGAACCCCATGGAGATACCCGCCCCCACCGATGCGGCCAGCCCCACCAGGAAGGTCTGCCACGTATCGCCGGTGGCGAAGGCCGCGGCGAAGATCGGCGCCAGCGTGCTTACGGACCCGTCCATGAGCCCCGCCAGGCCCGGCTGCACCCACGTGAGCACGAACTGGCGATGGGCCGAGCGGTCCTCGCTGTCGCGGTCGGCGTCGCCCAGGTGCTCGGCCGTGAGCGTCTCGGCCAGCTTCCCGTGTCCCGCCTCGGCGGCGGCCAGGTCGCCCAGCAGGGCCCGCGTGCGCGCGTCCCGCGCCGAGGACGCCGCGCGGGTATAGAAGGCCTCGGCGTCTCGCTCCATCATCGCGGCCTCGTCCCGGATCCGCTCCAGCCCGAGGTTCTCGACCAGCCAGACCGGCCGCCGCGCGTAGAAACCCGCCACATGCTCGCGCCGCAAAAGCGGGATGACCTCGCCGAACCGCGCCTCGTGCAGCGCGATCAGCTGGCGACGGTGGCCGTCCTCCTCCTCGGCCATGCCGTCGAAGACCTTGGCCGTGGCGGGAAACTCGTCCCGCAGCCGCGCGGCATAGCTGCGGTAGATTCGGGCGTCGTCCTCTTCCGACGAGATCGCCAGCGCGACGATCTCCTGGTCGCTCAGGTCCTTGAAATGACGGCGATAGGGCAGTCCGGGTATCATCTGGGGCTCCGCCGGTGGGAAAACATGTCCGTCCCAGTCTGTGCCCGCAGCGCGCCGCCGGACAAGTCCCCGCGTGGTCCCGCCCCTTCCCTTCGCAGCGGGGGATGCCTATTTCTGAGGCATGGACGACAACGCCGCCGATGCCGCGCGGCGACCCTGCGGAAGGTGGGCGCGTGAACAAGCCTGAAACGATCAAGAAGGGCCGGAAGTACCAGCAGGTGCTTTCGGGCGCGCGCGAGGTCTTCATGGCCGACGGGTTCGAAGGGGCGAGCGTCGATACCATCGCCCGCAGCGCCGGCGTCAGCAAGGCGACGCTCTACAGCTATTTCCCCGACAAGCGGCTTCTCTTCATGGAAGTCGCCACCTGCGAATGCGGCATGCAGGCCACCGCCGCCATCGACAGCCTGAACATGGACGCGCCGCCGGCCGAGGTGCTGCGCGTGGCGGGCAACCACATGCTGGGCTTCCTGCTGTCGCCGTTCGGCCAGCGCGTCTTCCGCATCTGCGTGGCCGAGACCGACCGCTTCCCCGAACTCGGCCAGCGGTTCTGGGACTCGGGCCCCGGCCTGATCGAACGCACGCTGGATCGCTATTTCGACCGGGCCATCGCCCGCGGCGAGCTGGTGGTCGAGGACAAGATCCTGGCCGCGCACCAGTTCGCCGAGCTGTGCAAGGCGCAGCTCTTCCCGCGGCTGGTCTTCGGGTTGCAGGCGGACTTCACCGAGTCCGAGCGCACCCGGGTCGTCGACAGCGCGGTCGAGATGTTCATGGCGCGGTACGGCGCCCGGTAACAAGCCCAAGATGAGACCTGGATCGGTAGAATTTTTTTGAGCCAGGCAAGCCACTGACGTCGCATCGTAATCCCGCGAAGCTCATCCTTTCCCGAGCGGCCCCACGGCCCCGGCAACCGCTTCGTTTACCTCCTGTTAACCCCGGTTCCCGCTAATTTTAGGGATCCACGCCGCTGTCGGGCGGAGCCGCATTATTGCGAGCTCAGTGCCCCTCTCGACAGGTCAGGCCAGGGCGTGGATCCGGCAGAAAGCCATCTACGCGACGACTACGAACAGGTTGGAGATTTCGATGCCTTCCCGCTCAATCTTTCTACAGGATGTGTTTGCGTTCAACGGCTCCCTTCTGAGCCTCGGCAGTTCGTTTGTGGTGACATCCTTCTCGCCGATCCCGGACCCGGATCTGACATTCGAGGATGACGATGACGACGCGGTGTTCGAGCCGAGCGAGGCGGCGACCATCGGCGGTGACCCGATCACCGACGCGGCCTCGGGGACAGTGACCGCCGGCGTGTCGATCGGAAGCCTGCTGACGGTGAACCTGTCCACCAGCGTTCCCGTGAACGTCCTCGAGACCGCCAGCACGACCAATGTGCACTACCCCGAAGGCGATCAGGCCGAGCTTCTAGACGCGCTGGTGACCGACGTTCTGGCGACCCCTGGCATCGGCAGCACCCTCAGCCTTCTGGGCATCACGGACGTCGCGGCTTATGTCGAGCAGAACGCGCTGTTGACGTTCGACCTTTCAGGCGAGATCGCAATCCCTGTCTGTTTTGCCGCGGGAACGCGCATCCTGACCCAGCAGGGCGAAATCGACGTGAAGGACCTGCGCGTCGGCGACCAGGTGATCACGCGGGATCACGGGTTCAGGCCGGTGCGATGGATCGGCGCGCAGACGGTCCGCGCAGCGGGCAAATTCGCGCCCATCGTGTTCGGACCCGGCGCGGTCGGAAATCACAAGCGGCTCGTGGTGTCGCCCGAGCATCGAATCCTGCTGCAGCACGATACGATCGATCTGCTGACCGGCAGTCCCGAGGCCTTCACCGCCGCCAAGCATCTGGTCGACGGAACATCGGTGCGGCGGGTGCCGGGCGGCGAAATCGAGTACTTTCACATCCTGCTCGATCACCACGAAATCATCTACGCGGACCAGGCACTTTGCGAGACCTTCTATCCCGGCAGCGTTGCCATGAGGGCCCTGCATCCGGGCGCGAGGAAAGACCTTCTCTCGCGCTTCCCGGACCTCGGACGTCCCGGTGCGGGGTCGTGGCAATTGGCCCGGCGCGCCCTGACGCGACGCGAAACCGCAGTCGTCCTGCGCGCGATGCGGGACGAGCGCGCAGCAAAGGCTTTCAACGTAGGACCGGTCATCCCGCGGAAACCCGGTTTCGGTGTCCGGGCGCGGCCCGCGCCGGACGCCAGCGTCAGTCGACCCGGCGCACGTGGAGCTGATTGCCGATCTTCTTGGTCTCGAACCGCTTCAGTTCCTGCACAAGGTCGCTGAGCTTGCGCTTCCCATAAGTGCGGGTGTCGAAATCGGGGTTCTCGGCGGTGATGTACTGGCCCAGCTGGCCCAGCGCGTACCACTCGTCGTCCTGTTGGATCTTGTCCATGGCGCGCAGGATCAGCGGTACCGCCTCGATGGGCGCGACCTTGCCCGCGGGGGCGCGGCCGCTGTCCTCGGACTTGGGCTGGATCGGCTCGTCCACGATGTTCTCGATCAGGATGAACCGGTTGCACACGTTCCGCAGCGCCTCGGGCGCCTTCTTCTCGCCGATGCCGATCACGTCCAGCCCCTGCTCACGGATGCGGTTGGCCAGCGCGGTGAAGTCGGAATCCGAGCTGACCAGCACGAAGCCGTCGAAGCGCCCCGTGTGCAGGATATCCATGGCATCGATCACCAGCCCGATATCGCTGGCGTTCTTGCCCACGGTGTTGGCGGTTTCCTGGTGCGCCACCAGGCCGATGTCGCGCACGGTCTTCGACCAGTTCGACAGCCGCCCCGACGACCAGTCGCCGTAGACCCGGCGCAGCGCCGGCTCGCCGAAGCTGGTCACTTCGCGCAGGATCGGCTCGGCGAACTTGGCGGGGATGTTGTCGGCGTCGATCAGCACGGCGTAGAGCGGGCGGTCGCGATCGGTGGGCATGGAACCTCTCAGAGAGTGCGGTGCAGGATCAGCGCGTCGGTGGGGCCGAGCCGGGGGTGGCGGAACGCCTGCGGCACGCGGCCCACGATGTCAAACCCGTAATCGGCCCAGATCCTCAAAGCGCGCGCGTTCGAGGCGACCACGAAGTTGAACTGCATGGCCGCGAAGCCGCGGTCGCGCGCCCGCTTCAGCGCGTGCTCAAGCATGGTGCGCGCCACGCCGCGTCCGGCGGCCCCGGGCGCGGTGACGAAGCCTGCGTTGCAGACATGGTCGCCGTTGCCCTGCTGGTTGGGGCGCAGGTAGTAGGTGCCCAGGTCGTCGCCCGCGATCCAGGTCTCGTGGGTCGGTCCGCACCAGTAGGCCAGCGCCCCCGCACGGTCCAAGTCGATGGGCAGGCAATAGGTCTCGCCCGCCCGCAGCATCGGCTCGAGCATGGCCCAGAGCGCATCGGCATGCCGATCCTCGTACGGCTCCAGCTTCATCTTTCCACAAATACCTCCGGGGGAGTCCGCGCAGCGGACGGGGGCAGAGCCCCCATCCCTCAGAACTCGACGACGGCGCGGATCGATTTGCCCTCGTGCATCAGCTCGAAGCCCTTGTTGATCTCGTCCAGGCTCAGCTTGTGGGTGATCATCGGGTCGATGTCGATCTTGCCCTGCATGTACCAGTCGACGATCTTGGGCACGTCGGTCCGGCCGCGCGCGCCACCGAAGGCCGAGCCGCGCCAACTGCGGCCGGTGACCAGCTGGAACGGCCGGGTCGAGATCTCCTGGCCCGCTCCGGCGACGCCGATGATGATCGACTCGCCCCAACCCTTGTGGGCGCATTCCAGCGCCTGCCGCATGACGTTCACGTTGCCGATGCATTCGAAGCTGTAATCGGCCCCGCCTCCGGTCAGCTCGACCAGATGCGCCACCAGGTCGCCATCGACCTCGGAGGGGTTCACGAAATGGGTCATGCCGAACTGCTCGGCGAAGGCCTTCTTGTCGTTGTTCAGGTCCACGCCCACGATCATGTCGGCGCCCACCATCCGCAGGCCCTGGATCACGTTCAGGCCGATGCCGCCCAGGCCGAAGACCACGCAGTTGCTGCCCGGTTCGACCTTTGCGGTGTTGATCACCGCGCCGACGCCGGTGGTCACGCCGCAGCCGATATAGCAGATCTTGTCGAACGGCGCGTCCTTGCGGACCTTGGCCAGCGAGATCTCGGGCAGGACCGTGTGATTGGCGAAGGTCGAGCAGCCCATGTAGTGGTGGATCATCGTGCCATCGGGCAGCGAGAACCGCGAGGTGCCGTCGGGCATCACGCCCTTCCCCTGGGTCGCCCGCACCTTCTGGCACAGGTTCGTCTTGGGGTTCAGGCAGTATTCGCACTCGCGGCACTCGGCGGTGTAGAGAGGGATGACATGGTCGCCCACTTCCAGCGAGGTGACGCCCTCGCCCACCTCGACGACGACGCCCGCGCCCTCGTGGCCCAGGATCGCCGGGAACAGGCCCTCGGGGTCGTCGCCCGAGCGGGTGAATTCATCGGTGTGGCACAGGCCGGTCGCCTTGATCTCGACCAGGACTTCGCCCGCCCGTGGGCCTTCCAGGTTGACCTCCATGATCTCCAGTGGCTTTCCGGGGCCCGTTGCGACGGCGGCGCGGGTTTTCATGACGGCGGTCTCCCTTACTATGCTGCTGCGCAACCTGCGCCGAGACGTCCGGAAATTGCAATCACCTTCCCTGTGTCGGACCGTCCGAAAGCCTACTTGGACTGCCATGAAATCACTGCTCGCCCTTCTCGTCGCCACCTGGCTGCCGACCTCTCTCGCGGCCGAGAGCCGCAGCTTCGACGTGCGGCTGGCCGGCGCGACCATGGGCCGGGTCACGGTGGCCCTGTCGGGCGGCAACGGACGGCTGGACAGCGTGCTGGACAACACGCCGCTGGGCGTGGGCGACGGCCGGTTCTCGGCCAGGACGCAGACCGGGGCCTATCGCAGCCTGGGCGAAGGCGGGGGCGAGCGCCGCACCATCGATATCGACTTCGCCGGCAACCGTGTGGCGGCGGTGCGGATCGACCCGCCGGGCGAGGCGACGGCCGCCTCGGACCCCGGCCAGATTCCCGCCGGCATGCTGGATCCCGTTCAGGGCTTCGCCCGCGTGGCGCTGGCCGATGGCTGCCTGCGCCCCTTCCGCATCTACGACGGACGGCGCACGGTCCGGGTGGGGCTGGTGTCCCAGTCGCGGGATGGCGGTCTGATCCGGTGCGACTATGCCTACGACGTGGTGCAGGGGCCGGGCCACGTGTCGCCCTTCCGCTTCCGGCAGATCCGCATGTCCGCCCGCTATGCCCCCGGCGCCTCCGGCGCGCAGGACATCCGGCTGTCGGCCGGACCGTTTACGGTGACGCTCGCCGCGCGCTAGGGTCCGGGCGACACATCACCGAAAAGGACACGCCATGCGCGCCCCAGCCCTCGCTCTCGCCCTTCCGATCCTCGCGGCCTGCCAGGCCAGCGCGCCGTCGGTCCCAGCCCCCGCCGCATCGGCGGTGGACCCGTCGGTCTGCGGGGCGGACGGGCTGCAAGGCTTCGTGGGCGGCCCGGTGGGCCCGGCGCAGCAGGCCGCCGGGCAGTCGATCACCCGCGTCTATGCGCAGGGCGACCCGGTCACGATGGACATGCTGCCCGAGCGGATCAACATCGTCACCGACGGGCAGGGCACGGTCCTCGCCATCACCTGCGGCTGAGCGGCCGGTCAGTTCGCCGTCCCGTCCAGCCAGGCCGCGGCGGCCGCGTCGTCATCGGCGCGGAAGCTCTTGATATCGAGCCCCGGGAACAGCGCCCCCTCGACCTCGGCCGCGGTGCGCAGCCACGCGGCATCGCTCAACACGGCGCAGCGGTCGAACCGGCCCAGCAGCCCGAACAGCTGCGGCAGCCGGGCGAATTCCACCGCCATGGCGCCCAGCGTGGGCAGCGCGAAGGCGTTGATGCGATAGAGCAACTGCGCCCGGTTCATGGCCTGCGACAGCGCTATCAGCTTATCCAGCCCCTCGCGCATGGTTTCGGAATCGATTTCGCCGGACAGGTCGATCTCGATCCGGTTCGGGGCGGTCCTCTTGACGGTCAGCATGGCGCATCTCCTCGGTCGGCATCCGATGTACCAAGCCTAGGGCCGACGCGCGGACCGCGCCTTGATATGCGTCAACGGGGCGGCAGCCTGGCACCGCCCCCTGACCCTTGTTCGTGAGCTCAACCGAGGTTCGGTTCGGTCTTGGCGAAGGCCTGATCGTCGCTCAACCGGTCCCACCAGCCCTGCATCCCGCCGACCCCCAGAAGCTCGTCCTTGTGGGGGGTCAGGCCCGCGTAGAACATCACCGGGCCCAGCCAGTAATCGGCCAGCGAAATGCTGCTGCCGGCCAGCCACGCGTCGCCCCCGCGGATGTCGTCGATCAGCTTCAGGATGGTCTTGGCGCGCTCCACCGTCTCGTGGTGCTGCGCCTCGCTGGGGTTGCCGATGAACTCGGGCATGATGTGATAGAAGGCCGTGCCCACCAGCGCGTCGTAGCCGTAGGAATTCACGATCGACATGATCTCGTACATGCGGGCGCGGTCCCAGGCGCTTTCGGGCAGGGCCGAGGGGCCTTCGCGGGTCTCCTCCAGGTACATGGCGATGGCGGTCGTCTCGCGGATGCGGTGGCCGTCGGTGTCCAGCACCGGCACCTTGCCCAGGGGGTGACGCTCCAAATGCTCGGGCTGCTTCGGTTCGCCTTCCAGGACGTTCACCTGCACCTGGTCGAAATCCTCGTTCTTGCGGTCGAGGAGGATCTTGACGGTGCGCACGTAGGTCGATCCGTCGAATCCGTAGAGGGTGGTCTTGGCCATGCCGGGGCTCCTTCCCTTGGGTGTGATCTGGACCCGCAGGATAGCACGGCGCGGCAGTCCGGCGACTCGACTCGGGCCACGGGCGGCCCTAGAATGGGAACATAACGGAAACATCTGTTGCCACAGGTGCCATGCCCCATCGCCGTATCCTGTCGCTGTGGTTCCCGCGCCTGGGGGCCGAGCGGATCCTGCGTCTCGAACGCCCCCCCGAGGACGCGCCCTTCGCGGTGGTCGCCGATCTCGGCAACGCGCAGGTGCTGTCGTCGCTGAACGTGGCCGCGTCGCGCGCGGGACTGCGCCGCGACCAGCCGCTGGCCGATGCCAATGCCATGTGCCCCGCGCTGCTGACCCGATGGCAGAACCCCCGGGCCGAGGCGGCGTTCCTGTCGGTGCTGCGCCGCTGGGCCGGGAAGTTCTCGCCCTGGGTGGCCGAGGAACCGCCCGCGTCGCTGGTCATCGACCTGACGGGCTGCGCGCACCTGTTCGGGGGCGAGGACGCGCTGCTGGACCAGGTGGAACGCGACTGCGCCGACCTGGGGCTTTCGGTGGCCGCGGGCGTGGCCGACACGGTGGGCGCGGCCTGGGCGCTGGCGCGGTATGCGGGCCGCGCGGCGGGGCCGGACCGGTCGGGCGACGCCATCGACCAGGAGGCCTATGCCACCCGGTCGCGCGCGGCCAAGCGGCGCAACTGGGAACGGGGCGGCCCGGCCCCCGCCATCCCCACGGCCAAGGCGCGCGCCGCCCGCATCGCGCCGCCCGGCGGCACCTACGGCGCCATCGCGCCGCTGCCGGTGGCCGCGCTGCGCCTGCCCGGCGACCTGGTGGCCGAGCTGGGGCGGCTGGGCCTGCGCCGCATCGGCGACCTGGCGGGACAGCCCCGCGCCGGGCTGGCGCGGCGGTTCGGGCGGCACCTGGTGCAACGGCTGGACCAAGCCATGGGCGCCGAGCCCGAGCCGGTGTCGCCCGCCGCCCCCGATACGCAGTTCGCCGTGCGGCTGACCCTGCCCGAGCCCATCGGGTTGGAGGCGGACGTGCTGGCCGCCATCGACCGGTTGCTGGTGCCGCTGTCGGACAAGCTGCGCGCGAAAGGGCGCGGCGCGCGGCGATTGCGGCTGGAATGCCACCGCAGCGACGGCACCATGGGCTTTGCCGAGCTGGGGCTGGCGCGCCCCACGGCCGAGCCCGACCGGATGCGCCCGCTGCTGGCCATGAAGGCGGCCGAGATCGACGCGGGCTTCGGCATCGACATGGTGCGGCTGCTGGCCCACGTGACCGAGCCGGTGTCGCCGCGCCAGCATCGCGGCCATTCAGACGCGGCCGACGACGCCCGTGCGCGCCAGGCGGATCCTGCCCCGCTGGACGACCTGGTGGGCCGCATAGGCGCGCGCATCGGGCTGGACCGGATCACCCGCCACCACCCCGCCGACAGCCACATTCCCGAAAAGGGCGCGCGGGTGCTGGCCGCCGCGTGGTCCGAACCGGCGCCGCCCTGGCCCGCCGCGCCCACGCCGCGCCCGCCCTTCCTGTGGCCACCCGAGCCGGTGAACGCCCCTGCCGCGCCACGGCTGGCCGAGCACTTCCGCTGGCGCGGCCGGCACATGGAGGTCGCGGCGCTGACCGGCCCCGAGCGCATCGCGCCGGAATGGTGGCTGGACGATCCCAACTGGCGCAGCGGCGTCCGCGACTATTGGCAGGTGCGTTGCGCATCGGGCGATTGCCTGTGGCTGTTCTTCGCCCACGGCGCCGAGATCTCGGCCGGGTGGTACTGCCAAGGCAGTTTCGGATGATCCGTGTGGGGGAAAAGCGATGCCCGGTGCCGCGCACTGGTGGGGGCCATGGTGGCGCGACACCGGGAGTAGCGTTCTTCGCTATGTCTCCTTGTGCCCCGGCGACGTGGCGATCGCGGGACCGAGTTGGCGCGACAAATGGGTCATTTTGCGGCGAATCGATGACGCTTGCCAAACTGCCGAGTGCCCCCCACCTTGAGGGCATGAACGTGATCCAGCCCACTCCGTTTCCCGGACGCCCCGATCCCAACGACCGCGTGGCCTTCGACCGGTCCGAGCTCGGCGCGATCCTGACTCTCTACGGCCGCATGGTGGCCGCGGGCGAATGGCGCGACTACGGCATGTCCTTCCTACGCGACGTGGCCGTGTTCTCGGTCTTTCGCCGCACCGCTGAACACCCGATCTACCGGATCGAGAAACGCCCCCGCCTGCGCAACAGGCAGGGGCAATACGCGGTGATCGGGATGGACAACCAGATCCTGAAGCGCGGGCACGACCTGAAGACCGTGCTGCGCGTGCTGGAGCGCAAGCTGATCCGCCCGGTGGACGACTGACGCCGCCAGGACCGGGCGCAGACCCTCAGCCTTCGTAATCCTCGTCGGACACCTTCTCGAGCCAGGTCACCGGCGATCCGTCGATGCTTTCCTGGATCGCGATGTGGCTCACCGCGGTATCCGGGGCCGCGCCGTGCCAGTGCTTCTCGCCGGCGGGAAACCAGACGATGTCCCCTTCGCTGATCTCCTCGATCTCGCCGCCCTCGCGCGCGACGCGGCCGCGGCCGAAGGTGACGATCAGGGTCTGGCCGGCCGGATGGGTGTGCCACGCGGTGCGCGCGCCCGGCTCGAACGTGACGTGGGCGCCGGCGACGCGGCCCGGCTCCTCGGCCCGGAACATGGGGTCGATGCGGGCGGTGCCGGTGAAATACTCCTCGGGGCCCCGGGTCGAGGCATTTTGCCCCGCGCGTGTGATCTTCATGGTAATCTCCTTTCCTGCGCTCAGCGCAGCTTGTCGAAACGGTAGGTCAGTGCCGGCCCACCGGGCTGGCCGTAGGCCAAAACGGCCGTGACCATGGCGAAGGGTTCTGCAAAGCGGCCGGTCGTCAGCCCGCCGGCCTCGAGCGGGTCGAGCCCGATATCCCGGATCAACGCGCGGACCGTTTCCTTGGCTCCGTCGTCATCGTCGTAGAGCATCAGGTGCGGGCGCGGCGCGGTGTCCTTGCGGGCGAAGACCGGGTCGAAGGATTCGGACGGGCTGGTATTGAAGCACGACACCCACCGCGCATCGGGCCGCATCCGCGATAGCTCCTCGGCGCCCGAGGTCTCGGGACCGAGGACCAGCGCGTCGTTGCCGTCGTTCAGCGGGGCGCAGCAGTTCAGCACGACCTTTCCGGCCAGGTCGCCCGCCTGATCCAGCACGTCGCCGATCCGCGACCAGTGCACGGCCAGCAACACGGCGTCCGCCCCAGCGACGGCCTCGGCGACCAAGCCAGCCGTGCCGCCGGACCGCTGCGCCAGCCGGTCGAGCTTGGCGCGGTCGCGGGAATAGGCGAAGGTCACGTCGCGGCTGCAGGCGGCCCAAAGCGCGCCGAGCTTGGCCCCCATCAGGCCCGATCCGAGCATCCCGATTTTCATTTCGGCCTCCTGTCGGCGGGCACCGGCGTGGGCGGGCCCCGCCGGCGCATGGCTCACTCCGAACGGCTTTCGAAGACATCCGCGGCCACGGGCATGGCCGAGAAGACGCGCGGCCAGCTGGCATAGAAGGCCAGGTGCGACAGCATCGCGCCCGCCTCGTCCTGCGTCAGGCCGTTATCCATGGCGCGATTGAGGTGGAAGGTCATCTGTTCCGGCTGGCCGGTCGCGATCAGCGCGGCGACGGCCAGAGGTCGAGGAACAGAAGCTGCTCGGTGTTGTCGACGACGCCCTGGCTCACATCGTCATAGGTCGACTGCACCGTTTCCTGGCGGGCCTCCTCGGCCTCCTGGTCCAGCGGCAGAAGCTCGGGGTCGAGGGCGGGCAGGTCATCCACGGTCACGCCGCGCTCGTCATAGACCGGGGCCGCGGCTTCGGCGGCGGCGACGGCGTTGCCCCAGCCCGTGTAAAAGGCGAGCTGCGTGATCGTCTCGGAGATCTCGGCGGGCGTCACGCCGGCGTCGAGGGCCAGCGCGATATGCTCGGACAGGCCGTCCGTCTCGTGCCGCTTGATCTTCGCCGCGACGGTCACCAGCGCCCGATCGCGCATGGACAGCTGTTCATCGGTCCAGACGCTGCCGAAAAGGTCGTCTTGGGAATAGGCTTCGAGCTTCGGCGCGACCTGGCCAACGGCGTCGGGCAACGTGGTTCCGAGGTCCTGGGCCGGGGCCGCCGTGGCGGCGAGTCCAAGGGCGAGGGCAGGTAGGGCAAGGCGCGTCGTCATGGGGCGTCTCCTGTCGGTGAGGTTGCTGTTACCGACCGACTTGGGGCCGGACCGCCGAACCTTAATGGGCCGGGTCGGCAAGCCGCTCATGAGCGGCCTTCATCAATCGCTCATCCCCGCTCGCGCAAGGCGTCGAGCACGACCTGGAACGCGGATGAGGCGCGCAGGCGGCTGGGATAGAAGATGTGGAAGCCCGGGAAGGACGGGCACCAATCCTCGAGACAGGTTTCAAGGGCACCATCGGCCAGCGCCCGCGCCGCCAGCCGTTCGGGCACCAGCGCAAGGCCGATCCCGTCGATGGCGGCCTGCATCACCGGGCCGATGGCATTGAAACAGGCCTGCCCGCCGACTTTGACGGTCAGGTCGCTGCCGTCGGGGGCCTCGAACTCCCACGCGTAGAGCCCGCCGTGGTTCGACAGGCGCAGGTTCACGCAGGGCAGCTCCGGCAAGTCGTGCGGTGTTTCGGGGCGGCCGTGGGTTTCGTAGACCGCGGGCGCGCCAACGCAGATCATCCGGTCGTCCGGGCCGATCCGCGCCGCGATCATGCCATCGCTCACCTGGTCCCCGTAGCGCACGCCGGCATCGCATTGCGACGCGGCAAGATCGGTATAGCCGTAATCGTTCACCAGTTCGATCCGCTCGGGCGGATGGTCGCGCAGCACCGGGGCCAGCTTGGACCTTGAAAGCGTGTCGATGGCGTAGTCGGTCGCCACGATGCGGACCGTGCCGGTGGGCTGGTCGCGCGCGTCGTTCAGCGCCCGCAGCCGCGCCTCGATCTTCTCGAAACAGGGGTTGAGCGTGGCGCGCAGGTCCTCGCCCTCGAGCGTCGGCGCGACCGAGCGGGTGGTGCGCCTCAGCAGCCGCAGGCCCAGCCGGGCCTCGAGCGACTTGATCGTGTGGCTCAGCGCTGACTGCGACACGTTCAGCCGCGCGGCGGCGCGGGTGAAGCTGCGCTCTTGCGAGACGGCCGCCAGGGCGATCAGGTCTGTGATGTTCTCGCGGAGCATGAGCGCCGCTCGGGTCTGCGGGTCGGTTGCACTGCCCCGTGACACATGCGCCGCGCTCATGACGTCCGCCGATTATTCAGAGATTCTCGCTGCCCGTATCCGGCGTCGGTGACGTGCTCGCCCCAGACCACTGCCGACCCGTCGACGACCTCCTGAATGGCGTTGTGCGTCACCGACGTGCTTGCGGTGGCCCCGTGCCAATGCTCGACATCCGACGGGCACCAGATCACGTCACCGGCCTGCATGGTGATCCGCTCGGCCCCACGCTCCTGCGTCCAGCCGGTGCCGTGGGTGATGACCAGCTTCTGGCCGCCGGGATGCGCGTGCCAAGCCGAGCGCGCGCCGGGCATGAACGTCACCTCGCCCGCGCTGACCGGCGCCATGTCGGAATGGTGGACCGGCGCCACGTAGACGGTGCCGGTGAACACGTCCGCGCTGCCGATCGGGCCGGCGCGATCCTCGGCGCGGGTGATCTCCATGGATTGTGCGAACGCGGCGGGCGCGGCGAGCGCCAGGGCGAGGGTGGGTACAAGAAGTCGTTTCATGCCGGTCGTCTCCTGTTTCGGGTGGCGGTGTCCAGGTTCTGGAACGTCTGCCCGTCGGAAATGGTGCCGGATCGCACCCGATCATCGGCGCCGGGCGGGATGCGGTCCTGAGCGCGCCTCATGAACGCGGAGGCGGGCGCAGCCGCAATCTTCAGCGGGACTTATGAAACCTTGTCATGAGTGGATGCAATTCACCGCGGTTTATCCCGGGCGGCCGGCGCCTCTAGATCCCGTTCATCGAAACGCGGCGGAGGGCGCCATGCGACAATCATACCGTGCGGCAGCGCTTTTCGCTGCGCTGACATTCGGAGCCTACGCCACAGCACAGGAGGAGCCCGGAATGACCAGGATCACCGTCACCGTCGGCGAGACGACGCTGGCCGCCACGCTGGACGACAGCCCCGCGGCCCGCGATTTCGCGGCGATGCTTCCGCTCGAGCTGACGCTTTCGGACTACCACGGCATCGAGAAGGTGGCCGACCTGCCCCGCGCCGTGGATACCAGCGCGGCGCCGCCCAGCTACACGCCGCGAACGGGCGATATCACGATCTACGCGCCCTGGGGCAATCTCGCCATCTTCTACAAGCCGTTCGAAGCGTCGCGCGGGCTGGTCAGCCTGGGCGCCTTCGACGATCCCATCGACCCGCTGATCCGCGACGGGGCCTATCCCGTCCGCATCGCGCGGGCCGACTGACCTCCCGGGCGGCCCGGCGGCCGTCCCGATCAATTCCGAAGAAAGGAAGATACAATGACCGACAACATCACCGGAAAGGTCATCGTCATCACCGGCGCGTCCAGCGGCATGGGCGAGGCCACCGCGCGTGACCTGGCCGCCAAGGGCGCCAAGGTCGCGCTGGGTGCGCGCCGCCAGGACCGCCTGGATACCATCGGGCAGGAAATCGAGGCCGCGGGCGGTGAAGCAGTCGCACTGGCCACCGACGTCACCAAGCGCGAGGAGGTCAGGCGCTGGTCGCCAAGGCCAAGGACACGTTCGGCCGCATGGACGTGATGTTCAAAAACGCGGGCCTGATGCCACTGTCGCCCATGGAAAGCCTGCGGGTGGACGAATGGGACCAGATGGTCGACGTCAACGTGAAGGGCACGCTCTACGGCATCGGCGCCGTGCTGCCGATCTTCCAGGAACAGAAGTCCGGCCAGATCATCAACGTGAGCTCGGTCTACGGCCACAAGGCCGTCGCCACCGGCGCGGTCTATTGCGGGACCAAGTTCGCGGTGCGCGCCATTTCCGAAGGCCTGCGGCAGGAAGTGAAGGACTACAACGTGCGTGTCACCGTCATCTCGCCCGGCGCGGTGGATACCGAACTGATGCAGCACATCTCCGAGCCCGAGCTCGGCGACCAGGTCCGCGGCTTCGTCAAGGACATCGCGGTGCCGTCCTCGACCATGGCCGACATGGTGGCCTTCGCCGTGTCCCAGCCCGAGAACGTGGACGTGAACGAGATCCTGTTCCGCCCGACGGTTCAGCCGGTCTGATCCGACATCCCGCCGAGCGCCCCCGTCTAGGAGCGGGGGCGCCACCGGGCGCTTCGACACTAGCCGCCGACGAACAGGCCCACGGCCAGCCACGCGTAGGACAGCATGGCGAGCGCGAACAATGCCTTCTCGACCACGCCAGCACCGATGGCGAAGCTCCAGCCCGAGCGGGCGATCTTCCATCCGAGGAACGCGAGACCCTGCGCGGCGAACAGCAGGTTCAGCCAGAAGGTATAGTCGATCGCGAAGAATTCGCGATCGGTGACGGTGCGCACCTGTTCGGCCGAGGGCAGCAGGCCCAAAGCCGAGAAGCCATAATGCAGCAGCATCGCCGTCACCACCAGCACGACGAGAAACACGCCGAGGATATAAAGGGCCATCTTCCACCCGTAGTACTGGGCGTTGACCCGCAATACCGGGATCACCACCAGGTCGGAAAAGATGAACGCCATGATCCCCGCGAAGGCCACGCCATTGCCGTAGAGAACGGCCGCCAGCGGGATGTTCCCCATGGACCCGATGAAGGTGAAGAAGGCCGCGACGGGGCCCACGACGGCCTGCGCCAGAAGCTCGAAGAAGTTCGGGTCGTCTCCGCCTATGAAGAGCCATTCAAAGAAGGCCTGCGGCACGAAGGCGGCGATGATGCCGGCGACCGTGAAGCCCACGGTCACGTCCTTCCAGACCATCATCCATTCCATGACGTACCGCTGCGCCACCATGGCCCAGCTGTCGCGCGAGGCGATCTTGTCGCGCCACGAGGCGTCCGAGCCAGCCGACTCGTCCTCGTCGCCTTGGCTTTGCTTGGCGTTGCGCCGCGCCTCGTCGACCGGAGCGATGCCCTTGGTCAGGCGGATGACCAGCCACATCAGCCCGATCAGAAGTAGGCCGCCCACATATTCGCCGACGACGAATTGCCAGCCAAGGAAGATGGCGATGATGATGCCCAGCTCGACCACCAGGTTGGTCGAGGCCAGCAGGAATGCCATGGCCGGGACCAGCCCCGCGCCCTTGGCGAACAGCGCGCGGGCGCCGGACAGCGCGGCAAAACTGCAAGACGAGCTGACGAAGCCGAAAAACGTGCCCATGGCGACCGAGCGTGCCCCCGCCTTTCCCATCTTCTCCTGCATGGTCTGGCGCGTGATGAAGACCTGGATCATCGACGAGATCAGGTATCCCAGGCCAAAGGCCCAGAAGGCCGTCCAGAACAGGCCGAGCGCGGTGGTCGCGGCCGAATGCCAGGTGTCGAGAAAGCTTTGCGTCATGTCATTTGCCGGGGTGTTGCTGCCCGGTCAGCGTGCGTCCCCCCGCACGGGTTCCGGCCGCAGGGTCAGCAGCCACAGCCCCAGCACCACGTCGACCCCGATGCAGAAGGGGCCCCACCAGCCCGGCGCGGGGCTGTTCATGGCCGTCTGCGCGACCGCGTCGAACAGCCCGTGCGCGATCATCCCGACACCGACCCAAGCCAGCCGGGTCCGATAGCCGAGGATCGCAACCGCGGTGAACAGCACCGCGATCACGGCTTGCACTGCGAAGGCGGGAAAGCCGCCATGATCGACCGCGAAGACAGAGTAGAACACCGCGATCGCGACGAGGAGGATCGGGCCAGTAGCGCGGTCACGGGACATGCCGCTGAGTCGAAGCAAGACGATGGCCAGCAATGCGAAGGCGATCCCGGCAAGAAACGGCAGCATCATCGCCCCTCTTCAGAGATTCACAGGCGGCGTCGTGACGGTGGTGATCGCGGCCGTGACCAGCAGGATCAGGATCACCGCGCCCCCTTCCAGCGCGATGGACCGCCGAAGCGCTGCGGACGCGCCGGGGCGCCCGGCGGCCAGCGCGGGGACCAGCCGCCACTTGTTGCCCGCCGCCAGAAGCAAAAGCCCGCAGACCACGGCGAGCTTGAGCAGAAGCCCGACGCCGTAGGCCGTTCCCAGAAGGGCGACAAGCGAGCCGGCGAGAAGCCAGGCAAGGATCGACCCGGCGGCGGCCAGCGCGCCCACGGCCCACGCGGCAAACGTGCCGAACTTGTGCAGGAGGGTCACGCCCTGCCCCGTCCCGGCAGCCCGGAAAAGCGGCAAGAGCGCACCCACCCAGAAGGCCACCGCCAGCAGATGAATCGCCAGCAGCCCGGCCATCACCCAGCGCGGATCGCCCAGCGTGTGCCCCACGAGCGTGTAGGACACCGCGATGGCGAATGCCCCGGCGAGCGGCACCAGCCGCCCCGCGAGGCCCGGCAGCAGGATGGTGAGCACGCCGATCTCGCCCAAGCCGCGCCAGATGGCCGCCGCGCCCAGCGGGCTCTGCCAGACGAAGCCCAGCATCATCGGATCGGTCGCCCCGGCGACACCCATGCCCGAGATACGCGCCGCCCGAATGCCGAAGCGCAGCGCCAGCACGGCCAGACCTATGGCAGCGGCGACCGCCGCCATGCGCCGCGCCAGCCGCAGGGTGTCCGGGTCGGCCGCGCGCGCGAAGACCGCGGCGAACAACGCGCCACCCATGGCGGTCAGCGCGGCGGCGTACCCGGCGGCCTTGGCGCAGATGGCCAGGACCGCGAGGGCGTCGATCGTCTCCAGCCCCGTCACGTCACTGGGCGAGGGTGAAGCTGAAGCTTCCCTGCATGGGGTGGCCGTCGGCGCTCATCCCCCGCCACTCGACGGTGTAGGCCCCGGGCGCGAGGTCGCCTGCGGGGCGGGCGACGAACTCGGTCACCGGGTCGGTGCCGGTCTCGCGCTCCAGCGCCGCATCCTCGCCATCGCGGGTCAGGCCGACCGAGATGACGCGCATGGGATCGTCGAACTGCATGGTGATCTCGGGCACATCCGTGACGGTCGCGCCGTCCTCGGGGGTGAAGGTGCTGCTCTTGGAATGGGCTGACGCGCCGGTTCCGAGCGCCGCAAGCGCGATGGTCGCAGCAAGGATGGTCAGGGTGTTTCGCATATCTTTTCTCCTCTCAAGCGCCGCATCACTGGGGGGCGGCGCGGTCGTTTATCTCGTCATGGGCGGCGCGGATCTCGGCCGGCCAGGTGGACTTGATGAAGGACAGCGCGGCGCGGATTTCGTCGTCGCTCAGCCGTCCGGCGAAGGCGGGCATGCCGGACTCGTAGTCGGGATCCCCCAGCACTGCGCCCAGCCCGTCGCGGGTCAGCGCGAACAGCATGGCGTCGGGGTGGTGCCATGTGTGCCCCGTCTCGTCGTGCGGCGGCGCCGGCATCAGGCCGTCCGTGCCCGGGCTCTGCCAGTCGGTCTGTCCTTGCAGGCCCGCGCCGTGGCAGGACGCGCATTCGGCGTCGTAGACGCGGCGCCCCAGCGCGATCTCGTCGGGGTCGTCCGGGCGCAGCTGAATCTCTTCCCCGCCACGATCCGGGCCGATGACCAGGAAGGCGGCCAGCCCCGCCAGCAGGGCGAGACCGGCCAGTGCATAGAGTGGGCTTCGCACCGATCAGACGTCGAAGGGACGCTGCGTGCCCGCGCGGTAGAAGACCGTGCCCGCACCTGCCGACCCGCCGAAGGCGATCACGTCGAACCGGGCGTTCGGGTCGTCGCCCATGCCGGGCGAGCCCATGGGCATGCCGGGCACCGCGAGGCCGGTGATGTCGGGGCGGTCGCGCAGCACGGCTTCCATCGGCTCGAAGGGCACGTGGCCCTCGAAGACGTAGCCGTCCGCATCGACGGTGTGGCACGAGACCAGGTTGGCCGGCACGCCCCGCGCGGCCTTCTGGGCGCCGGGGTCGGTCAGGTCCTCGACCGTGACGGCGTATCCGCGGGCGCGGGCCAGGTCGGCCCAGGCGTGGCAGCAACCGCAATTGGGCGAGGACAGCACGTGCAGCGCGGTGGACGCAGCGGCGCGCGCGGCAGGGGTGGCGGCGATCAGCGCGGTGGCGCCAAGGCCGGTAAGGAAAGCACGACGATTGGTCATTGGAATGGGTCCTGTTCGGAGAAGCTGTATGCGCCGGAGCGCGTAGATTGACGGAGATCCAGCCGTCAGACCTTCGGCGGGCCCAGCGGTGGTTCGCACAGGAACCCGTCCGCGAACCGTCCGCCGGACACCGCGAAGTGAACCGGGACCGGCAGCGTGGCGGGCCGGGCCGTCCACGCGCCGACCGCGAACAGGTCGCCGAGGCAGGACGCGGTCCGGCCGGACAGTCCGTCGCAGCACTCCATGTCCGCGGCGCCGCCCCCGTGGTGCGGCATTTCGGTCGTGGCGAAATCGCCGCCGCGCGGCGCGGCGTGCGCCGCGTCGAGGCTGGCAACGAACAGGAGCGCCAGCGACAGGAGTGCCGACAGAACGATTTTTATCGGATGAGAGAGTAGCGATCCCGTCCCCCATCGACAACAGGACTCACCGTCAGTGGGGCATCTCGCCGCGTGCGATGGCCAGGTGATGCGCGCGGTGATGATCCTGGCTGGCCATGAGGCCGAAGAACCCCAGCCCCCGGATCCGCGCCGTGGTGGCGGCATCGTCACCCGTGACGGTCAGGACGACATGGTCGTCCCGCGCCTCGGCCGAGACGGTCCAGGACGGATCAGCGGCCAGTTGCTCGGCATGGGCCGGGACCATGCGGCGCAGCGCGGCCAGGACGCGCGCATCACCGGTCGCGCGCGCCGTGAGGCCGCCGTCGATCGCGTCGGTTTCGACCTGCGCCCGGGTCGCCAGCAGGTCCATGTCGACCAGGTGCGCGCGCAGACCATCCAGATCGACGCGCGACCAATCGGTGTGCGGGTCCGACTCGAGCAGTTGGACGACCTCGGACAACGCGGCGAAGGCGCCCTGTCCCGGCTCGGTCAGGGTCGCGAGGGCAGCGCCATGGGTCATCCCGGCGGAATGGTCGGCGTGCTGGGCCTGGGTCGCGAAGGGCGCGGCCAGGGCAAGTGTCGTCGCGGCGGCAAGGCGGAACATGCGAATCTCCTGTCTCGATGGTGCTGTCAGACTATCGCGGGTCCCCGGATCGGCGTATGATCCGGATCATGTCGGATCTTGCCGCGCTTTTCGCCCATGCGCCGCTCACGCGGGTCAGGACGGGACAGGCGGTGTTTCACCGCGACGATCCGATCCGGGACGCCATTTTCCTGGAGTCGGGGTCCATCGCGCTGGTGCGCACGTTGTCGGAGGGCGAGACGCTGACCCTGCACGTGGCGCGGCCCGGCACGCTGCTGGCCGAAGCGTCGCTTTTCGCCGCGCGGTATCACTGCGACGCCAATACCCGCACCGACACTGCGCTGCGCCGGGTGGCCCGCGGGGCGTTTCTCGAGGGGCTGGCGCAATCTCCCGCGACGTTGCTGGACCTGTTCGCGGGCGCGGCGAAAGAGGTGCAGGCCCAGCGCGCGCGGGTCGAGATCCTGCGCATGAAGCGGCTGCCCGACCGGCTCGACGCCTGGCTGACGCTGAACGGTGCGCCGGGCGACCAGCCCTGGACGGAGGTCGCCGAAGCCATCGGCGTCAGCCCCGCCGCGCTTTATCGTGAACTGGCGAAACGGCGAAAGGCAGGCTGACCGGGGGGCCGAAGCCTAGGACAGCCGCCGCCGGCTGGTCACCGGGCCGCCGCCCTGAGATTCAATCCGCGCGATGGCGTCGGCGATGGGCTCATAGCTCGTCGCCATGTGGTGGGCGTTGGCATGGATCAGCACTTCGCCATCCACGGCCATCGCAACGTGACCCTTCCAGAACAGCAGGTCGCCCCGCGTGATGGCCGCATCCGCCGGCAGCGGCTGGCCCACCACGCCCTCCTGCAGGTCGCTGTCCCCCGGGCAGGGATGCCCCGACGCCAAGAGCGCCGCCTGGATCAGCCCCGAGCAGTCGATGCCGTCGGAAGAGTTGCCGCCCCAGAGGTACGGCACCCCGAAGAACAACTGCGCGACGCTGGCCGGGTCCGTGAAGGGCCGGTTGGCCGGTCGCAGGTGCGGCCGCGGGACGTGGGTGCCATCGTCGAGTTCGAAGAACGTGTCGGACGCGGCCACCACCCGAAGCCGCGCGCCGAAGCTCAGGCGCGCGATGGCTGGGATCTTCATGTCCGGCGCGGGATAAAGGTGGCTGGCCGGGACGCCGATGATATGCGTGGCCGCCACCGGGTCGCCCAGGTCGATCTCGGGCACGTAGCCCACGTAACCGTCCCGCTCGGCCCGGATGAAGGCCATGCCGCCCGCGCGTTCGTAGACGCGCACGGCCTCGCCCCGCAGCAACTGCCGGTCCCGGGCCACCCGGTCGGGCGTGGTCCAGATATCGGTGATGGGCGCCGTCACACTGGCCGGGCTGCCCTCGGTATAGCTGAGGGCCTCGACCATGCCTTTCAGGTGCGCTGCGGCGACGCGGCCATTGGCGGGGGTGAGCCGACGGTCGCTCATAGACCCAGAACCCCGGGCAGCGCGGCGAGGATCGCGCGCGCCCCCTGCCCGACGCCGCCCTTGGGACGGGCGGGCGCGGATTGCGGCTGCCAGCCGTAGAGGTCGAAATGGGCATAACGCGTGCTATCGCCGGCGAAACGCCGCAGGAACAGCGCGGCGGTGATGGCGCCGGCGAACCCGCCCTTGGGCGCGTTGTCCAGGTCGGCGATCCCTGGCTCGATCATCTGCTCGTAGGGCGCCCAGAACGGCATCCGCCAGACCGGGTCACGCGCCGCCGCACCGCCCGCCGCGAAGGCCGCCGCGATGCCGTCGTCATTGCAGAAGAACGGCGCCAGGTCGGGGCCGACGGCCACCCGCGCCGCGCCGGTGAGCGTCGCCATGGAGACGGTGAGATCCGATGCCTCTTCGGCGGCCAGGGCCAGGGCGTCGGCCAGAACCAGCCGGCCCTCGGCATCGGTGTTGTTGATCTCGACCGTCTTGCCGTCGCGGGCCGTCAGGATGTCGCCGGGGCGGAAGGCGTCGCTGCCTACCGCGTTCTCGACCGCCGGGACCAGCACGCGCAGCCGCAGCGGCAGCTTCAGCGCCATGATCATGCGCGCGAGACCAAGGACCGTGGCGGCCCCGCCCATGTCCTTCTTCATCAGCCCCATGGACGCGCCGGGCTTGAGGTTCAGACCGCCGGTGTCGAAGCATACGCCCTTGCCCACCAGCGTGAGGCGCGGGCCGGTGTCGCCCCAGGTCATCTCGATCAGGCGCGGCGCGCGATGGGGCGCGGCGGCGCGGCCGACCGTGTGGATCAGCGGGAAATTGGCGTCCTTCAACGCATCGCCCGCGGTCACCGTGATCCCGGCGCCGAACGCGTTTGCCAGGTCCCGCGCGGCCGATTCCAGCTCGGCCGGGCCCATGTCGTTGGCGGGCGTGTTGATCAGGTCGCGGGTCAGAGCCTCGCCCGCCGCGATGGCGGCGATACGGTCGGCATCGACACCGGCCGGCGGGACCAGTCGCGCCTTGGGGGACGATGCCTTGGCGTACCGGCCGAACGCGTATCCGGCCAGCAGCCAGCCCAACGCGGCCTCGGCCGCCGCGTCCGGATCCAGGTCACCTGCCAGATGCCAATCGCCTTCGGGCAGCGACGCCCGCGCCCCGCCAACCAGGAAACGGTGCCGATCGCGCTGGCCCGCGTCGCCCAGGCCCAGCACGGCGCCGTGGACCTCGCCCGTCTGGGACGGCACCACGATCACCCGGCCCGCCTGCGCGGCGAAGCCCGCGCCGTCGAGCCAGTTGCCGACATGGGCGGGCTGATCCGCCCGCCACGCCTTCAGGTCGTCCGGCCCCAGGACCCAGAGCGGGCGCGCATCGGCATCGGCTGGGGCAAATCCGTCGGAAAGGTCGGGCATCGGGCTGTCCTGGCAGGGTCAATTCCTGCCATTACTAGGGCAGCGACAAGCGCGTGCAACCGCTCAGGCGCCCGACGAATGGTCGGCTTCCTCCCAGATGCAGGTCACAGCCTGGTCGCCCAGGCGGACCAGCCGGGCGACGTTGGCGGCCAGCGCCGTGCGATCCGGCGACCCGGCCAGGGCCGCCGTCGCCTGGGCCACCCGGAAGGCGCGGCGCAGGCCCAGCCCCCGGGCCAGCCGCGCGGCGTCGCATGCGGCCTCGGCAACGCCGCTGGGCCGATCGTCGCGCAGGGCGACCGACGCGCGCAAAAGCGCCTTCGCCAGCCGTTCCAGTCGCCGTTCGATCACCGCGCTGGGACCACCGCCCGCCGGGTCGCGACCCAGTTTCAGCAGGCGCGACAGGTCGTCCGGCGTCGGCTCGACCAGGTTCAGACTTACGATATCAGGCATCCATCTTCCCTCTCATCCCCGACCGCCACCATGGCCCAAGGCTGCTAACAATTGGTGTCGGCCCGCGCGATCCGGGGTCGCAAAAGCATTCAAACGGGGCTAATTCCGCAAGAAGGCCGAAACCGAGAGGAGCCGAGATGATCCCTGCCAAACCGCTTCCGACGTATCTGGTGCAGCGTTTCCAGGGCTGGCACGCCACGAGCTTCGTCGAGAACGAGCATTGGTTCAAAAGGCTGGTGAACGAGGGGCAGCGCCCGCGCGTGATGATGATCTCGTGCTGCGACAGCCGGGTCCACGCGACAGACATGTTCGGCGCGGAACAGGGCGAGTTCTTCCTGCACCGCAACATCGCCGCGATGGTTCCGCCCTACCAGCCCGACGGCCAGCAGCACGGCACCTCGGCCGCGGTCGAATACGCGGTGGCCGCCTTGCAGGTGACCAACCTCGTCGTCATGGGCCACTCGTCCTGCGGGGGGGTCAAGGGCTGCTACGACATGTGCTCGGGCAACGCGCCCGAGCTGGAGAAACCCGAAAGCTTCGTGGGCCGCTGGATGGACATCCTGCGGCCCGGATTCGAGAATCTGCCGGAGGGTGATGAAGGCGAGCGCACCGTCGCGCTGGAGAAGGAAGCGGTGAAAGTCTCGCTTCGCAATCTCATGACCTTCCCCTTCGTGTCCGAACGTGTCGAGGACGGCCGGCTGAACCTGCACGGCGTCTGGAACGACATCGCCGCGGGCGAAATCCACGTCTACAACCCGGTCGCCGACCGCTTCGCCGCGATCTGAGGCGCGGGCCGGGTTCGCCCCCCGGTGAACGATCCCGGCCCGGGGGCGCCGCGCCCGGGGACCGGGGGCGCCGTGCCTGACCGTTCAGGCCGCGTGGCGGGCCATCGGACGGGCGTGTTCGGGAGAGAGCGCCGTAATCTCGGACAGCACCCGCAGGACCGACCCGCGCGGAAGCGGATCCTCGTCCATGCCGTCGACATCCAGGAATACGTTGGTCCGGGACAGTCGGTTCAGGCGCAGGGCGCGCCGACGGCCGGCGCGGGCTTTCTCGATCATTTCAGACATGGCTTGCTCCTTTCGGCTGGGACGGGACCGGGTGCGTCACCACAAGGCGGGGCAGGTCGCCGAGAAGATCCCGAAGGACCGGCTCGACATCCTGCCGTCCGATCCGTGGCCGCGCGATGGCCCGGCTGGCAGGTGCAGGGCCCATCGCGGGCCTAGCGATACGGCGATTATTCAAGAAACAGGTCATCGTGGCGGTCACCCTTTTCCCGGCACGCCCGCCCCCCGGACGTGTCCATGACCGCAATTCACCACGGGCTGGTTTGCGCCCGCTTTCGATTTCCCCGCGGATTTTCCGGGATCGGCGCTGACGCCGCAAAACACTGATCCGAATGGATTATTCCGGTAACCGGATGCCGGAGATTCGCTTAAAATCCCGCCCATCGGGCGTGATACGCAACCCGGACCCCGGATCGTTACCCGATCTTAACCAGCATCCGGGGACACCGATTCGCTCGCGGACGGCCGGACACGAAAAAGGCGGCCCCTGTCCGGCGCCGCCCGTTCGTGAAACCGCGAAAGCCGATCAGCCCTTCTTCAGGACCTCGCGGCCCAGCAGCTCGGCGATCTGCACCGCGTTCAGCGCCGCGCCCTTGCGCAGGTTGTCGCTGACACACCAGAAGTTCAGACCGTTCTCGATCGTCACGTCCTGCCGGATGCGGCTGACATAGGTGGCGAATTCGCCCACGCTTTCGATCGGGGTGATGTAGCCGCCATCCTCGCGCTTATCGACGACCATGACGCCCGGCGCCTCGCGCAGGATGTCGCGGGCCTCGTCCTCGTCCAGGAAATCCTCGGTCTCGATATTGATCGATTCCGAGTGCCCGACAAAGACCGGCACCCGCACGCAGGTCGCCGTGACCTTGATCTTGGGGTCCACGATCTTCTTGGTCTCGACCACCATCTTCCATTCCTCGCGCGTATCGCCCGAGTCCATGAAACTGTCGATATGCGGGATCACGTTGAAGGCGATCTGCTTGGGGTAGACCTTGGCCTGGTAATTATCGACAGGGTTGTAGATCGACTTGGTCTGGTCCCACAACTCGTCGATGGCCTCTTTCCCCGAGCCCGAAACGGACTGGTAGGTGCTGACCACGACGCGCTTGATCCGGGCGCGGTCATGCAGCGGCTTCAGCGCCACGACCATCTGCGCGGTCGAGCAGTTGGGATTCGCGATGATGTTCTTCTTGGCGTAGCCGTGGATCGCGTCGGGGTTCACCTCGGGCACGATCAGAGGCACGTCCGCGTCGTAGCGGTAGAGCGAGCTGTTATCGATCACGATGCAGCCGGCCTTGGCGGCGCGCGGCGCGTGGACCTTCGTCGCCTCGGATCCCACGGCGAAAAGGGCGATGTCCCAGCCGGTGAAATCGAACTGCTCGAGGTCCTTGGTCTTGAGCGTCTGCTCGCCGAAGCTGACTTCGGTGCCCTGCGACTTGCGCGAGGCCAGCGCCACGATCTCGTCGACCGGGAAGCCCCGCTCGTCCAGGATGCTCAGCATTTCGCGGCCCACGTTACCCGTGGCCCCGACAACGGCGATACGATAACCCATCAAAACCCCTCCTGAGGCAAAATTCGCGGCCTTCTAGACCATCCGCAGCGGCGGGAAAAGCGGGGGAGGTGGACAAAAAGCCCGCGCCGCCCATATGCTTTCCCATCTGGAAGGAGACCTCGGCCCATGTATTTCATCGTCCTCATCATTCTGGTCCTGCTGCTGGGCCTTGCCGTCTTCAACTTCATGTCGTCGAGCAAGTAAGCCGATCCATGGCGGCCAAGGGGCCTGGCGCGGGCGAGCTTTACGTCCGGCTGGCCATTTCGGTCGCGGGTCTGGCCCTTCTGATCGGTGCGCTGCTTGTCCGCGGCGTGCCCTCGGGTCCTGCTTTTTTCGAAGTCATCATCGTCGCCGGCGGCTTCTTCGGCCTGTCGGCGCTCTGGTCATTGCGCGGAATTCTCAGGGCGCGGTCAGCGGCGCGCGGCCCTCGGGATGAAGCGTGAAGACGCCATCCTCGTCGATCGCCACCGGCACCAGGTCGCGGCCGTAGCCGGCCCCGCCATCGGTGTTGATCCGGTTGCCGTAGTGCTCGGGGAACTCCAGCGCGGTATGGCCGTGCACGACCAGCGCGCCGTGGTCGCGCGTATCTTCGAGCCAGCCTTCGCGAATCCATAGCAGGTCATCCTCGTCCTGCTGGTCGAGCGCGATACCCGGCCGGATGCCGGCATGCACGAACAGCAACCCGTCCTCGCGATGCCAAAGCGGGCGCTGCGCCAAGAATTGCACATGCGCCTGGGGCACCGTGGCGCGGGCCTGCATCACCAGTTCCTCGCGGTCGAGAACCGTGTCGTCGACCTCGTAGGACATGAGCGTCTCGATCCCGCCATTGGCACTGTGCAGAAAGGCCGCCCCCTCGCCCCCCAAGCCATAGCTGCCCAGCGTGCGCGGGCCACCCAGCCGCTGGTTCATCCACGACAGCCCGGACTTGATGCGGTCGTCGTTCTCGACGCCCTGGGTCAGGAAACGCTCGAACATCCTGTCGTGGTTGCCCTTGATGGCGACCCAGTTCCGCCCCTCGGCCAGCCCCCCGATCAGGCGGTCCAGCACGCCGCGGCTGTCGGGTCCGCGGTCGGTGTAGTCGCCCATGAACACGATCCGCGCGTCGCGCCCGCCGTCGCGTTCGACCAGGTCCAGCGCACGGTCGAGCTGGGCGGAAAAGCCGTGGATGTCGCCGATGGCGTAGATCGTCATGGGGTGTCCTTCCGGGACAAGGCAAAGAGGGGCGGACCCGATGGCCCGCCCCTCATGATAGGTCGCGATCCGGCTTAGCCGACCGCGAATTGCAGCGGGCGCACCTGTTGGAACGACCCGGTGTCCTTCAGCTTCTGCAGAACCGGCTCGGGCGGCTGGTCGTCCAGCAGGAGAAGCGCGATCGCGTCCTTGCCCAGCTCGGACCGGCCCAGGGTGAAATTGGCGATGTTCACGCCGTTCTCGCCCAGGGTCTGTCCCAGCGTACCGATGATGCCGGCGCGGTCCTGGTTGGTGGTGTAGAGCATGTGCGGCCCGACCTCGGCATCAATGTTGATGCCCTTGATCTGGATGAAGCGCGGCTTGCCGTCCGAGAACACGGTGCCCGCGATGGAGCGTTCGCGAGTCGCCGTCTTCACGTGCACCTTGATGTAGCCTTCGAACATGCCGGTCTGTTCCTGCGTGGTCGTGGCGATGTCGATGCCGCGATCCTTGGCCAGCACGGGGGCCGAAACCATGTTCACGTCCGGGTTCACCGACCGCATCATGCCAGCGATCACCGCCGTGTTCAGCGCCGCCGTGTTCATCTCGGCTGCCATGCCGTCGTAGAGGATGTTGATCGCCTCGACCCCTTCGTCGGTCAGTTGCCCGATGAAGGCGCCCAGGTGCTCGGCCAGCTTGATCCACGGGCCCATGACCTTGGCTTCCTCGGCCGTGACCGACGGCATGTTCAGCGCGTTCTGCACCGCGCCCGTCAGCAGGTAGTCCGACATCTGCTCGGCCACCTGCAGGGCCACGTTTTCCTGCGCCTCGGTTGTGGCGGCGCCCAGGTGGGGCGTGACGACCACGTTCGGCAGGTTGAACAGGGGCGAATCGGTCGCGGGCTCTTCGGCGAAGACGTCGAAGGCGGCCCCGGCAACGCGGCCGTCCTTCAGCGCTTCGGCCAGCGCCTCTTCGTCGACCAGTCCGCCGCGGGCGCAGTTGATGATCCGCACGCCGGGCTTGAGCTTGGCGATGGCATCGCGGCTCAGGATGTTGCGGGTCTTGTCGGTCAGCGGCACGTGGAAGGTGATGAAGTCGGCCTTGCCCAGCAGCTCGTCCAGCTCGACCTTGCGCACGCCCAGCTGGTCGGCACGCTCCTCGGTCAGGAAGGGGTCATAGGCGATGACCTTCATCCGCAGGCCGTGGGCGCGGTCGATGACGATCGAGCCGATATTGCCCGCGCCGACGACGCCCAGCGTCTTGTTGGTCAGCTCGACGCCCATGAAGCGCGACTTCTCCCACTTGCCGGCATGGGTGCTGGCGCTGGCCTCGGGGATCTGGCGCGCGACGGCGAACATCATGGCGATGGCGTGCTCGGCCGTGGTGATCGAGTTGCCGAAGGGCGTGTTCATGACGATCACGCCCTTCTTGCTGGCGGCCGGGATGTCGACATTGTCGACCCCGATGCCCGCGCGGCCGATGACTTTCAGGTTGTCGGCCTTCTCCAGCAGCTTGGCGGTGGCCTTGGTGGCCGAGCGGATGGCAAGGCCATCGTACTGGCCGATCACCTCGGCCAGCTTTTCCTTGTCCTTGCCCAGGTCGGGCATGAAATCGACGTCGATGCCGCGATCGCGGAAGATCTGGACGGCGGTTTCCGACAGCTTGTCGGAGACGAGAACCTTGGGGGCCATGTGTGGCGCTCCTGTCGTTTGAAATCGGGGGAAGGCGCGCACCGGGAGGGCCGGGGTCGCGCGGAATGTTGTGAATGGCCCCGGACCTGCGCCCGGGGCGCGCGAGGTGGCTCAGGCGGCGTCGCGCGCGTCGAGCTCGGCGTGGTAGGCCCAGTCGATCCACGGCATCAGCGCCTCGACATCCGAGGTCTCGACCGTGGCGCCGCACCAGATGCGCAGGCCCGGGGGCGCGTCGCGGTAGCTGCCCAGGTCCAGCCCGGCGCCCTCGGCTTCCAGACGCTTCTGCACCGCCTTGGCGAAGGCCGCGTCGCCCGCGACAGCCGGATCGGTGAATTGCAGGCAGACCGAGGTGTTCGAGCGGATGTCGTCGCTGGCCGCCAGGTTCGCGATCCAGTCGCGGTCGGCGCAGAAATCCCAAATCACCTGCGCGTTGCGGTTGGCGCGGTCCTTCAGGCCCTTCAGCCCGCCCACCGAGCGAGCCCAGGCCAGCGCCTGGAGGTAATCCTCGACGCACAGCATCGACGGCGTGTTGATCGTCTCGCCCTTGAAGATGCCTTCGATCAGCTTGCCGCCCTTGGTGAGGCGGAAGATCTTGGGCAGGGGCCATGCGGGGGTGTAGCTTTCCAGCCGTTCGACCGCGCGGGGGCTGAGGATCAGCATGCCGTGCGCGGCCTCGCCGCCCAGCACCTTCTGCCAGCTGTAGGTGACCACATCCAGCTTGTCCCAGGGCAGGTCCTGCGCGAATGCGGCCGAGGTCGCGTCGCACAGGGTCAGGCCGGCACGGTCCGCCGGGATCATGTCACCGTGGGGCATCTTCACGCCGCTGGTGGTGCCGTTCCAGGTGAAGCAGACGTCCCGGTCGTAATCCAGGGCGGCCATGTCGACGATCTGGCCATACTCGGCCTCGTGCACGCGGGCGTCGAGCTTCAGCTGTTTGACCGCGTCGGTGACCCAGCCCGCGCCGAAGGATTCCCAGGCGACCATCTCGCAGGGGCGTTCGCCCAGCATGGTCCACATGGCCATCTCGTAGGCGCCGGTGTCCGAGGCGGGCACGATGCCGATGCGGTAATCGTCCGGCACGCCCAGCAGGTCGCGCGTCTCGTCGATGGCCTGGGCAAGCTTCGACTTGCCAATGGCCGCACGGTGCGATCGGCCGAGCGCGGCGTCGGACAGCGTTTCCAGCGAAAAGGTGGGGGGCTTGGCGCAGGGGCCGGAGGAAAAATGCGGGTTGTCCGGCATTGCGGACGGTCGCGTAAGGGCCGGCCGCGTGGCCGGTTCGAGGGTCGCCATGACTGGTATCCTTCCAGATATATGCCCTTCGTTGGGGAAGGGTGTCCCGCCGCCGGAGATAGGGCCGGACAGGGATTCAGGCAAGCGGAATTTGATGGCACCTGTTGCGGCTGCCCTCGATGCGCTAAGGCGCAGCGCGAGTAACCCAAGCGGAGCCGCCATGCCCATCGTCACCCTGATCTCGCCCGCGCTGGACCCCGCCTTCGCCGACGCGCTGCGCAACGCGTGGGGCGGGGGCGACGCGCAATGGCTGTCGCCGGACCGCGCCGTCGAATTCCCGGTGGCACAGGTGCCCGCCAACCAGTGGGAGGTCTGGGAAGAGGCGCAGAAGATGCGATGCGACCTCGTGATCCAGCCCGACGAGAACCGCCGCAAGAGCGTCCTTCTGGCCGACATGGACAGCACGATGATCGGGCAGGAATGCATCGACGAGCTTGCGGACATGGCCGGTGTCGGGGCCCAGGTCTCGGGCATCACCGCCCGCGCCATGAACGGCGAGCTGGGTTTCGAGGGCGCGCTGCGGGAACGGGTGGGCCTTCTGGCGGGGCTGGACGCGGGCGTGATCGACCGGGTCTGGGAAGACCGCATCACCCTCACTCCCGGCGGCGACGTGTTGATCGCCACCATGAAGGCCAATGGCGGCTACACCGCGTTGGTCTCGGGCGGGTTCACGGCCTTCACGTCACGGGTCGCGGCGCGGCTGGGCTTCGACATGCACCGCGCGAACGAGCTGCCGCAGGAGGCCGGCAGGATCACCGGGCAGGTGGCCGAGCCGATCCTGGGGCGCGAGGCCAAGGTCCAGGCGCTGCACGACATCTGCGCCGCGCGGAACCTGTCCCCCGCGGACGTGATGGCGGTGGGCGACGGCGCGAACGACTTGGGGATGCTGCAACTGGCCGGGGCGGGCGTGGCGCTGCACGCCAAGCCCTCGGTCGCCGCGCAGGTGGACAGGCGGATCAACCACGGCGACCTGACCGCGCTGCTTTATCTCCAGGGGTACTCCGACGGTGACGTCGTGCACCCGTGACCAACGGGGGGCCGCCCCTGCCCGGTCGCGACTCGCCGCGAATCGCGCCATTGGGCTCCGCGGGGACGGCACGAACGGGCCGGACGGGTGACGGGAATGGCGCCTCACGTCTGAGCGATTATTTGCCACAGGGGCTTTCGTCGCTCGGCGAATTGTCGTTAAAGTCGCCGCGCTTGACGACGATTGGAACCCGTCTCGTCACGCGCCCCGAAGACGGGCCGGACGGGCACCAAATTCCAGAGGCAGACGACGGCTGGAGGCCCCGACACATGAAATCAATCCTTGCTGGCGCCATCCTGGGCGCGGCCCTTGCAACCGCCGCCGTGGCGCAGGACGAAAGCACCAACCGCGTGGCCGTCGAAACGGCCTGGAGCGTATTCGTCGAGGACGACCCGCAGGAATGCTGGTCGGTCAGCAGCCCGACCAACACCGTCAACACCCGTGGCGGACAGGTCGTGTCGGTGCGCCGCGGCGATATCCTTCTGTTCGTGACGTTCCGCCCCGGATCGGGCGCCAATGGCGAGGTGTCGTTCACCGGCGGCTATCCCTTCGCCGACGGCTCGACCGTGACGCTGGACATCGGCGGGACCGAGTTCGAGCTGTTCACCGATGGCGAGTGGGCCTGGCCGGCCTCCGAGGCCGAGGACGCGCAGATCATCGCGGCCATGCGGCGCGGCGCCGAGGCGGAACTGAGCGCCCGGTCCGAGCGCGGCACCAACACCGCCGATACCTTCTCGCTGTTCGGCTTCACCGCCGCGCTGGAAGAGGCGCAAAGTCGCTGCGAGTGAGCTGAGCGCGACAGCGGAACGGACAGGGGGCGGCGCGGGCCGCCCTTTTTCGTGTCGGCCCCCGCAACGTCGCGCGGGGTTTATCGGGCGCCACACTTGCCCTATATGCCGTCCATCCCGTTGACGAAGGTGGACCCGATGCCCGACGCACCCAAGGCGCCGATCACACAGGACGTTCTGACCCTGCCCCGCAAGGCGGTCGAGGGCGGCAAGGTGAATCTTGTCGGCCTGACGCGCGACGCCCTGCGCGACGCGCTGATCGCGGCGGGCACGCCCGAGAAACAGGCGAGGATGCGCGCGGGCCAGGTCTGGCAATGGGTCTACCAGAAGGGCGTCCGGTCGTTCGACGACATGACGAACCTGGCCAAACCCTATCGCGCGCTTCTGGCCGAGCATTTCGTGATCGAGGTGCCCGAGGTCGTGCGCCGCGAACTGTCGACCGACGGCACCCGCAAGTACCTGCTGCGCATCGCCGGCGGGCACGAGGTCGAGGCCGTCTACATCCCCGAGGAAGGCCGCGGCACGCTGTGCGTGAGCAGCCAGGTGGGCTGCACCCTGACCTGTTCGTTCTGCCACACCGGGACCCAGCGGCTGGTGCGCAACCTGACCGCGGGCGAGATCGTGGGCCAGATCATGGTCGCCCGCGACGACCTGGGCGAATGGCCCCTGCCCGGCCGCCATCCCAAGGACGAACAGCGCCTGCTGTCGAACATCGTCCTGATGGGCATGGGCGAGCCGCTTTACAATTTCGAGAACGTGCGCGACGCCATGAAGATCGCCATGGACGGCGAGGGGATTTCCCTGTCGCGCCGCCGCATCACCCTGTCGACCAGCGGCGTGGTGCCCGAGATCGCGCGCACCGCGGCCGAGATCGGCTGCCTGCTGGCCGTGTCCTTCCACGCCACCACCGACGAGGTGCGCGACCAGCTGGTGCCGATCAACAAGCGCTGGAACATCGAGACCTTGCTGGGCGCGCTGCGCGAATATCCCAAGGCCACCAATTCCGAGCGGATCACCTTCGAATACGTGATGCTGAAGGGCGTGAACGACAGCGACGAGGACGCCCACCGGCTGATCAAGCTGATCGAGGGCATCCCGGCCAAGATCAACCTGATCCCGTTCAACGAATGGCCCGGCGCCCCCTACGAGCGGTCGTCGAACAACCGCATCCGCGCCTTCGCCGACATCATCTACAAGGCCGGCTATGCCTCGCCCATCCGCACGCCGCGGGGCGAGGACATCATGGCCGCCTGCGGGCAGCTGAAGTCCGAGACCGAACGCGCCCGCAAGTCCCGCCGCCAGATCGAGGCCGACGCGGGCCTGTCCTGACGCGGGGCGCCCCGCTGCGGGGCGTTGCGCCGGATGGCATGGGTCGCCCGATGCGCCGCGACAGCTGATCGGCGCGGATGGCGAGCGGTCGCGTTCGGGTATTTTCAGGCCAGTGATGCCGGAATTGCGCCGTCTTGTTGGGCACTTGTCCGCCGTGCCGCGCCGTGGCGAGGAACGGAGCGGCGCTGCCGGTTCTTGAGCGGTCAAAGACACGCTGAGGAGACCGGCATGACCAAGCATTACGACGAAGGCGACACCGTGGAATGGGACTGGGGCAACGGCACCGCCCAAGGGAAGGTGGCGCAGAAATACACCCAGAAACGGACGCTGAAGATCGACGGCTCCGAGGTGACGCGCGACGCCGATGACGACGACCCGGCCTACCGGATCGAGCAGGAGGACGGCGGCACCGTCCTCAAGAGCCATTCAGAGCTGCGCAAGGCCTGAGTTCAGCGGCCGGGTATCGTGTCCCGCTTGGCCGGATCGTCGTCCCACGTGTCGATGATCTCGACCGCCTCGGCCGCCGTCTCGACGTAGCGGAACAGCTCGAGATCCTCGTCGGCGATGGTGCCCGCTTCGGCCAGCGCGGCGAAGTCGATCACCCGCTCCCAGAACTCGCGCCCGAACAGAAGGACCGGCACCCGCTCCATCCGTCCGGTCTGGATCAGGGTGAGCGCCTCGAACAGCTCGTCCAGCGTGCCGAAGCCGCCCGGGAATACGCAGATCGCCCGCGCGCGCATCAGGAAGTGCATCTTGCGGATCGCAAAATAGTGGAAGTTGAAACACAGGCCGGGCGTCACGTACTCGTTCGGGGCCTGTTCATGGGGCAGCACGATGTTCAGGCCGATGGAATGGCCGCCCGCATCCTGCGCGCCGCGGTTCCCGGCCTCCATCACGCCGGGGCCGCCGCCCGTCGCGACGACGTGGTCGCGGCCATAGGTTTCCATGCTGCGCAGGGTCATCAGCCGGGCGAAATCGCGCGCCTCGTCATAGTAGCGCGACAGGTCCGCCAGCGTCTGCGTGCGGGCGGTGGCCTTGTTCGCGGGATCCGGAATCCGCGCGCCACCGAACAGAACGACGGTGGAGTCGATGTTCTGCTCGTTCAGGATCATCTCGGGCTTCAGAAGTTCCAGCTGAAGCCGCACGGGGCGCAGCTCCTCGCGGCACAGGAAGTCGTCGTCGGCGAAGGCCAGCCTGTAGGCCGGCGCGCGGGTCTGCGGCGTATCGGGAATGTCGCGCGCGGTTTCGATATCCTGATGGGCATCGCGGAACGGCGATTGGCGGTCGTCCGGCATGGGGGATCCTTCGGTCAAACTCGGGTCGCAGCCTAGGGTAAGGTCACATCCGTGACGACCGGATAATGATCCGTGGGCCATTCGCCCAGGAATTGCCGGCGCAGCACCCAAGGGCCGCCCGTCACGCCGACCCCGCGCGTGTAGGCAAGGTGGTCGATCGCGCCGAACAGGTTGATGCCACGGTCGAAGTGATAGGTGGCGCCCTCGACCGGCGCGAAGGTCAGGCCCCGATCCTCGAGGATGGCGTGCAGATCCGATCCGAGCCGCGCGTTGAAATCGCCGGTGACGAAAACCGTTTCGCCCGCCGCCTGCCAGGGCGCGATGCGCTCGGCCACAAGGGCCAGCGATTGCGCGCGGTTGTCATAGCTGGCGTAGTCGGTGTGGATGTTCACCACGCGAAAGCTCTGGCCGGTTGTCCGGTCGGTGAAGCGCGCCCAACTGGCGAAGGCCGGGTAGCCGCCATCGAAGGTGCGCGAATAGATCCGGTCCGGCGTGTCCGAGAAGAAGAACCAGCCTTCGTCCACAACGCGCAAACGGTCGGCGCGGTAGAAGATCGGCTGGGTCGGCGGAAACGTCTCCCACGGGCCATCGGCGGCCGCGGCGTATTGGGGAAGTTCCGCCAGCAGGTGATCGCGGGCAAGGTTCACGCTGCCGTCGCTGCCGCGCTGGAAGCTCTCCATCTCCTGGAAGGCGATGACATCGGCGCCGGTGGCGGCGACCGCGGCGGCCAGGGGGTCCTTGCGCCGCTCCCAGTCGCCGCGCGACCAGGCGCCGGTCGCGTCGTTCAGCACGATGTAGTGGACGTTGTAGGTGGCGATCCGCAGCGCGTCCCGCGGCGGGGGCGGCAGATCGGCCTGCCCGCCATTGCGCCAGGTCTGGCACCCCACCGCCACCAGGGCCGTCACGAACAGCAGGGCCAACGTCCGCAGCATGAGTTTCGCCATCTCTTTTCCCCGGGCCTCCCCCCGAGTATAGAGCGCGCAACGCAACCAGACACATCACAAAGGGAGCCGCACCCATGTCGAACGCCCAGCTTGAAGCCGCAATCGAGTCCGCGTGGGAAACCCGCGACCAGATCACGCCCGCCACCGGCGGCGAGACGCGCGAGGCGATCGAGGCGACGCTGGACGCGCTGGATTCGGGCAAGCTGCGCGTGGCCGAGCCGCGCGAGAACGGTGAATGGCACGTGAACCAGTGGGCCAAGAAGGCTGTGCTGCTGGGCTTCCGCGTGAAGGACATGGCGCCGCAATCGGGCGGACCGCAGGGCGGCGGCTGGTGGGACAAGGTCGACAGCAAGTTCCTGGGCTGGGGCGAGACCGAGTGGACGTCGGCCGGGTTCCGCGCCGTGCCCAACTGCGTCGTCCGCCGTTCGGCCCATATCGCCAAGGGCGTGGTGCTGATGCCCAGCTTCGTGAACCTGGGCGCCTACGTGGACGAGGGCACGATGGTCGACACCTGGGCCACGGTCGGGTCCTGCGCCCAGATCGGCAAGAACGTGCACCTGTCCGGCGGCGTCGGCATCGGCGGCGTGCTCGAGCCCATGCAGGCCGGGCCCACGATCATCGAGGACAACTGCTTCATCGGGGCCCGCTCGGAGGTGGTCGAAGGCTGCATCGTGCGTGAAGGCTCGGTGCTGGGCATGGGCGTCTTCATCGGCAAGTCCACCAAGATCGTCGACCGCGAAACGGGCGAGGTCTTCATGGGCGAGGTGCCGCCCTACTCGGTCGTGGTCTCGGGCTCGATGCCGTCGAAGAACAACGTGAACCTCTACTGCGCGGTGATCGTGAAGCGGGTGGACGCGCAGACGCGGTCCAAGACCGGTATCAACGAACTGCTGCGCGACTGAGGCCGGACCGGGCAACGGTGCGGCGCGCGCGGAGATAGGTCCCCCGCGCCGCACCTGCCTTGGCCCGTATCACCGATGGCGAGGTTCAGGATGTGGCCCTGCCATCGGCGGCCCGATGTCCTGATCGTCTGCGCGGGCAAATCGTCGGGAAAGATGGCAACCATTTCAGCGCCAGGCCCGTTGCCACGTCATGATTGGTGATCTTCCCGTTTTCTGGCTGTTCGCCGTGTTCGCGGTCGCGGGCCTGGCGGTCGTTCTGTCGTCGATCCGTGCGACGCGTCTGGCCGACATCATCGCGGACCGCACCCAGATCGGCGAGGCGATGGCGGGCGGCCTGATCCTGGGCGGTGCGACATCGCTGGCCGGCGTGGTCGTCTCGGTCAACGCGGCGCTGGAGGGCGACGCGTCATTCGCCTTCTCGAACGCGGTGGGCGGTATCGCGGCGCAGACCCTGTTCCTCGCCATAGCCGACACGATCTACAAGAAGGTGAACCTGGAACACGCGGCGGCCGAGCCGACGAACCTGTTCCAGGGCGTCATGCTGATCGTGCTTCTGTCGATGCCGCTTTGCGCGATGGCCGGTCCGGAGATCGCCTATTTCGGCATCCACCCGATCTCGGTCGTGCTTTTCCTGACCTATCTCTACGGGGTTGGCGTGTCGTCCAGCGTGTCGGAACAGCCGATGTGGAAGCCGGTCCAGACCTCGGACACCCGCGAGGACGAGCCCGAGGACGACGCAGAGCCCGAGAAATCGGCGCGCGGACCGATCACGTCGTTTATCGGGCTGGTCGCCATCATGGCCGTCGGGGGTTGGGTCATCAGCCAGGTGGGCGGGTCGTTCATCGAGCGCTTCGGCCTGTCGTCCAGCCTGGTCGGATCGCTGATCACTGCCGTCGTCACATCGCTGCCTGAACTGGTCACGACCCTGGTCGCCGTCCGGCGCGGCGCCTTGCAGCTGGCCGTGGGCGGCATCATCGGCGGCAACACGTTCGACACGCTGTTCGTCGTCTTCTCGGACCTGGCCTACCGGGACGGGTCCCTCTACCACGCCATCGGGACGACGGACCTTTATTGGCTGGGCACCGGGATCTTGATGACCTCGATCCTTCTGGCCGGGCTGATCGCGCGGCAGCGTCGGGGACCGGGCGGCATCGGTGTCGAAAGCGTCGCGATGCTGGCCATCTACTTCGCGGCCGCGTTTTTCGAGGTCTTCGGCTGATCCTTCACGGAACCGAGAGCAGATCGCGACGTTTTGCCTCGAACCCTGCGCAAATGCGTAGCGAAAACAATCAGGAAGGATAATCCATGGGCTGGCTTGCAGCTATCATCGTCGGGGGTCTGGCCGGTTGGCTGGCGGAGCAATTCATGAAGTCCAACATGGGGCTTCTGATGAACATCGTCCTGGGCATCGTCGGCGCCATCGTCTTCAACTTCATCTTCGGCACGCTGCTGGGCCTTTACGCCGCCGGCGCCAGCTTCAGCATCGGTTATCTGGTCGCGGGCTTCATCGGCGCCTGTATCCTGATCTTCCTCGTGCGCGCCGTGCGCGGCCGCACCTGATATCTTGCCAAAGGCCGCCGGGACTGGCATCCGGCGGCCATGGCTAAATCCGGCAAACCTCACTACGTCTACACGCTCCTGGTGGAGGTGGGTCGCGCCCCCTCGGACGGGCTTCCCGAGAACGCGACCGGCGCAGCACTCATGTGCTACGCAGCCGGCGTGGACGAGGCCGAGGCCGTGCGCGAGACGGTCGCCATCCTCAAGCAGGCCGATCTCTCGCCGCTGGACGTCACCGGCTACGGCACCTTGGACGAGCGTTTGGCCGACGGGCACGACATCGACCCCGACGAACGCCTTCTGATGCAGCGCGCGCTGGACGAGAACGCCGTGATCGTCGCGCAGATGAGCCCGTTCTTCGAAGGCGACGAGCGCGAAAAAGGTGCGGACTGACCGGCCGCACGATTGCCCGCCCCACACCCCCGGCCTACCATCCTTGGTGCCGCCCGAAGGAGGCCGCCCATGCACACCACAACCGACCCGGTCGAGCTGACATCTCAGCTGATCCGCTGCCCCTCGGTCACGCCCGAGGAAGGCGGGGCGATCCAGCACCTGTTCGAGTTGCTCGAAGACGCGGGCTTCGTCTGCACGCGCGTCGACCGCAACGGCATTGCCAACCTCTATGCCCGCTGGGGCACCCATGGCCCGGTCATCGGCTTCAACGGGCATACCGACGTCGTGCCGACCGGCGACCCGGCGCAGTGGGCGCATGACCCGTTCGGGGCCGAAATCGTGGACGGCATCATGTACGGTCGCGGGGCCTGCGACATGAAATCGGGGGTCGCCGCCTTCGTGGCCGCCGCCATCGACATGGCGTCGGACGATCCGCACGGCTCCATCGTCCTGACCATCACCGGCGACGAGGAAGGTGACGGCGTCGACGGAACCTGCGCGATCCTCGACTGGATGGACCAGACCGGCGAGGCGATGGATGTCTGCCTGGTGGGTGAGCCCACCTGCCCCGAAACCATGGGCGAGATGATCAAGATCGGCCGGCGCGGGTCGATGACCGCGTGGCTGACCGCGCGCGGGGTGCAGGGCCACTCGGCCTATCCGCACAAGGCGCGCAACCCGATCCACGCCATGGTGCAGCTGGTCGATCGGCTGGTCGCGTTCGAGAGGGTGGACGCGTCCGAGCATTTCGACCCCACCACCGTGCAGGTCACCAGCTTCGACACCGGCAACAGCGCCAACAACGTCATCCCGGGCCAGTGCCGGGCCATGCTGAACATCCGGTTCAACGACGCGCACAGCTCGGACGATCTGAAGGCCTGGATCGAGGACGAAATCGCCAAGGTCAGCGGGACCACGGGCGTCGACTTCGACATCGAGGTGAAGGTGTCGGGCGAAAGCTTCGTCACTCCGCAAGGTGAGTTCTCGCAGATGGTCAGCGACGCCGTCGCGGCCGAAACCGGCGTCACGCCCGCCCTGTCGACCTCGGGCGGGACCAGCGACGCGCGCTTCATCCGCAACCATTGCCCCGTGGTCGAGGTCGGGTTGGTCGGCAGCAGCATGCACCAGATCGACGAACGGGTCCCGGTGGCCGACATCGTCACGTTGAAGGCGATCTATACCCGTATCCTGAAGGATTTCTTCAAATGACCGTTCTCGTGGACATCACCGACGATATCGACGCCTGCCGCGAACTGCGCCGCGTCGTCTTCATCGAGGAGCAGAAGATCTCGGAGGCGGACGAGTACGACGACCGCGACGGTGACGCGATCCACATGCTGGCCCGGCAGGACGGTCTGGACGTGGGGACCGCGCGGATGTTCATCGAGGACGACGTGGCCAAGGTCGGCCGGGTCTGCGTGCTGCATCCCCTGCGCGGCACCGGCATCGGGGGCCAGATCATGGAACACGCCATCGGCGTGGCGCGCGCCCGGGGTGCGGCCCGGATGAAGGTCTCGTCGCAGGTGCACGTGATCCCCTTCTACCGCGGGCTGGGGTTCGAGCCGGATGGCCCGATCTACGACGACGCCGGCATCCCGCATCGCGACATGTGGCTGTCGTTGTGAGCCGCGCACGCCGCCCCCTGTCGCGCCCGCCCGGCGCGTGCTAGGCGCGGCGCCATGGCCAAGATCCCCTCGAAGCAGCAGATCCTCGACTGGATCTCGGAAAACCCCACCCAGACCGCGAAGCGCGACATCGCGCGCGCCTTCGGGATCAAGGGTCCGGACCGGATCGACCTGAAGCGCGTGCTGAAGGCACTGGAAGCCGAGGGCAACCTGACGAAGCGTGGCAAGACCTACCGCGACCCCGACTCCCTGCCGCCCGTATCGGTCTGCGAGGTCACGGGCCCCGACCGTGACGGCGACATCTTCGCCCGCCCGCTGGAATGGCACGGCGAAACGCCCGAGCCGCGCATCCTCGTGATCCCGCGCGCCGCCGACCCCGCCCTGGGGCCGGGCGACCGGGTGCTTCTGCGCCTGACCGCCGTGACGGACGAGGATCATGGCTACGAAGGGCGGCTGATCCGCAAGCTGAACTCCAGCGCCATGCGCATGCTGGGCATCTTCCGCGAAGGTCCCGAGGGCGGGCGCATCGTGCCCATCGACAAGGGGCAGGACAAGGAATGGCAGGTCGGGTCCCGCGACACCCACGGCGCGCAGGATGGCGAACTGGTCGAGGCCGAGCGCGCCGGCCCCAAGGGCCGCATGGGCCTGCCGCGCGCGCGCGTTCTGTCGCGCCTGGGCGACCCGACCGCGCCGAAAGCGGTGTCGCTCATCGCCATCCACCAGCACGGCATCCCGGACCAGTTCCCGGACGAGGTCGTCGCCGAGGCCGAGGCCGCCGAACCCGCCGGGCTGGACGGGCGCGAGGACCTGCGCGAGCTGCCGCTGATCACCATCGACCCGGCGGACGCCCGCGACCGCGACGACGCCGTTCTGGCCGCGCCGGACACGGACCCGGCGAACGAGGGCGGCCACGTCATCTGGGTCGCCATCGCCGACGTGGCCCATTACGTGCGCCCCGGCAGCGCGCTGGACCGCGAGGCGCGGCTGCGCGGCAACTCGAGCTATTTCCCCGACCGCGTGGTACCGATGCTGCCCGAGGCGCTATCGGGGGACCTGTGCTCGCTGCACGAGGATGTGGACCGCGCCTGCATGGCCGTGCGCATCACGCTCGATCCCGAGGGCAACAAGATCGCCCACCGCTTTACCCGCGGGCTGATGCGGTCGCGCGCCTCGCTCAGCTACCAGCAGGTGCAGGCGGGGCGTGACGGCGACCCGTCCGAGACGGTGGCACCGCTGATGGAGAGGGTGATCGACCCGCTTTACGCCGCCTACGCGGCGCTGCGCCGGGCGCGGTCGCGTCGCCAGCCGCTGGAGCTGGACCTGCCCGAGCGCAAGATCGTCCTGTCCGAAGACGGCCGCGTGGCTAGCGTCGATTTCGCCGAACGGCTGGACGCCCACCGGCTGATCGAAGAGTTCATGGTCACCGCCAACGTTGCCGCCGCCGAAGAGCTGTCGAAGCGCCGCTCGCCCCTGCTCTACCGCGTGCACGAGGAACCCGCGCCCGAGAAGCTCGAGGCGCTGCGCGAGGTGGCCCAGGCCTCGGGTTTCGCGCTAGCCAAGGGTCAGGTGTTGCAGACCGCGCATCTGAACCGCCTTTTGTCGCAGGCCCAGGACAGCGATTTCGACGAGCTCATCAACTTGTCCACACTGCGCGCCATGACGCAGGCCTATTACAGCCCGCAGAATTTCGGGCATTTCGGCCTGGCGCTGAAGAACTACGCCCATTTCACCTCGCCCATCCGCCGCTATGCCGACCTGATCGTGCACCGCGCGCTGATCTCGGCCCATGGCTGGGGCGACGACGGGCTCGACCCCGCGCAGATCGAGGCGCTGGACCAGACGGCCGAACAGATCTCGGGCACCGAGCGACGCTCGATGGTGGCCGAGCGCGACACGACCGACCGATACCTCGCCGCCTACCTGTCCGAGCGCGTGGGCTCGGAGATGACGGGCCGGATCTCGGGCGTGCAGAAATTCGGGCTGTTCGTGAAGCTGGACGAAACCGGCGCCGACGGACTGGTCCCGGTTCGATCCATCGGGAGGGAGTTCTTCGTCTTCGACCCCGAGGCGCAGACGCTCATGGGCGCCGACAGCGGCACGACCATCGGGCTGGGCCAGCGCGTGACCGTGCGTCTGGCCGAGGCGGTGCCGGTCACCGGCGGGCTGATGCTGGAGCTGCTGGAGGTCGAGGGCGACGCCATGCCCCGTGGCGGCGGCGGGTCCCGAAAGCCCGGCAAGCCGCCCAAGCGCGCGCGAGCCAAGGCGCAGAAGAAGTCGGCGAAAACGGCGCGCAAGGTCAAGCGGACGCGCCGCTGAGCCGGCGGGACCGAAGGTCTTTTCAGACCAGTGATGGGGCGTGGCCCGCGCCGCCCGGCAGCTTGCGCGCGGCGACCAGGCTGAGCGCGGCCATGGCGGCGGCGGTGGCGAGGCAGGCCGGCAATCCGCCCAGCTGAAAGCTGATCCCCGACAGCAGCGTGCCCAGCAGGCGCCCGGCCGCGTTCGACATGTAGTAGAAGCCCACGTCCAGCGTCACCCGCTCGCCCGTGCTGAAGGCGAGGATCAGGAACGAATGCAGCGACGAGTTCACCGCGAAGATAGCACCGAAGGCAAAGAGGCCGATCACCACTACCGCCACGAGGGGCGCGCCGGAAAGCGTCATGGCGGCCAGGGCCAGCAGCAGCGGGATGACGATCAGCCCCGTGAGCCAGGACGCCGCGCCACGCGCCAGGCTGGTCAGGTCGCGGCCCTTCGCGCGCAGCATCCGCGGCGCCCCCGCCTGTACGGCCCCGTAGAGGATGATCCAGACCGCCATGAACCCGCCCACCGCGAAGAAGGCGTCGCGCGTGTCCCAGCCCAGCGCACCGGTCAGCGTCGCCTGGAAGAACACCGGGATGCCCACCACGAACCACGTATCGCGCGCGCCGAACAGGAACATCCGCGCCGCCGACAGCCAGTTCACGGCCGGGTCCTTGCTGAAGACCTCGGAGAACTTCGCGCCCTTGCGGCCCTGCGGCAGGCCCGTGGGCATGAAGACCAGCACCGCGAGCAGGATCAGGGCCAGCGCGCCCGCCATGGACCAGAGCGCCGCCTGGAACCCCAGCCACGCCAGCAGCGCGGCGCCCAGGAAGAAGCCCAGCCCCTTCACCGCGTTCTTCGATCCCGTCAGCGCGGCCACCCATCGAAATAGCGCGCCGTCACCCGGGGCAAGCAATTTCACCGCGCTTTTCGCGGACATCTTCGTCAGGTCCTTGGCCACGCCCGACGCGGCCTGGGTCAGCATCACGAAGGTCACCGACAGCGTCACCGCCCAGCCCGGGTCGAGGCGGGTGAGCACGGCCAGCGCCACGACCTGCACACCGAGCCCGAGATACAGCGTGCGGGTCAGGCCGAACCGCGCGGCCAGCCAGCCGGCGGCCAGGTTGGTGACCATGCCCGCGACCTCGTAGAGGGTGAAAAGGAAGGCGAGTTGCACCGGGCTGAAGCCCAGTTCGTGGAAATGGAGCAGCACCAGCATCCTGAGGGCGCCATCGGTCAGCATGAAGGCCCAGTAGGCGGCGGTCACCGTGGCGTAGGCAGCAAGCGGGCGGTCGGCAGCGCTCATCGGTCAGGCCATCATCCGGGCGATATCGGCCATGCGGCAGGTATAGCCCCATTCGTTGTCGTACCAGGCATAGACCTTCAGCTGCGTGCCGTTCACCACCATGGTCGACGGCGCGTCCACGATGGACGACCGATCGTCGTTCAGGAAATCGGCCGAGACCAGCGGCCGGTCCTCGACGCCGAGGATCCCGGCCAGATCGCTTGCCGCGGCGTCCCGGAACAGCGTGTTCACCTCGTCCGCCGTCACCGCGCGCTCCATCTCGAACACGCAGTCGGTCAGCGACCCGTTGACCAGCGGCACCCGGACGGCGTGGCCGTTCAGGCGGCCCTTGAGCTCGGGGTAGATCACCGTGATCGCGGTGGCCGAGCCGGTGGTCGTGGGAATCATCGCGTTGACGGCCGAGCGCGCGCGCCGCGTGTCCTTCGCCGGGCGGTCGAGGATGGTCTGCGTGTTGGTCACGTCGTGGATCGTGGTGATCGCGCCGTGGCGGATGCCGATACGCTCGTGCACGACCTTCACCACCGGGGCGAGGCAGTTGGTCGTGCAACTCGCCGCCGTGACCAGGCGCTGGCTGCCGTCATAAAGGTCGTGGTTCACGCCGTAGACCAGGTTCAGCGCGCCCTCTTCCTTGATCGGCGCGCTGACCAGCACCCGCGCGACCCCCGCGTTGAAATAGGGCTGCGACTTGGCCACGGTCTTGAAGGTGCCGGTGCAGTCGATGACCAGGTCGATGCCGGTGAGGTCCAGATCCTCGATCCGCGCGGCGTGGCTGAGCGGGATGCGGTGATCGTCGATGACGAGCGAGTTGCCGTCGGCCGAGACGGGGCGGCTCCAGCGGCCGTGGACCGTGTCGAACTCCAGCAGCAGGGCGTGCTGCCCGGGATCGCCCTTCGCATCGTTCAGCAGCGCGATCCGGTCGCCAAGCCCCATGTCGAACAGGCGCCGCACCAGCAGCTTGCCGATCCGGCCGATACCGTTGATCGCGATCTTCGTCATACCGGGCCCCCGTTTCGGTCGCGCGCGGTCTAGCCGTCCTTTGTAACGGTTTTGCGAAGCGCGTCTGGACCCAGATGCGCCGCGCCCCGCGCCTCGGCCAGCGTCACCTGTTTCTGGCGTTCGCGGAAGCGCTGACGCTGTTCGTCTGTGAATTCGTCGGCGCAGTGGGGGCAACGGACGCCCTCTTCGTATTGAAGATGCGCCCGGTCCTCGGGCGACAGCGGCCTGCGGCAGGCGTGGCAGAGGGTGGCGCTGCCGGGCGCAAGGCCGTGGCCCACGGTCACCCGCTGGTCGAAGACGAAGCATTCGCCGCGCCAGAGGCTTTGGTCGGCAGGCACTTCTTCGAGGTATTTCAGGATGCCGCCCTGCAGGTGCATCACCTCCTCGACCCCCTGCGCGCGCAGGAAGGCGGTGGATTTCTCGCAGCGGATACCGCCGGTGCAGAACATGGCGATACGCTTGCCGCGCAGCCGTTCGGCATTCTCCGCCCACCAGGCCGGGAAATCGCCGAACGCCTCGGTGCCCGGGTCGATGGCGCCCGTGAAGCTGCCCATGGCGACCTCGTAGGCGTTGCGCGTGTCGATGACGGCCACGTCCGGCGCCGATATGACGTCGTTCCATGCCGATGGCGGGACGTACTGGCCCACCCGGTCAGGGTCGACCGGCGCGCCCAGCGTCACGATCTCGCGCTTCAGGCGGACTTTCAGCCGGCCGAAGGGCATGGTCTCGGCGTGGCTTTCCTTGACCTCCATACCGGCGCAGCCGGGCCAGCCGCGGATATGGTCGATCACGGCGTCGATGCCATCGCGCGAGCCCGCGATCGTGCCGTTGACCCCTTCGCCCGCGACGAGGATCGAGCCGCGCACGCCGTGCGCCTCGGCCAGCGCGCGCAGCGCGGGGCGCAGGGCGTCGGGATCCTCGAGCGAGGCGAAACGGTAGAACGCGGCAACGACGGGCATGGCCCCGGCTGATAGCGCCGTGGCCGCGTCCGGGCAAGCGGGCGGCGGTTGACACCGGAGGGGGGCCGCGCCTAGCTGCCGCCAAGGTGAGAGGGACATTCCATGACCGACCGCGCGCACGCCCTGATCGTCATCGACCTGCAGAACGATTTCTGCCCGGGCGGCGCGCTGGCCGTCGAGGGCGGCAACGATATCGTCGCGCCGATCAACGCGCTGATGGAGGATTTCGCCACCGTGATCCTGACGCAGGACTGGCACCCGGCGGGCCATTCGTCCTTCGCCTCGTCGCATCCCGGTGCCCAGCCGATGACCATGACCGAAATGCCCTATGGCCCCCAGGTCCTGTGGCCCGATCACTGCGTCCAGGGCTCGAAGGGGGCCGCGTTTCATCCCGACCTGCGCACCGATGGCGACCTGATCCTCCGCAAGGGGTTCAACCCGGCCATCGACAGCTACTCGGCCTTCTTCGAGAACGACCACGCGACGCCCACCGGGCTCGAGGGCTATCTGCGCACGCGGGGGATCGAGCGGCTGACCATGGTGGGCCTCGCACTGGATTTCTGCGTGAATTTCTCGGCGGTGGACGGCGCGAAGCTGGGCTTCGACGTGACCGTGCGCACCGACCTGTCGCGGGGAATCGACCTGGACGGCTCGCTCAGGGCCGCGATGGACGGGATGCGCGGCGCGGGCGTGACGCTGACCTGATGGATCTTCGCGCACTGATGCTGGGGCTGGCCTTCGCGGTCATGTGGTCCTCGGCCTTCACTTCGGCCAAGTTCATCGTCGCGGACGCGCCGCCTCTGACCGCGCTCGCCTTCCGCTTCGCGCTGTCCGGCGCACTGGCCGTCATCGTCGCCCGCGCGATGGGCCAGAGCTGGAACCTGACCGCGCGGCAGTGGCGGCTGACCTTCCTGTTCGGGTTGTGCCAGAACGCGCTCTACTTGGGCCTCAATTTCGTCGCCATGCGCACCATCGACGCGAGCCTCGCGTCGATCATCGCGTCCACCATGCCGCTGATCGTGGCCTTCGTGGGCTGGAGCCTGCTGGGCGAGCAACTGGGCCGGCAGGCCATCGCCGGGCTGTTCGCGGGGCTTGCGGGGGCGGTTCTAATCATGGGCAGCCGCATCTCGGGCGGGGTCGACCCGTTCGGGCTGGGCCTGTGCATCGCCGGCGTGCTGGCCTTGGCCGCCGCGACGCTGTCGGTGCGCGGCGCGTCTTCGGGCGGCAACGTGGTGATGGTCGTGGGCCTGCAAATGCTGGTGGGCGCGGCGATCCTGTCCGTGGCGGGCGCCGCGCTCGAGCCGTGGGAGGTCGACTGGTCGCCGTCGCTGGTGATCGCGTTCCTCTACACCACGCTGGTGCCGGGGCTGGCCGCGACGCTGCTGTGGTTCGTCCTGGTAGGCCGCATCGGCGCCACGCGCGCGGCGACCTTCCACTTCCTGAACCCGTTCCTGGGCGTGGCCATCGCGGCCGCTGTCCTGGGCGAACGGATCGGTCCGCTGGATGTGCTGGGCGTCGCGATCATCATGGCGGGCATCCTGGCGGTGCAGCTGTCGAAGGCCCGCGCGGTGGCCTGAGCGCTCAGTCGCTCAGGCTGCGCTGATTGCGCTTCGACAGGCGCTCGATCGCGATGGCAAGATGCGGGTCGCCGATGGATGTGTCCCCCATCTCGACCCGGATCAGGTGCGCCTCGAACAGCACGTCCGTATGGGTCGCGCCCACCGGCGGCACGAAACGGTAGGATGCCAGCTCGATCAGCGTGCCCAGCGGGTCGCGGAAGTAGATCGAGTTCATGAACCCGCGATCCTTTTCGCCCGAATGCTTGATGCCCCGCGCGTCCAGCCGTCCGGCCAACTGCGAATACATCGACTGGCTGACGGCGAAGGCGATGTGGTGCACGTCACCGGGGTCGTCCGGCGCAGGCTTGCCCGTGGGCTTGCGGTCCTCGTTGGTGAAGATGGTGATCAGCCGCCCGTCGCCCGGGTCGAAATACAGGTGCGATTCGCCCGGGTTGTCGAGGTTGGGCTGCTCGAACACGAAAGGCATGCCCAGCACGCCTTCCCAGAAATCGAGCGACGTCTGTCGATCCGCGCCATTCAGCGTGATGTGGTGGACGCCCTGCGTCTGAAGCTTGTGCATGCCAATCCTCCTTGCCCTGCGCCAACCTAGTGCCGGGGCGCGCCGAAGGAAGGCCGCGCTCAGTCCGGCTCGGCGGCCACGGCCCGCACGCGGTCGGTCAGGAATCGCTCGAACCCCGTGGGCTCGGCGTTGCCGGGCGCGTGGTAGGGGTTGGCGTAGGCCACCACGAAGAACACGATCAGCCCGGTATAGGCCGCGAACCCCGCCATCAGGCCGAGGTGCAGCGCCGTGGGCGCCCAGGTGAACCACGCGGCCGAGATCAGGACCACGCCGGCGATGGCTGCGAAGAGGAAAAGCGAGGACGCGCCCGACAGCGCCGCGTTCTCGCGCGCGTCGCGCAGGGCCGACAACTCGCGGATATCGTGCAGCATGAAGCCCATCAGCCGTTCCTGCGCAAGGGTCTCGGTCGGCAGGTCGAGGATGGCGAGATAGGCGCTTTCCCATGCATCCCAAGCCGGCAGGGACAGGCGGGCGTCACTGGCCAGCCGGTCCCATTCCTCCTCGGCCACGATGACGGCATAGCGCGCCGGGTCACGGCGGATCCGCCCGGTCGCGTCCGGGTCGAATCGCTCGAGGTCATGGAAGATGTCGCTTACCAACGACGCCTCGCGCGCCGCGGCGGTCTGGACGTCGCGGATGTTTCCCAGCTCCTGCGCGAAGACAAGGGCAAGGACCAGCCCGTGCAGCGCCGCGATGCGGAAGGTGACAGACCCCGCAAGCTCGCGCGTTTCGGACCCGTCGGACCACGGCCGGGCCCACCGCGCCACGGCGTAGGAGGCGAGGGCGAGCAGAACGGTGGCGACGATGAACACGGACGCCGACATCATCACGGGCAGGGTCAGGATATGATCGATCAAGGCATTCCCCATGCGCACGCGGTGCAGGACCGCCCCGCTCCGCAGATTAGGCAACGAGCCGCGCAGGTCACGACATTTCGCGAAGCCGGAAACGGAGGGGAAAGAATGGTGAGCCCGCAGGGGTTCGAACCCTGGACCTACTGATTAAAAGTCAGTTGCTCTACCAACTGAGCTACAGGCTCACGAGGCGGGTCACTAAAGACGGGGGCATTGGGCGTCAAGTCAAAAACCCCGAACGTCGCGCCCCGCTTTTCAGCGCCGCCAAAGGGGCATATATGGCGCGCGTGCCGCAGGACCAGACAGACGTGCCGTTCATGAAGATGCATGGGCTGGGCAACGATTTCATCGTCATCGACCGCCGCCACCGCGACGTGCCGGTGACGGCTGCGCTGGCGCGCGCCCTGGGGGACCGGCGGCGCGGGCTGGGGTTCGACCAGTTGGCCACCATCGACCCCTGCGACGGCGCCGATGCGCGGCTGACCTTCTGGAACAGCGACGGCAGCCCGTCGGGCGCGTGCGGCAATGCCACCCGCTGCATCGCGCGTCACCTGATGGACGAAGGTCGCGATGCCGTCACCCTGCGCACCGACCGCGGCGACTTGACCGCGCGCGACGCGGGCGACGGCCTGACCTCGGTCAACATGGGCGCGCCGGTGCTGGACTGGCGCTCGGTGCCGCTGGCCCGCGACGTTGACCTGGACCACCTCCCGCTGGACGGCGATCCGGTGGCGACGGGCATGGGCAACCCGCATTGCACTTTCTTCGTCGACAACGTGGAGGCGGTGGACCTGGACGAGATCGGGCCGCGCGTCGAGCATGATCCGCTTTACCCCGAACGCACCAACGTGCAGCTCGCGCAGCTTACCGGTCCCGATCATTTCCGCGTCCGCGTGTGGGAACGCGGTGCGGGCGTGACGCTGGCCTCGGGGTCGTCCTCCTGCGCGGTCGCCGTGGCGGCGGCGCGGCGCGGGCTGACCGCGCGCCGCGTGTGCATCGACCTCGACGGCGGAACGCTATGGATCGACTGGCGCGAGGACGGCGTCTGGATGACAGGGCCCACAGCCCACGTGGCCGATGGCCTGATCCGCGCCGACTGGATCGCGGGGCAGTCATGAGCGCGCCCGTCTTCTCCAACCATGGCTGCCGGCTCAACATGTATGAGACCGAGGCGATGAAGGACCTGGCCGCGCAGGCCGGCCTGACCGACGCCGTGGTCGTCAACACCTGCGCCGTCACGGCCGAGGCCGTACGCAAGGCCCGCAAGGACATTCGCCGCCTGGCGCGCGAAAACCCGGGCAAGCCGGTCATCGTCACCGGCTGCGCCGCCCAGACCGAGCCCGAGACCTTCGCCGCCATGCCCGAGGTCACCCGCGTCATCGGCAACTCGGAAAAAATGCAGCCGGAGACATGGGCCGGCATGGCGCCGGACCTGATCGGCGCGACCGAGCGGGTGCAGGTGGACGACATCATGTCCGTGCGCGAAACCGCGGGCCACCTGATCGACGGTTTCGGCACCCGGTCCCGCGCCTACGTCCAGGTGCAGAACGGCTGCGACCACCGCTGCACCTTCTGCATCATCCCCTTCGGGCGGGGCAATTCCCGCTCGGTCCCCGCCGGCGTGGTGGTCGAACAGATCGCGCGGCTGGTGGGCCAGGGCTATAACGAGGTGGTGCTGACCGGCGTGGACCTGACCAGCTGGGGCGCCGACCTGCCGGGCGAGCCGCGCCTGGGCGACCTGGTGCGGCGGATCCTGAAGCTGACGGCCGTGCCCCGCCTGCGCATCAGCTCGATCGACTCGATCGAGGCTGATCCGGCGTTGATGGACGCGATCGCCGACGAGGACCGGCTGATGCCGCATCTTCACCTGTCGTTGCAGCACGGCTCCGACCTGATCCTGAAGCGGATGAAGCGGCGTCACCTGCGCGGCGACGCCATCGCCTTCTGCACCGAGGCGCGGCGCCTGCGGCCCGACATGACCTTCGGGGCCGACATCATCGCCGGCTTTCCGACCGAGACCGAGACGCATTTCGCCGACAGCCTGCGGCTGGTGGAGGATTGCGACCTGACCTGGCTGCACGTCTTTCCCTACTCGGCCCGAAAGGGCACGCCCGCCGCCCGGATGCCCGCCGTGGACGGCGCCGCGATCAAGGACCGCGCCGCGCGGCTGCGCGCCGCCGGCGACAGCGCGGTGCAGCGGCACCTGGCCGCGCAATCGGGCCGCAGCCACGACGTGCTGATGGAAAGCCCTCGCATGGGCCGCACCGCGCAATTCGCCGAGGTGCATTTCGCCAGCGACCGCCCCGAGGGCCAGGTCGTGCGCACGACCATCACCGGGCACGACGGCGCGCACCTGACCGCGGCCTGACCCGCCGGGCGAAGGCACGCGAACGCCATTGCGGGCGAGACCGTCCATCCGCTACCACTTCGGCAGTTTTCCGTTTCGGCGCGGCGCGGTGCCGTGCCTTGCGAAAGGATCGTCGATGGAGCTTTTTCACGCCGCAGCCTCGCCCTATGTCCGCAAGGTCAAGGTCGTCCTGCATGAAACAGGCCAGGCCGAGGACGTGACGCTGGTCGAATCGGCGCAGACGCCGCTGTCGCCCAACCCCGCCAACCAGAACCCGCTGGGCAAGATCCCCTGCCTGACCCGTCCCGACGGTCCGGCCCTGTTCGACAGCCGCGTGATCTGCCGCTACCTGGCCGACCGCGCGGGCGCCGACCTGATCCCCGCCGCCCGGCAGTGGGAGATCCAGACGCTCGAGGCGCTGGCCGACGGCGTGATGGATGCCGGGATCCTCATGGTCTACGAGATCCGTGTCCGACCCGAGGACAAGCAGTTCCCGGACTATATCGAGGGCCAGTGGGCCAAGATCACCCGCGCGCTCGACGCGATCGAGGCGCAGTGGATGAGCCATCTGGCCGGTCCGCTGAACATGGCGCAGATCGCCGTGGCCTGCGCGCTGGGATACCTGGACCTGCGCCACGGCGCACGGGACTGGCGCAGCGCGCGCCCGGCGCTGGCGGACTGGTTCGCGAAATTCGGAGAGCGGACGTCCATGCAAACGACGAAACCGGAGTAGCCGGTCGCCGTTTTTCGGCCCTTGACCGGACGAAATTGGCGAAACTGCGCCAGTTTGTCGGCTGGACCGATGCAAAAAACGGCTATAGACCACCCGCGAAAGGTCGAAGGCGACCGACTTTGCGCGAATCGCCCGTGCAACGCTATGGTGCGGGCAAATCAAAGATGGAGAAGCACCCGGTGTCCCACGCAGACGACCACGGCGAAACACGCCGCGATTTCCTTTACTATGCGACCGCAGGCGCAGGTGCCGTCGTCACCGGCGCCGCTGTCTGGCCGCTGGTGAACCAGATGAACCCCTCGGCCGACGTCCAGGCCCTCTCGACGATTCGGGTCGATGTGAGTGGCGTCCAGCCCGGCACGCAACTGACCGTGCAGTATCTGGGCAAGCCGGTCTTCGTTCGCCGCCGCACGCAGGAAGAGATCGAAGCGGCCACCGGCGTCGACGTGTCGTCGCTGCCCGACCCCGAGGCGCGCAACCCCAACATCGAGGACGGCGCACCGGCCACGGACGACAACCGCGCGCTGGACGATACCGGCGAATGGCTGGTTCAGATCGGCGTATGCACCCATCTGGGCTGCGTGCCGCTGGGCGACGGCGCCGGCGATTTCAACGGTTGGTTCTGTCCCTGCCACGGCAGCCATTACGACGCGGCGGGCCGCATTCGCAAAGGCCCCGCCCCCGAGAACCTGCACATCCCCGTTGCGGAATTCGCCGACGAATCCACCATCGTTCTGGGATAAGGAGAGACTGACATGGCCGGTATCCCGCACGACCATTACGAGCCCAATTCCTCCGGCGAGCGCTGGCTGCACAAGCGCCTGCCGGTGCTGGGCCTCGCCTATGACACGATCATGATCCCCACGCCCAAGAACCTGAACTGGATGTGGATCTGGGGCATCGTCCTGACCTTTACCCTGGTCCTGCAAATCGTCACCGGCATCGTGCTGGTGATGCACTACATCCCGTCGGTCGATCAGGCCTTCGCCTCGGTCGAGCACATCATGCGGGACGTGAACGGCGGCTTCATGCTGCGCTACATGCACGCGAACGGCGCATCGCTGTTCTTCGTGGCCGTGTATCTGCACATCTTCCGCTCGCTCTACTACGGCTCCTACAAGGAACCGCGCGAAGTGACGTGGATCATCGGCATCCTCATGTACCTGCTGATGATGGGCACCGCCTTCATGGGCTACGTGCTGCCGTGGGGCCAGATGTCGTTCTGGGGCGCCACCGTGATCACCGGCCTGTTCGGCGCGATTCCCTTCGTGGGCGAGTCGCTGCAGACCTGGCTGCTGGGCGGACCGGCGGTGGGCGAATACACCCTGACGCGCTTCTTCTCGCTGCATTACCTGATGCCGATGATCCTGGTCGGCCTGACGGCGGTGCACATCTGGGCCTTCCACACCACCGGCAACAACAACCCCACCGGGGTCGAGGTGCGGCGCACCAGCAAGGAGGACGCGCAGAAGGACACCCTGCCCTTCTGGCCCTACTTCGTGATCAAGGACCTGTTCGCGCTGGCCCTGATCCTGGCGATCTTCTTCGCCATCGTGGGCTTCATGCCGAACTACCTGGGCCACCCCGACAACTACATCGAAGCGAACGCCCTGGCGACGCCGGCGCACATTGTGCCCGAATGGTACTTCCTGCCGTTCTACGCGATCCTGCGCGCCTTCACCGCCGAGGTCTGGGTCGTCCAGATCGCCAGCTTCGTGACCGGCGGCATCGTCGACGCCAAGTTCTTCGGCGTGCTGGCCATGTTCGGCGCGATCCTGGTCATGGCTCTGGCGCCCTGGCTGGACACGTCGAGCGTGCGTTCGGGCCGCTACCGCCCCATGTTCAAGTGGTGGTTCGCCCTGCTGGTCGTCGACTTCTTCGTGCTGATGTGGGTGGGCGCCATGCCCGCGGAAGAACCCTATGCCACGATTTCACTGGTCGCGTCGGCCTACTGGTTCGCGTATTTCCTGGTCATCCTGCCGCTGCTGGGCCTGATCGAGAAACCGCTGCCGCAGCCGCAGACGATCGAGGAAGACTATGCCAGCCACTACGCACCGGCCACGGGCGGAACGAAAACCATCGTGAACCCGGCCGAGTGAGAAGGAAGAATGATGCTTAAGAAACTCACCACCGGCGTGGCGCTGGCCCTGGCGCTCGCCACCGGTCCGGTCCTGGCCGCGGGCAGCGAAGACTCGCACGTCACCGACTACGACTTCTCGTTCGAGGGGCCGTTCGGCAGCTACGACCAGATGCAGCTGCAGCGCGGCCTGCAGGTCTATACCGAGATCTGCTCGGCCTGCCACGGCATGAAGTTCGTGCCGATCCGCTCGCTGAGCGACGAGGGCGGGCCGGGCCTGCCCGAGGATCAGGTGCGCGCCTATGCGGAATTCTACGAGATCTACGACGAGGACATCGACGATTACCGCCCGCGCAGGCCCGTCGACCACTTCCCCGAATCGTCGCTTGAAAACGCGCCCGACCTGTCGCTGATGGCCAAGGCCCGCGCCGGTTTCCACGGTCCCTACGGCCTGGGCATCAATCAGTTCTTCAAGGGGATGGGCGGCCCGGAATACATCGCGTCGCTGCTGAACGGCTATACAGGCGAAGACAAGGAAGAGGCCGGCGCGATCCTCTACGAGAACACGGCCTTTCCCGGCGGCTGGATCGCCATGGCGCCCCCGCTCTACGGTGACGACGTGGTCTATGCCGACGGCACCGAGGCGAGCATGCAGCAGGAAGCGCAGGACGTCGCTGCCTTCCTGATGTGGGCGGCCGAGCCCAAGCTGGGCGCGCGCAAGCAGGCGGGCTTCACCGGCGTGCTGATGCTGGCCGTGCTGGCAGCCCTTCTTTACCTGACCAACAAGCGGATCTGGGCGCCCTATAAGCGGAAGGCCAAGAAAGCTGCCCCGGCCGAGTGATCCGGCCACACCGCGAAACACCGAAAGCCGCCCCTTGGGGCGGCTTTTTTCTTGCGCGGTCCGGACGCACCCTAGCGCGCCAGGTAGTCCCGCAGTGCGGGTGGCGGATCGTCCATCAGTTCGGTCGTGGGCCGGGGCGGATGCGCCACGCCATCGGCCACCACCAGGGACAGCCCGCCCAGCCGCAGCGCGTCGGCGGGATCGTGGGTGATCATAAGAACCGTCAGACCGCGCTCTTCGGCCACGCGAAGGACGAGGTCGATCATCTCGGCCTTCATGGCCGGACCCAGCGCCGAGAACGGCTCGTCCAGCAGCAGGATCGGCTTGTCCTGCAACATGGCGCGGGCCAGGGTCACACGGCTCTGTTGCCCGCCCGACAGCGCACCGGGTTTGCGGTCGGCGAACCCGTCCAGCCCCACGTCGCGCAGCGCGGCCAGCGCGCGATCGCGGGTCGTCGCGGACAACCGCCCGGTCGGATCAAGCCCCAGCGCCACGTTGCGCAGCGCGGTCAGGTGCGGGAACAGGTTGTTGTCCTGGAAGATCGTGGCCACCGGCCGCGCGGCGGGCTCGGCCCGCGTGATATCCCGACCGTCCCACAGGATGCGGCCCGATCGCGGGGACAGGAAGCCGCCGATGGCCGCCAGCAGCGTGGACTTCCCCGCACCCGACGGACCGAGGATCGCCACGCGGGCGCCTTGCGGAATAGCAAGATCCGCGTCGAGCGCGAAATCCTCGCGGGTGAGGCGCAGCCGTTCAAGCGTCAGCATCGGCGCGTCCCCCGCGGTCGAAAATCCAGAAAGCGGCGAGGCTGAGCGTCAACAGCAGAAGCGCCGCCGCCGCTGCGTCCTGCATCCGGTAGGCGCCCATCAGGCGATACATCTGCAGGGGTAACGTCGCCGCCTCGGCATCGGCGAAAAGCGCGACGACCCCGAGGTCGCCCATGGACAAGGCCGCCGCTAGGCCCGTGGCGAAGCCCAGCGGCCGGGTGATGCGCGGCAGCAGGACCAGGCGGAGCCGGGCGAAACCGCTCAGCCCCAACGACGCGGCGAGACGTCCGTAGTCGGATTCCACCCGCGCCACCGCCGGGACCAGCAGCCGCAGCGCGAAGGGCAGCGCCATGACCGCGTTCACCAGCGCCGTGACCGGCAGGGCGAGCCGGTCGGGCGCGATGAACGGATAGCTCACGATGAACAGGCCGGTGCCGATCACCAGGGGCGACGCCGCGATCCCCAGCATGCCCGCCACCTCGAGCCCCCGGGCGGCCCTCGGGCGCAGCCGTCCCACCGCCACGGCCAGCGGTAGCGCCAGCGCGATAGTCAGCACGGCCGACCCCAGCGCCACGACCACCGACCGCCACGCAGCGGCCCAGACCTCGGGCGGCATGTTCGCCAGGTGCGGCAGTCCCCGCGCCGCCAGCGCCACCATCGGGAGCACGAGGAACAGGGTCGCGAGGGTGATGGCCAGCGTATCGACCACCGGTCCCGGCAGGCCCCAGCGCTGCACCGGGCGGTCGAGCCCCGCGCCCATGGCCTCGGGCGCCGCGACCCGCAACGCCACCAGCGCCGCGGCCAGCGTCACGCCCAGTTGCAGCAACGCCAGCAGCGCCGCGCGGCCCAGGTCGAAATCGAAGCGAAACGCCTGGTAGATCGCCAGCTCGATCGTCGTGGCGCGCGGGCCGCCGCCCAGGGTCAGCGCCACGGCGAAGGAGGTCGTGCAAATGAGGAACACCACCAATGCCGCGCCCGGCACCACCCGCGCCAGCATCGGCAGCTCGATCAGCCGGAACTGCGCCGCAGACTCCATGCCCAGCGCGGCGGCGAGGCGGAACCGCTCGGCCGGGATGTCGACCCAGCCCTGCAGGATCATCCGCGTGGCCAGCGGCAGGTTGAAAAAGACATGCGCCAGCACCACGCCCCAGGCACCGTAGATCGACACCGCCGGCAGGCCCAGCGCGGCAAGCCCGTCGTTCAGCAGGCCCGCGCGCCCGAAGACCATGATCAGGCCCAGCACGGCGACGATGACGGGCAGGATGAAGGGCGCCCCCAAAAGCGTGATGAGCAGCGCCCGCCCGCGAAACCGGCGTCGCGCCAGCGCGCGGGCCACGGGAATGGCCAGAGCGACGCTGAACACCGCCGACAGCGCCGCCTGCCACAGGGTGAACCGCAGCGCGGCCCAATCGGCAGCCCCCAGCCCCGCGCCCCGCTCGGCACGCAGGGCGACCGCCACGACACTGCCGAGGATCAGCAGGACGACGAGCGCGCCCGCCGCGATCCCCGCCAGCGTCAGCGGCTGCTTCATTGGCTGAGCGCGGACCGCCACGTCTCAAGCGCCGCATCGCGCACGGCAGGAACCTCGGCCTCGGGGATCAGCAGGGCCTCGTCGGGCTGGATCAGGGTCTCGAACCCTTCGGGCAGACCGCCCTCGGGCGTCTTGGCGGGATACATCCAGTTGGTCGTGGGCAGCACCGACTGCGCCGCGTCCGTCGCGAGGAACGCCAGGAAATCCTGCGCTAGGTCCGGCTGGTCGGACGCCGCGAGCGCGCCCGCGACCTCGATCTGCAGGTAGTGTCCTTCCTCGAACCGGGCGGCCTTCTTGCTGTCGTCGTCCTCGGCGATCAGGTGGTAGGCGGGCGAGGTGGTATAGCTCAGCACCATGTCGGCCTCGCCTTCCAGGAACAGGCCATAGGCTTCGGACCAGCCCTTGGTCACGGTGACGATGTTGTCGCCCAGACCGTCCCAGATCGCGCCCGCCTCGTCGCCATAGGCGGCTTCGACCCACAGCAGCAGGCCCAGCCCGGGCGTCGAGGACCGGGGGTCCTGGATCAGGATCGAGGTGTCGCTGTCGGCCAGCGCGCGAAAGCTGCCCGGCGCGTCGAAGCCCGCGTCGTGCACGAAGGCGAAATAGCCCCAGTCGTAGGGCACGAAGGTGGGGTCGTCCCACGCGATGGGCAGGTCCCACGCCACGTCTGTCACGCCGCTGTCGGTGAACAACCCGGTCTCCTTCGCCGCCGCCGTCAGGTTGGTGTCGAGGCCCAGCACCACGTCGGCCTCGGACCGTTCGCCTTCCAGACGGATACGGGCCAGCAGCTCGGCACCGTCGCCCGCGGCGGTGAATTGCAGGTCGCAGCCGCACCCGGCCTCGAACGCCTCCTCGATCTGTGGGCCCGGCCCCCATTCGGCAACGAAGCTGTCGTAGGTATAGACGGTCAGCACGGGGCGGTCCTGCGCCATCACGGGCGCGGCCATCAGGCCCAATGCAAGCAAAGCGTGGGGTTTCATTTCGTATCCTCCAAGCCGAACGGGGGGTGGCGCAGCGGATACCGACCTTCCCTCCGCCGGTATCAACCGGTTCAGGTTCAACGGGTCCGCATCACGCGTCTCAGCCCCGCCAAGGGCACCCCGAGGTGGGACAAGAGCTAAGGCTCCACCGGCCCGGCATCAAGGCGAAACCGCTTGAGACACGTCAGGGCCACCGCTAACACCCTTGGCGTCAACGGAGCGTACCGCATGAGCCTGAACACCTACGGACACCTTTTCCGCGTCACCACCTGGGGCGAAAGCCACGGGCCCGCGCTGGGCGCCACGGTGGACGGCTGCCCCCCGGGCGTGCCCATCGACGAGGCCGCGCTGCAGGTGTGGATGGACAAGCGCAAGCCCGGCACGTCGCGCTATACCACCCAGCGGCGCGAGGCCGACGCCGTGCGTATCCTGTCGGGCACCTACGAGGGGCAGACGACGGGCACGCCCATCCAGCTGATGATCGAGAACACCGACCAGCGGTCGAAGGATTACGGCGACATCGCCGAGAAATTCCGCCCCGGTCACGCCGACATCACCTACTGGCAGAAATACGGCATCCGCGACCCGCGCGGCGGGGGCCGCTCCAGCGCGCGCGAAACGGCGGCCCGGGTGGCGGCAGGCGGCGTGGCACGCGCGGCGCTGGCGGCCCTGGCGCCGGACATGAAGATCACCGGCTACATGGTGCAGATGGGCGCCAAGCATATCGACCGCGACCGCTTCGACTGGGACCAGATCGACAAAAACCCGTTCTGGGTGCCCGACGCCGTGGCGGCCGAGGACTGGGGCACCTACCTCGACGGTTTGCGCAAGGATGGCCAGAGCGTCGGCGCCATGATCGAGCTGTGCGTCTCGGGCGCGCCCGCCGGGCTGGGTGCGCCGGTCTACGGCAAGCTCGACACCGACCTGGCCGCCGCGATGATGAGCATCAACGCCGTTAAGGGCGTCGAAATTGGCGAGGGGATGGCGGCCGCCGGCCTGACCGGCACCGACAATGCCGACGAGATCTTCATGGGCGACGACGGGCATTATTTCGGCTCGAACCACGCCGGCGGGATCCTCGGAGGTATCTCCACCGGGCAGGACATCGTGCTGCGGTTCGCGGTGAAGCCCACGTCGTCGATCCTGCAGACCCGGCGCACGATCACCAAGTCGGGCGAGGCGGCCGAGATCGTGACCAAGGGCCGTCACGACCCCTGCGTCGGCATCCGCGCCGTCCCCGTGGCCGAGGCGATGGCGGCGGCGGTCATGCTCGACCACCTGCTGCTCCATCGCGGTCAGGTCGGAGACGGGCCGCGCGGCGCCATCGGCTGAGACGACCGGGCGACGCTTGACCGAATCGAGCGGCAGAAGACATCCTTCCCCATTGCAGATCAGCCGGAGGCGGCAACGCGCCTCTCGGCTATTTCCAGAAAGGAAGGCATTTGCATGATCCGACCGAGCATTCTCGTCGTTGCCGCCCTGTTTGCCTCCACCGCCCACGGTGCGGATCTCGACGTGCCGATCACCGAGATGGCGGGGGATGGCCAAGCCGCCACATGCTCCAGCGCCACCGTGGTCGGATTGGATCCCAACGGGGACGGCTTCCTCGCCGTGCGAACGGGCCCAGGATCGAACCACCGCAAGATCGACGAGCTGCACAACGGCGACGTGGTCTACATCTTCGAAGGCGTCGGGCAGTGGGTCGGCGTCACCTATGGCAATATCGCCGATGGCTGGCCCGATTCCTGTGGCAACAACGGACCTGCACGCCGGGTGCGCGATAGCCAGAAGGGGTGGGTGCATTCCAACTGGCTGCGCGGGCTCGCCGGCTGAGGTTCAGCCCGCGTCATCCCGCAAGTCGTCCAGCAGCATGAGAGACGCGTAGCCGTCGGGCACCGCACCGGTCTGCCGCTGGTAGCCGCGAATGGCCCGGATTGTCAGCGGCCCGACACGGCCATCCGCGCCCTGGGTGTCGAAGCCCGCCCGCGTCAGAAGGCGCTGCAATTCCACCCGCTCGTCGAAGGTCAGCGTGCGGTCCTCGCGCGGCCACTCGGTCGAAAGCGGCCCCTGCCCCGCCAGGCGGTCGGCCAGGTGCCCCACCCCGATCACGTAGGCATCGGCGGTGTTGTAGCGCTCGATCACCTCGAAATTCTTGAAGATCATGAAGGCCGCGCCCTGCGCGCCCGCGGGCAGCAGGATCGACGCGGCGCCGAAATCGTCGACGGCCTCGCCATCCGGGCGGGTGACGCCCAGCGCCGCCCAGTCCGATGGCTGCCGCTTCACGTCGCGCGACGCCAGGGAGTAGTCGAAGCCTTCGGGCAGCGTCACCTCGACCCCCCAGGGCTGCCCGGTGACCCAGCCGAAGGACGACAGGTAGGACGCGGTCGAGGCCAGGGCGTCCGCCGGGTTGTCGTCCCAGATGTCGCGCCGGCCGTCGCCGGTGAAGTCCACCGCGTAGGCCAGGTAGGAAGTCGGGATGAACTGGGTGTGCCCCATGGCCCCGGCCCAAGACCCCTGCATGTCGCGCGGGGCCACGTCGCCGGATTGCAGGATCTTCAGCGCGGCGATGAGCTGCGCCTCGAAAAAGCTGCCGCGCCGACCGTCATGGGCCAGCGTGGCCAGGGCCGCGATGGTGTCGATATCGCCCCGGTGGCTGCCATAGGCGGACTCCATGCCCCACACGGCGGTGACGATTTCCTTCTCGACGCCGTAACGCAGCTCGATCGCGTCCAGAAGGCGCGCGCGCTCCTCCAGCGCGGCGCGGCCGTTCTCGACGCGGCTGTCTGACACGGCCCGGTCAAGGTAGCGCCAGATCGGCATGGTGAACTCGGCCTGGTTGCGGTCCCGTTCGATCACGTCGTCGAGGTATCCCACGTCCTCGAACGCCGCGTCGAAGGTCGCCCCGCTGACGCCCTGCACCAGCGCGCGCCCCCGGAACGCCGCGACCCAGTCGTCGAAGGCCGCGTCGCGCGCCCGGATCTCGGCCGCGCGGGCATCGTTCAGCCCGTCGGGCCGGGCCTGCGGGCGCTGCGCCACCTCGTCCGCCGTCGGCGGCGACGCCGAGACGCGCGGCGGCGGCGCGCTGTCCTGCGCGGCGGCCGCGCCGGACAGCAGGCCGGTGAGAATCGCGATACGAAGAACAGGTGCCATGATCGATCATCCGCTCTGGAAACCGGGGCCGTGCCGCCGGTGATTGCCCTTGGCTAGACTAGCATGGCCGGGATGAGAACGCCGGAAACCGTTTGCGGGGATGACAATTTCGCGCCCCGGCGTGATCCTGCCGCATGAGCCACACCACTTGCCCGGGAAGAAGAACATCCCGGAAAGGAGACCGCAATGCCACGTTCCATCCTCCCCGCCCTTGCCCTGACCGCGGCATTCGCCGCGCCGCCCGCCACCGCCGAACAGGTGGGCGAGGTCGGCGTCGACTGGGTCGGCAACGATATCATCATCGAGGCGATCGCCGACCCCGACATCGCCGGTGTCACCTGTCACATCGCCTATTTCGAGCGCGGCCTGCTGGACCGGCTAAGCCAGGGCAACTGGTTCGAGGACCCGTCCAACGCGTCCATCGCCTGCCGCCAGACCGGCCCGATCGACATGGCCGATCTGGACGAGATCGACCGAAGCGAAGGCGGCGAGCAAGTGTTCCGCGAACGCCGCTCGATCGTCCTGAAATCGCTGCGGATCAAGCGGATATACGACGAGGCGAACCGCACGCTAATCTACCTTGCCCACGCGGCCGAGATCACGGAAGGCTCGGCGAAGATGTCCATGTCCACGGTCCCGCTCTGGCATCCGGGGATGTGAAGGACGGCCGGCGTGGTCGGGGGCGCTGCCCCCGTCCGCTGACGCGGACTCCCCCGAGGTATTTTTGGGAAAGATGAAGCCGGGCGCGTGCCCGGACGTCACGCGTCGCGGCGGCGTTTTGGCGGGTGACCCGGCTTTGGCGCGGCCTTAGGGTGCGGCCAACGGATCGGGAGGAGTTTACCATGGACGATATCGTAATCCTCGGCGGCGCGCGGACCGCCATCGGCACGTTCGGCGGCACGCTGGCCGGCACGCCGCCCATCACGCTGGGCGCCACCGTCGCCAGTGCGGCGATGGAACGCGCGGGCGTCGAGGGCGGCCAGGTGGGCCACGTGGTCTTCGGCCATGTCATCAACACCGAGCCGCGCGACATGTACCTGTCGCGCGCCGCCGCCATCGAGGCGGGCATCCCCGACACAACGCCCGCCATGAACGTGAACCGGCTGTGCGGCTCGGGGGCGCAGGCCATCGTCTCGGCGATCCAGAACCTCGCGCTCGGCGATTGCGACGTGGCGCTGGCCGGCGGTGCCGAGTCCATGAGCCGGTCGCCCTATATCCTGCCCCCCGCGCGGTTCGGCCAGAAGATGGGCGACGTGCGCGCGCTGGACATGATGCTGGGCGCGCTGAACTGCCCGTTCGGCACCGGCCACATGGGCGTGACGGCCGAGAACGTGGCGGCCGAACGCGACATCAGCCGCGCGGCGCAGGACGAATTCGCGCTGGAAAGCCAGACGCGCGCCCGCCGCGCCGTGGACGAGGGCCGGTTCAAGGACCAGATCGTCCCGGTCGAGGTCCAGGTGAAACGCGAAAGCGTGGCTTTCGACACGGACGAGCACCTGAAGGCCACGTCCATGGAGAAGCTCGCCGGCCTGCGCCCGGCGTTCCAGAAGGACGGCTCGGTGACCGCGGGCAATGCGAGCGGTATCAACGACGGTGCGGCGGCCATCGTGATGGCCCGCGCCGACGCGGCCGAGGCCGCCGGCATGACCCCCCGTTTCCGCGTCCTGGGCTATGCCCACGCGGGCGTGCGCCCCGAGGTCATGGGGATCGGCCCCATCCCGGCCTGCGAATCGCTGTTCGAGCGCACGGGCCTGTCGGGGGGCGATTTCGACGTGATCGAATCGAACGAGGCGTTCGCTGCCCAGGCCATCGCCGTGAACAGGGCGCTGGGTCTCGATCCGGCCACGGTGAACCCCAATGGCGGCGCCATCGCGCTGGGCCACCCCGTGGGCGCAACCGGCGCGATCCTGACCGTGAAGGCGATGTACGAGCTTGACCGGACCGGTGGGCGCCGCGCGCTGATCACCATGTGCATCGGTGGCGGACAGGGCATCGCGCTGGCCATCGAGCGGCTCTGACCCGGCGCGTTTAACCGCGCCTTAACCCTGGTGAGGCAAGGCTGGCGGCAGGAGGACTGCCGCCCGTGCCCACCCAACTCGACCGTATTGTCGCGCAGGAACGCCGCGCCCGTCTGGCCGCCGAACATCAGCTGAGCCAACGCCAGCGCGATATGCGCACCGCCACCGAGCGGATGGAGCGACGCAGCCGCGTGCTGACCGAGGCCATCCTGGAAAAGCGCGCCCAGCTGGACGAGATGCAGGCCCGCGTCGATCGCGCCAAGCTTATGGCGCTGGAAACCGAGCAATCGTTGCAGGCCACGGTGTCGGACCGGGCGCGGGCCGAGACCAGGCTGTGGCAGGTGCTGAACACCATGCGCGACGGTTTCGCCGTCTTCGACGCCGACCTTCGGCTGGTCTGCGCCAACGCGGCCTACCTGTCGATCTTCGACGGGCTGGACGCGGTCAAACCCGGTATAGCGCTGCGCGATCTATGCCGCCTGATGATCGAGGAGGGCATCGTCGATCCGCGGATGCCGGGCCGCGACTGGATCGCGCAGGTGTTCCGGCGCTATGATCGCTCGCCGGTTCCGGACATGCAGATCCACCTGTGGTCGGGACGGATCATCACCCTGTCGGACCGGCCCATCCACGGAGGCGGCTTCGTCAACCTCGCGGTCGACCAGACCGACGACCTGCGCCTGCGCGGCGCGATCGAGGCCATCCCGGATCCCTTCGCGCTTTTTGATCGCGACGAGCGATTGGTCACCTGCAACGCACCCTTCCGCGCGTTGTCGGGCGTCGCGGCCGACGATGCGCCGGATGTCGCGGCCGAGTATTCGGCCCCTGCGGATGACCACCGCCTGCGACGGTTTCGCGAGGCGGGCGACCGGCCCGAAGACGTTGCCGTCGAGGATGGTCGCTGGCTGCGCCTGACGGCGGTGCCGACCCCCGATGGCGGACGGGCTGCGATGGGCACCGATATCACCCGGCTGAAACACCGGGAGGCAGCCCTGCAGCGGGCCCGGTTCGCCGCCGACGCGGCCAGCGGCGCAAAGTGGGCCGCCATTGACCGGATAAGCGATGAGCTTCGCGCACCGATAAGCGCCATTTTGAGCCTGAGCGAACTGCTGGACGACGACCCGTTGGCGCTGGCGCAGCGCGACATGGTCCTGAAGATCCGGAACTCGGCCGAGTCCATGCTGACCCTGATCGACGACATCCGGGAAACCTCCGCGATCGAAGAGGGGTGTCTCGACCTGAACCCGGGGCCCTTCGATCTCGCCGAATGCACGCGCGAAGCAGTAGATCTCATGCGCGGCCCGGCCACCGCGCGGGGCATCGACATCAGCCTGACGCTGGATGCCGATCTGCCGCCGCGGCTTTCGGGCGACGCGGACCGGGTCCGGCAGGTTCTCGTCAATCTGCTGGAAAACGCGATCCGGTCGACCAAACGCGGGAACGTGGCTATCTCGATCTCTCGCGTGCCAGCGGACGAAGGCGCCACGGGATGTATCCGGATCGAGGTCACAAGTGGCGGACCCGGATTCCCACGCGGCGCGCGGGAGCCATCATTCGAACCGTCCCGCCGGGCCGAAGACGGCGATGCACGGGGCCACCAGGGCGCGGAGTTGAGGCTCTCGGTATCCCGCGCGCTGGTCGAAATGATGGGCGGGACCCTCGGCGTGCATGAGAGTTCGGATCGGGGCACGGTGATTCGCGCGACACTGGATCTGCCTCCCGTCGGAGGGCCGGAAGACGGCATGGCGCCCTGACGGCCTGATCAGCCGGATTAGGCCGGTCCTATGATGCACGGATCCGCAAAATCGGCCCGCTCGCGGCGCAGATCGCGCGGCCCGGCGACTCCGGGTCGGATTTTCGTATCCCGTCCCCGTTTCAGGAGCCCGGAGCCGTAGGATCGGACGGCAGTAACGAATTAGCCTGATCCGGTGGCCCGGTCCCGGTGCATGCTGAAAACCCACCGCGACTGGGTGAAGACGGGCCAGAAGGCGCCGGCCGGAGATGTACCTGCCGCGCCAGCAACCAATCGCGCCTGACCGAGGAGCAGACCGGATAGCGAGCCTGGGATTCCGAGCACGCGACATCGGACGCAGGCGTCTTCAAAGATCAGGCCGGACGTCTGGGGCGCGGACACTCAGGCGGCGTCGGCCGCCGCGGCCTCGGACCGGTAGAAGGCGGGCGCGTCGGGCTCGGACAGCTCTTCCGAATAGACGTAGCCGCCCGCGTCGAAATCGCTGAGCGCGTCCGGATCGGTCAGGCGGTGTTCGCAGATGAACCGCGCCATGGCGCCGCGGGCCCGCTTGGCGTGGAAGCTGACGATGCGCGGACCCTTGGGCCCCTCTTCCAGGAACCTGGGCGTAATGACGCGCAGCTTGAGCGCATCGCGATCCACTGCGCCGAAATATTCCTGGCTCGCGCAATTGACCAGCACGTCGGTGCCCAGGTCCGCGGCCTGGTCGTTCAACGCCTGCGCGATGGTGTCGCCCCAGAAATTGTAGAGGTCCTTTCCGCGCCGGGATTTCAGCTTCGACCCCATTTCCAGCCGGTAGGCTTGGATTGAATCCATGGGCCGCAGCACACCGTAAAGCCCCGAAAGGATACGCAGGTGACCGGCCGCGAAATCCAGCGCGGCGTCGTCCAGCGTCTCGGCCTCGAGCCCCTGGTAGGTGTCCCCGGCGAAGGTCAGCACCGCGGGCCGCGCATTGTCGATATCGGGCGCATCCTCCATGGCGCGGAACCGATCGCGGTTCAGCTTCGCCAGGTCGTCCGACAGATCCATGAGCGATTTCAGGTCTTGCAACGACAGTTGCCGCGCGTGGCCCGCAAGGATGTTGGCATCCCGCTGGAATTCGGGGCGCTGGACCGCGTCGTGCGGCACGTCCCACTCCAGGCGTTTGGCGGGCGACAGAACGATCAGCATCGGCAACTCCTTGCGATTTCACTTCGATACTGATGCTAGCACCAGGGCCGAAGGCCTCAACCTTCGTCCAGAACGGCGAGGAAAGCATCGCCGAACCGGTCGAGCTTGGGCGCGGTGATGCCCGGCGCGCGCGACAGGTCGTCCAGCGTGGCTGGCTTGCGTTCGGCGATCCAGCGCAGGGTCGCGGCATTGCAGCTGAGCGGCTTGCCGGTCCCGTCGGCGCCGCGCGACAGGCGGGCCTGGACATCCTGCAGTCGGTCGAAGGTCGTGCCCGCCGTCCGGCCGGCCAGCTTGCGGCGGGCCGGGTGCATCTCGCCCGCGTCGGCGCCGGTGATGACCTTCAGGAAGGTGGCGCCGTAGCGCTCGAGCTTGACCGCGCCGATGCCCGAGATCCCGGCCATGTCGTCCATGGTCTGGGGTTTGCGCTCGGCCATCTCGATCAGGGTGCGATCGGGGAAGATCACGTAGGCGGGCACCGATTGCGCCTCGGCCAGCGCGCGGCGCTGGGCCTTCAGCGCCGACAGGAGCGGCGCGTCCTCGTCATCGACCAGTGTCTTCACCGCCGGGCGGTCGCGGGCCTGCAAAGCGTCGCGCCGCAGATCGATGCTGGCCTCGCCGCGCAGGATCGGCCGCGCGGCGTGGGTCATGCGCAGCGCGCCGTGCCGCTCGGCATCCGGGCGCACCAGGTCGTGGCCCATCATCTGGCGAAAGATCCCCTGCCAGTGTTTCTTGCCGTGCGCCTTGCCGACGCCGAAGGTCGGCAGGCTGTCATGCCCGCGCTGACGGATCTTGTCGGTCATGGTGCCGGTCAGGATGTCGATCAGGTGGCCCGCGCCGAAGTATTCCTCGGTCCGCAGGATGGCCGACAGCGCCATGCGCACCGCCTCGGTCCCGTCGAAGGTTTCGGGCGGGCGGTCGCAGAGGTCGCAATTACCGCAGGGCGCGGCCTCTTCCCCGAAATACGACAGAAGCTGCACTCGGCGGCAGCCCAGTGCCTCGGCCAGCCCCAGAAGCGCGTTCAGCCGCCCGTGATCGGCGTCCTTGCGCTCGGGCGGGGCCAAGCCCTCGTCGATCTGGGTGCGCCGCAGGCGGATATCGTCGGGGCCGTAGAGGGTCAGCGTCTCGGCCGGCGCACCGTCACGGCCCGCGCGGCCGATCTCCTGGTAGTAGCCTTCGATCGACTTCGGCAGGTCGGCATGGGCGACCCAGCGAATATCGGGTTTGTCGACCCCCATGCCGAAGGCCACCGTCGCGCAGACGATCAGACCGTCCTCGCGGGCGAAACGGCCTTCCACCGCGCGGCGCTGATCGGCTTCCATCCCGCCGTGATAGGCGCAGGCCGGGTGGCCGTCCTGCGCGAGCGCCTGGGCCAGGCCTTCCGTCTTGGCCCGTGTGCCGCAATAGACGATGCCCGATTGTCCCTTGCGGGCGCGGGCGAAGTCCAGGATCTGGCGGCGGGGCTGGTCCTTGGGCCGAAAGGCCAGATGGATGTTGGGCCGGTCGAAGCCGCGCAGGAACTGGACCGGCTCGCGACCCGCGAATAGCCGCTCGACGATCTCGGCCCGGGTCTCGGCATCGGCGGTGGCGGTGAAGGCGGCCAGCGGCACGTCGAGCGCCTGCCGCAGCGTGCCGATCCGAAGGTAGTCGGGGCGGAAATCGTGGCCCCACTGGCTGACGCAATGCGCCTCGTCCACAGCGATGCGGGCGATACCGGCCTCGTTCAGCATCCGGTCCATTCCGCCCGAGGCCAGCCGCTCGGGCGCCATGTAGAGAAGGCGCAGCGACCCGTCATGCAGGCCGCGCCAGACGGCGTCGGTCTCGGCCTCGGTGTTACCTGAGGTCAGCGCGCCGGCGGCGACGCCCGCCTCCTGCAACGCGCGCACCTGGTCGCGCATCAACGCGATCAACGGCGAGATCACCAGCGTCACGCCATGACCCAGCAGCGCGGGCAGCTGGTAGCACAACGACTTGCCCCCGCCCGTGGGCATGATGGCCAGCACGTCGCGGCCCTCGGCCACGGCGGTCACGATGTCTTCCTGCCCGGGGCGGAAATCGGAAAAACCGAACACCTCGGACAGGATCGCACGGGGGTCATTCATGGGCGATCTGCGGCTGGGTCAATCAGGGATGCCACCCTGATCCCACATCGCGGAATCGCGCACAAGCGCGGCGGGTCGCCTCAGTAGAAGGCGGCGGCGTTGTTGATCAGGATGATGCGCAGCGCGTAGATCGCGATCAGCGCGACCAGCGGCGCAAGGTCCAGCCCGCCGGTATTGGGCAGCACGCGCCGGATGGGGCCGTAAATCGGCTCGAGCATGCGGTTCAGGCCATCCCAGATCTGCGCGACCAGCGGCTGGCGCAGGTTCAGAACCTGGAAATTGATGAGCCACGACATGATGATATGGGCGATCATGATGAACCAGATCACGTCGAGGATCAGCATCAGGATCTGGAAGATCGAGGTCATGGCCGGGGCTCCACCGCTTGCAATCCCGCCCGATCTAATGGCACCGGGACGCAGCGACAAGGCTTGACGGGAGGCAGGCGTCGCGACACCTGCCGCGTCAAAGGAGTGCTGCCGCATGTATCCCGTCATCCGCATGGCCAAGGAAGCCGCGAAATTCCGCAACGCTCCGAGGCTCGGCCTGTTCGACACCCACGAAAGCCGCCACGTCTGCTGGCCGCACGACATCGACCTGTGGATGGAGCTGAACAACGGCCGCACCCTGACGCTCTATGACCTCGGCCGGATGATCCTGTTCATGCGGACCGGCGTCGTCGACGTGATGAAACGCGAGAAATGGGCGGGCACCATCGCGGGGGCGTCGGTGCGCTATCGCGCCCGCGTTCGGATGTTCGACCGGATCGACATGCGCACCCGCGTCGTCGGCTGGGACGACCGGTTCTTTTATATCGAGCAGGGCATGTGGCGGGGCGAGACCTGCACCTCGCACGCGCTGCTGCGCACGGCGGTGACGTCGAAGGCGGGGCTGGTGCCCATGGCCGACGTGGCCAAGGTGATGGACGGCATGCAAAGCCCGCCCCTGCCCGACTGGATCGCCGAATGGGCCCGGGCCGAGGCCATGCGCCCCTGGCCGCCCATGCAGGACCAGCCCGCGCCGAAGCTGGCCGCGCAGGGATAGATTGCACGACCGCCGGTTTGGCTGTTTGAATGCCCGCGACGGGCAGGAGAACGGGCAACAATGGCATCCATCGACGACGGCAGCGCTGCCGCGACCGGCGCGCGCAGGCGCATCTGGGGCTGGTTCTTCTTCGACTGGGCCAGCCAGCCCTACAACACCCTGCTGATCACCTTCATCTTCGGCCCCTACATCAAGGACCTTCTGGGCGACGGCACGCAGGCACAGGCGGTCTGGGGCTACGGTATCGCGGCGGCCGGCATCGTTATCGCGATCTTCGCGCCGATCCTCGGCGCCGTGGCCGACCATTCGGGCAGCCGGATGCGATGGATCTGCATTTTCTCGGTCCTTTACGTGGTCGGATCCGCGTCGCTGTGGTTCGCCGCGCCCGGCGATTTCAATCTCGGGCTCATCCTGCTCGGCTTCGGGATCGGCCTGATCGGGATGGAGTTCTGCACGATCTTCACGAACTCGATGCTGCCCGACCTCGCCCCCCGGGACCGGCTGGGCCGTATCTCGGGCTCGGGCTGGGCCTTCGGCTACCTGGGCGGGCTGGTGGCGCTAGTCATCATGCTGACCCTCTTCGCCGAGGATCCGGCCACCGGCGTCACCTTGGTCGGGATCGAGCCGATCCTGGGTCTCGACCCCGAGGCGCGCGAGGGCACGCGCTTCGTCGGGCCGCTGACGGCCTTGTGGTTCATCGTCTTCATGGTGCCGTTCTTCCTGTGGGTCCGCGAACCCCGCGGCCACCGCCGCGCCAGCCTTTCGGACATTCGCGGCGCGCTTTCGGGGCTGGGCCGCACCATCCGCCGCCTGCCCGAGACGCCCAGCCAGTTCAGCTTTCTCGTGGCGTCCATGCTCTATCGCGACGGGCTGAACGGCACCTACGCGCTTGGCGCCATTTTCGCCGCCGGCGTGCTGGACTGGTCGGTGGTGCAGACCGGGACCTTTGGCATCCTCGCCGTGGTCACCGGCGCGGTCTTCGCCTGGGTCGGCGGTCGCGCCGACCAGCGCTTCGGCCCCATGCCGGTCATCGTGGTCTGCTGCGTGACGCTGATCGGGGTGATCGTCGCCTCGATGTTCATCTCGCGCGAAAGCGTGCTGGGCGTGGCGCAGGGCGTGGGTTCGACCACGCCGGACAACGCCTTCATGATCGTCGGCGCCCTGATAGGGGCCGCCGGTGGCGCGTTGCAGGCCGCGAGCCGCACCATGATGGTCTACCAGGGCAATCCCCACCGCATGACCGAGGCGTTCGGTCTTTATGCGCTGGCGGGCAAGGCCACGTCCTTCATCGCACCCCTGTCCATCGCGGTCGCGACGCAGGTCACAGGCAGCCAGCAATTGGGGATCTCGCCCCTCATTCTTCTTTTCGGCTTGGGGTTGTTCCTGCTAATCTGGGTAAAACCCGACGGAGATCGAGCAGTATGAGACTTTCTCTTCTTCTGGCCGCGGCCGCACTGGCGCTTGCGTCGTGCGGCGGTGGCACCGAGCGGACCGTTCCCCTGCCCAGCATGGCAGGGGTCGAAGTGAACCAGAGCGCGCTGGCGAAGACGATGTTCGGCGCCAAGAACCTGGCCGCCCCACTGCCCGCCGCCGCCTATGGCGGCTATTCCCGCGGCTGCCTCGCGGGCGGTCAGCAGCTGGCCGACACGGGGCCCACCTGGCAGTCCATGCGGCTCAGCCGGAACCGGAACTGGGCGCACCCGACCACGATCGACTTCGTGCAGGACCTGTCGCGCAAGGCGGCGTCGCTGCCGGGCTCGAACGGGCTCTACGTGGGCGACATGAGCCAGCCGCGCGGCGGCCCCATGCTGTCCGGCCACGCCAGCCACCAGAGCGGGCTGGACGCCGATATCTGGCTGATGCCCGCCGCGCTGGGCCTGTCGCGCCAGCAGCGCGAAGATATCTCGGCCGTGTCGATGCAGCGGGCGAAAGGGGCCTATACCAACAATCGCTGGTCCGCCTACCAGCACGAGCTGGTGAAGGCCGCGGCCAGCGATCCCCGCGTGGCGCGTATCTTCATCTTCCCTGGCGCGAAGGTGCAGATGTGCAGGGACGCCACCGGCGACCGCAGCTGGCTGCGCAAGGTGCGCCCGTGGTGGGGCCACCACTACCACATGCACGTGCGGCTGAACTGCCCCTCCGGATCGCAGGGATGCGAGAACCAGGATCCGATCCCGGCCGGTGACGGCTGCGCCGATGCGCAGCAATGGGTCAACAACATCCTGAACCCGCCGCCGCCGAAGCCCCGCGACCCGAACGCACCGGCCCCGCAGCCCCGCCGCGAATTGCGCGTCGCCGATCTGCCCCAGGCATGCCAGGCCGTCCTGGCGCGCTGATCCTCGCCACCCTTCTGGCGCTCACGGCCGCCCCGATCGGGGCGGCCGAATTCGTCGGTGCGTGGGAGTGGGACGGCGACGGAGATCTGTTCGGCGGATTCTCGGGCCTCGATATGTCTGAGGACGGCCTGACGGCGCATGTGCTGAATGATCGCTCCCGGCTGATGGTCCTTGAATTGAAGCGCGGGGAGTCCGGCGCAGTGGAGGGCGTAGGTCTCAGGTCCGACGGTCTACTACGCGACAACCGCGGCAACAGGATCGAGGGCGATCTTGCAGATGCAGAGGGGCTTGCCTTCGATCCCGAAGGACGCATGGTCGTGACCTTCGAAAACCTGCCACGCATTTACGCATATGATGATCCGCGTGGTGCGGCGACCGCCCTGCCGTTCTATCCTGGCTTCATGGCACTGCCCACCAATGGTGGGCTCGAAGCGCTCGCCATTGATGAAAGCGGCACGCTCTACACTTTGCCGGAGGTAATGCCGGGCGGCGGGCCAAGCCCACTTCTTCGCCTGCGGAACAACGCGTGGGACATCGCAGGAATTCCAGACATCCGGGACGGTTTCCGCCCCGTCGGCGCCGATTTCGACGATCGCGGCCGGCTATATATCCTTGAACGTGATTTCCGGTGGATCGGCTTTCGCTCCCGGGTCCGTCGCCTGACACTGGACGACGAAGGGATCGCAAGTGACGAGATCCTGATGACAAGCGACCTGCTCCAGCACGACAACCTGGAAGGCATCGCCATCTGGCGCGATGACCGGGATCGTCTGCGCGCCACCATGGTCTCGGACGACAATTTCCTGCCCGTGCAGCGGACCGAATTCGTGGATTACATCCTGCCGGACTAGGCCGGTCGGCGGCGCTCCGGCCCCTTGCCAGAATGGCGCGATGGGTCTATGGCCGCGCGATCAAGTCTCCGACCACCTTGTCAAAACGGAAAAACCCATGACCCGTCTTCTTCCCGGCGTGATCGCCATGGCCGCCATCGTGGTGGCCTCGAACATCCTCGTGCAGTTCCTGTTCGGCCAATGGCTGACCTGGGGCGCCTTCACCTATCCGCTGGCCTTCCTGGTCACCGACCTGATGAACCGCCTTTATGGCCCCTCGGCCGCGCGCAAGGTCGTCTTCGTCGGCTTCGTCGTCGGCATCGTCTGCTCGCTGATCGGCACGCAGATCATGGGCGAGTTCGGACCGCTGGTCACGTGGCGCATCGCGCTGGGATCGGGCCTGGCCTTCCTGACGGCGCAACTGCTGGACGTGTCGGTGTTCGACCGGCTGCGCGGCGGGGCATGGTGGCGCGCGCCGCTGGTGTCCTCGATCGTCGGATCGGCCGTCGATACGGCGATCTTCTTCACCGTGGCGTTCAGCGGCGCGCTGAGCTTCATCGAGCCCGCCAACGACGTGTCCTGGGTCGGCGAGGTCCTGCCATTGCTGGGCGTCGGTCCGGCCGTGCCCCTGTGGGTCAGCCTGGCCATGGCCGACTGGTGCGTGAAAATGGGGCTGGCCCTGATCGCGCTTGTGCCATTCCGCGCCATCGTCAAAGCGAATCGCCCACAGCTTGCGTAAAAAGTTTTGACAAACGCAAAATCTGTGCCACGCTCCAAGATATCGGAAATCAACGAAAGGAGGTGGTCCAGTGTCTAGAATGATGGTGGAGAACGAGGTCGGAACAGTCATGGAGGTTCGCGCCTGAGGGCAGCCCCGAGGGCGACACCGCGTGATTGGGCACCCGCTCTAACCGGGCCCATCTCCTTAACATTCGATAGGGCCGCTGATCCGATCAGCGGCCCTTTTCGTCGGCCCGCCCGCCCCTAGCTCAGTGCCATGACCCTGCGCATCACCGACAGCATCAGCATCGAGGACTGGGAACTGACCGAGCAGTTCACCCAGTCGGGCGGCCCTGGCGGGCAGAACGTCAACAAGGTCGCAACCGCGGTCGAGCTGCGGTTCGAGGCCGATCGCTCCCCCAACCTGCCGGGACCGGTTAAGGCGCGGCTGAAACGGCTGGCCGGCCGCCGCTGGACCCGCGACGGCGCCGTCCTGATCCAGGTGGCCGAGACGCGCCACCAGGCCCGCAACCGCGACATCGCCCGCGATCGACTGGTCGAGCTGATCCGCGCGGCCACGCAGAAGCCCAAGCGCCGCATCCCCACGAAGGTCTCGCGCAACCAGAAGCGCAAGCGCGTCGCTTCCAAACGCAAACGCGGCGAGGTCAAGGCCCTGCGCGGGCAGGTCGATCCGGACTGAAGGCGTCAGCGCGACAGGCGATCAGTCGACGTCGAAAACATGACGACCGCGCGGTCCGGCATCTGGCGCAACCCGCAGCTTTCCAGCATCGCGCGGGACGGCGCGTTATCCCGCGCCACGAATTCGATGCTGCCGTCCGCGCCCAGCGCGTCGACCGCCTCGAGATTGGTGATGGCGTCCACCTGCCGTCCCAGGCCAAGCCCCCGCAGATCGGGATCGACCGCGATCAGTCCGACCCAGGCGTCGCGGTGGAACGGGCTGAACCGGTTGTGCGTCATTGCCGCGAACCCGGCTGCGGCGATCATGCCGTCGCGATGGGTGATGACGACCAGCCGCGCCGGGAACAGCCGCCCCGTCAGCGCATCGCGCGAAAACGGAGAAACGCCGTGACCGTCGAGAAAGGCCTGCACCGCGTGCACCACGTCGTCCGTCAGTGCATCGACGGGCAGCCGCGTCAACGTCCCGGGCAAGGGCGCGGCGGCCAAGGGTCCGCACACCGCGCGCAAGGTGTCCGTATCGGCGCGGAAGATGTCCCAGTGATGCAGGTTCGGCGAGAACTCCGCGAGCTCGCGCGTGGCCTGCTCGACCACCTCGGGTCCGACGCCGCGCAGGGTGACGATCCCTTCGCGCGCCATGACGTCGCGCAACCTGTCCCAGCCCAGCGCCTCGGGATCGTCCGACGAGAAGGCCCGCGCGTGGACCACCGCGCCTGGCCGGTCCCACAGCTCGGCGACGTCCGCATCGCGGGCCCTTTGCAGGGCCTGCACCTGCGCGCTTCCAAAATATCCCTGCATCCTGCCCTCCCCGCTTGGTGTTTCCACGATAGCAGAGGCCGTTGACCCAGCGTTAACCTTACTGCACCACGCCGCAGTGGCAGAGTCCGCCCCGGTCGCGCCCTTGCCCCTTTCGTCGGGCCATGCGTTTATCCGGGCGAAATGATCGAAAGAGGCCCCATGGTCGACATCGCCACCCGCGTCTGGAACCACAAGTGGAAGATCGACCCGATAGTGCGGTCGTTGATCGACACCGATTTCTACAAGCTGCTCATGTGCCAGTCGGTGTTCCGCAACCATCCCGACACGCAGGTGACCTTCAGCCTCATCAACCGCAGCACCGACGTTCCGCTGGCCCGCCTGATCGACGCGGGTGAACTGCGCGAGCAGCTGGACCACGTGCGATCGCTCAGCCTCAGCCGGGGCGAGTCGACCTGGATGCGCGGCAACACCTTCTACGGCAAGCGCCAGATGTTCACGCCCGAGTTCATGGACTGGTTCGAAGCGTTGCGCCTGCCGCCCTACCACCTGGAACAGAAGGGCGAGCAGTACGAGCTGACCTTCGAAGGCTCGTGGCCCGAGGTGATGCTGTGGGAGATCCCGGCCCTTGCCATCCTGATGGAGATGCGCGGGCGTGCCGTGCTCGACGACATGGGACGGTTCGAGCTTCAGGTCCTCTATGCCCGCGCCATGACCAAGCTGTGGGAAAAGGTGAAACGCCTGCGCGGGCTGGACGGTCTGCGCATCGCCGATTTCGGCACGCGGCGGCGGCACAGCTTCCTGTGGCAGGACTGGTGCGTACAGGCCATGCAGGAGGGGCTGGGCACCGCGTTCTCCGGCACCTCCAACTGCCTGATCGCCAAGGACCGCGACCTGGAAGCCATCGGCACCAACGCCCACGAGATGCCCATGGTCTATGCCGCGCTGGCCAAGGACGACGCGGCGCTGGCCCGCGCGCCCTACGATGTGCTGAGCGACTGGCACGAGGAACACGACGGCAACCTGCGCATCATCTTGCCCGATACCTACGGCACTCAAGGCTTCCTGGACCGCGCGCCCGACTGGCTGGCCCGCTGGACCGGCATCCGCATCGACAGCGGCGATCCGGCGAAGGGCGCCGAGATCGCCATCAACTGGTGGCGCGCGCGGGGCGAGGATCCGACCGAGAAGCTCATCATCTTTTCCGACGGGCTGGACGTGGCGAAGATCGAGGAGCTTCACCGCCAGTTCGCAGGCCGCGTGCGGGTCAGCTTCGGTTGGGGCACCCTGCTGACCAACGATTTCCGTGGCCTGACTGAAGGCGACGCGCTGGCGCCGTTCTCGCTGGTCTGCAAGGCGGTGGCGGCGGATGGGCGGCCGACGGTCAAGCTCAGCGACAACCCCGAAAAGGCTATGGGACCGCCAGACCAGATCCGGCGCTACAAGGATGTCTTCGACGTGGGACAGCAGGAGCGGCTGGAAGTCGTGGTCTGACCCCATCGCATCCCGGCGAGGGACCCGCGCGCTGACCCAGCGGAACGCCCGAGCCCCGATCCGCGTTGTCAGGCGACGGGATCAAGGGGACGCGCGCCATGAAAGACGAGACGGACAATACAAGCACCGGCGACGGACAGAAGGACGTGTCGCGACCCGCCGATCCGCGGGTCGAGCAATACCGCAGCCTTGCCGAGGCCCTGGCGAGCGGCAGCCAGGTCGTTCCGCCCACCCACCTGAGCGGCCACGCGCGACGCCTGCATGTCCGCTCCACCCTGCGCGAGGACCACGCCAACCGCATCGAGCAGGACGATCACGGCACGAAGGAGAAATTCGACCAGCTGGCCGATGATTTCTTCAAGTTCTTCCGCGGCACTGCCTTGCTGTTTTACCGGGACATGGTGGGCGAAGACGCCGGTATGCCCACGGTGATGGCGCTTGGCGATGTTCACCCCGAGAATTTCGGCATCATGCCCGACCAAGCCGGTAACCCGATCTTCGGCGTGAACGACTTCGACGAGGCGATCTATGCCCCGTTCACATGGGACATGAAACGCGGCGCGGTCGGCTTCTGGATCGCCGCGAAAGAGGTCGCCGGCATGAAGCGCAAGAAGCGTCGCCGCGTGGTGAAGGCCTTCGCCAAGGGCTACCTGAAAGCGATGAAGGACTATGCCGAGAACGCGACCGAGAAGAACGACAGCTGGCGCATGGACAATTCGCCCAAGGTCATCCGCCGCCTGTTCGAAGAGGCCTGGGAAGAGCGTAAGGAGTGGCTGTGGGACGACTACCTCAAGCCCAACGGCCGCGGGTTCCGCGCCGATGACGAATTGCAGCCGATCTCGCATGATATCGACAAGTTCCAGAAGGCGATCAACGACCTGGCGAAGAAGAACGGCATCGACGTGCCCGACCGCGCGGGCGAGCTGAAGGTCAAGGATGTCTGCGTGCGCCACGGTCAGGGTACCGCGTCCCTGGGACTGCCGCGCTATTACGTCCTGATCGAGGGGCCGTCCAAGGACGCCACCGACGACATCATCATCGAGTTCAAGGCCGCGCGCCGCTCGGCGCTCGAAGGGCTGACGCCGCCGACCGAGTTCCACGCGGGCGACAAGGCCGACCGCATCGCCCACGGGCAGGCGGTGCAGCTGGCCCATGGCGATATCTTCTACGGTGCGGTCGAGATCGACGGCGACAGCTTCATGAGCCGGGAACGCGCGCCGTTCCGCGACGATATCGACCTGGACGAGCTTTCGGACAAGACCTGGCGCGCCTATGCCCGCGCCTGCGGTGCGAACCTGGCGCAGGCCCACGCGCTGTCCGACGACCTGGGCCAGGTCGACTACGACGTGGAACCCTCGATCATCGAGGCCGCCAGCCCCCGCCACCTGTTCATGTCGGACCTCGTGTCCTGGGCCGAGGAGACGGCCGACCGCCTGCGCGCCGATCACAAGGCCTTCCGCGAGGATCACAAGCTCGGCGCGTTCGAGAATATCGAGATCGTCTACCGCTAGAGCTCAGTCGCGGCGGCCCGGCCCGCGGCGTATCATCTGCTCCAGCCGCCGGGCGTAATCCGCGCGGGCCGAGGCATCCATGCCGGACAGCCGCGCGATGATGGCCGTTTCGAACCGCGCAGCCCGATCCTGCCCCCACACGCGTTCGGCCGCCAGAAGATCGCGCAGCGCGTCCGCGTCGAACGGCTCGGCCCGGATCGCGTCCAGCAATGCGCGGAACCGCGCGCGCCTGTCCTCGCGGTCGGGGCGGCCAAGCTCATCGCGCAGCGCCGCCCGGTCCGCATCCGGCAGCGCCGAGACCAGGGGCTGCCCCCGGAACCCGGGCCCCCGGTCGTCCCGGTCCAAGAGCGCACCGGCCACCAGCCCGACGACCAGCAGATTCACCGCCAGCGACGCCAGCAGCACGATGCGCCAGCGGCGCGGGATGGTCCTGAATCCCATGGCCTACTCCAACGCCGCGAACTGGAAGTCGTAGGCCACCGTAAGCGCGCCCAGATCTTCCTCGGACCCGACGAGACCGTCAGCGCCGCCCGACAGGCCGATCATCAACCCCGCGATCCCCGCCACCGCCAGCCCCGACCAGGCGGCGCGGTCCCACCAGGCCGATGGACGGTGCCGCCGCGCATCCCGCGCGATACGCGCCATCAGCATGTCCGAGGGCACGGGCGCGTCCCGGCGGGCGGCGCGGAACGCCTGTTCCAGCGTCGCGTCACCGGCGATCCGGTCCATCAGGTCGCCGGACGGGCGGGTGTGGCGCAGGCCGCGCAGGGCAGCGTCGAGATCGGTATCGTCACGCTCAGTCATAACCCAATGCCTCTTTCCGGGGGGCCATCGCGCGCGCCAGCGCGGCGCGGCCGCGCGCGGTCAGGCTTTCCACCGCCTCGACCGAGATCTCCATGGCCTCGGCGATCTGCGGGTTCGGCAATTCCTCGATATGACGCAAGATCACCGCAAGGCGCTGCCGCTCGGGCAGATCCATGAGCGCGGCCTCGAGCGCCGCGTGCCTCTGTTGGCCCTCGATCCGCGCCAGGGCCGACGGCGTCGGGTCGGGCGGATCAACGGCGTCCGACAGCGGCGACAACCGTGCCCGCTGGCGCAGGCGGTCGGTGCAGAGATTCGCCGCCACGCGGTAGAGCCAGGTCGACACCCGCGCGCGCCCCGGCTGCCAGTCGGGCGCGATCTTCCACAACCGCAACAGCGCCTCCTGCGTCACGTCCTCGGCCTCGAACCGGTCGCCCAGCATCCGGGTCGCCACCGCCAGCACGCGCGGTGCGTGGCGGCTGGCCAATGGCGCGGCCGCGTCACCGTCGCCGGCGGCATAGGCCGCCAGCAGCGCGTCGTCGTGTCGGGGGTCGGGGGCGTCCATCATGCTCTTCTTGCACCGACGACGCGCAACGGGAAGGGCCGCGCGCCGCCGGGGGCGGCTTAGCCGCCGCGCTTGTGGCCTGCGCCGTGGCCGCGACCGCCGCGGTGGTCGCGCATGGCCTGCAGCTCGTCACGGGTCAGCACGTCGTCGCCGTTCGCGTCGACGCGGTCGAACAGGCGGGCGATCCGGTCGCCGCGCGGCCCGGGCATCTCGGCCGGGTCGATCTGGCCGTCGTCGTTGGTGTCCAGCCGGTCGAACCGCGCCTGCGCCCGGTCGGTGGCGCGGGATTGCGCCGCGGCGACGAGTTCGTCCTGCGACAGGGCGCCGTTGCCATCGGTGTCGACCTCGGCGAAGCGCGCCTCGAAGGCGCCCTCGGCCTCGGCCCGGGTGATGCTGCCGTCGCCGTCCAGGTCGAACATCTGCATCCGGCCGCCCGGGCGATCCGCGCCCTGGGCCGACGCCATGGGCGCGACGAGCGTGATGGACATGGCGGCGACGAGGCCTGCGAATAGGGTGGTGCTGTTCATGGTGTCTTTCCTTGATGAAACCGTATCGTTCACGTCGCGACGGGGCTGATACGGCGCAGCGTCGATCTTCCGTCGGGCACCGGCGCATTTTCTTGTCGGGGCGCATCGACGGACGGTCGGGACGGCGGAAAACGTGATCACGCCAACCGCCGTTTTCCTTGCGAGAAAAGGCTTATTGGTGTTTGGTTGACACATGAGTGTCAATTCAGACTTACACATCGCGACCCGCACGACCCGCCCCGCCGACCTGCTGGAGCTGTTGAAACCCGTCACGTGGTTTCCGCCCATGTGGGCCTATCTCTGCGGGATCGTCTCGGCGGGGGTCGCGCCCGCGGGCCAATGGTGGCTGGTGGCGCTGGGCGTCGTGCTGGCCGGTCCGCTCGTCTGCGGGATGAGCCAGGCGGCCAATGACTACTTCGACCGCCACGTGGACGCCATCAACCAGCCCGATCGCCCGATTCCCTCGGGCCGCGTCGCACCGGGCGCCGCGCTGGTCTTCGCGCTTGGTCTGAGCCTTCTGGCCCTGGTGCTGGGCTGGCAACTGGGGCCCTGGGGCTTCGGCGCGACGCTGGTCGCCGTGGCCTGCGCTTGGGCCTATTCCGCGCCGCCCGTCCGGATGAAGCGATCCGGCTGGTGGGGCCCGGCCCTTGTCGCGCTCTGCTACGAAGGGCTGCCCTGGTTCACCGGCGCCGCCGTGCTGTCAGCCGGCGCGCCCGGCTTCTTCGTCGTGACCGTCGCCGCGCTTTATGCCGTGGGCGCACAGGGCATCATGGTACTGAACGACTTCAAGGCCATCGAGGGGGATCGCGCGACCGGCATCCGGTCGCTGCCGGTGACCAAGGGACCCGACGTGGCCGCGCGCATCGCCTGCGTTGTGATGGCGCTGCCGCAGGCGCTGGTCATCGCGCTGCTGCTGGTCTGGGGCCAGCCGATCCACGCGCTGACCATCGCCATCGCCCTGCTGGGCCAGTTCGCGGCAATGCGGGTTCTCCTGCGTGATCCCGAGGCGCGCGCGCCCTGGTACAACGCCACCGGCGTGACGCTCTATGTCGGCGGCATGATGGTGGCGGCGCTGGCCATTCGCGGCCTGGCGCTGTGACGCTGTCCTGGCTCTCCATCGCGCGGCTGGGACTGGTGCAGATGGCCCTGGGCGCCATCGTCGTGCTGACCACCAGCACGCTCAACCGCCTGATGGTGGTCGAGCTGGGGCTGCTGGCGATCCTGCCCGGCGCACTGGTCGCGCTGCATTACGGCATCCAGATCACGCGGCCCAACTGGGGTTTTCTCAGCGATACGGGCGGCAAGCGCACCCGCTGGATCGTGGGCGGCATGGTCGCGCTGGCGCTGGGCGGTCTTCTGGCGGCGTGGGGCGTCGTGCTGCTCGAAGGCCAGTTCGCGCTGGGCCTGGCCGTTTCGGTCGTGGCCTACGCGCTGATCGGCCTTGGCGTCGGCGCCTCGGGCACCTCCCTGCTCGCGCTGCTGGCCACCGCCACGGCACCGCACCGGCGCGCGGCCGCGGCGACCATCACCTGGCTGATGATGATCGCGGGCATCGCGGTGACGGCCGGCGTGGTGGGCACCCTTCTCGACCCCTATTCGCCCGCGTTGCTCATGCGGATCGTGGCCATCGTCTGCGGGGCGGCCGTGGTGCTGAGCGTTGTCGCCACTTGGGGGATCGAATCCCGCGTGGTCGCCCGCGCCGAGCCCGCGCCGATGCCCTTCCGCGAGGGCCTGGCCGAGATCTGGGCCGAGCCCAAGGCCCGCGCCTTCACCATCTTCGTGTTCCTCAGCATGACCGCCTATTTCATGCAGGAGCTGATCCTCGAACCCTATGCCGGCCTTGTCTTCGCCTTCACGCCCGGACAGTCCACGCAGCTGTCGGGCGCACAGAACGGCGGGGTCTTCGTGGGGATGCTGCTGGTCGGTATCGCGGCCACCGGGCTGCGGCTGGGCGCGCTGCGCGACTGGGTCATCGCGGGCTGTGTCGGATCGGCGCTGTCGCTGCTGGCCATCGCCGCGGTGGGGCAGACCGGACTGGCGCTGCTGGTGCCCGCCACGGTCGCGCTGGGCTTCTTCAACGGTATGTTCGCCGTCGCCGCCATCGGGTCGATGATGGCCCTTGCGGGCGAGGGCCGCGCGTCGCGCGAAGGCACGCGCATGGGCCTGTGGGGCGCGGCGCAGGCCATCGCCGCCGGGTTCGGCGGGCTGGTGGGCGCGGCCTGCGTCGACCTGTTGCGCGGGCTGATCGCCGACGCCCCGGCCTTCGGCCTCGTCTTCGCGGGCGAGGCCTGCATCTTCATCGCCGCCGCCCTGATGGCCGCGCGCATCATGGACGGGACGCGGGCGATGCCCCGGTCCCTCGTGCCGGGAGAATGACCATGATCTACGATGTCGTCGTCGTGGGCGGAGGGCCGTCGGGCGCCACCGCCGCCGAGGATCTGGCCCGCGCCGGGAAGCGCGTCGCCATGCTGGACAAGGCCGGGCGCATCAAACCCTGTGGCGGCGCCATCCCGCCCCGCCTGATCGCCGATTTCGCCATTCCCGACAGCCAGCTGGTGGCCAAGGTCAACACCGCGCGCATGATCTCGCCCACGGGGCGCGCCGTGGACATCCCCATCGAGAACGGCTTCGTGGGCATGGTCGACCGCGAGCATTTCGACGAATACCTGCGCCAGCGCGCCGCCGAGGCGGGGGCCGAGCGGGTGACCGGCACCTTCCTGCGGATCGAGCGGGGCGACACGACCGCCGTGGCCTACCGCGACAAGGCCACGGGCGAGGAACGCTATCTGCCCACCCGCCTGATCATCGGCGCGGATGGCGCCCGGTCGAACGTGGCGCGGGGCGAGGTGCCGGGCGGCGACACGATCCCCTACGTCATCGCCTACCACGAGATCATCCGCAGCCCCGAAGCCAACGACCGCTACGATCCCCTGCGCTGCGACGTGATCTACGACGGGACGATTTCGCCGGATTTCTACGGCTGGGTCTTTCCACATGGCGGGCAGGCCAGCGTCGGCATGGGCACCGGGATCGACGGCGTTGACCTCAAGGCCGCGACCGCCGCACTGCGCGCCGCCTCGGGCCTGTCGGAGTGCGAGACCATCCGCAAGGAAGGCGCGCCCATCCCGCTGAAGCCGCTCGACCGGTGGGACAATGGCCGCGACGTAGTGCTGGCCGGTGACGCGGCGGGCGTCGTCGCGCCCTCCAGCGGCGAGGGGATCTACTACGCCATGGCGGGCGGCAGGGTGGCCGCGACGGCCGCGCAGGCCGCGCTGGCCAGCGGCAAGGCCAGCGACCTGAAACTGGCCCGCAAGCTGTTCATGAAAGAGCACAAGATGGTCTTCAAGGTTTTACGCAGCATGCAGGACGCCTATTACAAGTCCGACGAGCGGCGCGAACGGTTCGTGTCGCTCTGCCACGACATCGACGTCCAGCGCCTGACTTTCGAGGCCTACATGAACAAGAAACTGGTCCGCGCCCGCCCCATGGCGCATCTGCGCATCGGGGTGAAGAACGTGGCGCATCTTCTGCGGCTGGTTCCGGCCACCTATGGCTGAACCGGTGATGATCCCGGCCTGGGTCGACGGCACGCTCCAGCCGGTCGAGAAGCTCGACGCGCATCTGCGCGGACTGCGGCACAAGGCGGTGTCGGTCTTCGCCATGGACGGCGACTCGGTGCTGCTGCAACGCCGGGCGGCAGGCAAGTATCACACGCCGGGCCTGTGGACGAACACCTGCTGCACCCACCCGCATTGGGGCGAGGACGGCCTGACCTGTGCCGTCCGGCGCCTGGACGAGGAACTGGGCATCACCGGCGTCCAGCCCGAATTCCGCCTGACTGCCGAATACCGCGCGCCCGTGGGCGACGGGCTGGTCGAGCATGAGGTCGTCCAGATCTACAGCTTCGAGGCCGGACCGGGCCTGCGCGTCGAGCCCAACCCGGACGAGGTCGACGCCGTGCGCTGGGCCCCCTTGTCCGAATTGCGCACCGAGGTCGCGGCGGCGCCCAACCGGTTCACCCCGTGGCTGCGCATCTACCTGGATGAACACGCCAACGCGATCTTCGGACAGCCCGCGGATTAGCCCCGGCACGGCGCGGCCTTCGGGTCACAGTTGCAACCAATCACAACCCTTTGCGTTACCGAATCGAATTTCGGCTGTAATCCGAAGTGTATCTCCGCTGCCACGGACCATCGCACATGCTGACAAGACGCCATTTCATCGCCTCCGGGCTTGCCCTCGCCGCCAGCCCGACCGCCGTTCTGGGCCATGCGGGCCTGCCCCATACCGATCGCGCGACCATGTCGGCCCGCGATGTCGAGGTGCGGCCCGACATCGCCGTGGACACGATCCACATCTTCCCCAGCTATTTCTCGCTCTACCATGTCCGCGCGCCGGGAATGGCCCGGGAATATCACATCGCGGTCGGCGATGACGGCCGGAACCTCTCCGGCAATACCATCATCCGCCGCAAGGAAGAGTGGCCCAGCTGGACGCCGACGCGGAACATGATCCGGCGTGAGCCCGAGATCTACGGCAAGTACGCGGGCGGCATGCCCGGCGGCGGGGACAACCCGCTGGGCGCGCGGGCGCTTTATCTCTATCGCGGCGGCCGTGACACGCTTTACCGCATCCACGGCACGCCACAGCCCTGGACCATCGGCATGGCCGTCAGCTCGGGCTGCATTCGCCTGACCAACGAGGACGTGATCGAGCTCTATCCCAACGTCCAGATCGGCACGCGGGTCACCTCCTACGGCTGACCGCGCTGCGCGCGGAAACCAAATCCTAACCTCGCCACCCCATGGTCGGCCCCGCTGGACACAGGCTTGCGGGGACAGGATCCATGGGCAGGACGACGGGCCTCATCACGATCATCACGCTGGCGGCCCACGCGGTGTCTGCCGCCGCCGCAGCCCCGGCGGGATCGCTTCTGGGCGGCGCAGACGGCCTGTTCTCCGATCGCCCGGCACTGATCGAACGGGGCGAGGATGACAACCGTTCCGACGGGCCGCGACTGGCCAGCCTCTTCGACGAAACCGGCGCGGGCCCGCTCGTCGCGCCGATATCGGGGCGCGCCGCACTGTCGACCCCCTCTGCGCCAGCCGCAAGCGGGCCGGCCGCCCATATCCGCCACGTAATCGCGCAGGCCGAGGCCGGTGGCATGGGCTACGACGCCGTCCAGCACGGCACGCGGGTGCCGCCGCGCCACGCACCCACGGACATGACGCTGGGCCAGATCTTCGACTGGATCCGCGCGACCCCCGGCCAGCCCCACGCCATCGGCCGCTACCAGTTCATCCCGGCGACGCTGCGGCGGCTGGTGCGGCAAGCGGGGCTGTCGCACCAAACACGCTTTTCGGAGCGTGTGCAGGACAGGCTGGCCGACATGCTGCTGGAGGAGGCCGGGCTGGCGCAAGCGCGGGCTGGCCGTCTCGGCCGACGCGCCTTCATGCACAACCTCGCCAAGATCTGGGCCGGCCTGCCCACAGCCTCCGGACGGTCCTATTACCACGGCCATGCCGGGAACAGGGCGACCATGAGCTGGGCACGCTTCGACGCCGAGATGGCGAAGGTCTTTCCCGGCTGATGCCAAGCCTGGACAGGCGAAAACAACAGGACCCGGAAAGATTTGCACCCCGGTGGCATGCCACCGGGGTGCGCTCCTGTAGCCAACAGGAAGGGAACCGGGGTGTGGAGACCCCGACGTCACACCCCCAAGCCAAGGGGCGCGACCTGGCCTGGGGGCGCGGGGCGAAGGGCCCGCGCCCCCAATCTCGTCAGGCCAGCGCGGTGGCGACCTGGCCCATCGTCTCGAGGGCTGCATAGGGATCTTCGGGCAGCAGGAAGCTGATGGCCCGCAGGATCAGGATGACCCCGATCACCCCGAAGAACACCACCGCCGCGTAGACCGCGCCCAGGCACATCTGGGTGAAGACCCACATGTAAAGCGATGGTTGCAGGTCATCGGCGAGGAACCATTTCTTGTTGTCACTCATCTCGATCACTCCTGATAGGGGCTGTAGATCATGAACTCTTCCGGCGTGCGGGCGGGGACGTAGTTCTGTGCCGCGCCGTAGCCGTGCTCCTGCGCCCAGATGAACCAGTTATCCACGACCGTGCCGGTCAGAAGGATGCCGATCCCGCCCGTGAGCGTGGTCAGGACCGCGAACCACCAGGCCCAGCGGTGGATCCCCTCCATCGTGGCGTTGAAGCCCATGGTCCAGCGCCAGAACAGGCCCGCCCGTTCGGATGCCGTGCCCCGGTCGGCGATCTGCTCGAGCTCGCGGTCGCCGCCGTAGCGGCTGACGGCCAGGATCGTGCCGCCATGCATAGCGAACAGCAGGGCCGAGCCGTAAAGGAACACGATCGAAAGCGCGTGGAACGGGTTGTAGAACAGGTTGCCGTAGCTGAGCGAGAACAGGTTCGTCCAATCCAGGTGCGGGAAGATGCCGTAGGGCACCGCCTCGGACCACGATCCCATGAGGATCGGTCGGATGAGGCCCAGCACAAGGAACAGCCAGACCGCGCTGGAGAAGGCCCAGAACACGTGCTTGCCCATGCCCAGCTGGTTGGCCAGCACCCATGACCGGATCAGCCAGGACATGACCGCGATCAGCAGGAAGAAGGACGCGATCAGCCACAGCCCGCCTTCCCACAGGGGCGCGATGCCCAGACCGTATTCCGGCGCGGGCGGCTCGAGCGCCAGGTAGAACAGGTCGCGGAAGAACAGCCCCGGTGAGAAATCGACCTGCACCCAGAAGCTGATCCCTACCAGGAAGAACCAAAGACCGCCGGTGATGAACGACACCACGCCGAAGGGTCCCAGGTAGATCGGCCCCAGCTGCGCGTTGCCGAACCAGCCCAGCAGCTGGGAAAAGCTCGCGCCCTTGGTGCGGTCGCGCAGGTCGGCGTCCTCGACCATGCCCATCTCGGGCGGGCCCTGGACCTGCACTTGCGTGAAGATGTTTTGATACTCTGGCATATCCAGGTCTCCTTACAGGTCGGCCCACCAGGGCAGGTTCAGATACCAATCCCACCAGGCGACCCACTGGTCGAACCAGATGGTCCCCGAGATCACGATGCAGATCGCGCTCCACAGGCCCGCATTGATCGCCAGCAGCGTGCCCAGCCGGTGGATGCCGAGCGGCCCGATCGAATAGCCGATGAAGTCACGGAAGAAGGTGTCTTCGTGCTCGGGGTTGCGCATGACCTTGCCCTTCTCGGGGTTCGAGGCCGACAGGATCAGCGAGCCATGCAGCGCCAGCGCCAGGCAGGTGGTGAAGAAGAACGTCACCGCGACCATGTGCGCCGGGTTGTAGTGGAAGTTGCCGTAGAGATAGCCGGTGTAGCTCACCCAATCGAGGTGGCTCCAGATGCCGTAGGGAAAGGCGTGTCCCCAGGCGCCCATCAGGACGGGCCGGATCACCTGCAGCGTGAAATACGCCAGGATCGCGAAACCGAAGGCGACGGGCACGTGATAGCCGATGCCCAGCTTGCGGCAGATCTCGACCTCGCGCAGCGCCCAGCAGATGAAGGCGCCATGCGCGCAGATGGTGATGATCTGCCAGAGCCCGCCCATTTGCAAAGGCGCGGCGCCGAGCCCGTAGGAGATCGGCGGCGGGTTCACCGAGATCAGCCAGGGGTTCCACACTCCCTGGATCGCGGCGGTATAGAAAATCAGGATCGTTCCCAGCCCGATGAAGAACGTCCCCACCACGCCGAAGAATCCCACGAAGAATGGCCCGACCCAGAAATCGAACAGGTCGCCGCCGATGAGCGTGCCGCCCGGCACGCGATATTTTCGTTCGAAGCTGAGCAATGCCATCTTCTTACTCCGTTTTTTGGCGGCGTCCGCCTGGCGGGCCGTCTTGGTCCTTATCGGGTTGATGGGGGCGACGGCCGGCGCCGCCCCGCATCGTTGATGTGGGGCCGGGCCTTACTCGGCAGCCTCGACAGCGCCGGTGCCGTACTTGGCAGCGGACTGTTCGAACCAGTTGTACCGGTCCGTGCTGAGCAGGACGAGATGGATCATCGCCGCCAGCAGGAACAGGAACACGCCCTGCGCCACGAAAACGCGACGCGGGTCGAACACCAGCCAGATCTTGTAGAATTGTGCCATGTCTCAGTCCTTCCTCAGAACCAGGGACGCCAGATGAACACCGCCAGATGAGCGACGACGGCAACGGCCGAGAACAGCCAGAGCCCGCTCATGTAGACAGAGTGCAATTCCTGCGCCTGCTCGTCGGTAAGACCTGTGAACGACAGGTCGGTTCTATCAGCCATTTAACTCTCCTTAGGATCGTCAAGCTGACGCCGCGGGACCCCGCGGCCGGGTTCCGGAGATTTCCGGACTTCACCCGGCCGCACGCGACCGGAGGAATTCTGTGGTCCCCGCCCCGGATCAGGACCGGGCGCGGGATCGTTCCGTCACGCCGAGAAGATCATCGGCGTGATGATGCGCGCCTGGCTCCAGGCCCGCGCGACTGGGCCCTTCTCGGGCAGGGTCATCTGCCGCGCGGCCGTCAGCGCCCAGGTCAGGATCGCCAGGGGCAGGGTCGCCGCGAAGATCAGCGCGAAATAGGCGTAGAACTCGGCCCGCGCGTTCGCCCTTTTCGGCGGCGCGGTCGCGCTCAGCTGGGTGGTCATGTCGCTCATGTGGCGTCCTCCGTGTTGGATCTCTTGGCCGCGGGCGACAGCGCCGCGACGGTTTCGCGCTTCACCCGGTCGGACCCCTGCTTCAGCGCCGCGCGTTCGGCGGCGTCGCGCAGGGTTCGGGCGGCGGAAATGCGGGTCAGGACCGGGTGTTCGGCGACGATGCGGTCAAGCTCGGCCTGCGCGTCCGGGTCCCATGGGAAATCGTGCTTCAGCGTGGCGGGCGTCGCCTCGGCCGCGTCCATCTCGCTGCCCAGCGGCAGGATGTGGAACAGCGCGTCGAACAGCCCGTTGCAGACCTCTTGCAGCAGGTAGGTCGCGCCCGCGTAGCCCATGAAGGGCGTTCCGGTCGCCCGCCGGATGGCGGCGCCGGGGAAGCTTGCGGGGATGAAAGCCGGGGCCGGTCCGTGGCCCGCCTTCATCTCGGCCATGTACATCTTCTCGTTGATCGACCCCATCACGACCAGCGGCCGCTTCTGGTGGATCATCGCGCGCACGTCGTCGTTGTCGGTCTTCTTGCCGGCGACCCGCGCCACCGCGAAGGCACAGGGAAAGCCCAGGTCGTTTTCCAGGTAATTGCGGATCCCGCGGGCGTAGGTTTCGCCCGCCACGATGCCGAACTCGGCCGTGGCGAAGAAATCCTGCGTCACCGACCGCCACAGGTCCCAGACGGGCTTCAGGGTCGAATGCTTCTCGCGCTCGATGAATGGCTCGGGATCCAGCCCCAGCAGATCGCCGAGCGAGCGCAGGAACCGGGTCGTGCTGTCCACGCCGATCGGCGCCTGCAGGTAGGGCTTGTCCAGCGCCTCGCACAGGCCGCGCCCGAACTCGCGATACATGCAGATATTGACGTCCGCGTTCACCAGGTTGCGCATCTCGGCCAGGTGCGCGCCCAAGGGCATGACCATGTTGACCTCGGCGCCGATGCCTTCGACCAGGCGCCGGATCTCGGCCAGGTCCGATGGCATGTTGAAGGTGCCGTACATGGGCCCGAGGATGTTGACCCGCGGCTTGGCGCCCTCTTCGCGCTTCCTCTCGGGAGGCATCCGGCCCTTGGTCTGGCCGAATTCGGTAAACAGCCACGTCATCGCGCGGTCGGCGGCTTCCCACTGGTCCTCGTCGATGGTGCGGGGCAGGAACCGCTGGATGTTGGTGCCCTGGGGCGTGACGCCGCCGCCGATCATCTCGGCGATCGAGCCGGTGACGACCACCGCAGGAAGCGCCGGGTCGAGCGTATCCCACGCCCGTTTCATGCTGTCTTCGGTGCCCGATCCCATCTCGTCCTCGCCAAGACCGGTGACGACGATGGGTAATTCATGCGGGGGCAGCGCGTCGGTATAGTGCAGCACCGACGTGACCGGCAGGTTCTCGCAGCCCACGGGGCCGTCGATCACCACCTGCAATCCCTTCACGGCGCAGAAGGCATAGACGGCGCCCCAGTAGCCGCCGGCGCGGTCATGGTCCTGGATCAGCATGGGCCAGTCCCCCCGATCCGGGTGCGATGGACGCGCGACATGAAAAGCAGGCACCGGGTCATATCATCTGCTCCGCCTTGCGGGCGCGGGCCTGTTTTTCCAGCTTCTTGAGATTCTGGGCGCGGAAATCCTTGCGGATATTCGGCGTGCCTTCCCAGACGCCGGCCGTGTCGCCGCCGCCCACGCCCTCGAAGAAGGCCTTCATCGTCGCCATGCGGTCGCGGTTGTCCATGGCGGCATTCACCACCTGCGCCAGCGATCCGGCGCCGGCGGGACCCATGAGGGGCCGTGCCGAAATCAGGTTGGTGAAGTAAAGCGAGGGAATCCCCAGTTCCTTGCCCTTCTGGACCACGGGCGTCGTGCCGATGGCGAGATCCGGCTGCACCGCCTCCATCGCCGCGAGATCATCCTCGAGCGAGGCGCGGAATTTCACCATCGCGCCATGGGCCTCAAGCCATTCGCGGTCCTGGCGGCTCTGTTCCGTCTTGGCGCAGGCGGTGCCGACATATGGAACCCGAGCGCCACTCTCGATCAGCAGGCGCGCGACCAGAAGCTCGCTGCCCTCGTAGCCCGACAGGGTGATCGTGCCGTCAATTCTCGCGCCCTCCAGCGCCGCCTTGATCGCGGGCAGGAAAGCGTTCTGCGCCGCGGCCACCCGGTCGGCGGGCAGCCCGAAAGCGTCGCCGATGGACGCCAGCCACTGGGCGGTGCCGTCGTGGCCCACCGGTGCGCTGCCCACGATGGGGCGGCCGGCGGCCTCGAACGACCGCATCGCGGCGGTGTAGAACGGGTGCACCGCGGCCACCGCGCCACAATCCAGCGCGGCGTAAAGCTCGCGCCACTCGCGGCAGGGCACGACGGGTCCGGCGGCCAGGCCCATGGGGGCCAGCATCGCGCCGATCATCATCGGGTCGGCCGGGAACATCTCGCCCAGAAGCGTCACGGTCGGTCGGTCGTCGCGGCCCGTTGCGGGCGCGGGCACCGGCCCCGCCGCGACCTCGGCCCGGGCATAGTCCAGCATGGCGCCGGCCAGCACATCCTTCGCCTCGGCATGGGTGGGCACGCCGAAGCCCGGCACGTCGATCCCGATGATGCGTACGCCGTTGATTTCCTTTGGCAAAAGGCGCAGCGGCACGCCCGATGCGGTCGGCACGCAGAGATTTGTGACCACGATCGCGTCATAGCGGTCCGGGTCGGCCATCTCGTGAACGCTCTCGCGGATGTCCTCGAACAGCTTGCCGGTGACCAGGCTTTCCGAGTTGAACGGCACGTAGCCCACCGATCGCCGCGCGCCGTAGAAATGGCTCACGAAGCTCAGCCCGTAGACGCAGCAGGCCGAGCCCGACAGCACGGTGGCGACCCGGCGCATCCGCAGCCCCACGCGCAGCGATCCGAAGGCGGGGCACATGCTCTGCGGCTTGTCGTGGGGGCCCTTGGGATAGTCGGCGGCGAACCCGTCCAGCAGGTCGCTGGCCCCGGCCTCGCGCGCGGCGACCTCCATCGTGGCGGCACCGGCGTGACAGCCCATGCCATCGCCCGCGCCGGGATCGACGGCCAGGGCCGGCGCGTCACCGCGTGCGGTGCCCTCGCTCACCTGGACCTCGTCCGACCGGTCATATGTCACTTTCTGGTCCGTCAAACTGTCATCATCTTTCTTCAAGTACCTCGGGGGTCCGGGGGCTGGCCCCCGGCCGGCGGCCGTCAGACCTCGTCGTAGATCACCTCGAGCGACGGCTTCACCGCGCCCTTCTTGCCGCGCATGTCCGCGTCGGTCGCAGGCTCCAGCACCACGTCGCCGCCGGTGTCCTTGCTGTCGAAAAGGCCCAGCAGACCGTCCTGGTCCAGGGGCGCGGGGCGACAGCCGGGCGCGCCGCTCACGGCCTCGGCCAGCTCGGCGAACAGGCTGCCCCAGGGCGACTTGTCGGTGCCGACGATCTGGTAGTTCGCGGATTTCTTGCGCAGGTCATCGTCCTGCGGGATCGCGGCCAGCACGGGGATGTCCACCGCCTTGGCAAAGGCCTGCGCCTCGCCCGAGCCGTCGTCCTTGTTGATGACCAGACCCGCGACGCCCACATTGCCGCCCAGCCTGCGGAAATACTCCACCGCCGAGCAGACGTTGTTGGCGACGTAAAGCGACTGGAGATCGTTGGACCCGACCAGGATCACCTTCTGTGCCATGTCCCGCGCGATGGGCAGGCCGAAGCCGCCGCAGACCACGTCGCCCAGGAAGTCCAGCAGGACGTAGTCGAAATCCCAGTCGTGGAAGCCCAGCTTCTCCAGCAGCTCGAAGCCGTGGATGATGCCGCGCCCACCGCAGCCGCGGCCGACCTCGGGGCCGCCGAGTTCCATGGCGAAAACGCCGCCGCGCTTGAAGCAGACATCGCCGATCTTCACTTCCTCGCCGGCCAGTTTCTTCTTGGTCGACGTCTCGATGATCGTCGGGCAGGCCTTGCCGCCGAACAGCAGCGACGTGGTGTCCGATTTCGGGTCGCAGCCGATCAGCAGCACGCGCTTGCCCTGCTCGGCCATCATGTGGCTCAAGTTGGCCAGCGTGAACGACTTGCCGATCCCGCCCTTGCCGTAGATCGCGATGATCTGGGTTTTCGAGGTCGGCTCGGCCTGCGGCACTTCCAGCGTGGGCTCGGCCGCCTCGTCCTTCAGCTTGGCGTCATAGCTCTTGAGGTTCGGAACGTCGTCGAGGCTCATGCCACGTCCTTCCAGTCGAGTATCATTTTCAGGCAGGCCGGGTCGTCGAAGGCCTGCGGGTAGGCGCGGACGGCATCGGCCGCCGGGCGCCTGTGGGTGATGAGACCGTCCAGCGACAGCGCGCCCGAGCGCACCAACCGGTGCGTCACCTGCATGTCGTCGGGCGTCCATTCCGCCGCGACGCGCAGCCGCGCCTCCTTCATGAAGGCGGGCGGAAAGGCGAAGCTGATAGGGTCGGTGTAGAACCCGGCGAGGACGATCTCGCCGCCCTTGGCGATGCGGCCGATCAGCTCGGGCAGCAGGTCCGCGCGGCCGGTGGCGTCGTAGATCGTGGTGTAGTCGCGGCGGGCATCCTCGGCCGGGTCGATGACCGGATAGTCCGATGCGCCATCGCGGCGGCTTACGTCGATTTCCCAGACCGTCGGGCATCCGCCCGCGGCGATGGTCAGGCGTGCCAGCAGACGGCCCAGGGTGCCGTGACCCACGATCAGCTCGGGCAGTTCGGTGCGAAGCCCAGCCAGCGCGTGCCGCGCCGTGGCGGCCAGCGCCAGGAGCGCCCCGTCGGCCCCCAGCGACTCATCGATCGGGGTCACGCGGTCGGCGCCCGTCACGATTCGCCGCGCGGCACCACCGAAAAGCCCGCGAATCGCGCCGAAGCAGTTGGCCCCGGGCACAAACACGGCCTGACCGGCGCGCAGGCCCGATCCGGGCCGCGCCTCGACCACGTGGCCCACCGATTCGTATCCGGGGACCAGCGGGTATCCCATGCCAGGGAACGGGGGCATCTTGCCTGTGAAGAAGAGTTTTTCGGTGCCGGTCGAGATGCCGGACCAGTCGATATCCACCACCACGTCACCGTCCTGCGGGTCGGAAATGGGGATGCTGCCAAGGCCGATGGCCTGCGGTCCCTCTAGGATGATGGCGGCGGTGTCGATCAAGTTGACCCCTCCCGGTCTTCCTGAAACTGCGGCCTGAATTGACCACACCTCTTGGACTGTCAGTGTATCTTTACACTCAAGACTGTCAAATAAATTAGACAGTTTGTTCAGGAGCGGTGTGCGGTGATCGTGCTCGTGACGAAAGGACGATGGGCGCGGCCCGGCCGGATATCGACGAAACCCGCCGCCCCCATCAGTGCCCCGATCTCGGCGCCCGAGCGCGCCCGCCCCGTCCCCATCGCCATGCAATAGAGGGCGAAATACACGTCGCCGGCCACGTGGGGCCGGTCGCCCCCGGTCATCGGTTCGGACACGATCAGCCGCCCCCCGGACGGCAGCGCGGCGCGCGCTTTCGACAACAGGTCGGCCACCTGCGCGTCGTCATGGTCGTAAAGCACCCGCACCAGCGAAATGGCGTCCGCTTCCCCGGGAAGCGAGTCGGTCTTGAAGCTGCCGGGGTGCAGGGCGACCCGCTGCGACAGGCCCTGCCGGCTCAGCGATTCCCGCGCCGCCTCCAATACCGGTGGCAGATCGAAGAGCATGAGTTTCAGGTCGGGCGCGCGGCGGGCCACGTGGCTCAGGAACACCCCCGTGCCGCCGCCGACATCCATCAGGCAGCGGATACCGCACAGGGCCACCTGCGAGAGTGTATCCTCGGCCACCAACCCCTGGCTGTCGGCCATGAGACGGGAATAGCGCGCGCTGTCCTCGGGGCTGACATCGCCGCCCGCGCCGAAGACATAGGGCCAGAAGGATGCCAGCTCGGGCTCGGTCTCGCCCCGGAAGAACGCCGTGGGGTCCGCGAGATCGCGGTAAAGCACGTCGTGGTGGCGGATCATGTCCTCCAGCCCCGGCACGCCCAACAGCGCGGCCCCACGGGCAGCGGTGACGAACCGTCCGCGCCGCAGCCGCAAAAGCCCCATGGCCACGCCGGCGCGCAGCAGGACCTCGGCGCGGCGCGGCGGCAGCGACAGGCGCGCTGCCGCGTCCCCTGCCGTCAGCGGCTCGTCGCGCAGCAGGTGCAGGACGCGCAGTTCGATCAGCGCACGCAGGGCCTGACTGGTGGCGAATCCTGCAACAAGGTCGAAGATCGCGGTGCCTTCGTTCCTGACATGCGACCGCGTGAGCGGAAAGCGTGCCGCCCAGCGCTGGAACGGGCGCGAGGCTATCAGCCGGTTGCGCCATCCGGGCGCGAACCATCCACGGCGGGGGCTGTCGGGCAAGGGCAGGTCAGCCACGGGCGCGGCGCGGGTCGGCCAGCGGTCCCACGGGCTCAGCGCGCCTGCGCGGTTTGGGTCAGCGGCACCAGCTTGTCGGCGTAACGGCGCACGAGGGCCGCCAGCGCGGCCTCGCCCGGGCAGGACGGGATCGACGCGATCGCACCACCCAGGATGTCCTCGAGCCGCGCGATGGCCCCTTCGACGCCCAGTTCCGCCACTGCGTTCGGGCGGCCGTGCAGGTCGTCCTGACCCACGGGCTTGCCGCAGGTGCCGGCATCCATCACCGCGTCGCGCAGGTCGTCGGCCACCTGGAACGCCTCGCCGATGCGGGCGCCAAGCTCTTCCCATGGCTCGGGCTCTTCCCCGGCGGCCAGCGCGCCCATCTGCGTTGCGGCGATGAACAGCGCACCGGTCTTGGCGCGGTGGTAAGCCCTGAGGTCGATGCGCGCCTCGCTCTCCCAACCCTGCCCGGCGCATATGCCGTGCGGCATCCCGGTGCGGGTGGACAGGAGCCGGATCAGGCCGATCCCACGCAGCGGCGCGTCGGGCGCGGCCCGCGCCAGCGTGTCGAACGCCATGACGATCAGGCTGTCGCCGGTCAGCAGGGCCAGCGGTTCGGAATACGCGCGGTGCACCGATGCCTTGCCGCGCCGCGTGTCGGCGTCGTCGAAGCACGGCATGTCGTCATGGACGAGGCTGGCACAGTGAATGAGCTCCAGCGCGGCGGCGGCCGCGTCGGTCAGCGCGGGCCTGTCGTCACCGCAGGCCATGGCGACGCTGGTCAGGATCGTCGGCCGGATCCGGGCCCCGCCGGGCGCGGTCGCATAGTGCAGCGCGGACGACAGGCGCGACGGCGCATCGCCGCCCTGCCCCGTGGCCACGGCCCCGGCAATGGCGGCTTCGATACGGGCGGTGAGCGGCATGACGGCTCCTATCTTGTCAGGATTTCGAGACATGAACCCATACCCCAAACTGTCAACTTATCTGGACACATGCGCGGAACCGAGTCAAGTTTCGGACATGGCATCCGCTCGCATCATCGTCATCGGCGCCGGCATGGGCGGCCTCGCGGCCGCCGCCCGGCTGGCCCATGCCGGGCACGCCGTCACCCTGCTGGAACGGGCCGGAACGCCGGGCGGCAAGATGCGGCAGGTGCCCTCGGACGCCGGGCCGGTCGACGCCGGACCCACGGTCCTGACCCTGCGCCACGTGTTCGACGCGCTGTTCGAGGATCTCGGCGCGCGGCTGGACGACCACGTGACGCTGGTGCCCGAGCCGCTTTTGGCGCGGCACTTCTGGCCCGATGGCAGCCAGCTGGATCTGCACGCCGATCTCGACCAGAGCGCCGAGGCCGTCGGCGCCTTCGCGGGCGCCCGGGCGGCAGGGCAGTTCCGCGCCTTCTGCACCCGAACCCGCGCGCTCTATGACGCGTTCGAGACGCCGATGATCGAAACCGCCGTGCCCGATCGCGCGGCCGTCACCGGGCTGGTCATGCGCAACCCGCGCCTGATCGGGGCGATGGCGCCGGGTCTGAGCCTCGCCGCGCGGCTGGCACGCGATTTCAGCGACCCCCGGCTGCGGCAGCTGTTCGGGCGCTACGCCACCTATGTCGGCGGCTCGCCCTACACCGCGCCCGCGCTTCTGTCGCTGGTCTGGCAGGCCGAGGCCGCGGGCGTGTGGCGCGTCGAAGGCGGGATGCACGCGCTGGCCCGCGCGATCGAAGACCTCGCCCAAAACCAAGGCGTCGCGCTGCACTATGACGCCGAAGTCGCCCAGATCGACGTATCCGGCGGGCGCGCGCGCGGCGTAACGATGGGGAACGGCGACCACTTCAAATGCGACGCGGTCGTCTTCAATGGCGACCCGCGCGCGGTGGCCCACGGGCATCTGGGCACCGGCGTGCTGGACGCCGTCGCGCCCGAGGCCGTCACCCCGCGCAGCCTGTCGGCCGAGGTCTGGTCCTTTGCCGCCACGCCCCACGGTCGCGACCTGGCCCATCACAACGTGTTCTTCGGGCGCGACCCGCGCACCGAGTTCGAAGCCATCGCCCGCGGCGCGCCGCCCCGCGACCCCACCCTTTATGTCTGTGCACAGGATCGCGGAACGGGTGCCGCGCCGCCCGCACCCGAGCGGTTCGAGATCATCGTGAACGCCGCGCCTGACAGCCCGGAACAGGAGTTCGAAGAATGTCACCGAAGGACGTTTCAAACACTGAAGGACCGCAGGCTGAGCTTCGATCCGCCACCGGGGCCCGAGGCCCTGACGACGCCGGCCGGGTTCGAAAGCCTGTTTCCGGGCAGCGGCGGTGCTCTTTACGGGCGATCCCCCGAGGGGATGATGGCGGCCTTCGCGCGACCGACGGCGCGCAGCCGGGTGCCGGGTCTCTACCTGGCGGGGGGCGGGGCGCATCCGGGGGCGGGGGTGCCGATGGCGACGCTCTCCGGTCGGCACGCGGCCGAGACGATTCTGAGCGACCGAATTTCGACCTAGAGGTTCCGCCCGACGGCTATGCCTGGTGGTACATGGACGCGCTCAGCGATGACGGGACGCGGGCGCTGTCGGTAATCGGCTTCATCGGCTCGGTCTTCTCGCCCTGGTATCGCTGGTCGGGGCGGCGCGATCCGGCAAACCACTGCTGCATCAACGTGGCCACCTACGGTCCCGGCGGCCGCTTCACCATGACCGACCGGGGCCGGGCCGCGCTGCGCCAGTCGCCCGATACTTTCGAGGTCGGGCCCTCGTCCATGCGCTGGACCGACGGCAAGCTGGTCATCACGATGGACGAGGTCAGCTCGCTTCCGCTGGTCAGCCGTGTGCGCGGGACGATCACGCTGACCCCCGACGCGGTCACGGGTGTCGAACTGGCGCTGACCCCCGACGGCGCCCATGTCTGGCGCCCGTTCGCGCCCTCGGGCCGGGTCGAGGTCGACCTAGGCAAACGGGGGCAATGGTCGGGCCACGGCTATTTCGACGCCAATTTCGGCACCCGGGCGCTCGAGACCGATTTCAGCTACTGGACCTGGGGCCGCTATCCGCTGAAGGACGGCGCCGCCTGCTTCTACGACGCGGTGCTGCGCGATGGCAGTCACGGGGCCACAGCCCTGAAGATCGGCGCGGATGGGTCGGTGGTGGAGATGGACACGCCCCCGCCCCGTGCGCGCCTGCCCCGGTCTCTCTGGGCCGTGCGGCGCGAAACGCGCTGCGATGCAGGCCAGGCGCCGCGCCAGGTGCTGCCGATGCTCGACGCGCCGTTCTACACGCGCGCGGCTGTGGAAACGGTGGTGGAGGGAGAACCCAGTACCGGCGTGCACGAGGCGCTGGACCTCGACCGGTTCCGCGGACCCTGGCTGATGCCCATGCTGGCGGTGCGCGTCCCGCGGCGCGCGGGCTGGCGGTTCAGGTCCTGAGAGCGTTGTGCCGGTTCAGGCGCCAGACCTCGAAATTCAGCGCCGTCGCGATGCTGACCCAGACCAGGTAGGGCACGAACAGCAGGCCGGCGATCCAGTCGAGCTGCCAGAACTGCCAGAGCGTCGCCGCCACCGACGCCCAGAGCAGGGCGATCACCAGAAGCGCCGCCTTCATCCTGTGCAGCCCGAAAAAGATTGGCGTCCAGAGCACGTTGAACGCAAGCTGCACCGCGAAGAACGCCATGGCGTAGGCATTGCCGTCCAGCACGACGACCCGTGCGGCTGCGGCGGCAATGCAGAGGTAAAGCACCGTCCACGTGACCGGAAACACCCAGTCGGGCGGCGTCCAGCGCGGCTTGGCCAGCGCGTCGTACCACTGCCCCGGCTGGAACATGGCACCCGTGGTGGCGGCCGCGCCGCAGCCCACGAGGAAGATGAGGAAAAGCATCCAGTCCATGCCCGGCAACCTAGCGCCCGGCGCGCCGGATCAATAGCGCAGCCCGCGCCGCCGCTCGGACATCATGGCCAGGCGCATCTGCGTCTCCGACAGGGCCGACATGGCCGCGCGGCGTTCGGCCTCGGTCGTGGCGGCGGCCAGGGCCGCGCGCTGCTGCGACGCCCGCTGGTACAGCGTGACCTCGGGTGGCACGACGCCTTCGGACTTCATGACCTTCATGCCCGCCTCTTCCATCGGGTCCAGCCCGCTTTCCTCGATCGCGAGGCGCGCGCCTTCCCCTTCGAGCTGCGACAGGTCCCCCGCGTCGCGGGAGGCTTCGATCAGGCGTTCGGCGATACGTGTGAGCCAGGACATGACCGGAAGATGGCGCCCGCGCCGCCCCCTTGCAAGTCGCCAGCCTGTCGCGCCCGGCCCCGCCCTATCACTGGTCCGGAAATACCTTGGCGCGACGCCTGCCAGCCACGTTAGCCCGCGGGCTGACGTGATCACGGCGAGGCAACTGGATAAGCCGTTCGCGCCGAAAACGTCACTGGTCCACAAGTAATCGATCCCACCGCGCCCGTCAGTCCAGGGCCCGCGTCTCCATCGACACCGCGTCGTTCAGCACTTTCACCTCGCGCTGCGGGAACGGGATCGAGATGCCGTGCTCCTGGAACGCATCCCACAGCGCCAGGTAGACGTTGCCGCGGATATTGGTCAGGCCCTGGGTCGGGTCGGTGATCCAGAACCGCAGGATATAGTCGACCGAGCTGTCGCCGAATCCGACGATATGACAGACTGGCGGCTTCGTGGTCAGCACGCGGTTCACCTCGGACGCCGCCTCGATCGCGATCTTCCGGACCTTGTGCGGATCGTCTCCGTACGCCGTGCCGAAATAGATATCGAGCCGGACGAAATTGTTCGAATGCGACCAGTTCACCACCTGTCCGGTGATCAGGTCCTCGTTCGGAATCAGGTATTCCTTGCCGTCGCGGGTCGTAATCGAGGCGTACCGCGCGCCCAGCGTGTTGATCCAGCCGAACGTCTCGCCCAGCGAGATCACGTCGCCGGGCTTGATCGACTTGTCCAGCAGGATGATGACGCCCGAAACGAGGTTCGACACCACTTTCTGAAGACCGAAGCCCAACCCCACCCCGATGGCGCCGGAAAGGACCGCAAGTCCGGTCAGGTCGACGCCCACGACTTTCAGCGCGATGAAGAACGCCGCGCCATACAGCAGGATCTGCATGACCTTGACCATCAGCACACGCATGGACGGGCTGATGTTCTCGTTGCGGCGGATCTGCTCGGCCGAGCTTGTGGCCACCAGCCGCGCGCCCACCATCAGCAGGCTGACAAGAACGGCGGCCTTCAGCAGGGTCAGCAGGCTCAGACGAAAATCTCCGAAGCCGAAGGCAATGCCGTCCAGCGCCGCGCCGACCTCCTCGGTGACGCCCAGCAGGTAAAGCGTGACGTAGATCCACAAGCCCCAGCGCACAACGACGCGAAGGGCCGGGTTGCGCACCAGCCGCGTGGCGAAGACCACCCCCAGCCAGGCCAGCGAGAGCGACCCCGCCAGTGCCAGGATATAGCTGCGCGACGGGAATGGCGTGTAGGCGCGGACCGTCCACACGGCGAGCCAGATCAGCACCACGAAGAAGATCAGCTTCAGACGCTTGTTCACTGTCAGCAGAAGACGCAGCTGCCATTTCGGCCGCCCCTCGAGCCCGCGCATCCATTCGTGCATGCGCGGCCTGCACCATGCGTTCAGCGTCCAGGCGGCGACCACCATGCCGACGATGATTGCGATCTGCCACAGGCGCGAGGGCAGCAGCAGGCTCTGAAACTGCAGCTGGGCAAGATCCCACAGCTCGACGAAGGCGGTCCTGAGCGCCGCGAATTCCTGGTCCATCCCGGCAGAATGACGAGGCCCCGATCACAAGACAAGCCGGCCGGGCGCGAGGTGCTTTATTTGCCGCATGGCTTGGGCTAAACCCGCGCCCATGACCCGAGTCTTCGACCTTTGCGACCGCACCCGCCTGCGCGAACGTTTCTTCGGGGCCACCCGGACGGTGCTGGCGCGCCTATAGGGCTGCGCCCCGTCCGCACCCACCTACAGACATTCGCCAATCAGAGGACACGCCATGTCCGGCAAGACGCTTTACGACAAGATCTGGGACGCTCACCTGGTCCACGAGGCCGAGGACGGCACCAGCCTTCTTTATATCGACCGACACCTGGTCCACGAGGTCACCAGCCCGCAGGCCTTCGAGGGCCTGCGCCTGGCTGGCCGCACCGTGCGCGCCCCGGGCCAGACCATCGCCGTTCCCGACCACAACGTGCCCACGACCGAGGGCCGCGAGAAGGGGATCGAAAACCCCGAAAGCCGCATCCAAGTCGAGGCGCTGGACAAGAACGCCAAGGATTTCGGCATTCACTACTACCCGGTCAGCGACGTGCGGCAGGGCATCGTGCACATCATCGGGCCCGAGCAAGGCTGGACCCTGCCTGGCATGACCGTCGTCTGCGGCGACAGCCACACCGCGACCCATGGCGCGTTCGGCGCGCTCGCCCACGGCATCGGCACCTCGGAGGTCGAGCACGTGCTGGCCACCCAGACTCTGATCCAGCAGAAGTCCAAGAACATGAAGGTCGAGATCACGGGCAAGCTCGCGCCCGGCGTCACGGCCAAGGACATCACCCTGTCCGTCATCGGTCGCACCGGCACCGCCGGCGGCACCGGCTATGTCATCGAGTATTGCGGCGAGGCGATCCGCGACCTGTCCATGGAAGGCCGCATGACGGTCTGCAACATGGCGATCGAGGGCGGCGCCCGCGCCGGGCTGATCGCGCCGGACGAGAAGACCTTCGCCTACGTGCAGGGCCGCCCCCATGCGCCGAAGGGTGCGCAATGGGAAGCCGCGCTGAACTGGTGGAAAACGCTCAAGTCCGACGACGACGCCCATTGGGACAAGGTCATCACCATCCGCGGCGAAGACATCGCGCCCGTGGTCACCTGGGGCACCTCGCCCGAGGACGTCCTGCCCATCACCGCCGAGGTCCCCGCGCCCGAAAGCTTCCAGGGCGGCAAGGTCGACGCAGCCAAGCGCGCGCTGCAATACATGGGCCTGACCGCCGGAACGCCGCTGAACCAGATCGAGATCGACACGGTTTTCATCGGCTCCTGCACCAACGGCCGGATCGAGGACCTGCGCGCCGCGGCCGAGATCCTGAAGGGCAAGAAGATTGCCGTGAAGCGCGCAATGGTCGTTCCGGGCTCGGGACTCGTCCGCGCGCAGGCCGAGGAGGAAGGCCTGGCGGACATCTTCCGCGACGCAGGCTTCGAATGGCGGATGGCGGGATGCTCCATGTGCCTGGCCATGAACCCCGACCAGCTTTCCCCGGGTGAACGCTGCGCGGCCACGTCGAACCGCAACTTCGAGGGTCGCCAGGGCCGCGGTGGGCGCACCCACCTGATGAGCCCCGCCATGGCCGCCGCCGCCGCCGTCACCGGTCGGCTGACCGACGTACGCGATCTCATGCAACCCGTGGCCGAACCGGCATAAGGATCAAATCCATGGAAAAATTCGAAAAGCTGACCGGCATTGCCGCGCCTCTGCCGCTGATCAACATCGACACCGACATGATCATCCCCAAGCAGTTCCTGAAGACCATCAAACGGTCGGGGCTGGGCGTGAACCTGTTCGACGAGATGCGGTATAACGACGACGGCAGCGAAAACCCCGATTTCGTCCTGAACCAGCCGGCTTACCGCGACGCGGAAATCCTGGTCGCGGGCGATAATTTCGGCTGCGGCTCGTCGCGCGAGCACGCGCCATGGGCCATCAAGGATTTCGGCATCCGCTGCGTGATCTCGACCAGCTTCGCCGACATCTTCTTCAACAACTGCTTCAAGAACGGCCTCCTGCCCGTCGCGCTTCCGCAGGAGCAGGTGGACCTGCTGATGAAGGACGCCGAGAAGGGGTCGAACGCCCGGATGACGGTCGATCTGGAAAGCCAGACCATCACGACATCCGATGGCGAGCAGATTTCCTTCGAGGTCGACAGCTTCCGCAAGCACTGCCTGATGGAGGGACTGGACGATATCGGCCTGACCCTGGAAAAGGCCGCGGCGATCGACACGTTCGAGGCGCAGGCGTCGCAGGCGCGTCCCTGGGTCTGACCCTTGTAGGTCGGCAAGGCACAACCACAAGATGCAGGGGTCGGCTTACGGTCGGCCCCTTTTTTGTGCCTTATTTGATGCAAAGTCGCACCAGTTATTCCACGAAACCGCCCCGAATGATCTGTTAACCAAGATCCGACGTTGCGCGTCCAGCGGCAAGTGGGGCAAAAATTGGGCAAGATTGAGGCATACCGCACGCAGATGCGGACCATGGTAGGAACAAGCGCCCGGCATCGTATCGGTCGCGTCCGGAATGGGGTAATGAGACAGTGATCTCACGGGTAACAGGCGCGCTTTTGCGCGGGGTCATGGTTGCGTTGCTGATCGCGACGCCATCGCTGATCCTGCCTGTCGTGTCCGCCGACACGACACAGGCGGTGGCGTTCATCGCCATCTGCGCCGGCGTCCTGACCATGTTCGAATACGGCTCGCGCTATCCCTGCCTCTACGAATTCCGCGACGCTGCGCCGTTCAATCGCATTCGCTTCCTCATGCTGTTCCTGACCGTGGCCTCCATCAGCCTGATCGCGCGCGGGCAGAGCGACCCGAACTCGCTGACCGTCCTTCTGGAAATCGTGGGCCATGTCATCGGCCGCGCCATGGACTTCCCCTATTCGCCGGTGCGCCTGCTGGTGCTGATCATGCCCGACGACGCGACGGTCCGCGAACTGTTGCTCGTGCGCAGCGCCGTGGGCCTGGCGCACGTGATCTCGCTGCTGTCGCTGGCGGTGTTCGTGTTGCTCCTCGGGCGTCGCAGCTGGCCGCTGAAAGGCGGCAGCTTCAACGTCTGGGTCAACCTTCCGACCTTCGATCCGACCCGTGGCGGCGATGTCGTCACCCGGCTGGAACGCGACGGACGCATCAACGTGCTGTTCGGCCTGCTGCTGCCCTTCCTCATGCCCGTGGCCATCAGCACAGCATCCGACCAGTTCGGCCGCATCAGCCTGCAGGACCCGCAGACGATGATCTGGGTGATCTCGGCCTGGGCCTTCTTGCCGGCCTCGCTGTTCATGCGCGGCATCGCCATGACCCGGATCGCCACGATGATCGACGAGCGGCGGCGCCAGTCCTCCCTCACCTCGGGCGGCGTGGTATCCGCCTGATCGGCCACCTGTCCGCCGCGCTGCTGCTGGCCGCGCTGCCGGGTCTGGCCGGCGCCACCGACTTGCGGATCGCCACCTTCAACACCGATCTCTTCGCGCGCGGCCCCGGCCTGATGCTGCGCGACATTCTCGAGGATGCCCCACGCCCGCAGGCCGTCGCGCGCATGATCGCCGAGGCCGCACCCGACATCCTGGTTCTGCAGGGGGTCGACTACGACGCGGGCGCCGCCACGCTGAATGCCCTGGCCGATACCGCGACCGACGCCGGCGCGCCTGGCTACCCCTACCGCTTCGCCCTGCCGCCGAATTCCGGCCGCGCAACGGGGCTGGACCTGGACGGCGACGGCCGCCTGGGCGGCCCGCGCGACGCGATGGGCTACGGACGCTTCGCCGGGCAGGGCGGCATGGCGGTGCTGTCGCGATTCCCCATCGACGCCCGCGCCGCCACCGATCTGTCCGATCTGCTGTGGGACGATCTTCCCGGCGCCATACCCCCAGACGCTCCCTTCCCCGACCCCGAAACCGCCGCGCAAAGGCGGCTGTCCTCCACCGGCCACTGGATCGTTCCGATCACGGTCGAGGACTCCGTTCTGCACTTGATGACCTGGTCCGCGACACCCCCGGTCTTCGATGGACCCGAGGATCTGAACGGTCGCCGCGCCCATGACGAGACGGCGCTGTGGCTGCGCCTGCTGGACGGCGCGCTGGATGTCCCTGCGCCGCCCGCGCCTTTCGTGATCCTGGGTCTCGGCAATATCGACCCGATGGATGGCGAGGGGCGCGCCGAAGCGGTGAACGCGCTTCTGGATGATCCGCGCGTGCAGGATTCCGCCCCGCGCAGCGCCGGCGGCATGGCCGCCGCGGACCCCGACCACCGGGGCGATCCGTCGCTCGACACTGCGGACCTGGACGGCCCGGGCAACCTGCGGCTGAGCGTGCTTCTGCCCTCGACAGACATCACGGTGCGCGATGCCGGCGTGCTCTGGCCCGCCCCGGGCACCCCCCTGGCGGCCGATCTGGGGCCGGCCGAAGACTGGCCGCGCCATCGCCTGGTCTGGGCGGACATCACCCTGCCCTAACCACGCCCGGGGCCCCGCGCTTGACGGCCCAACGCCCCCGCTATACCCCGCGCTGGACCCATAGCGACGGAGCGTAACCCATGCCGAACCCTTCCCTTCTGATCCTTCCCGGCGACGGCATCGGCCCCGAGGTCATGGCCGAGGTCCGCAAGGTCATCGACTGGTTCGGCACCCATCGCAACCTGACCTTCGACGTGACCGAGGATCTCGTGGGCGGCTGCGCCTACGACAAGCACGGCACGCCCCTGACCGACGAGACCATGGCACAGGCCCAGCGCGTGGATGCCGTGCTGCTGGGCGCCGTGGGCGGCCCGAAATACGACGACCTGGATTTCAGCGTGAAGCCCGAGCGCGGCCTGCTTCGCCTGCGCAAGGAAATGGACCTGTTCGCCAACCTGCGCCCGGCCCAGTGCTTCGACGCGCTGGCCGATTTCAGCTCGCTGAAGAAGGACGTGGTCGCGGGGCTGGACATCGTCATCGTGCGCGAACTGACCAGCGGCATCTATTTCGGCGAGCCGCGCGGCATCATCGAGGAAGGCAACGAGCGCGTGGGCATCAACACCCAGCGCTATACCGAGTCCGAGATCGAGCGCGTCTGCCGCTCGGCCTTCGAGCTGGCCATGCGCCGGGGCAAGAAGCTCTGCTCGATGGAGAAGGCCAACGTGATGGAATCGGGCGTGCTCTGGCGCCAGATCGCCACCGAGGTCGGCAAGGATTACCCCGATGTCGAGCTCAGTCACATGTATGCCGACAACGGCGCCATGCAGCTGGTCCGCAATCCCAAGCAGTTCGACGTGATCGTGACCGACAACCTGTTCGGCGACCTGCTGTCCGACGCCGCCGCGATGCTGACCGGCAGCCTCGGGATGCTGCCCTCGGCCTCGCTGGGCGCGCCGATGGAAAACGGTCGGCCCAAGGCGCTGTACGAGCCCGTCCACGGCTCGGCGCCCGACATCGCGGGACAGGGCAAGGCGAACCCCATCGCCTGTATCCTTAGCTTCGCCATGGCGCTGCGGTACAGCTTCGACCGGGGCGACGACGCGATGGCGCTGGAAGGCGCGGTCGAGGCGGTGCTGGCGCAGGGCCTGCGCACCGCCGACCTGCTGGGCGAGGACGGCAAGGACCCCGTCACCACCTCGGAAATGGGCGATGCCATCGTCGCCGCGCTGGGCGCCGGCTAACGGCGCACATTCTCGAGCAGGCAATCGTCGACCTGATCCGCGCCGTGCAGGACACTGACGTCGCCGGTGTCCTCGAGCACCACGGCGCGGACATCGGCCAGGCGCAGGGCATTCGCCTCGCGCAGCTTGCCCATCAGGTCATCGTGGGTGACCCGGCCCCGCAGCATGTTGTGCTGCAGGATCTCGCCGTTCTCCATCAACAGAAGCGCCGTGTTGTCGATGGCTTGGTGGAAGGAATCGCTCCGCGACCGCGCCTGTGACGACGCGCGCTGAACGACGAAAAGGGCGACCAGTGCGCCCATGGCCACCAGGTAGGCCTGCATCTTGTCCGCCGTGACGACGGCCGCCAGGACCGAGCCCGTTGCAACCGTGATGGCGAAGTCGAAGCCCGACATCTTCGAGAAACTGCGCAGGCCGTTCAGGCGGGCGAGCAGCACGACAAGCGCGACGCCCGTGGCGGCGCGCAACAGCAGGTAGATGATTTCCATGGGCGGTCCCTTTCCGATCTGGCAGGACAGCGTTCGCCGGGCGCGGCGGTTCCCCCTTGACCTGTGGCGCGTTCAGGCGTTCTGAGACGACATGACCTTCACGCTGCCCCACGCCATCAAAGGCCCGCTTTTCGCCCTGCTGGCCTACGCGATCTTCGCCACCCACGACGTGCTGGTGAAGGCGCTGGGGGCGACCTACTCGTCCTTCCAGATCATCTTCTTCTCGGTGCTGCTGGGATTCCCGCTGGTTACCGTGATGCTGATGCGCGACCCGGTCTCGGGCACGCTGCGCCCGGTGCACCCCTGGTGGACGGCGCTGCGCACGTTGGCGGGTGTCTCGGCCCTGATGGGCGCGTTCTACGCGTTCTCGAACCTGCCGCTGGCGCAGGTCTATGCGCTGATCTTCGCGGCGCCGCTGATCATCACGGTGCTGTCGATCCCGATCCTCGGGGAACGGGTCGGGGCCCATCGCTGGGCGGCGGTGGTGGCCGGGCTGATCGGCGTGCTGGTGGTGCTGCGGCCGTGGAACGCCGACGAACTGACGCTGGGCCACGCCGCCGCGCTGCTGACCGCGTGCGGCTCGGCCACCGCGTCGGTCGTGGTGCGCAAGATCGGCAAGGACGAACGTCCGGTGGTCCTGCTGCTCTATCCGATGATGACGAACTTCGTGCTGGCGGGCGCCATGATGCCGCTGGTCTACCAGCCCATGCCGCTGCTCCACGTGGGTATGGCGGGGGGTGTCGCGCTCCTGGCGTTTCTTGCGGGCCTGCTGATGATCGCGGCCTTCCGCAACGGCGAGGCCGCGGTGGTCGCCCCCATGCAGTACAGCCAGATCATCTGGGCCGCGATCTTCGGCGCGCTGCTGTTCGGCGAACGTCCCGACACGCCCACCTGGATCGGCGCGGCCATCATCATCGCGTCGGGCGTCTACATCGTGCTGCGCGAAAGCCTAGGCGGCCGGTCGCAGACCACGCCCGCCACCGCCTATCGCCACCGCACCGACAACGTGGCGGTGCCCCGGATCGCCATGCTTCTGCGAAACCAGGCGAACCGGGTGCCGCCCGGCTATCAGGCCCTTGCCAAGCGCCCGCCGAAGCAGTAGTCCGCCCCCCACGGTCGGGCAGTAGCGCAGCCTGGTAGCGCACCTGCTTCGGGAGCAGGGGGTCGGAGGTTCGAATCCTCTCTGCCCGACCAGTTTTCAGGAAATGCCTGTTTCAGCCTGCCGCGCGGCCGGATCGCACGCGGTCGACCTGTTCAAGCTGCGCGAATGCGCCGATCAGCGCGCCCGAGCGGCCTTCGCCCCAGGGCGCGCTTGCTCGCGGCTGCCGGGCAGCGGCATCGACCAGGAACTGCACCTCGGGCAGGGGACGGGCATAGAGCACGGCCGAGCGCGGCATCGCCACAGTCATCCCCGCGCGCAACATCGACAGGCCCATCCAGCCCGCCTTCTGCCGCCGCGACGTGCGGCCGCGCCAACTGACCGAATCGCACCCGTTGCGCCGGACGGCGGTGCCGATGCCGGCGTAGATGTGCCTTGCCGCGAAGATGCCCGGGCGCGCGCCCATGGGCAGGGCGGCGACGCCAGCCTCGGCCCGCAGGTACAGCCGGTCGGCGTGGTCGAGCAGACGCCGCACCATGCCGCGCACCGCGTCGGTGGGCAGCGGTTCGACGAAGAAGGCGTCCGCGTCGATCCGCGCCGCGTCCAGCCAGTCGGTCGGCAGATACATCCGCCGCGCGCGCGCATCCTCGCCCACGTCACGGGCGATATTGGTCAGCTGCATCGCCACGCCCAGGTCACAGGCGCGGGCCAGCGCATCGGCATCGCGCACCCGCATCAGCACGCACATCATCGCGCCCACGGCCGCCGCCACCCGGGCGCAGTAGTCATGCAGCTCGGACAGGGTCGCGTAGCGCCGGCCCAGCGCGTCCCAGGCCAGCCCTTCCAGCAGGGCATCGGGAAGGGCGCGTGGCATCTCGTAATCGGCGATGACGGCGGCGAAGGCCCGGTCGGCCGGCGCGTTCAGCGGCCGCCCGTCATAGGCCAGGTCCAGCCGGTCGCGCAGCCGCAGGACCGACGCGGCCTTGTCGTCGACCAGGTCCACCGCGTCGTCGGCCAGCCGGCAAAAGGCATAGAGCGCCAGCGCCGGGTCGCGCACCTTGGCCGGCAGGATGCGCGACGCGGTGTGGAACGACAGCGACCCGTGGCGGATCGCGTCGCGGCAATGCTGCATGTCGTCGGGGTCGATCATTCGGCGGCAACCTTCTGGGGGATCGGCGGCGAAACGGGGCGCGCGGCGTCGGGGACCAGCTTGCCCAGAACCTCGGCCGACGAGATCACCCCGGGCAGCCCCGCGCCCGGGTGGGTGCCCGCGCCGACCAGGTAAAGCCCGCGCGCCTCTTCGCTGACATTGTGGGGCCGGAACCAGGCCGATTGCAGGATGCGCGGCTCGATGGAAAAACCCGATCCGTGCGGCGACAGGTAGCGGTCGCGGAAATCGTTGGGCGTCATCACGTGGCTCGCGCTGATGCGGTCGCGGAAACCGGGAATCACGGTCTCCAGCTGCGCGGCGACCAGGTCCTGGTACCGGTCCGCCTCGGCCTCCCAGTCGGCCGCATGGTCGAACCCAAGGTGGGGCACCGGCGACAGGGCATAGAACGTGTCGTCGCCCGCGGGCGCCACGGTCGGATCGGTGACCGAGGGGCGGTGGATATACAGGCTCATGTCCTGCGACAGCTGCCCCTTGATGAAGATGTCGCGCACCAGCCCCTGGTAGCGCGGGCCGTTCAGGATGGTGTGGTGGCCCACGTCGCCCCACATCTCCGCCGTGCCGCGCGTGCCGAAATACCAGACGTAAAGCCCCATGGACCAGCGGCGCGATTTCGTCCTGGCCGGGGTCCAGCGCCGCTTGGCATGGTTGCGAAGCAGCCGGTCATAGGTGTGCCCCGCGTCGGCGTTCGAGATCACGAGGTCGGCCGCAATGCTTTCGCCCGTGGTCAGACGCACGCCCTTCGCCGTGCCGCGTTCGATCACGATCTCTTCCACCTCGGCCCCGTGCCGCACGTGACCGCCCTGGTCCTCGATCACCCGCACCATCGCCTCGGCAATGGCGGCGACACCGCCGATGGCGTAGTGGACCCCGAATTCCTTCTCGAGGTGGCTGACCAGGATATACATTGAGGTCACGTTGAACGGATCGCCCCCGATGAACAGCGGGTGAAAGCTGAACGCCATCTGCAGCCGCGGGTCGCGGAACCGCCGCTTGGCGTGGGCGGCGACGGAGCGGTCGGCGCGCAGCCACGCGAATTTCGGCAGCACCGCGACCAGGTCGCGCAGCCGGTGCATCGACCGGCGCCCAAGGTCCTCGAACCCGAACTGGTACCGCGCCTCGCTGTCTTCCAGGAATCGCTCGTAGCCCGCGACGTCACCGGGCGACAGGCGGGCGACCTCGTCGCGCATGGCGTCGGTGTCCTGCCGCGCGGTGAAGGTCGACCCGTCGGGCCAGCGGATCTGGTAGAACGGATCGAGGCTGCGCAGATCGACGTCGGCGTCGAAGTCGCGTCCGCAATCGGACCAGAGCTCGCGGAACAGCTGCGGCACGGTGACGATGGTGGGCCCGAGATCGAATCGGTGCCCTTCCTCGTGCAGGGCCGAGCCGCGGCCCCCGGGGCTGTCGAGCCGGTCCAGCACCGTGACACGATAGCCCTTGGCCCCCAGCCGCATGGCCGCGGCCAGGCCGCCCAGACCCGCGCCGATGACGACGGCGTGGCTTGGATCACTGGGTTTCGATGTACTGCGCATGGTTACAGCCTATAGATGTCAACTTTGCCTGACAATCAGCTGTATCACGCCGCGCGCTTTGCAAGTGATCAGATATCTGTCAGACTAGATTTACACTTCGTGGCCGCTTGCGGAGGGCGCCCCATCCAGACCGTGACCCTGTCCATCCACCGTTTTGACACGGTTTCCGCGCGCCTTTGGGCGTTCGCGCAGATGGGTGCCTCACGTCTGCCACTGTCCCGTGTTCCCGACTGCCAGTTCTGGAAGCTCTGCGGGTCGGGCAGCGGCGAAGGGTTCACGCCACGCCCCGAAACCGCCGTCTGGGCGATTCTGGCGGTCTGGCCCGATGCCGCCACCGCGCGGATCCGCCTGCGCGACACGCCCGTGTTCCGGCGCTGGCGCGATCGCGCCTCGGAAGATTGGACCCTGTTCCTGCGCCCGACCTCGGTGCGGGGGGAATGGTCGCGGCGCACGCCCTTCAGCGCATCGCCCGACCCGGGTGGACCGCTGGCCGCGCTGACCCGGGCGACGATCCGGCCGCGCCACCTGCTGCGGTTCTGGGACCAGGCGCCCGCGATCTCCGACGTGATCGGCGCCGATCCCAACGTGGCGTTCAAGATCGGCATCGGCGAGATTCCGTTCCTGCACCAGATCACCTTTTCCGTCTGGCCCAACGCCGCCTCGATGGCGGCCTTCGCCCGGGCGGACGGGCCCCATGCCCGCGCCATCCGCGCGGTGCGGGACGGCGACTGGTTCGCGGAAGAGCTTTACGCGCGGTTCCGCGTCATCGACACATGCGGCCACTGGCAGGCCGCCCGACCCCTCCCAACCGAAGGACAGGCCGCATGAGCCAACCCTTTCCCTTTTCCGCCATCGTCGGCCAGGAAGCCATGAAACACGCCATGGTGCTGACCGCGGTTGATCCGTCCATCGGCGGCGTTCTGGTCTTCGGCGACCGGGGCACCGGCAAGTCCACCGCCGTGCGCGCGCTGGCCGCACTGCTGCCACCCATCCGATGCGTGGCGGGCTGCCCGGTGAATAGCCCCCGGAAGGCCGATTGCCCCGATTGGACCGCGGTCGAAGACACCCGCATCGTCAGCCGCCCGACCCCGGTGGTCGACCTGCCGCTGGGCGTCTCGGACGACCGCGTGACCGGCGCGCTGGATATCGAACGCGCGCTGACCAAGGGCGAGAAGGCGTTCCAGCCCGGCCTGCTGGCGAAGGCGAACCGCGGATACCTGTATATCGACGAGGTGAACCTGCTCGAGGATCACATCGTCGACCTGCTGCTCGACGTGGCGCAATCTGGCGAGAACCTGGTCGAGCGCGAGGGTCTTTCGATCCGCCATCCCGCGCGCTTCGTGCTCGTGGGCTCGGGCAACCCCGAGGAAGGCGAGCTGCGCCCGCAGCTTCTGGACCGGTTCGGCCTGTCGGTCGAGGTGACATCGCCCCACGATATCGACACACGGGTCGAGGTCATGCGCCGCCGCGACGCCTTCGATCGCGATCCGCGCGGGTTCCTGAAGCTGTGGAAGCCGCAGGACGCCCAGCTGCGGCAGGATATCCTCGCCGCGCGCAAGGCATTGCCCAAGGTGTCGACGCCCGAGAACACGCTGACCGATTGCGCCGCCCTTTGCATCGCACTCGGGTCCGACGGGCTGCGGGGCGAGCTCACGCTGCTGAAGGCCGCCCGCGCCGCCGCCGCATTCGAGGGCGCCGGGACCGTCGAGCGCGAACATCTGCGCCGGGTCGCCGCCATGGCCCTGGGCCATCGCCTGCGCCGCGATCCCATGGACGAATCGGGCAGCGCCGCCCGGGTCGAACGTATCGTAGCCGACACGCTGGGCCCGGTCCGCGTCGCGGCGGAATGACACCGCGACGGATCCGCGATGCGCTGCGGCTGCTGGCGCTGGACGGTGCCGGGCTTGGCGGTCTGTGGCTTCGCGCGCGGCCGGGCCCGGTGCGCGACGCGGTACTGGCCGCGCTCGAACCGCTCGGCGCCCGCCGCATCGGTCCGCAAACCCCGGAAGACGCGTTGAGCGGTGGAATCGACCTTGCCGCGACCCTGTCGGCGGGGCAGGTCGTGTCCCGGCCCGGCATTCTTGAAGACGGCGGGCTGGTCATCGTGACGGGGGCCGAACGCCTGGACCCGGCCCGCGCCGCGCGGCTGGCGCAGGCGGTCGATGACGGCGGCCTGGTGCTAGTCTGCCTCGACGAGGGCGCCGCCGAGGACGAGGGCCTGCCGGCTGCGCTCGCCGACCGGTTGGGGCTGTTCCTTTATCTCGACGATATGCGCCACGATGCGCTGGACGATCTCGACACCGTGTCGCCCGGAGGCGCGGCGATGCAGGGGCCGGACGTGACGCTCGCACCCGACCAGGTCCGCGCGCTGGTCGAAACCGCAGCCGCCCTCGCCATCGACGGGATGCGCGCCCCCCTTCTTGCCGCCCGCACGGCGCGGGGCCTCGCGGCGTTGGACGGCGCGGCTACGGTCACCGAGGATCACCTCGCGCGGGCGGTGGCGTTGTGCCTCGCCCATCGCGGCACGCCGCTGCCCCAGACGGAAGACACCGACGAGACGGCCGAGGACGACACGCCGCCGCCCGAGGAGCGCGACAGCGCCGCCGCGGATGACAGCACCGACGCGCCATCCGACAGCCTGCCGGCCGAGCTACTCGTCGCCGCGGCCCGCGCGCAATTGCCGACTGATCTGCTCCGCAGCCTTGCCGAGGGGCGCCGCGCGCGGGCCGCCAAGGGCTCCGGCGGCACCGGCGCGGCCCAGCGCGGCCACCGGCGGGGGCGTCCCCTGCCCGCGCGACCCGGTCGGCCGGGCGATGCCGCGCGGCTGGATCTCGTGGCCACCCTCCGCGCGGCTGCCCCATGGCAGACCATCCGCGCCCGCACCGCGCAGGTCCCCCGCTTGGTTCACCTGCGGCCCGCCGATTTCCGCATCCAGCGCTTCGAGGAGCGGACCGAGCGGCTGCTGATCTTCTGCGTCGACGCGTCCGGCTCGCAGGCCGTGGCGCGGCTGGCCGAGGCGAAGGGCGCGATCGAGCTGTTGCTGGCACAAGCCTACGCCCGGCGCGATCACGTGGCGCTGGTGGCCTTCCGCGGCAAGGCGGCCGAGGTGCTGCTGCCGCCCACCCGTTCGCTCGTGCAGACCAAGAAACGGCTCGCCGCCTTGCCGGGCGGCGGTGGCACCCCGCTGGCCGCCGGGGTTTCCACCGCCTGCGATCTTGCGCAGATAGCCGCGCGGCGCGGGCTGACACCGTCGCTGGCGCTGCTCACGGACGGGCGCGCCAATATAGACCTCGACGGGCGGCCCGACCGGCAGCGTGCCCAGGACGACGCCCTGACCGCCGCCACGCGCGCGGGGCGCGGCCTGCCGGGCGGGATCGTCATTGATACCGGGCGGCGGCCCAGCCCCACCCTCGCCACGCTGGCCGAGCGCGCGGCGGCCAGCTACGTCCCGTTGCCCCGCGCCGACGCCGCCAGCCTGTCCCGAACGGTGGCGCCCCTTCTGGACGGCTGAACGTGGATTGGGCGCGCGACGCGCGGGACTGGCCGAACCGGGCGGCCTCGCGCCGCGTTCGCTGCCGACCCCATGACTGGCACGTGCAGGTCATGGGCGACGGTCCGGACCTGTTGTTGCTGCACGGAACGGGCGGCACGTGCCATGGTTGGGCGGGGGTCATGCCGCTCCTCGCCAAGGATTTCCGCGTCATCGCGCCCGACCTGCCGGGCCATGGCTTCACCCGGCCCGGGACACGGCAACGCAGCCGTCCGGTCACCATGGCCGAGGATCTGTGGCGGCTCATGGACTGGCTCGGCGCGCGGCCCCGCTGGATCGTCGGACACTCGGCGGGCGGCGCGCTGGCCGTGCACATGGGTGCGCAGGCGCCCGACCGCGTGGACGGACTCATCGGTGTGAACCCTGCGCTGGACGGGTTCCAGGGTGCAGCCGCCTGGGCGTTTCCCATGGCCGCCCGTGCCATGGCGGCGACCCCCGGCATCGGCGCCGCGCTGTCGCGCGTGGCGCGCAGCCCGGCGCGCCTTAGCCAGATCATGGGAAGCACCGGGTCGCGCCTGCCCCAAGAGAGCCTCGACATCTACGCGCGTCTCCTGGCCGACCCCCAGCACCTGCGCGGCACGCTCGACATGATGGCGCAATGGTCGACCGCAGGCCTTCCGTCGTTGCTGCGCGATTGGACCGGCGCGCTCGTCCTGCTGGTTGGCGACGCCGATCGGACCGTATCACCTGAAGTGTCTCGCAAGGCGGCGCGGCTGGCCTCCCGCGGTCAGGTCCTGGAGCTGGGCCCCTACGGCCATCTGGTGCCCGAAGAGGCGCCGGGCGTGGTGGCCGACCACATCGCCGCGCAGATCGCTCAATCGGGGACACGACCCGATGCTCCCCTGCGGCAAGAAAACTGAGCTCCGGTTCCACCAAGTCTCCCGTCACATCGACCCCTCATTGCACCACGAGTTCGGCATGCAGCGCGCCGGCGGACTTGATCGTCTTCAGGATGTCGATCATGTCGCGCGGCGCCACGCCCAGCGCATTCAGGCCGGCCACCACCTCGGACAGGGATGTCCCATCCGGCACGACGGCCAGCCCTATCCCCGCCTCGTCCTCGATCCCGACATTGGTGCGGGGTACGACAACCGTCTCACCCGGCGCGAAGGGGTTCGGCTGGACCGCGACCGGTGCTTCCTCGACGCGGATGGTCAGGCCACCCTGGCTGACGGCCACCTGGCTGATCCGTACGTCCGATCCCATGACGATGGTGCCCGATCTCTGGTCCACCACCACGCGCGCACGCCGCTCGGGCTCGACCCGGATATTCTCGATCCGGCCCAGCGCGTGGGCGGGTGAGCGGGCCCGCGTCGCGGCGATATCGACCTCGACCGTTCCCGCGTCCAGCATGATCGCGACCCCGCGGTTCAAATCCGCGTTGATCGCCTGTTCGATCCGGGCCGCCGTGGTGAAGTCGGGGGTCCGCAAGGCCAGCCGCACGCGGGTCAGCGAGCCGAAGTCGAAGTCGATCTCGCGTTCAACGCGTGCGCCGGCCGGCACTGCCCCGGAGGTCGGCACGCCTTGGGTGACAGTGGCCGCGTCACCCTCGGCCGTGGCGCCACCGGCGATGATGGTGCCCTGCGCCACCGCGTAAATCTGGCCGTCCGCAGCATTCAACGGGGTCATGACAAGGGTGCCACCAAGCAGCGAACTGGCGTCGCCGATAGCTGACACGGTCACGTCGATCTGGCTGCCGGCGCGGGCGAAGGGCGGCAAGACCGCGGTCACCAGCACAGCCGCAACGTTGTTGGGGCGAAACTGTTCGCCGGTGACGTTTACGCCCAGCCGTTCCAGCATGCTGGCCATGATCTCTTCGGTGAAGGGGGAATTGCGCAACCCATCTCCGGTGCCATTCAGCCCGACCACCAGGCCGTAGCCCAGCAAGTCGTTGCCCCTGACGCCATCGAACTCCACCAGGTCCTTGATCCGTACCGGCGATGCCGAGGCGGCGGTCAGGCCGAGGATCAAGACCGCGCATGTTATCTCAAGCCAGCGCATCACAGGAAGTTCGCCAGGTTCAGGCGCGATAGGCGCGCGGTCAATGTGTAGAGAGATTCGAGTTGGACCTGCGTCTGCTCGATCCGTGTCGCGGTTTCATAGGGATCGGCTCCTATGAGGCTGATGCGGGTCTGATCAAGCGCCGTTGTTTCGGAGGCGTTCCGGGTGATCGCGCGGTCGATCAGGCCCTGCGCGCTGCCAACCACCGACCGTTCACGGGTCAGTGCGTTGCCCGCGACGCGCAGCCCGCCGATCGCGGTGTCGATTATAGTCTGACGTTCGGCCGGGGCTCCAACGAAGGCGCCGCCGTCGAGAAGTGCGATCCTCGCGATGTTGGCAAGAGTATCCCGGAAGACAGAGGAGTCGGCCCGAAGGCCAAGGTCGACCGCTTCATCCTGGCTGACCCTTTGCGGCGCGAGGTCCTGGGTCGTGCCTTGGTAATCGGTCGTCTCATATCCGCCCCCGGGGCCGAAATAGGCATCAACCGCCGCATTGAAGCTGGCCGCGTCGGGAGCCCCGGCGACGGCCGCTGCCAGGTCGGCCAGGATCGCATCGGCGTCCCGAAGCGGGGGGGTTCCGGTCGCCGTTCCCGAGAACAGGAAGCGGCCCACCCCCGTCGCGTTCATTGACGACACGGTCGTCGCGAAGGCGTCTTGTGCCGCGGCGATGACGGCGGGTTCGACATTGCCGCCGACGCCGCCCTGGGACAGGATCGCTTTCGTCCCAAGATCCTGTACCCGGTCCTGGATACGGCCCAAGCGAGCCTCGGTGGCGTCGGCGAAGACCTTGGCTTCCTTCGCCGCGCTGCTGAGGGCGGCGATTTCGGTCACGCTGCGTTCGAGCGCGGTGAGCATCCCCAGATCGCCCGAAAGGGCGGTGCCCTTGTCGCGCTTGAGGCCAGTGGTCAGTTCGGTCCCCAGCTTGGAGAGCTCGGACGTCAGCCGGGTGTTGGCGCGGCGGGTCACGAAAGTCTGGGCCAGGTCGCCAATGGATGAGAAAGGCAAGGTCAGATCTCCAGAAGTTGCTGCAACATCGAGTCGGCGGCCTGGATCACCCTGGTATTGGCGGTGTAAATCTGTTCGACCAACAAAAGGGTTTGCAGTTCGGCATCGGTATCGACCCCCTGCTCGAGCTCGCGGGCGATCAGTTCAGACGACCGGGACAGCGCAAATGTTCGATCCTGCTCGGCCCGGAACAGGGACGATCCCTGGCTCGACGCGACCTGGTCGGCCTGCCCGCCGAGACTGAAGGATCCGGTTCCAAGCGCAGCCGACGCGGCAGGTTGTGAGGCGCCGAGCGCCGCGCCCAGCGCGTTCAGAAGTCGCGCGTCTCCCTGCGGGCCCGGCGCGGCTGCGCCCAGCCCGTCGCGGAGCCGCCAGACGGCGCCGCCCTGCGCGGGATCCGCCGCCGCGTTCAGAGCCACACGTCCGGCGAGGCCAACTTCGTTGGCGGGGGCAAATGCCGCGCCTGCGTCGGTGAACAAGGCCGGTGCACCGGCGGCGACCGTCGGGTCCACACCGGCGGCAGAGACGCGTGCGATCAGCTCGCGCGCCAGCCCGTCCAGCTGCGCCTGTGCGGCGACCCCGGTGCGATCGCGCAAGTCGAAGGCGGCCTGCAGGGATCCACCCGCCATCCGGCCCGAGTTGCGCGTCATGTCGATGGGTAGGCCGTTGATGCTCAGACCCGACAATGACCCGCCCAGCGCATCGCCGGGCGACATCGCGCCCGCCTGCGAAAACCCGATCTCGGCCGGTCGGTCATCCAGCAGCAAAGCGCCGCCCGTGGTGATCAGCGCCACGCCGCCGTTCGGGCGCGGCAGTTCCCGCAGCGGGACGATCCCGGCAATACTGTCGATCTCGGCCTGGCGGGCGTCCAGAAGGCCGTTCACGTCGTTGCCCTGCACGCGGGCGCGCAGGATGTCGCCATTCAGTGTATCCACGCGGACGAGGCTGGTGTTGAGACGATCAACCTGCGCGGAGATCGACCTGTCAGCGTCGAGCCGGACTGATTGCACCGTTTCGGAGGCCGCGTTGAGGCTGCCGGCGAGGGCGCGCGCGCCGTCGAGCAGCGCGTTCAGCCGCGGCTGCGATGCGGGCTGGCTGGCCGCCTCGGTCAAGAGCCCAGACAGAGCCGCGACGCGACCCGGGATGGATTGCGGCGAGCCGGGCTCTCCCATGGCATCGGCCAATCGTTGCAGGCCGGTTACCTTGCTGTCGCCGCCGGCCACGGCCGCATCCGATGCACGGCGTTCGGCAAGCAGCGCGGGATCCGAAGCGCGCGTGACCCCGGCCACGGTCACTCCGCCGGTGAGGGCCCGGCTGGCCAGGTCGACCTCGCGCTTGCCATAGCCGGGTGTCAGGGCGTTGGCGATGTTCGACGACACGACCTGCGCGCTGCGCCCGGCCGCGCCGAGGCCCGATATGGCGTTGTTCAATGCATTCGAAATGGCCAATTGGGGGCTCCCGTCGATTTTCTAGGGGATCGGCGCCGCTCAGCGCTTGAGGTTGGTGGTTTCCTGCAGCATCTCATCCACCGTCTGGATGATCTTGGCGTTCGACGAATAGGCGCGTTGGGTCTGGATCAGGGTCGTCAGCTCGTTCGCCACGTCAGTGGTGCTGGCTTCACGGGTATAGCCCACGGTCTCACCCACCGGCCCTTCGCCGGCATCCCACAGGAACATGTCGCCGCTATCACCGGTCACCGAGTAGGTCTGGCCATCTCCGGATTTGAGACCATTGGGATTGGCGACATCGATGATCGGCACCTGGTAGATCGACCGGGTGAACCCCGAATCGTAGACGGCGCTGACGATGCCGCTCGGGTCGATCTCCACGCCAAGGAGCGTTCCGACAGACGTGCCGTTCTTCGACAGCGACGAGGGGGCGAAGACCGAGTCCAGCTGGGTGATGGCCGAGTTCTCGTTCAGTCGCCCGATGTCGAGCGAAACCGTCCCGCCGCCGGTCGTCAGGTCCACCGTACCGGTCGCCGGATCATACGCATTGCCGGTCACCGCCGTGACCGACGCCATGGTGCCGCCGCCCGGGTTGCCCGTGTTGAAGTCCAGCGTGTACTCGGCGATGACGGCGCCGGCACTGCCACTGTCGGTCACCTGCATGGTCCATTGGTTCGACGGGGCCGCGCCACCCACGGTCGGGGTGAAAACGACATTCAGCGACTCCTTCTGACCAAGGTTGCCGAAGTATTCCAGGGTGATGTCATACGGATCGCCGCTGGCGCCGGGCGCGCTGTCGTCCGAGGGCAGGTTCACATGCATCGTCATCTCGGTCGTGGGATTGGCCGAGTACTGGTTGTGGAAGATGTTGATCGGCTCCAGCCCGTCGGTGCTGTCACGCGGGAAGGACGGGAAGCTGCCGTCCTGCCGGGCCGGCCAGCCCAGCAGGACATTTCCCACGGGGTCGGTCAGGATGCCGCTATCGTCGGGTCGGAACGATCCCGTGGTCATAAGCGACAGCGGCAGTTCGCCCTGCTGGGACAGCGCCGCTTGCCGCGAGACGGGCAGGAACCCCCGTCCATTCATCGCAATGTCGGTGGCGTTCTGCGTGGTCTGCAACTGGCCACGTTCGTCGATGAGCCGCGCGGTCGAACTGCGCACGCCGCCCGCGTTGAACCGGCTTGCATTGCCGCTTTCGAGGACCATGGCGTGGAAGTCGGTCTCGACCCGCTTGTAGCCCATGGTCGCCGAGTTCGCGATATTGTCCGAAATGCTGGCCAACCGCTGGGCGTTCGCGTTCAGGCCGGAGACCCCGGCGGCGAGGGAGGAAGAGATCGTCATGGGGTGCGCCTTTCTGATGTCACCGCGTCGTCTTTGAGGAAGGGTTAGCCGACCGGGCTTAACAGGCCGCTAACGCAGGTCAGCGCAGCAGGATGAGCTCGATCCGGTTGTTGCGCGGATCGGTCGGCGCCTTGTGCAGCCGGTTCCGGTCGGCAAAGCCGCCGATGCGGGCGATGCGATCGGCCGGGATCGCGTTTCCGGTCATCAGGATGCGCGTCTTCTGGGCCCGGGCCGCTGACAGGTCCCATTCCGCCCGTTCCACCCGAACGACGGGCTGGGCGCGGACATGGCCGTTCACGGCGACCCGGTTCTCGGCCAGGCGGAAGATGTCCGAGACCACCGCGATCAGCTCGCGGCCCAGCGCTGTGGGCGTATCGCGCTCGGGCTCGAACAGCGGCGCGCCGGGGAGGTCGAACATGTCGACGATCAGGCCCTCGTCGGTGATGCGCACGTCGATATGCTGTAGCAGGTCGTCGGCGACGGTCGATTCCCCGGAATTGGCGTCGAGCTGATCCTTCACGTCGCCCAGCGCGTCAGACAGCGCCGCCTCGGCGCCCTGCCCCGCACCTGCGCCGGACGACTGCACCACCTGTGCGCCCCCGGCGCGTCCCACGAACTGGTCGTTCGACGCCACGTCGTCCCCGCCGAACACGCCATCGCCCCCGCCCGAGAGCTTCGCAATGGGGATGGCCGGGTTGAAATAGTCGGCCAGCCCGTTGCGCTGGGTCTCGGTCGTGGCGTTCAGCAGCCACATCAGCATGAAGAAGGCCATCATCGCCGTGACGAAATCGGCATAGGCCACCTTCCAGGCACCGCCGTGATGGCCGTCGCCGCCGCCCTTCTTCTTGCGTTTGATTATGATCGGCGCGTTCGATGCCATGGTGTCACCCCCTTAAATCCCGAAGACGGATCTACGGTCGCAGCGATGAACCGGGGGCTAACCGAATAAGGTCATTGCATGGCTTGGGTGTGGCGCAACCCGCGCTATCTGTGCGGCGAAGGATCGAAGGGGCGGACATGGCCGAAACGAAACGCAACAACCTGCAGATCTACGACGATTTCGCCCGGCAATGGTGGTCGGACGACATCCGCTGGGTGCGCACCCTAAAGAACATGGTGCCGGGGCGTCTGTCGTGGTTCGACCGGCTGATCGATTGGCAGGGCAAGCAGGTGCTGGACCTGGGCTGCGCCGGGGGCTTCATGGCCGAGGCGCTGGACGATCGCGGTGCGCGCGTCACGGGCATCGACCCGGCCGAAGACTCGATCAAGGCCGCGCGGCAACACGCCGAGCAGGGCGGGCGCGACATCCGCTATGACGTGGGCAAGGGCGAGGCGCTGCCCTACGACGACGGCGCCTTCGACGCGGTGGTCTGCGTCGACGTGCTGGAGCACGTGGAAAGCGTCGAGCAGACCCTGCGCGAGGTGGCGCGCGTGCTGCGCCCGGACGGGCTGTTCCTGTTCGACACGCTCAACCGCAACCCCGTGTCGCGCCTGGCGGCGATCACCATGGCCGAGGACGTGCTGCGCATCCTGCCCAAGGGCACCCACGACCCCGATATGTTCATCAAGCCCGCCGAGCTCGACACCCTGCTGAAACGGGCTGGGCTCGCGCCGCGCGAGACGACCGGGCTGGGGCCGCGCAGGTTAAACAAGCGGCTGGATCCGGTCTTCGGCCGCGTGCCCACGACCGCCGTCATCTACATGGGATGGGCGCGCAAGCCGGGCTGATCGCCCCAAGCCACCTGGCCCGCCGTACCGGCCCTCGCATTGCGCGGCCGCCCTGCGGTGCTATGTCACCCCGGAGCAGGCAAAGGAGGACGCCGGATGAGCGGTCTGATCGCGCTACTGGACGACGTGGCGGCCATCGCGAAGGTGGCGGCGGCTTCGGTCGACGATGTCATGGGGCAGGCGGTCAAGGCGTCGTCCAAGGCCGCGGGCGCCGTGATCGACGACGCCGCGGTCACCCCGAAATACGTCCACGGCTTTTCCGCCGACCGCGAGATCCCGATCGTCTGGAAGATCGCCAAGGGGTCGTTCTTCAACAAGATCGTCATCCTGCTGCCCATCGCCCTGCTGCTGTCGGTCTTCGCGCCCTGGGCGATCCCGCCGCTTCTGATGCTGGGCGGCGCCTACCTGTGTTTCGAGGGCGCCGAGAAGGTGCTTCACGCCATCAACCCGGCCGATCATCACGCCGAGGACCTGGTGAAGGAAAAGATGGCCGACGCGCATCTCGAGGAGAAGAAGGTCAAGGGCGCGGTCAAGACGGATTTCATCCTGTCGGCCGAGATCATGACCATCGTGCTGTCGTCCCTGCCCGAGGATATGGGCCTGTGGCGCGTGGCGCTGGTACTGGGCGCGGCGGGAATCCTGATCACCGTGGCGGTTTACGGGGCGGTGGCGGTCATCGTGAAGGCCGACGACGCCGGCGTCGCCATGGCCGCGAAGGGGCGGCTGTCGGTGACGCGGTCGCTGGGCCGGTTCATCGTGAAGGCGATGCCGTGGATCATGAAGGCGCTGGTGGTCATCGGGACCGCCGCCATGGTGTGGGTCGGCGGCAACATCATCGTCCACGGCCTGCACGAGATGGGCTGGCACCTGCCCTACGACATCATCCACGACCTGGCGGTCGCCGCGGGCGATGCGCTGTCGGGCTATCGCGGTGCTGTCGAATGGGCGGTGACGGCGTTCCTCGACGGTGTCATCGGTTTGATCCTGGGCGCGATCCTGGTGCCGGTGGTGAAGACCGTCAGCGGCCTTTTCGGCACCAAGGACAAGGCCGGGGCCCACTGACCCCGGCCAGCCCGGCGCTTATTTCTCGCCCTTCTTGACCTCGTCGGCCAGGTCCAGCCCGTTCAGACGGGCCACGTGGTCGGCGACCATGGGCACGTAATCCGCCCCCTGCCCCAGCGCGGCGACATGGGCGTAGTAGTTCCGCGTGGCCGCGCCGATGGGGTTCATCACCCCCGCCCCCTGCGCCATCGAGGCGACATAGGTCACGTCCTTCAGCGCGTTGGTGATGGTGAACTTGTGCGCCTCGCGATTGCGGTCGACGGCGTAGGACATGAACGTCTCGAAGAACCCGTTGGACATGCGGCTTTCGCCGATGACCTTGCGGATGGTCTGGGGCGAGATACCGGACTTCGCCCCGAGGCTCAGCGCCTCGGCGAAAAGCGCGCCGTAGCCCATGGCGATGAAGTTCATGATCAGCTTCATCCGGTGCGCACTGCCCACGGGGCCGATATGGTTGATGGTGCCGGCCCAGCATTCGATCACCGGCTTCAACGTCTCGAAGGTCGCGTCGTCGCAGCCCACCATGGCGTCCAGCGTGCCTTCCTCGGCTTCCTTCGGGGTGCGGCCCAGCGGCGCGTCCACCATGGTCATGCCCGCCTCGGCCAGCTCTGCCGCCAGCGCGTCGGTCGAGCCGGGATCGGCGGTGGTGCAGTCCACCACGATCAGGCCCTTCTTGCCCGACGCGAGGATGCCGTCCTCGCCCCGGATGATCTCTTCCACCTGGGGGGAATTCGACAGGCAGATATGGATGATGTCGCAAGCCTCGGCCATGGACTTGGGCGTATCGGCCTCGGTCGCGCCCATCCCGACAAGGCTGTCGACGGGGGTGCGGTTGCGGTTGCCCTTGATCTGCATGGGATAGCCGCCCTGCAGGATATTCTTGGCCATGCCGTGGCCCATGTAGCCCACGCCGATAAAGCCGACTGTCGGTTTGTCTGCCATCTTGTCCTCCTCGGTTTCCCGGCAAATGGTATACCAGATCACCGCCGGTTCAAGCGCACTTGCGGGCGGGCGCGGGGGGCTTATCTCAGGGCGATGTTGCCAGACCGTGCCCCCGACACCCTTCCGATGCTGCACCTGCGCAAGGTCGACGAACGGGGCGTGACCCTCGCCGCGACACTGGTCCGCCACGACGGCAGGAAGCCCCCGGTGCTGGAGGCCGATGGCACGCAGGTCGACCCCGTGCGGCTGGGCGGTGCGGCGGGGGCGACCATGTGGCGATACGATTTCCGCCTGCCCGCGGATCCGGCCGCAAGCTACCAGATCGACGGGCGCGAATACCGCGTGAACACCCGCTGGGGCGGCGACCTGAACGTGGCCTACACCTCGTGCAACGGGCAGGAGCATGGCGATCTCGACCGCCCCGAGGCCAGCCGCAACGCCATGTGGCGCCAGCTGGCTGAACGCAACGACCGCGCGCCGCTGCACCTGCTGCTCCAGGGCGGCGACCAGATCTATGCCGACGAGGTGACCGAGGCGCATCCGATCAGCCGCGACTGGCCCGACATCGACACCCGCCCCCAGTCGGCCTCCACGCTGGCCGACCTGCGCGAAGCGCTCCGCCGCGCGTTCTTCCTGCGCTATGCCTTCCAGTCGGCGCAGGCGGGCTATGCCGCGGTCGCCGCGCGCGTGCCCAGCCTGTCCATGTGGGACGACCACGACATCTGCGACGGCTGGGGATCGCTGCCCGAGGACATCCTGGACAGCGACGTGGGCCGCACCCTGTTCGAGGTCGCGCGCGAATCGTTCCTGATGTTCCAGATGGGCTGCGCGCCCGATGAGCAGCCCCCGGTCGCCACCGGGTCGGGGCACCTGTCGTGGCGCGTGGATGCGCCGGGCGTCAGCTTCGTTGCGCCCGACCTGCGCTCCACCCGGCGGCCCGAACGGGTCATGGACGACGCAACCTGGCATGACGTGACCGACGCGATCACCGGCGCTCCGACGGGGCACCTGTTCCTGCTGTCATCGGTCCCCGCCCTGGGGCCGCGGCTGTCGATCGTCGAGCGGCTGATGGGCCTCACGCACCGGATGGAAAAATACGAGGATGACCTGCGCGACCAGTGGCAAAGCCGCACCCACCGGGCCGAATGGCAGCGGTTCCTGCGCCTGATCCTCGACCGGCACGAGCGGCCCGAGACGCCGGTGACGGTCCTGTCGGGCGAGATCCACCTGGCCACGCGCGGCACGATGGATGCCGCGAGCGGGCCGCTGCATCAGCTCGTGGCCTCGGGCATTTCGCATCCCGCGCCGCCCACGGCCTTCGCGCGCGGGCTGGGCACGCTGGCCCGGTTCGGCGAAGCGCCCTTGAAAGGCCACCCGATCCGTCTGCGCGCGCTGCCCGGTCGTCCGGGGATCTACTGCGCGCAACGCAACTACCTGATGCTGACCCGGCGCGACGGCGTCTGGGCCGCCGCCTGGGCGCTGGAGAAGACGGGTCTCACGCCGGAACTGGCGCTGTAGGCAAAGCTTCGGGGCACGCGAAAGCGAGTCCCGGACATCGCTCAAAAGAAAACGGGCCGCCCGTTGGCGGCCCGCTTCAAAAACTTCGGACGGCTAACTCAGCTCGGGCAGCCCGCGCCCGCGTCGATCCAGGCCTGGGTCAGCTCGCCGAACTGCTCCTGCGTGCCCGGCACCGGCGTGCGGCCCTCGCCCGGATGCCAGCCCCAACCGACCAGACCATCCTCGGCGTTGTGCTCGTGGATGGCGGCCAGGTCGCGATTGCCGTTACGCTCGGGGTCCTTCAGCTGGGCGCAGATCTCGGGGACGGTCAAGCCGATCCAGCCCATGGAAAGCGGTGCCAGCATCCAGGGCGAATGGCCGGGGATCGAGCCTTGGGCGCCGGTAAAGGCGACGTTCTCGGCCCCGTGGCAGGTGTTGCACTGCATCCCGATGGCCCCCATGCCGCCCGCGCCGCGCACCACGGGCGGATCGTGCGGCTGCATATCGTCGCCTTGCAGCGGGCCCCCCTCGACCGGGTGGCAGTTCAGGCAGCGCGGGTGTTGCAGCACCTTCGCCATCTCGGTGAACAGCGCCGAGGCCCGTTCGTCGTCGTTCTCGATATCCTCGAAGGCCGAGACGGGCTGAAGCTCGGTCGCGATCTCGGGTTGGTGGCTTTCGGCGAAAACGGGCCCGGCGGCCAGCAGCGCGGCCAGGGCAAGCGTCCCGATCGGTTTCATGGTCATTCCTTTCAGGACATACGATTTACGAAGGGCAGGTCACGGCGCGACACGCCGGTGAGGCTGCGCCAGGCGTTCGCCACGGCCGGGGCGATCGGCGGCAGGCCCGGTTCGCCCACGCCGGTGGGGTTGGCGGTGCTGTCCATGACCGAAACCTCGATCTGCGGCATCTCGGACAGGCGCAGGCTGCGATAGGTGTCGAAGTTGGATTCGCGCACGCGGCCCGTGTCGTCCAGCGTGATCTGCGAATACAGCGCGTGGCCCAGGCCGTAACCGATGCCGCCTTCCATCTGGGCGGCGATCACGTCGGGCGTCACGGCCACACCGCAATCCACGGCACACCAGACCCGGCGCACATGGGGCACGCCGTTGCGATCCTCGACCTCGGCGATCTGGGCCACGTAGCTGCCGAAGCTGCGGGCATAGGCGACGCCGAAGCGCGTGTCGCCGGTGCCGGGCCCCGACCAGTCGGCCATCTCGGCCACCCGCCGCAGGACCGCCGCGTCGCGGGGGCGTTCGTCCTTCATCAAGGCAAGACGCCCCTCGACCGCGTCCTTGCCGCCGGCTTCGAGCAGCTCGTCCAGGAACGTCTCGACCGCGTAGGCCGTGTGCGTGTGCCCGACCGAACGCCACCACAGGACCGGCACGCCCGCCTCGCCCCGCGCCCAGCTCAGCCGGTGGGCCGGGAAGCCATAGGGCAGGTCGTTCGACCCCTCGTAGGACGTGGGATCGAGACCGTTCTGCACGGCCATCGCCTCCATCGGCGTGCCCATCATGATCGACTGGTTCACGACAAGATTGTCCCAGCCGGTGATGTTGCCCTCGGCGTCGAGACCGGCGCGCAGCTTGTGCACGGTCAGCGGGCGGTAATAGCCGCCGCGCATGTCGTTCTCGCGCGTCCACATCAGCTTGTAGGCGCCGTCGCCACCCGCCTTGGCGACGTTGGCGAGCTCGGCCGCGAAATGGGATCCCTGCGTTGCGCGGCGCCCGAACGAGCCGCCGGCGAACATCGTGTGCACGCGTACCTGTTCGGGCGACAGGCCCAGGACACCGGCGATGGTCTGATTGTCGGCGGTCGGGAACTGCGACCCGATCCAGGCGTCGACCTCGCCGTCCTTCACCTCGATCACGCCGTCCAGCGGCTCCATCGACGCGTGGGCGAGATAGGGGAACAGGTATTCCGCCTCGAAGGTGCGGTCAGCCCCGGCCAGCGCATCGTCGATATCGCCGTTGCCCTCGACCTGGGTGCCGGCGCCGGGCTGCGCCTGGGCGCGGAAGGCCTCGGCGATCTGGGCGCTGCTGCGGGTCTCGGCGCTGCTGGTGTCCCACTCGACGCTCAGGGCGTCACGACCCTTCAGCGCGGCGAAGGTATTGTCGGCGATGACGGCCACGCCGCTGGGCACCTGCGCCACCTGGCGGACGCCGGCGACCTGCATGGCGGCGCTGTCATCGACCGTCACCACCGTTGCGCCGAATTGCGGCGGGTGCAGCAGGGCGACGGTCTTCATCCCATCGCGGTAGATATCCAGCGCAAAGGTCGCCTGTCCCGTGGACTTGGCGGCCGAGTCGGTGCGCGTGACCTTCGTGCCCACCAGCGTGAAATCGGCGGGATCCTTCAGCTGCACGCCGACCGGTATCTCGCTTTCCATCGCTTCTTCGGCCAGCTCGCCGAACGTGGCGCTGTTGCCCGACCGCTCGTGGCTGACCACGCCCTTCGAGACGGTGATCTCGGTCGCGGGCACACCCCAGCGGCGGCCGGCGGCATCGACCAGCATCGCCCGCGCGGCGGCCCCGGCCTCGCGCATCTGCATGTAGCTGTTGGACAGGCCGGTGGAGCCGCCCGTGCCCTGGATCCCGAAGGCCAGGTTCTTGTAGAGCGTCACGTCCTCGGGTGCGGCCTCGGCCCGGACCTGGGACCAGTCGGCGTCCATCTCTTCGGCGACCAGCACCGGCAGGCCGGTATTCGCGCCCTGGCCGATCTCGATATGCTTGACCAGAACGGTCACGGTGTTGTCCGGCGCCACGCGCACGAAGGCATTCGGCGCAAGCTGCGCCGAATGCCTTCGGTCACGACGCGGGCGGCCTGGGCGCGGGACTTGCCCGGCAGATGGGTGGCGATGACAAGGCCGGTGGCCCCGGCAAGGAAACCCCGGCGCGTGGTCGCGACACGGGGGGCGGCTTTGGCGATGTGCGGCAGCATGATCAGGCCTCCAGGTTGTCCGAGGCCTGGCGGATGGCCTGGCGGATGCGAACGTAAGTTGCACAGCGGCAGATGTTGCCGGCCATGGCGTTGTCGATCTCCTCGTCCGTGGGCTTGGGGATCATCTGCAGCAGCGACGTGGCCGCCATGACCTGCCCCGACTGGCAGTATCCGCATTGCGGGACGTTGATATCGACCCAGGCCGCCTGGACCACCTCGGCCTCGGGGCCGGTGACGCCTTCGATGGTCTCGACCCGCGCGCCGTCCAGCGTCGACAGGGGCGTGACGCAGGACCGGCGCGACATGCCGTCCAGCATCACGGTACAGGCCCCGCAGGCCGCGATGCCGCAGCCGAACTTGGTGCCGGTCAGCCCAAGCTCGTCGCGCAGCACCCACAGAAGCGGCGTGTCCGGGTCTGCGTCGACTGTGACCTCGCGGCCGTTGACGGTGAAGGTGGTGGACATGACAGCTCTCCTTGGCGCGTGCGGCGGGTTGCGGGAGAGCATAGCGCGAGCCGCACCCTCGTCAGGCGGCGCGGCGGTAAAAGTGATCGGAATTCGGCCGATCCAGCTTCCGAGAATTTTCAGTGAAAACGGGTGGTGCCGCTGAAGGGACTCGAACCCCCGACCCCATCATTACGAATGACGTGCTCTACCAGCTGAGCTACAGCGGCGTCCACCGGCGCGGTCTGTAACAAGGATACCGCGGCGGTGGAAGGGCAATTCAGGGGCGGCGGGCGTTTTCCTCGTCGCGCTGGTCCTGGGGCACGATGACCTCGGCTTCGGGCACCGCCGTGGCCTCGGGCGTCTCGTCGGCGCCGACCGGCTGGACCTTGGGATCGGGCTTCGGCGCGGGCTCGGGGGCCGGCTCGGCCGCGGGCTTCTCCTCGGCCTTCGGTTCGGCGGCCGGCGCGGGCTCGGACGGGATCGGCGGCTCGGACGGGGTGGTCGTCGTCGCGGACTCTTCCTGCGCGTCGGGGATCACGATGTCGCTGCTGGGCGACCCGCCGGCAACGACCAAGGGTAGCATCTCGGCCTGTTTCGGCACCGAGATCGACCCGGCCTTGGGTTCCGTCCAGCTGAGCGTGTCGAACGCACCGCAATTGCCGCAGACGGGCTCCCATTCGCCGTGCACCGTCTGGCAGTTGTCGCAGACCCATTGCGGGCCGCGCGGCGCCGTCACGGCACGGGCAAGCCAGCCGCGCACGATCGCATCATCGGCGCCCTCGCCCCGCTCGATCGCGGCCATGATGGTGATCGACCGCGTCGTCGGGTGAGAGGTCGCCAGGTCCCCCAGCGCGCGACGTGCGGCCGGGAAGTCCTCGTTGGCGATGTGCAGCTCGGCCAGCAGCATCTTGGTTTCCGGGTGGTCGGGCTTCAACCGCGTCAGGGTGCCGAAGCGGCGCACGCGCTCGCCCGTCGTCTCGTCGGGCGAGATGTCGGCGAAGGCCGCGGCGAGGTCGGGATGCGGCTGTGCCTCCCAGGCCTTCTTCAGCACCCGGGTCGCGTAACGGGTCTGGTTGTTCCTGATGTAGCCCCGCGCGGCCATGACGGCCGCCGGGATCAGGTCGGGCGACAGGCGGTTGGCCTCGATCGCGTTCTCGCGGACCGAGATCGTGCTGTCCTCGGCCAGAAGGTCCTTCGCCTCGGACAGGGCCAGCACGGCGTCGCGCCGCTTGTGAACGTCGCGCGGCAGGGTTCCGTATTTCAGCTTGGCGCCCAGTGTCTTGCGCGCCCCGGCCCAGTCATGCTTGCCCGCTTGCAGCCGCAGCAGGGTATCCTGCGTCTCGGCGTGCTTGGGCTTCAGCGCGAAGGCCTTTTCGGCCAGCGCAAGCGCGGTGTCGGTGTCGCCGTCTTGGAGCTTCTGCTTCAGCAGGCCGCGCACGCCGACGAAGCGGGTGCGATCCTCGGCCAGCAATTCCTTGTAGACACGCTCGGCTGTGGCGCGGTCGCCGGTCATCTCGGCGCCCTGGGCCACCAGCAGGTTGGTCAGCTCGGGGCGATCCAGGTATTTCTGCGCCCGCGCGGCCTTGGCCTGCGCCTCCTTGCCTTCGCCCGAGGCCAGCGCCAGCAGGGCGTCGCCCAGAGCGGCAAGGCCCTTCTGCTCGCGGTTGCGCGAGAAATGGCGGCTCAGCGCCGTCTCGTCGCCGTTCAGGAACCGCAGGATCGCGACCAGCAGGCTGATGATCTTCAACACGATCCAGACCGCGACGATCAGCAGGATCAGCGCGATGGCCGCCTGAAGCGGCCCGAGCGTGAATTCGGTATTGGCGACGGCGACGCGGATGGCGCCATCTGCATTCAGCAACTGGCCCGCGCCCCAGGTCAGGGCGGCGACGGCACAGAAGAACAGAACGACCTTCAGAAGGGACCACAGCATGACGATCGTCCTCAGTTAGCGTTGGAAGTCGGCGACAGGTCGGCCAGCGCGGCGCTGGCGCGCAGCCGGGTCTCGGCGCGGGCGATCCAGTCGGACATGGCATCGCGACCCTCCTGGGGCAGCGCGTCGAGCTCGGTCAGCGCGGCCCGAAGATCGCCCTCGTTCAGGCGGGCCTGGGCGCGGCTCAGAACCGCGTCGGGGCCGCTGCCCTCTTGCTCGCTCAGCGCGCGGGCACCGGTCTGCGCCTTCACGAACGCACCGATGCGCGACAGTGCGCCGTCGCCGGCCGTCACGGCCAGCGAGGCGTCCAGACCGTCGCGCGCGGCGGCGTCGAAACTGTCCTGCAACGACGACAGGGTGGCCACGCCTTGACCGGCGGGCGCGCTGAGCGCCTCGGGCACGTCCTGGCCGCTCGCGTCCTCGAAGGCGCCCACGGCATCGGCGAAGGGCGCACCGCTTTCGATGGCGGCGCGCATCTCGCTGATCGCGGCCTGCGCAGCGATGCGGCGGGTCTCGGTCTCGGCGGCGGTCTCGGCGCCGGCGATGGCCTCGGACTGTGCGTCGACCTGGGCCGAAAGGTCGGCCAGCCGCTGTTCCAACGCGGCGACGCTGTCGGTGCTCGCCCCCGGCTCGAGCGCCGCGACCTGCGCGGCAAGCTCGTCGATCCGCTGGGACAGCTGCCCCTGGATCGAATTCTGCGCGTCGGTGAGGTCTTCGATCATAGACAGGTCCACGCCGGCGGTCTGACCCTCGGCGTCTTCGCCCGGCGCAAGACCGGCGAGACCGGCCTCGACCCCGCCGATGCGCTCATCCAGCGAATCGATGTTCTGGGCCAGCGACCCGAAATTCTGCTGCAATTCGGTCAGCCCGGCATCCGAGGCGTCCAGCCGCTCGGTCACCTCGTCGGGGGCGCCCAGCGCCGCCTCGATCGCGTCGATCCGGGCTTCCTGCGCGGCGACAACCTCGACCAGCGCTTCGTCCTCGCCAGCGCCGAACAGGCCGAATTCACCGTAATAGGCCGCGCCGTATCCCAGCGCGGCGGCGATGAAACCCCCAAGGAAAAGCGTGGCGAACGGGGTGCGGCTGGTTTCGTGGGCGGCCCGGCTGTCATCGTTGCCGGTGCTCCGCGTCTCGGGCGTCGTGGTCGCGGTCGTCTCGGTCGTGGGGTCGGCCTTGGTGTCTTCGGCGCCGCCCCGGGTCGTGTCGGTGCTTTCGGTCTTTGCCTCGGTCATGCCAACGTCTTCCCACCTTCTCGCCGCCCGGACGGGTCGGCTGTTCCTGCTTTCCAAAGCGTCACGCGACCTTAGCGTTCCACTGCCGGTGCAACAAGGGCGGCCACCAGAGCCGCCATCCCCGCCGCATCGGGCGTTGATGCAATATGTTGCACACCGCCCAAAGGCCAAGCCCGCGCGACCGCCGAACTGATCGAAAGCACCTGCGCGCTGTCGTCCACCTGCTCCAATCCGTCCGCCAACAGGCGTGCCGTGCGCGCGGAGAACAACGGCAGGATCGCACCCGGCCCGGACGCCGCGCGGATCGCGGCGGCACCGGGCGCGCGCGAGACCTGGTCATAGACGACGCGGGCCTCGGCCAGCACGCCAAGCTCCCGCAGTGCGCCCGCCAGGTCGCCGGTGACGTGTTGGCCGTGCAGGTGCAGGATCGGCCCGGCGCCCTGCGTCATCAGCCATTCCGGCAGTTCAGCGGCCTGCCCCGGTCCGTCGGCGCAGTCGAATCCCAGCGCGCGCGCCACCGCCCCGGTGCGTGGTCCCACGGCAAAGGCGCGCCGGTCCCGCAGGCCCAGTGCGGCGGCGCGGATGGCCCCGTGTTCGGAGGTGAAGACCAGATCGCCCCCCGGCAGGTCTCCGGGCGCCATCGGCACGATCTCCAGCACGGGCGCGAACAGGATCGGCCCCCCGAAACCCAGGCCGCGTACCGTGCGGGCGAATCTCAGGGCGGCCGGGCGCGGACGCGAAAGGACAAGCGGCGGCGCGGGGATGGCGCGGCTCCTTCACAATGGACGGCTGCAGGGCCAAGTGGTAGGCCCGGGCGACTTCCAAGGCAACAGGCCGGCATGGACACGACGCTCACCATTCTCGGCATCGAAAGCAGCTGCGACGACACCGGCGCGGCCGTTGTGCGGCACGCCCCCGGCCAGCCGCCCGAGATCCTGTCGAACGTGGTCTTCGGGCAGGCCGACCTGCACGCGGCCTTCGGCGGCGTGGTGCCCGAGATCGCCGCCCGCGCCCACGTGGAGAAACTGGACCTCGCCATCGAGCGCGCGCTGGCGGCCGCCGATCTCGGGCCGCGTGACCTGGACGGCGTGGCGGTGACCGCGGGCCCGGGCCTCATCGGCGGGGTGATGGCGGGCGTGATGTGCGCCAAGGGTTTCGCCGCCGCACTGGGCCTGCCGATCATCGGCGTGAACCACCTGGCCGGCCACGCGCTGACGCCCCGGCTGACCGACGGGCTGGCGTTCCCGTATCTCATGCTGCTGGTCTCGGGCGGGCATTGCCAGTTCCTGCGCGTGACGGCCGCCGACAGGTTCACCCGGCTGGGCGGCACCATCGACGACGCACCGGGCGAGGCCTTCGACAAGATCGCGAAGGCCCTGTCCCTGCCCCAGCCCGGCGGCCCCGAGGTCGAGCGGGCGGCGGCGCGTGGCAGCGATGTCATCACCCTGCCCCGGCCCCTGCTGGACCGGGACGGCTGCGACATGTCCTTCTCGGGGCTGAAAACCGCCGTGCTGCGCGCCCGCGACGCGGCGCTGGTCGACGGCACCCTGCCCGCGTCCACCCGCGACGACATCTGCGCGTCGTTCCAGGCGGCGGTGGCCGATATCCTGGTGGCCAAGTCGCGCCGCGCGCTGGACCTGATGCCCGAGGCCACCGCCTTCGCCGTGGCCGGGGGCGTGGCGGCCAACGGCGCGATCCGGGCCGGGCTGAGCGACCTTTGCGCAGAACGGGGCATCGCCTTCACCGCGCCGCCTTTGGCGCTTTGCACCGACAACGCGGCGATGATCGCCTGGGCGGGGATCGAACGCCTCCGCCTGGGGCAGACCGACGACATGAGCCTGGCCGCGCGCCCGCGCTGGCCGCTGGATACCGAGGCCGCGCCCATGCTGGGCAGCGGCCGCAAGGGGGCGAAGGCATGAGCTACTGGCTGTTCAAATCGGAACCCTCGACCTGGTCGTGGGACGACCAGGTCGCCAAGGGCGACGCGGGCGAGGAATGGGACGGCGTGCGCAATTACCAGGCGCGCAACTTCATGCGCGAGATGGCGGTGGGCGACCTGGGCTTCTTCTACCACTCGCAGAAGGAACGTGCTGTCGTGGGCATCGTCGAGGTCATCGCCACGGCGCATCCCGACAGCACCACCGACGACGACCGCTGGGAATGCGTGGACATCAAGGCGGTCGAGCCGCTGCCGACGCCCGTGACACTGGACCAGATCAAGGCCGACGACCGGCTGGCCGACATGGTGCTGGTGAAGAATTCCCGCCTGTCGGTGCAGCCCGTGACGCCCGGGGAATGGGAGTTGATACGCGACCTGGGCGGGCTCTAGCCCTCGCGCAGGGTCTTGGCCGCGTCGGGCTTCAGGATCATCAGGACGCCGTAGCCCACGATGCCCAGCGCGTAGGTCATCGCCGCCGCGGCCGCCATCGTGTACAGCCGTTCCGCCGCCAGGGTGCTGACGGGCGAGACCAGCGCCAGAAGCTCCAGCACGCAGATCGTCAGCATCGCGGTGAAGATGGTGTAGCTATAGGGCAGCATCCGAAAGGCCAGCGGCAGGCTGACAGCGCCCAGCGTCACCACCAGCCACGTCGCCTCGCTGACCAGCGCGACGGCGACCGCGGCGGCGGTGCCCAGCACGGTGCCCACGGTCCGCTTCAGGGTGCGCCGGAACAGCCGCCCGTGCGGCGGCAGGCACAGCACCACGAAGGTCAGCGGAAACCAGAACCCGTGATCGCCGAAATACCGCCCGCCGATATAGACCGAGAGCGTCAGCCCCACGGCGAAGGCGATGCCGAAGACCAGCGCGTACTCGGCGCTCTCCTGGTCCTCGTCGCCGGTGGTGCGGCTCTGGCCGAAGACGTGGGTGACGCCCAGGCTCCAGACCATGGCGAGGATGAACAGCGCGAACAGCAGCGGTTTTTCGGTCGCAGGCAGAATCGGGCTGGTGAAGACGGTCCAGGTGATCAGCGCGCGCAGGGGTGGGCGCGCCATGCCGCGCAACCCGCAGATGCCGGTCATTATTCCCAGTGAGGCAGCGGTGAGCAGCGCCAGGTCTGGATCACCGAGGCTCAGCAGTCCCGAAATGACCAGCACCAATGACACGACGGTGCCGGTCAGGACGCCCTCGTCCTTGGCCGACAGGTGCGCGGCCAGCGAGGCGATGAAGGCCACAGCGCCCATGCGGCCGAAGGCAAGGATGGCAAGAACGGGCGGCACCGCCACGGCCAGCGTGGTGATCGCCACCTCGCGCCACGGCATGGGGTCGTCACCCTCGAAAAACCATCCCCGGATTGCGTCCTTCATGCACGTCCCGCCCCATTGCTGAGGCGGGATCTAGGGGCGGTTCCCCCGGGGGCCAGTGCGCCCCCGCGCAGGGGGGCTCAGGAATAGGCGGCTTCGCGGCCGAAATGCTTGGTCAGCATGTAGTAGACCACGGCGCGATACTTGTTGCGGTTCTCGCGGCCATAGATGCGGATGACCTCCTGGATGCCGCCCATCAGGCTGTCGTTGTCGGGCAGGCCCAGCTTCTTCATCAGGAAGTTCTCGCGGATACGGTTGAGCTCTTCCGTGTCGCTGGCGGCCACGGTGGACGCGTCATCGTTGTAGATCGCCGGGCCGCAGCCGATGGTGACCTTGCGCAGAAGGTCCATGTCCGGCTCCATCCCGCATTTCTCACGCAGGTCGGCCGCGTATTTCTCGATCAGGTCATCCCGTTTTCCCATGGCGCGTTGTCCTCCTGTTATGGTGCCGCGCGCAGTTTCGAAGGCAAAACAGGCGTGCGTCAAGCTTGGCATGACGCGAAAGCCCCCATGGGCAAACGAAAAGGCCCCGGCGATACCGGGGCCCCACAAGGACTGTCGCTTGACTGAAGCTCAGTAGCGGTAATGCTCGGGCTTGAACGGACCCTCGGGCGTCACGCCGATATAGGCGGCCTGCTCGGGATCCAGCTGGGTCAGTTTCACGCCGATCCGGTCCAGGTGCAGGCGGGCGACCTTCTCGTCCAGATGCTTGGGCAGGATGTAGACGTCGTTCTCGTACTGGCCGCCGTTCTTCCAGAGCTCGATCTGCGCCAGCACCTGGTTGGTGAAGGACGCGGACATCACGAAGGACGGGTGGCCGGTGGCGTTCCCGAGGTTCAGCAGACGGCCCTCGGACAGCAGGATCAGTCGATTGCCCGAGGGCATCTCGATCATGTCCACCTGGTCCTTGATCTTGGTCCATTTGTGGTTCTTCAGGCTGGCGACCTGGATCTCGTTGTCGAAGTGGCCGATGTTGCCGACGATCGCCATGTCCTTCATCTCGCGCATGTGCTCGATGCGGATGACGTCCTTGTTGCCGGTTGTGGTGATGAAGATGTCGGCGTCCGCGACCACGTCTTCCAGCAGCACGACCTCGAACCCGTCCATGGCGGCCTGCAGCGCGCAGATCGGGTCGACCTCGGTCACCTTCACGCGGGCACCGGCGCCGCGCAGCGACGCGGCCGAGCCCTTGCCCACGTCACCGTAGCCCATGACCACGGCGACCTTGCCGGCCATCATGGTGTCGGTGGCGCGGCGGATACCGTCGACGAGCGACTCCTTGCAGCCGTACTTGTTGTCGAACTTCGACTTGGTGACGCTGTCGTTCACGTTGATCGCAGGGAAAGGCAGACCGCCCTTCTTCTTCAGGTCATAGAGGCGGTGCACACCGGTGGTGGTCTCTTCGCTGACGCCCTTGATCTGCTCCTTCATCTTGGTGAACCAGCCGGGCGAGGCTTCCATACGCTTCTTGATCTGCTTCTGGATGACCTCTTCCTCTTCCGAGGTGGCCACGCCGAATTCCTCGCCGCCCTCGATCCGGGCGCCCAGCAGGATATACAGCGTCGCGTCGCCGCCATCGTCCAGGATCATGTTGGGGCCGTCGTCGAACTGGAACGACCGGTCGAGGTAGTCCCAGTGCTCTTCCAGGGTCTGGCCCTTCACGGCGAAGACCGGCACCCCGGCCTTGGCGATAGCCGCGGCGGCGTGGTCCTGGGTCGAGAAGATGTTGCACGAGGCCCAGCGCACATCGGCGCCCAGCGCCACCAGCGTCTCGATCAGGACGCCGGTCTGGATCGTCATGTGCAGGCTGCCCACGATACGCGCGCCCTTCAGGGGTTTTTCCTCGCCGAATTCCTCGCGGCAGGCCATCAGGCCCGGCATCTCGGTTTCCGCGATGTCCAGCTCCATCCGGCCGTAGTTGGCCAGGCCGATATCCTTCACGACATAGTCGTCAGACATGTCCACCATCCTTTGCAAAATTTTCTGCGCCATAGCACTCAACGGGCCACCGGGCAACGCAGCGCCACGTCGCGGTCGCGGAAGGACACGGTCGCGCCCGTCAGCGTCCCGCGTTATGGCTGCGGAAACGGACACATCGGCACCGAAGGCTTACCCATGAAGACCCCCCGCGCATGGCAGCGGATGCTGTCGGGCCGCAGGCTGGACCTGCTGGATCCCACTCCGATGGATATCGAGATCGAGGACATCGCCCATGGTCTGTCCTTCGTCGCGCGCTGGAACGGGCAGACGAGGGGCGATTTCGCCTACAGCGTGGCCGAGCATTCCCTGCTGGTCGAAACCCTGTTCACCGCGACCAGCGCCCGTCCCGATCCGCGCTGGCAGCTGGCCGCGCTGCTGCACGACGCGCCGGAATACGTCATCGGCGACATGATCTCGCCGGTGAAGGCCACCATCGGCGCCAACTACGGCGAACTGGACGCCCGGCTGACGGCGGCGATCCACCTGCGGTTCGGCCTGCCCGCCGCCCTGCCGCAGAACATCAAGCGGCAGATCAAGGCGGCGGACCGGGTCAGTGCATGGATGGAAGCGGTGCAGATCGCAGGTTTCGCCGAAGCGGAGGCAACGCGATTCTTCGGACGGCCGAACTCCGAGCTGATCGCGGATCTCGACATCGTCCTGCGCCCCCCGCGCGACGTGCGGGCGGCGTTCACCGCCCGTCACGCGTCTCTGCTGGCGCAGATCTGAAGCCCGAACGCCGGTCGCTGTGCCACCGCTCGGTCCGGGCGTCTTCTGCCCGTTTCTGCGCGCGGTTGCGGTAACCGGGTTCCTGGCGCGTGGCGACGAGGAAGCTTTGAGCGAAGATGTTCATCATGACAGGATCCTTTCCTGCGGTGAGGGTTCCGGTGGGCCCCTTGGGACCAAGGAAGGGAACGATGCGCTTCTTACGGTAGGCGCTGCACCTTTCGACTTCCGATGTCCCTCATGTAGCTGCTCTAGTGGGCCATACCGAATCAGAACGGATTCTTGCATGTAAGGTGGGCTTACAATGGACTGGCACGGGGTTCCTTCGCTTCAGGCCTTGCGGGGGTTGGAAGCCGTCGCGCGGCTGGGCTCCTACACCGCCGCCGCGGCCGAGCTGAACGTGACCCACGCCGCGGTGTCGCAGAGCGTGCGCAAGCTCGAAGCGCATTTCGGGGTGGCGCTGATCCAGCGAACGCCTGACGGAATGGCGCCGACGCATGACGCGATCGCGCTCTGTGCCGCGCTGACGGACGGGTTCGGACGCATTGCCGGTGCGGCGCGGGACATGGCGACGCGCAACAGCACCCGGCCGCTGCGGGTGTCGCTGACGCCGTCGCTGGCGGCCAGCTGGATCATGCCGCGCATGGGTCGGTTCTGGACCCGCCACCCCGAGGTCGAGCTGGAGCTGCTGCCGTCGAACCGCGTGGTGGACCTGTCGCGCGACGGGTTCGACATGGCCATCCGGCAGGGCAAGGGCGATTGGCCGGGCGTCGAGTCGGAATGGTTGATGGGATCGGTGCACGTGGTCGTCGCGGGGCCCGAGGCACCGGCCGTCGGCCCGCTCACGGACCTGTCGCCGCTGTCCACCTGGCCCTGGCTTCTCGGGCCCTACAGGCAGGCCGAGATCGACTGGGCCCGCGCGCACGGGCTGGACCTGGACCGGGTGCGCGCGACCGAGTTCGACGACAATGCCATGCTGCTACAGGCGCTGCGCGGGTCGGACCGGGTGGCGATCCTCCCCTACCCTGTGGTGTCCGATGACCTGGCACGCGGCAGCCTCATCGACCTGTTCGAGGATACCGAGACCGATTACGGCTACTTCGTCGTCACGAGACCGGGCCACCGCCCCGAGACGCTGCGCAAGTTCGTAAGATGGTTGCGGGCCGAAGCCGCCTGAAACCTAGCGCGGTGACCGCTTGGCCAGGATCCGCTGCAAGGTCCGGCGGTGCATGTTCAGCCGCCGGGCCGTCTCGGACACATTGCGGTCGCACTGCTCGTAGATGCGCTGGATATGTTCCCACCGCACCCGGTCGGCGGACATGGGGTTCTCGGGCGGCGGGGGCAGATCCTCGCCGGTGGCCAGCAGCGCGGCGCTGATCTGGTTCGCGTCGGCGGGCTTGGACAGGTAGTCGGTCGCGCCGATCTTCACCGCCGCCACGGCGGTCGCGATGGCGCCGTAGCCCGTCAGCACGACGATGCGCGTGTCCTCGCGCCGCTCGCGGATCTGCTCGACCACGTCCAGCCCGTTGCCGTCGCCCAGGCGCAGGTCGATGACGGCGTAGGCCGGCGTCGCCTCGCGGACCGCGGCCAGTCCTTCTTCGACCGACTCGGCGGTGCGCACCTCGAAGCCGCGCTTCTCCATCGCCCGGGCAAGGCGTTTCAGGAACGCCTCGTCGTCATCCAGCAGAAGAAGGCTCTTGTCCGAACCGATTTTCTGGGCAGTCTCGCTCATCCCGCATCCCGCAATTCTCTACTACGTCGTGTGACATAGGCGCGGAACGGCGGCGATCAAATCACGCCCTGCTGAGGTAGCACTCCATGCTCTCGGCCATCGCGTCGGACTCGATCCCCTCGCCGGCCACGCCGGGCGCACCGCGATAGAACTCGACGAAGCCGTGTTCGGGCAGGACCAGGTAGCTGAAGACCGAGTGGTTCATCAGGTAGCCGTCCTCGCCCACATCGGGCCCGCGCCCGTAATACGCGCGATAGGCCCGCGCCGCGGCGTCGACTTGCTCGGCCGAGCCGGTCAGCCCCAGCATGTCTGGATGCAGGTAGTCGGTGTACTCGGCCAGCACCTCGGGCGTATCGCGGGCCGGGTCGATGGTGATGAACACGGGCGTCACGTCGTAGCCGCGCGCGTCCAGCAGGTCCACGACCTCGGCGTTGCGCGCGGCATCGTATGGGCAGACATCGGGGCAGAAGGTGTAGCCGAAATAGATCAGGGTCGGTCCGTCGATGACGTCGTCCGACGTCACGGTCTCGCCGGTCTCGGACACCAGCGTGAAGTCGCCACCGATCGTGCTGCCGCCCCCGGCGATGACGTTGTCCCGGCAGGGCGCGAAGGGACCGCCATCCTCGCGCAGCAGCAGGCCGGCGGTCAGCCCGACCCCAACGGCCACTACCGCCGCGCCGCCGAACAGGTAAGCCTTCTTCATCGCTTGCGTCCTTTCGTCCCGAATCCGGCCCATTGATCGGGCCGCGTGACCGGCCTTACAAGCGAAACGATGACGCAGACAGACACAGCGCCCGATTTCGGCCCCAACGAACCGATCTTCGCGGCGCCGCGACGGTCGAACTGGGTGCGCCTGCGCACCATGATCCTGCTGCGCTGGATCGCCATTGCCGGGCAGGTCGTGACCGTCATCCTGTCGCTGGTGTTCCTCGACCTGGCGCTGCCCACCGGGCTGATCGCGGTCACCATCGCGGTGGCGGTCATCACCAATGTCGCCGCCGCGCTGATCTATCCCGAGAACAAGCGCCTGAACGAGACCGGGCTGGCGGGCGTGCTGGTCTTCGACATGGTGCACCTGTCGACGCTGCTCATGCTCACGGGCGGGCTGAACAACCCGTTCGCGTCCCTGATCCTCGCGCAGGTGGCGATCTCGGCCGCGGTGCTGCGGCTGAACGCGACCCTGCTGGTGTGCGTCGTCGCGGTGGGGCTGACCACGACGAATTTCTGGGTCTACGTCCCGCTCAGCACCACCGACGGGGCCGAGATGCACCTGCCCCCGCTGTTTCGGCTGGGCTTCTGGGCGGCGATCTGCATCGGGGTCATCTTCCAGGCCGCCTACGCGCGCCGGGTCACGCTGGAGATGACGGCCATGGCCGACGCGTTGCAGGCGACGCAGATGGCTCTGGCGCGCGAACAGAAGCTGACCGACCTGGGCGGCGTGGTCGCCGCCGCCGCGCACGAACTGGGCACGCCCCTGTCGACCATCGCGCTGGTCAGCGGCGAGATGCTCGAGGAGCTGGGCGAGGACTCGGACCTGCGCGACGACGCGCGGCTGATCCGCGACCAGGCCGAGCGGTGCCGGATGATCCTTCACTCCATGGGTCGCGCCGGCAAGCAGGACAGCCACATGCGCCACGCGCCCCTGTCGGCGGTGCTGGAGGAAGCGGCCGAGCCGCACGGCGCCCGCGGGGTCGAGCTGATCTACGACCTCGCCCCCACCGGCGCCGTCGAGTTCGACCCCGAGGACGAGGAGCCCGTGATCCTGCGCCGCCCCGAAGTGGTGCACGGCCTGCGCAACCTGATCCAAAACGCGGTGGATTTCGCCCGGTCGCGGGTCTGGATCGACGCCCGCTGGAGCGACGAGACCATCAACCTGCGCATTGCGGACGACGGCCCCGGCTTTCCGCCCGACCTTCTGCCCGTCCTGGGCGACCCGTTCATGCGCAGCCGCAATGCCGGTCGCACGACGCGCCGCGAGGACAGCCAGGGCATGGGGCTGGGCCTGTTCATCGCGAAGACGCTGCTGGAACGTTCGGGCGCCGAGCTGGTCTTCGCCAACGGGGTCGACCAGTTTACCGAGCGGTCGCCGCACCGGACCCGCACCGGCGCCATCGTCACCCTGCGCTGGTCGCGCGCGGCACTGGCAGCAGAAAGCGGCGGCCGCGGCGCGCTGGGCGACAACCAACCGACGGACATTTGAGTAAAAAGCCCCTTTCTCGGAAGATTTAACGCTTCGTTAAGCCTTAACCGAAAAGGCTGATCGTTAACGTGTCGTTTCGGACGGGGGATATCTATGACGGTTGTCGATCTGGTGCTAATCTGTGCCGTGGTCTCGCTGGCCGCGGCACTGGCCGGTGCGGCCTTCATCGCTCATCGGATGGCCGGGGACCGGCGCAGCCAGTCCCTGTTGCTCGAGGACGACCCGACCGCGACCACCTTCATCGTCGAGCGCGCGGCGGTGGTGGAAACCACCGGCCCCGCCCGGGACTACGTGGCGCAGCTCGGCGAGGGTCGCGTCTCCTATCGCGGCCTTGCTGGTCATCTCGGCCGGCTCTTTCCCGACTTCTCTCGCACCATGCTCGAGATGCCGCGCCTGAAGTCCGCGACATTGACCTCGCAAGACCGATCGAGCGCACTGCAGCTTCGCAATGAAGGGTCCTGCGTGCGCCTGTCGCTCGTCTCGGCCGAGACCGATGTCGTGACGCTGGACCGCGGGGCCCATGCGTCGTTGGGGGCCGAGCTGGAAAGCCTGCGCGCGCTGGGCGATGCGATGGCCTACGCTGCCTGGCGCCAGGGGCCGCAAGGCACGGTTACGTGGGTCAACCGGGCCTATCTCGCCCTGGTCGAAGGGGTTTCCGAAAGCCCGGCGACGGCCTGGCCGCCGCACCGGGTATTCCCATGCCTGGACCCGGACGAGGGTGACATCCAGCGTTTGTCGCTCACGGACCCCGACGGCGGCGAGCGGTGGTTCGACTGTCACCTCTCGCGGGTCGGGGCCGACCTGTTCGTCACGGCCCTGCCCGTCGACGCCTTGGTGCGGGCCGAAACGTCGCTGTCCGAGTCGATCCAGGCCTTCTCCCGCACCTTCGCGCAGCTGACCGTGGGCATCGCGTTTTTCGACCGCGATCGGAAGCTTGTCATGTTCAACCCCGCCCTGACGGACCTCACGACCTTGCCCATCGACCTGCTGCTGTCGCGCCCCGGGCTCGACTCGTTCCTCGACGCGCTGCGGTCGCGCAACATGATGCCCGAGCCCAAGGACTACAGCAGCTGGCGTGACCACGTGCTGAACGTGGAACGCGCGGCCAGCGACGGCACCTATTGCGAGCTGTGGCACCTTGCCGGTGAGCGGACGTTCCGGGTCACCGGCCGTCCGCAGCCCGACGGCGCCTTCGCCCTGCTGGTCGAGGATATCAGTGCCGAAGTCGGCCTGACGCGCCGATTCCGCAGTGAAATCGCCACCACCCGCGCGGCGCTGGACGCGCTGCCCGACGCCGTGGCGGTTTTCGACGAGATCGGCACGCTGGTGCTGACCAACACGGCTTACGATACGCTCTGGGGCGTGGACACCGAAAGCACGCTGACACAGATCACAGCGCGCGACGCATTGGGCGACTGGATGGCCAAGTCCGAACCCCACCCCTGCTGGACCGAGCTGCGCAATCACATGTTGCGCGGCGCCGAGGCGCGCGACTGGACCGCGACCATCGTCACCACGGCGGGCACGCCGCTGAAGCTGACCTTCGGATCGCTTCCCAATGCCATGACGATGGTGCGGTTCACCCCCGCCGCGCCGCCACAGCGCCGGGCCCGGATCACGCCACTGCGCGGCGCCGCCGAAGTTGCCGCGCGGTTGAAAGCCTAACCGCTTGAAGCCCGGCAGGCGGGCGGTAATGGTGCCCCCATGACCACCGCCCCCCACCTGACGCTTGACCTGTCAGACGCCGATGCCACCACCCGGCTCGGCCACGTGCTGGCCACGCTTGTGGGGCCGGGCGATTGCCTGTGTCTCGAAGGGCCGCTGGGCGCCGGCAAAAGCCACCTTGCCCGCAGCGTGATCCAGGCCCTGCAGGCGCCCCATCGCCCGCCCGAGGACGTGCCGTCGCCCACCTACACGCTGGTGCAGGCCTACATCGCCGGGCCGCTCGACATCCTGCACGCCGATCTCTACCGGCTGGGCGACGCGTCCGAACTGGCCGAGCTTGGGCTGGATGACGGGTTCGAGACCGCTCTCACGCTTATCGAGTGGCCCGACCGGCTCGAGGACCGGGTGCCAAGGGGCGCGCTATGGCTGGCCTTTGCCATGCAGGACACCGGCCGCAGTGTGACGCTCAGCGGTTGGGATGCATCCCGGCTTGGCGCGATCGAGGCCGCGTTCCGTGACTGAACGCGTGCCGCAGATCGACGCTTTCCTGCGGGGCGCAGGCTGGGGCGACGCCGTGCGCATGGACCTGGCCGGCGACGCCTCGGCCCGTCGCTATCTCCGCCTGTCGCGCGACGGTGCGACCGTCATCCTGATGGACGCGCCGCCCGAAACCTGCGGACGGCAGGACGCCTTCCTGCGTCTGGGCGACCATCTTCGCGGGCTGGGTCTTGGCGCACCCGCCGCGCTGGCCGCCGATCTCGACGCGGGGCTCCTGCTGCTCGAGGATCTGGGCGACCGGCTGGTCTCGCGTCTCGTGGCCCACGACGCCAGTCTTGAGAAACCGCTCTACGCCGCTGCAACCGACGCGCTGGTGCAGATGCAATCGGCGCCGCCACCGGCGGCCCTGCCGCGCTATGGCCCCGCCGAGATGGCCCGCGCGATCCGGCTCACTTGGGAACACTACCTGGGCCAGGACGACCCTCCCTCGCCCGCGTGGCTTGAGCTGGAATCGGCGCTGGAACAGTGCCTGTCCCGCCACGACGACGGCATCCCGGTCCTCGTTCACAGGGACTATCACGCCGACAACCTGCTGTGGCGCCCCGATGAACGGGGTCTCGCGCGGCTCGGCGTGCTCGACTTCCAGGACGCGGTGGCGGGGCACCCGGCCTACGACCTCGCCTCGCTGTTGCAGGACGCGCGGCGCAGCCCGGCGCCGGGTATCGAGGACGAGATGATCGACCGCTTCACCCGCGCCCGCCGGCTGGACACCGCAGAATTCCGCGCCGCCTATGCCGCGCAGGCCGCCCAGCGCCACCTGCGGATCCTCGGGATCTTTGCGCGGCTGGCGCAGGATCGGGGCAAGCCCGGATACCTCGCCCACCTGCCCCGCGTCTGGGCCGACCTGCAATGCGATCTCGACCATCCCGCGCTGCACGACGTGCGCGACCGCGTGCTGTCACTGATCCCGGCGCCCGCCCGATGACCGGAGCCTTTCCCTTTCCCGTGATGCTGTTCGCGGCGGGGTTCGGCACGCGTATGGGCGCGCTGACCCAGGACCGGCCCAAGCCCATGGTCGAGGTCGCGGGTCGTCCGCTGATCGACCACGCCATCGATCTGTGCCGCGCCGCCGGGGCCACCCGGCTGGTGGCGAACGTGCATTACAAGCCCGACGCCATCATCCCGCACCTGCTTTCCCGCGATGTCGCGGCCTCGCACGAAACGCACGAGATCCTCGACACCGGCGGGGGCCTGCGCCACGCGCTGCCGCTGCTGGGCGATGGTCCGGTGATGACATTGAATACCGACGCGGTCTGGACGGGACCGAACCCGCTGGCCGCGCTGGCGCAGTCGTGGCGCCCCGGCATGGGCGCGCTGTTGATGACCGTGCCGCTTGCCCGCACCCGTGGCCGTGACGGCGCAGGCGACTTTGCCATGTCCCCCGAAGGCGACCTGTCGCGTGGCGGCGACCTGGTCTTCACCGGCGCGCAGATCATCGACCCGGCGGTGCTGCGCGACTACCCCCACGCCGTCTTCTCGCTATCGCAGGTCTGGACCGACCTCGCCGCACGCGGCGCGTTGCACGGGATCGAGCATCCCGGCCACTGGGCCGATGTGGGCCACCCCGAGGGAATCACGGCGGCGGAGGCCCTGTTGCGCGATGTTTGAACCGCAGGACACCCCACGCCTGTTCGGCCTTCCCCCGGGCGCCGATTTCGCGGCCGAACTGGTCGCGGGGCTGGAGTCGCGGATGCAGGATCGGGCGCCCGAGGATTGGGCGCGCGTCCGCCTGATCGTCAACAGCGCCCGGATGCAGTCGGCGGTCATCGCACGGCTCGTCGACCGGCCGTTGCGCATCCTGCCCCGGGTCGAGCTGATCACCGACCCGGGCGCCGACGCGGTGATGGCGGGCCTGCCGCAGCCCGCCCATCCGCTGGGCCGGCGCCTGGAACTGGCCCAGCTGACCGCCCGGCTGCTGGAGACCTCGCCCGACCTCGCGGCCCAAAGCGCCGCGTATGACCTGGCCGACAGCCTTGCCTCGCTCATGTCGGAAATGCAGGTCGAAGGCGTCGGCCCAAGCGCCCTGCGCGACCTGGATATCAGCGACCAGTCCGGCCACTGGCAACGCGCGCTGGCCTTCATCGACCTTGTCCAACGCTACTTCCAGCCCGGCGCGACGCCCGATCCCGACGCGCGCCAGCGTCAGCTGGTCGAGGGCCTGATCCGCCGCTGGGCCGCAACGCCGCCTTCGGACCCGATCCTCATCGCGGGCTCCACCGGGTCGCGCGGCACGACATCCCTGCTCATGCAGGCCGTGGCGCGCCTGCCGCAGGGGGCGGTTATCCTGCCCGGTTTCGATTTCGAAATGGGGCCGGACCTGTGGGACGGGCTGGCCCGCGACACCGGCGCCGAGGACCACCCGCAATACCGCTTTGCCGACCTGGCCCGCGCGCTGGACGTGCCGCCCCGGTCGGTGGCGCGCTGGACCGAAACAGACCCTGTTCCGGCCCGTCGCGCCCTGGTCTCGATGGCCCTGCGCCCGGCCCCGGTCACCGACGGATGGCTGCGCGACGGCCCTGGCCTGGGCGACCTCATGGTGGCGAGCCAGGGTCTTGGCCTGCTCGAAGCGCCCGATCCCCGGACCGAGTCGCTGGCCATCGCCCTGCGTCTGCGCGCGGCGGTGGACGCGGGACAGACCGCCGCGCTCATCACCCCCGACCGGACGCTTGCCCGGCAGGTGACCGCCGCGCTGGACCGTTGGGGCATCACCCCGGACGACAGCGCGGGGCAGCCCCTGTCGCTCTCGGCGCCGGGGCGCCTGCTGCGCCACACCGCCGGGTTGCTGGGCCGCGCGGCGACGCCCGAGACGCTGCTGACCGTGCTGAAGCACCCGCTGGTCCATACCGGCGCCGATCGCGGCCCCCACCTGCGCCGCACGCGCGAACTGGAGCTGTGGCTGCGCCGTGCCGGCCCGCCGCGCCCCACCGCCGACGACCTGCGGCAATGGGCCGAAACCGCCGGGATCGAGGGCGCGGACGCGTGGCTGGACTGGATCTGCGACACGGTGCTGGCCGCCGAGGACTGCACCACCGGGCCGCTGGCCGACATGGTCGCCTATCACGTCGCCCTGACCGAGGCCCTGGCGCGCGGCCCGGCGGGCGCAAGTACGGGCGAGTTGTGGCAAGAGACCGCGGGAGAAGCTGCGCTGGCCGAGATCGGCACGTTGTCCGAGCAGGCGGCGGCAGGGGGCGAAATGACACTCGCCAACTACCGCGCGCTGATCGACGCCATCCTGCGCGCAAGACCCGTCCGCGATGCCGTCACCGCCGATCCGCGCGTCCTGATCTGGGGTACGCTCGAGGCGCGGGTGCAGGGCGCCGACGTGGTCGTTCTGGGCGGCCTGAACGAGGGCACATGGCCCGAACCGCCCGGCCCCGATCCGTGGCTGAACCGCCGGATGCGGGCGGAACTGGGCCTGTTGTCTCCTGAACGCAGCATCGGCCTGTCGGCGCACGATTTCCAGCAGGCAGTCTGCGGACGCGAGGTCCTGATGACCCGCGCGACACGCGACGCCGAGGCGGAAACCGTCATGTCGCGCTGGCTGAACCGGCTTCTGAACCTGATGGCGGGCCTGCCCGGCACCGGGGGCCCCGACGCCGTGTCGCAGATGCGCGGGCGCGGGCGGATCTGGCTCGACCACGCGCAGGGGATGGAGGCGCGGGTGACCCGGGTGCCCACCACACCGCGGCCCGCGCCCTGCCCGCCCGCCGCCGCGCGTCCCACCCGGCTCAGCGTCACCGACATCCAGAAGCTGGTGCGCGACCCCTACGCCATCTACGCCAGCCGGGTGCTGCGGCTTCGCGCGCTCGACCCGCTGCGCAAGGACCCCGACGCGCGGCTGCGTGGCACCGCGACCCACGCGATCTTCGAGGACTACGTCCAGACCGTCGCCCCCGATGATCCCGACGCCGCCGCGAAACTGGTCGACCTCGCCCGCGCGCACTTCAAGACCGAGGTGCCGTGGGTCGCCACGCGCCTGAACTGGCTGACGCGGCTGGAACAGGTGGCGCCCTGGTTCGTCGATGCCGACGCCGCGCACCGCTCCGTCACCCGCCCGGCGGGGCTGGAGATCCGGGGCGAATGGCGGGTGCCGGGCACCGATGTCACCCTGCGCGGCACCGCCGACCGGATCGACCTGCACGAGGACGGCACGCTGGTCGTTCTGGACTACAAGACCGGGACCGCGCCCACCGACAAGCAGATCCGCCACTACGACCCGCAGGTTCTGATCGAAGCCGCCATGGCCGAGGCCGGCGCCTTCACCGACCTGCCGGCGCGCGAGGTCTCGCACGCGGGCCACGTGCAGCTGGGCAGCCCCGCGAAGTGGCGCCTGTTCCCGCTGCGGTGTGAAGACCCGAAGGAGAAGCAGGTTCGGCTGGACCCGGACGAGGCCACGCAGATGCTGCAACGGCTGCTTCAGGCCTATGCAGACCCCGAAAAGGGCTTCCAGTCGCGGCGGGCGATGGAAACCATGGTCTACGCCTTCGATTTCGATCACCTGGCGCGCTACGGCGAATGGGACATCTCGGACCCGGCCACACCGGAAAAGCTCACATGACGGGCCCCTCAATCGACGACGCCACCCGCCGCCAGATCGCGGCGGCACAGCCCGACCGCTCAACCTGGCTGTCGGCCAATGCCGGGTCGGGCAAGACGCGGGTGCTGACAGACCGGGTTGCGCGGCTGCTGCTGGGCGGCACGGCGCCCCAGAACATCCTGTGCCTGACCTACACCAAGGCCGCCGCGTCCGAGATGCAGAACCGGCTGTTCAAGACGCTGGGCGGCTGGTCGATGCTGCCCGACGCCGACCTGCGCGCGGCGCTGCAGCGCCTGACCGGCGGTGGAACCGTCACCGACGACGCGCTGTCCGCCGCCCGGCGGCTGTTCGCCAAGGCGGTCGAGACGCCGGGCGGCCTGCGCATCCAGACCATTCACTCGTTCTGCGCCATCCTGCTGCGCCGCTTCCCTGTCGAAGCCGGGGTCAGCCCCCAGTTCGCCGAGATGGACGACCGCAGCGGCGAGCTGTTGCGCGGCGATTGCCTCGAGGACCTGGCCGAACGGCAGCCCGACACGGTGCGCGCGCTGGCCAGGGCCCTGGGCGGCTCGGACATCGGCAGCACGGTCGCGGCGCTTGTCGCCCAGCGCGACCATTTTCGCGCGCCGCTGGATCGCCCCGAATTGTGCCGCTTGTTCGAGATCCCCGAGACGCTGACCGAGGATCGGCTGGTTTCGCAGGTCTTCGACCCGGGCACGGTGGACCTGATCGACCGGGTGGTCACGGCCATGGCCGCCAGCGACAAGCCGACGGACCAGGGCAATGCCGACAAGCTGCGCGCGGCGGGCACCGGGACGCTTGTGGCCTGCGAGGCGCTCGAGTCCATCCTCCTGACAGGCTCAAGCGCGAAAGAACCCTTCAGCGCCAAGATCGGAAGCATCCCAACGGCGGGCTGCCGCAAGGCGATGGACCCCGCAGATGTGGACGCGCTGAACGACCTGATGACGCGGGTTGAATCCGCGCGGGACGCGCGCATGGGCCTGGCCGAGGTCGCCCGCAATCTTGCCCTGCAGGACTTCGCGGCCGCCTTTCTGCCGCTTTACGAGCGGGCCAAGACCGCGCGTGGCTGGCTGGATTTCGATGACCTGATCCTGCGCGCGCGCGACCTGCTGACACGCAGCGACGTGGCGCGCTGGGTGCTCTACCGGCTGGATGGCGGGATCGACCATATCCTGGTGGACGAGGCGCAGGACACCTCCCCGGCCCAGTGGCAGATGATCGAGGCGCTGGCGGGCGAGATCACCGCCGGCGACGGGACCGAAGAGGCGACCCGCCGCACCCTGTTCGTCGTGGGCGACAAGAAGCAGTCGATCTATTCGTTCCAGGGCGCCGACCCCGAGGGCTTCGACCGGATGCACGACCGGTTCTCCGCCCAGCTGGGCGACGGGCGGATGGACCGGCGCGACATGCTGCATTCCTTCCGCTCCGCCCCCGCGATCCTGCGGGCCGTGGACGCGGTGTTCGACGGGCAGGGGATGGAGCATATCGCCTTCCGCGACCAGCTGCCCGGTCGCGTCGATCTCTGGCCCGCGGTGCCGAAACCCGACACCGACCCGCCCACCGATTTCGACGATCCGCTGGACCGCGTGTCCCCGCGGGACGAACGCGCGATCCTCGCCGGTCATGTCGCCGATGCCATCGCCGCCATGATCGGGACCGAGACCATCCCCGACCCCGCGCGCGACGGCGAACGCCGCAAGGTGCAGGCGGGCGATGTCCTGATCCTGTTCCGATCGCGCGGGCCGCTGTTCGACCTGACGATCCGGGCCTGCAAGGCGCGCGGCATCCCCGTGGCAGGGGCCGACCGGTTGACCCTGATGGCCGAACTGGCGGTCAAGGATATCGCTGCCCTGCTGTCCTTCCTCGCCACGCCCGAGGATGACCTTTCGCTGGCCGCAGCCCTGCGCTCGCCGCTTTTCGGATGGAGCGAACAGGACCTCTTCACGCTGGCGGCGCATCGCGGCAGCCGCATCCTGTGGCACGCCCTGCGCGACGGGCGCGACGCCTATCCCGAAACCATGGCGATCATCGACGACCTGCGCCGGCAGGCCGATTTCCTGCGCCCGTTCGAGCTGATCGACCGGATCCTTACGCGCCACGGGGGTCGGGCCCGGCTGGTGGGGCGCCTCGGCCCCGAATGCGAAGAGGCGATCGACGCGCTCCTGTCGCAGGCGCTGGGCTACGAGCGGTCCGAGATCCCCAGCCTCACCGGCTTCCTGTCGTGGCTGACCAGCGACGACATCGCGATCAAGCGGCAGTCGGAATCGGCGGGCGGCAACCTGCGGATCATGTCGGTGCACGGGGCCAAGGGGCTCGAGGCGCCCATCGTCATCCTGCCCGACACCACGGGCAAGCCGCGCAATATCGACGATCCGCTCTGGCCCGTGCCGGACGGGACGGGACGGCTGCTGAAACAGGGGAAGGATGTGCGCCCGGCCGTGCTGAAAGACGCCCACGCGACGCTGGACCAGGCCGCGGCGGCCGAGCGGGACCGCCTGCTCTACGTCGCGATGACGCGCGCACAGTTCTGGCTGATCCTCTGCGGCGCAGGGGATGCCGAGAAGACCGATGGCCGGTGGTATCCCCAGCTGGCAGCGGGCTTGGGAAGGCTCGATACCGCGCCGTTGGACACGCCGGCGGGCGACGGGCTCCGGTTCGCCACGGGCGACTGGACCGGGTTGACCGAGGTGCAGCACCCCACCCGTGACCCTCAGACGCCCCAACACGACCTTCCCGGCTGGATCGACACGCCCGCCGGTCCGCCGCCCGCCGCGCCGGTGCTGCTGCGGCCCTCGGACCTGGGCGGCGCCAAGGTCCTGTCGGACGAAGTCCCCGCCGATGCGCTGGACAGTGACGCGGCCCGCGCGCGCGGCACCGACCTGCACCTGCTGCTGGAATACCTGCCCCAGGCGCCCCGCGCCGATTGGAACCGTGTCGCCGCCGCGCTGCTGCCGGACCTCGGCGAGGCCGAGCGCGACGACCGCCTGGCCGCCGCGCGAACCGTCATCGACGCGCCCGGGCTGGCCGATCTCTTCGCCCCCGACGCGCTGACCGAGGTGCCCATCGCCGGACGCCTCCCCGATGGTCGCGCCCTGACCGGCGCCATCGACCGCCTTCTGGTCAACCCTGACCGGGTGCTGGCCGTGGACTACAAGTCGAACGCACAGGTGCCCGACACGCCCCAGACCGTGCCCGAGGGCCTGTTGCGGCAGATGGGCGCCTATGACGCCGCGCTGGCGGCCATCTATCCCGGCCGCCGGATCGAGACGGCGCTGCTCTGGACCGCGACCGCGCGGCTGATGCCGCTCCCCCCCGAGCTGGTGCGAACCGCCTTCGCCCGCGCCGGGCAATCTTGACCCGTCCGCTGCCGGTCCCTATCTCGGAACGACCGTTCCTGAAGGAGAGACCAATGGCCACCGTAGCCGTCACCGACGACACCTTCGACGCCGAAGTGAAGAATGCAGACCTGCCCGTGGTGGTGGATTTCTGGGCCGAATGGTGCGGCCCCTGTAAACAGATCGGCCCCGCCCTGGAAGAGATCTCGTCCGAGATGGAAGGCCGCGTTAAGATCGTGAAGGTCAACGTGGACGAGAACCCCAACGCCCCCGCCCAGATGGGCGTTCGCGGCATCCCGGCGCTGTTCCTGTTCAAGGACGGCCAGGTCGTCAGCAACAAGATCGGCGCCGCCCCCAAGGCCGCGCTGCAGAACTGGATCACCGAATCGATCTGATCCGGCCCCGATCGCGGAATTCCTCAAGCCCCGGCCATCGCGCCGGGGCTTTTGCGTTGCGGGCTCAGAACGTCCAACCGTGATCGGCGAAGCGGCGCAGGATCTGCGCCTCGGCATCCTCGGCCGCCGCGTCGATGGCGTTCATCCGGAAGAACCAGAACAGGTAGCGCGCGCAATCGGGGCGGTGGTCCGCCGCGCGGGCGAAAGCCCCGGCCACGCCCAGCTCGGCCACGTTCAAAGCGATGTGATGAAAGTCGATCTGTCCGAACAGGATCACCGGCAGGTCCAGCAGGTAGGCCAGCAGCGCCACCGACGAGTTCTGGGTGACCACCAGCCCGCTCTCGCCCAGCACCCGGTCCGCGGGCGCGTCGCTGACCTGCAATCGCGGGTGGCGGGCGGCAAGATCGTCCAGCGCCGCGCGCTCGGCCGTCAAATAGGTCTCGTTCGGGTGCAGGGTCGCCACCACGCGGCGCGGGCCGGTATGGGCCAGCGTCTGCTCCAGCATGGCCAGCGGCGACATGGTCTGGAACGACCGGGCCTCCTGCAAACGACCCTGAAGCGGGACGAACACGGCGTCGCCGGTCGCCTGCACGCCCTTCAGGTGCTGCCCCCGCCGCCAGGTGCGAAACCGCGCGGCCGCCTCGGGATCCACCGCCTCGGGGTCGAACCTTGCCTGCGCGACGTCCCATTCCCACCGCTTCGCCGATGCCTCGATCCGCCAGAACGGATACCAGTAGGCCAGCCGCGTGGTCAGCGACCGCGCGCCCAGCGGCGGAGCCATGTGGAACAGCGACCGTCCCGGCCGCGCCAGCGACGCCACCCGCGCCGCGTCGGAGTCCAGGCACAATTCCACCCGCCACCCGCGCGAACGCAGCGCCGCGTCGATCCGGTTGGTGTAGTTGTGCCCGCCCGCCCGCGCACGCTCCAGCAATTGCCGGTGGTAGAAGATCCGCAGCACGCGCGCGTCAGCCATGGCGCGCCTCCGCGATGCACGCCGGTTGGCAAGCCGTCGGCCCGGGTCCATATGAAAGCCAACCGAATTCCCGAAAGGAGCTTTCATGGCCGATACCGACTTTCCCGGCTGGCACGGCACCACCATCGTCGGCGTGCGCAAGGGCGGGCGCGTGGTGATCGCGGGCGACGGACAGGTGAGCCTGGGCGACACCGTCATCAAGGGCACCGCGCGCAAGGTGCGCCGGATCAGCCCGGGCGGCCGCGAGGTGATCGCCGGCTTCGCGGGATCGACCGCCGATGCCTTTGCCTTGCTCGAACGGCTCGAGACCAAGCTTGAAGCGACGCCCGGTCAGTTGCAGCGCGCGGCGGTCGAGCTGGCCAAGGACTGGCGCACCGACAAGTACCTGCAGAAGCTCGAGGCGATGCTGATCGTGTCGGACGGGTCGGATCTCTATGTCATTACCGGCGCGGGCGACGTGCTCGAGCCCGAGCATGACATCGCGGCCATCGGGTCGGGCGGCAACTATGCCCTGGCCGCCGGCCGCGCGCTGATGGACAGCGACATGGACGCCGAGGCCATCGCCCGCCGCGCCATGGATATCGCGTCGGATATCTGCGTCTACACCAACGGCAACCTGACGGTGGAAACCCTCTCGGCCTGATCGCTTCCCGGGGCCGCGGCTCAATCGTCGCGGCCCCAGCGCATCAGGGTCTGTTCCTCGATCACCTGTGTCTCGCGGCGGTCGCGCTGGCGCCGCTCGCGGGCCTGCTGCGCCTTGTGCGTCAACTCGATCCGCTTTAGGTCGATGAACGCATCGCGCAACTGCGCCTGCGCCTCGCGCGTGGTCTCTTCCAGCTTCTCGATCTCGGCTTCCTGCGCGCGCAGCAATTCACCCGCGTGGCGGACGAAATCGGCGGTGAACCGGGCGGCCTCGGGCAGATCCTGGTCCGCCCGTTCAAAGCGGGTTTCGGCCAGCGCGCGCTTGTCGGATTCGTGCCGCCTGATCGCCGCGTCCAGATCGACCAGCTCGCGCCCGATCTCCTGCACCCGGTGGCGACGCAGGCGCATCAGGGTCTCGAGCCCCGATCCGCGCTTGCGGCTCATTCGGCCGCGCCTTCACCCAGCAAGATCAGGGCCGACCGCATGTCGGTCAGGATGCCGGGGTCGAGAATGTTGTAATCGCCTTCCGACGGAATATGCCCGATGACGCCGTGCTTGCGCATCGACGCGGGAAGACCCCGTGCGGCGTCTTCCTCGGCCGCATCGGTCCCGTCGGTCGGCGGCGCTTCGGGCGCGGCGGCGAAGGCCGCCCCGCCCGACAACAGGACCAGAAGGACGGCCGCGCGGATCACGCCGCCGGCAGGGCGCGCTGCGCCTCTTCCACCGTCGAGAAGTCGGGCTGCTTGACCGTCGGGATGTTGCCGCGCCCGATCTCGACCGCGACCGACGGCGGATGGCCCGAGACGATGGCCACGATCACTTCGCGGATCACGGCGTAGAAGGCGCCGTCCTCTTCCTCGATCTGCTTCAGGCGCCCGGCGATGGGGGCGACCATGCAATAGGCCAGGAACACGCCCAGAAAGGTACCAACCAGCGCACCGCCGATCATCTTGCCCAGCACCTCGGGCGGCTGGTCGATGGAGGACATGGTCTTGATGACGCCCAGCACCGCCGCGACGATGCCGATGGCGGGAAGGCCGTCGGACATGGTCTGGATCGCGCTCGCCGGAACCAGGCTCTCGTGGTGGTGCTTCTTGATCTTGCGGTTGACCAGGTCTTCCATCTGGTAACGGTCATCGAACTGCATGGATACCATGCGAAAGCTGTCGGTGATCAGGTCGATGGCGAAGTGATCCTTCAGGATCTTCGGATAGCGCTGGAAGATCTCCGAGCTGTGCGGGTCCTCCACATGCGGGTCCATGGCGACGATGCCCTTCTGCCGATAGACGCGGGCCAGCTCGTACATCAGACTCAGCAGGTCGTTGTAATCCTGCGCCTTCCACTGCGGCCCCTTTATCACGCGGATGATGCCCTTGGCCGACTGCTTGGCCACCCCGAACGAATTGGCGATGACAAAGGCCCCGATGGCCCCGCCACCGATCATCATCCCTTCGTAGGGCAGGGCGTAAATAACGATGTCCATCTTGCCGCCCGACAGCATGAAGCCACCGAAGACCAAGCCGAACACGATCAGAATTCCAAGGATGAGTGTCATAAGTGCAGCGCCTGTCCATGTGATCGACGGTTCTGAAGATAAAAATCTTGATGTAGAAGGATAAATCAAGAATAAATCGGCCAAAACGAAGGGCACCGTTATGAATAGTGCTGTTTCTGCAAGAAAAGAGGGCGATGCCCAGGACCCCCTGGACGCGTTCGCCTATTTCTACGATCCGGCCGACGTGGCGCAGGCCGCGCGCGACTGGCCCGAGGACATCCGCCTGGCCGTCTGCCTGGATGCCGAGGGCACGTGCGAATTCGTGTTGTTTCACGAGGACGAGTCCGACACGGTTCTGGCGCGCATCGCCCGGGTTCTGGACCGCCCCATGGGCGGGTTCGAGACAAACCCCGCGGTCGATGGCTTCCCCGAGCGGTCATTGCTGTTCTCGCAGGAATCGGCCCTGCTGCGGATCCTGAGCCGTGACGCCGACCTGCTGGAGCGCGCCGTCGACTACGACCTGAACTTCCGCTTCGCCCGGGACGAGGGGCTCGACCCGGAAGAGGTCTGTGCCGATGTCGACCCGTCGTCGCACGGGTCCCGCTCGCTGTCCGCCCGCCGGTCGGTCCGCAAGATCTTCCCCCTGGCCGAACGGCGCAGCCCGGTCCCGCCTACGTCCCCGTCACCGCCCAAGGGATACCGGGCGCCGCAAACTGCCGCGCCGGAAACGCCCGCACCGCCGGCGCCGCCCGCCCCACCGGTCGAGTTGCGCGCCACGCTGCGCCGCGTGGGCGAACGGATCCGCCTTGAAAGCGACACGTCGAACGGCGTTCCGCACCTTGTCCGCGACGTCATGCTCCGGGACGACCTGGGGTCGATCCACGTCCCCGCCGCGGCGCTTGGCAGCACCGACCTGCGCTTTACCGCCATCGACATGCCGGCCGAGCTGTTCCCCGCCGACTTCGCAACGGACACCCCCCGGCGCGCGCGGGTGGCCGTGCTGCAGTCAGGCCTCTTCGTCACGCCGTCGAAACCGCTGGGCTTCCCCCTGCCCCACGGCGCCCGCGCCGTCACCCGCCGCCTGGGCCACGGCCTGCGGGTGCCGTTTCTCGCGGCGATGAGCCTTGTCGCCACCGGATTTCTCAGCGCGATGGTCGCGCACACCGTTACCGATGACGCCGACGGGTCGCTCTGGTCGGGCCGCGCGCCCGGGCTTGACGTGTTCACTGCGCAACAAACTCGGTAACCGGAAAATAGTGGCAAGATTAAGTTGAAACGGACAAGAATATCTGTAGAGTAGATCAAGTATTGATGCGGTCCTACAAGAACGAAACGGATCGCAGCGCGGTGTTCCGGCACCCATGATTGCAGAATGCATGATCAATCGTCTATCGGAGGCATTCTGATGTCCATTTCCCCCCTCAGCGACGACTGTATCGCGATCATTGCCGCGGGCTACGCCCAGCGCAGCGATGTTACCCAAGACCAGATCATCGAATTCGTGCATCGCCTGCGTGGCGGCACCGCCATCCCGGCGCAACCGGCCGTGACCCAGCCCGCCGCCGCGGGCCTCGCGATCCCGCGCACCCCCGCGCTGCCGGTCGAGCAGTCCGTCACCAACGACAAGATCTACTGCCTGTGCTGCGGCAAGGGCTTCAAGATGCTCAAGCGGCACCTGGGCGCCGAGCACGACATGACCGAGGATGAATACCGCGCGGCGTTCAACCTGCCCGCGTCGATGCCGCTGGTTGCGCCGTCCTATTCCGAGCGCAAGGCCGAGTATGCCCGCAAGGCCGGGCTCGGCACGTACCAGCGCGAAAGCCAGCGTAGCGGCCGCAGCGCCTCCTGACACGCCGGTCCAGCCGGTGCCAGTGAAAGGCCGCCGTCATGCCTGACAAAACGAACGCCCCGATCATCATCAAGCGCGTCGAGGAAGACGGGCACGAAGGTCACCACGGTGGCGGCTGGAAAGTCGCCTACGCGGACTTCATGACCGCGATGATGGCCTTTTTCCTTCTGCTTTGGATCCTCGCCGCATCCGACGAGGAAAAGCTGCGCGGGCTGGCCAACTATTTCACGCCGACCGTGTCGGAAACCGGCAAGGCCGCCGGGGACGGGTCGGACCTGCGCCCCATGGTGTCACCCGGGGCGCTGCTGGATGGCGGGCCGGCCGATGGCGGCCGCGCCGGGCCCTCTTTCGGCGAGGGCTCGCCCCTGCGCGTCTTCGACAGCCGGATGCGCGACACGCCGCCCGATGTCGTGGTCGAATACCTGCCCTCGAGCGAGGATCCCGCCAACCCTGCCGCCCAGATGCTGGATGAAAGCAATCGCCGCACCGAACAGGAGCAGGCCGAGGCAGAAGCCCGCGAACGGGCCGAGGCCGCCGCGGAAGAACGGCTGGACCAGATGCGCACCGAGATCCTCGAACGGCTGGAACAGGCCGACCTCCCCGAGGAGCTGGCGGCGTCGGTGAAACTCAGCCGCGATGGGAACGGCATGATCGTCGAGGTCGTCGACGTGGAGCGCCGGTCGTTGTTCGCCCGGGGCCGATCCGACATCCGCCCCGACGCCCGCGCGCTGATCCTGGCGATCGGCGAATCGCTGGCGGATGAAGACGGCGCGGTGCAGATCATCGGTCATACCGATGCGACGCAGTTCGGCGACGGCTCCGGCTACTCGAACTGGGAACTGTCGGCCGACCGGGCCAACGTGGCGCGGCGGCTACTGATCGAAGCCGGTGTCGATGTCACGCAGATCGGGGGCGTCAGCGGCGTGGCCGCGACCCAGCCCGCCAACCTGGCCGACCCCTTCGCAGCCGAGAACCGCCGAATCTCGATCCGGATCTCCAACGCCGTCAACTGATGGGACTTCGCGCGCCGCAGTGAGTGTACAGGCCCTGGAAAGGCGCGCGTGAATTCGCAAGGTGATTGGATTTCCCGGGCGATTTATACACAGAAATCGTTTCTCGGCCGCCGTCTTTCCGGTCGCCCGTGACAAAGTCGCAACGTTTTCGACGCGTCAGGTAAAGACCCGCTCGTAATGGTTGGATTTGTCGGCAGCATTTCGCCATGTTCAGAGCAATCGCGTCAGAACAAAAATAAGGCGCGGCATAAAGGCAGACCATACAGGCGGTCACAATGACAATGAAAACCCTTCTCCACGCTCTGTGGGATGGTGCGGTGCGTCCGTGTGCGCCGTGCCGGGCGGAAACCTTTGATCGGCTTCTTTCCCATTTCGTGCCGGTCAACTGCGTGCTGCTGACCATCGACGATACCATGGCCCAACCCCGCGCCCTGTCCGAAGACACGAATCTGGTGTCGGGCATCACGCTGGGCGACGCCGTTGCCGAAGAGCTGGACGTCGATGTTCCCTACGGTGCCGTCATTCTGATCCGCCATGAGGCTGCAATCGACGATCTGTCCCACGCGGCAGGCCAGGCGGTGGCGGAGCTCGCCATCGCCATGGTCGCCCGCGCGCCCCTTCCGGCGGCCCGGCGCGATGCCGTGCTGATGGAGCTTGCGTCTCTCTATGCGCTCAAGGCCGAAGGCGCCGCCGCCCGCGCGCTGGGGCTCGATCCGGTGTCTTTCTGTAAGGGCATGTCCGACCTGTTCCGGGCCCATTGGTCGCGCGCAGGAACCGTCCGTGGCAACGCACCGCGGACCGATGCGGCCCGTGGGCGTCCGTCGCTGCCTGCGAGCCGGGCGCGCCTGTCGTTCCAGGACCTCAGCACCGAAATCGCGACGCGCTATGCCATGGCAAACCGCAGCCCGGCGGATGGGGATGCCCGGTCCCGGATCAACTGATGCCGTGAGCGTCGCATGAACATTCTTTCCCCCACGGCGGGCAACGCGGCAAGCGGGCCGTCCGGCAATACTATCGCCCAGGCCGCCACCGGATTCGACGCTCTGGTGGCCGGGGTGGCCGGCTCCGCCGAGAAGGGCACGACGACCGGCGAGACCGGCACTCCCAAGACGGACTCCGACGCGCTAGATACCATGCTGGCCGAAGTGCTGTCGGCCCTGCCCACCGAGCTGTTCGACCAATTGCGAGAGCAGGTTTTTGCGGGGATCGAGGGAATGGGCGATGGCGGAGTGCCGGATGCCGAAACGCTCGGCACGCAGCTTGCCGCGGCCATCGCGGCGCTGGACGGATCCGTGCAGGCCGAGGTCACCGGCGCGCTGTCCCTGCCCGAAGGCACGGACCTCGCCCAGTCACTGACCCGGCTCATCGCGCCCAAACTCGCCGCACTGACGCCCACCGCGTTCTCGCCCCCGATGGGTATCGCGCCCGTCGCCCCGCGCGGCCCCGAGCGGTCGGATGCCACCGGCAGACCCCAGGTCGCCGCCTCAAGCCCGCTCGCCCTGCAAGCCGCCACGGGACAGACCGGCACGCAATCGACCGTTCCGGTCGCTGTGCAGGTGTCCACCAAAGAGCCGACAGCCGGTGCACACCCCGTGCCGAACGCTGCACAATCCGCACCGACGGCTGCACAGATTGCGCCGGACGGGGCACAGCCTATGCCGCAGGGCGCACAGCCTATGCCGGTTGCTGCACCCAAGTCCGACGCCATGCCGACGGGGTTTGCACAATTCGTGGCCCAACAGAGCACGGGCGGTGCCGCAGCCCAGCCGCCGATCGACGGAGGACCCGCGCCCCTCCCGCCGTCCGAATTCGCCCCCCGTCCGCAGCAACCGCTCCCGACGCAGGCCACGGCTCCGGCGCCCCCGACACCGACAGCACCCTCACCCGAGTTGCCACAGCACGTGGCGCGCCAAATCCGCTCGGCCGAGATCGGTGATGGCAAGATGCGCATCGAACTGCGCCCCCACGGCATTGGCGAGCTCGAGATCGAGATCGCCAAGTCCGAAGCCGGCCGCCTTCAGATCGTCGTCCGCGCCGAGCAGGCCCCGGTGCTCGCCATGATCCGCAACGACCGCGACGCGCTGATGCAGGCCCTTCACGCGCGCGGACTGGAAACCGACGCCGCTGACCTTGATTTTCAGGGGTTTGACCGGGGCAACGGTCAAGGGACACCCCACCGCGACGGGCCGTTCACCCGCGACGCCGCCGTGCTGGGCAGTGATCCCGCCGCGCCCGAAGACACACTGTCTCCCGTCGCGCGCATCCCCTCCGCGCGCGGCCTGAATATCCTCACCTGAAGGAGCCGACGATGATCGACAGCACAGCGACCCAAGCCAGTGCCGGGGCCACGTCCCAGACCGCCGCTCAGAAGGCATCGGACAAGCTGGACGAACAGTATCAGCAGTTCCTGACCCTTTTGACCGCGCAGATCTCGAACCAGGATCCGTTGAAACCGATGGATTCGACCCAGTTCGTGTCGCAGCTGGCGCAGCTCAGCCAGGTCGAGCAGGGCGTCGCCACCAACCGCAATCTCGAAGCCGTCCTAGAACAGCTCCAAGGCGCCACCGCCCGCTCCGATCTCGATCTGATGGGCCGCGACGTGCTGGTCGCATCGGACACGGCGACCTTGGACGAAGCGGGTTTCGGCGCCGCCTTCGAGCTTGGTGAAGATGCCGCTTCGGTCACCGCGAGAATCCTGGCGTCGGACGGCGCCCTCGTGCGCGAGCTCGATCTCGGCGCCGCGAATGCGGGCGAAATCCATGACCTGACCTGGAACGGGCGCGACAGCCAGGGCCTTCCGGTGCCCCCGGGCAGTCTGAGGGTCGAACTGACGGCCTTGGACTCGGAAGGCGCGCAGGTTTCGTCGGAAACGCTGGCGCGCACCCGCGTCGAAGGTGTCAGCTTCGCGCAAACCGGCGCCTCTTTGCACCTTGCGACAGGCGCACAGGTCAATTCCCTCGCCGTGCGCAGCGTCCGCTAGGCCGCACCACGAATTGCAGATATCGGAGCGGTGGATCTGAACCCGGCGGGTTCGATTACATCCGCGGCACGTCCTGCTTCAGCAGGTTGACGAAGACCACATCCTCGACGCCCGGGAACTCGGGCTTCAGCGCTTCGGTCAGCGCGGTCCCCAGCGCCCGGTCGTCGATATTGACGCCGCGCAGGATCGGTCGTTCTGCCAGGGCGTGCATCTCGGCGAGGATCACGTCACGCGCACGGACGGCGGATTCGACCCGGGTCAGAATATCTGCCGCGCGGGCATCAACGGCTTTGAGGGCAATATCGGCCACCACGTAGGACACGATCCGCGTTTTCTGGACCGGCACGTTCACCTGGCCGATCCGTACCAGAAGGCGATCCTGGGCGACCTCGTAGCTGTCCTTGGAGGCGACGGGCTCGGGACCGTGCGCTTCTTCCTTGGGTGTCTCGGTCGCGTGGGTCTCATCCGCCTCGGGCGTGTGGGATTCCATTTCGGCCGGCGGCGGGGCCAGCACGGTCGCGGCACCGTATCCCGCGCCGACCAGCGACAGGCCCAGGACGCCTAGAATCACGATCGTCAATTTCATGCGAGAAAGGCCCCCTGGGTCGCGTGTGGCGACGAAGGTGGCCGATCAATGCGGCGGATCCTGTCAGATCCGGTGGCGGAAGGACGAATTAATAGGGCAAGACTATGTCCATCGCGTCCTCTCCGTAGCCGCGGCTTTGGGTCCGTGACAGGGCCCCGCGCCCGCCATAGGCGATCCGCGCCTCTGCAATACGCTCATAGGGTATCGTGTTGTCGTTGCGGATGTCGGCGGGCCGGACGATCCCGGCCATGCGCAGCTCGCGCAGTTCGTTGTTGACCTTGACCTCCTGGCGTCCCGCGACCACCAGCGCGCCGTTCGGCAGCTTCTGCACCACCAGCGCGGCGACCTTGAGGTTGATCTCCTCGTTGCGGGCGATGGACCCCTCGCCCGAAGCCGAAGACCGCGCCCCGACCTCGATCACGTCCTCGCCGGCGGGCAGATCGTCGAAACCGGGGACAAGCTCGGCGATCCGTCCCGCCAGCCCGAAGAAGGTCGGGAACCCGGCCGAGGCGCTGCCGCCGCGTTCACGGTCCGAGGCGGTGCGCAGCCGCGCCTCGTCGTCGATGGAAATGATGACGGTCAGGATGTCGCCCACGTCGTCCGCCCGCTGGTCGGAGAACAGGCTGTCGGTCGAACGGGCAAAGAGCGACGCACGCGCCGCGCCCACGGGCGTGGGGGCCTGCACCGCCTCGGGCATGGGGACGGAGACGCGCGCGACCTCGGGCATGGTCTGCGGCGACAGCACCAGGTCCGAGGTGTGCGGATCGCGCCCGAAATGCTGTCCGGCGGAGCATCCCGCCAGCAGGCAGACCAGTAACAGGGGGGTCTTGGGACTCATCTCACGATCTCCACGATGCCTTCTGCGGCGGCGATGCCGTTCACGGGCTTGTTGCTGACGAGGTTGACGATGCGCACGTCCTGCCCGCGATGAGCATCGGCGAGCGCGCGGCCCGGCGCGGTAAGCGACAGGGCGCCGTCGGTGAACCTGATTTCCACGCGGTCGCCGCGTTCGATGACGCGCGGCTCGATCACGGATTGGACCTGCACGGGTCGTCCGGGCGACAGCATCCGCCGCACCTCCATCCCGACGATCGCGGCACGGTCGGTGACGGCAAAGCTGCCGACACGGCCCAGCGGCATGTCGGCCACGTCCAGGTCGGCTTCGGTCACGATTTCGCCCGGCATGATACGCCGCACGGGCACCGGAACCGGCAGGGTGATCAGCGCGAGGCCGGACAGGCGCCGCACGTCACCGTCGGGAAAGACGGCGTTGGTCAGGAACTGCCCGGTGACGGGATCCATCCAGAAGTCGGCCAGCATGACCACGTCCTCGACCGGCGGATCCTTGACGGTGATCGCAAACTGCCCGGCCTCGTGCAGCTCGGCGCCGTAGCTTTGGCGCGCGCGTTCCTCGATCAGCACTTCCAGCGGCGCCGAAAAGGCGCCGGTCGCCTGCAGCAGCAGGATCGCCATGGCGACCTGGAGGATCGTCAGCAGCCGCATCACCGCACCTGGTTCGCGGCGTTCAGCATCTGGTCGGCGGTCTCGATGGCCTTCGAGTTCATCTCGTAGGCCCTTTGCGCCTGAATCAGATCGGTGATCTGCCGGATCACGTCGACGTTCGACGACTCGACAAATCCCTGTCGCAGCACGCCGAAGCCCGGATCGCCCGGCACCGCGACCTGCGCCTCGCCCGAGGCCTCGGTCTGCAGCAGGAAGTTGTCGCCCACGGCGCGCATGCCCGCCGGGTTGATGAAGTTCGCCATGGTGATCTGGCCCAGCTCGATCGCGTTGGGATCCCCGTCCTCGTAGGCCAGGACGGTGCCTTCCTCGTTGATCTCGATCGACACGGTGTTCTCGGGGAAGACGATCCCGGGCTGCACGCGGTAGCCCTGCATCGTCACCAACTCACCTTCGGCGGACAGCTGGAAGGTGCCGTCGCGGGTGTAGGCGGGGGTGCCATCCGGCATCTCGATCTCGAAGAACCCCTGCCCGTCGATGGCGATATTCGTCTGGTTGTCGGTGCGCACCAGCCCGCCCTGGGTGTTCAGCCGCACGGTGCCTGCCGTCTGCACGCCCAGGCCGATATCGACACCGATGGGCCGGGCGGTGCCGGCCTCGGAGGTGGCGGCGCCGGCGCGCTCCATGGACTGGTAGATCAGGTCCTGGAAGGCCGCGCGCGACGACTTGAAGCCGGTCGTGTTCGCGTTGGCGATGTTGTTCGAGATGACGTCGACATTGGTCTGCTGGGCCATCATGCCGGTGGCTGCGATTCCAAGGGCTTTCATCCTGTCGATCCTTCCTGGTTACGACCGGCCGATGCGCTGCAGCGTGTCGCGCTGCAGGTTGTCGGCATTGTCGATCATGGCGTTCGCGCGCTCGTAGGCACGTTGCACGTCGATGAGTCGCGTCATCTCGCGCACGGGGTTCACGTTTGAGGACTCGAGCATCCCCTGCAGAACCACCGGGTTCTCCAACTCGTCGGCCTGGGGGGCGCCGCCATCCGGGGGCACCAGCACGCCGTTGCCGAGACGGCGGTAGCTCTGGATGTCCGGCACGTCAAAGACGCCGACGCGCGCGATCGCATTGCCGTTCTGGGTGGTCACCGTCCCGTCGCGCGCAATGGAGATCTGGCCGGCGCCCGGCGGAACCACGATCGGCGCGCCGCCGGCATCGAGCAGTTGAGCCCCTGCACTGGTGACAAGCGTGCCCTCGGGGTCCAGCGAAAGGCCCCCGTCGCGGCCGAATCCCTGTTCGCCTTCGGGGGTGCGGAACTGCAGCCAGCCCTCGCCGCCCAGCGCGATATCCAGCGGGCTGTCGGTGCGCATGATCGCGCCGGCCGAGGTGTCGATATAGGATCCCCGGTCCAGCACGAAGCTGGACGGCGTGTCCGAAGGGCCCGTGGCCCGCGTGCCTTCGACCGCCTCGAAAACCGGGCGTTCACCCTTGAATCCGGCGGTGTTCGCGTTGGCAATGTTGTTCGCGGTAATGTCCAGCTTGCGTTGCAGAACACGCAGCTGGGACAGACCGACGTAACTTGTTTCGCTCATTGCAGGCCTCCTGCGCCGGCACCCGGTCGGACTGGCATCACAAGGATTAATTGCAACACTGTCCTTCAATTCATGGATTAATCCCTAGACGAATTCAAGAATAAATGAAATCGTCCTGATATGTTTATGCGTCTGGCATGTTGTGTTTTTGCATGGGCGGCCCTTCCGGCGGGGGCCGTGACCCTGCCCGCGCCCACCGGACCCATCGCATTACAAGACGCTGGAAACGTTGATTTTCTCGATAGAGAGCGCGCCCTTCTGAGTGATCTGAACGGGGATCGCGACGCGATCAAGCCGATGGTCGGGCTGGCCGAACTCTACCTGTCCCGCGGCATGATTCCCGAATCGCGATCGATTGTAGAAGAATTGCGCAATAATAAACTGCCGGCGGACACGCAGACCCGGCTTTCGGTCCTTCACGCTACGCTTTCGATGTTGGATGGGGACCGGGATGATGCCGCCCTGCTCGACGCGACCGAGGGATGGGATGACGCCGCGGCCCTGCGCGCCCACGCAGCGCAGGAGATGGGGCGCACCGACGCGGCGCGCGCACTTCTGAAGCCCGCGCAGGACTCGTTGCCCAGTCTGCCGGTCGAGCTGCGGTCCCTGGTTCTGCCGACGCTCCTGGACATCGCCATCGCGGCCGAGGATTGGGACACGGGCGCCGCGCTGGCCGCCGCATACCCTGACATCCCGGCACTTGCCGATCAGCCCGGATACTGGCTGCGGCTCGGTCGCGTGGCCGAGCTTCGCGACGATCCGCTGACAGCTTTCGAAGGTTACCTGCGCGCTTCGCGGGGCGACGATGCCGACGCCCAGCGGGCCCGCATCGCGTTGGTTCGCCTGGGTCGCAGTACCGGAACTCTGGCACCGGATCAGCAGCGTGCCCTTCTGGACCAGATCCGCTGGGCCTGGCGCGGCGACGAGGTCGCGCTGGACGGATTGTCCCTTTTGGCCGAGGTCGCGCGCGAGGCGGGCGACCCGCTGGGCGCGCTGTCCGCATTGGCGCAAATCCTGCGTGATTTCGACGATCCGGCGGTGCGCAACAACACGCGCGCACGGGCCGAAACCATGGTCGCCGCCTTCTACGGGGCGGGCGCCAGCGGAGAGATCGGGCTCAGTGCATTTCTCGACGGGCACAGCAGTATCGAAGCGGAGTGGAGACTGGACGGCATGTTCCACGCCCATGCGGGACGGCTGGCCGAAATCCTTCTCGACCGCGGGATGACAGCCGCCGCCGCGCGCGAGGCCCGGAACCTGCGCGAACTCATGGTTGTCGCCGAGGAGCTTGGCGCCATGGACCCCGCGCCCGAGCTTGCACGGGCCTTGATCAGGACCGAGCTTGCGGCCTACCTGCAAAGCAATCGGATCGACGCGGCATCCGAATTGGCGTCGGCTCTGCCCCTTCCCGTCAACGACCCCGATCTGGCGGCTTTGCTGGGCGAACTGGCCGCGCGTGGCGGCATCGCCCCGGTCGAGGGCGGCGCCCGCGCGCTGCGGACTCGGGCCGAACGCGCGTTCGAGGCGGAAGATTTCGAAACCGCCCACAGTCTCTATTCCGACTACTGGGATGCGCGCCCGGACAGCTTCGCATTTCGCGACGCCGTGCGCCTGATGATCGCCGCCTATCGCAGCGAGAGACCCGATACCGTGGCCCGGCTGAGCGCCGAGATCCCGCAACTGACCGAGCTACCGGAATGGGACGAGATCGCCCAGAGCCTGACCCGCGCCTTGGCGCCCCCCGAAGACCCCGCGCGCCGTGTCCTGTCGAACGCCGGCACGCTGGCATCGCTTGAGCGCGCAGCGCGGGCCAGCGACGCGGCCGCCACCCTCACCGACGGGGTGCGGCCCTGAAGTCACTCGCGCAAAGAATCCAAAGTAACGACACATTCAGGCCATCCACGGGTCGCTTCCTCAAGACCAGCAAGGATAACGAATCATGAGCATCTCGAACGCACTGCAAACCGGCGTCAGCGGCCTGTCGGCCAACTCGTCGAAGACCAGCCAGATCTCGTCGAACATCGCGAACGCCAACACCGTGGGTTTTCGCCGGACATTCTCGGATTTCGTCACTCAGAATACCACCGACACCCAGGCCGGCGTGCGCGCGGTTGAACGGGCCGAGATCGACAGCAACGGTACCCTGCTGGCCACCGGGCGGCTGACCGATTTCGCGATCTCGGGCGAAGGGTTCTTCGTGGTGTCGCGTCAGCCCAACGATCCGATCCAGTCGAACTATTTTCTGACGCGCGCCGGGTCCTTCCAGCCCGACAACGAGGGCAATCTCGTGAACTCGGCCGGATACTACCTTTCGGGGTTCGAGACCGACGCCCAGGGTGAAGTCGGCGCGGTGGACCGCAACAGCGTGGCCAGCCTCAGCACGGTGAATGTCGGACAGTTCCAGACCCCCGGCTCGGCGACCAATCGCGTGGACATCGGGGCCAACCTGCCCGCGCAGACAACGGGGCTTGCCACGCCAGGCGATCCGTTCGTGTCGACCATGCGCTACGTCAACCAGCTTGGCGGGTCGGATGAGCTATCGCTGTCGTGGCAGCCCACGGCGAACGCGAACGAGTGGTCGATGACGGTGACCGGGGCCGACGGCACCGACTTTGGCACCGCCAGCATGAGCTTCACGGACAGCGGCGCCCTGGCCGGTGCGCCGGCGACCTATACGGCGGGGACCCTGCCCATCGACCCCGCCACGGGCGTCGCTACCATCACGATCGCCAACGGAGCCGTGCCGCAGACGATTGAACTCAACTTCGGCGCACCGGGCACATTCACGGGCCTGACCCAGTTCTCGGGCGATTACACCGCGCCCGATTTCGATGGGGACGGCGCTGCGACCGGAAGCCTCGTACGGGCGGAAATGGGCGACGGCGGCGTTCTTTACGGGCTGTTCGACAACGGGCAGAGACGCGCCCTTTTCGAGGTCCCGCTGGCCCAGGTCACCAGCCCCAACCTGATGCGGTCGGTCAACGGCAACGCCTATTCTCCGACCATCGCGTCGGGCGCACTGCGCCTGGCCGAAGCGGGCAGCACCGCGGGCACGATCGAGGGCGGCGCGCTGGAATCCTCCAACGTGGACATCGCGCAGGAGCTGACCGACCTGATCCAGACCCAGCGCGCATATTCGTCGAACGCCAAGATCGTCACCACCAGCGACGAGATGCTGGACGAGACCCTGCGTATCAAGCGGTAAAAGGCAAACTGAATGAGCATCTCGTCCTCTCTCCTCATCTCGCAATCCGGGCTGCGCGCAACCGAACTGCGCGCCGGCCTGGTGTCTGCGAACATCGCCAATGCACAGACCGAGGGGTATGTGCGCCGGGGGGTCGAGCAAACCTCGGTCGGGGCGGGCGGCGACGGACGCACCGTCGATGTGCAGGTGGTCCGCCGCGTGGACGAGCGTCTGGTCGGCATGAGCCGGTCGGCCCAGTCGGACGTGTCCTACCACGAAACCCGGGCCGAAATGCTGAACAGCTATCTGACCAGCCTGGGCGAACCGAACGACGCCCTGTCGCCCGCGGCCCGCTTATCGACTTTCACCGCCGGCATGGACCTGCTGATGAACAACCCGGCCGACACATCGGTGCAGCGCGATGTGCTGAACCGGGCGGACGGGCTGGTGCGGTCGCTGAACGATGCCTCCATGAACCTCGACCAGGTCCGCGCGTCGACCCGCGACGACACCTTTACCCGCGTCGAACAGGTCAATCGGTCGTTGCAGACACTGGCACAGCTGAACGCCCAGATCACTCCGGGCAGCAGCATCGGGTCGTCACCCGACATCATGGACCAAGTCAGCCTGGAGCTGTCGCGCCTGTCCGAGCACATGGACATCACGGCCCGCTACGACGCGACGGGACGGGTGAACGTGCAGACCGGCGAGGGCACCGAGCTTCTGGTCCAGACCGATGCGGTCGAGGTCTCCTTCGTCGGGTTGACGATCATGGCGGGCGATATCGACATCACCCCGGCCCGCGACGGCGCACGCGGTTTTTCCAGCGGCGGGATTGCCGGGAACCTTGCCCTCCTGAGCGAAGATCTTCCCCAGATGGAACGTCAACTCGACGAGATGGCGTCGGCCCTAGTCCAGGCGTTCGAGGACGCGGACGAGTCGCTTGGTGCCGGGGCCGCGGGGCTGTTCACGGATGGCGGGAATGCCTTCAACGCCGCCAATCTGGACGGTTTGGCGGGACGGCTGGCCGTCAACGACGCCGTGCGCCCCGAGACGGGCGGAGCGCTTTGGCGTTTGCGCGATGGCATGGGGGCGGCGGCTCAGGGCCCGGCGGGCGACGCGGCCCAGCTTGACGCTTTTATCCGCGCTCTCGACACGCCCTTCGCGGTTGCGCCCGAAACTGGCCTGGGATCACCCCAGAGACTGTCAGATTATGCGGCCTCGATGGTCGGCGATCAGCAGAAGGTGGGCGTCCGCGCCCGCGCCGACGCCGAGCAGGCCACCGTGTCCCTGCGCGCCTTCGAATCCGCGCGGGGCGAGATCGAGGGCGTGAATGTCGACCAGGAACTGCAGAAGCTCCTGGAGATCGAGCAGGCCTATTCCGCCAACGCCAAGGTCCTGTCGTCACTGAGCTCGATGGTCGACGACCTTCTGGCCGCGTTCTGAGGAGAAGAGTGAGATGGCAGAAATCGCCCGCACCGTTCCGACCGCCCTTACGTCGCTGCGCCAGCGCCAGATCGCGGCCGAACTGACGACCCAGATCGAAGCCACCTCGCGCGAGGTGACGACCGGTCTGCGGTCCGACCCCTGGGACAGCCTGGGCGCACGCAGCGCCGACGCTTTGGCCATCCGGACGCAGCTGGAGCGGAACGAGAATTTCCTGGTCCAGAACCGCGTGCTCGACGGACGGCTGGAGCAGATCGAGTCCTCGCTGGCGTCGATCCGCGAGGCCGGTCAAGAGGTCATGGACATCGCCGTCTTCTCGGTGAACCGGCCCGAGGCCACAGCGCGGACATTGTCCACCATCGCCCAAGCGGCGATCGCCACGATCACCAACGCCTCGGCCATCCGCCACAATGGCAGCTACGCGCTGTCCGGAACCGCCACGAACCAGGTGCCCCTGACGCCTTGGAGCGATGTTTCTCCCAACTCGGGTGTCACACCGCAATCGGTTCTGGACGACATCACCGGCGGCGCCATCGGCGACGCGGCGGACGCGCAAGCCAAGATCGACGCCCTCAGGGCCGCATTCGACGGCACGTCGGCGACCGCCGCGCATAATTTCCAGAACACCTTCTATAACGGCACGCCGCAGCAGGATGGCGCGGGGAACGTCAACCCCAATCTCTCGTTCCGTTTGTCCGAGACCGAGACCTTGTCGCAGCCTCTTCAGGCCGACGATCCGGCGATGCGCAACCTGCTTCGCGGCCTGGCCATGGTCTCGGCTGTGGACGTGACCGAGATCGCCGACCCCGACGCCTACGCGGCATGGATGGAAGAGGCGACCAGCGCCCTGTCCGACGGGCTGGCCGGCGTTGCGCAGTTGCAGGTCGAAACCGGTCTGCGCCGCGACCGCGTGGGGGATGTCGCCGACGCCCAGGAAACGCGCGGCGCCTTCCTGCAGCGCGAGCGCCAGAACATCGAGGGCGTTGACCAATACGACGCCGCCAGCCGTCTGACCCTGCTGCAAAGCCAGCTCGAGGCGAACTACGCCGTCACCGCGCGCCTGTCGCGCCTGTCCTTCCTGAACTTCCTGTGACGAAAGGTTTGAGCATGATCCGCCTTCTCCTGGCCCTTGCCGTCACCCTCGTCGCCGGGACCGCGCCAGCACAGGCGCAGGTCCGCATCAAGGATATCGTCACCGTCGAAGGCGTCCGGTCGAACCAGCTTGTCGGTTACGGCCTGGTCGTGGGACTGAACGGCACCGGCGACAGCCTGCGGAATTCGCCCTTCACCGAGCGGGCCATCGAGGGAATGCTCGAGCGGCTGGGGATCGGCAACCTCAGCGAAGAGGACATGCGCACCGCAAATGTCGCGGCCGTCATGGTCACCGCGAACCTGCCGCCCTTCGCACGCATGGGGTCGACCATCGACGTGGTTGTCTCGTCCATGGGCGACGCCACCTCCCTGCGGGGCGGCACGCTGATCGTCACGCCGCTGAGCGCCGCGGATGGCGAGATTTACGCCGTGGCCCAGGGCCCCATCGCCGTGGCCGGCTTCGCGGCGCAGGGGCTGAATGCCTCCATCGTCGAGGGCGTGCCCACCGGCGCGCGTATCGAGAACGGCGCCACGGTGGAACGCGAGGTCGATTTTGCCTTCGCCGAACTGGACCGCGTGAAACTGGCCCTGCGCAATCCCGATTTCGTCACCGCGCAACGCATCGAGCAGGTCATCAACGACTCCCTTGGATCGGGCACCGCACGCGCGCTGGACAGCCGCACGGTACAGATCCACACCGCGCCCAAGGCCGACATCGCCGAAACCATCGCCAGCATCGAGCCGCTGATGGTCCAGCCCGACCAGGTCGCGCGCGTGGTCATCGACGCGCGGTCGGGCACTATCGTCATCGGCGCCAACGTCCGGATCGACCGCGTGGCCGTCAGCCAGGGTGGTCTGACCGTGTCGGTGAAAGAGACTCCGCAGGTGTCGCAGCCCGAACCGCTGAGCATCGGCGGGGTGACCGTGGTCGTCCCCGATACCTCGGTCTCGGTGGAAGAGGCCCTCGGCAAGTTCGCCGTGATCGACGGGTCCGTCAGCCTGCAGGCGCTGGTCGACGGGCTGAACGCGATCGGCGTCGGCGCGACCGAGACGATCTCGATCCTGCAATCGATCAAGGCGGCGGGCGCGTTGCACGCCGATCTGGAAATCATCTGAGCCGGGAAAGGCGGGGGCCATGGAGTTCAGCAACATCACATCTATCGCCGGACCGCGGATGTCCGCGTCCCCGGCCCCGGTCGATCCGGCGGCCCGCGAGGCCGCGCGCGAATTCGAAGCCATGATGCTGGGACAGATGGTCGACAGCATGATGGCGACCGTGAAAACCGGCACGTTCGGCGGCGGCCACGCCGAGGAAACCTGGCGCAGTTTCCTGTCCGACGCCATCGGCGCCGAGATGGCCCGCGGCGACGGAACCGGGATCGCCGCGCAGATCGAGGGCGCCATCGCCCGCTACCGCCAGGGCGGTGCGACATGAGCCGCGCGGGACGCGCGCTTGACGCGCTGGAGACGACACTGAAACGCGAAATCGCGGCGATGGAGCGGGGCGATTTCGAAACGCTGGTGGAAACACGCCAGAAAAAAGAAACTCAGGGCGCGGAATTGGAAAACGCCCTTTCCGAGAATCCCGGCGCCATAAGCCGTGACCGACTGTTCGGCCTGCGTCAGTTGCTCGACCGCAACGCGGTCGGACTGACGGCCGCGATGGAGGCCACCGGCACCGCCGCGAAAGAAGTGATCGAGGCGCGCAAAGCCCTGACAATCAATGGAAAATACGGACCAACCGGCAAAAAGCGTGCCGAAAAAACCGCACCCGGCGCGGGGATGAACAAAGTTTTCTAAATGCGGTCCAATTCCGGCCACAAAGGTTAGTAAACTGCGAACGTAGCGGAAAGAATTCCGCAGCTGTCAGAAGGACGGCATTAAATACTAAGAATAGTATGGGTAACTACCATGTCTTCTATCCTGACAAACAACTCCGCCATGTCTGCGCTGTCGACCCTGCGCAACATCAACAGCAACCTGAATGACACCCAAGGTCGTATCTCGACCGGTCTGAAGGTAAACTCGGCGAAGGATAACGCGTCGTACTTCTCGATCTCTGAGACGATGAAGGGCGACAGCTCGATGTACAAGGCGATCAACGAGAGCCTGACGCTGACCAAGAACTCCATCGCGACCGGACGCCTAGGCGCCGACTCGTTCAAGGATCTTGCAACGCAATTCGTCGAGCGTGTGGCGTTCGCGCAAGGCGCAGAAGGTGGCCTTGAAGAGGTCGAAGCCGAACTGACGAACCTCGTCGAGCAGATGAAAACGACCATCAGCCAGTCGACGTTCAACGGGTCGGACTACGTGAACTCTGCCGGCACCGTCGGCACCGCGGGCACCATCGACGCCACCACCGGTGTGGTGACGGCCGGCGTCGGCGTGACCGAAACCAATACCATCGTGACCGGTGTGTCGCGTGGTTCGGGCTCTTTGGCCACCACGACGCTTGATGTCGACACCGTCGACCTGAGCGTCCTGGCCGAGGATTTCGAACTGATCGCGACGGGCTTTGCCACCAACGGCGGCAACGCAACCACCGGTGCGGCCTTCCTCGACGGCGCCCTGGCGTCGGCCGAGACAATCCAGTCGAGCGCCATCGATGCGGCGACCGATCTGGGCCTGGCCGAAAAGGCGATCGAGACCCAGCAGAAGTTCCTCACCAACCTGGTGGACAATCTGGACGCGGGTGTCGGCGCGATGGTCGATGCCAACATGGAAGAGGAAGCCGCACGGCTTCAGTCGCTGCAGGTTCAGCAGCAGCTGGCGACGCAATCGCTGTCGATTGCCAACCAGGCGCCGCAGAACATCCTCAGCCTGTTCCGCTAAGACACAGGGTCCGGCCCGCCCCCTGGGCGGGCCGGCTCACGTCGGACCAGCGAACAGAAATAAAGGGTTGGGATCAGAATGAGCCTCGCTGCCTACAAAAAAACGATCCGCGAAAGCGAATCCCCCCGCCAGGTCGAACGTCGCGTGCTGTCGCAGGCCACGCACGAGATCGAGCGCCACGCCAAGAAATTCGACGCCGCCACTGACAAGTCCGATCGCCTCGCGATCCTTGCCGATGGCCTGCGCGACGCCCTGCAGCGCAACCAGACCATCTGGGCCGCACTTCGCAACGATCTTGCCACGCCCGGCAACACCATTCCCGACGCGCTCAAGGCGCAGCTGATCTCGATCTCGCTGTGGGTCGACCGTCAGAGTCAGGCAGCCCTGGCCGGCGAGGCGCGCATCGGCGCGCTGGTCGAGGTCAATTCGAACATCATTGCAGGGTTGGCCGGACAGGCGCCCGCCAAGCTCGAGGAGGCCTGAGTCATGCTCAAAGTCACCCTGCGCCCCCGCGAATGCGTCGTCGTGAACGGCTGCGTGATCCGCAACAGCGACCGCCGTCACAGCTTTGTCTTCGAGAACCACGCCGACATCATCCGCGAAAAGGACCTGATAGACGAAAGCGCCGCCGCCACGCCGGTGTCGCGCACCTACTATTTCGTCCAGACGGCCCTGATCCGCGCCAACACGCGTGACAAGCTGATCCCCGAGATCCAGCGGCAGCTGGCCCAGCTGGCCACCTGTTTCGGCGCGGAAACCCGCGGCCACATCATGGAAGCCGCCACCCATGTCTCGGCTGGCGACTTCTACAAGGCGCTGTCGAAACTTCGCCCGGTCCTGTCCTACGAGGCCGAGCTTCTCGCACTTGGACCCGTGCATCGGCCGAAAGAGGCAGAGCCCGGGCGCGCGGCGGCGGGATGATCTCGCTCGCGGGGCTCGGCACGCCTCTGGCGGTCCGTCTGGTCGACAGCACCCGGCCCCAACAGCTTGACCTGATCCGGCGCGACGCGTTGAACGCGCGCCAGATCGAAGCCTTCGAGGAGCGTGTCGGCGACATTCGCTCGCCTGCCGATTTCGTCGAGGACACCGAGGTCTATACCTTCGTCATGCGTGCCTTCGATCTGGAAGATCAGATCTTCGGAAAGGCAATGATCCGCAAGATGCTGGAGTCGGACATCAGCGACCCCAAAGCGCTGGTGAACCGGCTGACCGATCCCCGTCTGCGCGAACTGCACCAGGCCTTCGCCTTCAATCCCGAGTCCCAGCTGAGCGTCAAAGTCCTGAGCGAGGACTGGAAACAGGGCATCGTGGACCGGTTCGCCGAGCGCATGCTGATCAACAACGCCGACGAGGGCAGCCGTGGCGCCGGACTCGTGCTGGAATTCCGCAATCGCGTGAGCAAGATCGACAACTGGTTCGACGTGCTCAAGAACCGCGACGTGTCCGAATTCATGCGCACCGCCCTTGGCCTGCCGAAAGAGATCGTTCAGCTGGACATCGACAAGCAGGTTTCCATCTTCAAGGCGAAGTTCGACCTCGAAGACCTGAAGGATCCCGAGAAGGTCGACAAGCTGGTGGGCAAGTTCATGGCCATCCATGACGCACTGAACCCGGTTCAACCCGCGTCGTCGCCCACGCTGACCCTGATGCAGGGCGCTGTGAACCTTTCCAACGGCTTTGCACCGGTGCTGATCGATATCGACGCGATACAGCGGATGGGCAGCGCCAGCCGGTATCGCTAGCAGCGTTACTCGAAGAACTCGTCCTCTTCCTCGCCGGCCTTCGGCAGTTCGATCATGCCTTCGTCGGCCATGGTCTTGGCCGTGTCGATCATGGCCGACTGCGCCGCGCGCACGTCGCGGCCGCGGGCCGGTCCCATCTGTGCCATTTCGTCCAGCAGCATCTGGCGCGACCGCTGCGGGAGACATTCCAGCATCTGGTCGCGCAGCTCTTTCTTCGCGCCGCGCAGGGCCAGCGGCAACAGGTCGCCATCGAGCTGTCGCATGACCATCGCAAGGTCGGTGGCCGGGAGGCGCGAGAAGTCCTCGAACACGAACATGCGTTTCTTGATCGCCTCGAACGTCTCGGGAATGCGCGCGTCGAGTTGCTCGGACAGGTCCTCGAACGCCGCGATGTCGAGCTTGTTGAACAGCTCGGCCATGCGCTGCTGGTTCTGGCTTGCGCTGCCCGAGGTGCCTTCGGACATGATGTCTTCCTTCAGCGTTTCCTCGATCTGGCGCATCACCTGGATGGTCAGCGGCTCGAGCACGATCATCCGCTCGGCCACGTCATACATTCGCTCGGGTCCCAGGAGCGGCAGGACCTTCGCCGCGACAGAGGTATCCACGTTGTTCAGGATCGCGGCCACCGTCTGATCGTGCTCGCCCTTCAGGTAGTTCGCGATGACGTTCTCGTTCAGCGCGGCGAAGCGACGCCAGATGTCGCCTTCCCCCGGCTTGTTACCCGCGCTCCTGAGGATGTTGGCCACTTCTTCTTCGGGCAGGAAGGATTTCAGCATCGCCTCGGCAGACGCGATCGAGCCGACCACCGCACGCGACCCTTCGGCAGCCCGCGCGATGAATTCGCCCAGCACAGCCTCGACGACCTCCGAGGGGATCGAGCCCAGGTTTGTCATCGCCCGCGTGATGAGCTCGATATCGGTCGAGTCGAGTTTGCGCATCAGCTCGGACCCGACCTTTTCGCCGAGGCACAGGAAAACGATGGCTGCCTTGGTCGGGCCCTTCAGCGTCCGGTTGCCCAGCTTGATCGGCTCGGTCACGGCGCGGGTCGCAACTGCGGTCGACATGGGGAAACTCCTTTACTTCACCCGCCGGCCAGCGGCGCGTAACTTTCGATCAGGCTGCCGGCCAGCATGTACCAGCCGTCGATCAGCACGAAGAAGATCACCTTGAACGGCAGCGAGATCAGAACCGGGGGCAGCATCATCATGCCCGCGCTCATCAGCACCGACGCCACCACCAGGTCGATCGCCACGAAGGGCAGGTAGATCAGGAAGCCGATGACGAAGGCGCGGCGCAGCTCGGAAATCATGAAGGCCGGAACGAGGATCCGCCACGACGCGTCCTCGGCCACTTCGGGCATCGGCAGGGCCTCGGCGCCTTCCTCGGTGGTCAGGTCCAGGAACAGGCGGTAATCCTCGGGACGGGTGTTCACGAACATGAAGCCGCGGAACGGCTCGCCGATCCTCTGGATGGCCTGTTCCTCCATGATCGCGTTGTTCAGCAGCGGCTCGACCCCGTTCTCGTAGGCGTCCTCGAACACCGGCTGCATGACGAAGAACGTCATGAACAGCGCCAGCGAGGTCAGCACGATGTTGGGCGGTGTCTGGTTCAGGCCCAGCGCCGAGCGCAGCATCGACAGGACCACCACGAAGCGGGTGAAGCTGGTCATCACGATCAGAAGCCCGGGCGCGAGGCTGAGGATCGTGGCCAGCGCGATGAACTGGAGGATACGGCCCGACAGGTTGGCCGCGTCGTCGCTGCCGGCCTCGGCATCCGACAGCACGTCGGACAGGTCCTGCAGCAAGCCGCCGGCGTCCTGTGCCAGGGCAGGCCCCGCCCACAGCGCCAGGCCAAGGCCCAGCGTTATGCCGAGGCGCGCCTGCATCAGTCGCCCACGTGGTCCTTGACGATCTGGGTCAGGCTGACGCCCAGCCGGTCCTCGCCGACTTTCACAAGGTCGCCGCGCGCAACGACCCGTTCGGACACGTGCAGCTCGACCGGGGCGCCGATCTTGCGGTCCAGCTCGACGATCGAGCCGCGGGAAAGCTCCAGCAGCTGGTTGATGGGCATCCGGGTCGAGCCCAGCACGACCACCACCTCGAGCCCCACGTTCAGCATCGCCTTCACGGCGCGGCTGTCCTGCGCGGCCGCCTCGATCACCGCGGGCAGGTTGCCCTCGGCCTCGGGATGGTCATCCAGGCTCTGCATGACGGCGGCCTCGGCGCCCGTGGGCTTGGCCCCCGCCGTGTCCTTCGCGCTCGCCTTTTCATCGGTTTCCGGTTTCTCAGCGGCCATTTTTGCCCCTTTCCTTCTGTGCGGCCTGGCTGGCGGCGTGGGTCTTGCGCAGCTCTTCCAGGATCAGGCCCGTCACGGTCTCGTAGGCGTATTCCAGCGAACCGCTGTCCCACTCCATGCGCACGTCGCCGGGCGCCAGGTCCGGGTCGGCGTCGATCCGGCAGGCCTGTTCGATGCGGTAGTATTCCATGCGGTGACCCAGCTCGCGGGCCAGCACGTCCTTGGTCTGCGGCGACAGGCGGATGCGGATGGCCTGGCTGCCGATGGCCATCTTCAGCGCCCGGCGCACCTGCGCGCCCACGCGTTCGGCGGACATCTTGGCCACCAGCTCGGGGAAGACCGCGTCGCAGACCGACAGGGTGAATTCCAGCACCTGCGCCTCAAGCGCGGCCCGGTGATCGCCCGCGCCGCGCGCAAGCTCGTCCAGTTGCGCAGCGGTGGCCTGAAGGCTTTCGGCAAGGGCCGCGTCCATCTCGCCCTCGGCCTCGGCGCGGCCCTCGGCATGACCCTGGCTGCGGCCTTCGCGCATGCCACGCTCGTAGGCGGCGCGGACCATCTCGCGGGTTTCATCCTCGTCGTAGGACTTGCCGGCGGACGCGCGGCGCGCGGCCTTGGCCGGATCCTCGTCGAAATTCTGGAGCCGCATGGCGGAAATCATAACGTTACCTCTCGGTCAGCCAGGAGTTGAGGACGCGCAGCGCCTCGTCGGGATACTGCTCGGCCATGGCGCTGACGGTTTTCAGCTGCGACCGCGCCACGCCGCCATCGACGGAAGCTACCTGGACCAACTCCTTGCCGCGCGGATCGTCGAAATTCAGGACCTCACCCGCCAGTTGACGCTGATCGTCCGCCGTCGGGCCCGTGATCTGTCGCGGGGCCGACTGGCCCTGTGGCAGGGCCCGCTGCCCCTGTCCGCCATCGGCTTGCGACGGTCCGCCACCCTCCAGCGCCCCGGCGGGCACCCCGGCGAACTCCGGCGACGGCAGGGCAGCATCCAGCACCATGCGCAACGGCTGACGGCCGAGGAACAGGACCATGGCGATGGCGGCAAGGCCGAACACCGCGCGCAGCATCGTGGTGGCGTTGTCGCTGACGAAACCGCCGACCCCGCCGCCCGTGGGCATGGTCAGGTCACCGTCGTAACCACGGAATTCCAGGCTGTCGATCTGCACCTCGTCACCGCGATCGGCCGAGAACCCGATGGCCGTTTTCACCAGGTTTTCCAGACGCGCCAGCTCTTCGGGGCTGCGGTCGTTGAACACCGTCTCGCCGTCGACCTCTTCGTAGAGACCGTTGACCAGAACGGCGACCGTGATGCGCTCGATGTCGCCGGGTTCGCGCACGGTTTCGGACTGCACCGTGCCGATCTCGTAGTTGATGATCTCGTCGCTCGAGTTGGTTGACCGGGTCCCCTGCCCGCCCCCGCCTTCGTCCTGCAGGGCCTCGGGGATGTTGTTCCCCGCGTCCACGGCGCCGTCGGCGGGGTCGGTCTCGTCCGAGGACTGGCTGCGCGTCTCGACCGAGCGGGCGACCTGCTGGCCGGGGTCATAGCTGGTGGTGCGGCGCACCTCGCGTTCGTTGGTCAGGTCGACGCTCACCCGCACCCGGGCGTTGCCGGGACCCACGCGCGCGTTCAGGATCGACGCGACGCTGGCTTCCAGCCGCTCCTCGATCTCGGCGCGCTGGCTGGTCAGCGACGTGTCGGAACTTCCGGTATCCTCTTCCGCCACGATCGTCTCGCCGGTGGCCGACAGAACGGTGATCCCGCTGGTGTCGAGATCGGCAACGGCCGAGGCGACCAGCGCCTGGATCGCCTGGCCGTGACGGCGCGACAGCGACCGGTTCGGTCCCGTGCGCACGATGACCGAGGCCGAGGGCTGCGCCCGTTCGCGGGAGAATGCCTCGCGCTCGGGAAGGACAAGGTGCACGCGCGCGGCCTCGATCCCGTTGATGGTCTGGATCGACCGGGCCAGCTCGCCCTCCAGCGCGCGAAGCTTGTTCACCCGTTGCATGAATGTGTTCATGCCCATGCCCGACATGTCGTCGAACAGCTCCCACCCCGGTGTGCCTTCGCTGGGCAGGCCGCTGTCGGCGATGGCCATGCGCGCACGGGCCAGGTCCCCCTCGGGCACCGAGATGATGTCGCCGTTGCGCGACAGCCGCACGGGGATGCCGCTCTGCTCAAGGCTTTGGACCATCTGCGACGCGGCGGCGGGAGACACTTGCGAGTAGAGCGGCGTGTAGACCGGCGCGAAAACCGTGGTCGCGCCCAACAGGACGCCGCCAAGGATCACGGCACCGACCACGCCCAGCATGGCCAGCCGGCGCGCGCCCAGCGCCTTCATGTTCTCGATCAGATCTTTCATCTGTCGCCCCGAACCTGCCTCTTTTTCTTTGTAGGCTCCGGCAAAAGGGTCGCACAAGCAAGGATAAAAATTTCTGTCCTTGCAAAACTTGAGAATATCGTGACGATCGGGACATAGCCAAAGCCTGCAACCGGACTGCGTCGGAAATACGTCGAGCGATGAAGAAAAAGCTCCTTATACCGATTATTGCGCTGTTGGCGCCGGTTCTCGTCGCGGGCGGCGCGGTGCTGGCCGTGGGGCCCGAGCGCGCCATGGCCATCGTCGGCCTGGGCGGCGATCCCGCAGAGAACGAGCAAGAACAGGCCAAGGATAATTCCACTGACCACGCGGACGAATCCGACGGCGGTCAGGACGGCGAAGGTGGGCCCGACGCGCCGCAGATCACGCAAAGCGACATGCCGCTGATGCCGTTCCCCGAGATGATCGTGAATGTCACCGACACCACCGCCGACGGACGCCAGACCAGCCGGTTCCTGAAGGTGAACCTGCTCATGGTGTTCGACGAAACCGCACCGGGCGCGGCGCAACTGACCGCGCGCGAGCTTTATATCCGGGACGCGTTCCAGAGCTTCCTGCGCTCGCTGAACGTGGCCGATCTTCAGGGTGCGCGCGGGATCGCGCTCTTGAAATCCGAGCTTCTGCGCCGGGCGCGTGCCGTGGGCCACACCGACGCACCGCGCGACATCCTGATTTCCGACCTGGTGATCCAATGACCCTGCACCTGGAAGAAGAGATCATTCGCCACGCGCGCGAGAACCCCCAGCAGCTTCCCACGCTGGACATGATCCTCGACCGGTTCGCCATCGCGCTGCCGCTGGCGTTCAAGAGCTTCCTGTCGATCCTTCCCGAGATCGAGGAGAAAAGCCGGCAGGACATGCGCTGCGACGTCGCCGTCGAGACCCTGCCGCAGCCCTGCCTGATCAGCGTGGTGAAGGCGCATCCGTGGACCGGCCGGGTCGCCTGCGTGGTCGAGCCGGACCTTCTGTTCTCGGTGCTCGAGCTGATGCTGGGCGGATCCAAGGGCAAGCCGGGCGACTGGAAACCGCGCAGCTTTACCGCCATCGAACGGTCGATCGGACTGAAGGTGGCCGAACTGGTGCTGAACGTGGTTCAGAATTGCTTTGGCCACGTACTCGAGACAACGTTCGAGCACGATCTGGTCGAAACCATGCCCAAGGCGCTGGTTCTCGCTCAACCCGGCACGCCATCCTTCCTGGCGCGCTATGCCATCGACCTGGACGGCCGGCGCGGTCATGTCAGCCTGCTGATCCCCTACGGCAGCTTCGGCGAGGTGCGCGGCATCCTGGCCGCACCGTTCCACGGCGGGCTCGAGGAAGGGCCCGGTGGCTGGGACAGCGAGATGGGCCAGACCATCGCCGATGCCGAGCTGAAGCTGACCGCCGTCCTGACCCATATCCGCGTGTCCCTGAGCGAGGTGCTGGCGTGGCAGAAGGGCCAGGTGATCGACCTGGGTGTCACGCCGGAAGAGCCGATCACCGGCACCGTGAACGGCACGCCCGCCCTGCGCGGCGCCTTCGGGCACCGGGCGAACGGGTCCCTGGCGCTGCGGGTGACCGAACGACTTGTCACGAGCGAGGAGGCGTTGAAGCATGTTTCCCGGACTGATTGATACCGTGATCCTGGTGCTGCTGGTCGGCACGATCGGCTACGCCTACCTGCTCGACCGCAAGCTGAAAGCCCTGATGGCCGCGCTGCGGGACATCCAGCCGATGGTCGGGGAGTTCTCGGACGCCGTCGACCGCTCGGCCCAATCCGTCGCCGCCCTGCGCGACCTGAGCGATCGTCCGGCGAAGGCCGACACCGGGTCGTCCGCGACCCCGCGTCAGACGGAAAGCCCCAAGGCGGCGAGGAAGGCCGCGCCCCCTCGCCCGCACGGGAAATCTGACCTCGTGCGCACGTTCTTCGACATGACGCGGGATGGAAAATCGAACGAAAAGGACGGGTCGTGATGCGAATGAGCCCCCCGAAACTGGTCATCGCCGGTCTTCTCTGCGTCGTCGGGGTCAAGGCGGCAGCGGTCCTGATGCCGACCCTCACCGACGGGATCGCCCGGTCGGGCCAGGCATTCGCCGCCGAGGAAGCCCTTCCCGCGCAGCCCGCCGCCAAGTCGATCATCGATGCGCCGGTCTGCGAAAGCTCGGATGCCATCGTCGCCGCCATTGCCGAGGAACGCGAGCTTCTGAACCGCCAGCGCCAGGAAATGGCCGACCGCGAGGCCGAGGCGCAGCTGGCCGAGGACAGCCTGCGGGCCGAGCGCGAGCGGCTGGCCACCCTGCGCGACGCCATCGAGGGCCAGATCGCACGGGTGGAAGAGGCGTATAACCAAGACCTGACCAAGCTCGTCGCGCTGTATCAGAACATGAAGCCCGAGATCGCGTCGGGCATCATGGACGAGATGGATATCGAAACCGCGACGCTGGTTCTGTCGGCCATGCCCGAACGTGACGCGGCCCAGATCCTGGGCAAGCTGAACCTGAACCGCGCGCGGGCGATCTCGAAGATCATCCTCGAACGCTCGCGCCTGCCCGGCGACCAGAACCTGTCTGGGCTGAAGCTTCAGTAGCCCCGGGCCGCCTTCAGCCCGCCGCAGCCTTTCCCTCGGCCGCCCAGATCGCGCCGCGGCGGATCATTTCGGTGACCTGGGGCACCTTCAGATCGTCCAGCTCGTGGCCGATGGAGCAGTAGAAGACGCGCCCCCTGTCCCACCGCCGGGTCCAGGTGACGGGGATCACGGTCCCCTCGATCCACCACAGGTGATCGCCCGAGAAGGTGGTGGTCGCCAGCACCTCGTTCGAGGGGTCGACCAGCATGTAATACTGCTCGGACCGCATCCGGAAGCTCTTGATGCCCTCGACCAGCGGGTGACCGGGTTTACAGATCGTCACGTCGTAGTCGATGTAATCCTCACGCGGTTGCAGGTTGTCGGGCCATCCCGGCGGGTGGGCCACGAACTGTCCGCCGATGAGGAAGTGATAGGTCGGCCGGTCGCGGAACGCGTCGCCCATGTGACCGTGCCACCCGGCAAGACCGCACCCGTTGCCGATCAGCTTGAGCAGGCCGTCCTCCTGCGGTTTGGTCATGTTGCCGAACTCTTCCTGGTGGCCCGATCGGGCCGAGGACCAGATGGGCGTGATCAGGTCCAGATCGGCAAGATCCTCGGGACGTTCAAGCGGTTCGAGCGTGTCGTAGATCGCGACTTCGAAGCCGTTGTCCTTCAGCAGGGCTTCATACCAGTCCGCGAAATGGGTCGGCGTGTGGCCTTCCCAGCCGCCGACGAACAGGGCTGCCTTCATTTGTTCTTCTCCCGCATGAAATTAAGGATCGATGCCATGTCCCGCTCGGCGAAACCGGCGGCGCTGGCCTCGGACAGCTTGGCGAGCGTCACCTTACCCTGCGGTATCGCGATGCCCAGCCGGTCGGCCAGCGCCGCTGTGACGGACATGTCCTTCTCGGCCAGCGAGACGGTGAAGGTCACGTCGTGCGCGGCCTCGTCCAGGTAAAGCGGCCGGCGGTATTTCAGCATGGGCGCGCAGGCCGCCGACGCCTCGATCACGTCGAACGCCTTCTCGGGTGCGATCCCGGTGGCCTCGGCCAGGGTCATCGCCTCGGCCAGGGTCTGGTTGATACCGTGAATCAGGGAATTGACGGCCAGCTTCATCACCGCGCCCGACCCGACCGTGCCAAGGCAGATGGTTTGCTTGCCCATGGCGTCGAAAAGCGGGCGCAGGGGGTCTGCGTCCGCATCGGTGCATCCCGCCATGATCATCAGCGCGCCGTCGGCGGCGGCCTGGGTCGCGCCCGATACCGGGGCGTCGATGACCTGCGTTCCTTCCGGCGCCTGCGCGGCGAGATCGGCGATGTGATCGGGGCTCATGGTGCCCATCTCGACGAAGATCGTGGCGCCGTTCCCGGCGAAAAGACCGTCAGGACCCATGTGAACGGCCAGGGACGACGGATCGTCGGCCAGCATCGTGATGACCACGTCCGCTTTCGAGGCGAGATCGGCGGGGCTATCGGCGACGGCGCATCCAATCTCGGCCGCAAGCGCCTGGGCCTTGTCCGGCGAGCGGTTCCACAGGACGAGATCATGCCCCGCGCGCGACAGGTTGCGCACCATGTGGCCACCCATCCGCCCCAGCCCGGCGAAGCCGACGCGGCTCACGCGGGACCTCCGGCCATGCGATCCGGTTTCGACAGGTTCATACTGATCTCCTCCCCCTGTGAGCCCGTGCCGGGCCCACCGTTGCGAGGGTAATGATCAAGTCGGCAGATAGGTGCGCCGCAATCCTTCCGATCTGGATGTTTCGATATCCAGTCTGGGGAAATTCGTCCGCCTGGTGCCGTGTCTACAGCTCTTCCCGCAGGCGCGAGCCTTCGGGCGGGGCAAGGCGGCTGTCGCGTTTCAGGCCCATGATGAAGCCGATGATCTCGGCCACCGCCTGCCAGTGTTCGACCGGCACCTGGTCGTCGAGCTCGACCGCAGCGTGCAACGCGCGGGCCAGCGGCTTGTTCTCGACGATGGGCACCTCGTGTTCGCGGGCCAGTTCGCGGATCCGGGCGGCCATGTGGTCGGCACCCTTGGCGACGCAGAACGGCGCCTGGTCGACGCCCTGCTCGTATTTCAGCGCGACGGCGTAGTGGGTCGGGTTGGTCAGAACGACACTGGCCGTCGGGATCGCCTGCGCCATACGTTGGCGGGCGCGGGCCATCCGCAGCTCGGCCCTGCGGGCGCGGATCTGCGGGTCACCCTCGCTGTCCTTGTGCTCGTCGCGGACCTCTTTCAGGCTCATCATCTGCTTCTTCTTCCACGACGACCGCTTCCAGAGGATGTCGGCCAGCGCGATGGGCACCAGCACCGACGCGGTGATCAACAGGATCCACCGGACCGAGGCGCCGGTTTCGGCGGTCAGCGTCTCGGGCACCAGCGATTCCGACTGGGCCAGTCGGCCGGCCAAATCCATCAGGGCCCAGCCCGAGATCACGCCGACGATCAGCACCTTGCCCATGTTCTTGCCGAACTCGACCAGCGCATCGGGTGAAAACAGCTTCGTGAAGCCCGACAGCGGGTTCAGCTTCTCGGGCTTGGGCTTGATCCGTTCCAGCGCGACGACGGTCTCGCCCTGCACCATGACCCCGAACAGCGCGGCGGCGACCATGATCCCCAGGAGCGGCGCCAACGCCAGGAAAGACCCCACCGATAGGGAATACATCACGCCGCCCACGTCCCGCACGCCGGCCGCGTGGGTGCCGAGACCGATCTGCCCCGATTGCACGATCAGGCCGTGATAGAGACCGGACAGCCGCGTCATCGCGGCCGGCGCGACGAAAATCACGCCCATCAGCAGCGCGAACACCACCATCGCCGTCCCGGTCTCGCGCGACTGCGGAACGTCGCCTTTCTTGCGCGCGTCGCGCAATTTCTTGTCGGTCGGTTCCTCTGTCTTCTGTGACTTGTCCTGATCGTCAGACATGGCTCAGAACCCGAACGTCGTCAGCCAGTCCGAGAACGGCTGGAGGAAACCCATCATCATCGCCGGGATCGCCAAAACCATCAGGCCCAGCGCCGCCGCGATCAGCAAAGGCTGGGCGACGAAGAACACCGGGAGCGTCGCCATCATGCGGTTGGCCAGACCCATGCCGATATTCAGCACGACGCCCGCGACGAAGAACGGCGCGGCGATGGACAGCCCGATGTAAAGGCTCAACTGCGCCGCGCGGGCAAACTGGTCGGCAAGGCCCGCGATGGGCAGCTGCCCGACGGCGAAAACCTCGTAGGACATGACCAGCGAGCCGATGATCAGGTGATGCAGGTCGGTGATGAAGATCAGCGCCACGGCCCCCATCAGCAGCATCGCGGCCAGCGACGTGGCCCCCTGGAAGGCGCCGACATTGGGGGCAAGCGCGTTCGCCAGGCCCGACATCAGCGCGATCTGGTAGCCCGCGAACTGCAGCGCCGACAGCAACGTCCGCGCCACCAGCCCGATCCACAGCCCCACCGTTACCTCGGCCCCGAAAAGAAGCGCCAGCGCCATGGGCCGCCCCTCCTCCATCGGGCCGATGCCCATGACGGGATACAGAGACGCGGCCAGCACCAGCGCGATCAGAAGACGCTCGCGCACGGGGATCGCCGTTTCACCGAAACCGGGCATGAAGATCAGGGCCGATCCCAGCCGGGCGAAGACCACGAAGAATCCCAGGATGGTGGATGTCGCGAAGGCCTCGAGCCAGCTCATCGGGTCACGACCCGATGGTGGCGACGGTCTTCAGTGCCGCCTTGCGGTGGATTTCGCCGTTCGAGATCACGGGCGTCATGGGGCTGACCCGTTCCAGCATCGACCGCACGAAGCGGCGCGCCTCGGGCGCCACCATGATCGGCGGCCAGCGGTCCTGCGTGGCGAAGGACTGGATCTCCTGCCGGGCGGCGAGGACGAATTCTTGCACGCGCTTGGGCGACATGACGAAGTTGCGCTCGTCGCCCGTGACGCGGATCGCCTCGATGAATTCGGTCTCCCAGGCGGGCGACATGGTGATGACCGGCATGAACCCGTCGTCGCCCATCAGGTCCTTGCAGATCTGCGCCGACAGCCGCTTGCGCACATGCTCGAGCACGAGGTCGACATTGGTCGTCTGGCGCGCGATCTCGGCGATGGCCTCGACGATCAGGGGCAGGTTGCGGATCGACACGCGTTCCAGCAGCAGGTTCTGCAGCACCCGTTGCAGCAGGATCGCGGGGCTGGTGGCCGGAAGGTCGGTCACCAGCTTCTGGTAATTGCGGTCCATCCCGTCGATCAGGTCCTTGACCATGCCGTAGGTCAGGATGTCGGACATGTTGTCCTTCACGATCTCGGTCAGGTGGGTGATCAGCACGCTTTCGGGATCGACCACGGTCAGGCCGCGCCGCTCGGCCTCCTGCGCGGTCTTGTCGTCCACCCACAGCGCATCCAAGCCGAAGGTCGGTTCCTTCGTGGCCTCGCCCGGCAGGTCCAGCGGCGCGCCGTCGGGGTTGATGACCATCATCCCCTCGGCCCGGATCTCGCCCCGGGCGACCTCGACCCCGTGGATCTCGACCACGTAGGTCCGGCTGGGCAGTGTAGCGTCGTCTCGGATGCGCACTGACGGCATGTGGAAGCCGAAATCCTCGACGAAATGGCTGCGCAGGGACTTGATCTTGCCAGGCAGGATCGCGCCGGTCTTTCCCGCGAGGCTCAGAAGCCCCTCGCCCATCACGAGCCGCAGCTCGTCCAGCTTGGCGGGGTCGTCGGCCTTCTCCTCGCTTTGGGCCGCCGCGGCGGCGTCCTTCGCGGCGGCCTCGCGCTCGGCCACGGCGGCGCGGGCGGTGGCCGCGTCCTGCAGGACATAGCCCATACCGGCGAGCCCGGCCGCCAGCATCGAGAAAATCAGCGTGGGAAATCCTGGCAGCAGGCCGATGCAAAAGAGCATGCCCGCCGACATGTACATGGCCTTTGGGAAGCTCGACAGCTGGCCCAGCACCGCCTCGTTCGCCGCGCCCTCGGTTCCGCCCTTGGTCACGATCAGGCCCGCGGCCAGCGACACGACCAGCGCGGGGATCTGGCTGACCAGCCCGTCGCCGATGGTGAGCGAGGTGAAGACGTTGGCCGCATCGCCAACGGGCATGCCGCGCTGGAGCACGCCGATGGCGATGCCGCCCAGCACGTTGATCAGCACGATGATGATGCCGGCCACCGCGTCGCCGCGCACGAATTTCGACGCACCGTCCATGGCGCCGAAGAAGGCGCTTTCGTCCTCCAGATCCTTGCGGCGGCGGCGGGCCTCGTCCTCGTCGATCAGCCCGGCGCCCATGTCGGCGTCGATCGCCATCTGCTTGCCGGGCATGGCGTCAAGCGAGAACCGCGCCGACACCTCGGCGATCCGGGTCGAGCCCTTGGTGATGACCACGAAGTTGATGACGACGAGGATCACGAAGATCACCACGCCGATCACGAAGTTGCCCGCCACGATGAAGCGTGAGAAGCCTTCGATCACGCCCCCCGCCGCCGACATGCCGGTGTGCCCCTCCGACAGGATCAGCCGGGTCGAGGCGACGTTCAGAGACAGCCGCAGCATGGTGACGACCAGCAGCAGCGTCGGGAACGAGTTGAACTGGAGCGGTTTCGGGATCCACAGCGCAACCATCAGGATCAGCACGCTGACCGACAGCGACAGGGCCAGCCCGAGGTCCAGCAGCAGGGGCGGCAGCGGCAGGAACAGGATCGCCAGCACCATGATGACGGCCAGCGCGAAGCCCACGTCCTTGCCCACGCCGAGACGCAGGAAACGGGCGCCGATGGTATCGGGCGCCATGCTCATCTGTTCACGCTCGCAAGCAGGGGGCTGACCTCGCCCCCGGAATAAAGCGTGCCGCGTCCGCCGCCGCCCAGCTGCGCGCCCCAGCCCACCACGCCGAAATGGGCCGAGGGGGCGCTGCGACGACGATAGGGCGGCGCGGCGGCCACGCGTTCGCGGATCTCGGCCACGCGGGACTGCGCGCGCGCCACATTGCCGTCCAGCCGCGCCAGGTACTTGTCGCGAAATTCGGGCGCGCGGGAGTGATAGGCGCCCGCGGCCGCGCGCCAGCTGCCCAGCTCGACCGCCAGGCGCTTCAGGAAACGGGCGGAATATTCCACGTTCAGCTGCGGATCGAAGCCCTCGTCCAGGTCGGCGAAGGCATCGGGATGCCAGCGGAGGTTGATCTGCATGCAGCCCACGTCGATCGAGTTCACGCCCTGCGACTGGCGCAACCGGACGAAGTCCTGCGCCTCGGCCTCGGTGTCGAACAGCCGGCCCTCACCTGCCGCGTTGACGGCGAAGGGCCAGACGGTGGTCTTGCCGCGATGGGTCGTGCCCGCCTCCTGCAAACCGATGGCCAGCAGCAGGTTGTTGGGGATGTTGTGTCGGGTTTGTGCCGCCAGGATTTCACGCAGGCAGACGGTCCCAGCGGCGATTTCGGCCGTATCGTGCGGACCGGTCGCCTCGGAAGCGGTCATGTTGTGGCCCCGGCGCACGGTCTGACCGGACTGGGCGGTCGGTTTCGCGCCGTAGAAGGCGCGCCAGCCATCGGCGGCTTGCGCGGGAACGGCCAGCGCGAGGGCCAGCAGGGTGACGGCCAGCAGCCTCACAGCCCGCCCCGGCGGATCAGGTCGAAGATCGTGTCCGAAAGGCCGTTCAGCGTCGCGTACATGAAGGGCATCGACAGCAGCAGGCCGAAGAAGATCGCCACGATCTTCGGCACGAAGGTCAGCGTCATTTCCTGGATCTGCGTCAGCGCCTGGAAAAACGCGATTCCCAGGCCGATGATCAGCGCGATCGCCAGCACCGGAAGCGAGGCCAGCAGCACGGCCCACACGGTGTCGGACAGGATGTCGTAGGCCTGCGTCTCGGTCATCAGATCGGCATTCTCAGCACTTCCTGGTAGGCCTCGACGAAGCGGTCGCGCACGGACACGGCGACTTCGACGGTGGATTGCATCGCCAGGACGGCCTCGACCACTTCCTGCGTGCCGGCCTCGCCGCGCAATCCGGCGGCCGCGACCTCTTCGCCGCTGCGCACCTTTTCCACGGCGGACTGCGCCGCATCCTGCACCATCTCGGCAAAACCCGAAGCGGCGTCCTTGGCCGCGTTCGACTCGCCCCCTTGCAGCGAGCGCGACGACGCATAGGCGCCGCGCACCAGGCCGGACGAGATCATGGACGGATCGGTCATCGCGCGCCCCTTACTTCAGCAGGTCGAGCATCTGGCCGCGCATGCGGCGGCCGGCTTCGAACAGGTTCATGTTGGCCTCGTAGCTACGCGATGCCTCGCGCATGTTCGCCATCTCGAGCACCGGGTCGACGTTCGGCCGCTTCACGTAGCCATCGGCATTGGCCGCCGGGTGGCTGGGGTCGAAATGCAGCTGGAACGGGCTGTCGTCGCGACCCACCTGGCCGATCTCGACCCCCGTGGCACCGGTGTCGCGGTCGAGCATCTGCTCGAACGTCACGGTCTTGCGGCGATAGGGATCGGAACCGGGCGTCGTGCCGGTGCTGTCGGCATTGGCGACGTTTTCCGACACGATGCGCAGACGTTCGGTCTGCGCGGTCATGCCAGAGGCGGCGATGCGGGCGATGGCGCTGAGCGGATCCATGTCTCGTTACCTCTTTCTCACCGACATCGACAGCATCTCGAACCCCTTGCGGTAGAGCTCGGTCGCCAGCCGGTGCTGGTCGGCGATCTCGGCCGCCCGGATGGCCTGGTCTTCCAGGTCCACGCCGTTGCCGTCGATGGTGCGGATCACCGATGCGCGGTCGGTGCCCTCGCGGACGTTCGCGTTCACCGGCCCACCCGATCCAGTGATGTGGCGCGGGTCCGTCGTGGCCAGGCGCACGTTGCCGGTGCGGTTGCCCTGCAACATCTCGGCGAAGCTGCTGACATCCTTGGCGCGGTAATCGGGGGTATTGGCGTTGGCGATGTTTTCCGCCGTCACCTTCTGGCGCGCCGAAAGCCAGCTCAGCCGGTCGGACGCCAAGTTGAAAAAGGATAGATCGGTGATGCTCATCTTGATTTTATCCTGTATCTATCCTTTAAATGCCATGAATAGCCTCGTCGGTCTAGGATTTATTCATGAGCACGACCTTCTCGGAACTGACGAGCTTTGCGCGCAACGCCGGCGAGGCGCGGATCAGCGGCGAGGTGGCGTCGATCACCGGCATCAGCCTGACGGCCACGGGAATCGAGCGCGCGGTGGGCATCGGCGCGCGCTGCATCGTGCGCGGCCGCCGCGGCGCCGTCAGGGCCGAGGTCGTGGGCATCGGCCCCCGCGGAACCGAGCTTCTGCCCTTCGGGTCGTGGCAGGGGGTCAGCGCGGGCGACACGGTCGAGGTCGATCCGGTCAGCGACGCGATCCGCCCCGATGACCGCTGGGTGGGCCGGGTCATCAACGCCGCCGGGCAGCCTATCGACGGCAAGGGCCACCTGCACGAAGGACCGCGGTCCCGGCCCACTCGTGCCGAACCGCCCAATGCCTTCGCCCGTCGCCGCATCGGGCCGAAACTGCGCACCGGCATCCGTGCGCTCGATATCTTCGCGCCGCTTTGCCAGGGTCAGCGCATCGGCATCTTCGCGGGCTCGGGGGTGGGCAAGTCGACCCTCATGGCGATGATCGCGCGCGAGACCGAGGCAGACGTCGTGGTCATGGCGCTGGTGGGCGAACGCGGCCGCGAGGTGCAGGACTTCATCACCCGCGACCTGGGCGAAGAAGGTCTGGCGCGGTCGGTGCTGGTGGTCTCGACGGGCGACGAGGCGCCCCTGTCCCGCCGCCAGGCCGCGTGGACCGCCATGGCGGTGGCCGAGCATTTCCGCGACCGTAGCAAGCACGTGCTGTTGCTGATGGACAGCGTCACCCGCTTCGCCATGGCCCAGCGCGAGATCGGTCTTGCCAGCCGCGAGCCGCCGACGACCAAGGGCTATCCGCCCACGGTGTTTTCGGAACTGCCGCAGCTTCTGGAACGGGCCGGCCCCGGGTCGGGCGACGCGGGTGATATCACCGCGATCTTCACCGTGCTGGTGGACGGCGACGACATGTCCGACCCGATCGCCGACGCGGTGCGCGGGATCACCGATGGGCACGTCGTGCTGGATCGGGCCATCGCGGAAAAGGGACGCTATCCGGCCATCGACGTGCTGACATCGGTGTCGCGGACCCTGCCCGCTGCGCATACCGACGCGCAGAACGCGGTGCGCCGCGCCGCGCATGCCGCGTTGGCGAGTTACGAGGACATGGCCGAACTGGTGCGGATCGGGGCCTACAAGCCGGGCAGCAATCCCGATCTCGACCACGCGATCGAGCTGGCCGCGCGGGTCGATCCGTTCCTCACCCAGGGGCCGCATGACGTGCCCGGCGACGAGGATACGTTCGCGTTGATGGCCGGTCTGTTGGACAGCAGCGGGATCAGCCTGGATCCCGGCCGCTAAGCCACCGACACGGCGGCCGCGAAGTAGTCGGGTTCGCTGTTCGACTGGCCGGTCACGAACAGTTGTGCGACGGCGTAGATCAAGGCCAGCACCAGTATCGCAAGGCAAAGCCAGTCGATACTGTGGTTGGGCAGCGTGTTCAGGGGCGGCTGGTTGGGACGCATCGGTCCGGCTTTCACTAGAAGCTCGTCCAGCCAATTTCTTCGGCCATGATGTACCATCGCGGACGGTCCCGGCAAATCTTCGGCTAGACCGCGAAAAGAAAAAGATTTCAATCACTGTTCCGGAGTAATCCCGGACCGCCAATCGGCGCGGGGTTGCGAAGCGTGCAGGCCGGTTCCCGCCGGGACGTTTTTTTCGACAAAGGCACGGCCCCGCTTAGATCACTGGGCAACCGCACCTGCCGCCAGGATCCGTCCCCGTGACTTCCAGACTATTCTCGGCCGCAGCCCTAACCGGGCTGATCGCCACCGCATTCGCCGTTCCCGCCCAGGAGCAGGACCAATCGTCCGCCTCCGACCCGTCCATCGAGCTGCCGCTCGTCGGCGAGGTCCCGGTCCCCGCCTTCATCGGCGAACTGCTGGGGATCGAGGCGCAGGCCCAAGGCCAGCAGCAAGGCCAGGGCCAGCAGGCGCCCCCCGCCGTGGTCTTCGAGGTGGCCGAGCAGAGATCGGTCGGCGAGGTGTTCGAGTTCCTGGGCCGGATCGAGCCGATCGAACGTGTCTCGGTCCAGGCGCGCGTGCCCGGTTTCATCGACGAGGTCGCCTTTCAGGGCGGACAGGACGTGGCCGAGGGCGACCTTCTGTTCCAGATCGACACCGCGCAATACGACGCGGCGCTACAATCGGCCGAGGCGCAGCGTGCAGCGGCACAGGCGCGGTTGGAAAACGCCGAACGCAGCCTGGAACGGGACCGCGGCCTGCGCGAATCCGGCACCATCGCCGAGGCGGTGCTGGACGAAAGCCAGGCCGCGTTCGAGCAGGCGCGCGGCGCGCTCTTGCAGGCCGAAGCGGCGGTGCGGCAGGCGCAGCTGGACCTGGACTACACCTCGATCGAAGCCCCCATCGACGGCCGCATGTCCGAGCCGTTCGAGACGCGCGGCAACTATGTCAGCGCGGCCGAGGGACCTCTGGCCGACCTGATCCAGATGGACCCGATCTGGGGGGTCTTCGCGCTGGGCGAGAACCGCCTGATCGCGTGGCAGCGGCTGGGCATCGGTCAGGGCGACACTGCCCCGATCGGCGACGACACCAAGGCAACCAGCGGCGAAACAACTGCGGAAGCCGGGTCCGCTTCGGCCGGGGACGACACGCCTGATATCTCGGAATACGATCTCAACCTGATCCTGCCCGACGGATCGCCCTACGACGCCGCCGGGTCGCTGTCCTTCGTCGGCAACAGCGTCGATCCGCAGACCGGCACGGTCGAGGTGCGGGTGGAGTTTCCCAACCCCGACGGCCTGCTTCTGCCGAACCAGAACGTAACGCTGAGGGTGACCGAGGCAGATCCGCCCGAACTGCCCGTGATCCCGCAGGCCGCGGTGCAGCTGGGTCGCGACGGGCGCGCCGTCTGGGTGGTGCGCGACGACGACACGGTGACGCGCCTGCCGATCGAAACCGCCGCGGCCCGCATGCCCGGCATGGTCGCGGTGACATCGGGTCTCGAGGGTGGCGAACGGGTCATCACCCGCGGCTCCATGCGGTTGCAGGACGGCGCGACGGTCGATCCGCGCCGGGGCACGGGCATGGACGGGGCCCCGGGGCAATGATTTCGAAACTGTTCATCGACCGGCCGCGGCTGTCCGCGGTCATCAGCCTCGTGCTGGTCATCGCGGGCGGCATCTCGGTCTTCGCGCTGCCGATCACGCAATATCCCAACATCTCGCCCCCGACCGTGCAGGTCAGCGCCGCCTACCCCGGCGCCGACAGTACCGTGCTGGCCGAAACCGTCGGCGCCCCGCTGGAACGGGCGATCAACGGGGTGGACGGGATGATCTACATGTCATCCTCGTCGTCGAACCAGGGGACCTATTCGCTGTCGATCACCTTCGAGATCGGCACCGACCCCGACATCGCGCAGGTCAATGTCAGCAACCGCGTGCAGTTGGCCACGCCGCAGCTTCCGACCTCGGTCGTTGACCAGGGTGTGACGGTGACCACGCAAAGCCCGAACTTCCTGGCCGCCGTTGCCTTCCCCGTGGACGCCGAGAGTGACCTGAGCCTGATCGACGCGGCCAGCTACGTCTCGACCAACGTCACCACCGCGCTGCAACGGATCAACGGCGTGGGCAACGCATCGGTGCTGGGACCGTCGAACTACGCGCTGCGGATCTGGACCGACCCCGGCAAGATGAGCGCGCTGGGCCTGTCGCCCGCCGATATCACCAATGCCGTGCGCAGCCAGAACCTGGCCGCCGCGCTGGGGCAGGTGGGCGCCGCACCCGCCGTGGACGGACAGGCGCTGGTCTATACCGTAACGTCCAGTGGCCGGTTCTCGAACCCCGCGCAGTTCGAGGACGTGATCCTGCGATCGGGCGAAAACGGCGGCATCGTGCGGCTGCGCGACGTCGCCCGGGTCGAGCTCGGGTCGCAGGACTATTCCAGCAACTCGTTCCTGAATGAGCGGCCCAGCCTGACCGTGCAGGTGAACCAGGCCCCGGGCGCCAATGCCCTGAACACGATGGAGCAGGTGCAGGGCGAGCTTGACCGGCTTCAGGACTCGTTTCCCGAGGGGCTGAGCTACGAGGTCATCTACGACACGACCGACTATGTCCGGATCACGATCGAGGAGATCCTGAAGACTCTGCTGCTGACGGCGGGGATCATCGTGGTCGTGGTGTTCGTGTTCCTGCAGGGATTTCGCTCCACGATCATCCCACTGATCGCCATTCCCGTGTCGCTGATCGGAACGTTCGCGCTGCTGCTGGCCATCGGGTTCTCGATCAACGTCATCACGCTTTTGGCGCTGATCCTCGCCATCGGGCTGGTGGTGGACGACGCCATCCTGGTGGTCGAGAATGCCCGCCGCATCATGGAGGAATCCGACCTGACCGGCCGGGCGGCGGTGACCAAGGCCATGGGCGAGATCACGGGGCCCATCATTTCGACCACGCTGGTCCTGTTGGCCGTGTTCCTGCCCACGACGCTGCTGCCGGGCCTGTCGGGGCAGCTTTACCGGCAATTCGGGCTGACGCTGTCGATCTCGGTCCTGCTGTCGTCTCTAGTGGCGCTGACGCTGACCCCGGCGCTGTGCGGGTGGCTTCTGCAAAGCACGGGCAAGCCCTGGGCGGTCTTCAAGCCGTTCAACTGGGGGCTAGACAAGGCCCGCAACGGTTACGCGCGGGTGGTCGAGTTCTTCGTGACGAAGGGCATCCTGACCCTGGCGGCGCTGGGCGCGGCCATCGCCGTGGCCGGCTGGGCCTATACCTCGCTGCCGACGGAACTGGTCCCGTCCGAGGACCAGGGCGCCATCTTCGTCGACGTGTCCCTGCCCGACGGCGCGTCCCTGCAACGCACGACCGAGACGATGCGCGAGATCGGCGACATCATCCTGGACACCGACGGCGTGGACTCGGTCATCCAGGTGGCTGGCTTCAGCTTTCTCGGCGGGTCGCGGTCCTCGGTGGGCATCGCCATCGCGACACTCAAGCCATGGGGCACGCGGCGCGACCTGTTCCCGATACTGGGGCAGCTGAATGCGCAGTTTCAGACGATCCCCGGCGTGCAGATCGCCGCCTTCCCGCCCCCCGCGATCCCCGGCACCGGCAGCGTCGGCGGCCTGAGCTTCGAGGTTCTGGCGACCGAGGGCCAGCCCGCCGAAGAGGTCGCGCAGGTCGCGCGTTCGTTCGTGCAGGCGGCCAACCAGCGCCCCGAGATCGGCGGCGTGCGCACGACGTTCTCGGCCGACGTGCCGCGCATCTTCGTCGACGTGAACGCCGACCGCGCGGCGCAACTGGGGCTGAGCGTGGCGGATGTCTATTCCACGCTGGGACAGACCCTTGGCACCGGGTTCGTGAACCAGTTCATCTACGAGGGCCGCGTCTACCAGGTACGGATCCAGGCCGACGCGCCCTTCCGGTCCGAGCCCGAGGATATCACCTCGCTCTACGTCCAGAACGCGGCAGGCGATAACGTGTCGATCAGCGACATCGCGACCCTGCGGACCGAGTTCGGGCCCTATATCCTGCCGCGCTTCAACCTGTTCACCACCGCGTCGATCAGCGGCAACCCCGCCCAGGGCGCATCGTCGGGCGAGGCGCTGCAGGCGCTGGTCGAGGTGGCCGAGGCCGAGCTGCCCGATGGCTACAGCTACCAGTTCTCGGGCGCGTCCTACCAGCAGCAGCAGGCCGGCAACGCGGCGGTCTATGCCTTCGTTCTGGCCTTCATCTTCGCCTACCTCTTCCTCGTGGCGCAGTTCGAGAACTGGCTGCAACCGCTGGCCGTCATGCTTTCGGTCATGGTCGCTATGGCCGGCGCCGCCGTGACGCTGCTGCTGACCGGGTTCACCGCGAACCTGTACGCCCAGATCGGCATGGTGATGCTAGTGGGTCTGGCGGCGAAGAACGCGATCCTGATCGTCGAATTCGCCTCAGCCCGACACAAGGAAGGCATGCCCATCACAGAGGCCGCGATCCTCGGCGCGCGGCAACGCTATCGCGCGGTGATGATGACGGCGCTGGCCTTCGTCTTCGGCATGGTCCCACTGGTCCTTGCCACCGGTGCGGGCGCCGCGGCACGCAATGCCATCGGCACCGCCGCGCTGGGCGGCATGGCGGCGGCGACCTTCCTGGGGATCCTGATCATCCCGGCGCTTTACGCGCTGCTCGAACGGGCCGGCGAAGGCAAGCGCGGGGTGTTCTGGGGCCGCGAAAAGGCCGACGAGGACGCGCTGGAGAACGCGCCCGACAGCGTCCGGCGGGCCTGAGCCATGGTGCAACCGGTCGCCATGCCGGTTGCACGGTGCGCGCCGATGACTAGGTATGCGCAACACTCAACGGCACTGGACCGCGCATGACCGACCTGACCCCCCGCGAAATCGTCTCGGAGCTCGACCGCTTCATCATCGGCCAGAAGGACGCCAAGCGCGCGGTCTCGGTGGCTCTGCGCAACCGCTGGCGCCGCAAGCAGCTGGCGCCCGAGATGCAGGCCGAGGTCTATCCAAAGAACATCCTGATGATCGGACCCACCGGCGTCGGCAAGACCGAGATCAGCCGCCGCCTGGCCAAGCTGGCCCGTGCGCCGTTCCTGAAGGTCGAGGCCACGAAGTTCACCGAGGTCGGCTATGTCGGCCGGGACGTGGAGCAGATCATCCGTGACCTGGTGGAACAGTCCATTACCATGACCCGCGATCACATGCGCGACGAGGTGAAATCCACCGCCGAGGCCCGGGCCGAGGATCGCGTGATCGAGGCCCTTGCCGGCGAGAATGCCCGCGAGTCAACGCGCGAGATGTTCCGCAAGAAGCTGCGCGCCGGTGAGCTGGACGCCACCGAGATCGATATCGAGGTCAGTGAAACGTCGAACCCCATGGGCGGCATGGACATCCCCGGCATGCAGCCCGGCGGCAACATGATGAACCTGGGCGATCTGTTCGGAAAAGCCTTCCAGGGCCGCACGGTCCGCAAGCGCGTCACCGTCGCCGACAGCTATGACCTGCTGCTCAGCGACGAGGCCGACAAGCTGCTGGACGACGAAACCGTCACCAAGGCCGCGGTCGAGGCGGTCGAGCAGAACGGCATCGTCTTCCTGGACGAGATCGACAAGGTCTGCGCCCGGCAGGACGCCCGCGGCGGCGAGGTCAGCCGCGAGGGCGTGCAGCGCGACCTGCTGCCCCTGATCGAGGGCACGGTGGTATCGACCAAGCACGGGCCAATCCGCACCGACCACATCCTGTTCATCGCCAGCGGCGCGTTCCACGTGGCCAAGCCCAGCGACCTGCTGCCCGAACTGCAGGGCCGCCTGCCCATCCGGGTCGAGCTGCGCGCGCTGACCGAAGAGGACTTCGTCCGCATCCTGACCGAAACCGACAACGCCCTGACCCGGCAATACGCCGCGCTCATGGGCACCGAGGAGGTCAAGATCACCTTCACCGAGGACGGCATCGCCGCGCTCGCCCGCATCGCGGCCGAGGTGAACCAGTCGGTCGAGAACATCGGCGCCCGGCGCCTTTACACCGTGATGGAACGCACCTTCGAGGAGCTGTCCTTCGAGGCGCCCGACAAGGCAGGCACCGAGATCACGGTGGATGCCGCCTTCGTCGAGGACCACCTGGGCGAACTCAGCCGCTCGACCGACATGTCGCGCTACGTGCTGTAGGCCTTTGCTGTACCGGCCCGGGCAGCGCGGAATCTGACCCGGGTCCCCGTTTCGGGTCTTTCCATTGCCCGCGTCCGGCGCGATAGCGGGCCATGGGTTTTTTGAATTTTCTTCGCGCGAATGCGCCCTTTCTCACCGTGGGCGTGTTGCTGACCTTCTGCTCGTCCTTCGGGCAGACCTTCTTCATCTCGGTCTTCGCGGGGCAGATCCGCGACGAGTTCGGGCTGTCGAACGGCGACTGGGGATTCCTCTACTCGGTGGGCACCACGGCCTCGGCCATTGTCATGGTCTGGACCGGCATCCTGACCGACACGTTCCGGGTGCGGGTGCTGGGGCCTCTGGTCCTGATCCTGCTGGCGGCGGCGTGCCTGTCGATGGCGATGGCGCAAAGCTGGTGGGCGCTGGTCTTCACCGTGTTCGCCCTGCGCTTCTGCGGGCAAGGCATGGCGACGCTGGTCGCGACGGTGGCGATGGCCCGCTGGTTCGTCATGTCGCGCGGCAAGGCCCTTTCGATCAGCAAGCTGGGCGTGTCGCTGGGCGAGGCGTTCCTGCCGCTGATCTTCGTGGCGCTGATGGCGGACATCCCGTGGCGCAGCCTGTGGATGTGGTCCGCTGTCGGCGTGCTAGCCTTCGTGCCGGTGCTGCTGCCGCTGCTGCGGCTGGAACGCACGCCGCAATCCATTGCGATGGACGACCAAAGCTTCGGGATGCGCGATCTGCACTGGTCACGCGCCATGATGCTGCGGCACGGTCTGTTCTGGCTCATGGTCCCTGCCCTGCTGGCGCCCGCCGCCTTCGGCACCGCCTTCTTCTTCCACCAGGTGCACCTGGCCGACGCCAAGGGCTGGAGCCATGTGGGCCTTGTCGCGCTGTTCCCGATCTTCACCGCCTGCGCGACGGTGACCATGTTCGGCTCTGGCTGGATCGTGGACCGGATCGGAACGGCGCGGCTGATGCCGACCGTCGTGCTGCCCATGGCCCTTGGCTTCGCCGGGCTGGCCTTCGCGCCGTCGCTGCCCTGGGCCGCGGTGTTCATCGGGCTGATGGGCTTCACGCAAGGTCTGAACAACACCGTACCCAACGCCTTCTGGGCCGAGTTTTACGGCACGCGGCACCTGGGCGCCATCAAGGCGCTGGCCACCGCTATCATGGTGCTGGGCACGGCCATCGGCCCCGCGCTGACCGGGGCGCTTATCGACCTGGGCTTCGACCTGCCGCAGCAGATGCTTGGGATCGCCGCCTACATGCTGTTCGCCGCAGGCTTGGTCGCCATGGGCGTGGGACGGTCCGCCGGATCACTTCCCCGGGCGGCGCAGGTACACGTAGAACGCCCCTGAGCCACCATGGGCGCGATGCGCCTCGGTCACCTGCAGCACGGCGTTGCGCAAGGCCCCCTGCCCCAACCATTGTGGGACCTGGTGGCGCAGGGCCCCGCGCCGCATGGGCATCGGGCCGTCGGTGTCGCGATCCCGGCCCTTGCCGGTGATGACCAGCACCAGCCGCTTGCCCGCCGCGTGGGCGTCGAGGATGAAGCCGTTGAGCCGGGGATGCGCCTCGGCCAGGGTCAACCCGTGCAGGTCGATCCGCGCCTCGACCCGCAGCTTGCCGCGCTTCATCCGGCCGAAGGCTTTCGCGTCCATCCGAACGGGCTGCGCGCGCAGCTGGTCCGAAAGGCCGGGGTGCAGGTCGTGACGCGCCGCGGTCTGCGGTGCGGCCCCGCCGATGCGAAAACCGCTGAGGTCGGTGTGGGGACGCGCGGGGGCCTTGGCGGTGCCGGCCCTCGGCGGCGTTGCCGGTTGGGCCGGACGCTCGGACCGCCGGTCAGGATGCATCGGCGCGGTCTGGCGGGCGACCTGCTGCCACAACGCCTCTTCGTCGGGGCGCAGCCGGCGGGGTTCCTTGCGGCGGGACATCAGAATTCCTCGGCCAGCGCCAGCGCCCGCTGGATGGGGAGCAGGACGATCATGCGGCCCGTATCCTTCACGCGTCCGGCACGTAGGCCCGCCTTTTCGCCGGTGCCGAAGAAGATGTCGGCCCGCTGTGCGCCCTTGATCTGCGACCCCGTATCCTGCGCGATGGTCAGGCGTTTCAGCGGATCCTTTCCTCCCTTCTCGATCCATACCGGCGCGCCGAGGGGGACGTAGGCTGGATCGACCGCGATCGACCGCAGGTCGGTGATCGAGCGGTTCATCGCGCCCAGCGGTCCGCGATTGGCCGGAACTTCGGTCACTTCACGGAAAAACACGTAGGATGGGTTGTGGTGCAACAGCCGCCGGCCTTCTTCGCCGTTCCGGCGCACCCAGCTTCGGATCACTTGAGCCGAGACCTGGTGCGGCTCGTATTCGCCGCGACGCACAAGTTCCATTCCGATCGAACGGTAGTCGTGTCCGTTCTTGCCGCCATACCCCACGCGTAGCGCGGTGCCGTCGTCCAGCCGCACGCGGCCCGACCCCTGGATCTGCAGGAAGAATACGTCCACCGGGTCATCGATCCATGCGATCTCGAGCCCGCGTCCGGCAAGCAGATCGCCCTCCTCGATCTCGGCACGGCTGAGCCAGAGCCCCTCGCGCGCCTCGTCCGGGACCCGGTAGAGCGGGTACTGATACGGCCCGCCGCGATAGCGCGAGCCGCGAAGCTCGGGCTCGTAATACCCGGTAAACAGCATCGGCTCACCGTCCTCGATCAGGACCGGTCGGAAGAAGATCTCGAAGAAGCGGCGGGCGTCGGTCTGGTCGGCGGCAACACGGCACAGGGCAAGCCAGTCCAGATCGCGCATGTCGCCGCAGGTGTTCAGGAAAACGTCCAGTGCCGCGCCGTGGTCGTCCTGCGCCCAGCCGTTCAGATCGTCGAAGCGCAGGATCGTGCGGGTCGGCTCGGGCCGGGGCGGCTCGGTTGCGAAAGCCGTGCCCACGAGAGGCACGGTCAGAAATAGCGCGGCCAGAAGCCGCCGCATCACTCGCCCGTCGCGACCAGCACCCAGTTCGGGTCGTCCGAGCCCATGGTGCGGGCGAACGTCCAGGTATCGCGCTGGCGCTTGATCTCGTTCGGGTCGCCCTCGATGATCTCGCCCGCGCTGTCTCGCACGGCGACCGTCAGTTCGACCAGGAAACGAACGGTCAGCTCGGCCTCCTTGGTGTCGCGATCGTACCGCGCTTCGTACAGTTCGACATCGCGGACGCCCACGATCTCGCTTTGCACGGTCAGGCCCTTTTCCTTGCGATCAGCCAGGACCTGGTCGAACGCCTCGGCCACGTCGGGGTCGAGAAATCCGCGCACCTCGGAAATGTCGCCGTTCTCGAACGCGCCGAGGATCATCTCGTAGGCGCCGCGTGCGCCACCCAGGAATTCGCCCACGTTGAAGCCCGGCTCGGCGATCTTCATGCCCGCCAGCGACTTGGCGCTTTCCGAGTCCTCCTCGACGTGATCGGTGATGTCCCGGTCCGGGCCGCCCTCGATGACTTCGAAATCACGACGACCGCGGCCGAGAGACTTCTCGGTCTCCTCGCGGGTCAGGGGTGGCTTCTCGAACCCGTCGCGCGTGCCGAGCGCATTGCGCAGGCGCAGGATCAGAAAAATCGCGATACCGGCAAGTACCAGCAACTGGATGACGGCAGAACTCATGGGACCTCGAATCCGCGTTTTCGGGGGCGCGTCATGGCATACCCCGGGCTTGCTCCCTATGTAGGGTCACGAAAGGGTCGAGTCCACCGGCCCCCCGCCTGTGAAGGAGCCCGCCATGTGGTTGTTTGCGCTGTTCGTCGGCATTCCGCTGATCGAGATCGCACTGTTCATACAGATCGGTGGCTTTATCGGCCTTGGCTGGACCCTGGCGATCGTCGTGCTGACCGCCCTTGCGGGCACCGCGCTGGTCCGATCGCAAGGCGCGCTGGCGATGAACGAAATCCGTCGGTCTTTCAACGACTTGCGTGATCCGACCGAGTCCCTGGCGCAGGGCGCCATGATCCTGTTCGCCGGTGCTCTGATGCTGACACCGGGCTTCTTTACCGACGCCGTCGGGTTCTCGCTTCTGGTGCCGGCCGTCAGGCGCGCCGTGTTCCGGTTCCTGCGAGACCGGATCGAGGTGCGGCAATTCACCCAAGGCCCCGGCCCGCAGGGCCCCGGTCCGGATCCGCGGCGGCGCGGTGGGCAGCCGAGACGCGACGGCGTGATCGAAGGCGACTACGAGGAAGTCGAGATCAAGGACCCCGATCCGAACCGCCGTCCGTCCGGCTGGACACGGCATTGAGGCGCTCATAGCCATCTGCTAGCTAAGCGACGAGAATTTTCCCGGAGGAGCCCCATGGCTGAAAACGAACCGCAAGATACGACCGCAGCCCCGCAGAACAACGCCAACGGACAGACCCCCGCGCAGCCGCAACTGCGCCCGCTGGGCCAGTTCATCCGTGACCTGTCGTTTGAGAACATCCTGGTCTCCAAGACCGTCTCGGGCGAGGTAAAGCCGGATGTGTCCGTGCAGGTCAGCCTCGACGCGAAGAAGCGTGGCGAGGACAGCGGCCAGTACGAGGTCATCGGCAAGTTCAAGATCACGTCGAAGAACAAGGGCTCGGAAGAGACTCTGTTCTTGATGGAGCTGGAATACGGTGGCGTGTTCGAGGCGAAAAACGTGCCCGAGGAACAACTGCACCCGTTCCTGCTGATCGAGGGCCCGCGGCTGATGTTCCCGTACATCCGCCGCATCGTGTCCGACGTCACCCGCGACGGCGGTTTCCCCGCGCTGAACCTCGAGCCCATCGATTTCGTCGCGCTCTACCGCCAGGGCATTGCTCAGCGCCAAGCAGCCCAACAGGCGCAGGCGACGGATACGCCCGCCAACTGAACCCGGTCGGCCGTCAGGCCTTGGACCAGATTGCAGCGTCGCCCAACTTGGCCACGAAGGCCGTGTGGGCGGCGCTTTCTTCTTCCGTCAGCTTCGATGGCAGCGGCCTGGGCCGCGGGCGCGGACGCCACGTATCACGCATTTGGCCGTCGTCCTTCGACCCTTCGTCCGATCCCAGGCCGAAATCCGGCTGACGCCCCCCGATAAGCTCGAGATACACGTCGGCCAGGATCTCGGAGTCGAGAAGCGCGCCGTGCAGCGTACGGTTCGAGTTGTCGATCCCGAAACGCCGACACAGCGCGTCCAGCGACGCAGGCGCCCCGGGAAAACGTCGCCGTGCAATCGCGAGCGTATCGACGGCCTGATCCATGGGCAGCAGCCGCGCGCCCATCCAGCCCAGTTCGGCATTGAGAAATTTCATGTCGAAGGCGGCGTTGTGGATCACCAGCTTGGCGTCGCCCACGAAATCCAGGAACGCCTGGCCCACCTGCTCGAAGACGGGCTTGTCGCGCAGGAAATCGTCGCCCAGCCCGTGCACCTCGAAGGCCGATTGCGGCATCGAACGCTTCGGGTTGATGTACTCGTGAAACGTCCGTCCCGTGGGCACATGCCCCATCAGCTCGACCGCACCGATTTCCACGATCCGGTCGCCCTGCTCGGGCTCGAACCCGGTGGTTTCGGTATCAAGAACGATTTCGCGCATGGCGGCCTTTCCGGATGTCGTCGATCAGCGTGGCAATGGTCGCCCGCGTATCGTCCATGTTCAAGCTGGGAATGATCACGTCGGCGCGGGCACGCTTCTCGCTGTCCGGCATCTGTTTCGACAGGATGCGGTCGAAGTGATCCTCGGTCATGCCCGGTCGGGACAGCACCCTGTCGCGTTGCACGTCGGGCGGGGCGGAGACGACGGCGACAAGGTCGACCGCGTCGGGCGATCCGGTCTCGAACAACAGCGGGATATCGAGGACGGCGATATCGGCATCGCACGCGTCGATGAAGGCCGCGCGATCCTCGGCCACCAGCGGATGCACCACGGATTCGATCCGGGGCAGGGCGGACGGGTCGGTCGCGATCCATTCCTTCAGCGCGGCGCGGTCCACGGCACCGTCGCTGATCGCGGCGGGGTGCAGGGCGCGCATGGGATCGACTGCCGCCCCGCCTTCGGCATACAGGCGGTGCACCGCGGCGTCGGCGTCCCAGACCGGCACGCCCATGTCCCGGAACATTGCGGTGGCCGTCGACTTGCCCATGCCGATGGAGCCGGTCAGCCCGATCAGGAACGGTCGGCTCATGCTGAAAGAACGGCCTGCCGAACGTCCTCGTCCACCTCGGGGCGTTCGCCGAACCACCGCTCGAAAGCCGGAACCGCCTGGTAAAGCAGCATACCCAGCCCGTCGACCGTGCGACAGCCGCGCATGCGCGCGTGTTCCAGCAGGGCGGTTTCAAGCGGGGTATAGACAATGTCGGTGACCAATGCGTCGCGCGACAACCCATCCAACGGCACCCGGAAATCGGCCTTGCCGGTCATGCCCAGAGACGTGGTGTTGATGACGGTCGCGGCATCATCCAGCGTGTTGCCGGCCTGCACCCAGTCGTAAACCGTCAGCTTGGCGCCGAATTCCTTGCGCAGCGCCTCGGTCCGGGTGCGGGTGCGGTTTGTGATGCGAATCTCGGGCACGCCCGCGTCGATCAGCGCGGTGATGACCGCCCGCGCCGCGCCGCCTGCGCCGAACAGGGCCGCGGGCCCGTCCGACGCGCGCCAGTCCGGCGCGTTCTGGCGCAGGTTCTCGATGAAGCCGAACCCGTCGGTATTGTCGGCGTGGATCCGCCCGTCGTCGCGGAAGGTCAGCGTGTTCGCGGCGCCGATCAGGGCGGCGCGGTCGGTCACGTGATCGGCCAGGTCCAGCACCGACTGCTTGTGCGGGATGGTCACGTTCACCCCGCGGAACCCCATTCGGGGCAGGGTGCGCAGGACCTGCGCAAGGTCCGACTGCTCGACATGCAGCGGAACATAGTGCCCGCGCAGCCCGTGCCGCTTCAGCCAGTAGCCGTGCAGGGCAGGGGACTTGGAGTGGGCGATGGGCGCACCAATGACGCCGGCGACGGGGATTTTTTCGTCTGTCATACGGTCAAACTGCCCCGGTCGATCAGCCACGACAAGAGCGGGATCATCGGCAGGCCCAGCACCGTGAAATAGTCGCCGTCGACGGCGCGGAACAGGCGCATTCCCTCCTCCTCGAGCTTGTATCCGCCCACGCTGTGGCGAATGCTGTCCCAGTTCCGCGACACGTAGTCGTCGACGTAATCGTCGCTGAGCGCCCGCATGGACAGGCGCACGGTGTCGACGAAGCGCCAGAGCGGCTCTCCGTCCTCGTATGCGACCACGGCGGACAGCAGGTTGTGCCGCATGTCCGACAGGCGGCGCAGCTGGGCGCGGGCATCATCGGGATCGCGCGGCTTCGATAGAATCTCGCCCTTCAGCGACAGCACCTGGTCGCACCCCAGCACCAGCGCTCCGGGATTCTTCAGCGATACCTTGCGCGCCTTGGCCTCGGCCAGCGCGTCGGCGATGTCCCGCGGGGCGGCGCCTTCGGCCGCTAGGGAAAGTTTCACACTCTCTTCATCAATGCGTGCGACCACTGTCTCGAAGTTCAGGCCAGCCTGCCGAAGCAACTGCGCTCGGATCGTCGAGCCGGATGCGAGGATGAGGTTCATGGGATAAGTCCGGGATAAGGGTCGGGCGAAGACAGGGTGAATCCGCGGAAACGTGTCGGCCGCCGGATAAGCGGCGATCTACACCACCCGCCGCCCGGTTTCATCCCCGTGTGCGAACCCCACGATCGCGGGAGGGACAGAAACGGGTTATTCCGGTCCGCCGGGAAGTTATCCACCGTTCTGATCACATGGCAGATCTTTTATAATGCATTGAAAATAAATAAAAATATAGACATATTCGCGTCCATGGGATGAACCACCAGATCCTGTCCTCTCGTGGGGATAAGGGCCGGACAACTCAGTTATCCCGGTTATCCACGGCCCCTACTAACAAACACCACTTTTCTTAAAAATATTTATTATATTAAGAGGGGCGCATGTCAGACCTGCTCTTCGCGCTTTACCCTTGGATCAAGGCCCTTCACATCGTGGCCTTCACGGCCTGGATGGCCGGCCTGTTCTACCTGCCCCGCTTGTTCGTGTACCACGTCGAGCAGGGTCAGGACGCCCCCGACAAGGCAGCGATGCTAGTGACGATGGAGCGGAAGCTTCTGAAGGTCATCATGAACCCCGCCATGATCGTGACGTGGCTCTGCGGGCTCTACATGGCGGGATTGCCGGGAGTGGTCGATTGGGCGGCCGTCTGGCCCTGGACCAAGGCGCTGGCGGTCATCGCCATGACGTGGTTCCACATGTGGTGCGCGGGACAACGCAAGCGTCTCGCGGCCGGGGACCTGTCGACCAGCGGGCGCCGTTACCGGATGATGAACGAGGTGCCGACGCTGTTGCTGATCGTCATCGTCGTTTCGGTGATCGTCCGGCCGATCTGAGCCATCGTTGACAAAACCGGTCGGCGCGCGTAACGGAAAACTGCTGGCCGTCCGGTTCAGCCTGTTCCCTATGCCAAAGACATGATGACCGCCCGTTCGCGGCGGCACGAGGATTTCCCATGACCCAGGATCGCGTGAACCTGGCGGACCTCAAGGCGCAAAGCCCCAAGGACCTGCTGACGCTCGCCGAAGAGCTCGAGATCGAGAACGCGTCGACCATGCGCAAGGGCGAGATGATGTTCTCGATCCTGAAAGAGCGCGCGGACGAGGAATGGGTCATCGGTGGCGACGGCGTGCTCGAGGTGCTGCAGGACGGTTTCGGCTTCCTGCGCTCGCCCGAGGCCAATTACCTTCCTGGTCCCGACGACATCTATGTCAGCCCCGACATGATCCGTCGCTATTCGCTGCGCACCGGCGACACGGTATCGGGCGTCATCCGTGGCCCCGAGGATACCGAGCAATACTTCGCGCTGGTCGACGTGGAGTCGATCAACTTCGAAGATCCCCAGCGCGCCCGGCACAAGGTCGCCTTCGACAACCTCACGCCGCTCTATCCCGACGAGCGTCTGAAGATGGAGATCGAGGATCCCACCGTCAAAGACAAGTCGGCCCGGATCATCGACCTGGTGTCGCCCATCGGCAAGGGTCAGCGCTCGCTTATCGTGGCGCCGCCTCGGACGGGCAAGACCGTGCTGCTGCAGAACATCGCGCACAGCATCGAGGCGAACCACCCGGAGTGCTACCTGATCGTGCTGCTGATCGACGAGCGGCCCGAGGAAGTCACCGACATGCAGCGCAGCGTGAAGGGCGAGGTCGTCAGCTCGACCTTCGACGAGCCCGCCACGCGCCACGTGGCTGTGTCGGAAATGGTGATCGAGAAGGCCAAGCGCCTGGTTGAACACAAGCGCGACGTCGTGATCCTGCTCGACTCGATCACGCGTCTCGGCCGCGCCTACAACACCACCGTTCCCAGCTCGGGCAAGGTGCTGACCGGCGGTGTGGACGCCAACGCGCTGCAACGGCCCAAGCGGTTCTTCGGCGCCGCACGGAATATCGAAGAGGGCGGGTCGCTGACCATCATCGCCACCGCGCTGATCGATACCGGCAGCCGGATGGACGAGGTCATCTTCGAAGAGTTCAAGGGCACCGGTAACAGCGAGATCGTGCTGGACCGCAAGGTCAGCGACAAGCGCGTCTACCCGGCCATGGATATCCTGAAATCCGGCACCCGGAAGGAAGAGCTTCTGGTCGACAAGCTGGACCTGCAGAAGACCTACGTGCTGCGGCGGATCCTGAACCCGATGGGCACGACCGACGCGATCGAGTTCCTGCTGTCCAAGCTTAAGCAGACCAAGACCAATTCCGAGTTCTTCGACTCGATGAACACCTGACAGGTTGGCCATGGACACCATCTTTGCCGAGGCCACGGCGCCGGGCAAAGCGGGCGTCTCGGTCATCCGTCTGTCGGGACCCCGCGCGTTCGAGGCGGGCAGTTCCCTTTGCGGATCGTTGCCCCCCTCGCACCGCGCGGCCCTACGTGTGCTGCGTGATCCTAATGGCGAAGTTCTGGACACAGCCTTGGTCCTGGCGTTCGACAAGGGCGCCAGCTTTACCGGCGAAACGGTCGTCGAGCTTCAATGCCATGGCAGCCGCGCAGTCGTCGCGGCAATCCTGTCGGCGCTGGGGCGGATCGACGGCCTTCGGCCTGCCGGGCCGGGCGAATTCACGCGCCGCGCGCTGGAAAACGACCGCCTGGACCTGACGCAGGTCGAAGGACTCGCCGACCTTGTCGAGGCCGAGACCGAGTTCCAGCGCCAGCAAGCCCAGAAGGTGCTGTCCGGTGACCTGTCCCGAAAGGTCTTGGAATGGCGGCGCCACCTGGTGGAAGCCGCGGCCTTGATCGAGGCGACCCTCGATTTCGCCGACGAAGAAGTCCCGGTGGATGTCACGCCCGACGTCCTGGCCCACATGGATACCGTGACCGCAGCATTGCAGCACGAGGTTAACGGCTTCGGGGCGTCCGAACGCATCCGGGATGGGTTCGAAATCGCCATCCTGGGGGCACCCAATGCCGGGAAATCCACGCTTCTCAACGCGATCGCCAGGCGAGACGTCGCGCTGACCTCGGAAATCGCGGGCACGACGCGCGACGTGATCGAGGTGCGGGCGGATCTGAAGGGCGTGCCCGTGCTATTCCTCGATACGGCCGGCCTGAGGGAAACCGAAGATCCGCTGGAGGCCGCTGGAATCGCGCGTGCCCGTGACCGCGCGGCCGAGGCTGATCTGCGCGTGTTCCTTGTTGGGAATGGTGAGGACAGACCGGCGCTCGCCCAGGACGACGACATCGTCCTCGTCGGTAAAGCGGATCAGGGTCAGGGCGATATTTCCGGTCTCACGGGGCAGGGCGTCAGCGATCTGATCGATCGGCTGACGACAATCCTCCTCAGCCGCGTTGCCAAGGCATCGACCGCTATTCGCGATCGGCACGCGCAGGCGATGCAAAGCGCGCTGTCCGACTTGTCCGAATCGCGGGCGACGCTTACAGAGATCGGCGACAGCGTTCTGGCCGCCGAATATCTTCGGCGGGCGATTGCGGACCTTGAAATGTTGATCGGCCGCGTCGATGTGGACGATCTACTGGGTGATATCTTTTCGCGTTTCTGCATCGGGAAATAAAATGTTTCACGTGAAACATCGCAAGCCGTCCATCGTCGTCGTTGGGGGTGGCCATGCCGGCGTCGAAGCCGCCAGCGCAGCTGCCCGCGCGGGCGCCGAGGTCAAGCTCGTGACATTGAAGGCCGATGCAATCGGCGCCATGTCCTGCAACCCCGCGATCGGGGGTCTAGGCAAAGGTCACCTGGTCCGCGAAGTCGACGCGCTCTGCGGGATCATGGGCGTCGCCGCGGACTATGCAGGGATCCAGTACCGACTGCTGAATCGTCGGAAGGGGCCTGCCGTACAGGGCCCTCGCGCACAGATGGACCGCGCCCGCTATCGTCACGCCGTACAAAGCTCCATCGCTAGGCACGAGAATATCCGCGTGGTGGAAGGGCAGGTCGTCGATCTTGTCCTGAAGGATAATCGCGTCACCGGCGTTGTCCTGGAGGATGAAAGCACCCTGGATGCGGATGCAGTTGTCCTGACGACCGGAACCTTCCTGAACGGTGTCCTTCACATTGGTGAAGAACAACGGAGCGGTGGACGCCAGGGTGAGAACGCCGCGCTGCGACTCGCGGAACGACTGTATGCCATGGATCTCCCCATGGGTCGGTTGAAAACGGGCACGCCCCCGCGGCTTGATGGTCGAACCATCGATTGGGACAGTCTGGAAAGCCAGCCGGGCGACGATGACCCGGTGATGTTGTCCTTCATGTCCGATCGCCCGGCGGCGCGGCAGGTCAGTTGCGGGATCACCCACACCAACACCGAAACCCACGACATCATTCGCGCCAACCTGTCGCGTTCCGCCATGTATAGCGGGAACATCAGTGGTGTGGGACCGCGCTATTGCCCGTCTATCGAGGACAAGATCGGTCGATTCGCCGACAAGGATTCGCACCAGATCTTCCTGGAACCAGAAGGTTTGGACGATCCAACCGTCTATCCGAACGGGATCTCAACGTCGCTGCCTGTCGATATCCAGGAGGCCTATGTTGTATCGATCCGGGGGCTCGAGCAGGCGAAAATCCTGCAACCGGGCTACGCAATCGAATACGACTACGTTGACCCGCAGGCCCTGGACCACGGTTTGCAGCTCGGCGCCCTCGGGGGTCTGTTCCTCGCGGGTCAAATCAACGGAACCACCGGATACGAAGAGGCCGCGGCGCAAGGCCTGGTCGCTGGACTGAATGCCGTGGCCGCAGTCAGCAGCGATGCGCCGGTCAAATTCTCGCGGACCGAGGCGTACATCGGTGTGATGATCGACGATCTGGTGACCCGCGGGGTGTCCGAGCCTTATCGCATGTTCACCTCCCGCGCCGAGTTCCGCCTTCAACTCCGCGCGGACAACGCCGACCAGCGCTTGACCCCTCTGGCGATCGCGCGGGGTCTCGTGGCGGAACACCGGCGGCAGGCTTTTGAGACCAAGATGGACCGCTTGGCGCAATTGCGGGAAGTCCTGTCCTCGGAGGCCTTTACGCCCAAGGAGGTTAATGCCGTGGGAGTTGCCCTGTCCTCCGACGGTGCGCGTAGAACGGCGCTCGAGCTTCTCAGCATCCCGTCCGTCGGGATCGAGCACATCAAGCAATTGGTGCCGAACGTCTCGTCGTTCTCCTCGGCAGACCTGAACCAGATTTCCAAAGAGGCCGTTTACGCAAATTACTTGGATCGCCAGACCCGCGAGGCCGAGGCGATCCGCCGGGACGAAGCAACGCAGATTCCCGGTGGCTTCGATTTCGCTGGCGTTCACGGACTTTCATCGGAGTTGAAGGATAAGCTGAAAAGTGCCCGGCCGACGACAATCGCGCATGCCAGCAAGATCGAGGGCATGACGCCGGCGGGTCTGAACGCGATTCTCTTGGCGCTGCGGGTGAAGGCCAAAACCGGAACCCACGGATGACTTATCCGAATGTTTCACGTGAAACATCCGAAAGCCTAGAAGATTTCGCGGAAGAGCTGCTTCGCTGGACCGCGAAAATAAACCTCATCGGTCGGTCCACCACGGCAGACATCGCCGAACGCCATATCGCGGACTCCATCCAGGTAGTTAAGGCTGCGCCGGCTGAGATCGCCAAGTGGGTGGACTTGGGGAGCGGGGGCGGCCTTCCGGTCGTTGTCGCTGCGATCATGCGGAAGCAAGAGAACACGCAGTTCGTCGCGGTCGAGTCCGACCAGCGCAAAGCAACTTTTCTGCGCCATATGGCAACGCGACAAGACCTAAGACTGAGGGTGCTCGCGGAGCGCATCGAAGCAGCGTCACAGCAGGCGGCCGACATCGTCAGCGCCCGAGCTCTCGCGCCTTTGCACACGCTTCTGGGCTTTGCCCGTTACCACGGCAGACCGGACAGTCTTTGCCTGTTTCCGAAGGGGAACAGCTTCCAAGAGGAAATCGAACGGGCTAGGATGGATTTCCGCTTCGATGTCGAGATCTTGCCCAGCGAGATTTCCGCGGGTTCGGTTGTTCTGAGAATCAAGGATATCCAAGATGTCTGACCGCCGCCGGTCGCCTAAGATCATCGCAATCGTGAACCAGAAGGGCGGGGTGGGCAAAACCACAACGGCGATCAATCTCGGCGCCGCGTTGGCCGAAGATGGGTACGGCGTGGCCCTGATCGATCTGGACCCGCAAGGGAATGCCTCTACCGGTCTGGGGATCGAGCCCGAGGATCGCCAGCTGACCACCTACGAGTTGCTGCTTGAAGGACGCGCGCTGTCCGAAGTCCTTGCCCCGACAGCTTACGAAAACTTGCGGATCGTTCCGGCCACGCCGGATCTGAGCTCTGCGGATATCGAGATGTACTCCAATCGCAAGCGATCCTTTCTTTTGAAAGACGCGTTGAATGCGAGAGACGTCGAAACTCTGGATCTGGATTTCATTCTGATCGACTGCCCTCCGTCGCTGTCGCTGTTGACCGTGAACGCGATGGTCGCGGCGCATTCCGTTCTGGTCCCGTTGCAGAGCGAGTTCTTCGCGCTCGAGGGCTTGTCGCAACTGATGCTGACCATGCGCGAGGTCCGACAGTCCGCAAACGCGGATCTGCGGATGGAGGGCGTCGTCCTGACCATGTTCGACGGCCGCAACCGTCTGGCGCAGCAGGTTCTCGCCGACGCCAAGGACACGCTGGGCGAACTGGTGTTCAAGACGATCGTGCCGCGCAATGTTCGCGTCAGCGAGGCGCCGTCCTACGCGCAGCCGGTTCTGGATTACGACCCGATGTCGAAGGGCAGCATCGCGTATCGCGAACTGGCGCACGAGCTGACCAGCCGCGCGGTCTAAGAATAACGAAAGGGCAGGGTATGGAACGCAAGCAGGAACGTCGCGGGCTGGGTCGTGGATTGTCAGCCCTCATGGCGGATGTCGGGGACGCGCCGCAGCAGGGCGAAAACCCGCGTCGCGCCGAGGTGCAGATCGCAATCGAGCGGATCCATCCGAACCCGGATCAGCCGCGGCGGACATTCGTCGCGGAAAGCCTGGAAGAGCTTGCCGCGTCGATTTCGACCAAGGGTGTCATCCAGCCGCTTATCCTGCGAGCGCATCCGAGCAAGCCCGAGGAATACGAGATCGTCGCGGGCGAACGTCGCTGGCGCGCAGCGCAAATGGCGCAGCTGCACGAAGTGCCCGCGATCATCCGGCAGTTCGACGATACCGAGGTCCTGGAAGTCGCCATCATCGAGAACATCCAGCGCGCCGATCTGAACGCGGTGGATGAGGCGGCGGGCTATCGGCAGCTGATGGACCGTTTCGGCCGCACGCAGGAGCAAATGGCGGAGGCCTTGGGCAAAAGCCGGTCGCACATCGCCAACACCCTGCGGCTTCTGAACCTGCCCGAGGGCGTGCAGTCCTACCTGGCCTCCGGCCAATTGACCGCCGGGCACGCGCGGGCGCTGATTACCGCCGAGAACCCCGAGGCGCTTGCCCAGCAGATCGTGAAAAAGGGTCTTTCGGTGCGCGAGGCCGAGGCGCTGGCGAAGGGCCCGAAGCCCGCCAAATCCACCCGCTCGGCGGCTCCCAAAGAGAAAGATGCCGACACGCGGGCGCTGGAGCAGGATCTCTCCGCGAACCTTGGGATGAAGGTGTCGGTCGATCACAGTTCGGATGGCGAGAATGGGAAGCTGACCATCAGCTACAAGTCGCTGGACCAGCTGGACGACCTTTGCCGGATGCTGTCGGGCGGCGGTGACTAGGCCAACAGCTCGCGCAGGATCGCATTCAGAAGGGGGCGACCGCGGTCGGTTGTCCGGACCCGGCCGGCAGAAGCCGTCAGTAAACCGTCATACACCAAGCTATTGATTTTGCTCGTTAAATCATCATTCAGGGGCAGATCGTCCACGATGATCCCGTCCCGGAGCCGTAGCCCCATCATCAGCCGTTCCCCCAGCTGATCCTCGGTGGAGAGCGGCGAGATGATCTCGGGTGCCTTACCGTCAAGCGCGCCGCGCAACCAGTGGAGCGGCGCCGTCTCAGTCTCCGTGGCCACTCGTCCCGACGCGAGTGTCAGGCGACCGTGCGCGCCGGGACCGACCCCGGCATAATCACCGCCGGTCCAGTAGACCATGTTGTGGCGCGACTCGTCACCGGGGCGGGCGTGGTTGGAGATCTCGTAGGCGGGCAGCCCGGCCTCCGCCGTCAGCGCTTGGGTCAGCTCGAACATATCCGCGCCAAGATCTTCGTCCGGCAGTCCGCGCAGGCCGCCGCGGGCGAAGCGATCGCCGAAGGCGGTGCCGGGCTCGATGGTCAGCTGGTAAAGCGACAGGTGATCGGCCGCCATCGTCAATGCCTCGCGCAGCTCGGCCTCCCATGCGGGCAGAGACTGGTCCTGACGGGCGTAGATCAGGTCGAAACTGACGCGGTCGAACGTGTTGCGGGCAATATCGAACGCCGCCCGCGCCTCGGCCACCGAGTGCAGCCGTCCGAGCCGCTGCAGGTCGGGATCGTTCAGCGCCTGGATGCCCATGGAGACGCGGTTCACGCCGCCAAGCCGGTAATCGCGGAAGCGGTCGGCCTCGACCGAGGTTGGGTTGGCCTCGAGCGTGATTTCCACGTCATTGGTCATCTGCCAATGGCGCTGGATATCGGCCAGGATCATCTCGACCGTCTGCGGCTCCATCAGGCTGGGCGTGCCGCCACCGAAATAGACCGAGGCAACATTGCGCGGGCCGGTCATGTCGCGGATGCGCGCAAGTTCGGCGCGATAGGCGCGCCGCCAGGCATCGTGGTCGATCTGCGCGACCACGTGGCTGTTGAAATCACAGTAGGGGCATTTCGCCTGGCAGAAGGGCCAATGGACGTAGATGCCGAAAGCGGGTTCAGTCAAAGCAACCCGCGATCAGCTTGCGGAACGCATCGGCGCGGTGCGAGATCTTGTTCTTCTCCCACCGGTCCATTTCGCCGAAGGTCTGGTCGTATCCGTCCGGTTGGAAGATCGGGTCGTAGCCGTGGCCCTGCTCACCACGCATGGGCCAGACGATCTGGCCCGGCATGGTGCCCGGGAAGACCTCGTCGTGACCGTCGGGCCAGGCGAGGACCAGCGTGCAACAGAACTGCGCGCGCCAGGGTTGGGGTGCGTCCTTCGCGATCAGCGCGTCGTGGGCCTTACGCATCGCCATGTCGAAATCGCGGCCCTGGCCCGTTTCGGCCCAGTCGGCGGTATAAACGCCCGGGGCATTGCCCAGCGCGACAATCTCGAGCCCGCTGTCATCCGACAGCGCAGGAAGGCCGGTCGCTTTTGCCGCCGCGTGGGCCTTGATCCGCGCGTTTTCCACAAAGGTGGTGCCGTCCTCGACCGGCTCGGGCAGGTCGTGGTCGGCATTGCTGGTGGTCGAGACGCCGTAGGGCGCCAGAAGATCGCGGATCTCTTCCAGCTTGCCGCGATTGTGGGTCGCGACCACCAGCGTTTCGCCCGTGAAACGGCGCATCAGGCCACCGCGTTCTTCTGGGCGGCGACCAGCTCGTCCACGCCTTTTTCGGCGAGATCCAGAAGCCCGTTCATCTGCTCGCGGGTGAAGGTCGCGCCCTCGGCGCTCATCTGTACCTCGATCAGGCGCTTGGCGCCGGTCAGGATGAAGTTGCCGTCCACGCCCGCTTCGCTATCCTCGGGGTAGTCGAGGTCGAGCACGTTCTGCCCGGCGTAGACGCCGCAGCTGACGGCAGCGACGTGATCGGTCAGCGGATCGGTCACGATGTCACCGGCCTTCATCAGCTTGTTCACGGCCAGCCGCAGCGCGACCCATCCGCCGGTGATCGAGGCGCAACGGGTGCCGCCATCGGCCTGGATGACGTCGCAATCCACCGTGATCTGCCGTTCACCCAGGGCGTTGCGGTCGACACAGGCGCGCAGGGACCGCCCGATCAGGCGCTGGATCTCCTGCGTGCGGCCGGACTGCCCGCGCTTGGCCTCGCGGTTCATGCGGGTGTGGGTGGCGCGGGGCAGCATCCCGTATTCCGCCGTGACCCAGCCCTGCCCGGTGTTGCGCAGGAAGGGCGGCACGCGCTCTTCCAGCGACGCGGTGCACAGGACATGGGTGTCGCCGCATTTTATCAGGCAAGAGCCCTCGGCATGGCGGGTGACGTCCGTCTCGATTGAAATCGGGCGCATCGTGTCTAGGTTTCGACCGGAAGGGCGCATGAAAGCTCCTGTTTTTGCGTGCTCCGCGTGATTGGCACCGGTGCGATCCCGGTGCAAGACTGTTACCACCGATGCAAATGAGCGACCAGAAATCCGCCAGTGAACGCCACGACATGATGGCGCAGATGAACGACCGCACGCGCGAAGTCTTTCGCCGCGTTGTCGAGGGCTACCTGGAAACAGGCAGCCCGGTGGGATCTCGCAGCCTGACCCGCGACATGACCGAGAAGGTCAGCGCCGCCACCATTCGCAATGTCATGCAGGATCTTGAGTACATGGGCCTGCTGAACGCGCCGCATGTCTCGGCCGGAAGGATGCCCACGAACCTGGGCCTGCGGATGTTCGTGGACGGGCTGCTCGAGGTCGGGGATCTCGACGATAGCGACCGCCGCCAGATCGAAACCAGTCTCACCAGCAACGAACGCGACGTGTCGACCTTGCTGGACCGCGTCGGATCGGCCCTGTCGGGCGCCACCCGCGGGGCGAGCCTTGTTCTGGCGCCGAAGCACGAAGCGCCGATCAAGCATATCGAGTTCGTATCGCTCGGGCCCGACCGTGCCTTGGTCGTGCTTGTGTTCGAGGATGGCCATGTCGAGAACCGCGTCTTCGCGCCGCCACCCGGCCAGACCCCGTCGTCGATGCGCGAGGCCGCGAACTTCCTGAACGCGATCGCGGCGGGCCGCACCCTGACCGAGTTGCGCAGCGGTATGGCCAAGCAGATCGCGAATCACCGGCAGGAGCTGGACGCCCTGGCGCAGACGCTGGTGGAGTCGGGTCTTGCGATCTGGGACGACGCGGGCGAGCCGAACGAACGCCTGATCGTGCGCGGCCGGTCGCACCTGCTGGACGAAGGCACCGCCGCCGAGGACCTCGACCGCATCCGCAACCTGTTCGACGATCTGGAACGCAAGCGCGACATCGCCGAGTTCCTAGAGCTGACGGACGAGGGCGAAGGTGTTCGAATTTTCATCGGTTCCGAGAACAAACTCTTCTCACTTTCGGGTTCCTCTTTGGTGGTCTCTCCATATATGAACGCTGACCGAAAGATCATTGGCGCGGTTGGCGTGATCGGCCCCACGCGGCTGAACTACGGACGGATCGTGCCCATCGTGGACTATACAGCGCAACTGGTCGGCAAATTGCTGTCGGGCCAACGATAACCGGGTGAAACATGGCGAAAGAAAACGAAAGCGACATCGAAGCCGCGATCGAAGAGATGCTGAAGGGCGACACCTCCGAGGCCGACAAGGTCAAGCGCAAGCCGCGCGTGAAGTCGCAGGAGGATGACGTCTTCGATCTCGACAATCCCGGCACCAGCCCGCTGGACGATGTCGATGGCCCCGAAGGCGATGACGCGACGGTGGAAAGCCACGTGACCGTCGACAGCGCAGAGCTCGAGCAGCTGCGCGCCGAACGGGACGAGTACAAGGACAAGTTCGTTCGCGCCCTCGCGGATGCCGAGAACAGCCGCAAGCGGTCCGACCGTGACCGGCGCGAGGCCGAGAATTACGGCGGCTCGAAGCTGAGCCGCGACATGCTGCCCGTGTTCGACAACCTCAAGCGCGCGGTCGGGTCGATCTCGGACGAGCAGCGCGAGGCGAACGCGGCCCTGATCGAGGGGATCGAGCTGACCCTGCGCGAGCTTCTGAGCGTGTTCCAGAAGCATGGCATCAAGATGATCGCGCCCGAGGTCGGCGACAAGTTCGATCCCAACGTTCACGAGGCGATGTTCGAGGCCCCGGTGCCCGGCACGAAGGCCGGCGAGATCATTCAGGTGACTGGCGAGGGCTTCATGCTTCACGACCGGCTGCTGCGCGCCGCCAAGGTCGGTGTGAGCTCGACTCCGAAAGGCTGAGGCGACCCGCCTCCGTACCGAATTTTTGCAGCGCACCGGATCGAGTCCGGGGCGCTGTCATTTCGACCCGGCCGCCAGCGCACGCAGTTCGTAGACCAGGTCCAGCGCTTCGCGCGGGCTCAATTCGTCGGGCTGGACCTGCGACAGGCGCTCGGCCACCGGGTCTGTCGCAGGGGCGCTCGGCGCGGGTTTCGCCGCCACCGAGAACAGCGGCAGGTCGTCGATCAGGGTCGTCTTGCGGCCCTCGGCCTCGCCCTTTTCCAGCATCGTCAGAACATCCCGCGCGCGCGACACCACCGCCGCGGGCAGGCCGGCGAGCTTGGCCACCTGCACCCCGTATGACCGGTCGGCGGCGCCCTTGCGCACCTCGTGCAGGAACACGACCTCGCCGTCGTGTTCCTTGACCGACATGGTCGCGTTCTGCGCGCCGCTCAGCCGGTCGGCCAGTTGCGTCATCTCGTGGTAATGGGTGGCGAACAGCGCGCGGCAACGGTTCACATCGTGCAGGTGTTCGAGCGTCGCCCAAGCGATGGACAATCCGTCATAGGTGGCCGTTCCGCGCCCGATCTCGTCCAGGATCACCAGCGCGCGGTCGTCGGCGCGGTTCAGGATCGCGGCGGTTTCGACCATTTCCACCATGAAGGTCGAGCGTCCGCGCGCCAGGTCGTCCGCCGCGCCCACACGGCTGAACAGCTGGCTGACGACGCCGATCCGCGCCGCATCGGCGGGGACGTAGGAGCCGATCTGCGCCAGCAGGGCGATCAGCGCGTTCTGGCGCAGGAAGGTCGACTTACCGGCCATGTTCGGCCCGGTCAGCAGCCAGAGCGCGGCGCTGTCCGCTCCATCCGACAACGCGCAATCGTTCGGCACGAAGGGCACGCCGCCTTGCCGACGCAGTGCTTGTTCGACCACCGGGTGGCGGCCGCCGGTGATCTGGAAATCGCGACCCGACACCATGTCGGGGCGGCACCATCTCGCGCCCACCGCCAGGTCCGCCATGGCGGTGGTCACGTCCAGTGCGGCCAGCGCGCGGGCGGTGTCGCCGATGGGGCCGGCGTGGTCCAGGACCTGTACCGAAAGCTCGGCGAACAGCCGTTTCTCGATCTCCAGCGCGCGGCCGCCCGCGTTCAGGATCTTGGTCTCCAGCGCGCTCAGCTCGACGGTGGTGAAGCGCACCGCGTTGGCCGTGGTCTGGCGGTGGATGAAGGTCTGGGACAGCGGTTCGGCCAGCATCTTCTTGGCGTGGGTGGCCGTGACCTCGATGAAATAGCCCAGCACGTTGTTGTGCTTGATCTTCAGCGACGAGATGTCGGTCTGTTTCACGAAATCGGCCTGCATCCCGGCGATGACGCCGCGCCCCTCGTCGCGCAGGCTGCGGGCCTCGTCCAACGCCGAATCGAAGCCCGGCGCGATGAAGCCGCCGTCGCGGGCCAGGATCGGCGGTTCGGCCACCAGCGCATCGGACAGACGGTCGATCAGATCCTCGTGGCCGGTCAACGATTCCAGCCCGGTATCCAGCAGATCCGCCGGACCGCCCGCCAGGCGGTCTGCGATCTCGGCCGCGCGGGCCAGACCGTCGCGCATGGCAGCCAGGTCGCGCGGTCCGCCACGTTCCAGCGACAGGCGCGACAGGGCACGGTCCATGTCGGGGACGTGGCGCAGCTGTTCCCGCAGGGCCTGCGCAAGGTCGGGCGCGTCCACGGCGGCGGCGATGGCATCGTGGCGGGACCGGATCAGCGCCAGGTCACGGGACGGAGCGGTCAGCCGCCGTTCCAGCAGGCGTCCGCCCGCCGCCGTCACGGTGCGGTCGATGGCCGACAGGAGCGATCCATCGCGCCCGCCCGACAGCGCGCGCGTCAGCTCCAGGTTGGCGCGGGTGGCGGCGTCGATCTGCATGACGCCATCGGCATCCTCGCGCCGGGGCGGGCGCAGCAACGGCAGCTTTCCCTTCTGGGTGATCTCGAGGTAGTCGACCAGCGCCGCCATGGCCGAGATCTCGGGGCGCGAAAAGGTGCCGAACGCATCCAGCGTCGCCACGTCGAACACCCGGCAGAGCCGCGCCGCGCCGCCCGTGCTGTCGAACGACCCGCGCGATAGCGGGGTCAGTGACGCCCCGGATTCAGTGACGATCTCGGCCCAATCAGCCTCCTGCGCCTCGTTCAGCAGGACTTCGCGCGGGGCGAGGCGGGCCAGTTCGGGGCCCAGCCGGACGGGCGGGCAGGGCGTGACCGACAGTTCGCCCGTGGACATGTCGCACCACGCCAGCGCACCGTCGCCGCGCATGGCGGTATAGGCCGCCAGGAAATTGTGCCGCCGCGCATCGAGTAGCGTGTCCTCGGTCAGCGTGCCGGGCGTGACCAGCCGCACCACCTCGCGCCGCACGACGGATTTCGATCCGCGCTTCTTCGCCTCGGCCGGATCCTCGGTCTGTTCGCAGACCGCCACGCGGAACCCCTTGCGGATCAGCGTCAGCAGGTAGCCCTCGGCGGCGTGGACAGGGACGCCGCACATGGGAATGTCGTCGCCCTGGTGCTTGCCCCGCTTGGTCAGGGCGATGTCCAGCGCCGCCGCCGCCGCGACCGCGTCGTCGAAGAACAGCTCGTAGAAGTCGCCCATCCGGTAGAACAGCAGAGCCCCTTCGTGGCCTGCCTTGATCTCGAGATATTGCGCCATCATCGGCGTGACGGCGGGTTTGGCGGTGTTCATGGCGTGTTTCCCGGCGCGAGGTCGCGACACCCTAGCCAATGCGGCGCGGGGCATGAAGGGGCGGTTTTTGCAGTGGAACCCCCCGGGGGCCTGTGCCACGAATTGCGCCACGCCGGAGGAGACGCGACCGATGACCCAGAAGAAAGTGACCGACAACGAGGCCTTGCAGTTCCACATGGAACCGCGGCCGGGCAAGTTCGACATTGCCGCGTCGGTCCCCATGGCCACCCAGCGTGACCTGAGCCTTGCCTATTCCCCGGGCGTCGCCGTGCCGTGCGACCGGATCGCGGCCGAGCCGGGCCGCGCCTACGACTACACCAACAAGGGCAACCTCGTCGCCGTGATCTCGAACGGGACGGCGGTTCTGGGCTTGGGCAACCTTGGCGCGCTGGCCTCGAAGCCCGTGATGGAAGGCAAGGCGGTGCTGTTCAAGCGCTTCGCCGATGTGAATTCCATCGATATCGAGCTGGATACCGAAGACCCCGACGCCTTCTGCAACGCCGTGCGACTGATGGGGCCGACCTTCGGGGGCATCAACCTCGAGGATATCAAGGCGCCCGAGTGCTTCATGATCGAGCAGCGCCTGAAGGAAGAGATGGATATCCCCGTCTTCCATGACGACCAGCACGGAACGGCCGTGATCTGCGCCGCCGGCCTCATCAACGCGCTGCATCTTTCGGGCAAGCGCATCGAAAACGTGAAGATCGTGCTCAACGGTGCGGGGGCGGCGGGCATCGCGTGCCTCGAGCTGCTGAAATCCATGGGGGCACGGCACGAGAACTGCATCGCCTGCGACACCAAGGGCGTGATCTACCAGGGCCGCAGCGAAGGCATGAACCAGTGGAAATCTGCCCACGCCGTCAAGACCGACGCGCGCACGCTGGCCGAGGCGCTGGACGGGGCCGACGTGTTCCTGGGCTGCTCGGCCAAGGGCGCCGTCACGCAGGACATGGTCATGTCCATGGCGAAAGAGGCCGTGATCTTCGCCATGGCGAACCCCGATCCCGAGATCACGCCCGAGGATGTCCACGCCGTGCGCGAGGACGTGATCGTCGCGACCGGGCGCAGCGACTATCCCAACCAGGTGAACAACGTCCTCGGCTTTCCCTACCTGTTCCGGGGTGCGCTGGATATCCACGCGCGGGCCATCAACGACGAGATGAAGATCGCCTGCGCTGAAGCCCTGGCCGCGCTGGCGCGCGAGGATGTGCCTGACGAGGTCGCCGTCGCCTATGGTCGCAAACTGAAATTTGGGCGCGACTACATCATCCCGACGCCGTTCGATCCGCGCCTGATCTGGCAGGTGCCGCCTGCGGTGGCACGCGCGGGGATGGACACCGGCGCGGCGCGGCGGCCCATCATCGACATGGACGGCTACGAGGCCACGCTGAAACAGCGGATGGACCCCACCGCGTCGATTCTCGAAGGTATCTATGCCCGCGCCCGGGCGAAACAGGCCCGCATTGTCTTTGCCGAGGGCGACGATATCCGCGTACTGAAGGCCGCCGTGGCCTATGCCCGGCAGGGGATGGGCGAATCCGTGGTCGTGGGCCGCGAGCCCGAGATCCGAGAGCTTCTGCGGGCCGAAGGGCTCGAACCCGCCATCGACAGCATCGAGATCGTCAACGCCGCCACGACCGAGCATCTCTCGACCTACAAGGCCTTCCTCTACGAACGGCTCCAGCGGCGCGGATTCGACTCGCACGATATTCGCCGGATGGCGGCGCGGGACCGGCACGTGTTCTCGGCCCTCATGCTGGCTCATGGTCACGCCGACGGGATGGTCACCGGTGCGACACGGAAATCCGCGCAGGTGATGGAGCTGATCAACCGCGTGTTCGATGCGCGGCCCGAGGATGGCGCCGTGGGGATCACCGCCGTCCTGTCGCGCGGCCGGATCGTGCTGATCGCGGACACGCTGATCCATGAATGGCCCGACCAGCACGACCTGGCCAATATCGCCGAACGCGGCGCCGATGTCGCGCGGGGGCTGGGGCTGGAGCCGCGGGTGGCCTTCGTCAGCTTTTCGACTTTCGGCTATCCCGTGTCCGAGCGCGCCGAGAAGATGCATGTCGCGCCGGACGTGCTGGACAAGCGTGGGGTCGATTTCGAGTACGATGGCGAGATGACGGTCGACGTGGCGCTGAACGCCGAGGCCATGAAGAATTATCCGTTCTGCCGCCTGTCCGGCCCGGCGAACGTGTTGGTCGTGCCCGCACGGCACTCGGCATCTATCTCGGTGAAGTTGATGCAGGAAATGGCGGGCGCGACCGTGATCGGCCCGATCCTCACGGGCCTGCGCAAGCCCGTGCAGATCGCGTCCACCGGATCGAACATGACCGACATCCTGAACATGGCGGCCATCGCGGCGGTGGATATCGGCTGAGTCTCAGCCGGCCTCGACCCGCTTCAGACCGCCCGACGCCATGTCGGTGGCGATGTGGGGCTGTTTTGCCGATTTCCACGCGCCGAAGCCGCCCTCCATGTGGGCCACGGGGCTGATCCCGGCCTCGAGGCACTTGCGCGCGACCTTTTCGGACCGCACGCCGCTGCCGCAGTGGAAGACCAGCCGCTTGCCCTGCTGCGACGGTAGTCGGTCCGCGCGGAAATGCGACAGGGGCGACAGCAGCGCGCCCTCGATATGCTCGAAGCTGTACTCGGCCGGGGTGCGCACGTCGATCAGCGCGATCTCGCCTGCGTCGAGCGCTTTTGCCACCTCGTCCACGGTCCAGGTCTCCAAGGTGCCTTGGTCCGTCTCTTCGGTTTTCATGGGAGTTCCTCCGGTGTGTCTTTCACCGGGACTTAGTCAGATCGTCGATCGCGGCCAGCCCTTGCAGCAGCGGGGCCAGCTTGTCGATGAACACCATGTTGGGTCCGTCGCTGGGGGCGTTGTCGGGATCTTCGTGGGTTTCGATGAAGACCGCGGCCGCGCCCACGGCCAGCGCCGCGCGGGCCAGGGGCTCGACGAATTCGCGCTGTCCGCCCGACGCGCTGCCCTGTCCGCCGGGCAGTTGAACCGAATGGGTGGCGTCGAAGACGACCGGATAGCCGGTTCCCGCCATGATCGGCAGCGACCGCATGTCCGAGACCAGCATGTTATAGCCGAAGGACGCGCCGCGTTCGCAAAGCATCACCCGCTCGTTCCCGGTCGAAGCGATCTTGGCGGCCACGTTCTCCATGTCCCACGGGGCAAGGAACTGACCCTTCTTCACGTTGATCGCGGCGCCGGTTTCGCCCGCGGCCAGCAGCAGGTCGGTCTGGCGCGACAGGAAGGCCGGGATCTGCAGCACGTCCACGACCTCGGCCACCGGGGCGCATTGGTCGGGGCCGTGCACATCGGTCAGGACCGGCACGCCGAACTCGGCCTTGATCTTCGACAGGATCGACAGGCCCTCGTCCATCCCGAGGCCCCGCTTACCCTTCAGCGACGACCGGTTGGCCTTGTCGTAGCTCGATTTGAAGATCCACGGCCGGTTGGCGGCGTCGGCGGCGGTGGCGATCCGCTCGGCCAGCATCCGGGCGTGATCCAGCGACTCGAGTTGGCAGGGCCCGGCGATCAGCGCGAAGGGCGCCGTGTTCGAGACGGAAATGTCGCCGATGGTAACGGTCTTCATGCGATGCCTTCCTTTTTCAGCACGGCTTCGATCCGGGCCACGTCCACGGGGTTGTTCAGTTCCCAGAACACCCGGCCGCGCGCGTCCACCGGGACGCAGGCAACGGGCCAGCCGTTTTCCAGGAACCGCAGCTGCTCCAGCCCCTCGGCGCGCTCGAGCGGGCCTTCGGGCCACCCTGCATATGCGTCGAGCGCGGCGGGACGGTAGGCATAGACGCCCACGTGGTGCCAGACCTCGGGCGGCTTGGTGAGGCTTGCCACGTGGGGCAGCACCTCTTTCGAGAAATACAGAGCGGTGCCATCGCCGCGGATGACCGCCGTGGTTCCGCCGACGCGGCCTTCCTTGCGGTCGGTGACGAAGTTTTCCAGCGTCTCGGCATCGGTGCGCAGAACGGGCGTCGCCATCTGCGCGTCCGGGTTGGCCTGCATATGCGCGATCAGCGCCTCGAGGAACCAGGCGGGCGTCAGCGGCGCGTCGCCCTGCAGGTTCACGATGATCTCGGGCGCGGTGTCGAGCTGGGCCAGCCCCTCGGCACAGCGTTCGGTACCGTTCCGGGCCGCGCTGGACGTCATCAGGACCGCGCCGCCGAACGCACGGGTGGCATCCGCGATCCGGTCGTCATCGGTCAGGACATAGACGTCGTCGACGCCGGGAATCCCCTGCGCCGCCTCCCAGCTGCGCTGGATCAGGGACGCCTTGCGGCCGGTGGCGCCGGTCAGGTCCACCAGCGGCTTGCCGGGATAGCGCGACGAGGCATAGCGCGCGGGAATGAAGACGGTCACGCTCATTTCACACCTGCCCGCAATGCGTCGTGGATATGGACAAGGCCCTGCAGAATCCCGTCGCCGTCGACGGCGAACAGGGCCGAGATCTTGCGCTCGTTCATGATGCCCAGCGCTTCGGCCAGAAGCGCCTCGGGGTCGATGGTCTGCGGGTCCGGCGTCGCCACGTCGCCCGCGACGCGGCCCATCAGGCCTTCGAGGTTCCGCCGCAAATCGCCGTCGGTGATGACGCCGCGCAGCCGTCCGTCCGACACCACCGCGGCGACGCCGAAGCCTTTCGCCGTCATCTCGATCAGCGCTTCGCCCATGGGGGTGTCCGGCGCCACGACGGGCAGGGCGCCCCCGCGATGCATCACGGCGCTGACGCTCAGAAGTTGGGCGCCCAGCGTGCCGCCCGGGTGGAAGACGTGGAAGCTGTCGCGGTCGAAGCCCCGCGCCTCCATCAGGGCGACGGCCAGCGCGTCGCCCAGCGCCATGGTCATCGTGGTCGATGTGGTCGGTGCCATGCCGATGGCACAGGCCTCGGGCGCGTCGGGTAGAAGCAGCAAATGATCGGCCTGCTGCGCGAGGGTCGACTCGGCCCGCCGGGTGATCGCGACCATGGGGACGCGGAACCGCCGGGTGTGGGCGATGATATCGCCGAGTTCGCGGGTTTCGCCCGAGTTCGAGATCAGGATCACCGCGTCGCTGCGGGTGATCATGCCCAGGTCGCCGTGGCTGGCCTCGCCGGGATGGACGAACTGCGCCGGGCTGCCGGTCGAGGCGAGCGTGGCGGCGATCTTGGCGGCCACGTGGCCCGATTTCCCCATGCCCGACACGATGATGCGGCCCGGCGTCTGCAGAAGCTGGGCCACGGTCTCGGCGATGGTGGGGCTCAGGCTGTCGGCCAACTGGCGCAGGCCGTCGCTTTCCGTCAGCAACACGTCCCGCGCGATGGCGCGGGCGTCGCGTGCGGGCGTCGGGGCGGTGTCTGGTGCGGGCTCGGCCATGGGCCGGTCATATCCACAGCCGCCGCCCGTGTCCACGCGCCGCGACCCGAGGTGGCGGATGCGATGATGCGTTGCGGCGCGCGGGACCCGTTGCCCACGCGCCGCGGCACGGCTCGCTTCAGCCCGTGAACGGGGCGTCATTGCCCCAGATATCCCGAACCCGTTCGTCGCGGCGACAGGCATCGCGGTAGAAATCATAGGCGTTGGCCTTCGATTTCGGGCCGCGGCGGGTCAGCACCAGGTCGTCACCCTTGTAGTAGTCCTGGTGGTAGTCCTCGGCCGGATAGAATTCGGCCGCGCCGCGCACGGGCGTCACGATCTTGCGGCCCAGTTCGGCCTCGGCCGCGGCAACCCGTTCCTGCGCGATCCGCGCCTGGCGGTCGTTCAGGGCGAAGATCGCGGTCGAGTAGCTTTCGCCCCGGTCGCAGAACTGTCCGCCCGCGTCGAACGGGTCGATCGAGCGCAGGAACAGGTCGATGATCTGTGCGTAGCTGACCTGGCTTTCGTCGAACTCGATCTGCGCGACCTCCAGGTGACCCGTGTCGCCGCCGGTGACCTGCTTGTAGGTCGGGTTCGCGACATCGCCGCCGGCAAAGCCCGAAACGACCTCGCTCACGCCCTTGACCTTCTCGAAATCGGCCTCGACGCACCAGAAACAGCCACCGGCGACCAGGGCCGTCTCGGCCTTGGCCGCGGGGGCCCCGAGGGCAGTGGCGAGCAGCGCGGCGGCGCCGAGTGCCGCGTATTTCGTTTTCGCAAATCCGTTCATCATCGTGATCTCCCTTTTGACGGGAAAGGTCGCGACAAGCGGGATCGGTTTCAATGAAATGGGTCGTGTTGTCACGCAAGGGTGAAGCGCTGTCATGCGCCGGCGCGGCTGTTTCAGGGGGCGAACAGGCCCCGTCATGGCCCCGCGATCGACGTCAAAATTTTTTTTGCGACGGCCCGAAACTTTGTCGCCTTGCCTACGTGACTGCAGGTGATCCCGCAAAGATGCGGGCTGAAAATGGTCTTGGGCATAGGCGGCGGCGACACCGCCTGTGCCTCTGTCGGTCGAAGCGACTCACCCTCATGGGAAGCAAGATCGGCAGCGATCGTTTTCCGGCCGATCCGGCCGCCCGTGTTTCGGGAGCCCGCGATGTAACGAGTTGTCGTCAAGTACGGATCAGGGTCAACGTCCCTGTCACGTTGGCTCTAGGGGGTCGCGGCGCAGACGCGGCCCCCGTTCGTTTCAGCCGTCCAGACGCCGCTTGCGGGCGGCCAGAAGCTTCAGCCGCAGCGCGTTCAGCTGGATGAATCCGGCCGCGTCCTTCTGGTCGTAGGCGCCGGCATCGTCCTCGAAGGTCACGTGCGCCTCGGAATAGAGGCTGTGATCCGACCAGCGACCGACGCAACGCACCGACCCCTTGTACAGCTTCAGCCGCACCGTGCCGGTGACGTGCTGCTGGCTGTGATCAATGGCGGCCTGCAGCATCTCGCGCTCGGGCGAGAACCAGAAGCCGTTGTAGATTAGCTCGGCGTAGCGCGGCATCAGCTCGTCTTTCAGGTGCGCCTGCCCGCGGTCAAGCGTGATCTGTTCGATCCCGCGATGCGCTTCGAGCAGCAGCGTACCGCCCGGCGTTTCGTAGATGCCGCGCGACTTCATCCCGACGAACCGGCCCTCGACAAGGTCCAGGCGGCCGCAGCCATGGGCGCCGCCCAGCTCGTTCAGCTTTGTCAGGATCTCGGCCGGCGACATGGCCTGGCCGTCTATGCTCACGGCATCGCCCCGCTCGAACCCGATCTCGACATATTGCGGCTGATCGGGCGCATCCTCGGGGTTGGTCGTGCGCTGGTAGACATAGTCCGGCGCGTCGACGGCGGGATCTTCCAGCACCTTGCCCTCGGACGAGGTGTGCAGAAGGTTTGCATCCACGCTGAACGGTGCCTCGCCGCGCTTGTCCTTGGCGATCGGGATCTGGTGCTTCTCGGCGAAGTCGATCAGCTTCGTGCGGCTCGACAGGTCCCATTCGCGCCAGGGGGCGATCACCTTGATGTCGGGGTTCAGGGCATAGGCGGCCAGCTCGAACCGCACCTGGTCGTTGCCCTTACCGGTGGCGCCGTGGGCCACGGCGTCGGCGCCCGTCTCGGCCGCGATCTCGACCAGCCGCTTGGAGATCAGCGGCCGCGCGATCGAGGTGCCCAGCAGATACAGCCCTTCGTACAGCGCGTTGGCGCGGAACATCGGGAAAACGAAGTCACGCACGAATTCCTCGCGCAGGTCCTCGATGTAGATGTCGCTCGCGCCCATCTGCTCGGCCTTCTTGCGCGCCGGCTCGAGCTCTTCGCCCTGGCCCAGGTCGGCGGTGAAGGTCACGACCTCGCAGCCATACTCGGTCTGGAGCCATTTCAGGATGATCGAGGTGTCGAGCCCGCCGGAATAGGCAAGCACCACTTTTTTCGGGGCGGACATGGGCCAAGTCTCCATCACGGGTCAAATCGTCGCGTGGGTAGAGGCTTTCGGGGCCAATCGCAAGGTGGCCTTGCCGCAGGGACGTCGGGCGGGCATAGCTGCTGACCATGAGCAATTTCGCAGATACCGCCCTGGCCGTGACGGCCCGGCTGCGCGGGCTGTTTCCCGCCACGCCCTTGCAGCGCAACGATTACCTCAGCGCCAAGTACGACGCCGACATCTGGCTGAAGCGCGAGGATCTCAGCCCAGTCCGGTCCTACAAGATCCGCGGCGCGTTCAACGCCATGCGCAAGGCGCGCGAGGCCGATCCCGACCAGAACCTGTTCGTCGCCGCGAGCGCGGGCAACCACGCGCAGGGCGTCGCCTTCAACTGCCGGCATTTCGGGGTGAAGGGCGTGATCTTCATGCCCGTCACGACACCCGCGCAGAAGGTCGAGAAGACCCGAACCTTCGGCGGTGACGCGGTCGAGATCCGGCTGGTGGGCGACTATTTCGACGACACGCTGAAAACGGCGCAGGCATTCTGCGCCGAGCGGGGCGGGCATTTCCTGTCGCCCTTCGACGATGACCACGTGATCGAGGGCCAAAGCTCGGTCGCGGTCGAGATCCTGTCGGAGATGGAACGGGCGCCGGACATGGTGATCCTGCCGGTGGGCGGCGGCGGCCTGTCGTCGGGAATGAAACGCTATCTTGACCAGATGGCGCCCGAGATGCCGATCTGGTTGGTCGAGCCGACGGGCGGCGCCAGCCTGACCGCCGCGCTGGCCAAGGGCGAGCTGGTCACACTGCCCAAGGTCGATAGCTTCGTGGACGGCGCGGCTGTCGCGCGGATCGGCGCGCGGACCTTCGAGGTGCTGCGCGACGTGCCGCCCGAGCGGGTGCTGACCGCGCCCGAGGACCGGATCTGCGCCACCATCATCGAGATGCTGAATATCGAGGGGATTGTCCTCGAGCCCGCAGGGGCGCTGGCCCTGGACGTGCTGCCGCAGATGGCGGACGAGATCCGGGGCAAGACGGTGGTGTGCGTGACCTCGGGCGGGAACTTCGATTTCGAGCGGCTGCCCGAGGTCAAGGAGCGCGCCCAGCGTTATGGCGGCGTGAAGAAGTACTTCATCCTGCGGATGCCCCAGCGGCCGGGCGCCCTGCGTGATTTCCTCGAGATGCTCGGCCCCGAGGACGATATCGCCCGGTTCGAGTACCTGAAGAAATCCGCGCGCAATTTCGGGTCCGTCCTGATCGGGATCGAAACCTCGCGGCCCGAGAACTTCGCCACCCTGTTCGACAAGCTCGACGCGGCCGACTTCGTCTATCGTGACATCACCGAGGACGAGACGTTGGCAGACTTCCTCGTCTGATCCGCGCCGATCCGGTCGCACAGGGCGGCGACCGACCGATCGATGAGTCCACGCAAGCCCTCCGTCTGGGCCGGGCGGCCGGCCGCGATCCGCTCCTCGCAGGATTGCGCGGCCGCCGCCACACCGGTCAGACCAAGCGCCAGGGCGGCCCCGCGCAGGCTGTGAAAGTCGGCGGCCGATGGATCATGCCCACTGTCGATCTGCGCCAGGATCGGCGCGGCCTCGACGGCGAACAGGTCCACCAGTTCGGCCAGGACCGCGGGCGCGAATTCCCGCTGGAGCAGGGCGACGGTTTCAAGGTTCAGAAGATCACTCTCGCCGGTCATCACCGCTCAGGATAGCAGCCGTCCGTAAAGGATCGGTCAATACGGCCTTCACCATTCCTTAGGATCGGACCGCTAGACCCGGTGTGACCGCGAAAGGATCCACCGGCGCTGTGCCCAAGGAAGCCACCCGTCCGGCGAATGAGGGCCTGACGCCCCCGCGCCGACCGACCCTGACCTTGCTGATCGTCGACGACAGCCGGCTTCACCGGCGCATGTTGGCATCAAGCCTCTCGGGCAGCGAATATCGCGTGATCGAGGCGGGCTCGGCGGAAGAGGCGCTGATCCTCTGCCGGACCGATCCGCCGGATATCATTCTCAGCGACTGGATGATGCCGGGCCTGTCCGGCCTGGACCTGTGCGCCCGGGTCCGCAGCTTCGGCGATGACCGATACGTCTATTTCATCGTCCTGACGGCCAAGCGCGGCAAGGACGAGATCGCCATGGCGCTGCAAACGGGGGCCGACGACTTCCTGACCAAGCCGGTCAGCCCCGACGAGCTGCTGGCGCGTCTGCATGCCGCCGCCCGCGTGGTCCGGATCGAGCGCGAGCTGGTCCTGCGCAGCCGCGAGGCCTGCCGCGCCGCGTCGGACCTTCAGCGGCTGAACGATGCGCTGAACCGCGACCTGGCCGAGGCGCGCAAGCTTCAGATGTCACTGGTGCCGCGCAGCTCTGCCCGGCTGGCGGGCGGATCGGTGTCCTACCTGTTGCAGCCCTCGGGTCCCGTGGGCGGCGATCTCGTCGGCGGCTTTCCCATCTCGGACACCCGGCATGGCGTCTTCTCTCTCGATATCTCGGGTCACGGGGTGGCCTCGGCCCTCGTTGCCGCGCGGGTCTCGGGCTGGCTGACGGGCGGGGACCCGGGCAAGAACGTCGCGTTGGAGCGGCGCGGGGGCCGCGTGGCCATGCGGCGACCCGACATGATCTGCGCGCGGCTGAACCGGATGTTCCTGTCGGAATTCCAGACCGACCACTACGCCACCATGATTCTTGCCGAAGTCGATTTCGACAGTGGCCGGGTCGATCTGTGCCAGGCCGGGCATCCGCACCCCATCCTCGTCCGCGCCGATGGTGGTCTGAGCCCGGTTGGCCAGGGCGGCATGCCGGTGGGCCTGGTCGAGGACGCGGCGTTCGAAACCGTGTCCGTGAGCCTTTTGCCCGGCGACCGGCTGCTGATCCATTCCGACGGGGTCACCGAATGTCCCGATCCCGGCGGCGGGCTGCTGGGCGAGGATGGTCTCGCCCGGCTGTTGGCCCGTCACTGGCGGACCCCGGGGCGCGGGTTGCTCAAGGCCCTGCGCGGCGAGCTTGCGGCCCTGCTCGAGGGCGGCGACCCGCCCGACGACGTGTCAATGGCGGTGATCGACCGCGCCCCGGCCTGAGCGCAGGAACCGCGCCAGGAAATAGGCGTCGCCCGCATTGTCCAGCTGCGTCACCGCCTCGTCGGCATCCATCCAGACCGCATCGTGATCCGGCTCGACCGGCGGCCCGATGCGCAGGCCGGGGCGGCCCAGGAAGATGTGGCACAGCTTCTCGGCGTGGATCCCGTATTCGGGCATGAACGCGAAGCGGCGGAAACTGCCCAGCCGCCGGTCCACCGCCATGCGCCAGCCGGTTTCCTCAAAGACCTCGCGGTGCAACGCGCGCAGCGGCGTCTCGCCCGGATCGATGCCGCCGCCGGGCAGTTGCAGCGCCCGGTCGGACCCGTTCTGGCGGGTCAGAAGGATGTCGCGCCCTCGCAGCAACACGGCATAGGCGCCGGGCCGGAACACGTAGCGGCGGTCGGCTTCGGGCGGCAGGTCGAAACGCGGGATCATCGCGGCGGGTCCCCCGGGGTTCAAGGATTTGTGTCCCGGCCCTATATAGCGGGCTGACGCCCAACGCCATCCGGCAAAGGAAGCCCATGACACTCAGCACGAAAATCGCCTGGGACGATACCGTCCTGCCCTTCCAGCTTGACGCTTCGGACATCCGCGGCCGTGTCGCGCGGCTTGACTCGACGCTCGAGCGGGTGCTGGAGCAGCACGACTACCCCCCCGAGATCGAAGCGCTGGTCGCCGAAGCTACGCTCCTGACGGCGATGATCGGCCAGACCATCAAGCTGCGCTGGAAACTGTCATTGCAGGTTCGCGGCGACGGGCCCGCCCGGCTGATCGCCACCGACTACTACGCGCCGGGCGCCGACGGCTCGCCCGCGCAGATCCGGGCCTATGCCAGCTACGATGCCGACAAGCTGCAATCGGGGGTCGACCCTTTCAGCCAGATCGGCAAGGGCTATTTCGCGGTCCTGATGGACCAGGGCGACGGCACCCACCCCTACCAGGGGATCACGCCCATCGCCGGCGGGTCGCTGTCGGCCTGCGCCGAGACCTACTTCGCCCAGTCCGAGCAGCTGCCGACCCGGTTCGCCCCCGCCTTCGGGCAGGCACAGGAGCCGGGCCAGCTGACCGCGTGGCGCGCGGGCGGCATCATGCTGCAGCACATGCCCAAGGCGTCGCCGCTGATGGCCAAGGGCGAAGGCGGCTCGGGCGACGCGGGCGTGATGCAGGCCGAGGATGTCCTGGATGGCGACGAGGCCGAGAACTGGAAGCGCGCGAACATGCTGCTGGACACCGTGGAAGAGACCGAGCTGATCGGCCCCCATGTCGCGCCCACCGACCTGCTGGTGCGCCTGTTCCACGAGGAAAAGCCACGGGTGTTCGACGCGCAACCGGTGACTTTCGGATGCACCTGCTCGGCCGATCGCGTGCGCCAGAGCCTGTCGATCTACTCGGCCCGCGACATCGCGCACATGACGACCGAGGATGGCAAGGTCACCGCCGACTGCCAGTTCTGCGGCGCTCATTACGAGTTCGACCCCCGCACGCTGGGGTTCGAGGCGGAAATCGCACCGGGCGATGATGGATGACCTGCGCGCCCGGCTGCAGGCCGCGCTGGCGCGCGACACCGGGCCGTCGTCGGATTTCGATCTGAACGCGCCCGCGCGGCCCCGGACCACGGGGTTGCGCGGGGCCGGCGTGCTGGTGCCCGTCTGCGTTCGCACCGGCAGCGTGATCCTGACCAAGCGGTCGTCCCAGCTCAGCCAGCATCCCGGCCAGATCGCGTTCCCGGGCGGCAAGATCGACCCCGGCGACCGGGACGCCACCGATGCCGCCCTGCGCGAGGCCGAGGAAGAGATCGGCCTGCCGCGCGACGCGGTCGAGATCATCGGCGCGCTGCCGCCCCACGAAACGGTCACGGGCTTCGCCATGCATCCCGTCCTCGGGTTCATCACCCGCCCGTTCGAGCCGCGCCCCGAACCCGGCGAGGTCGCCGAGATCTTCCACGTGCCATTCGACCACGTCACCGACCCGGCGCGGTTCAGCGTTCAGTCGCGCCGTTGGCGGGGGCAGCAAAGGCTCTATTACACCGTGCCCTACGGTCCCTATTACATCTGGGGCGCCACCGCGCGGATCCTGCGGGGACTGGCGCAGAGGGTATCGGCATGAAGATCACTGGCGCACAGTGGCTGGCGGATGACGGCACCCAGCGCGTCCTGGCCACGCTCACCGGGGCGGGCCACCAGGCGCTGGCGGTGGGCGGCTGCGTGCGAAACCAGCTGATCGGGGCGCCGGTGGATGACGTGGACATCGCCACCGACGCGGTGCCCGAGCGGGTCATCGCCCTGGCCGAGGCCGCGGGCCTGAAACCGGTGCCCACGGGCATCGACCACGGCACCGTCACCGTGGTGGTGGAGGGCGAGGGCTACGAGGTCACCACCTTCCGCAAGGACGTGGACACAGACGGCCGTCACGCCACGGTCGCGTTTTCCGACCGGATCGAAGAGGACGCGGCCCGGCGCGATTTCACCATGAACGCGCTTTATGCCGATGCGACCGGCACGGTGCTGGACCCCTTGGGCGGCCTGCCGGATCTTCACGCCCGGCGGGTCAGGTTCATTGGTGACGCGGAACAGCGTATCCGCGAGGATTACCTGCGCATCTTGCGTTATTTCCGGTTCCACGCTTGGTACGGCGACCCCGAGCACGGCGTCGACGCCGAGGCGCTGGCCGCCTGCGCCGCGCTGGCCGAGGGGTTGGAGCAGCTTTCGGCGGAACGGGTCGGCGCCGAAACGCTGAAGCTTCTCTCCGCGCCCGACCCGGCGCCCGCTGTCGCCTCGATGGCGCAATCGGGGATCCTTGCGCGGATCCTTCCCGGGGCCGATCCCGGACTGCTGGCGGTTCTCGTCCACCTTGAAGGCACGCTCGAAGCCGCGCCGGACCCTTTGAGCCGGCTTGCCGTGCTGGGCGGGGATGAGGCGTCCGAACGGCTGCGCCTGTCACGCAAGCAGGCGGCCCGGCTGGCGCTGCTGCGCGACGGGATCGGGGCTGAGGCCGGCACGGCGGAATTGGCCTGGCGTCACGGGGCCGACACCGCCCGCGATGTCGAGCTGTTGCGCGCGGCCAGCTTCTCTGCGCCGCTACCGGCCGATCTGGGCGACCGGATTGCGCGCGGTGCGACTGCGCGGTTTCCCGTGCGCGGCGCCGATCTGGCGGGCGACTACAAGGGCCCCGAGATCGGCCGCAAGCTGGCCGAGCTGGAACGCCGCTGGATCGCGTCAGGCATGACGGCCAGCCGCGACGACCTGCTGGGATGATCGACCCGCTTTACCTGTTCGTCTTCGCGGGTCTCTTCACGCCCGGCCCCAACGTGATCCTGCTGACCGCTTCGGGCGCGCGGTTCGGCATGGCGCGGACGCTGCCGCACGTGGCGGGCGTCGCGCTGGGCGTGGGTATCACGGCGGGGCTGACGGGCGCGGGCATCGGCGCGGTCCTTCTGGGGCGCCCGGCGCTGGAATGGGGTCTGAAACTGGCCGCCTGCGCGTGGATCCTGTGGATGGCCTGGGGTCTGGCCCGCCGCGCCCGGCGGCCGCGTGTCGAAGGCCGCGACCGGCCCTTCACGCTGGTCGAGGCGGTGCTGTTCCAGTGGGTCAACCCCAAGGTCTGGGCCGTCGCGCTGGCCGCCGCGTCGGGCTATGCCGCGGGCCTACCGCCCCTTGCCGAAGGCGCGCGGTTGGGCGCTGCCTTCGCGGGGATCAACCTCGGCGTCTGCCTGTTCTGGACGGGTGCGGGCCACCTGCTGACGGCCCTGTTGTCCAGCGACGCGGCCTGGGCCGTCTTCCTGCGGATCATGGCCGCCGCGCTTGCGCTGTCGGCGTTGGCCGTCTTTCTTTGACCTGAACACGGGATCGTGCGCGCAATCGCGGACGCATCGCCTATGTTGCCCGGAATGTCATTGCACCGTTTCAGCCCCACGCGCCTTTTGCGCCCGCTTTCCGACCTGATCGACGCCTTCGCGCCCGCCGACGGCCCCCCGCCGCGGACGCTGGGCGCGTTCATGGGCTGGGCTTTGGCCGGGGCCTGGCCGTGGCTGTCGATCGCCGCCGTGGTGTCGGCGCTGGCCGGCGGGGCCGAGGTGGTGACCGCCCTGCTTCTGGGCTGGATCATCGACTCGGCCGCCGGGACCGCGACGCCGGGATACCTGGCCGAGAACGCCACGCTGCTGGTCGGGGCGCTGCTGTTCTTCGTCGTCGTCCGCCCGGCCCTGTTCGGGGCCAGCGCGACGGCCAACGCCGTCATCGTGTCGCCCAACGTGAACCCGCTGGTGCTGAGCCGCCTGCACCGCTGGACGCTGGGCCAGGCCGTCACCTTCTTCGACGACGATTTCGCCGGGCGCATCGCGCAGAAGCAGATGCAGACCAGCCGCGCGATCACCGACGTGGCGTCCGAGATGATCAACGTGGTGGCCTTCGCTCTTGCGACCCTGATCGGCTCGGTCTTCCTGCTGACGACGATCAGCGTGTGGATGGCGGTCGGGCTGGCCGTGTGGTGCGTGGGGTACTTTGCCCTGATCCGCTGGTTCATGCCGCGCATCCGGGTGCGGGCCAAGGCCCGGGCGGGCGCGCGGGCCATGGTGTCGGGGCAGGTCGTCGACACGATCACCAACATCAAGACGGTCAAGCTGTTCGCCCATGCCGATCACGAGGACCGTGCCGCGCTGGGCGCGATTTCCACGTTCCGCGACAAGGTGGTGGATTTCGGCCTGCTGACCGCGGGCTTCCGCTTCTCGCTCATGGCGCTGGCCGGCATCCTGCCGATCCTGCTGATCGGCGGCACCATCGCGCTGTGGACGCAGGGGATCGCGACGCCGGGCGACATCGCCGCGGCCGGTGCGATCTCGATCCGCATCGCGCAGATGACGGGTTGGGTGTCGTTCACGCTGATGGCGATCTATTCCAACGTGGGCGAGGTCGAGGATGGCATGAACACCCTGACGCCGCCGCACACGCTGACCGACGCGGACGCGGCGGATGCGTTGCCCCATGGCGGCGCGATCGGGTTCGAGGACCTGCGGTTCACCTACGGGCGCGGCGCGGGCGGGATCGAGCAGTTGGACCTGACCGTCGCGCAGGGCGAGAAGATCGGCGTCGTCGGTGCATCGGGGGCAGGCAAGTCAACGCTGGTGGCGCTGCTCCTGCGGCTCTACGACCCCGAGCGGGGGCGCATCACCGTCGACGGGCGCGATATCCGCGACGTGACGCAGGAAAGCCTGCGCCGCCAGATCGGCATGGTCACCCAGGAAACGGCCATGTTCAACCGCTCGGCGCGGGAGAACATCCTTTACGGACGGCCCGACGCCACCGAGGACGAGATGATCGCCGCCGCCCGCAAGGCCGAGGCGCACGAGTTCATCCTCGACCTGCAGGACTTCAAGGGGCGCACCGGCTACGACGCGCATCTGGGCGAGCGGGGGGTCAAGCTTTCGGGCGGGCAGCGGCAGCGGATCGCGCTGGCCCGCGCGCTGCTGAAGGACGCGCCGATCCTTGTGCTGGACGAGGCGACCAGCGCGCTCGACAGCGAGGTCGAGGCGTCGATCCAGGCCGCGCTGGAGCGCGCGATGGAGGGCAAGACCGTGCTGGCCATCGCGCACCGCCTGTCGACCATCGCCCGGATGGACCGGATCGTGGTGCTGGAACAGGGCCGCATCGTCGAGGAAGGCACCCACGAGGCGCTGCTGGCGCAGGGCGGCACCTATGCCCGCTACTGGAAGCGGCAGTCGGGCGGGTTCATGGGCTATTCCGAGGCCGCGGAATAGGCTAGGGCCGCCCGATGGAGACCGTGACCATCACCCGCCTGGGCCACCTTGGCGACGGCATCGCCCCTGGCCCCGTTTTTGTCCCGCGCGCCCTGCCGAACGAGACGGTGCGCGGCCGCGTCATGGGCGACCGGATGCCGATCCCCGAGATCGTGACGCCGTCGCCCGAGCGCGTGACGCCCGCCTGCCCGCATTACGACCGCTGCGGGGCCTGCGCGCTGATGCATGCCTCGGATACTTTCGTGGCACGGTTCAAAGTGCGGGTGGTGGCGCAGGCGCTGGCTGCGCAGGGCCTGCCCGCGCCGATCACCGGCATCGCGACCTCGCCGCCCGCCTCGCGCCGGCGCGCCGTGTTGTCGGCCCGGCGCAGCCGCGACGGGGTCGAGATCGGGTTCCACGAACGGGCGTCGGACCGGATCGTGCCCGTGCCCCATTGCCGGGTGCTGGTCCCGCAGATCGTGAAGGCCCTGCCGGTGCTTTCCGACCTCGTGGCGGCGGGCGCGGGGCGCAAGGACACCCTGTCGCTGGCCGTGACCCACGGGCCTGCCGGGCTGGACGTGGTGGTGTCGGGCGGGAAAGAGCCGGATCGCGCCCTTTCGGAAGAGCTGGCGCGCATTGCCGGGACGGCCGACCTGGCGCGGCTGACATGGGGCGACATCCCCATCGCCCAGGCGCGGCCACCGCACCAGATGTTCGGCGACGTGGCCTGCGTGCCGCCCCCGGGCGCGTTCCTGCAAGCCACCAAGTCGGGCGAGGCCGCCCTGTGGCGCGCCGTCAGAGACATCGTGGGCGACGCGAAGCGTGTCGCCGACCTGTTCGCGGGCTGCGGCACCTTCGCGCTGCCCCTGTCCCGCCAGGCCGAAGTCGTCGCGGTCGAAGGGCTGCGCAGCCTGTCCGACGCCACCCGCGCCGCCTGGCAGAAGGCCGGCGGGCTGCATGCGCTCGAGGCCGAGACGCGCGACCTGTTCCAGCGCCCGCTGCTGGCCTCGGAGCTGGGCCGCCTCGACGCCGTGGTTATCGACCCGCCCCGCGCCGGGGCCGAGGCGCAGTTCGCGGAACTGGCCCAAAGCGAGGTTCCGGTGATCGCCGCGGTGTCCTGCAACCCGGTAACGTTCGCCCGCGACGTGGCGATCGCGCAGCGCGGCGGCTATCGGCTGAAATCGGTGAAGGTCGTCGACCAGTTCCGTTGGTCGCCCCACGTGGAACTCGTCGCCCACCTGTCGCGCTGATTTTGCAACGTGCCCGCCGCTCACGCCTATGTGAGAGGCAAGGGATATTCGGTGTCGCGTGGGAGTTTGCTATGGTCCGCGCCATCGAGGCACATCCAAGGGCGAGCAGACCCCATGTCCATCATCAGATCCGTTCTGATCACGCTGTCGCTGGTCATCCTGACGGGATGCGCAGCGCCATCGAAATTCCGCAGTTATGACGGCCCGGAAGTCACCCGCGTCGTTCTGCTGAAAGAGGCGCGTCAGCTGCAATTGCTGCACAACGGGACGCCCCTGAAGGTCTACAATGTCGGCCTGGGTTTCGCGCCCGAGGGCCACAAGCAGGTCGAAGGCGACGGCAAGACGCCCGAGGGGCATTACATGATCGATCGCCGCAACCCCAACAGCCGGTATCACCTGTCGGTGGGCATCTCGTACCCCAATGCGCGGGATATCGAGGTCGCACGCGGTCTGGGACGTCCCGCCGGGGGCGACATCTTCATCCACGGCCGGGGCGAGAACGTGCCCAAGGGCGCGACGGGCGACTGGACCTGGGGCTGCATCGCCGTCACCGATGACGAGATCGAAGAGATCTACGCCATGGTTCAAGACGGCACGCCGATCAGCATCTTCCCCTGAACCGGGTCTCGGCCAGCCCGCGAGGCTGGCTCAGAACCCGTTGGCCTGGGCGAAGGTCTGCGGGGCGCCGGTGACCATGGTCCACCAGATCTTGCCGCTGGGCTCCTGGAACCACGAGAACCCCAGGTCGCGGGCGCGCGGATCGGTGATGATGTCGCGCTGGTCGGGCGATTCGAGCCAGGCCGACAGGGTTTCCAGCTCGGTCTCGTAGGTTTCCGAGATGTTTTCGCCGAGCAGCTCGCCGCGGTAGCCCACGCGACGCACGCGCTCCAGCGGCGACGATCCGTCCGACCCGAAATGCCAGGGCCGGTTCTGGACCGACATGTCGCGGCTGTGGGTGGCCGCGGCGGCCGTGAGTTCGGCGTTCAGCGCAACGGGCGGGGCACCGGCGGCCTGGCGCACGGCGTTCATCCCGTCGAGGAACCGGATCTGGACCCGGTCCGAATCCGCTTCGCTGATCCGGTAGACTTGCGGCAGCGGTCGTCCGTCGGCGGCAACGCGCGGCGCGGGCGGTGGTGGTGCCGCGCAAGCCGACAGGACCGCGACGCCGATGGCCAATGGTGCGAAAATTCGATACATGCCGAACCCGTTGTAATCCCTTCGCGTCTCAATAGCGGTAACGCGACCGGGATGCCATTTTCCGTTTCGGCGCCGTTGCGCGGATTGACGCCGGTTTGATTTGCAAGGATCCGCCGGCCTCCTTATTTTGCACGCCTGAAGCAGCCAAGATCACAAAGGTGCGACACGCCATGACCCGTCACCCATCGGATATCCTGAACCGCCGCTGGTTCCTGGGCGGCGCAGCCGCGGCAGCGACCACGCTGGCGGCGCCCGCCATCGCGCAGACGTCGAATTCGACCGAATTCCGGTCCCAGATCTCGGACGTCACCCGCCGCAACGCGTCCAGCTTCCGGACGCTGCACTGGCGGCCCTACTTCGATTCGCTGGCCAATGGCGCGATCCTTGTCGATATCACCTCGCGCGCGCTGCACTACTGGAACGAGGACGAATCGATCTACAAGCTGTATCCGACCTCGGTGCCGCAGACCGACGACCTGACCCGCAAGGGCCGGACCGAGGTCATCCGCAAGGTCGAGGGGCCGAGCTGGGCGCCCACGCCGGCCATGAAAGAGCGGAATCCCGAGTGGCCCGACTTCATCGGCCCCGGCCCGGACAATCCGCTGGGAACGCACGCATTGTATCTTTCGTGGCAATATTACCGGATTCACGGCACCCAGGACACGCGCAAGATCGGACGGCGGTCGTCGAACGGCTGCATCGGCCTGTACAACAACCATATCGAAGAGCTTTACGGCCTCGCCAAGTCCGGAACCCAAGTGTTGCTAATTTGACGAATTGCCGGAGCGTGGGAACCGTTCAAGCGTTTCAATTCTTTGCAATACGTTGTCGATGTTGCTTATACCGTCGATGAGGTACAGTCTTGGGTGCCTGCTGCCGCCTCGTTTCAAACTAGGCACCAGGCTAATTACTGGAGATACACCATGAAGAAGATTGCTCTTGCCGCTGCCCTGTCCGTCGCCGCCACCGGTGCGTTTGCGGGCGGTATGGTCGAGCCCATGATGGAGCCGGCCGTCGTCGTTGAAGAATCGTCCAGCTCGTCGGCCGGGATCGTTATCCCGCTGCTGCTGCTGGCCGTCGTGGCTGTTGCCGCTGCCGACTGATCCAGTCGAACGGTATTACGCTTTTGGAGACGGCCGGGCCCAGTGCCCGGCCGTTTTCCTTTTGAAACAGGGGGTTCGGGCGCCGCGACGGCTCCAACGACACCCAAGCCCATGGCCTGGGTCGATCAGACCCAGCCCGCCAGGTTTTCCTCGATCACCTCGACCAGCGCGTCCATGTGGGCGTCGTCCTCGTTGAGGCACGGGATGTAGGTGAAGTGCTCACCGCCCGCTTCCTCGAAGCTTTCGCGGATCTCTTCGTTGATCTCTTCCAGCGTCTCGATGCAGTCGGCCGAGAAGGCGGGCGCGATCACCGCGATGCGCTTCTTGCCGTGCTCGGCCAGGCGCGCGACCTCTTCCACGGTATAGGGCTTCAGCCATTCCTCGGGACCGAATCGCGACTGGAACGTGGTGACGATGTCGGTATCCGCCCAGCCCAGCCGCTCCTTCAGCAGGCGCGAGGTCTTCTGGCACTGGCAGTGGTACGGGTCGCCTTCCATCAGGTAGCGCTGGGGCACCCCATGATAAGACGCGACCAGCACGTCCGGCTTCGTCTCCATCGCGCCATAGGCCCGCTCCACCGACTTGGCGAGAGCGTCGATATAGCTCGGGTGCTCGAAATAGGCGGGGACGGTGCGGACCGATGGCTGCCACTTCTCGGCCATCAGGGCGCGGAAGAACTGGTCGTTCGCCGTTGCCGTCGTCGCGCCGGCGTATTGTGGGTAGAGCGGGAAGAACACGATCCGCGTGCAACCCGCCTGGATCATCTCGCGCACCTTCGACCGGGTCGACGGGTTGCCGTAGCGCATGCAGAAATCGACCATGACCTTGTCGCCATGGGCGTCGACCAGCCGATCCCTGATCTTGGAGACCTGCGCCTTGGTGATGGTCAGAAGGGGGCTTTCGCCCGCGTCCTCGTTCCAGATCGACTTGTAGGCGGCCCCGCTGGAAAAGGGCCGCTTGGTCAGGATCACGGCCTGCAGCAGCGGCTGCCAGATCCACGCCGAGTAGTCGACCACGCGCTTGTCGGACAGGAACTCGTTCAGATACCGGCGCATGTTCCAGTAGTCGTAGCCGTCGGGCGTGCCGAGGTTGGCCAAAAGCACGCCGGTCTTGGCTGGCGGGATCTTGGGGTGGTCGTCAGGCGCATGAACGGGGCAGGTCGCCCCCTCTTCGATGAACATCGGGGTCCCATCGGGGGCGCGTGCATCCAGCATGGTCTTCATCCTCTCGACAACGCAGGCTCAGATAAAGGCTTTCCCACGGGGGTCAATCGCCTGACCGGCGCGAATCGTCGCGCAGGCTTGTCTCGTCCGTGCCCAGTACATCGGCCAGCCGCGCCTTGGCCGACCCCGGCCGCAGCGGTTTCTGCTGGCTTTCGTCGGGGGCCCAGCCCGACAGGAACACCAGCTCGAAGGTCGCCACGATGCGGTCGGCGTCGTCGCTGGCCGGGAAGCTGGCGGCATAGGTCTGCGCGGCCTGCCGCAGGACAGCGCGGGGCAGGGGGCGCGGGTCGCGCGCGGCCATGGCGTTGCCTTCGCCCATGTGGCGCAGGTCGCGGACCAGCGCAGCCAGGTCGGCGTAGTCCACCTTGATCGGGTCGGTGTCCGCCACGGGCAGGGCCAGGCCCGCCCGCTGGATCAGGCCACCCAGGTCGCGGATCTCGGCCATGGGCAGCACGCGCGGGGCGATCCCCCCGCTGACGATGCTTTCGGCATGGGCCAGCACGCTGCGCAGCTCGGACAGGGTCTGGCCACCGAAGCAGACCCCCAGGAACAGGCCGTCGGGCTGCAGCGCCAGGCGGCACTGGGCCATCTGGCCCACCGGGTCATCGGCCCAGTGCAGCGCCATGGCGTGGATGACCAGGTCGTGGCGTCCACGCTCCAGCGCCAGAACCTCGTCATCCGTCACGATGGTCGCGTCCGGGAAGCGCGCCGACCAGAATTCCGGGTGGCCGGTCACCACGGCGATGGCGGTAAAGGTTCTGTTAACCTCTTCCAGTCTCTCCTCGAGCTGGTCCGCGGCATAGCCGTGCAGGAACAGCGCATCGGCGCGGGTGCGGCGGCGGGACTGCTGAAGGCGGTCGCGGTCGGTGAGGCGGCGTGTCTCGCGGGTCATGGGGTTGGAGGTAAGCACCTTCCATGCTGGTTCAATCGGTGATCGATGCCGTCTTTCCGCGGCAATGCGCAACCTGCGATGCGACCGTCGACACCGTGGGCGCGCTGTGCGGGCCGTGCTGGCGCGACACGCCGTTCATCCTGGGCCTTGGCTGCGACACCTGCGGAGCACCGCTGCCCGGTGACGACGACCGCCCGGTCACCTGCGACGACTGCCTGTCCATCGCCCGGCCGTGGAGCCGGGGGCGGTCTGCCCTGCTCTACAGCGACCGGGGGCGGCAGGTGGTCCTGTCGATCAAGCATGGCGACCGGCTGGACCTGGTGCCCGGGGCCGGGACGTGGATGGCGCGCCGTGCGCAGGAGTTGGTCCGCGACGACAGCCTCGTGGTGCCCGTGCCCGCGCATTGGAGCCGCACGCTGGCGCGCCGCTTCAACCAAGCGGCCGAGCTTGGCGGGGCGCTGGCCCGCGCGCTGGACCTGCCGACCGCGCCAAGCGCCCTTGTCCGCACCCGGCGCACGCAGGTGCAGGACGGCAAGACCCTTGCCAGCCGCTTTTCCGACCTCGAAGGCTGCATGACCGTGCATCCGAAACATGGCGGTGTGCTGCGGGGGCGGGCCGTCCTGCTGGTCGACGACGTCATGACATCGGGCGCGACGCTGGCCGCCGCGGCTGAGGCGGCGTTGGCGTGCGGCGCGGCGCGTGTCGACGTGGTGACACTGGCACGGGCGGTGAAGGACCCCTAGATACCGGGAAACACGCATTTTCCGAGGGGATCCAAAATGGCCCAGATCGAGATCTACACCACGCCGCTCTGCGGTTTCTGCCATGCCGCCAAGCGCCTGCTGAACAGCAAGGACGCCGGCTTCACCGAAATCGACGTCTCGCGCGATGGCGAGCTGCGCCAGAAGATGATGGACCGCGCGAACGGTCGTCACACCGTGCCGCAGATCTTCATCGACGGCACCCACGTGGGCGGCTTCGACGACCTTGCCGCGCTGGAACGGCAGGGCAAGCTGGACCCGATGCTGGCCGCCTGAGCCATGCGCGCCGCGCTGATCCAGCTGACCAGCAGCGATGACCCGGCGGCGAACCTGCCGGTGACGCGCGGGCTAGTGGCGCGTGCGGCCACCGATGGCGCGGAATTCGTCACCACGCCCGAGGTCACCAATTGCGTGTCGGCGGACCGCGCGCACCAGCAGCGCGTGCTGACCACCGAGGAAGACGACCCGACGCTGGCCGCCCTGCGCGAAGACGCGGCGCGGCTGGGCGTCTGGCTGCATATCGGATCGCTGGGTATCGCCAGCGGTGACGCGGACGGGCGCCTGGCGAACCGGGGGTTCCTGATCGGACCCGATGGCGGGATCGCCGCCCGTTACGACAAGATCCACATGTTCGACGTGCAGGTGAGCGAGACCGAGACCTACCGCGAATCGGCCGGCTACCGTCCCGGCGACCGGGCGGTTTTGGCGCAAACGCCGCTGGCCGCCTTCGGCCTGACGATCTGCTACGACCTGCGGTTCCCGCAGCTGCACCGCGCGCTGGGGCAGGCGGGGGCGGAGGTTCTACTGGTGCCGGCCGCCTTCTCGCCGCTGACGGGGCAGGCCCACTGGGAGGTCCTGCTGCGCGCCCGCGCGATCGAGACGGGGTGCTTCGTTCTGGCCGCTGCCCAGACGGGTCAGCACACCGCCAGCGCCGGGCGTGCGCGGCGCACGCATGGCCATTCGTTGGCCGTCGCCCCCTGGGGCGAGGTGATCGCGGACGCGGGAACCGCGCCCGGCGTCACCATGGTGGACCTCGATCTGGGACAGGTGGCCGAAGCGCGGGGCAAGGTGCCCAGCCTGACCCACGACCGCCCCTTCGACGCGCCCTAGTCGCGGACCGCCGTCATGGCATAGTTCACCGCGAAGTCCCGGTCGGACAGCCGCCAGCCCCAGGTGATGGGGTTGAAGACGAACCCCGTCCGGTCGACGGGCGACAGCCCCGCCGCGCGGAGGTGGCCGTCCAGCTCGTCCGGGGTGATGAATTTCGACCAGTCATGGGTGCCCTTCGGCAGCCAGCGCATGATCCACTCGGCGCCGAGGATGGCCGCACCGAAGCTTTTCGTGGTTCGGTTCAGGGTCGATACGATCAGCAGGCCGCCCGGATTTAGCAGGTCGTTGCACGCGCGCAGGAAGGCGGGCACGTCGGCCACGTGCTCGACGATTTCCATGGCCAGCACCACGTCGAACCGCGCGCCCTCCGCCGCCAGCGCCTCGGCCGTCCGGGCGCGATAGTCGATGGCGAGGTCCTGCTCGGCGGCGTGGACGCGGGCGACCTCGATATTGCGCTCGGCCGCGTCGGCGCCGGTGACCGTGGCGCCCAGCCGGGCCATGGGCTCGGACAGAAGGCCGCCGCCGCACCCGATATCCAGCAGCGACAGGTCCCGGAACGGCGCGTCCGATGCGCGGTCACGGTCGAACTGCACGGCAACCTGGCGGCAGATGTGATCCAGCCGGACCGGGTTCATCATGTGAAGCGGCTTGAACTTCCCCTCGGGGTCCCACCACTCGGCCGCCATGGCGCTGAACTTCTCGATTTCCTGCGGGTCGACGGTGCTGGTCAAGTCGGGCCTCATTTTTTCCGAAAGCCCCATGGCGAGGCCGTTTCTCAGGTTATATAGGTCACCAATGAACCGGATGGCAGCACAGCAGGGCGTCGCAGGCTTTCTTTATCCGCGGACCGACCCGTTCGACCAGCGCATGCTGTCCGTGGGGGACGGTCACACCGTCTATGTCGAGCAGTGCGGCAACCCCGAGGGCAAGCCGGTCGTGGTGTTCCACGGCGGCCCCGGCGGCGGGTGTTCGCCCTCGATGCGACGGTATTTCGACCCGGCGGTGTTTCGCATCGTGCTGTTCGACCAACGCGGATGCGGACGGTCCCGTCCCCACGCATCGGTGACGAACAACACCAGCTGGCACCTCGTCCGCGATATCGAGCTGATCCGCGAAACGCTGGGCATCGACCGCTGGATGGTCTTCGGCGGAAGCTGGGGCGCGACGCTGGCGCTGATCTATGCCCAGACTCATCCCGAGGCGGTGCGCCACCTGATCCTGCGCGGGGTCTTCCTGATGACCCAGGCCGAGCTTCAGTGGTTCTACGCCGGCGGTGCGGGCAAGTTCTGGCCCGACATGTGGGCGCGTTTCACCAAGCTGATTCCCGAGGACGAACGGGACGACCTGATCGCCGCCTACCACAAGCGGCTGTTCTGCGACGATCTGATGACCCAGACCCGTTATGCCCGGGCCTGGGCCGCGTGGGAGAACACGCTGGCCTCGATCGAAAACGACGGCGCGGGCGGCGACAGCCCGGCCGATTACGCCCGCGCGTTCGCCCGGCTCGAGAATCACTATTTCACCCATGCGGGCTGGCTGGACTACGACGGGCAGCTCCTGGACCAGGCTCACAAGATCGCCGACATCCCGGGCCATATCGTGCAGGGGCGGTACGACATGATCTGCCCGCCCGGCTCGGCCTATGCCCTGCACGAACGGTGGCCCGCGTCGGACCTCCAGCTGATCCCGCGCGCCGGTCACGCCCTGTCCGAGCCGGGGATCAGCGCCGCGCTGGTCAAGGTCATGGACCGCCTGCGGGACTGAGGCGCGCGGCACGACCCTTGCAATGCGCGGCCGGACTCTCTAAATGCGTTTCAACAGCGGCGCGCTGGGGTCCAAACCCGGCGCCCACCGAACGACACGAACGGGCCGCGGGCCCGTTTTTTTGTGCTTGAAGGGGACATCATGTCCGATCTGATCGCAAAGGCCAGCATCGACCGGCGTCTGGCCGAAATCATCACCCCCGTGATCGAGGATCTGGGGTTCGAGCTGGTGCGCGTGCGGTACCAGGGCGGCAAGACGCCCACCGTGCAGATCATGGCCGACAAGCCCGAGGGCGGGATCGAGGTGGACGATTGCGGCCGGATCTCGACCGCCGTGTCGGCGCACCTGGACGTCGAGGACCCGATCGAGGACGCCTACAACCTGGAAGTCTCGTCGCCCGGCATCGACCGGCCGCTGACCCGGCTCAAGGATTTCGCAGCCTGGGAAGGCTATGTCGCCAAGATCGAGACGGACGAGCTGATCGACGGCCGCCGCCGGTTCAAGGGCATCCTGGCCGGCGTCGAGGGCGGCGAGATCCTGCTGGAGATCGACGAGGGCACCATCGGTTTGCAGTTCGACTGGCTGAACGACGCCAAGCTGGTGCTGACCGACGACCTGATCCGCGATGTGCTGAAATCCCGCAAGGACGCGGGCCAGATCGACGAAAGCCAGTTCGACGAGATCGAAACCATTATCGACAGCGAAGACGACGCCCGTCTTCCCGAGCAAAAGGACCACTGACATGGCCATCACATCCGCCAACCAGCTTGAGCTGCTGCAGACCGCCGAGGCGGTGGCGCGCGAGAAGATGATCGACCCCGCCCTGGTGGTCGAGGCCATGGAAGAAAGCCTCGCCCGGGCGGCGAAGTCCCGCTACGGCAGCGAGATGGACATCCGTGTGTCCATCGACCGCAAGACCGGCCGCGCGACCTTCACCCGCGTCCGCACCGTGGTCGAGGAAGAAGAGCTGGAAAACTACCAGGCCGAGATGACGGTCGAGAGCGCCAAACAGTACCTGGACGACCCGAAGGTCGGCGACACCTATGTCGAAGAGGTCCCGCCGGTCGAGATGGGCCGTATCGCCGCGCAATCGGCCAAGCAGGTGATCCTGCAGAAGGTCCGCGAAGCCGAGCGTGACCGCCAGTACGAGGAATTCAAGGACCGCGCCGGCACCATCATCAACGGTGTCGTCAAGCGCGAGGAATACGGCAACGTCATCGTCGACATCGGCGCGGGCGAGGCAGTTCTGCGCCGCAACGAGAAGATCGGCCGCGAAAGCTATCGTCCGAACGACCGCATTCGCGTCTACATCAAGGACGTGCGCCGCGAGGTCCGCGGCCCGCAGATCTTCCTCAGCCGCACCGCGCCCGAGTTCATGGCCGAACTGTTCAAGATGGAAGTGCCCGAGATCTACGAGGGCATCATCGAGATCAAGGCCGTCGCCCGTGACCCCGGTTCGCGCGCCAAGATCGGCGTGATCTCCTACGATTCCAGCATCGACCCCGTCGGCGCCTGCGTCGGTATGCGCGGCAGCCGCGTGCAGGCCGTCGTGAACGAGCTTCAGGGCGAAAAGATCGACATCATCCCGTGGAACGAGGACATGCCGACCTTCCTCGTGAACGCGCTGCAGCCGGCCGAGGTGACCAAGGTCGTGCTCGACGAGGATGCCGAGCGGATCGAGGTCGTCGTGCCCGAAGAGCAGTTGAGCCTGGCCATCGGCCGCCGCGGCCAGAACGTGCGGCTGGCGTCGCAATTGACCGGTCTCGACATCGACATCATGACCGAGGAAGAGGAATCCGCCCGCCGCCAGGCCGAGTTCGAGGAGCGCACCAAGCTGTTCGTCGACACCCTGGACCTGGACGAGTTCTTCGCCCAGCTCCTGGTGGCCGAGGGCTTCACCAATCTCGAGGAAGTCGCCTATGTCGACCTGGACGAGCTGACGGTCATCGACGGCGTCGACGACGAGACCGCGGAAGAGCTCCAGGCCCGTGCGCGCGACTTCATCGAGGCGCAGAACGCCAAGGCGCTCGAGGCCGCCCGCGAGATGGGTGTCGAGGATAGCCTCGTCCAGTTCGAAGGCCTGACCCCGCAGATGATCGAGGCGCTGGCCAAGGACGGCGTCAAGACGCTGGAAGACTTCGCCACCTGCGCCGACTGGGAACTGGCCGGCGGCTGGACCGTGGTCGACGGCGAGCGTCACAAGGATGACGGCGTGCTGGAACCGTTCGGCGTGGACCTGGAAGAAGCCCAGGCCATGGTGATGACCGCGCGGATCCAGCTGGGCTGGGTCGACCCCGAGGACCTGGCGTCCGAGGAAGACGACGCCGAAGACGCCGACGCGGATGACGCGGGCGAAACCGAGGAGGCCCCAGCCTGAGCCGCCCTGCCCACATAACCGACCCCGAGCGCAAGTGCCTGGTCAGCGGTGAGGTTTCGCCGAAACGTGGCCTCATCCGCTTTGTTTTGGGCCCGGACGACACTATCTACCCTGATGTGGCGGGCAAGTTGCCCGGTCGGGGGATGTATGTCGCGGCCGATCGTGCCGCGCTCGACACGGCCGTGAAGAAGCGGCTGTTCTCGAAGGGCGCGAAACGGCAGGTCAGCCTGCCGGACGGGCTGATCGACGAGGTCGAGCAGGCGCTGGTGCGCCGGGTGCTCGACCGGATCAGCATGGCGCGCAAGGCGGGTGACGCCGTCGCGGGATTCGAACGGGTGAAGGAATGGCTCGACCGCGACCGCGCGGCGATCCTTCTGCAAGCCAGTGACGGATCCGAGCGCGGCAAGTCCAAGCTCTATCGTCCGGGCGGTCGGGGATCGTTCTTCGACATCCTGACGGCTCAGGAATTGGGTTTGTCCTTCGGACGCGAACGTGTGATACATGCGGCGCTTGCCGCAGGCAGACTCGCTGATTTGTTCAGGGATGACGCCGTGCGGCTTTCGGGCGTTCGGACAAGCGAAACGCAAGATGACGGGAACGATCCGGTTCCCGGAAAGGTAAAGAAGACCCGATGAGTGAGAATGACGGCAAGAAGACGCTTGGTGTTCGCAGCGGGCCCCGTTCGGGGCAGGTGAAGCAGAGCTTCAGCCATGGCCGCACCAAGAATGTCGTGGTCGAGACGAAGCGTAAGCGGGTCGTGATGCCCAAGCCGGCGGCCTCGAAGGCCGAGGCAGGATCGAAGTCCGCCGCGCCGGCCGGGGGTGACCCAAAGAAGCGTCCCGCCGGTATTTCCGACGCCGAGCTCGAGCGCCGCATGAAGGCCCTCGCCGCCGCCAAGGCGCGCGAGACCGAAGAGGCCGAGAAGCGTGCCGCCGAGGAGCAGGCCCGCGCCGAAGAGCGTGAGCGCCGCCGGGCCGAGCAGGAAGAGAAAGAGCGCGAGGAGCGCGAGCGCGAAGAGGCCCTGAAGGCCAAGGCCGAGGAAGACGCCCGCCGTCTCCAGGAAGAGGCCGACGCCAAGGCCCGCGCCAACGCGCCCGCCCCGGATCCGTCCGAGGCCGAGGCGCGCGCAGCCAAGCCGCAGAAACAGACCCAGAAGGCGCCCGAGCGCGAGCGCGACAAGCCCAGCAAGCCTGCGAAGGGTGGCGACGACAAGCGCCGTTCCGGCAAGCTGACGGTGAACCAGGCCCTGCGCGGCGGCGAAGGCGGCCGGCAGCGGTCGATGGCGTCGATGAAGCGCCAGCAGGAGCGTGCCCGCAAGAAGGCCATGGGCCAGACGCAGGACCGCGAAAAGGTCACCCGCGACGTGCAGCTGCCCGAGGCGATCACCGTCTCGGAACTGGCGAACCGCATGACCGAGAAGGTGGCCGACGTGGTCAAGGCGCTGATGCAGAACGGCATCATGGCGACCCAGACCCAGACCATCGACGCCGACACCGCCGAGCTGATCATCGAGGAATTCGGCCACCGCGTCGTTCGCGTCAGCGACTCGGACGTGGAACAGGTCATCGACCAGGTCGACGACAAGCCCGAGGACATGGAACCGCGCGCGCCGATCATCACCGTCATGGGCCACGTGGACCACGGCAAGACGTCCGTGCTGGACGCCATCCGCAACGCGCGCGTCGTCGCGGGCGAGGCCGGCGGCATCACCCAGCATATCGGCGCCTACCAGGTGCAGCAGGGCGACGCGACGCTGACCTTCCTCGACACGCCGGGCCACGCGGCCTTCACCTCCATGCGTGCGCGTGGTGCTCAGGTGACGGATATCGTGGTGCTGGTCGTGGCGGCCGACGATTCGGTCATGCCGCAGACGGTCGAGGCGATCAATCACGCCAAGGCGGCGGGCGTCCCGATGATCGTGGCGATCAACAAGATCGACAAGCCGGCCGCCGACCCGGACAAGGTCCGCACCGGCCTACTTCAGCACGAGGTCATCGTCGAGAAGCTGTCGGGCGACGTGCAGGATGTCGAGGTGTCGGCCATTTCCGGCCAGGGCCTGGACGAACTGCTCGAAGCCATCGCGCTGCAGGCCGAGGTTCTTGAACTGAAGGCCAACCCGAACCGCGCCGCCCAAGGCGCCGTGATCGAGGCGCAGCTGGACGTGGGCCGCGGCCCCGTGGCCACCGTGCTGGTCCAGTCGGGCACCCTGCGTCGCGGCGACATCTTCGTCGTCGGCGAACAGTGGGGCAAGGTCCGCGCCATGGAGAACGACCAGGGCGAACGCGTGAACGAGGCCGGACCGTCGGTCCCGGTCGAGGTCCTGGGCCTCAACGGCACGCCCGAGGCGGGCGACGTCCTGAACGTGGTCGAGACCGAGGCGCAGGCCCGCGAGATCGCCGAGTATCGCCAGCAGCAGGCCAAGGACAAGCGCGCCGCGGCCGGTGCCGCCACGACGCTCGAGGCGATGATGGCGCAGGCCAAGGCCGACGAGAACGTGGCCGAGCTGCCCATCCTGGTGAAGGCCGACGTGCAGGGCTCTGCCGAGGCCATCGTCCAGGCGATGGAAAAGATCGGCAACGACGAGGTCCGCGTGCGCGTCCTGCACTACGGTGTGGGTGCCATCACCGAGACCGATGTCGGTCTTGCCGAAGCGTCCGGCGCGCCGATCATGGGCTTCAACGTCCGTGCCAACGCCTCGGCGCGGAACACCGCGAACCAGAAGGGCGTCGAGATCCGCTATTACTCGGTCATCTACGACCTGGTGGACGACGTGAAGGCGGCGGCTTCGGGCCTGCTGTCGGCCGAGGTGCGCGAAAACTTCATCGGCTACGCCGAGATCAAGGAGGTCTTCAAGGTCTCCAAGGTCGGCAACGTCGCCGGTTGCCTCGTCACCGAGGGCATCGCCCGTCGCTCGGCCGGCGTGCGCCTGCTGCGCGACAACGTGGTGATCCACGAGGGCACGCTGAAGACTCTCAAGCGCTTCAAGGACGAGGTGTCCGAGGTCCAGTCGGGCCAGGAATGCGGCATGGCCTTCGAGAACTACGAAGACATCCGCCCCGGCGACGTCATCGAGATCTTCGAGCGCGAAGAGGTCGAGCGGAACCTCTGAGCCCGCTCGACGCCAGAAAAACAAGGGCCCGCCGGCATCCACCGGCGGGCCCTTTGCGTTCGCCCATCCCGCGAGCAGCCAAAAAAGTTAAGAAATCATTAATTCCCGCGAAACTTTTCCCGCAGCCCCCGTGCTTCTTATCAAGTTGATAGACACGGACGGAGTTGGGACATGGCGCGTATCTTGGAAAGACTGCTGGGCGGACAATCGGAACGCTCGGACGCGAGCCTGGCTCAGGCTCCGGTGTGCCTGACGCGCGACGATATCCTCCAGACTTTCCCGGAACTGGCCCGCTAGAGCCAGTCCCTCAAAATGGGGATCAGGGGCAGGTCAGCGGGCGGCATCGCATAGTCGCGCATCTCGCGCGGGCGGACCCATTTCAGAACCTGCCCCTCGCGCGCCGTCGGCTGGCCCTGCCACTTGCGACAGGCGAACAGCGGCATGAGCAGGTGGAAATCATCGTAGCCATGGCTGGCGAAGGTCAGCGGCGCCAGGCACGATTGCCATGTGTCGATTCCCAGCTCCTCGTGCAATTCGCGGATCAGGGCGGCCTCGGGCGTTTCGCCCGGCTCGACCTTGCCGCCGGGAAACTCCCACAGGCCTTCCATCGACTTGCCGGGCGGGCGTTGCGCCAGCAGCACGCGCCCGTCCACGTCGATCAGCGCGACCGCGGAGACCAGCACCGTCTTCACGACCGGTAATCCGCGTTGATCGTGATGTAGGCGTGGGTCAGGTCGCAGGTCCACATGGTATCCGCGCCGTCGCCCAGCCCCAGGTCGACGCCGATGGTGATCTCGTCGCGCTTCATGTATTCGGCGCCCCGCGCCTCGGTATAGTCGGGCGAGACCCAGCCGTCGCGCGCCACCTCGATGTCGCCGAAGGTGATGCGCAACGTGTCGCGGTTTGCGGCGGCGCCGGACTTACCCACCGCCATGACGATGCGGCCCCAGTTCGGGTCCTCGCCCGCGATGGCCGTCTTGACCAGCGGCGAGTTGGCGATGGCGCTGGCCACCTTGCGGGCGTCGGCGTCGCTCTCGGCGCCGGAGACGTCGATCTGGATGAACTTGGTCGCGCCCTCGCCGTCGCGCACGACCTGGTGGGCGAGGTCCAGCATCAGGTCACCCAACGCGTCCTCGAACGGGCCGTGGCGGTCGTGAACCGCAGAGCCCTTGTTGGTGGCAGCCATCAGCAGCGTGTCCGAGGTCGAGGTATCGCTGTCCACCGTGATCGCGTTGAAGCTGCGGTCGGTCAGGTCGCCCAGCATGTCCTGTAGCAGCGCCCGCTGGATGCTGGCATCGGTGAAGATGTAGACCAGCATCGTCGCCATGTCGGGCGCGATCATCCCCGAGCCCTTGGCGATCCCGGCGATGGTCACCGTCTCGCCGCCGATCTCGACGGAGCGCACGGCGCCCTTGGGAAAGGTGTCGGTCGTCATGATGGCGCGGGCGGCGGCATCGATCCCGCCGGGTGCAAGGCCCCCGACCAGCCCGTCGATGGCCGCGGTGATGCGGTCGTCGGGCAGCCGTTCGCCGATCACGCCGGTGGACGAGGTGAAAACGCGGTCTTCGGGCACGTCGCAGGCCCGGGCCACGGCCGCGCAGATCCGCGCGACCGATGCCTCGCCCGCGCGGCCGGTGAAGGCGTTGGAATTGCCCGAGTTCACCAGGATCGCCGCGCCAGCGTCGCTGTCGCCGCCGATCTTGGCCTGGCAATCCAGCACTGCCGCCGAGCGCGTGGCGGAGCGTGTGAAGACGCCCGCCACCGTGGCGCCGGGGTCCAGGACCGCCAGCATCACGTCGGTCCGGTCACGGTATTTCACGCCCGCCTGCGCCGTGGCCAAGCGCAACCCGTCGATGGCGGGCAGTTCGGGGAAGCGTTCGGGCGCCAGCGGCGACAGCGCGGGCATGGATCAGCGCGCCAGGATCGACGGGTCGTTGATGACGGACGGGTCGACGGCATCCTCGGCGATGGTGATGTCGGCGGCCTCGCGGCGCGTCTCGATCTCGTTCGTGATGCGCTCGCTCAGGACCTGCTGGGCCAGCTCGTCGCGCACCTCGTCCAGCGACGGCGCCTCGGTCTGGCGCGCGTCGTTCAGCTTGATCACGTGCCAGCCGAACTGGGTCTGCACCGGGCCGGCGATGGCGTTCACGTCCATCTCCTGCACGGCCTGGTCGAAGGCCGGAACCATCTGGCCCGGGCCGAACCAGCCCAGCTCGCCCCCCGAAGGACCCGACGGGCCTGTGGAGTTTTCGCGCGCCAGGGTGGCGAAATCGGCACCGTCTTCCAGCTGCGCGATCAGGTCGGCGGCCTCTTCCTCGGTCTCGACCAGGATGTGCGAGGCGTTGAATTCGGGGCTCGACTGGAAATCGCCGAACATCTCTTCGTAGGCGGCCTGCACCTCGGCATCCTCGACGGGCTGCTCCTGCAGGTCCAGCACGGCGGCGCGGGCAAGCTGCGACCGGCGCTCGTTGTCGATGAAGATCTGCTCGACCTCGCCGACCTCGCGGCCGTCGGCCAGGACGGCCATGGAGATCAGCTGATCCAGCACCGCGTCATAAAGTTGCTGCGCGGGCATCTGGTTCACCTGCTCGCCCAGCGACGCGCGGTAGGCCGCCACGTGACCCAGCGTGATCGCCGTATCGCCCACCGTGGCGACGACGGTATCGGCCTCCTGCGCGTGGGACGGCAGGGCGGCGCCCATGGCAAGGGTGCAGGCGGTGGCGATGGGGATCAGTCGATTCATGCTTTCGTCCTTCGTGGCAAGGGTCCAGCGGGCCCCGGCGTTGACACTGTGATAGGCGCCCCTTACATCGCTAACAGCTTGAAAAGGGGGCCGGCTTGACGCCCTAATTATGCGCCCGCCCGGATGCGGGCAAGCATGTCCCCCACACACGATGCCGTCAGGAGAGACAATGCTGGGTCTGGGTTCCGTCGCCAAAAAGGTTTTTGGCACACCGAACGATCGCAAGGTGAAGGCCACGCGGCCGATCGTCGATGCGATCAACGCGCTCGAGCCCGAGTACGAGGCGCTGTCGGACGACGCGCTGAAGGAAAAGACCCAGTCGCTGAAGGCCCGCGCCGAGGGGGGCGAGTCGCTGGACGATCTGCTGGTCGAGGCCTTCGCCAACTGCCGCGAGGCCGCGAAACGCGCCCTGGGCCTGCGGGCCTTCGACGTGCAGCTTATGGGCGGCATCTTCCTGCACCAGGGCAACATTTCCGAAATGAAGACCGGCGAAGGCAAGACCCTGGTCGCGACCTTCCCGGCCTACCTGAACGCGCTGACGGGGCGTGGCGTGCACATCGTCACGGTGAACGACTACCTGGCCAAGCGCGACAGCGAATGGATGTCCAAGGTCTATGACGCGCTGGGCATCACCTGCGGCGTCGTCTACCCGCAGCAGCCCGACGCCGAGAAGCGCGACGCCTATGCCTGCGACGTGACCTATGCCACCAACAACGAGCTGGGCTTCGACTACCTGCGCGACAACATGAAGTCCGAGCTGAAGGACATGTACCAGCGCGACCATTACTTCGCCATCGTGGACGAGGTCGACAGCATCCTGATCGACGAGGCGCGGACGCCGCTGATCATCTCGGGGCCCGCGCAGGACCGGTCCGAGCTCTACAAGACCATCGACACGGTCATCCCGCACCTGCAGGACGAGCATTTCTCGCTGGACGAGAAAACGCGCAACGTCACCTACACGGACGAGGGGAACGAGTTCCTCGAGGGGCACCTGCACGCCGCCGGCATCCTGCCCGAGGAACAGACCCTCTACGACCCCGAGTCCACGACGATCGTTCACCACGTGAACCAGGGCCTGCGCGCCCACAAGCTGTTCACCAAGGACAAGGACTACATCGTCCGCGACGGCGAGGTCGTGCTGATCGACGAGTTCACCGGCCGCATGATGGCGGGCCGCCGCCTGTCCGACGGTTTGCACCAGGCCATCGAGGCCAAGGAAGGCGTGAACATCCAGCCCGAGAACGTGACGCTGGCGCAGGTGACGTTCCAGAACTACTTCCGGCTCTACGACAAGCTGGCTGGCATGACCGGCACCGCCCTGACCGAGGCCGAGGAATTCCAGGAGATCTACGGCCTGGGCGTGGTCGAGGTGCCAACCAACAAGCCCATCGCCCGCGAGGACGAGCACGACGCCGTCTACCGCACCGCCGGCGAGAAGTACCAGGCCATCGTCGAAGCCATCCGCAAGGCCCACGAGAAGGGCCAGCCCGTGCTGGTCGGCACCACCTCGATCGAGAAGTCCGAGCAGCTTTCGGACCTGCTGAAGAAGGCCGACCTGCCGCACAACGTCCTGAACGCGCGCCAGCACGAGCAGGAGGCGCAGATCGTTGCCGATGCCGGCAAGACCGGCGCCATCACCATCGCCACCAACATGGCCGGCCGCGGCACCGACATTCAGCTGGGCGGCAACGTGGACATGAAGGTCATGCAGGCGCTGGCGGAAAATCCCGACGCCGACCCCGAGGAAGTCCGCGCCCGCATAGCGGCCGAGACGGCGGACGAGAAGGAAAAGGTGAAGGAGGCCGGCGGCCTGTTCGTGCTGGCCACCGAACGGCACGAAAGCCGTCGGATCGACAACCAGCTGCGCGGCCGGTCGGGCCGCCAGGGCGACCCTGGCCGGTCCTCGTTCTTCCTGTCGCTCGAGGATGACCTCATGCGCATCTTCGGGTCCGAGCGGCTGGAAAACGTCCTGCAGAAGCTCGGGATGAAGGAAGGCGAGGCCATCGTTCACCCCTGGGTGAACAAGTCGCTGGAAAAGGCGCAGGCGAAGGTCGAGGGCCGCAACTTCGACATCCGCAAGCAGCTGCTGAAATTCGACGACGTGATGAACGACCAGCGCAAGGTGATCTTCGCCCAGCGCCGCGAGATCATGGAGGCCGAGGACCTGGGCGAGATCGCGCAGGACATGCGCCACCAGGTGATCGATGACCTGGTCGACCAGTACATCCCGCCCAAGACCTATGCCGACCAATGGGACGGCGAGGGCCTGTACGTGGCCGTGCTGGAGAAGGTCGGCATCGACATGCCGGTGATCGCCTGGACCGAAGAAGACGGCCTCGACGACGAGGTCATCCGCGAGCGGCTTTATACCGCGTCGGACGAGTTCATGGCCGAGAAGGCCGCCAAGTTCGGCCCCGAAAACATGCGCATGATCGAGAAGCAGATCCTTCTGCAGACGATCGATGCGAAGTGGCGCGAGCACCTGCTGACGCTGGAACACCTGCGGTCGGTCGTGGGCTTCCGCGGCTACGCGCAGCGCGACCCGCTGAACGAATACAAGAACGAGGCGTTCCAGCTGTTCGAATCCATGCTCGACAGCCTGCGCGAAGACGTGACCCAGAAGCTCGCCCAGATCCGCCCGCTGACCGAAGAGGAACAGCAGGCGATGCTGGCGCAGATGCAGCAGCAGCGGAAGCAGGTCGAGGCCGAGGCACAGGCCACGCCCCCGCAGGGCGAGGCGCAGGCCGAAGCCGCCGCGCCCGGCTTCGTCGAGGCGGACCCGTCGACCTGGGGCAACCCCGGCCGCAACGACGCCTGCCCCTGCGGATCGGGCAAGAAGTTCAAGCATTGCCACGGGCAGCTGGTCTGACCCTCGGCGCCGCACCGGGTTTGCCTGCATCATTCAGCAGGGCCACCGGCGCGGCCGACCACACGTCGCGCGCCAGCCCACGAGATCGGAGGCCGCCGTGTTTGGTGGTCGGGTTCGCCTGGATGCTGGCCATCCTGGCGATCGTTACCGCGCCGGCGCGCGCCGATGACGTCACGCTCAGCGCCCGGGACGGCAGCCTGTCCATCGACGGCACGCTGCTGGGCTTCGACGGTGAATTCTACCGCGTCGATACCGAGTATGGAGAACTGACGCTCGATGGATCCGGAGTCACCTGCGACGGGCCGGGCTGCCCCGATCTTCTGAACTTCGTCGCCCGGCTTCGCATTTCGGGCAGCGCGAGCGTAGGCGCGACGCTCTTGCCTATCCTCCTGGAAACCTTTGCCGTGCGGAACGGGTACGACGTGATCCGCGAAGACGGGACCAATGGCGAGCGGACATTCGTGCTGGCCGAGCGTGGGTCCGAGCAAACCTCGGGCGAATTCATCTTCAACCTCAATTCGTCGGACGAAGGGTTCGCCGACCTTATCGCCGACGAGGCCGATCTTGTGATTTCGCGCCGCGCGGTCAGCCGCGACGAGGCCGTCCTGGCGCGGCAGGCGGGCCGCGGCACGCTGACCGATCCTGGACGGTCGCGTATCCTGGCGCTGGACGCGATCGTGCCGGTCATCGCGGTCGAGAACCCGCTGCCGGACATCACGCTCGAAGATCTGCGTGGTATCGTGACCGGCCGGCTCACCGACTGGGCCGAGCTGGGGCAGGAGCCGGGCCCGATCGTCCTGCACATCACCCGCCCGTCGACCGGGCTTTTCCAGTCCTTCATGCGGCGCGTCCTGCGGCGGGAGAGCGTCGCGCTGCCTGACGGAACGGTCGTGCATGACGACGATGGCACACTTGTCTCCGAGGTCTCGGACGATCCCCTGGCGCTGGGCCTTGCGGCCTTCTCGGATATCGGCAACGCGCAGCCGGTCGATCTGCGCGGGCCGTGCGGGCGGCGCAGTGCGGCCAATGCCATGGCGCTGAAGTCCGAGGATTATCCGCTGACCACGCCGATCTTCCTGTACACGCCCGCGCGGCGCCTGCCGCGACTGGCGCGCGATTTCCTGGCCTACGCCAATTCGCCCGCGGCCCAGGCGGTGATCGCGCGGGCGGGGTTCGTCGACCAGTTCCCGCAGGCGGTGTCATTGGATGCGCAGGGCGCCCGGCTTGCCAACGCGATCCGCAATGCGGGGACCGAGGTGTCGCTGTCGGACCTGAAGGACATGATCGCGACGCTGGAAGGGCGGTCGCGCCTGACGATCTCGTTTCGCTTCGAAGGGGGCTCGACCCTGCTGGATGCGCAGAGCCGGTCGAACGTCGCGCTGCTGGCCGAGGCCCTGGAGCGTGGCCTGTTCGACGACCGCCGCCTGACCTTCGCCGGATTTTCCGACGGCACCGGCGATGCGGTCGCGAACCGCCGCCTGTCGCGCGACCGGGCCGAGGTGGTGCGCGATGCCGTGCGGACCGCCGCCCGCACCATGGACCCGAGCCGCATCACGCTGGACGTCGTTGGCTTCGGCGAAGCCCTTCCCATGGCTTGCGATGACGTGGAATGGGGCCGCGGCGTCAACCGCAGGGTCGAGGTCTGGCTGGACTAGGCCGCTAAAGGTAGCCCTGCGCCCGGAAGCTGAGTTCGTTCGATTTCCCGATGATCAGGTGGTCGTGCAGCGTCAGGCCCAGCGCCTGGCAGGCGCGGTCGATCTGGTCGGTCATGGCGATATCGGCTTGGCTGGGCGTGGGATCGCCCGAGGGGTGATTGTGCACCAGGATCAGCGATTTGGCGTCGAGCTCCAGCGCGCGTTTGACGACCTCGCGCGGGTAGACGGGCACATGGTCGACGGTGCCGCGCGCCTGTTCCTCGTCGGCGATGACGGCGTTCTTCGTGTCCAGGAACATGATGCGGAACTGCTCGGTCGCGCGGTTGGTCATGGTGGTGTGGCAGTAATCCAGAAGCGCCTGCCATGAACTGACCACCGGCCGCCCGATCACGCGGGCGCGGGCGATGCGGTGGGCGATCGCCTCGGCCAGTTTCAGCTCGACCAGAACGGCGGGGCCCAGACCCTCGATCTTCTTCAGCTGCGCGGGGCTGGCCGCCAGGACGCAGCCCAGGTCGCCGAAGGTGTCGATCAGTGTGCGCGCCAGCGGTTTGACATCGCGGCGCGGGATGGCGCGGAACAGCAGCAATTCCAGCAGCTCGTAATCCGGCATGGGCGCGCCGCCGCCTTCCATGAACCGCTCGCGCAGCCGGGCGCGATGGTCGCGCAGGTAGGACGGCACCTTGTCGCCACGGGCGGGCTGCGCCTGTGCCTCGGCAAGACCGAAGAGCGGCAGGTCGGAGGAAGAGATCCTGTCATGCGCCATGCCCGATGCTTGCCCGGGCATGGTTAAAGCCAGGTTAAGCGGGGGCGGGCCGGTGCACGCCACCGGGTCCACCAAGCGAAAAGCCCCGGCGCGATGGCCGGGGCTCTGTCTTACTGGTTCAGGCCGTCCCAGAAGGTTTTCACCTTCTTGAAGAAGCCCGAGCTTTCCGGGTTGTTGTCCTCGGACAGCTTGTCGAACTCGCGCAGGAGCTCTTTCTGCTTCGAGGTCAGGTTCACCGGCGTTTCGACCGCGAGCTCGATATACATGTCGCCCGAGCCGCCGCCGCGCAGGTGGGGCATGCCCTTGCCGCGCAGGCGCATCTGCTTGCCCGACTGGCTGCCCGCGGGGATCTTCACGCGGCTGCGGCCGCCATCGATCGTGGGCACCTCGATATCGCCGCCCAGCGCCGCGTCGGTCATGCTCACCGGTACGCGGCAATACAGGTTCTCGGCCTCGCGCTGGAACAGCGGGTGGGGCGTCACGTCGATGAAGATGTAGAGATCGCCCGACGGTCCGCCACGCAAGCCGGCCTCGCCCTCGCCGCCCAGGCGGATGCGGGTTCCGGTCTCGACGCCCGCGGGGATATTGACGCTGAGCGCGCGGTCCTTCTCGACCCGGCCGGCGCCGCCGCAGGATTTGCAGGGATTCTTGACGATCTGGCCGGCACCCGAACAGGTCGGGCAGGTGCGTTCGACGGTGAAAAAGCCCTGCTGCGCCCGGACCTTGCCCATGCCCGAACAGGTGGGGCAGGTCGTCGGTTCGGCTCCGCCCTCGGCGCCCGATCCTGAGCATGTGTCGCAGGGCACCGAGGTCGGCACGGTGATGGTCTTCTGCAGGCCCTTGTGCGCCTCTTCCAGCGTGACCTTCAGGTTGTAGCGCAGGTCGCTGCCGCGCGTGGCGCGTTGGCCGCCGCGGCGCTGCCCGCCCATGATGTCGCCGAACAGGTCGTCGAACACGTCGGAAAACGCGCTGGCGAAGTCGCCCTGGCCTCCGGCGCCGGGACGACGCGCGCCGCCGCCACCGCCCATGCCGCCTTCGAAGGCCGCATGACCGTAGCGGTCGTAGGCGGCCTTCTTCTCGGCGTCCTTCAGAACCTCGTAGGCCTCGTTCGCTTCCTTGAACTGGGCCTCGGCCTTGGGGTTGTCGGCATTGCGGTCGGGGTGCAGTTCCTTGGCCTTCTGGCGATAGGCTTTCTTGATCTCATCGGCCGAGGCGCCCTTGGAGACGCCCAGAACCTCGTAGAAATCGCGTTTTGCCATAGGAATGATCCTTCACGGTAAAGGGCCGGCCCGATGGCTCAGGCCGACCCTTCGATTAGTGCGACGGGGCGATCAGGAGGCCCGCTTGTCGTCGTCCAGGTCTTCGAAGTCGGCGTCGACCACGTCGTCATCCGCGTCCGACGGGCCGTCGGCGCCGTCATCGTCGCCGCCATCGGCCTTTTCCTGCTCGGCCTTGTAGATGGCCTCACCCAGCTTCATGGACGCTTCGGTCACGTTCTGGATGCCGGACTTGATCTTGCCCGCATCGTCGGTCTCGAGCTGCTCCTGCAGGTTCGAGATGGCCAGTTCGATGGCCTCGACGGTGGTCGGGTCGACCTTGTCCTTGTGCTCTTCCAGCGACTTCTCGGTCGAGTGGATCAGGCTTTCGGCCTGGTTCTTGGCCTCGACCAGCTCCTTGCGGCCCTTGTCGGCCTCGGCGTTCTCCTCGGCATCGCGGACCATCTTCTCGATCTCGTCGTCCGACAGGCCACCCGACGCCTGGATGGTGATGTTCTGCTCCTTGCCGGTGCCCTTGTCCTTGGCGCTGACCGACACGATGCCGTTGGCGTCGATGTCGAACGTCACCTCGATCTGGGGCAGGCCGCGCGGCGCGGGCGGGATGTCTTCCAGGTTGAACTGGCCGAGCATCTTGTTGTCCGCCGCCATCTCACGCTCGCCCTGGAAGACCCGGATCGTCACCGCGTTCTGGTTGTCCTCGGCGGTCGAGAAGATCTGGCTCTTCTTCGTGGGGATCGTGGTGTTGCGGTCGATCAGCCGGGTGAACACGCCGCCCAGCGTCTCGATGCCCAGCGACAGCGGGGTCACGTCCAGCAGGACCACGTCCTTCACGTCACCCTGAAGCACACCGGCCTGAATGGCGGCGCCCAGCGCGACGACCTCGTCGGGGTTCACGCCCTTGTGCGGCTCTTTCCCGAAGAACTTGGTCACTTCTTCCACGACGCGGGGCATGCGGGTCATGCCGCCGACCATCACGACCTCGTCGATCTCGTTCACCGACAGGCCGGCATCCTTGATCGCGTCCTTGCAGGGCTTGATCGAGCGCTTGATCAGGTCGCCCACCAGGCTTTCCAGCTTGGCGCGGGTCAGTTTCATGACCATGTGCAGGGGCTGACCGTTCGACCCCATGGTGATGAAGGGCTGGTTGATCTCGGTCTGGCTGGAGCTCGACAGCTCGATCTTGGCCTTCTCGGCGGCTTCCTTCAGGCGCTGCAGCGCCATCTTGTCGTTCCGCAGGTCCGAGCCGTGCTCTTTCTTGAACTCGTCGGCCAGGTAATCGACGATCGCCATGTCGAAGTCTTCACCGCCGAGGAAGGTGTCACCGTTGGTCGACTTCACCTCGAACAGGCCGTCGTCGATTTCCAGGATGGTGATGTCGAAGGTGCCGCCGCCAAGGTCATACACGGCGATGGTCTTCGATTCCTTCTTGTCGAGGCCATAGGCCAGCGCGGCGGCCGTCGGCTCGTTGATGATGCGCAGGACTTCGAGGCCCGCGATCTTGCCGGCGTCCTTGGTGGCCTGACGCTGCTGGTCGTTGAAATAGGCCGGGACGGTGATGACCGCCTGGGTCACTTCCTCGCCCAGATACGACTCGGCCGTTTCCTTCATCTTCTGCAGGATGAAGGCCGAGATCTGCGAGGGGCTGTATTTCTCGTCGCGGGCCTGGACCCACGCGTCGCCCTGGCCACCGTCGACGATGGTGTAGGGCAGGTTCTTCTTGTCCTTCGCCAGGCCTTCGTCGGCGAACCGGCGGCCGATCAGGCGCTTGACGGCGAAGATGGTGTTTTCCGAGTTGGTGACGGCCTGGCGCTTGGCCGACTGGCCGACGAGCCGCTCTTCTTCGGTGAAGGCGACGATCGAGGGCGTGGTGCGCGCCCCTTCCGAGTTTTCGATGACGCGCGGCTGGCTGCCATCCATGATGGCGACGCAGCTGTTGGTGGTCCCAAGGTCGATGCCGATGACTTTGGCCATATGTCTGGTCCTCTTCGTTAGGCGATGTATGTGCGGTCTGGCCCGGTGCGGCACCCGACCGACGATCCCAATTTTCCCGGTTTAGCGCCCGCGGGGCGGCGTTGAACGGCTATATAGGAATGGCCTCTGGGGGCTGCAAGCGATGTGGGGGACGCGAATGCACAGAAACGTGAAGCTTTTTCGGGTGTGTGAACGGGGCGCCGCGGAATGGATCTGAACGGGGTCACGATCCATCCCGGCGCGCTGGACCACGCCGCGCAAGAGGCGCTGGTCGCGGACCTGCGCGATGTGGTTTCCGCCGCGCCGCTGTTCCATCCCGAAACGTCACGCGGCCGGAAGATGAGCGTGCGGATGACCTCGGCCGGGGCGGTGGGCTGGGTCAGCGACCGTCGCGGCTATCGCTACGAGCCCGCGCACCCGTCCGGCGTGGCATGGCCGCCGATCCCCGACCGCCTGCTGGCGCTGTGGGACCGGCTGGCGGACTGCGCGACGCCCCCCGACACCTGCCTCATCAACTTCTACGGCGAAGGCGCGCGCATGGGGCTGCACCAGGACCGGGACGAGGCGTCGTTCGACTTCCCGGTGCTGTCGCTTTCGCTCGGTGACGACGCGCTGTTCCGCGTGGGCGGGACCGAACGCGGGGGGCGGACGAAATCGGTCTGGCTGTCCTCGGGGGACGTGGCGGTGATCGGCGGCGACGCGCGGCTGGCCTATCACGGGATCGACCGGACACGGTTCGGATCGAGCAGCCTGTTGCCGCAGGGGGGCCGGATCAACGTCACCCTGCGCGTGGCGGGTGTCAGCGCCGCGCCTCCCAGCTGAGCGAGGCGTGCCGGCGGGTGTAGAATTCGCCCATCATGCCCAGAAGCAGCAGCACGCACGTGGTCCAGAGCGCGTAGTGCCAGTCCGAGAAATGGGGGAAGTAGTTCACGAAGGTGAATCCCCGCGCCTGGTCGATGGTGTGGAACAGCGGATTCCAGTCGAACCAGACCAGCATGTAGCCGGGCAGCGAGTTGGCGACGAACATCTTGCCCGAGGCGATCATGTTCACCCGGGTATAGATCGTGGCAGTGGTGGCGGCGAACTGCGGGAACCAGGGCTTGATCGCCAGCAGGATGATCCCCACCGCGACGCCGAAGAACCAGGCCAGGATCACCATGCCGAACGCGCCGGGCCAGTAGTGGATGCTGATGGGCCCCCAGCCCACGTGGTAGACGTAGAGAACAACCATCATCGACAGCACCTGGGTATAAAGCGACCCCAGCGCGGCCGCGCCGATGGCGACAGCCGTGGTCATCGGCCGGTGCTTCATCATCGGCGAGGACGGCCCTTCGGACCCCACCACGGCCGTCACGGTGCGCGTGTTGACCATGTAAAGGAAGATGCCCGTCATGATATACAGCAGGAAATCGCCGCGGATGGCCGCGCTGCGCATCCCCAGCACCACGAACAGCAGGTAGAACGCCATCACGAAGATGACCGTCTGCAGGATGTTCAGCCCGATCGCCATCAGTGCATTGGCGTGGGTCTTGCGCACCGACTGGACGGTCATGTGATAGATCAGGTCGGCCACGGTCGTGGCCGACTTGAGCCGGGTCTCCTTGGCGTCTTGTTTGAACATCGGGTGCCGTTCCGCCTGTACCATCGCGCCGCGGTGGCGCGCTTGCCCGTGGCTATACCGTGGAATGTTGTTGTTTTCTTGACGCTGAACCATAAGGTCGGTCGCGAGCGCGATCAATAACGCGACAGAGGGCTGGGAATTGAATTACGACACGCTTTTCACCGTCATGCGGCGGCTGGCCCTGCAGGCGGGCGACGTGATCATGGAGATCTACGACCGCGACGATTTCGATGTCGACCGCAAGGATGACGACAGCCCCGTGACCACCGCCGACCGGGCCGCCGACGACCTGATCTCGGCCGGATTGCGTGTGGCCTTTCCCGACGTGCCGCTCGTGACCGAGGAACAATCGGCTTCGCACGGTCAGAGTGTTTCCACGTTCCTGATCGTTGATCCGCTGGACGGGACCAAGGAATTCGTGAAGCGCCGCGGCGATTTCACGGTGAACATTGCCTATGTCGAAGACGGTACGCCGGTGCGGGGGGTGGTCTACGCCCCGGCGAAGAAGCGGATGTTCCTGACCCTGCCGGACGGCCAGGCGGTCGAGGAGGACGGCGCGCTCGACCCCGATACCGTCGGAGACCTGGCACCGATCTCGGTCTCGCAACCCGACAACTCCGCGCTGCGCGTCGTCGCGTCGAAATCCCATCGGGACCAGGCGACCGACGACTACATCGGCAAGTACGCGACTGCCGACACCAAAAGTGCCGGATCGTCCCTCAAGTTCTGCCTGGTCGCCACGGGCGAGGCTGACTTCTATCCCCGTCTCGGACGCACGATGGAATGGGACACCGCCGCCGGACATGCCGTGCTGATCGGGGCCGGCGGCCGCGTGGTGCGGTTCGACGATCATACCGATCTGGGCTACGGCAAATCCGAGTTCGCGAACCCGTTTTTCATTGCCTATGCGCCGGGCGTCGATTTGAAGACCGGCTGAGACAGGTTACGTACCGCAACGAGTATCGCGGCCGAATGCCGCAGCACGTGAACCGAACAAGGACAATGAAATGGTCAAGCCCGTCACCAAAGCCGTCTTCCCCGTCGCGGGACTGGGGACGCGGTTTCTGCCCGCTACCAAGTCGATTCCGAAAGAGATCATGACGCTGGTCGACCGGCCCCTGATCCAATACGCCATCGACGAGGCGCGGGCGGCCGGCATCACCGATTTCATCTTCGTCACCTCGCGCGGGAAATCCGCGCTCGAGGATTACTTCGACCGCGCACCCGAGCTCGAGCACGCGTTGGAAGAGAAGAACAAGAACAAGCTCATGGAGGTGCTGGAAAGCACCAACATGCCGTCGGGCGCCATTTCCTACGTGCGCCAGCAGCAGGCCATGGGCCTGGGCCATGCCGTGTGGTGCGCGCGGCGCCTGATCGGGGACGAGCCCTTCGCGGTGCTGCTGCCCGATGACGTCATCATGGCCGACGAGCCGGTCCTGGCCCAGATGATCGAGGCCCATAACGAGATCGGCGGCTGCATGATGGCCGCGATGGAGGTCGAGCCCGAGGCGGCCAGCGCCTACGGTATCCTCGACATCGACAACCGCGACGGCAACGTGGTCAACGTGAAGGGCATGGTCGAAAAGCCGCCCATGGGCGAACAGCCGTCCAACATGGCAGTGATCGGCCGATATATCCTGACCCCCGAGGTGCTGGACGAGCTGCACGAGACCGATGCCGGTGCCGGCGGCGAGATCCAGCTGACGGACGCCATCGCCGCGCAGATCGGCAAGGATCCGGGCGTTTCCGGCCTGATCTTCGACGGCGAGCGGTATGATTGCGGCAACAAGGGCGGCTTCCTTCAGGCGACAGTGGCCTTCGGCATGGCGCGGGACGACCTGGGCCCCGATTTCCGCGACTATCTGCGCGGACTCGATTTCGGGAAGTAGCGTGCGGGGCGCCGTCCCATTTCTGCGTGACGGCGCCGTCTCCCTTCCTTTGCACGGCGTTATCCTTCGGCGGCGAGGCCTCGCCGCTTGATCGGCCCCCGAGATCCAAGCGGTCCGCCCCTTCCCGCAACGCATCGCGGTACACCGGATCTCTGGCAGGCCTATCGCTGGCGATTTGCCCGGCGCCGGCTCCTGGCGCGGGCCATCGCCAAACGCCGGCAATTGCGCCCTGTCGTGGATTGCACCGACGCCATCGCGCCGGGCGACATCCTGGGCTTCATCTGCCTGCGGAACGAAGCGGCGCGCCTTCCCTTCTTTTTGGAGCATTGCCGCAGGCTGGGTGTCGCGCACGTGCTGGCCGTCGACAATGGCAGCACCGATGGATCGCTGGACCTGCTGCGCGACGCGGCCGACGTGTCGGTCTGGTCCACCGATCACAGCTATCGCCTCAGCCGGTTCGGGCTGGACTGGATCACCTGGCTCCAGATGCGCCACGGCTCGGGCCACTGGTGCCTGACGCTCGATGCGGACGAGCTGCTGGTCTATCCCTACTGGCAGACCCGCCCGCTGCCGGCGCTGTGCGCCGAGCTGGACCGGCGCGGCCGCGCCAGCATGGGCGCGCTGATGCTGGACATGTATCCGCAGGGCCGGTTGGCGGATGCGGCCTGCCCGCCGGGCACCGACCCGACCGAGGCGCTGGGCTGGTTCGACGCTGGCAATTACATGATCCGACGCCAGCCGAAGCAGGACGCGCTGTGGATCCAGGGTGGCCCCCGGGCGCGGGCCTTCTTCGCCGACGATCCGCGCCGCGCGCCGACCATGGGCAAGGTGCCCCTGATCCGCTGGCACTGGCGCTATGCCTACCTCAACTCGACCCACGCGGCGCTGCCCCAGCGGTTGAACCGCGTCTATTCCGGGGAGGGCGGGGCCGAGCTGTCGGGCGTTCTTCTGCACACCAAGTTCCTGGACCAGATCGTGGAAAAGTCGGCGGAGGAGCGTCAGCGCGGCGAGCATTTCGCGAACTCCGCGCTCTACGACCGGTATTACCAGGCCCTGACCGAGAACCCGACGCTCTGGACCCCGCATTCGACCCGGTACCGCGGCTGGCGCCATCTCGAGGCGCTGGGCCTCATGTCACGGGGTGGCTGGATATGAGCGCCGCGTCCTTCTGGAATGTTTCTTTAAGGCAGAATGTGTTAAAGGCGTTCCCGAGCAGGGTCGGCGCGGATCGGGGCGAGAATACGTCCGCCGCCCGGGACATGGATGTTGGGCAGGACCGTTAGGTGAGCATTCTCGACGCGTACAAGCGGGGCGCACGCCGGAGGCGGCTGTACCTGCGTGCCATCCGCAAGCGGCGCGAGCTTGAATGCGTGCGCGACCGGACCCAGGCGATCAAGACGCGCGATATCCTGGTCGTCACCGTGCTGCGCGACGAGATCAAGCGCCTGCCGTTCTTCCTGAAATACTACCGCGACCTGGGCATTCGCCATTTCCTGATGGTCGACAACGGCTCGACCGACGGGTCGTGCGAATACCTTGCCGAACAGCCCGACGTGTCGCTGTGGTCGACCGGTGCCAGCTACCGGCGCGCGCGGTTCGGCGTCGACTGGGTGAACTGGCTGGCCCGCCGGTACGGGCTGGGCAAGTGGATCCTGACCGTCGACGTGGACGAGTTCTTCATCTACCCGTTCTGCGACACGCGACCGATCCGCGCCCTGACCGACTGGCTGGACGCGGCCGAGATCCGGTCCTTCGGCGCGATGATGCTGGACATGTATCCGAAGGGCGCGATGACCGACGTGGTCTACCAGCCGGGGCAGGACCCGCTGGAGATCTGCTCGTGGTTCGACGCGGGCAACTACATGATCAGCCGCAACTGGGACTATGCGTCGCTGTGGATCCAAGGGGGGCCGCGGGCCCGCAAGTTCTTCGCCGAAACGCCCTACCGCGCGCCGGCCCTGAACAAGGTGCCGCTGGTGAAATGGGGGCGCGGCAACGTCTTCGTCAGCTCGACCCACATGCTGTTGCCCCGGGGGCTGAACCTGGTCTTCGACGACCGCGGGGGCGAAAAGGCCTGCGGGTGCCTGCTGCACGTCAAGTTCCTCGACGCGTTCCTCGAGAAGTCGCAGGCCGAGGTGGCACGCGCCGAGCACTATCGCGGCGCGGCCGAGTATCGCGCCTATGCCGACGCCTTGCGCGACGATCCGGACCTGTGGTGCAAATGGTCCGAGAAATACATCAACTGGCGCCAGCTCGAGATCCTGGGCCTGATGTCGAAGGGCAATTGGGCGTGACCGTCGGTTTCATCATGTTGTGCCACGAGGCGCTGGACCGCGCCGCGCAGGTGGCCAGCCACTGGGCCGATCGCGGCTGCCCCCTGGTGATCCACGTGGACAAGCGCGTGTCGGCCGCCCGGTTCGAGCGGTTCCGCACGGCGCTCGCCCGGCACGACAACATCGTCTTTTCCAGCCGCGTCGCCTGCGAATGGGGGACCTGGTCGCTCGTTTCGGCGACGCTGCGCGCGGCCGATGTCATGCTGGACCGGTTCCCGGAGGCCAAACACGTCTTCATGGTGTCGGGCACCTGCCTGCCGCTGCGCAGCGTGGCGGACCTGAAGACGTACCTGGCCGACCGCCCTGACACGAGCTTCATCGAAAGCGTCACCACCGCCGATGTCTCGTGGACCAAGGGTGGCCTGGATTCCGAACGCTTCACCCTGCGCTTCCCGTTTTCGTGGAAACGGCAGCGGCGGCTGTTCGATGCCTACGTGCGGCTGCAACGGCGCATGGGCGTGCAGCGACGGATCCCCTATGGCATCCGGCCGCATATGGGATCGCAGTGGTGGTGCCTCAGCCGCCGTGCGCTCAAGGCGATCCTCGAGGATCCGCGGCGCGGCGAGTTCGAACGCTATTTCCGCCGGGTCTGGATCCCGGACGAATCCTATTTTCAGACCCTCGTGCGACTGCATCCCGGTCGGGTCGAAAGCCGGTCGCTGACGCTGTCCAAGTTCGACTTCCAAGGCAAGCCGCACATCTTCTACGACGATCACTTGCAGCTTCTACGGCGGTCTGACTGTTTCGTGGCGCGCAAGATCTGGCCGCAGGCGAACCGGCTCTACGACACGTTCCTGACCGACCGTCCGGCCTCGGCCACCCTGTCCGAGCCGAACCCGGGCAAGATCGACCGCATCTTCACCAAGGCGACCGAGCGGCGGGTTCGCGGTCGGGCCGGGCTCTACATGGCCAGCCGGTTCCCGCCAAAGGATTACGAGTCCGGTCGGACCTGCGCGCGCTACACGGTCTTCGAAGGCTTCGGCGACCTTTTCCACGATTTTCCCGGATGGCTCCAGCGCGCCACCGGCGTCCGCGCCCACGGACACCTGTTCGCCCCCGAGCGGGCCGAGTTCACCGACGATCAGCGCAGCTATGCCGGCGCCCTGTCCGATAGCGCGTCGCTGCGCGACTACAACCCGCGCGCATTTCTCACGAACCTTATCTGGAACACACGGGGCGACCGGCAGGCGTTCTTGTTCGGCCCCCGCGACAACCAGCGCATCGCCGAGTTCATCGCCTATGACAGCAACGCCGAGATTCTGATCATCACCGGGTGCTGGGCCGTGCCGCTGTTCAAGTCCGACGCGCCCTTCAGCGAAGTCCGGCGCGAGGCGGCGCGCCTCCAGAAGATCGAAGCCGCGCATGTGGACCTGTTACGCGACCCGCACGTAAAGGCGCGCGTACGGGTCTGGTCCATGGCCGACTTCGTGGAATCCCCGCTCGAGCCGTTGCAGAGCATCGCCGAGGAGACCGGCGTCTGGCAGTCGCGCAAGCTGACCGAGGCGCCGCGGATGGTCGACCTGACCGGGTTCGGCCAGTTCCTGCAGAACCTCAAGAACGAGGGGATGAACCCTTACATGATGGGCGATTTCTCGTCCGGGGATGGCCCGGAACTGGAGCAGCCCGAGATCCGCAAACCTTATATCGTCCGGTAATCCATGGCCCGTCCCTTCGACAGTTTCATCGTTCTGGCCGAGATGCGGACCGGCTCGAATTTCCTGGAAGAGAACCTCAATCTTCTGCCGGGTCTCACGTGTTGGGGCGAGGCGTTCAACCCGCATTTCGTGGGCCATGCGGGCCGGTCGGAACTGGCCGGCGTCTCGCTGGACGACCGCGAGCGGGATCCGGGCAAGCTGCTCTCGGCCTTGGCCGAGCAGACCGACGGCTTGCCGGGATTCCGGTTCTTTCACGACCACGACCCCCGCGTGCTCGAGACCTGCCTGGCCGATCCGCGTTGCGCCAAGGTGGTTCTGACGCGCAACCCGCTGGAAAGCTACGTGAGCCTTCAGATCGCCCGCCAGACGAACCAGTGGCGACTGGGCGATGCCAAGGACGCGCGCCGCGCCAGCGTGGCGTTCGACAGCGCCGGATTCGCGTCGCACCTGGCGCAGTTGCAGGCGTTTCAGCGGATGCTGCTGCACCGCCTGCAATCCAGCGGGCAGACGGCATTCTACCTGGATTACGAAGACGTGGGTGCGCTGGACGTCATCAACGGCCTCGCCGCGTGGCTGGGTCTGGACGGGCGGCTGGATGCGCTGTCGGAGCGGACCAAGGTGCAAAACCCCGCGCCCCTGCGGGACAAGGTCACGAACTACGACGAGATGGTCGCCGAACTGGGCGGGATCGACCATTTCGGCCTGGGCCGCACGCCGAATTTCGAGCCGCGGCGGGGGCCCGCCGTACCATCCTACGTCTTCGGCGCCACCGCGCCGCTGGTCTATATGCCCGTGAAGGGCGGCCCCGAGGACAGCGTGACGCGCTGGCTGGCGGAGCTGGACGATGTTGCGCCCGAGACGCTGGAGACCGGGTTGAACCAGAAGGGCCTGCGGCGTTGGAAGCGCACCCATCCCGGGCATCGCAGCTTCACCGTCCTGCGGCACCCCGCCGACAGGGCCCACGCCGTCTTCTGCCGCCACATACTGGTGCCCGGACCCGACTGTTTCGACGACCTTCGCGCGATCCTGCGCGCGCGCTATACGCTGCCGATCCCCGAGGGCGCGCCGGGCCGGGGCTATGACGCCGACGCGCACCGGGCGGCGTTCCTGTCGTTCCTGCATTTCCTGCGCGGCAACCTGGGCGGGCAGACCAGCCTGCGGGTGGATCCGGCCTGGGCCACGCAGGCGACGACGCTTCAGGGCATGAACCAGTTCGTCCTGCCCGACCGCGTGTTCCGCGAGGACGAGTTGCCCGAGGAACTGCCGCGCCTTGCGACCCAGTTGGGTGCGAAGGCGAAGGCCTATGTCCCCGACGCGCCCGAGGTGCCCCACAGCCTCGATGCCATCTGGTGCGACGAGGTCGACCGGGCGGTGCGCGACACCTACCAGCGGGATTTCATGATATTCGGGTTCGGCGACCGCGCCTGAGACGCGGCGACAGACCGGCGACGATCAGGCCGCGCGGGTCACGCTGCGGTCGGTCAGCACCGCGTGCAGGGTCTGGGCATGGTCGTTCGCGCGCAGCTTGGCGCAGAGGTCGGGGTCGCGCAGCGTGCGCGACACCGAGGCCAGGGCTTTCAGGTGCTCGACCCCGGCATCGCTGGGGGCGATCAGGCAGAAGACCAAGTCCACGGGCTGACGGTCGACGGCGCCGAAATCGAGCGGGCGCTCGAGCTTCAGGAACAGGCCACGCACCTTGTCCAGGTCGTCGAGCCGCGCGTGGGGCAGCGCCACACCGTGGCCCACGCCTGTGGGGCCCAGCCCCTCGCGGTCCAGCAGGGCTTCGCTCACACGGTCGGAATCCAGCCCCAACACCTCGTCGGCCAGATCGCCAAGCGTGTTGAACAGCCGTTTCTTGCTGCTGAGTGCAGGAACGACCCGCACGGACTCGAGCGTCAGCAAATCTGCAAGTGTCATGTCAGCCTGTATCGCTGGGCCTGACGCCGCGGTCAGGACGTTGTGTTGGGATCGATCCACCCGATATTGCCGTCATCGCGGCGGTAGACCACGTTCACTCCGTTGGCCTGCTTCTCGTTCCGGAACACCAGGACCGGGACGCCAGCCAGCTCCATCTGCATAACCGCTTCTCCGACCGACAGGGACGGGATGCGGGTTTCCATTTCAGCGACGATGATGGGCTGAAGCGTTTCCGGCTCGTCCGCGTCGTTATCGCTATTCGCGGCGAGGATATACGCGGAGCCTCCCGAGAGTTCAACGGGGTTCGGACGTTCGCGATGGTGGTCCTTCAACCGCCGCTTGTAGCGGCGCAACTGCTTTTCCATCTTCTCGTTCGCGGCGTCGAAGGCGGCGTAGATCTCGGTCTCCTTGGCTTTCGCCTGCACGCTCAGCCCCGACGACAGGTGCACCACGGTCTCGCAGGCGTATTCATGCGCGTCCTTCGAGAACACCACCAGGCAGTCGGTCGGACGACCGGGATACTTGGCGATCACGCCCTCGATCTCGGCCTTGCAATGGGCCTGCAGGGCTTCACCGATGTCGATCTGTTTGCCGCTGATCTGGTAACGCATGGTGGATCCTTCGCTAATGGTCATGGGTCGACCCGGGCATCGCGCCGGGACGGAAACCGCGCACTCAACCGGCGCTCGCCATGGGGCGAATGCCTGTCAAGTCTCTGGTATGGCAGGAAAGTCTGCGAAGATTGCCAATGTTGGTCGGTCTCTTCATCCCACGTATTTGGCGCCATTTGCGGTCCCGCTGTCAAGCTTTGCCCTCGCTGCAGCTGCAAACACGGGGGGTCGATCAGCCCAGGGAAAAGCTGTCGCCGAGGTAGACCCGGCGCACGTTTTCGTCGGCCACGACGGCCTCGGGCGGGCCGTCCATCAGCACGGTGCCGTCGTGCAGAATATAGGCGCGATCCACGATCGACAGGGTCTCGCGCACGTTGTGGTCGGTGATCAGCACACCGATCCCGCGCTGCGTCAGGCCCGCGACCAGGGCGCGGATGTCGCCCACGGCAATCGGGTCGACGCCGGCAAAGGGCTCGTCCAGCAGCAGGTACTTGGGTCCGGCGGCGAGGCAGCGGGCGATTTCGGCGCGGCGCCGCTCGCCCCCCGACAGGGCAAGCGCGGGCGTGCGGCGCAAATGCTCGATCGAGAACTCGGCCAGCAGCTTGTTCAGGCGATCCTGCCGTGCGGCGCGGTCCTTCAAGGTCAGCTCGAGGATGGCGAGGATGTTGTCCTCGACCGAGAGGCCCCGGAAAATGGACATTTCCTGCGGCAGATACCCGATGCCCATGCGGGCCCGTCGATACATGGGCAGCGACGTGACCTCGCGCCCGTCGACCATGACTTGGCCGCCTTCGGGCACGATCAGCCCGGCGATGGCGTAGAAGCAGGTGGTCTTGCCCGATCCGTTCGGACCCAGCAGCGCGACGACCTCGCCCCGGCCAAGCCGCAGGCTGACGTTGCGGATCACCGGCCGCCGCTTGTAGCTTTTCTGCAGGTTGCTGACGACCAGCCCCCCGCTGCCGGCGGAAGAATCGCCCTGGGTGCCGTCCATGTCAGTCGGCGCCGGGCTGGAACACGGTGCGCACGCGACCGTCCATGGTGCCGGTGCCGTTGTTCAGGTCGATCACGAGCCGATTCGACGACAGCGCGTTCTGGCCCTGCGTCAGGATCACGTCGCCCGTCATCACGACCTCGCCCGCGTCGATGTTGTAGACCGCTTCGCGCGACTCGGCCGCCTCGGCCCCGTTGACCAGCGTGACACCGCCCGATGCCCGAAGCTCGGATATGCGGCCCGCGCCGTCGGATCCATCGCCGTAGATCACGCGCAGCCGCTGCGACGACAGTTTCATCTCGCCCTGGGTGACCAGCACGTTGCCCGTGAACACCGCGGTGCCGTCGCCCTGGTTCACGTCCAGCGCATCGGACGCGACCTCGACCGGCAGGGACGTGTCCTGCGCCAGCCCGCCGAACTTGATGGCGGTTTCCTGCGCCACGGCGGGCGCGGCATGGACAAGGACAAGGGCCAGACCGGCCAGAAATCGTCTCACGATGCTACTCTCCCCTCGCGGCTTTGGGGTCGTATACCAGCTTCACCCCGTCGGTGAAATTCAGAACATAGGCCCCGTCCTCGCGGCGGACCGTCAGCTTGCCGGCGGTCAGGTCGCCCGGCGGTCCGGTGCCCTCGACAGTGCCCTCGCTGGTGACGCGCATCCGCGCGGCGTCGAGATCGAAGCCCTCCGCTTCGAGCCGGTAGCCGTCCGAGCTGCGCAGCGCGACGCCCTGGTTCAGCGTGGCGTCCCCGGTCACAGGGTCGAAATTGCCGCCCGGGGCCGACAGATCGATGCGGCTGCCCGACGGGTCTTCGAGCGTGGCGAGCAGGTTTTCGGCCGTGCCGCGCTGGGTGCCCTCGGCGCCGGGCGAGACCGACCGGGCGGTCACGGTCACCGCACCGCCATCGTCGGTCACGGCGGCATAGTTCGGTCCCGAGATCTGCTGGTCGACGATCAGGCGGTCCATCTCGACGCTGGAGAACGGCACCTCGTTACCGGTGCCCCGCCGGTCGGCCACGAGAAACAGGGTCGACAGGATCGCCAGCGCGACCAGCGGCAGCGCCACCTTCAGGAAGGCGACGCGGCGGGTATGGCGGTTGTCAAAGACGGCCATGGAAGTGCGTGTCCGGGGTCATGCCCGATAGATAGGGTGTGATCCGCCCCGGCAACACCTGCCAATTCGGCCCGGTCAGTGCGAGAAGACGTCGATCTCGGGCCAGCCTTCGAGATCCAGCAGCGCGCGGCTGGGCAGGAACGAGAAGCAGGCCTGCGCCAGCTCGGTCCGGCCCTCGCGCGCCAGGCGCTCGTCCAGCCGGTTGCGCAGCGTGTGCAGGTAGAGAACGTCCGACGCGGCATAGGCGACCTGCGCATCGCTCAGGGTTTCGGCGCCCCAGTCGCTTTGCTGTTGCATCTTCGAAATGTCCACGTCCGCCAGTTCCTGCAGCAGTTGCTTCAGACCGTGGCGGTCGGTGTAGGTGCGCGTCAGCTTGCTGGCGATCTTGGTGCAGTAGACCGGGGCCGCCAGCGCACCGAAGGCGTGGTACATCGCGGCGATGTCGAAGCGGCCGAAGTGGAAGAGCTTCAGGACGTCCGGGTCGCGCAGCAGCCGTTCCAGGTTGGGTGCGCTGTCCTGCCCGGGCGCCACCTGCACGAGATGCGCGTTGCCGTCGCCGCCCGACAGCTGGACCACGCACAGACGGTCGCGATGCGGGTTCAGGCCCATCGTCTCGCAGTCGATGGCGACGACCGGCCCCAGGTCCAGACCGTCGGGCAGGTCGTTCTGATAAAGCGTATTGGCCATGATCTCTCCTCGGACGCGGTGTCGTGCCGGACTTAACCCGCGCGCGGGGCGGCTGCTAGTGTTTGCGCAGCGCCTCGATCAGCTCGTCCTTGGTCATGTCCGACCGTCCGTCGACGCCGATCTCCTGCGCCCGGTCGTACAGGTCGTCCTTGGTCCACTCTTCGTAGGGGGGCGTTTCGCCGCCCTTCTCGCCCGGGTCCATGTCGTCGTTGGCCTGGGCATTGGCGATCCGGGCGGCCTTTTCCTTCGAGGCACCGTCTTCGCGCAGGGATTTGTAGGTTTCGTCGTCCTTTACGGACGGTCCATGATCCTTGGTCATCTCGGGCTCCGCGCTATTTCCTTGCCGAACGGGCCCTGCGCAGTGCGGGTTCCCACAGATCGACAAGGACCAACCCCGAATGGGCGAGACCGAAGAGAATTTCAAACGCGACAGCGAACAGTCTGCCAATACCAACAGCAAGGAAGAAAAGTCCGTCACTAAGGCCCAGCGGCTGACCGCGCCGCTGATCTACGAGGTCGTGCGCCGCGACGGCGCCGAGGAGATCACGCGCCCGAAGACGTCGCTGATCTTCTCGGGGCTGGCCGCCGGTATCCTGATCTCGTTCTCGGTGCTGGGCGAGGCGATCTTCCTGGCCCACCTGCCCAAGGGCCCGGCCTGGGTCCCGCTGGTCGAAAGCCTCGGCTACACGCTGGGCTTCCTGCTGGTGATCCTGGGGCGGATGCAACTGTTCACCGAGAACACCATCACCACCGTCCTGCCGCTGATAGCCAATCCCTGCTTCGAGTATATCTGGCTGGTGCTGCGGCTCTGGTTGATCGTTCTGGCCGCCAACGTCGTGGGTGCTTTCATCGCCGCGGCCTTTATGGGCTATTCCGGTGCCTTCCCGACCGAGATCCTGGCCGCCATCCACGAGATCAGCGAAAAGGCCACGACCATGCCGCCGCTGGAAGGGTTCGCGAAGGCCATCCCGGCCGGCGTCCTGATCGCCGCCGTGGTCTGGATGATCCCGACGCAGCCGCACAATCCCTTCATGATCATCCTCGTCTTCACGTGGCTGATTGCCGCAGGCGGCTTCACACACATCATCGCCGGGTCGGTCGAGATGGCCTACATGCTGATGCACGGGGGCATGGGCCTGGGGCAGGCGGTCTTCGGCTTCTTTATCCCGGTTTTCTTCGGCAACGTGGTCGGCGGCACCGCGGTTTTCGCGCTGATCACCTGGGGGCAGGTCAAGGCCGAAGTCGAAGAATAGTGCGACCGTCACGGCAAATGTGATGCGCGGGCGGTGGCAACTCATCCTCGCATTGCCTATCGTGCGGTAGACAAAGCGGGGGGCCGTCGTGATCGTAAACCGTTCCAGCGCAGGGATCTCGTGCGCCCTGTGCCTTTTGGCAGCGCCCGCATTCGCCTTCGAGAACCTGTCCTTCGTCGTCCAGGGCGGCGAGGATCTGGAAGACCAGCTGCGCAACTCGTCGCTGCTGGTGGCCGCCAAGGAGGAAGGCGTCACCGACCCGCAGGAGATCCTGTCGGCCGCCCGCGCGGATTACGGCCGGCTGATCGGGTCGCTCTACAACCAGGGCCATTACGGCGGGGTCATCAACATCCTCGTCAACGGGACCGAGGCCGACCGCATCTCGCCGTTGACGCGCATCGGCGCGATCAACGACGTGGTGGTACGGGTCGAGGCCGGGCCGAGCTACCTGTTCTCGCGCGCCGAGATCGCGCCGCTGGCGCCGGGGACCGAGCTGCCCGACGAATTCGCCATCGGCCAGACGGCCCGGTCGCCCATCATCGCCGACGCGGCGGCGGCCGGCGTGTCGGGCTGGCGCGACCAGGGCAACGCCAAGGCCGACATCGCCGATCAGCGCGTCCTGGCGCAGCACGACGCGAACACGCTGGACGTTCAGATCGCGCTGGCCCCTGGGCCGCGCGTCACGTTCGGCAACCTGATCCTGCAGGGCAGCGAAGCGGTGCGCCCCGAACGCCTGCGCGAGATCGCCGGGCTTCCGGTAGGCCAGGTCTTCAGCCCCGCCGACCTGGAAGAATCCTCGGCCCGCCTGCGCCGCACCGGCGTGTTCTCGTCGGTCGCCCTGACCGAGGCCGAGACGATCAACCCCGATGGCAGCATGGACATCATCGCGCAGCTGGCCGCGCGCGAGCCGCGGCGCATCGGTTTCGGCGCCGAGCTGTCGTCCATCGACGGCCTGACGCTCACCGGCTTCTGGCTGCACCGCAACCTGCTGGGCGGGGCCGAGCGGCTGCGCATCGACGGCGAGATCGCGGGCATCGGCGGATCGACCACGGGCGGCACCGATTACAGCTTCGGCGGCCGGTTCGAGCGTCCGGCCACCTTCGCCCCGGAAAACACCCTGGTCATCGAGGGCCGCGTCGCGCGACTGAACGAGGACGACTATTCATCGAACCTGGTGTCCTCGGGCATCGGGATCGAGCGGCGGGTGAACGACGACCTGACGATCTCCTACGGCCTCGGCCTGCGCTTCAGCGAGATCGAGGACGACGCCGGCACCACCGACTATGCGCTGGCGACTCTGCCGCTATCCGCGATCTACGACACGCGCGAACAGCCGCTGGACGCCAAGGACGGGCTGTATCTGAACCTCGACGTCACGCCCTTCGCCGGGCTGAACGATTCGACCGGCTCGGGCGTGCGCACCACCTTCGACGCGCGCAGCTACCTGAGCTTTGGCGAAGAGGATCGCATCACCCTGGCCGGCCGCGTCCAGGGGGGCAGCATCCTTGGTGCCGAACTGGACCGGGTGCCCAACGATTACCGCTTCTACTCGGGCGGGGGCGGCACCGTGCGGGGCCAGGAATACCAGTCGCTGGACGTCATGCTGAACGGGATCGAGTCGGGCGGCGCATCCTTCGTCGCCGTCCAGGCCGAACTGCGCGCCGGGATCACCGACAGCATCGGGCTGGTGGCCTTCTACGATTACGGCATCGTCGGGCGCGACGGCTTTCCGTCCAGCGGCGATGACAGTCACTCCGGCGCGGGTTTGGGCCTGCGCTATCTCACGCCCATCGGGCCGATCCGGCTGGACGTCGCCGCTCCGCTGAGCGGTCCGGGCGATCCGTCCGGGGTCGAAGTCTACGTGGGCATCGGACAGGCATTCTAGAGCATGACGATCAAACGCACCCTCCGCCGCGCCGCGCTGGCCCTGACGCTCTGCGCCCTTCCCGTCGCCGCGCAGGACAACGCCGACGAGGATGATGGCGGCGGCTTCCTGGAAAACCTGATCGAGGATCAGCTGTCCGGCCCCGGATTCCAGGTCAGCGTGCGCGGATTCGAAGGCGCATTGTCGTCGCGCGCCACGATCGAATCGCTGGTCATATCGGATGACAACGGCCCCTGGCTGACCGTGAACAACGCCGCGCTAGACTGGAACCGCGCGGCGCTGCTGCGCGGGCGCCTGTCGGTGAACGAGCTGTCGGCCGAGGAAATCCTCGTGCCGCGCCTGCCGCAGGGCGAGGAAACCGTCGATGTGCCCAACCCCGAGGCACAGCCGTTCTCGTTGCCGGACCTTCCGGTGTCGATCCAGATCGGCGAGATCAGCGCGGCCCGGGTCGAGCTGGGCGAAACAGTCATCGGTGTTCCCGCGGAACTGAGCCTTGACGGTTCGGCCTCGCTGGCCGGCGGCGAGGGCGAGGTCGATATCCGCGCCGAACGTCTGGACGGCGAACGCGGCGTGTTCGAAGTGTCGGGCAGCTACGAGAACGAATCCCGCAACCTGTCGGTGAACCTGCTGGTCGACGAGGGCGAGGACGGCATCGTAGCCTCGCTGATCGATCTGCCGGGCCGCCCGTCGCTGGAACTGCGGGTCGAGGGCGACGGCCCGCTTTCGGATTTCACCGCCGACATCGCCCTGCAGACCGCGGGCGAGCCGCGGCTGGACGGCACGGTCGAGCTGATCGAGGAAGAGGGCGACCAGCGCTTCGTCGCGAACCTGTCGGGCGATATCGCGCCGGTCTTCACCCCGCAATACCGCCCGTTCTTCGGCCCCAACATCCAGCTGGTGGCCGAGGGGCAGCGCGGCAGCGACGGCGCGGTGGCACTGGACCAGTTCCGCCTGCAGGCGCGGTCGCTGGACCTGCAAGGCCAGGTCCGGATCGGCGCCGACGGCGTGCCCGATTTCTTCGACGTGACGGGCGAGATCGCCAGCGAAGACGGTGCCGTGACCCTTCCCGTGGGTGAAGGCACGCAGGTCGACCGCGTGGGCCTGGACCTGCAATTCGATGCCAGCGAGTCCGAAGACTGGAACGCGCTGATCGAGATCGCCGGCCTGGACCAGCCCGGGATCGAGATCGCGAACGTCACCCTGGACGGCGGCGGCGTCATCGCGGGCGCGGGCAAAAGCTTGTCGGTCACCGCCGACCTGGACTTCTCGGCCGCGGGCCTGTCTTTCGACGACCCCGGCCTGGCCGAGGCGGTGGGCGACCGTCTGAATGGCCGGGTCGAGGTCGACTACGACGCGGGCGACCCCATCCTTCTGGAGACGCTGCGCCTGGCCGGTGCGGGGTTCCAGTTGCAGGGGTCGGGCCAGGTGGATCCGGACGGCGAGAACATCCCGGTCGCTCTGGACGCGCGGCTTGATGCCGATGACCTGGCCGTTTTCGCTGCGCTGGCCGGACGGCCGCTGTCGGGCGGGCTGTCGGCGGATGTCGCGCTTCAGGCGACGCTGCAGGACCAGGCTTTCGACCTGTCGCTGGATGGCAGCGCGCAGGACCTGGCGCTGGGCATCGACCAGGTTGACCCGCTTCTGCGCGGCGGAACACTGCTCGAGCTGCAGGCCATTCGCGACAGCGAAGGCACCCGCGTTCCCGTGCTGCGCATCGACAACGAGGCGATCGACCTGACCGGCGACGCGCGGATCACGTCCGAGCAGGGCGAGGCGCGCATCAATCTGACGGTGGACAATCTCGGCCGGATCGATCCCGAACTGGCCGGCCCCGCGACGGTTTCCCTCGAGGCCGTGAACCCGGGCGAGGCCTGGCAGATCGACCTCACCGCCTCGGGCGCCCGGGCCGATGTCACCGCGGATGTCACCGTCTCGGATCTCGAGGCCGACTCGCCCCTGGCCGAGGGTACGGCCGAGATCATCGCGCGCGACCTGTCGCAGTTCACCCCCTTCGTCGGGCGCGACCTGGGTGGATCGGTCGACCTGGCGCTGGACGGCCGGGCGCGGCTCGACACCTCGCTGGTCGAGGCCGAGATTTCCGGCCAGACGCGGGACGTGACCATCGACCAGCCCGAGGCCGACCGCTTGCTGCGCGGCGTGACCGAGATCGCGCTGCGACTGTCGAAGCTGCAAAGCCAGATCGATCTGCCCGAGCTGCTGGTCAGCAACCCGCAGATCACGCTGGAAGGCTCGGCGGGCATCGCGCCGCAGAACAGCACCGTGGACGTGCGGATCGACATGCCCAACCTGTCCGAAGTCGTGCCGTCCATGAGCGGCCCGGCCTCCGTCGTCCTGGACGCGGTCGAAGACGCCACCGGCTGGACCGTCGACCTGGACGCCACCGGCGCGGGGGCGCGGGTGATCGCGGACGGGCGGGTCACCGACCTGAACGCCGAGGACACATCACCCCTTGCCGCCGGCGATCTGAGCCTGGCCGTCGACGACCTGTCGGTTTTCTCCGAGCTTGCACGGCGCGAACTGGGCGGCACCGTGGACCTGTCGGCCGAGGGCGAGGCGCGGTTCGACCTGTCGCAGGCCAGCGGCACCGTCGAGGGGACGACACGCAACCTCGCGCTGGGCCAGGCCGAGCTCAACCGCCTGTTCGCGGGTCTGACCCAACTGGCCGCCGAGGCCAGCAAGGACGGCGACGCGATCCGCGTTCCGAACCTTACGCTCAGCAACCCGCAGATCAGCGTGGATGCGAACGGACAGTACGGCCCCGGTGACAGCGCCGTGCAGGCCAACGTGAATTTCCCGAACCTGGGCGATATCGTGCCCGAGATGTCGGGACCGGGCAGCGTCGACCTGTTCGCCGAAGAGGTGGGCGAGATCTGGCAGGCGTCTCTGGACGGCACCGGCGCCGGGGTCGACCTGTCGGCCATGGCCGAGGTCGCCGACCTGACCGAAACGCCCCGCGTCGATGGCCGGGTCGAATTGACCGCCGCCGACCTGTCGCGCTTCCGCCGGCTGGCGAACCGGGACCTGCGGGGCGCGGTCGACCTGACGGCCGAGGGCAGCGGGACGGTCGATGGCAGCCGCTTCGACGTGATGGCCGACGTGACCGCCAACCGGCTGGCCGTGGGGATCCCGCAGGTCGACCAATTGCTGGCCGGGCGCACGACCCTGGCCGCCGTCGCCAGCCGCGATGGCGCCGATGCCCCGATCCGGGTGCGGACCTTCAACCTGGACAGCCCCGGCCTGGACGCCTCGGCGCAGGGCACGCTGCTGGGGGGCAACAGCAACCTGACCTTCAACGCGCGGCTGGCCAATCTCGGCGCCTTCGTTCCCGAGATCAGCGGCCCCGTCACGGCGCAGGGCCGGGCGGGGCAGGCGGGGTCGTCCTTCACGCTGGATATCGGCGTGACCGGGCCGCAAGGGATCACCGCGCAGGTGGATGGCCGCGTGGCGGAAAGCTTCGACAGCGCGAACCTGCGGGTGAACGGATCGTCTCCCCTGCGGCTGGCGAACCCGTTCCTCGGCTCGAACTCGATCACCGGGCAGGCCAATTTCGACGTGGCGCTGAACGGTCCGCTGCAATTGTCGTCGGTGACGGGGCAGGTCACGGTGGGCGGCGGCCGGTTCGTCGTGCCCTCCGTGCCGCTGACGCTGGCCGACCTGAATGCGACGGCGCGGCTGAACGGCAACTCGGTCCAGCTGAACGCGACGGCCAGCAATCCCGAGGGCGGGCAGTTGCGCGTGTCGGGGCCCATCGGCCTCAGCGGCGGGTTCAACGCCGATCTCCTGGTCGAACTCCTGGGCTTCGCGCTCGAAGATCCGCGTCTCTACACCACGTCGCTCGACGGCCGAATCAACGTGAACGGCCCGCTGACCGGCGGCGCGCGCATCGCCGGCGGCATCCAGATCGGCGAGACCGAGCTGCGGATTCCGTCGACCGGTTTGGGTGCGACGGGACCGATCCCCGACGGGCTGGTTCACCGGAACGAGCCCGCCGATGTCCGCGCCACCCGCGCCCGCGCCGGGCTGATCGAGGAGCCCGGATCGGGGGGCGGTGGCGGCGTGGCCTATCCGCTCGACCTGACGATTTCCGCGCCGAACCGGATCTTCGTGCGGGGCCGCGGCCTGGATGCCGAGCTTGGCGGCCAGCTGACCGTGCGCGGCACGACCGCCGATATCATCCCGGCGGGGCAGTTCGACCTGATCCGCGGTCGTCTGGATCTTCTGGGACAGCGGCTCAACCTGACCGAGGGCCAGGTGACCCTGGCGGGCAATTTCACGCCCCGGATCCGACTGGTGGCCGAAACCGACGCGGGCGACGTGACCGTGCGGATCGTGGTCGAGGGTGAAGCGCTGAGCCCCGAGATCAGTTTCCTGTCCGACCCCGAATTGCCCGAGGACGAGGTGCTGTCCCGGCTGTTGTTCGGTCGGTCGATCGACAACATCTCGCCTTTGCAGGCGGCGCAGCTGGCCTCGGCCGTCGCGACCCTGGCGGGCCGGGGCGGCGACGGAATCATCGGGAACCTTCGGCAGAGCACCGGGTTGGACGATCTTGATATTACGACTGACGAGGATGGAAACGTGGGTGTCCGGGCCGGAGCCTACCTGTCGGAGAACCTGTATACGGACGTCACGGTCGACGCGACTGGCGAGGCCGAGATCAATCTCAATCTCGACGTCACGAACTCGATCACCGTGCGCGGCGGTGCCAGCAACAGCGGCGAGACCTCGCTGGGCATCTTCTTCGAGCGGGACTACTGACCGGGCCGCGACATTTTAGCCACATGAACCGTTCCGGCATGGATTTTCGGATTCACTCGGAACCGGTCCTCGCCGCGGTCGTTTGTCAAATGACATAACCTGATAGACGCCACTTCGGAGCGCCTGAATGCTTTATCTTGCACTGATCTTCTTCATGGCTGCACTTGCCACGGGATTGCTGGGCTTTGGTGGCCTGGCAAGCGCGGTAGCGGGCCTGGCGCAGATCGCTTTTTTCGTGTGCCTGCTGACGTCGTTGATCCTGTTCGCGATGAAGGTGGCGAACGACCGCTAAGGCTGCAGAAGCTGCTCGAAAGAAAAAGGGAAGGCCTCGGCCTTCCCTTTTTTTGTGCGGTAGTGCTCGCGGCCGGCCGCGACGGTATCAGGTTCCCTTCAGCGACTCGGTGCTGGCGAAGAACATGGCCTGGCTCACGGCTGAGCGGACCTGCTCCTCGGAATAGGGCTTGGCGATCATGAAGGCCGGTTCGGGCTTGTCGCCGGTCAGCAGACGTTCGGGGAAGGCGGTGATGAAGATCACCGGGATATCCCCGAATTGGCCAAGGATATCGTTTACCGCATCGATGCCGCTGGAATTATCGGCCAGCTGGATGTCGGCCAGGATCAGGTCCGGCTTGTCCTTGGCGCCCAGGTCCACGGCCGAGGACCGGGTCCGGGCGATACCAGTGATCTGGTGACCCATTTCGGAAACGATCGAATGGATATCCATGGCGATGATCGCCTCGTCCTCGATGATCATGACCTTGCCCGCCATCGAGCGTTCCATCTCGGCGATTGCGATATCGACGAGGCCGGAGGCTTCCGACGCGTCGATGCCCATAATTTTGCCCACGTTCTCGAAACTGAACCCCTCGATGGTGGACAGCAAAAGCGCCTCGCGCGTGTTCGACGTCAGCCCGGCCATGTGGTCCAGCGCGGCGCTTTCCATGCGGGTGCGCGGATCCTCTGTGTCCGCCGTGGGCGCGCCCGCGGTCGACCAGATCCGATGGAATGCATTGAAAAGTGCAACCTTTGGCTCGGCATCGCGTTGGAAGATAGAAGGCTCTTGCAGAATCGCCTCTAGGGTAGCGGCGGCGTAATTGTCCCCGGTCCTTTGCGACCCTGTCAGAGCGCGCGCGTAGCGACGCAAGTAAGGCAGGTCCTGAGCGATGGTATCGGACAGGTCCAGCGTGGGGTTGTTGGTAGTCATTACTGTGTCCCTGATTTTGTCTGGAACAACACGCGGGAAGCGGCGTTTGTTCCGGGCCAAGTAGAAATTCCGTCAGGTCCTGCACAGCGAACCCTTTATGTCGTCAGAAAAGAAGCCCGATAGAGTCATGCGCCAGATCGATGAGAACCTCAGGCGTGTGTATCGCCAGGATGCCGGCGAAGATGTGCCTGATCGATTCAAGCGACTGCTTCAGCAGCTCAAGGAACAGGAAGCCGGTTCCGGTGGGCAGGTCGAACCGGATGAATGATATCCAAGACCCCCGGGACGAGCTGATCGAACACCTTGGTGCCCTGCGTGCCTTCGCGATGTCCCTTACCCGAAATTCCGCCGCCGCCGACGACCTGGTGCAGGACACCATCGAGAAGGCGTGGAAGAACATGGACAAGTTCCAGCCCGGCACGAACCTGCGGGCGTGGTTGTTCACGATTCAGCGTAACGCCTTCTACTCGATCCGCCGCAAGGCCAAACGCGAGGTCGCGGATGTCGACGGCGTGATGGCCGCGGGCATGTCCGAGAAGCCGCACCATGACGGGCGTCTCGCCATGAACGATTTCCGCAAGGCGTTCGAAAAACTGCCCGACGAACAGCGCGAGGCGCTGATGCTGGTGGGCGCGTCCGGGTTTGCCTACGAAGAGGCCGCCGAGATGTGCGGCGTCGCCGTCGGCACGATCAAGAGCCGCGCCAATCGCGGCCGCCGCCGGCTTGCCGAACTGATGGAGCTGGACCCGGACGAAGATCCGGTGATCCAGGATTCAACCAACGATTCCGTCATCACCACATCGCATACGCGGCAGGGCTAAGTCATGCTACCTGGCGGGCGGGGAATTGACGGTCTGGACCGTCTTGATGTCCGGCTCGTGGCCCTTCTGGGCCTCGCCCTTTTGCCCATTGGCCTCATCGCCATGGTGCAGACCTACCGCGTGATCGACAATGCCGACGAGGTCGCGCGCGCGGCGTTGATCGGGCACACGGTCAACGCGGTGACCGACCAGCGCGAAGCTCTGGTGCAGATGCGCGGCGCGGCCCGCATCGCTGCCGAGATCGTCGCGACGTCGCTCGAGGACCAGGACGCGTGCTCGGCCAACATGGTGCGGTTCACCAGGCGGTTCCCGTCCGTGTCGTTCGCGGGCTACGTGGACAACGATGGCCTGGTGCGGTGCGCGTCCTCCGGTATCGGCACGGACCTGTCCGACAACCCGGTCTACCGTCGTTGGATCTCGGAAGATGCCGGCTTCTTCGCTTCGTCCCAGGGCGCAGTCTCGGGCATGCCCGTCGTCTCGGTCGTCGAGCCCGTTCGTATCGATGGGCGATCGATCGGGTTCTTCGGCGTCTCGATCCCGCAGGCACCGCTGAATATCGGAAGCGAAGAGGCCGGGATCGAGTCGCCCCTGGCCACCCTCACCATGACGCGGACGGGCGAGGTCCTGAGCCTCGCCAGCGCTGCAAGCATGACCGACATTCTGCCCCTGTTGCCCGATTTCGACCGTTTCCGAGGCGCGATCTTCGGTGGCGCCCGACAGATCGTCGAGGAGGGGCCGGACGGCAGGTCCTACATCTACACCACCGTCCCAATTATCCCCGGCGAGATCTTCGCGATGTCGATCTGGCGGTCCTCGGCCGTTTCGACGGGGGGGCTGACAGCGGCCAGCGCGATCCTGTTCCCGCTGCTCATGTGGCTGGTCAGCATCGGGGTGGCCTATTTCGCCGTGCACCGGCTGGTGGTGCGCCACATCCGCCAGCTGCGGCTGCGCATCCGCGCCTTCACCACGACGCGCCGCGTCCTGCCGTTCCGCGACGGCGGCGACCTGCCCAGCGAACTGCGCGAGGTGGTCGAGGCGTTCGAGCAGTTGACCGAACGCATCCTGCGCGATGAGGCCGATCTCGAGAACAGCCTGCACGAGAAGGACGTGCTGCTGAAAGAGGTCCACCACCGCGTGAAGAACAACCTGCAACTGATCTCGTCGATGATGAACATGCAGTTGCGCAAGACCACGTCCGAGGAGACGCGCAGCCTGATCCGCCGCCTGCAGGACCGCGTGCTGGGCCTGGCGACGATCCACCGGAACCTCTATCGCGCCAACGTGCTCAGCCGGGTGGACAGCGCACAACTGATCGCCGATCTCGTGGACCAGATCACCGCCAACGCGGATGTCAGCGACGGGGCGATCGACCTGCAGACCGACATCCAGTCCGTGGCGCTCTATCCGGACCAGGCGGTGCCGCTGTCATTGCTGGTCACGGAAACGCTGACCAACGCGTTCAAATACGTGGGATCGCAAAAGGATGAACGGCCCTGGATCAAGCTGGGGCTGACCGAGTCCGAAGGCACGGTGACGCTCTGCTGCGAAAATTCGCTGGGGCCGAGATTCGCCGGCGATGCGGGGCTTGGGGCCTCGGGCCTGGGGTCGCAGCTCATGCAGGCGTTCGTCATGCAGCTGGACGGCAGGATGACGGTGCGCGAGTCGGAAGGACGCCATACCGTCACCCTTGTCTTCGACACCAGCGAATTCACGGACGAGCTATGACAGACACGGCCGCCCCCCGGCTGCTGCTGACGGCAGAGGAAGCCTTTCCCGCCTTCGAAGAGGCCGTGCTGGCCGCGCAGGACCGGATCGTCATGGGCTTCCGCGTGTTCGACGCGCAGACCAAGCTGCGTTCCGAAAACGCGCGCGAGATCGGGGAGGACTGGTTCGACCTGCTGATCCACACCCTTCGGCGCGGCGTGCGCATCGACCTGACGCTTTCGGATTTCGACCCGATCGTCTCGCCCGAGATGCACGCGGTTTGCTGGTCTTCCATGCGCCAGATGGCGTCGATATCCGAGCTTGCCGGCCCCGACGCCGCGCCGCTGCGGGCGCGCGCGGCCATGCATCCCGCGCGCGTGGGATGGCTGACCGGCTTTGCGCTCTGGCCGCGTGTCGCGCGCGAACTGGCCGAACTGCGCGAGACGCTGAACGGGCTGGAAGCGCCCGCGCGCCTGACCCGCTTCCGCCACCTGCGGCGGGCGCATCGTTGGCTGCGGGTGGGCGCCAAGCACCTGGTCGAACAACACAGCGGCGGGCCGTTCCCGCTGCACCCGGTGTCGCATCACCAGAAGCTGGCGGTCATGGACGGGCGCGTCCTTTATATCGGCGGGCTGGACCTGAACGGGCGCCGCTACGACACGCGGCAGCACCGCGGCCCGGGCGAACAGACCTGGCACGACGTGCAAATGATCGTCGAAGGGCCTGCCGCCGCGGCCGCCGAGGCGCATCTGGAAGCGATGGCCGACGTGACGCGCGGCGACGCCGATCCGACGCCGGGGGAGGGCGGCTTCGTGCGGACCTTGTCCAAGCGGCGTCACCGGCCGCTGACGGCGTTCGGGCCCAGCCAGCTGCTGACCGAGATCAACGACACGATCTTCGAGGAAGCCGCCGCCTCGCGGGATCTGATTTATTTCGAGACGCAGTTCTTCCGCGACCGCGCGCTGGCCCGGCACCTGTCCGACCTTGCGGGGCAGCATCCGGATCTCAAACTGCTCATGGTCTTGCCGGCCGCGCCCGAGGATGTCGCCTTTCACCGGCGCACCAAGGTCGATGCGCGCTTCGGCGAGTATCTCCAGGCGCGCTGCGTGAGACAGGTGTCCAAGGCCTTCGGCGACCGGGCCTATTTCGCCTCGCCCGCCCAGCCGCGCAGCGAACTGCCCGGTCCCCCGCCGGGTCGCGACGTGATCGACGGCGCCCCGCTGATCTACGTCCATGCCAAGCTGTGTGTCTTCGACGATCGCAGCACGCTGGTCTCGTCGGCGAACCTGAACGGTCGGTCGCTGCACTGGGACACCGAGGCCGGCGTCCTGACCAAGGATGGCGATTTCGCGCGCAACGTTCTGTCTCGCGCCCTGACCCACTGGGCCGGGCAGCGGGCCTTCGATCCGCAGCGTTCGGCCATCGAACAGGTCCGCGGCTGGGCCGAGGAAGACCGGTTCCGCCAGCCCGAGAACCGCGAAAGCTTTCTTCTGCCCTACGACGTGCGTCCGGCCCGCAAGTTCGGCATGCCCCTGCCTGGCGTTCCGGGCGAAATCGTCTGAGCGGGGAACCGGGCGTTGCCGCCCGGGATTGGCAGGCCATGACCGAGAATCATCCCGAAGCCCAGGACCTGCCGCGCCCGGAGACCGACGACGGCGCGCCACGCCGCGTCGGCGTCGAGGTCGAACTCGGGGGCCTGGACGAGCGGGCCGTCACCCATATCCTGGCCAATGGCCTTGGCGGGACCGAGCGGCAGACCGGCGACTACGAATGGACCGTCGAGGGATCGGACCTGGGCACGGTGGAAATCCTGCTCGACACCAAGCTGCGCGATCACGCCTCGTCGAAGATCGCGCAGATGGGCCTCGACCTGGGCCGCGCGGTCATCCCGGTGGAATACGTGACCGAGCCGGTGCTACCGCGTGAGCTGGCCCGTATCGAGGCGGTGAACGAGTCCCTGGTCGCCGCCGGCGCGCTGGGCACGCAGGACGGGTTCGCGTTGGGCTTCGGGGTGCATCTGAACGTGGCGCTGCCCGCGATGTCGGTCCCGGCGATCCTGCCGACCCTGCGCGCCTTCTGCCTGGTCGAGGAATGCCTGCGCGACAGCATGGATATCGATCCGGCCCGTCGCATCCTGCCCTTCGTCGACCCCATGCCAGCGGCGCTGACAGATGCGATCTGCGCGCCCGAGGCCGATGACTGGGACATGGACGCCCTGACCGACGCCTACCTGGAACACGCGGCCAGCCGGAACCACGCGCTGGACCTGCTGCCGATCCTGAAGCAGCACGCGCCCGACCGCGTCGTCGCCGCCGTTCCGCAGATGGACCACAAGTCCGCCCGGCCGGCCTGGCATTATCGACTGCCCGATTGCCGGATCGACGATCCCGCCTGGTCGGTCACGCTGGAATGGAACCGCTGGTGCGCCATCGAGCGGATCGGCGCGGACGCGGACCTGCTCGACCGGCTGTGCGCCGCGTGGCGGGACCACCGTTCCGGCGTGCTGCACCTGCCGGGGGGCTGGCGGGACCGCGCGGCCGAGATCCTGAACGACGCCGGGATGCACCCATGAGGAAACCCCTGATCGGCGTCACCACCTCGCAACGCTCGGGCTGGCGGATCTTCCCGCTGGTGGCGCTGAACGTCTGGCTGGCGGGCGGGCGTGCGGTGCGTTGGGGGGTCAACCGGCCCGACGACATCGACGCGGTGGATGGCGTCATCATCGGCGGCGGTGACGACATCTCGCCCGACCTGTTCGGCGGAAAGATCATCTCGTCCGCCCGGCTCGACCCCGAGCGGGACGCGCTGGAGCAGCGCCTGGTGGGCGAGGCCATGGCGGCCGGCAAGCCCGTCCTGGGCATCTGCCGTGGTGCGCAGATGATCAACGTCGCGCTGGGCGGGCTGCTCGATCAAGACGCCTACGGCACTTACACGGCCAGCGAACGGCACTGGACCATCCTGCCGAAGAAGCACATCGACGTTCGGCCCGACACGCTTCTGTCACGCCATTCGGGCACGGCGCCCATGCGGGTGAACGCGCTGCACAGCCAGGCGGTGTCGGTCCTCGGGGACGGTTTGCAGGTCGCCGCGCACGACGAAGGCGGCATGATCCAGGCGGTGGAGCGGGTCGAACCGCCCTTCGCGCTGGGCGTGCAGTGGCACCCCGAGCACCTGTTCTACGCCCACCGCCAGCGGGCGATCTTCCGGGCGTTGGTCAACGCGGCGGCCGCCCGCTACGAGGCGCGCGACCAGATCAGCGCGGTCCGGGACGCGGCCCCGGTCTAGCCGAAAACGGCGTGGCCCTGGTCGGCCAGCCGCCGGAACCGCGACAGGGACACGATGCCGTCGCCCTTCAGCAGGGCGTCGGTCATGCGAAAATCATCTGTCATGCGAAAGTCGGTGATCTCGCCCAGCGGGCCCTCGGGGCCGAACGTCTCGCGCCCGATCCACTCGGACATCCGTTCCAACCGGAACACGCGGCCGCTGCCATCGCGCATGACGTCCGAGGGGGCATCGTCTCCGGACGTCTCAGGCATGGACTCCTCCATGCCGACCGTTGCCGCGAGAAGGGGCGAGAAGGTGTTCCCGAACGGCCCGATCACCACGGGCGGCAGGTCGGGCGCAGGCTCGGACGCCGGGTCGAGCATGGGGGCGTCGTCGAGCTCGGCCCGTGACATGGCAAGGGGCCAGCCGGCGTCGTCTGGCCTCTCGAACCGCCGGATGGTGACAAGCACCTCTTCCCGGCTCAGCCATCCGCCGAGATCGACCAGCACGTGGCGCAAGGTCCAGTCACGCGAGGAGAAGAACAGCTCGCGCACCGGGAAATCCCCATCCTCGGTCTTGGCCTTGGCGGCCATCAGAGTGCGTGCGGTGATGGTCATAATATTTCCTTTGTGCCTGCCTGTGGCAAACCCGCACAGACCGTCGCGGTTCCGGAACGGCGGGCGCTGTCGTGGATTGGGCAGCCAACGACCAGCAACCTGAAAGGACCAGTTATGGACCTGACCTACCTTCTCGTGCTTCTCGCGCTCCTGACCCTCGGGGCCGTGACGATCTTCGGAATCGTCAGCAAGGAGCGGACCGATCACCACCTGCGCAAGCGCCGCCGCGGCGAAGAGCGCGCATCCAGCCTGGCCGCGGATGGCGACGAAACGACGGCCAAACAGATGTGAGCCCAACCGCTGCGGAACTTTGTCGCAGCCCAAGTGATTGTCCCCTTGAATTCAGACGTTCAAGGGGACTTTTTTCATGGTTGAGAACACCAACAAGCCGGAGCCGTCGACCGAGGAGCTGTCGCGCCAGGTCGAGCTTTTGAAGGGCGACATCGCCCGCCTGACGGATACCATCAAGGACATGGGTGTCGCCAAGGGCCGCGCCTACAGCGACGAAGCGCGCCGCCGGGCCAACGCCATGCGCAGCGAGGCCGAGCACAAGGTCGACGAGGTCGAGGAATACGTGCGCGAAAACCCGGCCACGGCCCTTGGCATCGCCGCCCTGGTGGGCCTGATCGTCGGCTTCCTGACCCGCCGCTGATCGGTGTTCGCCCCGATTCTTCTGCGCGCCCAGTTGATGGGCAAGCGCGTCGCCCGGCGTGCCGTGTACGGTACGCTGGGCGGCTTTTTCGCGTTGGTCGGTGTCGGCTTTTTCGCCAGCGCCGGCATGATCTACCTGATCGATCTTTACGGTGGCCTGATCGCGTCGCTCATCGTGGGCGGCGTCTTCTTCGTGATCGGTCTTCTGATCCTGGCCTATTCCAAGATCCCGCCGCGCGCGATCCCGCGCGAGCAGGCGCGCCAGATGGCGGATCCCACGAAATCCACCGACGCCGCCACCGACGAGACGAGCGCCCGCGCCCTGACGGCGGCGAATGTCGCACAGGCCTTCATGCTTGGACTGTCGGTCGCGCGCGCGATCAGTCGGAAAGATTGAGGTTGCGCAGCGCGTCGCTGAGCATCTGGGTCGAGAACGGCTTGCCCAGGATCTCGGCCCGCTCGTCGAACATGTCGACGACGACCTGGTGATTGGTCATCACCACGGTGGGCACCTGGCGTTCCGCCAGGGCCCGGGCCAGACCCTCGAGCCGCGGCGCCGCGGCAGATCCCGACACGATGCAGAGCCGGATATCGGTTCCGGTCACGACGATATCCTCCGCATCCTTCAGTGACGTGGCGGTCATGGTCTCGGCGTCGGGCAGTTGGGTTCGAACGGTTTCGGCGATATCTTCTGAAACGACGGGAACATTCTCGACAATGAGAACGATCGGCATGGGCAATTTCCGGAATGGTGTCTGGTACGAGCGCTTTTATCGCTTCTTGATAGACCGCGAGAAGCCTTGCATTAAAGTATGACGTATCCCAACGAGAAACTTCATGCCGACCGACTGTAGCAACTGCCCACTTCGTCGCCTTCCGGGCTTCGAAAGCCTCTCGCCGGAAGAACTCGAGTTCATGTCGCACTTCAAGGTGGGCGAGATCGACGTGAGTGCCGGGCAGGCCGTGGTCATCGAGGGGGCGAAAAGCCCGCAGCTTTTCACGGTGCTGGACGGCATGGGCGTGCGGTTCCGGACGCTGGAAGACGGGCGGAGGCAGATCACCAATTTCGTGATGCCGGGCGACTTCATCGGCATGCAGGACGCCATGCTCGATGATATCGGCTACTCGATCGAGGCGACCACGCCGATGACGCTATGTGTTTTCCGGCGCTCGGATATCTGGACCCTGTTCCGCAACCATCCCGAACGGGCCTTCGACATGACCTGGCTGGTCTGCAGCGAGGAGCATTTCCTGGGCTCGGCCCTGGCGACGGTGGGGCAGCGGTCCGCCCTGGAACGCCTGGCCTGGGCATTGGTGGTCATCCACGACCGTTTCCGGCAACTGGGCCGTGTCGATAACGGGATATTCTCTTTCCCGTTCCGCCAGCAGGACCTGGCCGACGCGCTGGGCCTGTCACTGGTCCACACCAACAAGACCCTTGCGAAACTGCGTGACCGGGGGCTGGCCAGCTGGGCCGAGGGTGTCGTGCGTATCTTCGACCGGGAAGGTCTGCGCCAGCTTGCCGTCATGGACGAGATGGAGAGCAAGGTGCGCCCCCTGATCTGAGCCTCAATCCTCGATCAGGGTGTCGGCGACCCGCGCCTCGCGTTCGCCCATGGGCCGCTCGGGACCCTTGGTGCTGTCCTCGCGCGTGCGCAGCTCGAGCTCGGCGTTCAGCGACGCGCCCAGAAGGACCGAAAACGCGCTGAGATACAGCCACATGAGCAACGCGATGACCGCGCCCAGCGCGCCGTAGATCTGGTTGTAGTTGCCGAAGTTCGACAGGTAATACGAGAACCCGTAGGAAATCGCGCCCCAGATGATGATCGCCACGATCGCCCCGGGCGTCAGCCAGCCGGGACGGGCATGTCGTCGGTTGGGGCCATAGCGATAGACCACGCCCAGCGCTCCGACCACGACGCCCAGCGCGATGATCCAGCGCGCGGATGCGATCAGCAAAGTCGTGATCGGCCCCAGCGGCAGGATGGCCAGCACGATGGGCAGGATCACGACGCACGCCAGCGCGATCAGCGCGACACCGATCAGAAGGAAGGTCACGCCGAAGGCCGCCGCGATCTGGCGCAGGCCTTCGCGGTTCCTTTCGCGGTAGATGGCGTTCAGACCCCGGATCAGCGCGGCGACACCCGCCCGCGACGACCAGATGGCGGCGCCCAGCGAAATCACCGTGGCCCATCCCAGCGTGCTCGAGTTGGCATTGATCAGCGCACTGACTTGCTGGTCGAGGATGGCGTAGGCATCGCCGGGCACGAAACCGCGCAGAACATCCAACTGCTCGGCAACGGTCAGCGGATCGGCGAAAAAGCCCCAGATCGCGATGACCGCGGCGACCGAGGGGAAGATCGCAAGCATGCCGTAAAAGGCCACCCCGGCCGAAATCAGGCCCAGGTTGTTGTTGTTCAGCTCGAAAAACACACCCTTGGCGGCATGGTACCAGATCCGCCAGTTCAGCCCCGGGCCCAGGATGGTGGCCATGGCGGCCTCCGTTCTGATCGTTACTTCCAGAGCTTAACATAGGGTTATCGTGGCCCGAAACAGCCGCTGGGCCAGCCGGATGGCCGGATGGGCGGCGGAAAGGTGCATAATTGGCGCAAAATACCCGCTGCGTCCGCGATCTCGGCGAACGCCGCTGTTGGAATCGCGCCACGCGATGATTATCCTTTGCCTATGCCCGCGTCGTGGCCAGACGGCGCAGCCACGAAGGAGGACATCGTCCTGTCTGCTACCCAGACCGCGACCAGCCAGGTCGCACACCCGGATCAGCGCACGTCCGCGCCCCTGTCCGAAACGCCCTTGCAGCCCGATGCGCTGCTGGCGGAAATCCTGAAATCCCTCGATGACGACCAGGCCCAGGAGGTCGTGCAGATCGATCTGCGCGGCAAATCCGAAATGGCCGATTTCATGGTCATCTGCTCGGGCCGCTCGTCGCGCCAGGTCGCGTCGATCAGCGACAAGCTGGTCGATCGGCTGAAGCACGACTTCGGTCGGCTCTGCAAGGTCGAGGGCAAGGACGGCGGCGATTGGGTGCTGATCGATACCGGCGACGTGATCGTGCACGTGTTCCGACCCGAGGTGCGCGAGTTCTACCAGCTGGAAAAGATGTGGCTCGGCCCGACCGACGCCCTGGGCCGCGCCTGACCCCCAGGTGAAGGTCCATCTGTGCGCCGTGGGCCGGATACGGCCCGGCCCCGAGCGCAGCCTGATCGACGATTACGCGGCCCGCTTCGACCGCGCCGGACGGCCCTTGTCGCTCGGTCCCCTGGCCGAGCACGAGGTCGAGACCCGCAAGACCAGCGGGATGGAGGCCGAGGCCGACGCGCTGGCCCCCGCCATCCCGGACGGTGCGGTGATCTGCGCGCTGGACGAACGCGGCAAGACGCTCAGCTCCCCCGAATTCGCCGACCTGCTCGCCCGCTGGCGGGACGAGGGCCGGCCCGCGGCTGCCTTCCTGATCGGCGGCGCGGACGGGTTGCACCCTGACTTGCGCAAGCGCGCCGATGCGCGGCTCAGCCTCGGGCGCATGGTCTGGCCGCACATGCTGGCCCGCGTGATGCTGTCCGAACAGCTGTATCGCGCGGTGTCGATCCTGTCGGGCGCGCCCTACCATCGCGAATAGGCCGCGCGACGCTTTCACCCCGGCGGCCGGCACGATAGAACGGCGGCACAGCCAAAGACGGGAAAGCAAGCCATGACCGCACCGAAGCCAGTCGTCCTTTGCATCCTCGACGGGTGGGGCGCGCGGGACGAGACCGACGCGAACGCCCCCGCGCTGGCGAAGACCCCCAATTTCGACCGGATCCGCGACGCGGGCCCCGAGGCGCGGCTGACCACCCACGGCCCCGACGTCGGCCTGCCCAAGGGCCAGATGGGCAATTCCGAGGTCGGTCACACCAATATCGGCGCGGGCCGCGTGGTGGCGATGGACCTGGGCCAGATCGACCTGGCGATCGAGGATGGCAGCTTTGCCGAGAACCCGGCCTTGCAGGCCTATATCACCAACCTGGGCGCATCCGAGGGGACGGCGCACCTGATGGGCGTGGTTTCGGACGGGGGCGTACACGGGCACGTGGACCACGTCCTTGCCGCGGCGCGTATCATTGCCAATGCGAACATTCCCATCGTCATCCACGCCATCACAGACGGGCGTGACGTGGCGCCGAAATCGGCCCGCAATTTCATGCGGCACCTGCAGGACAACCTGCCCGAAGGTGCCCGCATCGGCACGGTGATCGGGCGCTACTACGCCATGGACCGCGACAACCGCTGGGAACGGGTTGAAACCGCCTACCGCGCGATGGTCGCCGGCAAGGGCAAAGCGACGGCAGCCGATGCGGACACCGCCGTCAGCCAGGCCTACGACACGGACACGACCGACGAGTTCATCCCGGCCACGGTCATCGGCGATTACGCGGGCATGGCCGATGGTGACGGGTTCTTCTGCCTGAACTTCCGCGCCGACCGCGCGCGCGAGATCCTTGCCGCCATCGGTGCGCCCGATTTCGACGGCTTCGATGTCTCGGACCGGCCGCAGCTGAACGCACGGCTGGGCATGGTCGAGTACAGCCAGGACCACAACGCCTATTTCTCGACCGTCTTTCCCAAGCGCAAGCTGGTGAACACGCTGGGCGAGTGGGTGGCCAAGCACGGGCTCAGCCAGTTCCGGTTGGCCGAAACCGAGAAATACCCGCACGTCACCTTCTTTCTGAACGGCGGGAAGGAATCGCCCGAGGACGGCGAGGATCGCGCCATGCCCAAGTCGCCCAAGGTCGCGACCTATGACATGCAGCCCGAGATGTCGTCGGCCGAGGTCACCGACCGTTTCGTCGAGGCGATCGAGAAGGGCTACGACCTGATCGTCTGCAACTACGCCAACCCCGACATGGTGGGTCATACCGGTGACCTGGATGCCGCCATCGCCGCCTGCGAGGCGGTGGATCAGGGTCTTGCCCGCGTGCTCGACGCGCTGGAGAAGGCCGGCGGCGCGATGATCGTCACCGCCGACCACGGCAATTGCGAAGTCATGACCGATCCCGAGACGGGCGGGCCACATACCGCGCACACCACCAACCTGGTGCCGGTGATGCTGGTCGGCGGTCCCGAGGGCGCCGCGCTGGCCGATGGCCGGCTGGCGGACCTGGCGCCGACACTGCTGGAGCTCATGGGCCTGCCGCAGCCAGACGAGATGACCGGGAAAAGCCTGATCCGCTGATGCTGCGCGCGCTTTGCCTGTCGCTTTGCCTGGCCGGTCCGGCCGTGGCGCAATCCGACGCGGCCAGCATGGCCGATCGCGCGGCGCAGGCCCTGTCGCGGGCCGCCGAGTCGCTTGAGGCGGCCGAGTCGTCGCGCGACCGGGTGGCCGCGCTGACGCGCACCGTGCAGGCCTACGAGGACGGGCTGTCCGCCCTGCGCGCCGGGTTGCGCCGCGCGGGCGAGGACGAGGCGCGCATCACGGCGCGGCTGGATGCCGAGCGTGATCAGCTGGGGCGGCTCCTTGGCGCGTTGCAGGTCATGGGCGGCGCGCCCGAGGTGTCGCTGCTGCTGCATCCCGAGGGGCCGGTGAACACGGCCCGCGCGGGTATCCTGATGGCCGACTTGACGCCCGCGCTGGCCGCAAGGCTTGAGGCGCTGACCACCGACCTTCGCAACATCGCCAGCCTGCGCGCGGTGCAACAAAGCGCCGAGGCCGACCTGGCCGACGGCCTGTCCCAGATCCAGACGGCGCGCGCCGCACTGTCCAAGGCGGTGGCCGATCGCGTCGACCGTCCCGACCGCGTGGCCGAGGACGAGACCGCCATGGCCCGCCTTGCGACCGATGCGCGCAGTCTCCGGGATTTCGCCGCCAACCTGCCAGCCGGGCCGGCCGCGACCGAGGCGGCCGATTTCCTGCGCGCGAAAGGCAGCCTGGACCTGCCGGTGGCGGGACGGGTGCGGCTGGGATTCGGCGACCGCGACGCGGCGGGGATCACGCGGCCGGGCTGGGTCATCGACACCGCGCCGGGCGCGCTTGTGACGGCGCCATGGCCTGCGACGATCCGGTATCGCGGCCCGCTTCTCGACTACGGAAACGTGATGCTGCTTGAGCCCGCCGAAGGCTATCTGCTGGTTCTTGCCGGGCTCGACGTGGTCTACGGTGCGCCCGGACAAATCGTCGGGGCCGATGCGCCGCTGGGCCTGATGCCGGGTGCCGAGACCCCGGCCCCTGACGAAGCCCGCGACGAAGCCGGCGCTGGTCAAACGGCGCCACAAAGGCTTTATGTGGAACTGAGATCGGATGACGGCCCGGTGGACCCCGCAGACTGGTTCACCGCGCAGGAAGAATAGGACGAGGCTAATGAGAAAGTTCGTAATGGCCGCCCTCGGCGGGACGCTGGCCGGGGTGCTTCTGACCACGCAGATCGCAGGGCCGCTGATCGCGCAGGAAAACGCCAATCGCTCCAGCGTCTACGAGCAGCTGGACCTGTTCGGCGACATCTTCGAACGGATCCGCGCGCAATACGTGGAAGAGGTCGACGAGGGTGACCTGATCGAGGCCGCCATCGACGGGATGCTGACCTCGCTCGACCCGCATTCCAGCTATCTCTCGCCCGATGACGCGCAGAAGATGCGCACCCAGACGCGCGGCGAATTCGGCGGTCTCGGCATCGAGGTGACCCAGGAAGAGGGCTTCGTGAAGGTCGTGTCGCCCATGGACGACACCCCAGCCGACGCCGCAGGCATGCAGGCCGGCGACTTCATCACCCATGTCGACGGCGAGTCTCTTCTGGGCCTGACCCTGGACGACGCCGTGGCCCTGATGCGCGGCCCGGTGGGCAGCGAGATCGTCGTCACCGTCGTGCGCGAGGGCGTCGACGAACCCTTCGACGTGTCGATCATCCGCGACACGATCGAGCTGACGGCGGTGCGGTCGCGCCTGGTGGGCGACACCGTGGTGCTGCGGGTCATCACTTTCAGCGACCAGACCTATCCCAAGCTGGTCGAGAGCCTGGAAGAGCAGGTCGAGGCCGCCGGCGGCATGCAGAACGTCAACGGCTTCGTCATCGACCTGCGCAACAACCCCGGGGGCCTTCTGACCCAGGCGATCCAGGTCAGCGACGCGTTCCTCGAAGAAGGGGAAATCGTTTCGACCCGCGGCCGCGACGTGCAGGACAGCGAACGGGTGAATGCCACCGAGGGCGACCTGACCGAGGGCAAGCCCATCGTCGTGCTGATCAACGGCGGCTCGGCCTCGGCGTCCGAGATCGTCGCCGGCGCGCTGCAGGACCACCGCCGCGCCATCGTCGTCGGCACCAAGTCCTTCGGCAAGGGCTCGGTTCAGACGGTCATGCCGCTGAGGGGCGAGGGCGCCATGCGCCTGACCACCGCGCGCTACTACACCCCGTCGGGCCGGTCGATCCAGGCGCTGGGCGTGTCGCCCGACATCGTGGTGCAGCAGCCCGCCGCAACCCCCGAGGAAGACGAGTCCGAGGAAGAGACGAGCCCCTTCCAGCGCCGGTCCGAGGCGGACCTGCGCGGCGCGATCAGCAACGACTCGGTCACCGACGATCAGCGCGAGATCATCCTGCAGGAGCAGGAAGCCGCCGAGGAGGCCGCCGAGCTGCGCAACGAGGATTACCAGCTGGCCTATGCCATCGACATCCTCAAGGGCCTGTCGGCGCTGAGCCCGGGCGGCCAGTAAGCGTGGCCGTCAAAGCCGAAGATCTGCCCTATCGTCCCTGCGCGGGCGTGGTCCTGGCCAACCCGGCCGGCCACGTCTTCGCGGGCCAGCGGATCGACCACGCTTCGGGCGCATGGCAGATGCCGCAGGGCGGGATCGACCCGGGCGAGGACGCGCAGACCGCCGCCCTGCGCGAGCTCCAGGAAGAAACCGGCATCGCGCCCGCCCTTGTCGATGTCGAGGCGGCGACGGACGACTGGCTGTTCTACGACCTGCCCGACGACCTGCTGGGCAAGGTCTGGGGCGGCAAGTATCGCGGTCAGAAGCAGAAATGGTTCCTGCTGCGGTTCCGGGGCAGCGACGATGACGTGCGCATCGACACCGACCACCCCGAGTTCTCGGCGTGGCGCTGGACCGATCCCGACGCGCTGATCGACCAGATCGTGCCCTTCAAGCGCGACATCTACCACGCCGTGTTCGCCGCCTTCCGCGACAGGCTGTGATCCGGGCGGCGATCTTCGGCGCCCTGGTGGCCTGCCTCGCGGCGGGACCGGCCCTGGCGCTGTCCTGCCGCGCGCCGGACGTGGTGCGCAGCTATCTCGACGCGGACGCCTCCGACGATTTCTACACGGTGGTTCTGGGCCGCATCAGGGCCGGAACCCCGATCTCTTCGCACACCCCCTCGCGTGATCTGCGCATCGCCGCGCGGATGCGGGGCCGCGCGCTGGGCCCTGACGGCTTCGCGCGCCCCATTGCGCGGCCCGTCCAGCTGAACATCACCTGCTTGTCCGAGTGGTGCGGACAGCCACCGCCGCAGGATCGCGACCTGCTGATCTTCCTGCGCCACGAAGACGGGCGGCTGGTGCTGGATCTCGGCCCCTGCCCGCAATGGCTGTTCCAGAACCCAAATTCAGAGCAGGTGGCCCGGGTCGCCGACTGCCACACGGGCGGGGCCTGCGACACCGACGGCTAGAGTCTGGGGCATCGTGTCGCGGGGCGCGGCAAAACGACTCCACCGAAGAACAAAAATAGAACATACTGGCGGCATGAGTCGCCCCGCCACCGCATCTGTCGAGCTGTCGGCCACGTCCAACTTCACCTTCCTCACCGGGGCGTCCCACCCCGAGGAATACGTGGACCGGGCGGGGCTGCTGGGGCTGTCGGCCATCGCCATCGCCGACGAGAACAGCGTGGCCGGCATCGTGCGCGCCCATACCCGCGCGCGTGAGCTGCGGCGCATGGTGAAGCTCAGGGCCGAGGCCGAGCTGATCGGCCCGCCCGCGCCACCGGGCCTGCCCAGGCCGCCCAGCGCAGACATCACCACCGTGCCGCGGCTGATCCCGGCGGCGCGCATCGACACCGACCGTGACTTGCAAGTCACCGTCATCCCCCGCGACCGCGACGGCTGGGGCCGGCTGTGCCGCCTGATTTCGCTCGGGCGGCTTCGGGCCGAGAAGGGCAGCTGCCAGGTTCGTCTTGACGATCTTCTGGACTGGGGCTCGGGCTGCGAGCTGATCGTCCATCCCGGCGGGCCGTCCGATTGGCGCAAGCAGGCGGCGCGGCTGGCGGGCCGGTTTCCCGGGCAGGTGAGCCTGTGCCTGTCGCCCCGCTATGACGGGCAGGACCCCGCGCGCTGGGCCCGCGCCACCAGCGCCGCCGCGGATCTGGGCGTGCCAACGGTGGCCAGCGCACGGCCGATGATGCACCACGGCGCGCGGCGGCGGCTGGCCGACGTGCTGACCGCGATCCGCACCGGCACGCGGGTGGACGCGCTGGGCCGGGCGTCGCTGGCCAATGCCGAGCAGCGCCTGCGCGGGGGCCCCGAGATGCGGCGCCTGCTGGGCGAGCACGAAAAGGCATGGGACCGCGCCGCCGCGCTGGCCGCGCGCTGCACCTTCTCGCTGGACGAGCTGCGCTATGAATACCCGTCCGAGGTGGCCGACGGCGAATCGGCGTCGGACCGGCTGCGGCGGCTGGCGCTGAAGGGGCTGGAGTGGCGCTATCCCTCGGGCGCGCCGGACCACGTGGCCCAGCTGCTCGAGCACGAGCTGACGCTGATCGGCAAGCTGGGATACGAGCCGTATTTCCTGACCGTGAACGATATCGTCAGCTTCGCGCGGTCGCGCGACATCCTGTGCCAGGGGCGGGGCAGCGCGGCGAACTCGGTGGTCTGCTACTGCCTTGGCGTGACCTCGGTTTCCCCCGAGATCGGGACCATGGTGTTCGAGCGTTTCGTCTCAGAGGCGCGGGACGAGCCGCCCGATATCGACGTGGATTTCGAGCACGAGCGCCGCGAGGAGGTGATCCAGCACATTTACGACCGCTACGGCCGCCACCGCGCCGGGCTGTGCGCCACGGTGATCCACTATCGCGCCAAGCGCGCCATCCGCGAGGTGGGGCGCGCCATGGGCCTGACCGACGACACGCTGGCATCGCTCTCGTCGCAGCTTTGGGGGTTCTTCGGCACCAACGGGCTCGAGGCGCACCGCATGGCGGAAATCGGGCTCGACCCGCGCGACAAGCGGCTGCGCCTGACGCTTGAACTGATCTTCCAGATCATCGGCTTCCCGCGCCACCTGAGCCAGCACGTGGGCGGCTTCGTCATCACCGAGGGCCGGCTGGACGAACTGGTCCCGGTGGAAAATGCCAGCATGGAGGACCGGACGGTCATCTGCTGGGACAAGGACGACATCGACAGCCTGGGGATCCTCAAGGTCGACGTGCTGGCGCTGGGGATGCTGTCGTGCCTGCGCAAGGCGTTCGACCTGATCCAGCGGCATCACCGGACCGAGTACACGCTGTCCAGCCTGCCGCCCGAGGATCCCGCGACCTACGACATGCTGTGCAAGGCCGATAGCCTTGGCGTTTTCCAGGTGGAAAGCCGGGCGCAGATGAACTTCCTGCCCCGGATGCGGCCGCGCACCTTCTACGACCTTGTGATCGAGGTGGCGATCATCCGGCCCGGCCCGATCCAGGGCGACATGCTGCATCCCTACCTGCGCCGCCGCGCGGGCGAGGAGGAGGTGACATTCCCCTCGGACGCGCTGGGCCGGGTGCTGGGCAAGACGCTGGGCGTGCCGCTGTTCCAGGAGCAGGCGATGCAGATCGCCATCATCGGCGCGGGCTTCACTCCGGACGAGGCCGACCGCCTGCGCCGGGCGCTGGCCACCTTCAAGAAGCTCGGCAATATCAGCGAGTTCCGGAACCGCTTCCTGAAAGGGATGCGCGACAACGGCTACGACCGCGACTTCGCCGAACGCTGCTTCGCCCAGATCGAGGGGTTCGGCAGCTACGGTTTCCCCGAAAGCCACGCGGCCAGCTTCGCGCTGCTGGTCTATGCCTCGGCCTGGGTCAAGCGGCACCATCCCGGCATCTTCGCCTGCGCCCTGCTGAACGCGCAGCCCATGGGGTTCTACGCCCCCGCGCAGATCGTGCGGGACGCCCGCGAACACGGGGTCGAGGTGCGGCCCGTCTGCGTCAACGCCAGCTTCTGGGACAACGTGATGGAACCCGACGCCAAGGGTGGTCTGGCGCTGCGTCTGGGGTTCCGCCAGATCAAGGCCATGCGCGAGGCCGAGGCGCACTGGATCACCGCGGCGCGCGGCAACGGTTACGTGCAGGTCGAGGATCTGTGGCGCCGCGCGGGGCTGTGCCAGCGGTCGCTGCGCGCGCTGGCCGAGGCGGACGCCTTCGCAGGGCTGGGCCTTAGCCGGCGCGAGGCCATCTGGGCCGCCAAGGCGCTGCACGGGACCGAGCCGCTGCCGCTGTTCGGCGGGGACATGGACGGCGAGGGCATTGTCGAGCCCGCCGCCTACCTGCCGCAGATGACCGAGGGCGAGCAGGTGATCGAGGATTACGTCGCCATGCGCCTGACCCTGCGCCGCCACCCCATGTCGTTCCTGCGCGCGCGGCTGACGCCCGGAATGGGCACGCCCGCCCTGGGCGCGGTGCAGGACGGTCGCCGCTTCGCCGAGGCCGGCGGCCTCACGCGCAGCGACGCCTGGGCCCGCGACGACGAGGGCGGCGGTCTGAAATGCACGTCGGTCCGCAGCTAGGGCAGAGCCGGACGCGCGAATCCTCTGCGAGAATTCGGACCCGCCGGGTCAGTTGCCGAAAATCTTGCCCAGCACGTCGTTGATGATCTGGTCGGCCACGTCGCCCACGCTGGGCTGTCGCACCGGGCCGAGGTTGCGCGGCTGACCCTGCGGTTGACCGCCGCTTTGGGCACCGGCGCTTTGACCTTCGTAGCGCGGCGCCTGTCCCTGGCCCGACACGCCGGCCGGCGGGCTCATCGGCAGGGGGCGCGGGGGCACGTCGCGATTGATGCGCACCATCGTCTCGCGCCAGATGTCGGCGGGCAGGCCGCCGCCGGTCACGCCGGTCAGCGGGGTGTTGTCGTCGTAGCCCATCCAGACGCCCACCACGTAATCGGCGGTGAAGCCCAGGAACCAGGCGTCGCGCGCCTCCTGCGTGGTGCCGGTCTTGCCCGCGGCCTCGCGCCCGTCCAGGCGGGCGCGCTGGCCGGTGCCTTCGTCGATCACGCGGGACATCATCCAGACCAGCTGCCGCGCGGCATTTTCCGAGATCACGCGCTCGCCCAGACCGCCTTCCTGGCCCATCAATGGCTCGTCGTTGGCCTTCAGCCGCAATTCGAGGATGCCGTAGGGCTCGACCGAGGTACCGCCGTTCAGGATACCGGCATAGGCGCCGGTCATGTTCAGCAGCGTCGTCTCGGAAACGCCCAGGGCCAGCGCGGGGCCCGAGGCCAGGTCCGATTCCAGCCCGAAATCGCTGGCCACCCGGCGCACCACGTCGCGGCCCACGGCCTCGGTCACCTTGATGGCGGGGATGTTGCGGCTGTCCTTCAGGGCGTCGGCCATGGTCATCGGACCGGCAAAGTCGCGGGTATAGTTCTGCGGCGACCAGTCACCCGAACCGGGGATCTGCAACGACATCGGTTCGTCCACGATCTGGTCCAGCGGCGAATAGCCCATGTCCAGCGCGGCGGCATAGGCGAACGGCTTGAAGGCCGAGCCCGGCTGCCGATTGGCCATGGTGGCGCGGTTGAACTGCCCGGCAACGCCCTTGAACTTGCGCCCGCCGACCATGGCACGCACGGCGCCGTCGGCGCTCATCACCACGATGGCGGCCTGCGCCTTCGACGAAGGTGAGACCTTGGTCTCGAACACCTCGCGCAGGGCCGATTCGGCCGCCGTCTGGATGCGCGGGTCGAACGTGGTGCGCAGGATCACGTCCTCGGTGGTCTTGCGCGTCAGGAAATCGGGGGCCGCGCCCATGACCCAGTCGGCGAAATAGCCGCCGGCCCGCGCCTCGGCCGCCTCGGACAGGACGGCGGGATTGTTGCGGGCGCGCTGGGCCTCGGCCTCGGACAGGTACCCCTGTTCCTCCATGAGGCTGACGATCAGGGTCGCGCGGTCCTGGCTGCGCTCGAGGTCGTTGGTCGGGGCATAGCGGGTGGGCGCCACCAAAAGGCCGGCCAGCATCGCCGCCTCGGCCGGGGTGACATCGTTGGCGGACTTGCCGAAATAGCGCTGCGCCGCGGCCTCGAACCCGCGCGACCCGGCGCCGAGGAAGGCGCGGTTCACGTAGATGGTCAGGATCTCGTCCTTGGAATACTTGGCTTCCATCGCCAGGGCGTAGATCGCCTCCTTGGCCTTGCGCCACAGCGACCCGCGACGGCAGTCGGCCTCGTAATCGGCCTCGGACTCCCACGTATCTGGGTCATAGGGCACGCCGAGGCACAGAAGCTTGGCCGACTGCTGCGTGATGGTCGAGCCGCCATGCCCCGACAGCGGCCCGCGGCCTTCGCGCAGATTGATGCGCACGGCGCTGGCGATGCCGCGCGGAGAGACGCCGAAATGGCTGTAGAAGCGGCGATCCTCGGTGGCGATGATGGCGTTCTTCAGGTGGGGCGAGATCGTCTGCGCATCGATCTGGCCGCCGAACTGTTCGCCCCGCCAGGCGAAAACGTCGCCGTCGCGGTCGAGCATGGTGACCGATCCCTTGGCACGGCCATCCAGCACCTCGGTCACCGGGGGCAGGGTCGTGTAGATATAGAAAGTGGCAAGGCCGACGAGCAGTGCGACAACCGCCACGCCGCGCAGCACGAGACGCCCGAATAGGCGCAGCACCCACGAGAAAAGGGCCGCGATCCAGCCCAGGGGCCCACGGCGGCGCGTCCGCCGCGCGGTGGCGCGCGCCGGTTTGCGCTTGGTCGGCTTTGTCTTGTTCGCCTGCCGGGTGCGGCGATGCGCGACGAGGGGGCCTTTGCCCTTGCCGGAACTGGCCATGGCCGATCCCTTTTATCTGTCCTGCTCTTTCGCGAGAGCATAGCGCCTGATCTGGCGATGCGGAACGCGGATGCAAGCCTGATGGCGGATTCGTTTCCGCCTAATTTTTAGACTGTCCGACTAATTTGTGCAAAAATTGTGCGTTTGTCCCTTTCTGAGGCGTCCGCGCATGGGGCGCTTTCTTGCCGATTCAGGGGCTTTCACTCTCTCTCACGTGCAAGGCCCGTGGGCCGGCTCATCGCAACGACAAGGGACAGACACGTGAAACTCATCATTGCAGCGATCAAACCGTTCAAGCTCGAGGAGGTCCGCGAGGCGCTGACCGCAATCGGCGTGCGCGGGATGATGGTCACCGAGATCAAGGGCTTTGGGTCGCAGTCGGGCCATACCGAGATCTACCGCGGTGCCGAATACGCCGTGAACTTCGTGCCGAAGATCAAGCTCGAGATCGTGGTGAGCGAAGGCATGGTCGATCAGGTCGTCGACACCATCGCGACCACCGCGAAGACCGACAAGATCGGCGACGGCAAGATCTTCGTGCTGGACGTCCAGAGCGCCATCCGCGTGCGGACCGGCGAAACCAACGACGATGCCATCTAAACGGCACAGCCTGAAGGATAACGACGAATGCAACTGAAGAAACTTCTCCCCCTGTCCGCCGTGGCCACGCTCGTGCCGCTGGCGGCCGTTGCCCAGGACGCCGCCGCGCCGGGCTTCGACGAGATCGGCCCCTACATCATGACCACGCTGCTGTTCCTCGTGGGCGGCTTCCTGGTGTTCTGGATGGCGGCGGGCTTTGCCATGCTCGAGGCCGGCCTCGTGCGGTCGAAGAACGTGACCACGCAGCTGACCAAGAACATCGCGCTCTTCTCCATCGCGTCGATCATGTACTGGTTCGTGGGCTTCAACCTGATGTATCCCGGTGATGGCTGGACCGTCGCGGGCTATATCGGCATCCTGATCTCGCCGACCTCGCTCGAGCCCGTGGGTCTCGGCGCCGATGCCGCTGCGCTGGATTACGCGTCGGTCGCGTCCGACTTCTTCTTCCAGCTGATGTTCTGCGCCACCACCGCGTCGATCGTGTCGGGCACGCTGGCCGAGCGCATCAAGCTGTGGCCCTTCCTGATCTTCGTCGCCATCCTGACCGGCTTCATCTACCCGATCGAGGCGTCGTGGCAGTGGGGCGGCGGCTGGCTGAGCGAGATGGGCTTCAGCGACTTCGCCGGTTCGACCCTGGTGCACGCCACAGGTGGCTTCGCCGCCCTGGCCGGTGCCATCGTGCTGGGTCCGCGCCTTGGCAAGTTCGGCAAGGACGGCCGCATCCACCCGATGCCCGGCTCGAACCTGGCGCTCGCCACGCTCGGCACGTTCATCCTGTGGCTGGGCTGGTTCGGCTTCAACGGCGGCTCGCAGCTGGCCGCGGGCACCGTCGGCGACATCACCGACGTGGGCCGGATCTTCGCCAACACCAACATGGCCGCCTCGGCCGGTGCGGTGGCCGCGCTGATCCTGACCCAGCTGACCTACGGCAAGGTCGACCTGACCATGGTGCTGAACGGCGCGCTGGCCGGCCTCGTGTCGATCACCGCCGGGCCGCTTGACCCGACGCTCTTCGGTGCCCTGTGGATCGGTGCCATCGGTGGCGTGATCGTGGTCTTCACCGTGCCGATGCTGGACAAGATGAAGATCGACGACGTCGTCGGCGCCATCCCGGTCCACCTGATCGCGGGCTTCTGGGGCACCCTGGCCGTTCCGTTCTACACCGACGGCACCAGCTTCATCACCCAGATCATCGGCTTCGCGGCCATCGGGATCTTCGTCTTCGTGGTCAGCCTTGTCCTGTTCTTCATCCTGAAGGGCGTGATGGGCATCCGCGTCAGCGAAGAGGCCGAGATCGCCGGGCTCGACCAGAGCGAGCTGGGCATGGAAGCCTACCCGGAATTCACCAAGGGGTAATTCCTCCTCCCTTGCACCCCAAGGTGAACACTGAACCCCGGCGCATCCTCCCGCGCCGGGGTTTTTTCGTGGGCGCCACCACGGCAGCGTCGCGCCAGTCTCCGACCTTCGGCAGAGGTATCCTCGGACCAGTGATGATGGGCCGTTAAGCGAATGGACTGGGCCGGGCTGGTCGTGGGAATGGATCGCGACACCCCGGACGCCGCGCCCGACCGGAAATGGTCGGCCATGAGTATTTACGGACCAGTGATGGGGTTTCCCGGCCCGTTCGGGCCCGGACGGCGGGTCAGGCGTTGGGCTCGTCGTGGCGGGCGAAGGTGATCATGCTGTCGCCATAGCGCCGCTGGTCGATCTGGGTCAGTGCGGCAGGCAGCGTCGGCGCACGCGGGTCTTCCCAGACCACCAGAGCGCCGGGCGCGATCCAACCGCCGTCCAGCAGCGCGGTCATGGCCCGTTCGCCCAGGCCGGTGCCGTAGGGCGGGTCGAGGAAGACCAGGTCGTGGGCGCCGGGCGCCGGGCCGGGGCGGGTGGCGTCGCGGGAGATCAGCGTCGCCTCGGCCTCTACACCCAGCAGGTCGAGATTGCGGCGCAGGATGGCCTGCGCCTTGCGCCCCTTCTCGAGGAAGGTGACGGCGGCCGCGCCGCGCGAAAGCGCCTCGAGCCCCAGGGCGCCGGTCCCGGCGAACACGTCGAGCACCGCGGCACCGGTGACCGGATCGCCGAATTTCCCGCCCGACAACACGTTGAACAGGCTTTCGCGCACGCGGTCGGTCGTGGGGCGCAGGTGGGCGGCAGGATCGCCTTTGCCCACGGCCGCGAGGGCGCGGCCCCGGAACCGGCCGCCGACGATTCTCACGACGCCCGCCTCATGCGCGCAGCAGCGCCTTCAGGTCGGCCGCGGGATCGGCCAGTGTCTCGGGGTCGGCCGACCGGCCCGCCTCGATCAGGCGCTTGCCGATCATGTAGGCGCGCGCGTCGTTCATGGCGTCCACCGCCAGCAGCCGGTCGCCGGCAAAGTACCAGTGCGATCCCTCGCCGTCGCGGGCGCCGGGCCGCACCACGACACGGTCATGCCCGGTGTTCAGCCCGGCGATCTGCAGCTTCACGTCGTACTGGTCCGACCAGAACCACGGTTTCGGATCGTAGGCGGCATCGGCGCCCAGCATGTTGGCCGCCACCGCCGCACCCATGTCGATGGCGTTGCCCACCGACTCGATCCGCATCCGCCCGCCAGGCAGGGGCAGCGCCGCGCAGTCGCCCGCCGCCCAGATCCGCGGGTCCGAGGTCCGGCCCCGGTCGTCGACCGCAACCCCGCCATCGACGTCGAGCCCGGCGGCCTCGGCGATGGCGCAGCGGGGCAGCAGGCCGATGCCGACGATGGCGATATCGCAGTCGATCCGGCGCCCATCGGCCAGGACCGCGCCGGTGACGCGCGCCTCGCCCTCGAGCCGGGCAAGGCTGGCGCCCTCCACAAGGTGCACCCCGTGGCCGCGATGCAGGTCGCGGAAATAGGCCGCCGTCTCGTCCGCGGCGACGCGGGACAGGATGCGCGGTGCGGCCTCGACCAGCGTGACCTCGACGCCGAGCTTGCGGGCCACGGCCGCCGCCTCGAGCCCGATATAGCCGCCGCCCACGACCAGCAGCCGCCGGGCCGCCTTCAGCGGGTCGGCCATCGCGTCCACGTCGGCCAGGCTGCGCACGGTGTGCACGCCGTCCAGCACGCCGCCGAGATCGGCGGGCAGCGCGCGCGGGACAAGGCCGGTGCAGATCGCCAGCTGATCGTAGGACAGCGTCTCGTCGCCCACCCGGACCGTGCGCGCCGCCGTGTCGATATCGCTGGCCGGCGTTCCCAGTTTCAGCGTCACATCGTGGTCATCCCACCAGCTGGCCGGGCGCAGGAACAGCCGGTCGCGGGCCACGTCGCCCAGCAGGTATCCCTTCGACAGGGGCGGGCGCTGGTAGGGCGGCACGGGTTCGGCGCCGACAAGGGTGATGGCGCCGCCGAAGCCCTTGGCCCGCAGCGTGCCGATCAGCGAGCTGGCGGCCTGGCCGGCGCCGATCACGACGATATGTGTCATTGAAGTGTCCCCGCTGGCGGATCGGTGTCGGCACCGTATATCGTCGGCGGAATATGGTGCCAACAACCGACCGGAAGGACGAACCGATGAGCATTACCACAGGCGATACGCTTCCCGATGCCACGCTGCTGCGGATGGGGGCGGATGGCCCCGAACAGGTGCAGCTGCACGACCTGACCAGCGGCAAGAAGGTCGTGGTCTTCGGCCTGCCCGGCGCATTTACCGGGACCTGCACCTCGGCCCACGTGCCCAGCTTCATGCGGGTGCGCGACCAGCTGGGCGAGAAGGGGATCGATGACGTGATCTGCGTGGCGGTGAACGACCCCTTCGTGATGAAGGCGTGGTCGGACTCCACCGGCGCGGACGTGGCGGGGATCACCATGCTGGGCGATGCCTCGGCCGAGTTCACCAAGGCCGCCGGCATGGATTTCACCGCGCCGCCCGTGGGGTTCTTCGACCGCTCGAAACGCTACGCGATGGTGGTGGACGACAACAAGATCGTCACCCTGCACGCCGAGGAGAACCCCGGCGTCTGCGAGACCTCGGGTGGCGAGGCGATCCTCGCCACCCTGTAGGATAGCGCGTCTCCGGTCTGGCCTCAGGTCAGCTCGGAGTCGGCCTTGACCACGTCCTCGTCGCTGGACGAGGTCAGACCGTGGTGGGGCGTGGGGCTGTCGCCCTCGTTCATCCAGACGGTGCGCGTGGGGAACGGGATCGGCACGCCATTGCGGTCGAGTTCTTCCTTCACGCGGCGCTTCATGTCGGCCTGGTAGCCGAAATAGTCCGCCGAGTTGCACCACACCCGCACCAGGAAATCGCACGACGAGTCGCCCAGGTTGTTGATCTGGATGAAGGGCTCGGGCTCGGACATGGAGCGTTCGTCGGCCATGATCGTGTCGCGGATGACCTTCTCGGCCTGCGCCAGGTTGGCGCCGTAGCCCACGCCGAAGGTCCACTCCGCCCGCCGGGTTTCGTAGACCGAGTAGTTGACGATGGTGTTTCCCCAGACCTGCGAGTTGGGGATGATGATCTGCACGTTGCCGATACTGGCCAGCTCGGTGAAGTTCAGCGAGATGTCCTTGACCGTGCCCATCTGGCCGGAGATCTCGACGAAATCGCCGTTCTTGATGGGGCGGAAGAAGATGATCATCACGCCCGCCGCCACGTTCGACAGTGTTCCCTGCAGGGCAAGGCCGATGGCAAGACCGGCGGCACCGATGACGGCGACGACGCTGGTCGTCTGCACCCCGAAGGTGTTCAGCACGAACAGGAACGAGAAGCCGATGAAGACGTAGCGGACGATGTTGCCCAGGAAGTTGAACAGCGTCTCGTCCAGGTGCTTGCCCTTGGTGCCGATCGAGCGGATGCGCCGCCCGGCCCAGCCGCCCAGCAGGTAACCGATGATCAGGATCACGATGGCGGTCAGCACGTCGCCCAGAAGCGCGATCAGGAATTCCAGCGACAGCAGGTCGCCCAAGGAGGTGCCGTTCATCAGCGGCGTGTTCAGGATCGTTTCGATCATCGCGAGAGCGTGTCCATCTTGTTGGCAAGGTCGATATCGAGATGCGACAGACCACCGGCGTCATGGGTTGTCAATGTGACGGTTACCTTGTTGTAAACGTTGAACCATTCCGGGTGGTGGTTCATCTTTTCGGCCAGGATCGCGGCCCGCGCCATCCAGCCGAAGGCGTCGACGAAACTGTCGAAGCGGAAGGTCTTGGTGATCGCGTCGCGGTCAGCGGCCATCTCCCAGCCGGCGTCTTTCAGCGGCGACAGCGCCTCGTCGCGGGCGCCCTTTTCAAGTTTCTCGGTCATTCTGGCTCTCCTTCAACCTTGCGGAACGGGCCGTAGCTGGTCAGCACCTCGATCTCCTCGTCCACGGCGCGCCGCTCGGCCTCGAGGTAGTCGGCGACGGCGCGCGAAAAGCCTTCGTCGGCCATCCAGTGCAGCGAATGGGTGGGCACGGGCAGATAGCCGCGCGCCAGCTTGTGTTCGCCCTGCGCGCCCGCCTCGACCCGGGTCAGGCCGTGGGCCAGCGCCCAGTCGATGGCCTGGTAGTAGCAAAGTTCGAAATGCAGCGCGTTGTGATCCTCGACGCAGCCCCAGTAGCGGCCATAAAGCGTTTCGCGCCCGATCAGGTTCAGGGCGCCCGCGATGGGCACGCCGTCGCGCTGGGCAAGGATCAGCAGGATGTCGTCGCGCAGGGTCTCGTGCGCGCGGTCGAAGAAGTCGCGCGTCAGGTAGGGCGTGCCCCACTTGCGCGCGCCGGTGTCCTGGTAGAACCGCCAGAAAGCGTCCCAGTGGTGCGGCTCGATCTGGTCGCCGGTCAGGTGCACGATCTCACCGCCGAAGGCCTGCGCGGTGGCGCGTTCCTTGCGGATGTTCTTGCGCTTGCGCGAACTCAGCGCGGCCAGGAAGCCGCCGAAATCGCCGTAGCCGTCGTCGAGCCAGTGGTATTGCTGCCCAGCGCGGCGCAGCAGGCCCATATCCTCGCCCGCGATTGCCTCGGCCTCGGTGCAGAAGGTGATGTGCAGCGACGACAGGCCGTTGTCGGTGGCGATGCGCAGCGCGCCTTGCAACAGGGCGGCGCGGCCCGTCTCCTCATATCCTTCGCGCACCAGCAGGCGGCGGCCGGTGGCGGGGGTGAAGGGCACGGCGATCTGCAGCTTGGGGTAGTACCGTCCACCCGCGCGCTCGTAGGCGTGGGCCCAGTTGTGGTCGAAGATATACTCGCCCTGGCTGTGCCCCTTGGCGTAAAGCGGCGCGCAGGCGATCAGCCGGTCACTCTGCCGCACGGCAAGGTATTGCGGCTGCCAGCCGGTGCCGGGCCCGACCGAACCCGACTCTTCCAGCGCCAGCAGGAAGCGGTGCGTGGTGAACGGATCACGCGGTCGGCCCTCCGCCGCCTCGGGGCAGGCGCAGGCATCCCATTCGGCGGGGTCGATTTCGGACAGGCTGGCATGGGCGCGCAGCTCGATCGGGGTGTCATCCATGGGGTGGATAACTGGGCCGGTGCCCGCAGGGTTCAAGCGGGGCGAAAGCCCTCGAACGTGATGTTGTCGGCGATGCGCAGGGCGGTCTTGGCCTCGGATGCATTTCGCACCGTCCAGCACAGGATCGCGGCACCTCTTGCCTTCAGCTCGGCGATGCGCGGATTGGCGAGGTCGCGGTGATTGTGGCTGACGAACCCGGCGCCGGCGGCCTCGTAATACAGGTTCGCGGCCAGGTCGCGCCGCACCTGTTCGGGCAGGTCGGTCGCGTAATCGTCGATCGTGCCCGAGGTGATGCCGCGCGGAATATCCTCGCCCAGCCACGACAGCCCGACGATGTACTGCGGGTTGAAGGACATCACGGCCACGTCGCTGCCGTGGCGGTCGCGCGCGGCGCGCAGGACGCGCCCGGTCTCCTGGTCCAGCGCGGCGCCCGCCAGCGCGCTGTCGGACTGGTCCTTGATCTCGACCACGACGGGCGTGCGGTTGCCTAGCTGGTCCAGAACCTGTTCCAGCGTCAGGATCGTGTCGTCACTGCCCGCCAACCGGGTCTTGCCCAGCGTTTCGACGGTCAGGGCATTCACCGGACCCGTACGGTCGGTGACGCGGTCCAGCGTGTGATCGTGGAACACGACGGGCACGCCATCGGCGCTGATCTGGACGTCCAGCTCGATCCCGTAGGCGGCGTCGGCCGCCGCTTCGAACGCGGCCATGCTGTTTTCGACCACGCCCGCGGACAGGTCGTGAAGACCGCGATGCGCCAGGGGACGATCGAGAAAGGTGCGGGGCAGGGTCACCGGACTTGGAAGATCGCTTCGATCTCGACCGAGACGCCAAGGGGCAGGGATCCCGCGCTGACGGCCGAGCGGGCGTGCCGCCCCGCATCGCCCAGCGCCTCGACCAGGAAATCGGACGCACCGTTGATCACCTTGGGCTGGTCGGTGAAATCGGCGGTGGAGTTCACGAAGCCCGTCAGCTTCACCACCCGGACCAGACGGTCGATGTCGCCGTCGCACGCGGCCTTCAGCTGCGCCAGCAGGCTGATCGCGCAGGCCCGGGCGGCCCGGGCGCCGTCCTCGACCGACACGGTGTCGCCCAGCTTGCCGGTCATCATCTGGCCATCCTGCATGCTGATCTGGCCTGAGACATGCACCAGGTCGCCGACCTGAACGTAGGGAACGTAATTGGCCGCGGGCGCAGGCGCATCGGGCAGGGTGACCCCAAGGTCGGCAAGGCGTGTCTCGATCGTGTTCATCGGGGGCTCTCCTGTCTCAGCTCTCGCGGAAGGCGCGGTTGAAATAGTCGGTCAGCGGCTTCACCAGGTAGGCGATCGGCGTCCGATCCTCGGTCTGCAGAAAGGTCTCCACCGGCATGCCGGGGATCAGGACACGTTCCGGTGGCAGGCGATCGAGCTCGCCCGGGTTCAGGGCAATCTCAGCGCGGTAGAAGGACGAACGGCTGCCCTCGTCCGTGAAGCTGTCGGCCGATACCTGGGTGACCGTTCCGAACAGTTCCGGCGTGGTTCGCGCGTCGAAGGCCGACAGGCGAACGGACACCTCCTGCCCCACGTCGACCTGGTCGATGTGGATGGGGTCCACCTGGGCGGCGATGATCAAGGGCCGATCCTGCGGCACGATGTAAAGGATCGGATCGGCGGGCCGGACAACGCTGCGTTCTGCGAAGACTGTCAGGCCGTATACCACGCCGGAGACAGGCGCGGTGATGGCGGTGCGGCTGAGTTGTTCCTGCAGGGCATTCGCCCGCTCGCGAAACTCGACCTCGCGGAACTGCAGATCCCGCAGCTGGGTGATGGCCTCTTCGCGGCGCTGGGTATCCAGCGTCAGAAGCTGGACCTCTATTTCGCTGATGCGCTCGGCCGCCTCGCCGGCAGATGCTTCCAACTCGCCGACCTGGCCCAGGAGCCGGGCTTCCTCCCGGCGCAGGGACGACACGCGGCTGGCCTGGGTCAGCCCCTGGTCGAGAAGGCTCTGCTGATCCTCGAGTTCGGTCTGGATCAGCCCCAATTGCACTTCGAGCGCGTCGCGCTGGGCGGTGATCCCGTCGATCTGGCGGTCGATCTGCGCGCGGCGCCCGTTCAGCTGGCGGACCAGCTGGGTGCGGTTCTCGTTCCTGGCCTGAAACAGGTTGGACTGGCCCTGCATGAGTTCCTGGGCCTCTTCCGTGTCGCCGGCGAATTCAATCAGCTCCGAGAAATCGATTTCGTCCGCATTGTCACGCTCGGCCTCAAGCCGGGCCTGCCGGGCGAGAAGCTCGGACAGCTGGCCGCGTGCGGTGGCCAACTGGGTGTTCAGAAGAACCGTGTCCAGCAGGATCAGCGGGTCGCCTGCCTCGACGCGATCGCCCTCGTTCACCAGGATCTCGGTGACGACTCCGCCGTCGGGGTGCTGGACGACCTGGCGATTCCGCTCGACCTCGACCTGGCCGGTGGCGATGATCGCGCCGGAGATCTCGGTCATGAAGGCCCAGCTGCCCAGGCCGCCCACAAGAAGGGTCAGCGCCAGCACGCCCACCGTCAGCGGCCAGCGCGCGGTCCAGCGTCGACTGGTCTCGGCCATGGCTGCCTTGCGCGCCTGGTCGGGGCGTTGCTTGACGGGCTCGATCTTGCCAACCGGCGCCTTGGCGGGGGGCTTCACGACACGCCCCCAACCTGCGGCCCGTCGATCAGCTGCTTGTGGTTCTTGACCATCTCGCGAAGCACTTCCTCTTTCGGTCCGAAGGCGCGGCGCATCCCGCCATCCATCACCAGCAGCTTTTCGCAGGTCTGGATGGCCGAGGGCCTGTGCGCCATGATGATTACCGCTCCGCCGGCTTCTTTCAACATTTCCATCGACCGGTTCATGGCGTTCGAGCCCTCATTGTCGAGGTTCGAGTTCGGCTCGTCCAGAACGAGGAGGACGGGATCACCATACATGGCGCGGGCCAGACCGATGCGCTGGATTTGCCCGCCCGACAGGCGACCGCCGGCTGTGCTGACCTGCGTGTCGTAGCCATCGGGCAGTTGCAGGATCATCTCGTGGACCGCGGCTTTCTGCGCGGCTGCGACGATGTCCTCGTCACGGGCGTCGGGCTGCATCCGTGCGATGTTCTGGGCGATGGTGCCGTCGAACAGCTGCACGCGCTGGGGAAGATAGCCGATATGCTGCCCCAGGACGTCGGGTTCGAACTGGTCCAGTGATGCGCCGTCGAGCCGAATCTTGCCGCCCGCAACCCGCCAGACGCCGACGATGGCGCGGGCCAGTGTCGACTTGCCCGAGCCCGAAGGCCCGATGATGCCCAGAGATTCGCCCGGTTTCAGGTCGAACGACACCATCCGGACGGATGCCTGGTTCTGACCGGGGGGGATGATCGTGACCTGGTTCACTGAGAGGTTGGCCTTGGGGCGTGGCAGCGCGGTGCGCTGCGGCTCTTCGCCCACCGTCGAAAGCAATTCGGCGAGATTGCGCCAGCCCTGCTGGGCGCGCTGCACCAGGGCCCATTGCCCGAGTGCCAGATCGACCGGCGCAAGCGCGCGACCCAGCAGGATCGAGCCCGCGATCATACCGCCCGCCGTCATCTGGTTCTGCAATACCAGGTAGGCACCCACGCCCAGCATCAAGGATTGGAGAAACAGCCTGAAGGTCTTGGTCATCGTGGTGAAGCGTCCGCCCATGTCGCTGGCCGAGATGGTTTCACTCAGCGAGTTCTCCCGCAGTTGCTGCCAGCGGCTGAACGTGGCTTGCTGCATGCCAAGCGACCGGACCATCTCGGCCTCTTGCCGGATCTGTTCGGACATCCGTTCCGCGCGGATATTGACCGCGCTGGCCATGGCCTGCGGGCGAATCGTGTAAATCTGGTTCAGGACGGCGATCCCGATCAGCACGAGCGATCCGAAAAGCGCCAGCAGCCCGAGCCAGGGATGCAGGATCGCGATCACGATCAGGAAGATCGGCGTCCAAGGCATGTCGAAGAACGCGGTCAGCACCGGAGAGGACAAGAGGCGCTGCACTGATTCCAGGTCCCGCAGGTTATTTTGCTCGGACTCGGAGTCTGGCGCGATGGCGGCCTTGCGCACCATCGCCGCGAACACCCTGCGATCCAGATTGGATTGGAACCGCGCCCCCACCCGCGCCAAAATTCGGCCACGGGCAAAATCCAGTACGCCCATGATAAGGAACAGGAACGCCATCAGCGCCGTCAATGCGACCAGAGTCGCCTCGGACCGGGAACCGAGAACGCGGTCGTAGACTTGCAACATGTAAAGCGGACCGGTGAGCATCAGCAGGTTCACAAACAGGCTGAAAACGCCGACCGCCCAGAATAGACGCCGGCTTTCTGCACGCGTCTGACGTAGTTCGTCCAAGCCGCGGCGGGTATCGATGCTGGGTCTCACGGGGGGTGCTCCAGGATTTGGCGTATGATTTGCCTGGCTGGTGTTTATCTGTCCTTAATGAGCACTGGCAACGGTCTCCCGACCGATTGTCCACAAAGGGGAGGAATGAATGAAGCATTTCGGCAAGATTTGTGCCTTTTGCCTGGTCGCCGGTGGGCAAGGAATTGCCGGCGCCTACGATGGTTTGTGGCGGGCGAACCCCACCGCCGAATGCGCCTTCACCGATACGCCGGCCAGTGCATTGAAGATCGAGGACAACGTTCTTTTCGGTGTCGAAAGTCGGTGTGAGATGACGACCCCGGTTAATGTCCGCGACATGGAAGCCATCCTTTACGACATGGCCTGCTCGTCAGACGAACAGGTTGAAATCGACGGCGAATCGCAGACCCGGACGCGCAGCTGGAGCGACCGGGCCATGTTCATGACCGCAGCCGATGGCGGGCTGTTCCTGATCTGGAACGGATATGCTTTCAAGTACGAACGCTGTCCCAGCAACGCCGCGGTCGGCACCGTGGCCACCGCATCCGAGATCGGCATCACCGACACCGTCGAGCCACAAGAATCCGCCGATCCTGAAGCTGACTAGCGTCCTTTCAGCAGATCGGTGAATTCCAACGGGGCAGAGCGACCCGAAAGACGCGCGCTGTAGACCGGGATCGATTCGGCCACCCGCATGACGTAGTTGCGTGTCTCGTCGAATGGGATCATCTCGATCCAGTCGACGACGTCCACGTCCGGATCGCGCGGGTCGCCGTTGTCCTCGATCCACGACGCGGGCCGTCCCGGCCCGGCATTATAGCCCGCCGAGACCAGCACCGGGTTGTCGCCGAAGCGGTCGATCAGCCCGGCCAGGTAGCCCGTTCCCAACGTCGCATTGTAGCTCGGGTCGCTGTAAAGGCGTGCGCGCTGGTAGGGCAGGCTGAGCGCGCGGGCCACGTCCTGCGCGGTGCCGGGCATCAGCTGCATCAACCCCTGAGCTCCCACGCCCGAGGTCACGCCGGGATCGAATTCGCTCTCGCGGCGCGCGATGGCCAACGCCAGTTCCGCCGACACGGGCATATTCTCGACGCCAAGTTCGACCACCGGGAAATAGGCGTGCGGCAGGGTCAGGCCAGCGCGGGCCGCGCGCTTGGCAATCAGCAATGCGACATGCGGTTCGCCCAAACCCAGGACCAGATTGGCCAGCGTGCCGATATCGGGTCTCTCGAGGCTCTCGGTCAGGTGGGTCAGGAACCGCTCGCCCAGGTCACGCTCCCCGGCTGCGAGCAGGGCCAGACCCGCCTCGAACACCGTGCTGCCCCGGAAGGTCGCATCGGCGAAGGGCGGGAAAGGCTCGCGCCCCGTCAGCGTGGGGTCGATGGACAGGCCCAGGCGTTCGGCGGCGAGCAGGCCGTAGAAGCTGGTCTGGAACTGCGCGCCGACGCCGTAGGCCGTCTGCGCCTCGTCCTCGCGGCCCGCGGCCTCGAGCGCCCGCCCGGTCCAATAGCCCGCACGGCCCAGCGAGATCGGCGTCTCGACCGCCGTGGCGAACCGCCGGAAATGGCTCACCGCGCGTTCGGGCTGATCCAGCCGGCGCAGCGACAGGAACCCGGACAGCCACTCCAGGTCGGCGTAGTCCGAACCGGATTCCAGCCAGTGCGAAGACGCGACGGCGTAGGCCTGCGCCGGTTCGCCCGCGCGCATGAGCCGCCGTGCCAGGTCCCGCCGGTCCCGCGCCCAGGCCTGCGGACGGCCCAGCCCCTCGGCGTCGGTCGAGGCGGACAGGATGATGTCCTGCGCCTCGTCGAAATCGCGTCCCCGCATGGCTTGCCGGAACGCGTGGTGGCGCACGCCGGGATCGTCCTCCAGGTCGTCGGGCACCCGGTTGCTCAGCCGCGCCTGCGCCACCCGCGCGGCCTCGGTATCGCTGTCGCGCGCGATGGCGCGCCGCAGCGCCACGTCGGCGCCGTCCCAGAACATCTGCTCCATCCGCTGCGGCTCCAGCGGCTCGAGCAGTTCGGCGTAGCGCGACAGGAGCCAGCGCTCGGCCTCGGAGGTCATGGACCGTTCGACCCAGGCAAGGGCCGCCTGCGCTTCGGCGTCGCCTTCGCGGCCCAGCATCTGGTAGGCCTGGACAAGCGCGACGGTGCCCTGGCCGGTGGCGGGCGGCGTGCCGTCGAAGAAGGCCAGCACCCGCTCGGCGGCATCGGCATCGGCGATGATGTCGGGCAGGTTCGACTCGGCACGGCGGCGCAGCAGATCGAGTCCCGGCCAGTCGGGATTGCGCGTCAGGAACGACAGCGCGTCGTCGAAGCTGCCTTGTCCCTCGCGCAGGCGCAGCCACTCGATCACGTCGCGCGCCACAGGCCCCGACCGCGCGGCGGCGTCCAGCGCGTCGGTGAAGCTGCCCGCACGCAGCTCGGCGAACGCCTGGGCCAGGCCCGCGGACGGGTCCGAGGCGATGGGCTCGGGCGCCGCGACCTGCGCGTGGCTCGGGGCCGCCCAAAGCGAGACGGCAAGGATCAGGGGGCGCAGCAGCATCCGAGGAAACATATGCCGCGGCCCGGCCTTGGCCAAGACACGAACTTGGCAACACGCCCGGGCGCGCGTATAGGGGCGGCGCGCAACCGCGGGGCCGCCCGCCACCGCCAGCAAGGGAGCACGCAGCATGTTCAGGGGTTCTATCGTCGCACTGGTCACGCCGTTCAAGGACGGCCAGCTGGATCTCGACGCCCTGAAACGTCTGGTCGACTGGCACGTGGAGCAGGGCACGCATGGCTTCGTCCCCGTGGGCACGACCGGCGAGACCCCGACGCTGAGCCACGACGAGCACGAGACCGTGGTCGCCGAGGTCGTCAAGGCGGCGGCCGGCCGGGTCCCCGTGATCGCCGGGTGCGGGTCCAACAACACCGCCGAGGGCATCGGCCTGATCCAGCACGCCGCCTCGGTCGGCGCCGATGCCGCGCTGGTGGTCACGCCCTATTACAACAAGCCCACGCAGGAGGGGCTCTACCAGCATTTCAAGGCCGTCCACGACGCCGCCGACCTGCCGATCATCATCTACAACATCCCCGGCCGGTCGGTCGTGGACATGAAGGTCGACACCATGGCGCGCCTGGCCGAGCTGCCGCGCATCGTCGGTGTGAAGGACAGCACCGGCGACATCGTGCGCGTCAGCGAACAGCGCGCCGCCTGCGGACCCGACTTCTGCCAGCTGTCGGGCGAGGATGCATCGGCGCTGGGCTTCAACGTTCATGGCGGCGTGGGCTGCATCAGCGTCACCGCCAACATCGCGCCCAAGCTCTGCTCTGAGTTCCAGACCGCCACGCTGAACGGCGACTGGGCCCGCGCGCTCGAATTGCAGGACAGGCTTCTGCCGCTGCACAAGGCCGTCTTCGCCGAGCCGGGGCTGGTGGGCGCGAAATACGGCCTGTCGCTTCTGGGCCGCTGCCGCGAGGACGTGCGCCTGCCGCTGGTCGGGCTGACGGACGGCACCAAGCTGATGCTGAAATCCGAGATGGAACGGCTGGGCCTGCTGGGCTGAACCCGCGCGCCGCTGGACAGCGGCGGCGCGCATCCCTATCTCGGTCGCCATGGCCAAGCCCAAGGACAATCCGAACTACAAGGTGATCGCCGAGAACCGGCGCGCCCGCTACGACTACGCCATCGAGGATGACGTGGAATGCGGGATCGTGCTGCAGGGATCCGAGGTGAAATCGCTGCGGACCGGGCAGTCGAACATCGCCGAAAGCTATGCCGCGGTCGAGGATGGCGAGCTGTGGCTGGTGAACAGCTATATCGCGCCCTACGACCCCGCGATGTTCGGCCACGAGGACCGGCGCCGCCGCAAGCTGCTGGTCAACCGGCGCGAACTGGCCCGGCTGTGGAACGAGACGCAGCGCAAGGGCATGACGCTCGTGCCGCTGGTCCTTTATTTCAACCACCGCGGCATCGCCAAGGTGAAGATCGGCATCGCCAAGGGCAAGAAGGCCCCCGACAAGCGCGAAACCGCGGCCAAGCGCGACTGGCAACGCCAGAAGCAGCGGCTGCTGAAGGATCTGGGATAGCGCGCCGGCGATGGCCCTTCTTCCGGTCATCCTCCTCGGCGCCCTGGGCGGCGCGCTGGCGGGGCGCCTGGTGCGCCGCCTGGATTTCGGATTTCCGGTGAACGCCGTCGTCGGCGTCGCGGGCGGCGGGCTGGCGCAGCAATTGCGGGTTCTGCTGCTCCCCGGCGCCGACCCCGCGCTTTCGGGCGACCTGTATACGCAGTGGCCCGCGCTGCTGGTCGCGCTCGCCGGCGGGGCGGCCTTCGTGGCTCTGGTGGGCGGCCTGCGCAACCTCATGGCCCGCTAAGCGCTGCGCCATTGCCTCTTGGCGCGGCCTCTTCTACTCAGAAGCGGACACTCTAGCGGCAAGGGCCCTTCATGCGCGACGATCCCCGAACCCTGGTTTCCACCGATTGGCTGGCCAAGCATATCGAAGATCCAGACCTGCGGATCCTCGATGCCAGCTGGTACATGCCCGACGCGGGGCGCGACCCGCGCGCCGAGTACGACGCGGCGCATATCCCGGGGGCGCGGTTCTTCGACATCGACGAGATCTCGGACCAGCGGTCGGACCTGCCGCACATGGCCCCACCGGTCGAGAAATTCGTGTCGCGGATGCGCGCGCTGGGCGTGGGCGACGGGCACCAGGTGGTGGTCTACGACGGCGCCGGGCTGTTCTCGGCCGCGCGTGTCTGGTGGTTGTTCCGCCTGATGGGCAAGACGGATGTCGCCGTGCTGGACGGCGGCCTGCCCAAGTGGAAGGCCGAAGCACGGAATGTCGAGGACATGGCCCCCATCGTGCGCGACCGGCACATGACCGTCAGCCGCCAGAACGCGCTGATACGGGACGTGACGCAGGTGGCCGCCGCGCAGAAGCTGGCCGAGCCGCAGATCCTCGACGCCCGCGCGCCCGAGCGGTTTCGCGGCGAAGCGCCCGAGCCGCGCCCCGGCCTGCGCGCGGGGCATATCCCGGGCTCGAAGAATCTGCCTTTCACGCACCTTCTGAACGATGACGGCACGATGAAGGACACGGACGGTCTGCGCGCCGCGTTCGAGTCTGCGGGCATCGACCTGGATCGACCCGTGATTACCACCTGCGGGTCGGGCGTCACGGCGGCGGTGCTGGCGCTGGGCCTCGCGCGGCTGGGCCACGCGGACTGGTCGCTCTACGACGGGTCGTGGTCGGAATGGGGCGCCTACGAGGACATGCCCGTCGCGACGGGCGACGCCTAGGCCATGCTGGGCCGGCTTGCCGAACAGCCCGCGGACAAGATCCTGTCGCTGATGCAGGACTTCGCCGCCGATCCGCGTGGCGACAAGCTGGACCTGGGCGTGGGCGTCTACCGCGACGATGCTGGGATCACCCCGGTCATGGGCGCGATCAAGCAGGCCGAGCTGGCGCTCTGGGAAGTGCAGAAATCCAAGTCCTATACCGGGCTGGCCGGCGATCCGGCCTTTGCCGCCGCGCTGGGTGACCTGGTGCTGGGCGATGCGGCGGGCCGCGACCGGCGCGCGGCCATCGCCACGCCCGGCGGAACCGGCGCCGTGCGGCAGGGACTGGAACTGGTCGGCCTCGCCGCGCCCGAGGCGACCGTCTGGGTGCCCGAGCCCACCTGGCCCAACCACCTGTCGATCCTCGCGCATCTGGGCCGCCCGCATCGAACCTACCGCTACTACGACCCCGCCACCGGCGCCGTCGACGCGGACGGCATGGCCGCTGACCTGGCGGGCCTCGCCAAGGGAGACGTGGTGCTGCTGCACGGCTGCTGCCACAACCCCACCGGCGCCGATCCCGACATGGCGCTTTGGGAGCGTATCGCGAAAATCCTGTCGGACCGCGGCGCGATCCCCATGGTCGACCTGGCTTACCAGGGCTTCGGTGACGGGCTCGACGCCGACGTCGCCGGCCTGCGGCACCTCGCGCGCCAGCTGCCCGAGATGCTGATCGCCGCCAGCTGCTCGAAGAATTTCGGGCTCTACCGCGAACGGGTGGGGCTGCTCGTGGCGCTCGCGCCCGATGCGACCATGGCGCGGCGCGCGCAGGGCACGCTGGAGCATCTGAATCGCCAGAACTACAGCTTCCCGCCCGACCACGGCGCGCGGCTGGTGACCATGGTGCTGACCGACCGACCGCTGCGCAACGCGTGGCAGCAGGAACTGGCGCATATGCGCGACCGCATCCGCGACCTGCGCGGCACCCTCGCCGAGGAATTGCGCCGGCAGACCAATTCCGACCGGTTCGACGGGCTCGCCGCGCAGAAGGGCATGTTCTCGCGCCTGCCCGCCACGCCCGAACAGGTCGCCACCATGCGCCGCGATCACGGGATCTACATGGTGTGCGACGGCCGGGTGAACCTGGCGGGCCTGAGCACGAAAACGGTGCCGCAGCTGGCCCGCGCCATGGTCGCCGCCGGCCTCTGACCCGCGCGCGAGGCCCGGCTCGCATCCCGGCGGGGTCGAAGCGCCGCGGCCCATTGCATCACTGGTCTTCAAATACTCCGGCGCACCGTCTGCCGCGTGCTCAACGCCCCGAGATCCAGCGCGACACCAGGACGTGGAGAAGGGGCACGACCGCGCACAGCCCCGCCGCGAGCCCCAGCGCACCGATGCCGAACCCGCCCAGGACCGACGCGCCCACGGCCGAGCCCAGCGCCGCGCCCACGTAGATCGCCGCTGCGTTCAGCGACAGGATCACGCTCGCCGCCCCGGGGTTCAGCCCGATGATGCGCACCTGCTGCCCGGCCATGAAGGACCAGCCGAAGATCGACCAGACCAGCAGCAGCGCGAACAGGGCGGGCGCGGGCACCGGCAGCAGCGAGAAGACCGGCATCACCAGGATCTGGGCCGAGCTGAGGATCACCAGCGTGCGGACCGGCCCCAACCGGTCGGTCATGCGTCCGCCCAGGATGTTGCCCATCACCGCGCCCAGGCCGAAGACCACCAGCGCGGCGGTCACGCCGTTGCGGCCGAAGCCCATGGTCTGCTCCAGGAGCGGCGCAAGGTAGGTGTAGAGCACGTAGACCGAGCCCAGGAAGCTGGCCGTGAACAGCACCGCAAGGATCACCGGCCCGTCCAGCAGCGTGCGGCCCAGCTGGCGCAGGGACGCGGGCGCGACCTCCAGCCCCTTGGGCACGCGCGTCCAGATCAGCCACAGGCAGGGCAGCGCCAGCGCCACGACGATCAGGAAGCCGGCCCGCCAGCCGAAGGTGTAGCCCACGAAGCTGCCCACGGGCACGCCCAGCACCTGCGCCACGGTCAGGCCGACGATCACATTGGCCAGCGCCCGGCCGCGCGCCTGCGGCGGCGCCAGCGCGGCGGCGACCGAGGACGTGACGGGCGTGAACATCCCCGCGCCCGCCGCGGCGACCACGCGGCTCAGGTGCAGAACGAACTCGGACGGCGCCAGCGCGGTCAGAAGGTTGCCGCCGGCGAAAATCGTCATCGCCAGCGCCAGCACCCGGCGGCGCCCCAGCGCGCCGGTCAGCGACACCAGGAACGGCGACAGCAACGCGTAGGCGATGGCATATGTCGTCATGGCCGCGCCCACGCGCGGCGGGGACAGGTCCATGTCGTCGGCGATGGGCGTGACCAGCCCGATCAGCACGAAGGCCCCCATCCCGATCACGAAGTTCGAGGCCGAGAGGCTCCAGATCACCGTGCGGTGACCGCCTGACGTGTCATCCATAGGTGGGGTGGAACCGGCCCGCGGGCGAGGGGGTGAAGATCTCGGCCCCGTCGGCACGGATGCCGATGGAATGCTCGTATTGCGCCGACAGCGACTTGTCGCGGGTCACGGCGGTCCAATCATCGGCCAGCACCTTGGTCTCGGGTCGGCCGAGGTTCACCATGGGCTCGATGGTGAAGAACATGCCCTCTTCCAGCTCGGGACCGGTGCCGGGGCGACCGTAATGCAGCACGTTGGGCGGGGCGTGGAACACCCGGCCCAGCCCGTGGCCGCAGAAGTCGCGAACCACCGACATGCGCTGGCTTTCAACGTAGCTCTGGATCGCGTGGCCGATATCGCCGAAGGTGTTGCCGGGCTTCGCGGCCTCGATGCCCTTCATCAGCGAGTCGTGCGTCACCTGCAATAGCCGGTCGGCCTTGCGGCTGAGCTTGCCGGCCACGTACATGCGGCTGGTGTCTCCGAACCAGCCATCGACGATCACGGTCACGTCGATGTTCAGGATGTCGCAGTCCTTCAGGACCTTCTCGCCGGGGATGCCGTGGCAGACCACGTGGTTCACGCTGATGCAGCTGGCGTGCTGGTAGCCCTTGTAGCCGATGGTGGCCGAGGTCGCGCCGGCCGCCGCGATCCGGTCCTCGATCATCTTGTCCAGCGCGGCGGTGGTGACGCCCGGCTGCACGTGGGGGATCAGCTCGTCCAGGATGGTGGCCGCAAGGGCACCGGCCTTCGCCATGCCGGCGAAGTCGTCCGGGTGATGGATGCGGATGCCGTCCTTGGTCAGGCGGCCACGGTTGGTGTCGTCCACGGGTCTGGCTTTCGTCTTTTTGCGTCGCAGCGAACATAGGCGCGCGGGGCGGCGTTGACCACCCGCCGCCGGTTCAGGCGCGGATGGGTAGCGGGCGGCGCAGGGTGATGGCCGCGGTCGAGATGGCGGTATCGTAGCAGATCGCCTCGACCCCCGCCGCCCGGGCCCGGTCGAAGGCCGCGCCGTAGCCCGGGTCGAGGTCGCGCGCCAGGTCGAAGGCCGCGCAATCGGTGCGCTGCACCAGGTACAGCATCACCGCCCGGTGGCCCTGGCGCACCATGTCGGCCAGTTCGTCCAGGTGCCGCGCGCCGCGGGCGGTGACGCAATCGGGAAACTCGGCCAGGTCGCCGTTGCGGCGCAGGTGGACGTTCTTCACCTCGACATAGGCATCGGGCAGGCCGGACTGGCTCAGCAGGAAGTCCACGCGGCTTTTCTGCCCGTATTTCACCTCGGGTTTCACGCCCTGGTAGGCGGCCAGCTCGGCGATCCGACCGGCGCGCAGGGCTTCGCCGACCACGCGGTTCGGCACGGCGGTGTCGATGCCCGACCATTCGCCGTCCCCCAGCTCGACCAGGCGCCAGCCGTATTTCAGTTTGCGCTTCGGGTCGTCGTTCGGCTCCAGCCAGATCGGCGTGCCTGGCGCGTTCAGCCCCATCATCGTGCCGGGGTTGGGGCAGTGGGCGCGCACCAGCGTCCCGTCCTCGAGCGTCGCCTCGCTCAGGAAACGGTTCCAGCGGCGGACCAGCCGGGCGCGGACAAGAGGGGTTTGAAAGCGCATGGGCCGGGCCTACAACGCTGGCAACCGACCCTCAAGGAGCGTGCCATGCCCAACCCAACCGCCGCCATGCTGGTCATCGGGGACGAGATCCTGTCGGGTCGCACCCGGGACAGCAACATGCACCACCTGGCGGGGCGGCTGACCGAGCACGGGATCGACCTGCGAGAGGTGCGCGTGGTGGCCGACGACGCGGACGCCATCGAACAGGCGGCGCGCGCGTTGTCCGAGGCGTTCGACCATGTCTTCACCTCGGGCGGGATCGGTCCCACCCATGACGACATCACCGCGGAATGCATCGCGCGCGCCAAGGGCGTGCCCATCGGCGTCCGCGACGATGCGCGCGCGATCCTTCAGGCCCATTACGACCGGCAGGGCGGCACCCTGAACGATGCGCGGCTGCGCATGGCCCGCATCCCCGAGGGCGCGACGCTGATCGACAACCCGGTTTCCGCCGCGCCGGGATTCTCGCTGGGCAACATCCACGTCATGGCCGGCGTGCCGCAGATCTTCGAGGCGATGGTCGCGGGCCTTTTGCCGACGCTGACCGGCGGCGCGCGCGTCGAAAGCCGCACGATCCGGGTGGAGCGGGGCGAGGGCGACATCGCCGAGGCGCTGGGCCAGGTCGCGTCAGACTACCCGGACCTTTCCGTCGGCTCCTATCCCTTCGTACAGAAGGGCCGCTTCGGCGTGAATGTCGTCGTGCGCGGCTCGGACGTGGACCGGCTCGAGGCGGCTATGGGCGCGCTGAAATCCCACTTTCCCGAGGCGGCCGAGTGAACCTGCCGCAGGCGGACATCGACGCGACGCTGGCCGCCACCTGGCCACCCCTCCGCAGCTGGCAGCACGGGCCCTGGACCCTGCGGGACGGGGCGGGCGGCGGCAAGCGGGTCTCGGCCGCCACCACCGACACCACGGTGGGCGAACGGGACATCACCGCCGCCGAGGCCGCCATGGACGACGCGGGCCAGCAGGCGCTGTTCCAGGTGCGGCCCGACCGGTCCGACCTGGACGCGCGCCTGGACGATCGCGGCTACCTGACCGTGGACCCGACGGTTCTGTATCACGCCCCCGTCGCGCAGGTGGCGGGGGATCCACCGCCGCCGGTCACCGGCTTCGGCGCGTGGCCGCCGCTGCAGATCCAGCGCGACATCTGGGCGGCGGGCGGCATCGGTCCCGCCCGTGTGGCGGTGATGGAGCGGGTCACGGTGCCGAAGATCGCCATCCTCGGCCGTGCCAGGGATCAGCCCGCCGCGACGGTGTTCGTCGCCGTCGCGGACGACATCGCCATGGTCCACGCGCTGGAAACCCGGCCCAAGTTGCGCCGCAACGGCGCCGGGCGCACGCTGATCAGTCACGCGGCCCACTGGGCGCGGAAGAACGGCGCCACGACGCTCACGCTGCTGGTCACGCGCGCCAACGATCCCGCGAACGCGCTCTACCGTTCGCTCGGCATGGCGGAACAGCCATGCTACCACTACCGCATCAGACCATGAGGCCCCGATGAACGACGACGCCCCGACCGCGCTGGACCTGCCGATGGTGGATCCGCTGCCGCCCGAAACGCAGAAATACTTCGACATCTGCCAGGACAAGCTGGGGATGGTGCCCAATGTCCTGCGGGCCTACGCGTTCGACATCGACAAGCTGAACGCCTTCACCGCGCTCTACAACGACCTGATGCTGGCCGACTCGGGCCTGTCGAAGCTCGAGCGCGAGATGATCGCGGTGGCGGTCTCGTCGGTGAACAAGTGCTACTACTGCCTTGTCGCCCATGGCGCGGCGGTGCGGCAGTTGTCGGGAGATCCGGCTCTGGGCGAACAGATGGTGATGAACTGGCGGGTGGCGAAGCTCGACGCGCGGCAGACCGCGATGCTGGCCTTCGCCACCAAGCTGACCGAGACGCCGCACCTGATGGGCGAGTCCGACCGCAAGGGGCTGCGCGACGTGGGCTTCACCGATCGCGATATCTGGGACATTGCCTCGGTCGCCGGTTTCTTCAACATGACCAACCGCGTGGCCAGCGCGTCGGAGATGGCGCCGAACCCCGAATACCACGCGCAGGCGCGATGATCCGACCGGCCGTCCTGGCGGCGCTTCTTTCGGCGCTGGCGGGCGTGGCGGGTGCGGTCACGCTGGACCTGCCGGGCGACGCCGTCCGCACCGCCGAGCGGGTCGAGCAGGGCGCCAGCGTCCGGCTGCCCAGCGGGGCGTGGGACGGGGCACAGGTGCCGGTGACGCGCGCCGCGGGCACCGTGACCCGCACCGCGTGGCAGTTGCGGGGGCAGATGATCACGCCGTTGCAGCTGCGCGATGCCCTTGTTCCGCAGCTTCAGGCCGAGGGCTGGACCGTCACGTTCGAGTGCCGCGACCGGGTGTGCGGCGGCTATGATTTCCGCTTCGCCTCGAACGCGCTGCCGGCGCCCGCGATGTACGTGGACCTGGGGAATTTCCGCTACTTGCTGGCCGAGCACGGGACCGGCGCGCGGCTGTCGCTGATGCTCAGCCGCGGTGGCGGATCGGCCTTCGTGCAGCTGACCCACGTGGCGCCCGAGGGCGGCGCCAGCCCCGAAGTGTCGGACTCGTCTCCGGTGGGCGGGACCCAGGCGCCCGCATTGGACCCCGGAACGTCCGCCGCCGGGGACTCCGCAACGGTCATCGATGAGCTTCGGCGAAACGGGCGCGCTGTGCTTGAGGGACTGCTGTTCGCCACCGGCGCGGCCACGCTGGACCCGGGCGAGTCGTCATCGCTGCGGGCGTTGGCGGATCACCTGTCCGAACGGCCCGAGATGCGGGTGGCAATCGTCGGCCATACAGATACGGAAGGGGGGCTGGATCCCAACGTTGCGCTATCGCGTCGCCGGGCGCAGGCTGTGCGTGATGCGTTGGTCGAGGACTACGGCGTCGACCCGGGACAGGTCACGGCCCACGGCGTCGGGTTCCTGGCGCCGCGCGCGACCAACGACACGGCCGAAGGCCGCCTGGCCAACCGCCGTGTCGAGGTGGTGCGAATTACGTACTGACTAAAGCCTCACCAGGCGTCGGGGCCTTTCTCGGCAAAGGCGTGCACCAGGAAATCGATGAAAGCGCGGACCTTGGGCTGGGTGAACCGGCCAGGCGGATAGACGGCGTAGATGCCCTGCATCTCCTGCGGCAAGTCGGGGATCGCCTCTTCCACGAGACCCTGCGCCATGGCTTCGGCGTAGAGGAACGAGGGAAGGTAGGCGATGCCCAGCCCCGAGATCGCGGCGTTCAGCAGCGACTGCCCGTCATTGACCGACAGCCAGCCCGCGGTGCGGACCTGCCGCTTCTCGCCCGAGGGCGCAGTCAGCTTCCAGACCGATCCGTTGGACTGGCTGGAATAGTGCAGAAGCTTGTGTTCGTTCAGGTCGTCGATCTTCATCGGCCGCCCGAACTTCTGAAAATAGGCCGGTGACGCGATCATCCGCTTGGACGTCTCGGTCAGCTTGCGGGCGCGCAGGGTGCTGTCTTCAAGCTCGCCGATGCGGACGGCCATGTCGAAGCCTTCGCTGATCAGTTCCACATAGCGGTTGTTCAGCACCATGTTCACGGTGATCTCGGGAAATTCCGACAGGAAATCACCAAGGATCGGGCTGAGGTGGTTCACGCCGAAATCGGTTGCGACGCTGATGCGCAGCAGGCCCGACGGCGCCGATTGCATTGAGGTGACGAGGCTGTCGGCCTCGCCCGCGTCGTTCAGGACGCGCCGCGCCCGGTCGTAATAGGCCAGGCCGATTTCGGTCGGGCTGACCCGGCGCGTGGTGCGGTTCAGAAGGCGAGCCCCCAGCCGCGCCTCGAGCGACGAGACGTGTTTCGAGACGGCGGATTTCGAGATCCCCATCTTCTTCGCCGCGTCGGTGAATCCACCCTGATCCACTACCGTGGCAAAAGCTTCCATCTCGGTCAGTCGGTCCATTGCGCCTTACCTTGGTTGGCTGTTCCGGTTCAGGGAACAATCTGGCCCGACAATCGGGCAGGATTGCGGTGCGGGACCGACAATAAGGGGGTAATTGTCGGATCGTTCCCCAAGCCGAAACACGCGCGCGCCGGACGGCAAGTTTCAGGGCGCTCGGCAAAAAGCCGAATAAAATTCGTGGCTTCGCGGGGCTACAACTTGGCGGCCAGGCGCGTGCCCTGGTCGATGGCGCGCTTGGCGTCCAGCTCGGCCGCCACATCCGCGCCGCCGATGACGTGGCAGGGCGTGCCCGCGGACTCGAGCGTGTCAGCCAGGTCGCGCAGGGGGACCTGGCCCGCACACAGCACCACATTGTCGACCTTCAGGATCTGCGGCGCGCCATCCACGGTAATGTGCAGCCCGTCGTCGTCGATCCGGTCATAGGTGACGCCGGCCATCATCCGGACACCGCGCATCTTCAGCCCGGCGCGATGGATCCAGCCCGTTGTCTTGCCCAGCCGCTTGCCCGGACGCTCGGTCTTGCGTTGCAGCAGGTAGACCTGCCGCGCGGGGGCGTCGGGGTGCGGACCATCGGGGTCGAGCCCGCCGCGCGCGTCGGCGGGATCCTCGATCCCCCATTCGCGCAACCATTCGGGCAGGTGTTCGGTCGGACTGTCCTCGGTGACCAGGAACTCGGACGTGTCGAAGCCGATGCCGCCCGCGCCGATCACTGCCACCGACTTGCCCACGGGTGCCTTGTCGCGCAGCACGTCGATATATCCCAGCACGCTGGGATGGTCCTGTCCAGGGATCTGCGGGTCCCGAGGCGCGACGCCCGTGGCGATCACCACCTCGTCGAAGCCCGAAAGCATGTCCGCCGTGGCCTCGGTGCCCAGCCTGAGCGACACGCCCGCGTCGTCCACCGCGCGGACGTAGTAGTCGACAAGGCCGATGAACTCTTCCTTCCCGGGGATGGCCTTCGCCATGTTCAACTGCCCGCCGATCTGGTCGGCGCGGTCGATCAGCGTCACGTCGTGGCCGCGTTCGCGGGCGGTCAGCGCGACCGACAGGCCGGCGGGGCCCGCGCCGACCACTGCGATTTGCTTGGGGGTTTCGGCGCGCCCGACCACCAGCTCGGTCTCGTGGCAGGCGCGGGGGTTCACAAGGCACGACGACAGCTTGCCGCCGAAGGTGTGGTCCAGGCAGGCCTGGTTGCACGCGATGCAGGGCGTGATCGCGTGGGCCCGGCCTGCCGCGGCCTTGGCCACGAAGTCCGGGTCGGCCAGGAAGGGCCGCGCCATGGAGACCATGTCGGCGCAGCCATCGGCCAGTACGGATTCGGCCACGTCGGGCATGTTGATGCGGTTCGACGTGATGATCGGGATCCCGACCTCGCCCATCAGCTTCTTCGTGACCCAGGCGAAGGCACGGCGCGGCACCGACGTGGCGATGGTGGGCACGCGTGCCTCGTGCCAGCCGATGCCGGTGTTAATGATGGTGGCGCCCGCGGCCTCGACCTTGCGGGCCAGTTGAACGACTTCGTCCCAGGTCTGGCCCTTGGGGATCAGGTCGATCATCGACAGCCGGTAGATGACGATGAAGTCGTCACCGACCGCCTCGCGCACCCGACGTACGATTTCCACCGGCAGTCGCTGGCGGTTTTCCAGGCTGCCGCCCCAGCGGTCGGTGCGATGGTTGGTGTGCTCGACCAGGAACTGGTTGATGAAATAGCCCTCGGAGCCCATCACCTCGACCCCGTCATAACCGGCCTCGCGGGCGCGCGCGGCGGCGGTGACGATGTCGGCAATCTGCTTCTCGATGCCGTCCTCGTCCAGTTCCTTGGGCGGGAAGGGCGAGATCGGCGACTTGATGGCCGAGGGCGCTACGCAGTCGGGGGAATAGGCATAGCGGCCGGCGTGCAAGATCTGCATGGCGATCTTGCCGCCCGCGTCGTGCACCCGGTCCGTCACCACCCGGTGGTTCGCGATGTCCTGGTCGTTGAACAGCCCCGCCGCGCCGGGAAACACGCCGCCCTCGCGGTTGGGGGCCATGCCGCCCGTCACCATCAGGCCGACACCGCCTCGGGCGCGTGCGGCATAGAACTCGGCCACCCGGTTCCAGTCCCTTGTCTCTTCCAGGCCCGTATGCATCGAGCCCATGAGCACGCGATTCTTCAGCGTGGTGAAGCCCAGGTCGAGCGGGGCCAGAAGGTGTGGGTAGTCGGACATCGGGCGCTCCTCCGCAGCGGTGTGAGGCGCAGTCTGCGCAGCTGGCGCGAAGCTGTCACCCCATACGCGGCGTCATTCGCCGCTGTCGGCGCAGTGCATGCGGAAGGATCGTTTCAGAAGATCCAGCTCGGCCCGCAGCTGCGACATCTCGGCCAACAGATCGCCGTCCAACGCGCGCCCCGCCGAGACGTGGCAGCTGCCCACCGCGGCCCCGGTTTCGGCGTCGGTCAGCAGCAGGGTCTGCACCCCGTCGGACAGCATCGCGTCGGGCAGGCGCAGCCGCATGGACCAGCCGGTCTCGGCGCGCTCGAAATCGGGCAGGGCGACGGGCCGGCTGCGGTGGGTGGCCTTGAGGCGCGGCGCGCTGTCGCCGGCGTGGCCGACCGGTGCGAGCGTCACCTGCCAAGTCCCCGAGTCGAGCGACGCGGTGCTGACGGTCCAGCGGGATCTTTGGATGTCGGTCATGGCGTTCGGCCCTCTCCGGTCAGACTTCGGACCGCACGCGGCGGGTCACGAGAAGGTCCTGGATGACGATGCGGTTCATGGCGGGGCTGTCGAAGATCAGGTCGATCCAGGCGCCCGAGATGCGCGCCTGATCGATCCCCGCATAGGCCATGTCGAAGGCAAGCCCCCAAGTATCCTCGGCCTCGGGAACCGGTGCCATCTCGTGCACGATCTGCTCGGTGTTGAGGCCGTGCCGCAGGTTCAGGCGCGCCAGCATCTCGATCGGCCGCTCGCGCCGCGCGCACATCCGCACCTCGATGATATGGTGCCGTTTCAGATCCGTCAGGCCGTGATCCGGCAGGTCCATGACCAGGCTCAGGAACGAGCCGTCGAACTGGAAACACTCCAGCGCGATTTTCGGAGGGCGTGGCGGCGACAGCTCCTGCCGGGCGCTGAAGGTGGGATCGGTGCAATCGTGGAACAGCTTGAGCGTCGTGCCCAGCGGGGTGCCGGTGGCGGGCGCGACCAGCGTCGCGCCGGGCTGGGCGGCTTCCCAAGCGGCCGGGCGCCAGGTCCAGTCATCGGCGGCTGCGGGGGCAAGCTGCCCCGAAACGGGCGTGGTCGACCGCTCCGCCGCGGCAATCACCTGGTCCAGCGCCCCGCGCAGGCCACGCGCCTTGTCACCGAGCTTGCCGAGGACCTCCGGATCGAGGGCGGCCGCATCGCGACCGACCCGCGTCCAGTGCCTGAGCGCGCGCCGATGGGCCAATCGGTCCAGCCTGCCCATGAGCCTCATCGCCTGCGCCCCTCCGTCGACCACACGTGGTCCCGTGTCACGGAAGCCTTAAAGATCCATGTAGACGTGCTTCTCGGCCTTGCCTCCGGGATGTGTGACCGCGCCCTTGCGGGTGTCGCCGACGAGCTGCGCGTATTTCCACAGCGCACCGCTGGCATAGATCGTCTCGCGCGGGCCGGACCATGCGGCGCGGCGTTCGTCCAGCACCTCGGCCGGAAGGTCCACCGACAGGGTGCCCTCGATCGCGTCGATGGTGATCATATCGCCGTCTTCCAGCAGCGCGATGGGCCCGCCATGGGCAGCCTCGGGGCCGACATGGCCCACGCAGAAGCCCCGCGTTGCGCCCGAGAAGCGGCCATCGGTGATCAGCGCCACCTTCTTGCCCATACCCTGGCCCGACAGCGCGGCAGTGGTCGCCAGCATTTCGCGCATGCCGGGGCCGCCGGCGGGGCCCTCGTTGCGGATGACCAGGACCTCGCCTTCCTGGTAGGACCGTGCCTTCACGGCGGCGAAGGCGTCTTCCTCGCATTCGAACACGCGGGCGGGGCCGGTGAAGAGCTGTTGCTCGGCGCTCATGCCGGCCACTTTCACGATGGCCCCCTCGGGCGCGAGGTTGCCCTTCAGGCCAACGACACCGCCGGTCTTGGTGATGGGGGTGTCGATGGGATAGATCACGCGGCCATCGGCCTCGCGTTCGACCCGGTCGATCTCCTCGCCGATGGCGCGACCCGACGCGGTCATGCAGTCCTCGTGGATCAGCCCCGCCTTGCGCAGCTCCTTCATCACGACCGGAATGCCGCCCACGTCGTAAAGGTCTTTCGCCACGAACTGGCCGCCGGGCTTGAGGTCAACGAAATAGGGGGTGTCGCGGAAGATGTCGCAGACATCCATCAAATCGAAATCGATCCCGGCCTCGTGGGCCATGGCGGGCATGTGCAGGCCGGCATTGGTCGACCCGCCGGTGCAGGCCACCACGCGCGCGGCGTTCTCCAGCGACTTGCGGGTGACGATGTCACGGGCGCGGATGTTCTGTTCGACCAGGTGCATGACGGCCCCGCCCGAGGCCTCGCCGTACTGGCCGCGGGACTCGAACGGCGCGGGCATGCCCGAGCTGTTGAACAAGGCGAGCCCGATGGCCTCGGACACGCAAGCCATGGTGTTGGCGGTGAACTGTCCGCCGCACGCGCCGGCCGAGGGACAGGCGACACGCTCCAGCACGGCCAGTTGCGCATCGGTCATCTCGCCCGCCTGGTAGCGGCCGACGGCCTCGAACATGTCCTGCACGGTCAGGTCGCGCGTGGCGAAATCCTCGGGCACGTCGGCGCCCTCGGGCACCTTGCCCGGCAGGATCGACCCGCCATACATGAAGACCGACGGCACGTTCAGCCGGATCATCGCCATCATCATGCCCGGCAGCGACTTGTCGCAGCCCGCCAGCCCGACCAGCGCATCGTAGCCGTGGCCGCGCATGGTCAGCTCGACCGTGTCGGCGATCGCCTCGCGCGAGGCCAGGGACGAGCGCATACCCTCGTGTCCCATGGCGATGCCGTCGGTCACGGTGATGGTGGTGAATTCACGCGGGGTGCCGCCTGCCGCCTTCACGCCCAGCTTGACCGTCTGGGCCTGCCAGTTCAGCGCGATGTTGCACGGCGCAGCCTCGTTCCAGCAGGTCGCGACGCCGACGAAGGGCGCGTCGATATCTTCCTGCGTCAGGCCCATGGCGTAGTAATACGACCGGTGCGGCGCCCGGGCCGGGCCATCGGTGACGTGGCGGCTGGGCAGCTTGGACTTGTCGGCTTTCGACTTCAACATGGTGACGCTCCGGCAGGCAGTGTTTTCCATCGCATATGGGACGGTGCGCCTGCACACAAGGGATTTGGCCGGGCGCCGGCGTCGGTTTGCACCCGACGGTTGGGCGGGCTAGGTACCATTTCACCCTCACGAGTTGGATCGGCCGAACCATGCCGGACACGATGCCTTTCGAGACCTTCGTCTCCCCGGCCCGGGGCAGGCCCCAGATCTGGCGGCTCGTGCTCGGGCTGGTCATCTGCGTGCTGGCGATGGTGCTGTGGCTGGCCGCGCTGTTCGGCCTGCTTGTCCTGGTCATCGGCCAACAGGAGGCGCTGGGCCTGCTCCAGGGCATGGCCGAGCCGACGACCCCGCGCGCCACCCTTCTGTTGCTGGCCACCTTCGTCGGCATGGCGTTGGGGCCGGTCGTGGCCGTCAGGCTACTTCACCGGCGCCGCGTGGGCAGCCTGGTCGGGCGACGCGGCCGCACGGTTCGGCACTTCCTTGTCGCGGTAGGCACGACGGGGGCGATATACGGCCTGACGCTGGCCGTCTGGACCGTGCAGTTCGACGGCGAGCCCAACCTACCCCCCGACCTGTGGCTGACGCTGCTGCCGTTGGCGCTGCTGGGGGTGCTGGTGCAGACCGGCGCGGAAGAGCTTCTGTTTCGTGGCTACCTGCTGCAACAGCTGGCCGCGCGCTTTGCCTCGCCGTTGATCTACATGCTGGTGCCGTCGCTGCTGTTCGGGATGCTGCATTTCGATCCCGCCACCATGGGCGCCAATGCCTGGGCGGTCGTGGGGTCGACCGCGTTCTTCGGGCTGATCGCCGCCGACCTGACCGTGGTGACCGGCACCATCGGCGCGGCCTGGGGGCTGCATTTCGCCAACAACGTCGTGGCCCTGCTTCTGATCTCGACCAAGGGGACGATCACCGGGCTCGCGCTGTTCCTGACACCCTACGCCGCCGACGAGGTCACCATCACCGGGCCGCTGCTCATGGCCGACCTGGCGCTGGTCTCGCTGGTCTGGGGCGTGCTGCGCTTCGCGCTCAGGCCCTGATTGCATTCCGCCGGACCGCGCACTAGGTCAATTCGCGATACCAAGACGCAGGACACGCCGCCCGATGAACTGGATCTCGAACTACGTCCGCCCCAAGATCAACTCGCTCTTCTCGCGCCGCGAGGTGCCCGAGAACCTCTGGACGAAGTGCGACGAGTGCGGGACCATGCTGTTCCACCGCGAGATCGCCGAGAACCTGAACGTCTGCACCAATTGCGGCCACCACATGCCGTTGACCCCGCGGGCGCGGTTCAGCGCGCTGTTCGACGGCGGCGCCTTCAAGGAGGTGCCGGTCAAGGCGCCCCCGGCCGACCCGCTGCAGTTCCGCGATCAGAAGAAATACCCCGACCGCCTGAAGCAGGCGCAGAAGCAGACCGGCGAGAAAGAGGCGATGCTGGTCGCCGAGGGCGAACTGGGCCGCGTGCCCATCGTCGCGGCCGGACAGGATTTCAGCTTCATGGCCGGATCCATGGGCATGTACGTGGGCAACGCGATCCTGGCCGCCGCGCGCCGCGCGGTCGAGCTGAACTGCCCGTTGATCCTGTTCTCGGCCGCCGGCGGCGCCCGGATGCAGGAAGGCATCCTCAGCCTCATGCAGATGCCCCGCAGCACCGTCGCGGTGGACATGCTGAAAGAGGCAGGCCTGCCCTATATCGTCGTGCTCACCCACCCGACCACCGGTGGCGTGACCGCCAGCTACGCCATGCTGGGCGACATCCAAATCGCCGAGCCGGGCGCGCTGATCTGCTTCGCCGGCCCCCGGGTGATCGAACAGACCATCCGCGAGAAGTTGCCCGAGGGCTTCCAGCGGGCCGAGTACCTGCTGGACCACGGCATGCTCGACCGGGTGACCGACCGGCGCGAGCTGCGCGAGGAACTCATCACCATCCTGCGGATGATCCGGGGCATGCCCGCCGCGACCCAGGGCGACCTGCCGCCCCCGGGCGACCTGCCCGAGGCCCTGCCCGAACCGGCGCGGCCCGAAGCCGCGAAGTCCTGACACCCATGGACCACGACCCTTCGGCCCGGTGCGCCGGATGACGGCGGGTTCCGACGCCATCCTCGATCGGCTGATGGCGCTGCATCCCAAGGTGATCGACCTGAGCTTGGACCGGATGCACCGGCTGCTGGCGCAGCTGGGCCACCCCGAGCGGTCGCTGCCCCCGGTCGTCCATATCGCCGGGACCAACGGCAAGGGCTCGACCCTGGCGATGATCCGGGCGGGGCTGGAGTCGGCGGGCCACCGGGTGCACGCCTACACGTCGCCCCACCTGGCGCGCTTCCACGAGCGGATCCGCCTGAACGGCGCGCTGATCTCCGAGCCCGACCTCGCGGCGCTTCTGGACGAGGTCGAGACGGCGAACGGCGGCGAACCCATCACCTTCTTCGAGGTCACGACCGCCGCCGCGCTGCTGGCCTTCGCGCGGACGCCGGCGGATTACACCCTGCTCGAGGTCGGTCTGGGCGGGCGGCTCGACGCCACCAACGTGATCGACACCCCCGCGCTCACCGTCATCACGCCGGTGGACCTGGACCACCAGTCCTTCCTCGGCGACACGCTGGCCCAGATCGCGGGCGAGAAGGCCGGCATCCTCAAGCGCGGTGTGCCGGGGGTGATCGGCCGCCAGGCGGAGCCGGCGCTCGAGGTGATCGAGGCGCGCGCCGCGCGGCTGGGCGCGCCGCTACAGGTCCACGGTCAGCACTGGCACGTGGCGCCCGAGCGGGACGGGCTGGTGTTCCAGGACGAAACCGGCCTTCTCGACCTGCCGCGGCCCGCGCTGGCCGGGCCACACCAGCTGGAAAACGCGGGCATCGCCATCGCCGCGCTGCGCGCGCTGGGCCTGACCGAGCCCGCCTGCGCCGCCGCCATGACCGACGCGACCTGGCCCGCCCGGATGCAGCGGCTGCGGCACGGTCCGCTGGTCGACGCGGCGCCGGGGGCCGAGATCCTGCTGGACGGCGGCCACAACCCGGCGGCGGGCGCGGCCATCGCCGCCACTCTCGCCGCGCTGCCACCGCGCGGCACGCACCTGGTCTGCGGGATGCTCAACACCAAGGATATCGCGGGATACCTGCGTCCGCTCGCGCGGCACGCGGACAGCCTGACCGCGGTGTCGATCCCCGGCGAGGCGAACACGCTGCCCGCCGACCGCACGGCCGAGGTCGCGCGCGGCGTGGGCCTGGCGGCCACCACGGCCGACAGCGTCCTGGACGCGGTTCGCGCCATCGCGGCGCAGGACCCGCACGCCCGCATCCTGGTCTGCGGCTCGCTCTACCTCGCCGGCCGGGTCCTGCGCGAAAACGCCTGAGCGCTTTCGGCAGATCGCCGCACGGACAAGCCGCAAGGCGCGCGCTTCACATCACTGGTCTCCAAATACTCATCCGAAGCGATCAGACCGCGCCGCCCCGTGGCCGTGGCGCGACCGGCTCACGTACCCCAGTCGGCGCTCTGCATCTCGCGCAGGCGGGATGCCGTGCGCTCGAACTCGAAGGATCCGGCGCCCTCGATATACAGGTTTTCCGGCGTGTCGGCTGCCGACAGGATCAGCCGCGTGCGCGCCTCGTAAAGCGCGTCGATCAGAGTTACGAAGCGTCGCGCCTCGTTGTAGTTCTCGGACCCCAGGCGCGGGACGTCGTCCAGCATCAGGACCCGGACACGCTCGGCGATGGCCAAGTAGTCCGCCGCGCCCAGCGGCTTGCCGCAGAGGTCCCAGAACCGCGCGCGGCCGACACCCGAGGAAAAGCGCGGGATCTCCACCGAATGGCCCGACACGGTCAGCTCCATCGGTTCGCCCGGCCCGTCGGCGAGCCGGTCCCACAGCGCGTCCATGGCGGCGCGCGCCTCGGCATCGGCGGGGCTGAAATACAGGTCGGACCCGGCGATGCGGTCCTGCCGCCAGTCGCGGGGCGAGGCGAGCTCGACCACCGCCATGCGGTCCTTGATGAGGTCGATGAAGGGCAGGAACAGCTGGCGGTTCAGACCGTCCTTGTAGAGATCGTCGGGAATGCGGTTCGACGTGGCGACGACGGTCACGCCGCCGTCGAACAGCCGCTGGAACAGGCGCCCGACGATCATCGCGTCGGTGATGTCGCCGATCTGCATTTCGTCGAAACACAGCAGCCGCAGGCCGTCGGCGATGTCGTCCGCCACCGGGGCCAGGGCGTCGTCCACCCCGCGCTTGCGGGCCGCGGTGATGCCTTTGTGCACCTCCTGCATGAAGGCGTGGAAATGCACGCGGCGTTTTCCCTCGACCTCCACATGAACGAAGAACAGGTCCATCAGCATGGACTTGCCGCGTCCGACACCGCCCCAAAGGTAGAGGCCCTTCACCGCCTCGGGCTGCTTGCGTGAAAACCAGCCGCGCCGCGCCGGCTGCGAGTCCAGCGCCTGGGCGATGCGGGTGAACTCGGGCAGAACGCCGCGCTGGGCCGGGTCGTCCTGGACCTCGTCCCGCGCAACGGCGGCGTCGTAGATCGACTCGAAATCCTGTGCCATCAGCCGGCGCATCCCACGCAGCGTGTCGCGCAAGGGTCGAGGTCCAGCCGCTTCAGCGGGATCGGCTCGCCGCATTCGTCGCACCAGCCGAATTCGCCCTCGTCCAGCCGGGTCAGCGCGGCTTGGATGGCGCGGGTGCGGGTGGCGCGCCGAGCCTCGGTTCCGGCGGCCATGGCCTGGTTCTGCAGCGCGTCCATGCGGCTGAGCCGTCCGACGCTCTGCTGGTCCAGCGTCACGGGCGCGCGGTCGGCACGGGTGCTGTCCGACGCGGCGGCGATCTGCGCCAGTTCGTCCTGCAGGGCTGGCGCGTATCGCGCGCGCATCAGGTCTGGGTCGTGATCATCCATGCCCCTTGCATAACGCCTGTGCCGGGGCAGGGAAAACGCGATAATTCGCGGCGTCGCATGGCACGCATCACCGATTGCGTTTTGACAGCCTCGCCGCCTGCGGCCAATGCTGCGCCATGCAAACCACGCGCGCGCCCCTCGTCACGCCGGTCCTGGTCGCCGGTTGCCTGATCCTGATGGTCAGCTTCGCCATCCGGGCGAGCTTCGGCGTGTTCCAGATCCCCGTGGCCGAGGAGTTCGGCTGGGCCCGGGCCGAGTTCTCCATGGCCATCGCCATCCAGAACCTCGCCTGGGGTATCGGCCAGCCGATCTTCGGCGCCATCGCCGAACGGATCGGCGACCGCAAGGCCATCATCCTGGGCGCGCTGACCTACGCAGCCGGGCTGGTGCTGAGTAGTTTCGCGGTCACCCCCGGCGCGCACCAATTGCTCGAGGTGCTCGTGGGCTTCGGCATCGCCGGCACGGGCTTCGGCGTGATCCTCGCGGTCGTCGGGCGGGCCTCGTCGAACGAGACGCGCGCCATGTCGCTGGCGATCGCGACGGCGGCGGGCAGCGCGGGGCAGGTCTTCGGCGCGCCGGTGGCCGAGTGGCTGCTGGGCTTCTTCCCGTGGCAGACCGTCTTCGTGATCTTCGCGGCGGCCGTCCTGGCCAGCCTCGCGGTCCTGCCGATGATGCGCGCCCCCGCGCCGGTGTCGAAGGTCGAGCTCGAGGAATCGCTGGGCGCGGTGCTGCGCCGGGCCGCGCGCGATCCGTCCTACGTCATGCTGTTCGTGGGATTCTTCTCGTGCGGCTACCAGCTGGCCTTCGTCACCGCGCATTTCCCCGCGATGGTCACCGAGATGAGCGCGTCGATCGATCCCGCGGGGTTCCTTGCGGGGCTCGGCATCGTGGACACCGCCGCGCTGGGCGCGGTGGCGATCTCGCTCATTGGCCTCGCCAATATCGGCGGGACGCTGGCGGCGGGCTGGCTGGGCAACCGGTTCCCGCGCAAGTACCTGCTGGCGGGGATCTACACGGGCCGGACCGTGGCGGCGGCGCTGTTCATCAGTTTCCCGATCACGCCCGGCACGGTGCTGGCCTTCGCCTTCGTCATGGGCGCGCTGTGGCTGGCCACGGTGCCGCTGACGGCGGGTCTGGTCGCGCACCTGTTCGGGCTGCGCTACATGGGGACGCTGTACGGCGTGGTGTTCCTGTCGCACCAGCTGGGCAGCTTTTTCGGCGTCTGGCTGGGCGGGTGGCTGTACGACGTGACGGGCAACTACACCTTCGTTTGGTGGCTGGGCGTGGCGGTCGGCGCCTTCTCGGCCATCATCCACCTGCCCATCAACGAGGACCGCGCGCCGCCGCCCCTACCGGCCCAGTAGCCGGGCGGCCCCCAGCCCCGCGGCACGGCCCGTCGCCATGCAGGCGGTCAGCAGCCAGCCACCGGTGGGCGCCTCCCAATCCAGCATCTCGCCGCAGGCGAAGGTGCCGGGCAACGCCTTCAGTTGCAGATGACGGTCCAGCCCGTCCCACGCGACGCCCCCCGCGCTTGAAATCGCCTCGTCCAGCGGGCGCAGTCCGTCGTGGCGGATTGGCAGCCGCTTGATGAGCGGGGCGAGGTCGTCGGGCAGGGGCTGTCCGAACTCCATCAGCAACGCCGCGCGCGCAGCATCCAGCCCCAGCCCCTTGCGCAGGCGGTTCGGCAGCGAACCCTTGGCCCCGCGCAGGCGCCTGGCGATCTTTCCCGCGTCCCAGTCCGGCATCAGGTCCACGTGCAGCGCTGCGCCCTCGCGCACCGCGCGGCTGACGGCGTAGATCCCGCCGCCTTCGAGCCCGCGTTTCGAGATCACGTACTCGCCACGGTGCACGGCGTCGCCCGCGTGCAGCGCGGTGCCCTTCACGGGCTGGCCCATCACGCGATCCATGTGCTCGGACCACTCCACGCGCAGGCCCACATTGGCGGGCGCAAAGTCGGCGATCGTCACGCCTGCCGCGCGCAGCCACGGAACCCATGCGCCGTCGGATCCCAGCCGCCGCCACGACGCCCCGCCCAGCGCCAGCACGCAGACCTCGGGGTGCAGCACGCGGGGGCCATCGGGCGTGTCGAAGGCGAAGCCGCCATCGGACAGACCGGTCCAGCGCCAGCGCGTGCGCATCTCGGCCCCCTGGTCCGACAGCCGCCGCAGCCAGGCACGCAGAAGCGGCGAGGCCTTCATCGCCTTGGGAAAGACCCGGCCAGTCGACCCGGTGAAAAGCTCGACCCCCAGATCCTCGGCCCAGCCGGCCAGCTCGACCGGGCCCCAGTCCTCCAGCATGGCGGGGATCGGTCCGGCGCCGGGGCCGTAGACCTCTGCCAAATCCTCGTCCGAGAACTTGGTCAGGTTCAGGCCGGACTTGCCCGCCATCAGCAACTTGCGGCCCAGCGACGGCATGGCGTCAACCACCAGCGGCGCGTGGCCCGCATCGGCCAATTGCTCGGCCGCCATCAACCCCGCGGGGCCGCCCCCGATGATCAGCGCGCGTGTCTCCATGTCCGCGCTCCTGCCACAGGCCGCGGGGTCGTTCCAGCGCAAGGTGCGGGACGGCAGCGCGGGGTGTGCGCATGGCATGGCTTGGCGGCGGCCATCCGGGGCACTAGATCGGGCGGACAGACAGAAAGGTGCGCCATGACCCCCATCGTGTCCGTCAAGGACGTGCAGAAAACCTATGACGGCGGGTTCGAGGCGCTGAAAGGCGTGTCGCTCGACATCCGCGACGGCGAGGTCCTGGCCCTGCTGGGCCCGAACGGCGCCGGGAAGACGACGCTGATCTCGATCATCTGCGGTATCGCCACGGCCACGTCGGGCCAGGTGAAGGTGGGCGGCCACGACACGGTCGATGACTACCGGGCCGCGCGCAGCCTGATCGGCCTTGTCCCGCAGGAGATCAACCTCGAGCCGTTCGAGACGGTGATGAACACCGTCACCTTCTCGCGCGGGCTGTTCGGCAAGCCGCGCGACGACGCCCACATGGAGCGCATTCTGCGGCAGCTGAGCCTGTGGGACAAGAAAGACGCCCAGACCAAGGAGTTGTCCGGTGGCATGAAGCGCCGCGTTCTGATCGCCAAGGCGCTGGCGCATGAGCCCAAGGTGCTGTTCCTGGACGAGCCCACGGCGGGCGTCGATGTCGAGCTGCGCCGCGACATGTGGGAGACGATGAAGGATCTGAAATCCCACGGCGTCACCATCATCCTGACCACCCACTACATCGAGGAGGCCGAGTTGATGGCCGACCGCATCGGCATCATCGCCAAGGGCGAGATCAAGCTCGTCCGCGAGAAAGAGGCGCTGATGGCCGAGCTGGGCAAGAAGCAGCTGGTGGTCGAGCTGTCCGAGCGGGCGAACGGTATCCCCGAGAGCCTGGGGAAATATGACCTGACCCTGTCGGATGGCGGGTCCGAGATCGTCTATCACTACGACAGCCGCAAGGATCGCACGGGCATCACGCGCCTGCTGAACGACCTCCAGGCCGCCGGCCTGCAGATGAGCGACGTGCGCACCGAGCAATCCAGCCTCGAAGACATCTTCGTGGACCTGACCAAGGGGGACGCGCGATGAACCTGATCGCCATAAAGGCCATCTACATCTTCGAGATGAAGCGCACCTTCCGCACGCTGCTGCAATCGGTGGTGGCGCCGGTGATGTCCACGTCGTTGTATTTCGTGGTGTTCGGCGCCGCCATCGGCAGCCGCATCGACCAGGTCGAGGGCGTGAGCTATGGCGCGTTCATCGTGCCGGGGCTGATCATGCTGACGGTGCTGACCCAATCCGTCACCAACGCGGCCTTCGGGATCTACTTTCCCAAGTTCATCGGCACGATCTACGAGCTTCTGTCGGCGCCCGCGTCCTTCCTCGAGATCACGGCCGGCTACGTGCTGGCGGCGGCGACCAAGTCGCTGGCGATCGGGCTGATCATCCTCGCGACGGCATTCTTCTTCGTCGATCTGCAGATCCAGCACCCGGTCTGGATGCTGGCGTTCCTGCTGCTCACCTGCCTGTCGTTCAGCCTGCTAGGCTTCATCATCGGCATCTGGGCGGGCAACTTCGAACAGTTGCAGCTGGTGCCGCTGCTGGTGCTGCAACCGCTGATTTTCCTGGGTGGTGCGTTCTACTCGGTCTCGATGCTGCCCGAGCTGTGGCAGACGGTCACCTACTTCAACCCGGTGGTCTACCTGGTGTCGGGCTTCCGGTGGTCGTTCTACGGTTTGGCGGATGTGCCCATCGGCTGGTCGCTGCTGGCGATCCTGGGGTTCACGGCGGCCTGCATCTTCATCATCGGGCTGATCTTCCGGACCGGCTGGCGCCTGCGCGACTGACGTCGCGCGGGGCGGGCTTGGCCTCGGACGCGGTGGCGCCTACATCAGGCGGATGAAACGCTTCATCCCCTTTCTCAATTCCGATCCGCTGGTGGCCGTCGTGCGCCTGCAGGGTGTCATCGCGGCGGGCGGCGCGGGTGCGCGGCTGAACGATGCGGGCCTGTCCAGCCTGATCGAACGCGCGTTCCGGCGCGGCAAGCCCAAGGCCGTGGCCCTGGTGCTGAATTCGCCCGGCGGCAGCCCGGTGCAATCCTCGCTGATCGCCGCGCGCATCAGGCGGCTGGCCGACGAGAAAGGCGTGCCGGTCGTGGCCTTCGTCGAGGATGTCGCCGCCTCGGGCGGCTACTGGCTGGCGACTGCGGCGGACGAGATCTTCGTCGACCGCAATTCCATCGTCGGATCCATCGGCGTGATCTCGGCCAGTTTCGGGCTCTCGGAGTTCATCGCCCGCAACGGGATCGAACGGCGTGTCTATACCTCGGGCAAGTCGAAAAGCATGCTGGACCCGTTCAAGCCCGAGAACCCCGATGACGTGGCGCGGCTGAAGGACCTTCAGAACCAGATCCACGAGTCGTTCATCTCCCACGTGAAGGACCGGCGCGGTGCCAAGCTGCCCGCGGACGACCGCCTTTTCACTGGCGAGATCTGGGTCGGCGAGCGTGCGTGCGAGATGGGCCTTGCCGACGGTATCGGTCATCTTTCACCGGTGATGAAGGAACGGTTCGGGCAGAAGACGCGCTTCGTCGAGTACAAGCAGCGCCGCCCCTTCCTCAGCCGTTTCGGCGCCTCGCTGATGCGCGCGGGAACGGACGCGGTCGAGGACAAGCTTGCCTTCGCCCGGTTCGGGCTCTGATCGCATGATCAAGATCGTATCGCTGTTCCTCATCGGCATGCTGGTTCTCGCCATGTTCGGAAGGCTGCGCTTTCCGGGGCAGAAGCGGCTGCAATCCATGAAATGCGACCGCTGCGGCCGGTATCGCCTGGGCAAGGGCCCCTGCGCCTGCGGAAAGGGCTGAGCGCATGGTTTTCGTCTGGGCCATCGTCGGATTGGCGATCCTCCTGCTTGCGGGCGACGCGCTGGTGCGCGGCGCCGTGAACCTCGCGTTGCGGCTGGGCATCCCCGCCCTGATCGTCAGCCTGACCGTGGTCGCCTTCGGCACATCGGCGCCCGAGCTTCTGATCTCGGTCGGTGCGGTACTGGACGGGGTTCCGGGCATCGCGCTGGGCAATGTCGTGGGATCGAACACCGCCAACATCCTGCTTGTGCTGGGCGTGCCCGCGCTGATCTCGGGCATCTCGATGAAGGATTGCGAGACGCGCAAAAGCTTCGTCACCATGCTGGGCGGAACGCTGCTGTTCATCGGGCTGTGCTTCGCCGGGCCGTTGACCTGGTGGCACGGCCTCGTCCTTCTGGCCGCGCTGGCGCTTGTGCTGGGCGACCAGCTGCGCGAGGGGCTGGCGTCGCGCAACGATGCGCGCAAGGAGCCCGTCGAGGACCTGGTCGAGGATCTCGAAGGTGCCGATCCCGCGCTTTCCGGCTGGAAAATCGCGGCCTTCCTGGTGGTCGGACTGGTCGGCCTGCCGCTGGGCGCGCAGATCCTGATCGGATCTGCAACCGAGATCGCCAAGATGTTCGGCCTGTCGGACGCGGTGATCGGACTGACACTGGTCGCCATCGGCACCTCCTTGCCGGAACTGGCGACGACGGTGATCGCGGCCATACGGCGGCAGGCCGACGTGGCGCTGGGCAACGTCATCGGGTCGAACCTGTTCAACCTGCTGGCCATCATGGGCATCACCGCGATCGTCGGGCCGATCCCGATCGGTCGCGAATTCCTCGCCCTGGACCTGTGGGTGATGCTGGGCGCGTCCCTGCTGCTCATCCCGTTCGTCTTCCGCCGCTGGTACATGGGGCGGATCTGGGGCGTGATCTTCTGCGCGGCCTATGCAGTCTATCTCGCGCGGCTGGTGATGGCGTGACCCATGCGCTGGTGACGGGCAACGCGCCCGCGCTTGTGCGCGTGGTGGCCGGGGCCTGTGGCGTTCCCTGTTGCATCGCCGACGGACCCGAAGCGATGGAACGGGCGCGGGCCGAGCTTGGCAACTGGCCTGACCTGCTGATCTGTGTGACCGGCACCACCACCGAGGACCGGCTCGACGATGACAAAGGGCTGGACGACGCCGTTCTTCGCGTGCCGCGTGACCTCGCCGCGCTGTCGCGTGCGTTCGCGCGGCAAGCTCTGCCCCCGGGCAACGACGCGGATGGCCCACGACCCATGACCCAGATCATCCACGTCATTGACCAGCCACCGAACTCGGCCACGCCCGATCAGGCAAGCCTAGCGATGGCCGCCGCGTCACTGGTGTCCATGGTGCGGATCGGCGCCCAGCAATTCGCGCCGCGCCTGCGGGTCAACGCGATCGTCCCGGCCGACCACACCGCACATGTGCGAAACGGCGATGCGCACGCCGGACTCGTCACCATCGACAGCCGTCTGCCCCTGACGTCGGAGGACCTTGCGCCCAGCCTGCGATACCTGATCGCGACACCGTCGATCACCGGGCAGGTCCTGCAGCTCCGGTCCGAGCCGCGCGGCTCCGGATGACCCTACGTTATCCCATTCGTCACGAATCCTTCATAATTTCCTTCTGCCTCAATGAGATAGGCCCGGTATACAATATTTCCCAATGGAATTCAGCGCTTTACAATACTGCTGTATTTTTGGGCGAACCAGCGAACGCCCCTGTAGAAAAGGCTTTTTCCGGCAATCCCTGAGTTTGCCCCCAGGGTTATCCACAGAATTTGGGGACGTCTTTTCGCTTGTGGCTCCCGCGCATAACTTGCAGCCCAGCACCAGAATCGCGAGATCCCGATGACCGACGACAGCCCGCTGACCGGCCACGCGCTGATCCAGTCCTACCTAAGGACGCTGGACAACTCGCCCGGCGTCTACCGGATGCTGGATGAGCGGCAGGCGGTTCTCTATGTCGGCAAGGCGCGCAACCTGAAGAAGCGCGTGGCGAATTACGCCAATCCCAGCGGCCACAGCCCGCGCATCGCCCGCATGATCCGCGAGACGCGGTCGATGATGTTCCTCTCGACCCGGACCGAGACCGAGGCCCTGCTGCTCGAGCAGAACCTGATCAAGCAGCTCAAGCCCAAGTTCAACGTGCTGCTGCGCGACGACAAGTCGTTCCCTAACATCCTCGTCTCGGGCCACGACTATCCGCAGATCCGCAAGCATCGCGGCGCCAAGCGCGACAAGGGCAGCTATTACGGCCCCTTCGCCAGCGCCGGCGCGGTGAACCGGACGCTCACCCAGCTCCAGCGCGTGTTCCTGCTGCGCAACTGCACCGACACCATGTTCGAAAGCCGCACCCGGCCCTGCCTTCTGTACCAGATCAAGCGGTGCAGCGGCCCCTGCGTCGGCAAGATCAGCGCCCAGGACTACGCGGCCTCGGTCGCCGATGCCGAGGACTTCCTGCAGGGCAAGACAACCCGCGTGCAGGCCCAGCTGGCCGGCGAGATGGAGAAGGCGTCCGAGGCCATGGAGTTCGAGCGCGCCGCCGCCCTGCGCGACCGGATCCGCGCCCTGACCCACGTGCAGGGCGGGCAGGGCATCAACCCGCAGGGCGTGGCCGAGGCCGATGTCATCGCGCTCCACATGGAAGGGGGGCAGGCCTGCGTGCAGGTCTTCTTCATCCGGGCGAACCAGAACTGGGGCAACCGCGACTTCTATCCCCGCACCGGCGCGGGCGCCGACGCGGCCGAGGTGCTTCAGGCCTTCATCGGGCAGTTCTACGACACCAAGGACCCGCCGCGCCTGCTGCTTCTGTCGGACGAGATCGAGGACAGCGACCTGATGGCGGGCGCCCTGACCGAGAAGCTGGGCCGCAAGGTCCGGATCGAGGTGCCCCAACGGGGCGAGAAGAAGGACCTGGTCGCTGGCGCCCTGCGCAACGCCCGCGAAAGCCTGGGGCGCAAGATGAGCGAGACGGCCACCCAGGCCAAGCTGCTCGATGGGCTGGCCGAGGCCTTCGATCTCGAGACCCGGCCCGAGCGGATCGAGGTCTACGACAACTCCCACATCCAGGGGACCAATGCCGTGGGCGCGATGATCGTGGCGGGACCCGAGGGGTTCCTGAAGAACCAGTACCGCAAGTTCAACATCCGGGGCGACGACCTGACCCCCGGCGACGATTTCGGCATGATGAAAGAGGTGCTGACCCGGCGCTTCAAGCGCCTGCTGAAGGATGACCCGGACCGCGAGAAGGGGCTGTGGCCGGACCTGCTGCTGATCGACGGGGGCGCGGGGCAGGTCAGCGCCGTGCGCCAGATCATGGAGGAACACGGGGTCGAGGACGTGGCCATGGTGGGCGTGGCCAAGGGGCTGGACCGGGACGCCGGCAAGGAAGAGTTCCACCGCACGGGCAAACAGCCCTTCGCCCTGCGCCACAACGACCCGGTGCTGTATTTCGTGCAGCGTCTGCGGGACGAGGCGCACCGCTTCGCCATCGGCACCCACCGCGCGCGGCGGGCCAAGTCTGTCAGCGCCACGCCGCTGGACGACGTGCCCGGCGTCGGCGCCACCCGCAAGCGCGCGCTGCTGACCCATTTCGGATCGGCCAAGGCCGTCAGCCGCGCCGACTTGAAGGACCTGAAGGCCGTGGACGGCATCAGCGCCTCGCTCGCCGAGAAGATCTACGATCATTTTCATGAAAGGGGGTGAGGTGCGCCCGGAAATCGCTCCGGTGGAGCGATTTCAGCACCGAACGGGCGGAGCCCCGACACACGGCGGTTCGGCGTAGCCGATGATCGCTCCAGTGGAGCGATCAAGCCGCGAACGGGCGGAGCCCAGATAGGGCATCCGGAACCGAACGGGCGGTGCCCCGATAATCCGTCAATTTGGCGCAAGCCGCGGCTTCGCCCATTCACCAAGAGCCGGCCCCGAGTCACACGCCACCGCCTCCTTCATCTTTCCCGAAATACCTCCGGGGAGCGCGAGGGGCGGCGCCCCTCGCCTGACCCCTTTCCACCCAGGGCGCGCACGTCTATCAATCGCCCATGAAATGGACCCTTCCGAACATCCTGACCGTCCTGCGGCTGCTGGCCGCGCCCGGCGTGGCGGTCATGTTCCTGTACTTCACCCGGCCCTGGGCGGACTGGTTCGCCCTGGTGCTGTTCCTCGGCGCGGCCATCACCGACTGGTTCGACGGCTATCTCGCGCGCAGCTGGCAACAGGAAAGCCGCTTCGGCGCCATGCTCGACCCCATCGCCGACAAGGCGATGGTGGTGATCGCGCTGCTGGTGATCGTTGGTTATTCCTCGATGTCGCCCTGGCTGGTGCTGCCCGCGACCTTCATTGTCTTCCGCGAGGTCTTCGTCAGCGGGCTGCGCGAATTCCTTGGCGCTGACGCCAAGCTGCTGCAGGTCACGAAGCTTGCCAAGTGGAAAACCACGGCGCAGATGGTGGCGATCGCGGTGCTGTTTTCGCGCGACATCTTCCTGCATCACATGATCGACCGGTCCATCGGCATGGACGACGCGACGCTGTCCGGCATCCTCGACGGGTCCATCGCCGACGAGGTCGGGTTGCTCTGGCTGGCCCAGGCGCGCGACGCGGCCGGGTATGTCGGCCTCGCGCTGCTGTGGGTCGCGGCGGCGTTGACGCTGATCACCGGGTGGGATTATTTCCGCAAGGCCCTGCCGTTCCTGAAGGAGCCCGCATGACCCTGGACGTTCTCTATTTCGCCTGGCTGCGCGAACGTATCGGCCTCCCGCGTGAGCGGGTCGAGACCGACGCCGCCACCGTGGCCGACCTGGTGGCCGAGCTGACCGCGCGCGAGGATCGCTACGCGGTGGCGTTCCAGGACCTGAAGGCGTTGCGGGTCGCCGTGGACCAGGAGCTCACCGATTTCGACGCGCCGTTGGGCACGGCGCGCGAGGTCGCGTTCTTCCCTCCCATGACCGGCGGCTGAGCCATGGATATCCGCGTGCAGGCCGAGCCCTTCGATGCGGGCGCCGAGCTGAACCGCTTCGCCGCCCGGCGGGGCGACAGCGGCGCGGTGGTGACGTTCTCGGGCCTGGTGCGCGACGACGGCGGCCTGCGCCACATGGAAATCGAGCATTATCCCGGCATGACCGCCAAGGCCCTGACCGAGATCGCCGAGCGGGCACAGGCCCGCTGGGACCTGCGCGACGTGCTGGTCATTCACCGTCACGGCAAGCTGCGCCCCGGCGAGCAGATCATGATGGTCGCCACCGCCGGCGCCCACCGCGCCGCCGCCTTCGCCGCTGCGGATTTCCTGATGGACTACCTGAAATCCCGCGCACCTTTCTGGAAGAAGGAAGTCACCGGGGACGGCGCCGAATGGGTCGCCGCCAAGGACACCGACGAGGCGGCGCTGGACCGCTGGTAGCCGCGCCGCTGCCCGTGTCGCGCGGCGCCTATGGAGTGTCCTGGAAGTATTTGAAGACCAGTGATGCGGCAGGCGTCGCCCATGGCATCACTGGTCCAGAAATACTCGACGCACCGCATCGCAGCGTGAGTATACGGCCGATCGGGAGCGCCAATCCGGACAGCGTCCGGCATGACGACATCATGAGTTTCGGCAAGACCTTGGTGCGGATCGGGGCAGGTCAGACCTGCTGGTTCATCCGCTCGATATGGGCGCGGAGTTCCTCGGCCTCGGTGCGGGCATCGCGCAGGCCGTCCATGGCGGCGCGCAGCTCGGCCTCGGTCTGGTGCAGCTGGTTCGTCATCTCGGCCTCGCGCTCCTGCAGGTAGGCGATGGCCTGGTCGCGGGCCTGTTCGGCGTCGTGCATCGCCCGCGCCATGTTGTCGAGCTCGCCCAGGTCGGCCTGGCTGACGCGGGTCAGGCGGTGCACCAGCCAGTTGGCGAACCAGCCCAGCGCGAAGGCCACGAACAGGATGATGGCCGTGACCACGATGAATTCGGTGCGGCTCATGCGATAGGGCTCATTCCGGCGGGGCCTCGTCCTCGGCACTGTCTGACGCGCTTTCTTCGCCATCCAGCAGCCGGAATTCAAGACGCCGGTTGGCCTCGCGGCCCTCGGCGGTGGAATTGTCGGCGATCGGGTTCTCTTCGCCATAGCCGCGCGCGACCAGGTCCGACGTCAGCACCCGCCGCGCCATCAGCCCGGCCAGCAGCGCCTCGGCGCGTTGCTGGCTGAGCTGCTGGTTCATTTCCTCGCGGCCCTGGCTGTCGGTGAAGCCGCCGACTTCCATGGGCACGCCTTCGCATTGCTTCACCACGTCGGCGATGGCGTCGACGCTGGCGCGCGATTCGGCATCGATGATGGCCGAGCCGGGATCGAAGGTGATCTGCCGCTCGGTCAGGATCGCGTTGATCTGTTCGACGCATTCCTCGGGCGAGGGCAGGGCCGCGGTCGGGTCGGCGCGCTCGTCGTAGGACACGTCGATGCTGAAGCTGCCGCTTTCGCCCATCCGGCCCGCCAGGATGCGGGCGATTTCATCGTCCGCGTCGCGGGTGCCGGTGGTGCCCGAGATATCCACCTGGGACTCGTCCACCATCACCGCGCCGTTGGTCAGCATCGACAGGCTGTCCAGCGCGACCAGCAACCGCGGCGACCAGCCCTGGGGCACTTGCGGCAGAACCTCGAGATCGCTGTCGATCTGTTCGACCCCGAAGAGCGACCGGGCATAGGCCAGCGTCGCTTCGCGGGCCCGCTCGGACCCCACGCGGCCGCGCATCTGGACCAGCCCCTCGGGGCTGCGGGTCACGACGAATTGCGCGGGCCCGGCTTCGGGCTCGACCGCGCTGTCGTCGGGCAGGGTCGCGGTCAGGGTGAAGGCGTCGGGCAGGTCGGCGCGCAGGTCCGAGACGGCCGTCTCGAACACGGCGGGCTCCTGGCCCTGCGCCGCTTCGAGCCGTACCTGCAGGTCGGAAATGGTCAGCTGCCCGCCGTCCAGCGTGCCGAGGGTGCGAATGGCGCGGGCCCCGACGCGCGCCCAGTCGGGGCTGGGCAGCCCCAGCGCCAGGCGGCAATCGTCGCCCGCAGGCACGCCGGCCTCCTGCGCGGCCGACAGGATCCGCGCGGCGCCCTGCTCGGTCCCGGCGGTGCAGGCATTGAAGCGCATCCCCTCGCCATCCTTCACCAGCCGCAGGATGAACGGCGCGACCACGGGGCGCGGGGCTTGGATGTCGAGCGTCACGTCGAGCCCCTCGGGCGCGGCACGGTCGAGATCCCGTTCCAGACGGTCGCGGGCGGCGGCGCTTTCGGCCAGGGTCGTCAGGCTGACGGAGGCCTCGCCGATGGAGACCTTTGCCGAGGTCAGGCCTTCGAGCGACTCGATCCCGTAATCCACCGCGTCCGACCAGGTGGGCGGCGCGGGGAAGGAGGCGACTTCCAGCAGGTCCGTGATGCGCGTCTCGAAGGCGGCGCGGGCGACCCTTTCGATCAGCGCCTGGCGGTCCATGTCCTGCGGCACGAGGCCGATCAGCGTGATCTCGTCCGGCTGGCGCAGGATCTCGATCGAGAAGGTCGGCGCCTCGACCGTGTCGCGCTTCTCGACGGCCATGAGGTCATCCACCCGGGCGGCGTCGACGATGTTGCCGGCGACGCTCAGCGCGCGGAAGCGCGCGGCTTCGTCCGGGGCGGTGCCGGCCAGTTTCAGGCGCAGGCCGTCGGCTTCGACCGTGGTCCAGTCGAGCCCGGCCTGGGACAGCGCGCGCTGGGTGCCCAGCACGGATTGCTGCTCGATCTGTTCGACCGCGACCGTGGCGGCGAAGACCGCCGCGCCGCCGGCCACCCCGAAGGTCAGGATCAGTGGAAGGAACGACCGTTTTCCCATGTGGGATCCCCTGGTTCAGACAACGCCTTGGCTTACCGCCCCGGCGCCCGGGCCGCAATCAGAGCGCGACGGCACCGGCAAGAAACGGCAGAACCAGAAGACCCGCGTCCCGGTTCGACCGGAACAGCCGCAGGCAGATACCGCCGTCGCCCGGGTCCAGCCGCGACAATTGCCACGCCATGTGCCAGGCGAAGGCCCAGGGGGCGCCCAGCCCGACGACCAGCGCCAGGATGTTCCCGCCCGGCGCCAGCGCACCGATCACCGCCAGGGCCATCAGCAGCGTCGCGGCGACCATGAAGCCCCGCAGCCACGGGCGCGGCGCGTCGCCGAAGAGCCGCGCGGTGGATTTCACCCCGATCAGCGCGTCATCTTCGACATCCTGGAAGGCGTAGATCGTGTCGTAGAACAGCGTCCACGCGATCCCGGCGACATACAGCGCCACGGCCGGCCAGCCCAGCGACCCGGTATGCGCCGTGTAGGCCAGAAGCGCGCCCCAGTTGAAGGCGAGGCCAAGGAACACCTGCGGCCACCAGGTGAAGCGCTTGGCGAACGGGTAGACGCAGACCGGCAGCAGCGACAGCACGCCCAGCCCGATGGCCGCCCAGTTGAAGGTCAGCAGGATCCCGAACGAAACCAGCGATTGCACGACCATCCATGCCAGCGCCGCGCGCACGCTGACCTGTCCCGACGGGATCGGGCGGGACCGGGTGCGCGCGACCTTGTCGTCGATGTTGCGATCGGTGATGTCGTTCCAGGTGCAGCCCGCGCCGCGCATCAGGAAGGCACCGATGGCACATCCCAGCGCGATCCATGCATCGTGCAGGGTGAAGGTTCCGGTCTGCCCCGCCCCCAGCAGCAGCCCCCACCAGCACGGCAGCAGCAGCAGCCACGTGCCGATGGGCCGGTCCGCGCGGCTGAGCCGCAGGAAGGGACGGGTGGGCGCGGGGGCCAGCCGGTCGACCCAGTTGCCCTTGACGGCATCGGCCACCTGCCCTTGTGTCTGGGATGTTTCGCTCATCGCGTGAAAGTCGCCCATGGCATCGAAAATTCGCCTTCATGTAGCCCAGCCACCGCAGGAGGGGCAAACCCTTCGCCTGTCGCCCGACCAGGCACACTACCTGTTCGGCGTGATGCGCAAGGGCACGGGCGAGGTTGTCGAGGTCTTCGACGGCCGCTCGGGCGGCTGGGATGCCGAGGTCGTGGAGGCCGGCAAGAAGAAGGGCGCCTTGCGGGTGATGGCGCAGGTGCGACCCCAGCGCGATCCGCCCGACCTGTGGCTGCTGTTCGCGCCCATCAAGCGGGCGCGCACTGACTTCATCGTCGAGAAGGCGGCCGAGATGGGGGCCGCGCGGATCTGCCCGGTGCAGACCGATTTCACCAATTCCGAGCGCATCCGCCGCGACCGCTTGCAGGCCCACGCGGTCGAGGCGGCCGAGCAATGCGGCGGCACCTTCGTGCCCGAGGTGGCCGAGATCGAGAAGCTGGTCGCGTTGCTGGATCACTGGCCCGAGGACCGGCGGCTGATGTTCTGCGACGAGGGGCTGGCCGGCGCGGGCGCGACCCTGCCCCGTGACGCCGGGCCGTGGGCGGTGCTCATCGGCCCCGAGGGCGGGTTTTCCGAGGGTGAGCGGTCGCGCCTGGCCGCTTTGCCGCAGGCCCATGCCGTCAGCCTCGGGCCCCGGATCCTGCGCGCCGACACCGCGGCCGTCGCCGCACTGACCCTTTGGCAGACGACGCTGGGGGACTGGGCGTGAGTTTCCTGCGGCCCGAGGCGCTGGCCGCGATCCTGCGCTGGCGCGAGGCCGCCATCGGGCTGGGTGCCGCCGCGCTGGGCGCTTGGTGGATCTGGACCGAGCCGGGCGTGCTGCGCTGGGTCGGCGTGGCCTTCGTGCTGGGCGGCCTCGCCATCGCGCGCGAGGGGTGGAGCCGGGCCCTGCGGCCCGCCACCGGTGCCGGGCCGGGCGTGGTCGACCTGACCGAGCGGCAGCTGACATACCTTTCGGGCCATGGCGGCGGCGCCGTCAGCCTCGACCACCTGCTGCAAGTCGAGATCGAGGCGCGGCGCGATGGTCCCTACCAGTCGGACGTCTTCTGGATCGTCACGCCCGAGGGGGGCGAGGCCCTGCACATCCCCGGCGACGCGCGGGGGGCCGACAAGATGTTCGACGCGCTGGCCGTGTTGCCCGGGGCCGACCACCCCACCGCGATCCGCGCGGCAGGCGGCGGCACGACCGGCCGCTTCGTCCTCTGGCGCAAACCCGGTGCGGACAAACCGCGCCTGCTGCATTGACTTCGCAAACGCACCGGCCCACTTCCCACCCCACCTGAACCGCGGAGCGTCCATCCATGTCCATTCCCCAGTCCGGCGGCGGCCCGATCGAACACCACGATCAGCTGGCGCAATACATGGCCGACGGGTGCAAGCCCAAGGAAGACTGGCGGATCGGGACCGAGCACGAGAAGTTCGGCTACTGCAAGGACACGCTGAAGCCGCTGCCCTATGACGGCGAGCGGTCGATCAATGCCGTGCTGTCGGGCCTGCGCGACCGGTTCGGCTGGGCGCCCGTGGAAGAGGGCGGCAAGCTGATCGGGCTGGAAAAGGACGGGGCCAACGTCTCGCTCGAGCCGGGCGGGCAGCTGGAACTGTCGGGCGCGCCGCTGGAGACGATCCACGGCACCTGCGACGAGGTGAACGACCACCTGGCGCAGGTGAAATCCGTCGCGGACGAGATCGGCGTCGGCTTCATCGGCCTTGGCGCCGCGCCGCACTGGACCCATGACGACATGCCGCTGATGCCCAAGGGCCGCTACAAGCTGATGGACGGCTACATGCGCAAGGTCGGGGCGCTGGGGCTTCAGATGATGCGGCGCACCTGCACCGTTCAGGTGAACCTCGATTTCAGCTCCGAGGCCGACATGGTGCAGAAGATGCGCGTGGCCGTGGCGTTGCAGCCGGTGGCCACCGCGCTTTTCGCCAATTCGCCGTTCCTCGAGGGCAAGCCCAACGGGCACAAGTCCTGGCGATCGCGCATCTGGCGCGACCTTGATCCCGACCGCACCGGCATGATCCCCTTCATCTTCGAGGACGGTTTCGGGTTCGAGGCGTGGGTGCAGTACGCGCTCGATGTACCGATGTATTTCGTCTACCGCGACGGCAAGTATATCGACGCGCTGGGCCAGTCATTCCGCGACTTCCTGAAGGGCGAGCTGCCCGCGTTGCCGGGCGAGAAGCCGACGCTGTCGGACTGGGCCGACCACCTGACCACGCTGTTTCCCGAGGCGCGCGTGAAGCGCTTCATCGAGATGCGCGGCGCCGATGGCGGGCCGTGGCGCCGGTTGTGCGCGCTGCCCGCCTTCTGGGTCGGGCTGACCTACGACCAGGGCGCGCTCGATGCCGCGTGGGATCTCTGCAAGGGCTGGACCGCCGAGCAGCGCGAGGCGTTGCGCGTGGCGGCGTCGAAGGACGGGCTGCAGGCCCGGGTCGATGGCATCGACATGCACGAGGTTGCCCGCGAATGCATCGACATCGCCACTGCCGGCCTGCAGGCGCGGGCCCGGCCCGGCGCCGGCGGGCTGATCCCGGACGAGACCCACTTCCTGAATGCCCTGCGTGAAAGCGTGGCGTCTGGCCAGGTGCCCGCCGATGAGCTGTTGCAGCTTTACGAAGGTGAATGGGACGGAGACGTGACCCGGGTGTTCGCGACGCACTCCTACTAGGTCCCGCGCGGCGGAATGTCGCGGATTTTCGCCGACGACGCTTGCCGCGGTGGGGCGGCGCGATACCTTGCACCATGTGCGGAGTATGAACATGCTTTGGAGTATCCAATGAAGAAACTGCTTATTATCCTGCCGACCATCGGTCTTCTCGCCGGCTGTGTGCAGAATCAGGGCGCGCTGACCGGTGCGGCCGTTGGCGCGGCCACTGGCGCGGCGGTGTCGGGCAGCGATGATCGCGCCGCGGGCGCGCTGATCGGCGGCGCTGTCGGCGCGGCGGCCGGCAACTACATCGGTCAGACCCAGTCGGGCCAGTGCGTCTATCAGTATCCCAGCGGCCAGCGCTACACCGCGCCCTGCAACTGATCGAATACCCGATCGTCTCCGTCCATCAGGGCGGGGGCGATCACTCCGGCCGAACCCTTTCGACGAAGCGGCGCACGTTTTCCGCCGGCATCTCGCACGGGTTCAGCACCATCTTCCCCGATGACAGGTCGTAGAGGTTCAGGCTGATGTAGTCTGTTCCACCCCGCTCCCACGCCTCGAGCTTGTGACTCCGGCCCTGGGCAAAGCGGGTCTTCGCGACCACGTAGCGGCGACCATCGTAGATGGCGTCGAAGCTTCCTTCCGGCAGCGCGTCGAATGCCGCGCGGAAGCGGTCGGTCATTTGTTTCCGATCCGCGGCTCCTGCCCGGCCAGAAGGCGCGAGATATTGGCGCGGTGCCGCAGGAAGATGAGCGCCGCCATCGCCGCCATGACCACCACCAGGGCCGGCATCCCGAAGATCGCCGCATAGACCGGAGACAGCGCGGCGGCGACCAGCGCGGCCAGCGACGAGATGCGGAAGATCGCGGCGACGGCGATCCACGTGGCGCAGACCGCGAGACCGATCGGCCAGGCCAGCGCCAGGGTGGTGCCCAGGAAGGTCGCCACCCCTTTGCCGCCCTTGAATCCCAGGTAAAGTGGGTAGCAATGGCCCAGGAACGCAGCGGCCCCGGCTACGAGGGCGGCATCGGGTCCCAGCGTCAGCCGCGCCACGATCACCGCGAAGGCGCCCTTGCCCACGTCGCAGATCAGCGTCAGCAGCGCGGCCGGCTTGTTGCCGGTTCGCAGGACGTTGGTCGCACCGATATTGCCCGACCCGATCTGGCGCAGATCGCCCAGCCCCATGGCGCGGACGATGACCAGCCCGAAGGGAACCGACCCCAGAAGGTAGGACATGATCGCGGTGAGGATCAGCATGGCGGGCCCCTTCGGTTCATCCGCGACATCCTGACCACAAGCCCGCGGCCCCGTCGAGCCGGGACGTCACCGGGACCGCACGAAAAAGGGCGCACCCGAAGGTGCGCCCCACATTCGCCCCGAGGGGCAAGCGCGATTACATGTCTTCGGGCGGCAGCACGACGCTATCGATCACGTGGATCACGCCGTTGCTGGCCTCGATGTCGGTATCGACGACATTGGCGCCCTCGTAGGTCACGCCACCGCCGGTGCTGACCGACGCCTCGGCGCCGTTGACGGTTTCGACTTCCATGTCACCGGAAATGTCGCCCGCCATCACGGCTTGCGGCAGGACGTGGTAGGTCAGGATCGCGGCCAGCTGCTCCTGGTTTTCCTCCATCAGCAGTTCGTCGAGCGTGCCCTCGGGCAGCGCGGCGAAGGCTTCGTCGGTCGGCGCGAAGACGGTGAACGGGCCTTCGCCCGACAGCGTCTCGGCAAGGCCGGCGGCCTCGATCGCGGCGACGAGGGTGCTGAAGCCCTCGGTGTTCTGCGCGGTCTCGACGATGTTCATGGAGTGCTCGCCGGCATAGGCTGCGGGGGCAGCGATCGCGGCGGCGGCGGTCATCGAAAGCAGAGTTCTACGAAACATTTAAAGTCCTCCAGACTAGTGAGTGGACGGTGTGCGTCCTTGGAATAGAAGATGGGGGCCGGAGGTTGGTTGTTAAGGTGCGTATTCTCGCCGATGCGACGGGCGCACGCGTTGACGTGATCGACGGCGCCGCTAAGCCGCCGGCAGTTTTCGCGTCAAGTCACGCTTATTTGTGTGCGATTTATCGGGGAGGCCGGAGTGCGGGCTTGGCAGTCCCGCCGTCGGGGTGCTTGCTTCACTGGAAATCTGCTAACACGCGTTATCTGATCAGGCGAGCACAGCAACGCGCCAACCGACGACGAAGGAGAATTCGCCATGGCCCGACGCTGGACGAACGATTTGACGCGGTCCGATGCGACCCCGCGCTCCGTCTACATGAACCGCCGTCAACTGATGGCCGGTCTGGGCGGCGCATCGCTGTTGGGTGTTGCCGGTCGTGCCCACGCCCAGGAAGAGCTCGAGCCGAATTCGCTGGAAGAGATCACGTCCTACAACAATTTCTACGAGTTCGGGACATCCAAGACCGACCCGAAGAAATACGCCGACCAGCTGACCACCGAGCCGTGGAGCATCGAGGTCGACGGCCTGGTCGACAATCCCGGCCGGTTCTCGATGGAGGACATCCTCAGCCAGTTCGACATCGAGGAACGCATCTACCGCATGCGCTGCGTCGAGGCGTGGTCGATGGTGATCCCCTGGAACGGGTTCGAGCTGGCCGACCTGCTGTCCGTCGCGGGCGTGCAGGACGAGGCGAAATTCGTCGCGTTCCAGACCCTCATGCGCCCCGAGGAAATGCCCGGTCAGCAATATCCCATCCTGGAATGGCCCTATGTCGAAGGGCTGCGCATGGACGAGGCCATGCACCCGCTGACCATCATGGCGACCGGTATCTACGGCGAGCCGATGCCGAACCAGAACGGCGCCCCCATCCGGCTGGTCGTGCCGTGGAAATACGGCTTCAAGGGCATCAAGTCGATCGTGCGGATCACCGCGCTGGCCGAACAGCCGCCCACGACCTGGGCGCTGGCCGCGCCGGGGGTCTACGGCTTCTACGCCAACGTGAATCCCAACGTGGACCACCCGAACTGGAGCCAGGCGACCGAGCGCCGCGTGGGCGGGGGACTTTTCTCCAAGCGGCGCGACACGCTGATGTTCAACGGCTACGAGGACGAGGTCGCGTCGCTCTACGAAGGCATGGACCTGACCGCGACCGAGAACATCTGACGTGGATTTCCGCGCAGCCAGATCGGCGACCTGTCGCAGGGCGGCCGCGCCATGACCTTTTCACAGCGGGCGAATGTCGGGCTGCGAAAGGTGCCGTCCTGGCTGGTCTACCTTGTCGGGGGCGCCATCCCCTTCTGGTCTCTCTACCTTGCGGCAACGGGCGGCATGGGGGTCGAACCCATCAACGCGCTGGAGCGCGAGCTGGGCGAACTGGCGATCCTGACATTGGTGATCGTGCTGGCCGTCACGCCCTTCCGTCGTCTGACGGGCATCTCGCTGGTCATGCATCGCCGGGCGCTGGGCCTTTTGTCGTTCTTCTACGTGTTGTGCCACCTGCTGGTGTGGCTGGTGCTGGACGTGCAGGACCTGGGCCGCGTCTGGGCCGACATTCTCAAGCGTCCCTACATCACCATCGGCATGGCAGCGTTCATCCTGCTGCTGCCGGTGGCCGCGACCTCGAACAACTGGTCGATCCGCAAGCTGGGACCTGTGCGTTGGCGCAGACTCCATCAACTCACATATGTGATTTCCGTTTTGGGGGTCGCCCACTACGTGATGGTCCAGAAGGTCTGGGAGGCCAAGCCGCTCGCCTACCTGGTGATCATCCTGGTGCTCCTGGCCACAAGAATCGAGCTGCCCCGGCGACTGTCGCCGGCCGAGAAAGGATAAGGGACATGACCGGTTTTCGACCGTTGATCCACGCTGCCGTCCTGGCGGCGCTGGCAGGCACCGCCACCGCCGACCCGTCCGAGGACATGGTCCAACCCATCACGCGATTCGTCGGCGAGATGGCGATACCCATGCCGAACGGGTCGATCGATATCGGTGATATCGACAACACCCTACGATTCGAACCGCTCCAGAACTTCGAGGACATGTTCCTGCGCGACGACGTGGTCTTCCTCATGCGCCACGGCCCGACCGATTGGGACAAGCTGGATGTTCCCAATGTCGGTCCCACCGATTGCGACGACCAGCGAATCCTGTCCGAGCAGGGGCGCAAGGACATGCGCGACTTCGGCGCCCTGCTGGCGTTCAACGACATCAAGCCCGCCAAGATCGTGGTCAGCCAGTGGTGCCGCAATCAGCAGACGCTCGACATGATCAAGCAGGGCTACGAGCAGGCTAAGCCCGGCGTCTTCGACACCATAGCGATCGAGACCGATCCGGCGACGAATCTCCTGCTGTCGCTTCAGGGGGCGCCGAACGTGACCAACCTGCGCAACCGCGTATCGACCTGGGACGCGGTCGGCGCCGACGGTCCGCTGATGATCATCTCGCACTTCACCAATATTCAGGAGCTGACCGAGTTCTCGGTCTACGAGGGCGAGATGCTGGTGCTGGATCCCGATCGCGAGAATCGGGTGCTGGGATACGTGCGCCTGAAGACGGCCGGGCCCGATGTCGGCCATTTCAACATCGGCGACCAGGAATCGATCTACGACGAACAGGGCAATATCCGGCCGCAATACCGGCAGGAGCGCAACTTCGTGACGGGCGAGAGCAACTGAACCGCCCGATCCGACTCGGATGTGGATCGGTGACGCGGGGGCAGGTTTTCCTGCCCCCGCGTCAGTTCAGAGGCGGCTCGCGGCAGGCACTCGGGACCCGGGTCAGATTGTTGCCCGAACGGGATCCGCGGGCCCCCGGATCTTGCGCCAAACGGCCCGATCAGGCCTGCAAATGGTCTTCCTCAGAAAACTTCCCTCACTGTTGAAAAAACTGCTTGCGGGTTTGAGCGTGTCTCCCTAGATAGCGCTTCACCGGCGGGGCAGCGGCCTTGGTCGGG
>NZ_FOCM01000011.1 GCF_900110115.1 Palleronia pelagia | reverse complement strand
AGCAGGCGACCGGCTATTCACCTTCACACGGCTCGATCCGACGCAATGGAAATCCGCGCGCACGACCAACGCCATCGAACGGCTGAACGGCGAATTTCGGCGCCGCATCAAGACGCAGACCGTGCTGCCATGCGCAGAGACCGTGCCCATGCTGCTGTGGGCGCTGCTCGCCTCCGGCCAGATCCAGATGCGCAAGGTCGACGGATGGGAGACCCTCTCTCAGCCCCTCGGACCCATGTCCCTTGACCTCGCCGCCTGAGAGGCCGAACCTTCACATGCCCGGAACACGCTGCCAGGGAATTTCCACAGCATTCGAGACACGACCGATGCTGGAACAGGGTCTTCAAGTCCCTGCTGTCGTCCACTGGTGGGACGAAATATTTTCCGTTCTTTATCAATGGCCAGCGAGCTTTCGTTTCGCTTCGTTTCGCCTGCTTTCGTATTGTATCGTGCGTTTGCGGACCGCCATAGCGCAACCTGAGCGTGTGATGGTCCATCGGCGGGAACACGCCCTGGGTATCGGACCATCAGCGAATACGGCGACAGGGATAATGAGACGTCGGACGCTCAAGACGAACCCGTGAGGAGACGTATGTCCGTACTGGTCGGAGAAATGGATTCGCTTCACACGACACGATGCTCTCTGCCGAGCGTTCTGGACCCTCAGCGGCCAGCTATTTGACCGGTGGACGGCCACGGCTCGCGGAAATTGTGCATGCAGGTTGGTCGCCGGGACCCTGATCTACCAACAACACCAGACAAAACAGGATCAATCGGATGGAGTTGCGCCAGCTACGATATTTTCTGGCCGTCGCCGACGCGGGGAGCATCAGTGAAGCGGCGCTTATAATATGTAGGCTGCGACCGCTCGTGCATGGATATGCGGAGACTGGTCGGCCGAAACTTTGCCCGCTTGCGGCAGGAGCGGGGCCTCACACAAGAACAGGTCGAGGAATTGTCTGGGTTCAGCCAGCAGTATCTCAGCGGCCTCGAGCGTGGAAGGCGGAACCCCACGATCATTACGCTCTACGAATTGGCTCAGGCCTTGGGCGTCGATCACTTGGACTTGCTGAGGCCTGACGACGAAGTGCGCTAAGGATGCATGTCATCGGCATTTGCTCGCGCGCCTGCGGCGGGTTCATCATCGGGTTGTTCACGCGCGTGGCCCCGCCCGATCGCTCGGGCGGGGCGATGGCGATCCTCAGTCGCCGTTGGTCCGGCGGGCCCGGGACCAGATGAGGGAGTAGCCGTCGCCGTCCTCGTCGTCGAAGAGGTTGGCGTAGATCGGCGCGGTGAAGCTCGGATCGTCGAGCTTGAGCCCGAGATAGGCGCGGCCCTCGGTCGAGGTCTTGGACCAGGCCGCCCCGATCTCGGCGCGGCCGACGAAGACCCGGTGGGAGGGGGCGTTGTCGGAGGTGCGGCTGTCCTCGGGGACGATGCGGACCGCCTTGGCCTGGACGCTGAGGGTGACGATTTCGCCGGTATATTCGCTGCCGGACTTCTTGAAGGTGCCGATGGTCGCCATGTCGTGTCTCCTGATCGCTGTTGTTTCGAACCCGCGCCCATCGCGGCCTCGATGGTGATCGACAGGGCCGGGACGAGCGCCGACGCAGTCGGTACGGCCCGCAGCGCCGCGGAGGACGGCGCAGCCGGGGCTTTCTTGGACCCACCCGGGTCGTCCGCGAGGAATGGCCGAAGGCCAGGGGAAGAAAGCTCCGGCGGAGCCGTTGCGGCCAAGGCGATCGAGGCGCCAGCCGATCCCGGCCAGATCAACACCTCGAGAGGTCCGCGTGCGGGCGGGTGCCGGGACGACGCCCCGATCGGGAGACTGGCGGCCGTCGGTGCCCCGCTTCAAGTCTGGCGAATATTCCGTCGCAGAAAGAGAAGCCTCGGCGTGTAGACGGGCCGGATAGCGCTGAGGAGAACGGCCGCGCTCCGAATGCCTCCCGCAACTGGATCGACACTAGACGCAGCGAGATTACCCGGCACAGCGAGGCCTCGACGGAGGAGAGCCGCTCCCGTCGCGGCAGGGCGCTGCGGGCCGCTGCTCGCTCCATCCCGGCCTTCTTCGACAGAGAGGATGGCGGCGTCTCCCGTTGGTTCCAGCCTGCCGGTCAACGGGGAAGGATCGTCGCCTCTTCCCCGTCGATCGGATCGGGGCCAGTGCCGAAGAGATTGCCCATGCGGACCCAGGCCGTGCCGCCGATGATAAGACCGCCGAGACCGCCGAGCACGACGCGAAAGAATTCGGCATCGAACCCGATGCCGGACAGCCCATGGACGGCGTAGTATCCAGAGAGCGCCGCCGGGAGGGCATAGACCAGCGCGACACCGGCCTGCAGCCACGGATTGCGGAGGATGGCGATGAGGAGCTGGCCGAGGACGAGTGCTCCGATGCCAGCAAAGAACCCGGCTCCGAGCGCCTCTGCAAGGCCCGCGCCACTCTCATTCGCGTACATCCCGACGGTCAGGCCGACGAAGAAGGGCAGCGCGTGGATCGCGAGGGTGAAGAGGAGCCAAAGCAGGATGCCGAGGCCGAGAAGACTGACGAGGCTGCCGATGAACATGAAGCGTTCTCCCGTATGGGCTGTCAAACGCGCATCCTCCACCGCCAAGCGCCTGAGGGTACTATAGCAGATTCCCGCAGTTCTTCGGAGGACATTGCGCGCAATTGGCGGTGTCCGATCGACGAGACGCGAATTCCCGCCGATGGAGGTGTCGGTTCGGACCGAGGGGGCGCTCACGCGCCGCCCCGGTCGCGGAAGTCGAAGAGCGGGATGCCGAGCGTGCGGGCCTTGTCGGCCAGGTTGTCGGTGATGCCCGTGCCCGGAAAGACGATCAGGCCCACCGGCAGGGTGTCGAGCAGACTGTCGTTGCGCTTGAACGGGGCCGCCTTGGCGTGTCGCGACCAGTCCGGCTTGAACGCGATCTGGGTGATGCCGCGATGTTCTGCCCATTTGGCGGCGATGAGCTCGGCACCCTTCGGCGATCCGCCATGGAGCAGCACCATGTCCGGGTGCTTGGCCTGCACCTTGTCGAGCACGGCCCAGATGCGATTGTGATCCTGACAGTCCATGCCGCCCGCGAAGGCGATCTTCGTGCCCTTGGGGATCAGCAGGGTGCTGTCGGCGCGTCGCCTGGCCGAGAGAAAGTCCCGGCTGTCGATCGTGGCCGCGGTCAGATGCCGATGGTTCACCCGGGAGCCCGAGCGCGGCGTCCAGGGCGATCCGGTGAGCCGGAGATACTGGTCCGCGGCGCTGTCGCGGAAGACCTCCAGGCTGTCGCGGCGCTGCAGGAGGCCCTGTCCGATCTCGATCAGGGTCTCGAGCTGGACCGCGGCGACCTCGGACCCGTCCTGTTCCCGCTGCCCGCGCTTCTGCGCCTGTTCGTTGTCGTCGAGCTTGCGCTCGATGCGAAGGACGGCGCGGTGGAACATGTTGACGCTCGACCAGAGCAATTCGTCGAGGTCCCAATCGAGCGCGGTCTCGGCCATCGCGGAGACGAGGACGGTGAGGATGTCGGCGGCGGCGCGGGCGGCCACGTCGTCGTCGGGGCAGTCGCGGGGATCGGGCTCGGAGGCGGAGGGTCGGTATCCGTGCAGTTCGAGGTCGGCGAGCACCTGCGCGGTGGCGGAGGGGGCGGTTTCGGCGATGTCGGGATAATCGGTCATGTGGTGGCTCCTCGTCGGGGGACCGCGCCTCGCGCGGCCTTCATGGCGACGGGACGCGGCCGGCGGGACGGACCTGCACCGGCGCATGCCCCCGAAGGGATGCTTTGCGGTTACCCCATGGGCGCGTCGGCCGGAGCGCAGCGGAGGATGGCGGGGGGCGGCTCTTTTGGATCGCGATGCAAAGCGCGGCGCCTCTCGCCGCGCGGCGGAAAAGAGCCGCCCCTCGCCATTGCCGGCCCGGCCCGCTTGCCGCAGACCACAGCCCTTTTTGAAGGCCGTGGGCGCGGCTCTCCCTCGATCCGGTGCCGCCACGCCGGCAACGTTCCGGGATCGGCGCGGTCCGCTCAGGCGGTCTTGTCGCGCTGCCCGCCGATCGGCAGGAAGCGCGCGGCATCCTCGGGCGCGAGCTGGCTCCGCAGGTGGTGCCGCAGCCCGTCCGCACCGAACGCCATTAGGTCCTCGTTGAAATCCTCCCGCGATGGGGTGAGCGGGATCAATTCGATGCCGAGGGTCCTGGCGCGATCCGTCAATGCCTTCAGAGCGGCGTCGCCCGCCGGATCGACATCGCGCAGGACATAGAGGCGGCGAAGCGCGGGGGACAGGTCGATGGCGGCGAGATGCGCGGCGGAGAGCGCCGCGATGCCGGGCAGGGCGGGAAGGGCTTGCCGCACCGACAGGACGGTCTCGATGCCTTCGCCCGCGGCCAGGATATCGGCGGTCGTGCCGAACCGGACGCCACCCCCGCGCAGCCGGCCCATGGCCCGTCGCGGCGTGTCGATGGGCGCCTTGCCGAGATTGGCGCGGCTGAACCCGTCCGGGTCGAGCCAGGTCCGGTGCACGCCGGTGAGGGTGCCGAATGAATCTGTGACGGCCGCGATGAGCGCGGGCCAGGTCTCGGTCGGGCTATACCGATCCGGGCGATAGAAGCAGGTCGGATGGAAGCGCAGCCAATCAGTGCCCGCAAGATCGGCGATGCCGCGCGCGGCGAGATAGGTCTCGGCCAAGGTGCCCCGGATTTGGCGTGCCATGGCGAATAGGCGTCGCGCAGCATTTGGTGATCCGGACGCCACGCGCTCGATCGTCGGTCGGCCGTCCGGCTTCGGCAGGTGCAGGAAGCGCCGCGCCTCGTCGGCCACGTCCGCAAAGTCGGTCAGGCGGCAGGTCTCGCGGATGATGTCGAGCAGGTCGCCGTGCTGTCCCGTCGCGGCATCGGTCCAGCGCCCTGCCGCGCCCGTGCCGCGGGCGGGCCCCGTCAGCCGGACGAAGAGGGATCGACCGGGATCGTTGTCGAGATTGCCGACGAGCCAATAGGATCCCTGACGCCTGCCGTTCGACAGGTATTCCCGGCAGACCGCCTCGGCGTGGGCCGCGAGATCGGCGGCGAGGTCTGATGCGCTTTGCATGGATCGGCCTCCGTTCGGCAAAAAAAGGCCCACCGTCGGTGACTGCGGGCCCAAAGGGAGTGGGAGGGAGAGGCGTTACTCCGCCGCTTGGAGCGCATCCGTGGGCTCGTCCCCATCGTCGCCGTCCTCCGCGTTTGGGTCGATGGCCCGTTCGCCGTCCTCCGCCGCCGTTTCTGCGACGTCGGCATTCGGTGTGCGCAGCGGCTCCGGCACCCAGCCGCTGTCGGCGAGCAGCGTTTCCGCCTCGCCGGCCATCTCCGGCTTCTTCAGGTGGTCGATCAGCTGCGCCTGCGCGCTGCCCTTCGCCTCCGCAACCGCTTCCAGGATACGCGCCTTCGTCACCCGGCCGAGATAGGTATCCACGGTGGGTCGCCACCCCGCCGTCGCCATGTCGAGTCCGGTCGCCTGCGCGATCCGGTCGGCGTGGGCAAGCGCACCGGGTCGGCGATGGTAGGCCTCGTCGATTGCATTTACCGTCAGCCCGACGCAATGGGCGAAAAGCGCGCTCCGGCTCTCCGCATCGAAACCCGCCAGCGCGTCCCAGAGATCATCGGAGGCCTTCGGCAGCTGTGCCGCCCAGCTCTCATGCCGCGTATCTATCGCCTGCGCCGATGCGCTCTCGGCGAGGCCCGGTGCCTGCGCGCCGAACCCGACCGACTTGGCGTCGATCTCGAGGCAGCTGTCCGGCGCGTAGCGGTAGAAGAGCTTCAGGCACATCGCGTGCAGCGCGGCGCGGAAGGCCAGGTCCGGATCGCCCGCCAGCGCGTTGCGCAGCGCTAACGTTCGATGCGCCGTAAGTTCCGCCACCAGTCGATCCGGCAGCGGCTTGATGCCGTCCTCCTCTGGCGCGTCGTCCGGCTCGGGCGTCTCCGTGCCCTGCGACATCGCCGCGTCTCCGTCCGCCTCCGAAGCGTCCGGGTCTTCTGAACCTGCCTCCGGTTGCTCGATCGGCACCTCGTCCTCCGGTCGCACATAGCCGCGCTCGATCCGCAGGGTGCCGTCATGGTCGAGGCTGACGAAGACTCCCGCGCGCGCCATCTCCTCGGCATCGAAGCTCAGGGGACGGTCCCGGTAGGCCTCCATCGCGTCCTCGATCTCGCCCAGGCGCGCGTCGACCGCGTCGGGCAGTTCTTCGGTGCTGTCGTACTGCTCCTCGAGCCGATCGAATTCCGCCTTCAACGCCTCGTAGGCAACCGTCTCCTCGTCGGTCGGCTCCATGGGATCGCCGATCAACCGGCGCAGGCCGAAGCTGTGGCCATAGGCGAAGTCCGGTGCGGTCTCGACCCATTTCCAGCCCTCGGCCGCGATCTCGGCCGCGGCGTCGTTCAGCCCTTCGGCGACCATCCGGTCGAGTAGCCCCGCATCCTGCAGCCAGCCGCCGTCGTCGGATTGGAACAGGTCGCGCAGGATCGCGCCGCCGGCCTCCTCGTAGGCCTCCAATCCGACGAAGCACGCGCGCTTGTCGGACGCGCGCACCGTTGCCTCGGTCAGCATGCGCCGGATCGTATAGGGCTCCTTCGAATAGCCCTGCGCGATGGCGGCCCAGACCTGTTCTTGGCGCTCGTGGTCGGGATTGACCGTGAACGCCATCAGCTGCTCGAGCGTCATGTCGTCCTCGGCATAGAGATCGAGCAGGACAGGTGCGACCGAGGCCAGCTTCAGCCGCTGCTTTACGACACCGGTCGAGACGAAGAACGCGGCGGCGATCTCTTCCTCGCCGGTGCCGCGCTCGCGCATGGCCTGGAAGGCGCGGAACTGGTCCAGCGGATGCAGCGGCGCGCGCTGGATGTTCTCGGCGAGGCTGTCCTCCTCGGCGATGCCGTCCGTGCGCACGATGCAGGGCACGGGTGCGGTCTTGTTGAGGCGCTTCTGCTTGACGAGTAGTTCCAGCGCCCGGAAGCGCCGCCCGCCCGCGGGGATCTCGTAGAGGTCGGTCTCGGCACCGTTGTCGTCCAGCAGGGGCCGCACGGTGAGGCTGGCGAGCAGCGTGCGCCGGGCGATGTCTTCGGCCAGCTCCTCGATCGAAACGCCGGCCTTGATGTGCCGGACATTGGCCTGGCTGAGACGGAGCTTGTCGAAGGGGATGTCGCGCGAGGCGCTGAGGGTGATCTTGGTCTTGGCGGTCATGGGTCGTCTCCGTGACGGATCGGCCGGGAGCCACTCCCCCGACCTTCCGAACCCGTCACGAAAACCCCCTCCACCCTCTTTCTCTCCGGCCGCGACCCAGCCGCGAAGGATACGCCCGAGAAGGCCGGGCAGAGGGGGGAGCGACGCACCGGATGGAGTTTGGGCTTAGCCCACGCGTTCGAGCAGCGCCTTCGCCCGCCCCTCCATCGCAAGCCGCGCATCCTGCTGCGTCTTGCGTCGCGCGACCGCCGTGATGCCCTGCACGAAATCGAAGACGCTTTCCGGTGGATGGCCTTCCTCGGCCAATACCGTCTCGACGATCTTCGAGGTCTCCGCCTTGCCGAAGCCGCGCTTGCGCAGGAAGTCGGTCCGATCCTCTTCGGTGCGGGCGACGATCCGCTCCCGCGCGGCCCGGATGCCCTGGACGAAGGGCGCGGGCGAGGAGTCCGCGAAGGTCGCAAGGGCGGGGGCCGCCTCGTGCGCGAAGCGGTTCGCGGCGTGCTTGGAATGCCGGATCCTGATCTCCTGGAAGTCCTCGACGCCCCAGAGATTGCGGTTCTGGCAGACCGCCCGGAGATAGAAGCTGGCGATGCCGAGCGTCTTCGCGCCGACCTCCGAGTTCCAGCAATAGAACCCCCGAAAGAACAGGTCGGGCGAGCCGTCTGGCAATGTCCCGGCCTCGATCGGATTGCGATCGTCGACGAGGAACAGGAACACGTCGCGGTCGGAAGCGTAGAGCGTCGTCGTCTCCTTGGTGACGTCGACATTCGGATTGTAGAGGCCGGTCGACCAGTCGAGCACGCCCGGGACCTTCCAGCGCGTTTCGCCGACGCCGTCGCCCGCGATCCGCTGGACCGCCGCGACCAGCTCGTGGTCGTAGATGCGCCCGTAATCGGGACCAGTGACGGCCCGCAGTTCAGCGCGTCCGTTGGTGGTCTCGAGTATCTTGACCTGTTCGGCCCGATGCGAGGTCAGGCCGTATTGCAGGTTGATCCCTGCAAGTGCCGCAGGAAGCTGGCGCAGATAGGTCGCAGGTGCACCGACGAGGCTCGTGAGCTGGCCGAAGCTCCAGTGGGTCGGGGCAACGGGCCCGTCGGCTCCGGGCACGATAAGCGCCAGCGCCTCCGGATCGTCGCGGCTCGCGTAGACGCGGATCGCCGCGCTCTCGACGATGCGCGTCCGGCTCCGATCCGCGCGGCCCTTGACCGCCGCCTTCAGCGTCGACAGCGAGAGGTAGCGCTGGTCGTCGGGCCGCGCGAACCATTCCGACGAGACGCGACCGTCATGGCCGCCGCGGGATACATCTACCTTGTAGCCGCTCGACGCGTCACGAGGGTCGTCCTGAAGTTCGATATCGGTCATGTCGTGATCTCCGTGACGGGCGGCCGCGAGGAACTCTCCCGACCTCCAGACCCGTCACGGCGACAGCCGCAGGCCTCTGACTCTCGGACCGAAACGCGCGCGCTACGATCAGTTTCCGTACCACGACGGGAGATGCCTTCTCGATTTAATGATCAAGCTGATCGACAGTCTCCATCGAGGTTGTCGAAGGAGGCACTCTTGATATGCTGGAGCGAAAGTCGGCGAACAGTAGCTATTGCTTACCCCCGGAGCGGCGCGGCCTTTCCCGGCGCGAGGCTGCCGAGTATATTGGGGTGGGTGCGTCGAAATTCGACGCGTTGACGGCGGATGGCCGGATGCCGCCACCAAAGCGCATCGACGGCCGCCGGGTCTGGGACCGAAAGCAGGTCGACCGAGCCTTTGATCGTCTCGAAGGCGGAGCAGAAATGGTAGATAACCCGTGGGACAATTAGGCCTCTCGCTGATATGAAGATGCGCCGCATGAAATATGTGGTGGAGGACACCGATCGTCATGGCAACGTTCGCATTTATTATCGGCCGCCGGGACAGCGGAAGACCAGGTTGCGAGGTCCGGTCGGTTCGCCCGAATTTCTTTCAGATTATCAGGCAGCCGCATCGGCACAGAAACAGTCTTCCAGAAGTCGTGCTGCAACGGGGGCCAAGAAGGTTCAGCCGAAGACGCTTCGTTGGCTCTGCGTCCAATACTTCAAATCGCCGATGTATCGGCAGCTTGATCCCTCGACGCGCCGAACCCGTCGTTCCATCCTCGAGAGATTTTGCGATACGAACAATGATGGCGATAAGCCCTATGCGTTTCTCCTGCCGCGCCACGTTAGATCGCGGCGGGATGCGATGATGGATACGCCGGCAGCGGCGAACACCATGATCAAGACCCTGCGCCAGCTCTTTAGATTTGCCACGCGTTACGACCTTCACGACACTAATCCAGCCGGGCAGGTCGAGTATCTTGCGACGAACGCCGATGGATATCACTCATGGACACTCGAGGAAATTAAGGCCTACGAGGCGACCCACCCAGTTGGAAGCATGGCCCGGCTGGCGTTGGCGTTGGCGCTCTACACCGGTCAACGCCGATCCGACCTGGTTCGGTTTGGCTGGCAAGATCTCCGGGAAAGCAGCGATGGGGTCGTGTGGTTGTCTTTCACCCAGCACAAGGGACGTAACCGCCATCCGATCACCCTCGAGATCCCGATCATCCCGGAATTGCAGCGCCACCTGGCAACCGAGGGAACCGGCGATACAACCTTCCTCGTGAACGACTTTGGTCGTCCGTTCACTGCAGCCGGGTTCGGCAATCGATTCCGCAAATGGTGTGACGCGGCAAACCTGGGAAACTGCTCGGTGCATGGCCTCCGCAAGGCCGCCGCTGCACGGCTGGCGGAGCTCGGGTGCAGCGAGTTCGAGATCATGGCGATCACTGGCCACCAGACGTCCAAGGAGGTGACGCGCTACACCAAGGGGGCGTCCCAAAAATTGCGCGCCGCCAGCGCGTTTCGGAAGCTCACTGGACCGACATCCGCCACCAAAAGTGTCCCACTTTTCACAGCCCAACCAACCGGTGGGACTATTTCTGGTCCTAACGCTAGGATATCAAGAGATAATTTTGAGAAGTGGCAGCCCGTAGGGGAATCGAACCCCTCTTTCCAGGTTGAAAACCTGGCGTCCTAACCGATAGACGAACGGGCCACTGGCGGTGTCTCTAAGCAAACTGCGGGGGGGCTGCAAGACGATTTCCGCGCTTTTTGTCGGAAAAAATGCGCAGGTCCCGAAGCCGCCCCGACGTCATGCCACGCTGGCCTCGGCCGCGTCGTCCAGGCGTAGTTGCGGGCGGCTGCGGCCGTTCCAGTGGTTCACTTCAAGGCGGCCGGCCAGGTGGAACCGGCGGCCCCCGTGGCCGGTCAGCGCGTCGCCCAACGGGCCGTCGAAGGCGCCGAAACAGATCGCGTCCAGCCGCGGTCCGGTGCCGTCTCCGAAGGCGATCTTCAGGTGGCTTTCGCCCACGCGGCGCGCGTCGAGAATCCGGCAATCGGCGAAGGCGAAGCGCGGGGCCGGGGCCCCCATGCCGAAGGGGCCGGCACACTCGATCCGCTCGATCAGCTCGGCGGTCGCGGCGCCGGGCATGAGCAGGCCGGACAGCGTCAGGGCACGCGATTCGCCCTCGGCGGCGCCCTGGCGGGCCAACAGCTCTTCCAGCCGCGCCATGGCGGGTTCGAGCCGGTCGGCGCTGACGGTCAGGCCCGCGGCCATCTTGTGGCCGCCGCCCTTCTCCAGGTGGCCCTCGGCGGCGAGGCGGTGGATCGCGGCGCCCAGGTCGACGCCGCTGATCGACCGGGCGGATCCCTTGCCGACACCGTCCTCGAGCCCGATGACCACGGCCGGACGTCCGGTCGCTTCTTTCAGCCGCGCCGCGACGATGCCGACGACGCCGGGATGCCAGCCGTCGCCCGCGGCCCAGACCAGTGCGCCGTCGGTGCCGCGCGCGGTGGCCTGGGCGAGGGCGGCGTCGCGCACCTCGGTCTCGATCGCGCGGCGCTCCTCGTTCAGCGCGTCCAGCCGGGCGGCCAGGGCGGCGGCCTCGGCCGGGTTGTCCGTGGTCAGCAGGCGCGCGCCCAGGTCCGCCGCGCCGATCCGCCCGCCCGCGTTGATCCGCGGTCCCAGAACGAAGCCCAGCGTGTGGGCGGTCGGCGGCGTGTCCAGCCGGGCCACGTCCGACAGCGCCACCAGCCCCGGCCGCTGGCGCCGTGCCATGACGGTCAGCCCCTGGCGCACGAAGGCGCGGTTCACCCCGATCAGCGGCGCCACATCGGCCACGGTCGCCAGCGCGACCAGGTCGAGAAAGCTCAAGAGGTCCGGCCCCCGCGTGCCGCGCTCGCGCAGCAGCCGACCGGCCTCGACCAGCAGGAGGAACACCACGGCGGCGGCGCAGAGATGGCCGAGCGACCGGTCCTCGTCCATGCGGTTCGGGTTGACCACGGCCATGGCGGGCGGAAGTGTCTCGGCCCCCATGTGGTGATCCAGGACGATGACATCGGCGCCCTCAGCCGCCGCGATGGCCTCGTGGCTGAGCGTGCCGCAATCCACGCAGACGATCACGTCATGCCGCGCGGCAAGGTCGGCCATGGCGGGCACGTTGGGGCCATAGCCCTCGTCGATGCGGTCGGGGATATACAGCGTCGCGTCGCGGCCCATCTGCCGCAACCACAGGATCAGCAGGGCCGAGGAGCATGCGCCGTCCACGTCGTAGTCGCCGAACACGGCGATCCGCTCACCCCGGTCCACGGCGCGGATCAGACGGCCGGCGGCGCGGCCCATGTCCTGCAAGCCGCGCGGGTCCGGCAGAAGCTCGCGCAGGGACGGGGCCAGGTACGCCTCGGCGCCGTCCGCGGCGACACCCGCGCGCACCAGCACGCCGCAGATCGAGGCGGGCAGGGCGGTCTGCTGCGCCATCGCCTCGGCAAGGCGCAGGTCGTTGGCATCCGGCCCGACCCAGGTGCGCCCGGTCAGCGACCGCTCGACATTCAGGAAAGCTTCAACGGTCAGATCGCGCGGCATGGTCACAACATGTGGATAAGGAGTGTGGTGATGCCACGATATACTGGGATCTCACATGCGAAAACCCCGCCGCGCGAAAAAGCGCCACAGGGGCCCGCGAAATCGGCGGCGGCCGCGGCGCCGCTGCCATCACCGATCTTCAAATACCTCTGCAAGAGCAGCCGAATACCTTGGGCGGCCGCGGTGAAAGCGGCCTTCCCATCACTGGTCTTACAATACTCATGGCACGACGCATGATGCCCTGCGCAGCGCTGGCGGCAAGGCGCCTCAGCTGTGCTTGGTCGGGTTGCGGTAGATCATCCGCCGCACCGACCCAGTTTTCGAGCGCATGAGGATCGTCTCGGTGGTCAGGTATCCCGGCTCGCGCTTGATGCCGTCCACGACCGACCCGTCGGTGACGCCGGTGGCCGCGAAGATCACGTCGCCGCTGACCAGGTCGTCGCGAGTATAGACCCGGTCGAAATTGGTGACGCCGGCCTTCTTGGCGCGCTCGCGTTCGTCGTCGTTGCGGAACAGCAGCTTGCCGAACATCTGGCCGCCCATGCATTTCAGCGCGGCGGCCGCCAGGACGCCCTCGGGCGCGCCGCCCGAGCCCATGTACATGTCGATGCCCGTGCGGTCGGGTTCGGCGGTGTGGATGATGCCGGCCACGTCGCCATCGGTGATCAGGCGCACCGCGCAGTCGGTCGAGCGCAATTCGGCGATCATTTCCTCGTGGCGGGGGCGTTCCAGCACGCAGACGGTGATGTCGTGGGTGGAACAGCCCTTGGCCGCTGCCAGGGCGCTGACCCGTTCGGCGGGGCGCATGGCCATGGTCACGGTGCCGGGGCGGAAGCCCGGCCCGATGGCGAGCTTCTCCATGTAGACGTCGGGGGCGTGCAACATGGATCCGCGCCCGCCCATGGCGATCACGGTCAGCGCGTTGGGCATGTCCTTGGCGGTCAGGGTCGTGCCTTCCAGCGGGTCGAGCGCGATGTCCACCTGGGGGCCGTTGCCGGTGCCGACCTCCTCGCCGATGAACAGCATCGGCGCCTCGTCGCGCTCGCCCTCGCCGATGACGACGGTTCCGGCGATATCCAGCCGGTTCAGCTGCTCGCGCATGGCGTTGACGGCCGCCTGGTCGGCCGCCTTCTCGTCGCCGCGCCCGATCCAACCCGCCGAGGCCAGGGCCGCCGCTTCGCTTACGCGGGCAAGGCCCAGGGACAACATGCGGTCGTTGAAATCTTGGTCGGCCATGGGCGCGCTCCGTGCATCTGGCGAAAAAATCGCCCAAGGCCTAAGGGCTTGGCCCTGCGCGCACAAGGTTGTTTGCGCCGAAACTCCGTCGCCCGGGGTCCGAAAGATGGGGAGGGCTGCTCCGTTTTCCCGATGGAAAACCGTCGCTTGTCAGACGTCCTCGATCCTCAGCGCCACGGGCTCGCTTTCCAGCACGTCGGTTCCCGCCATGGCGGCGATGGCGGCATCCAGCCCCGACCGCATGGCCTTGTGCGTCACGATCAGGACCGGGGCGCTGCCTTCGGCGTGGTCGTATTGGCGCATCCGGTCGATGGAGATGCCCTCGGCGCCAAGGCAGGCGGCGATCTTGGCCAGCGCGCCCGGGCGGTCCTTCAGCACCATGCGCAGGTAGTAGGGGGCGGGCGTGTTGGCCTCGGCCGGGCGCGGCGTGGCAAGGCCGCTCGCGGGCTGGCCAAATGTCGGCAGGCGCTGGCCGCGGGCGATCTCGACCACGTCGGACATGACGGCGCTGGCGGTCGGGCCTTCGCCCGCACCCGCGCCGCGCAGCACGATCTGGCCGACGCTGTCGCCCTCCAGAACCACCATGTTCATCGGGCCTTCCAGCTGGCCCAGCGGTGACGCGGCGGGCACCAAGCAGGGCTGCATCCGCGCCTCGAGCCCCCGGCCGGTCATTTGCGCCACGCCGAGAAGCTTGACCCGGAAGCCCATGTCGGCGGCGCGGTTGATGTCGTCAATCGAGATCCGCTCGATCCCCTCGAGCTTGACCGCGCCGAAATCCACCTTGGTGCCGAACGCGATCGAGGCCAGTAGCGCCAGCTTGTGGCCCGCGTCGATCCCGCCCACGTCGAGCGTGGGGTCGGCCTCGAGATAGCCCAGGTCGGATGCCTCCTGGAACACCGCGTCATAGGTCAGGCCCGCGCTTTCCATGCGCGTCAGGATGTAGTTGCAGGTGCCGTTCATCACGCCCATGACGCGCGTGATCTCGTTGCCCGCCAGGCTTTCGGTCAGGACCTTGATGCAGGGTATGCCGCCCGCGACAGCCGCCTCGAAGCGCAGCACGCCGCCCGCGCCCTCGGCCGCCTCGGCCAAAGCCTGGCCGTGATGGGCCAGCAGAGCCTTGTTCGCGGTGACCACGTCCTTGCCCGCGGCGATGGCGGCCTCGACGGCGGCCTTGGCCGGGCCGTCATCGCCGCCGATCAGCTCGACGAAGACGTCGACGTCGTCACGGCGGGCCAGCGCCACGGCGTCGTCTTCCCACGCGTATTCGCCCAGGCGAACGCCGCGGTCGCGCGACCGGTCGCGTGCCGATACCGCGGTGATCTGGATCGGCCGGCCGCAGCGCGCGGCCAGCAGGTCGGCGTGGCGCTGGACGATGCGGATGACGCCGACACCCACCGTGCCGATCCCGGCGATACCAAGGCGAAGGGGGCTGGTCATGGGGGCGGCTCCTTTGGCGGGTGGCTGTCTGGGCCGCCCTTTACCCCCTTTGACCGCCGATCACTAGACCCGCAGGGGCCGCATCTCAGCCTTCTGCCCGCGCGGCGTTCAGGCGGGCCAGGCCAGAGCGGATCCGTTCCCGGTCGGCGGGCGTCAGCGCCGATTGGCGCAGGACCCGCGCGCGGGCCCGCAGGCCTGCGGCCCGGGCGCGCAGGCCGTCGGTGACGCCCGGTGTGATCGTCTGGGACCGGGCGCCCGCCTCGGCCGTCAGCTCGGACAGGGGCCGCAGTTCGGGGTAATCCTGCCGGGCGATCTCGGCCGCGTTCGGCGTGTCCAGCTGCGGGATCGAGCACCCCGCCAGCAGGCAGAGGGCGACAAGGGAACGCGGGGCTTGCATGGCGGGCCTTCCGGGCTGGACGGGAATCTCTCGTCCCGAGACTAGGCGCGGGGGGCGGCGCGCCACAAGCGGCGCTTTTCACCGGGGCCGCGCGGCGCTATGGCGGTGGGCACGCCGAAGACACGTCGCGAAGGAGCCACCATGCTGACGCCGCAGCTGCCGATCCAGGGTCCGCCCGGATCCACCCTGACCGAGCTGCGCGCCTCGCCCTCGCGGAGATTTATCGGCGTGGGGGCCATCGCCGCGCTGGGCGTGCTGGTGCTGTGGCTTGCCGTGGCCGAGCCCGCGCCGGCGATCTGGCGGGCGATCCTCGCGACCGTCGGCATCGCGGCCTGTGCTGCCGCGCTGGCGCTGTGGCGCGCCACGGCCGGTGCGCTCGTGCTGCGGCCCGAGGGTCTGTTCACGGAAGAGGGCGATGCGCTGGCTCCGCTGGACGGCATCGACAAGATCGAAAGGGGCGCCTTCGCCTTCAAGCCGTCGAACGGGTTTTCCGTGGTGCTGACCTCGCCGCAGCCCTTTGGCTGGCGGCCCGGGCTCTGGTGGCGGCTGGGGCGGCGGCTGGGCGTTGGCGGGGTGACCTCGCCGGGAGAGGCCAAGGCCGTGGCCGAGCTTCTGCAGGCGATGATGGCCCAGAGGGCCGCGCAGGACGCGGAGACGCGCGACGGAGACGACTGAGGCGGCGGCCTACTTGGTGACGTCGTATTTCAGTTGCGGCGTGAAGCGTGGCGACGTGACGACGCGGTTGTAGAACTGGCTGGGCTTCAGGCCGACATTGAAGGCCGGCACGTAGTTCATCCAGGTCTCGACGATGATCGCGCTGTCGCCGTTGGCCATCGTCGGAATCGCGCCGGCGACGTCGGTCAGCGTTTCCTGGTTCAGCGGGACCGGGCCGTCGGAGGTGGCGTCCGACCAGACCAGCTTGTGCTCGTTGGCGGGCTCGTCCCAGTAGGCGACGGTCACGCGCAGGAATGTCTCGTCATCGCTTTCGGTCAGGTGGTCGTGCACCCGGCCAAGCCCGTCGACGAACTTGGGGCCCACGGGGTCCCATTGCCGCGACAGCATGTCGGAAAGCGCATAGGTGGTGCGCAGGTTCATGGTCTGCTGACGGTAGCCGTCGACATAGGTCAGCATCGCCAGGCTGCACCAGATCAACGTGGGCAGCACCAGGGCGGCCTCGATCGAATAGGCTCCATCTTCATTGCGGATGAAGCGACGCGCGGGGTGGGGGAAACGCAGGACCATCGAATCAGCTGCTCGGTTCGTTCACGAAGAAGGTGGAGGCCGTCAGGGCGAAGCCGCCCCCGGATTCGCGCGGCAGGATCTTGCCCAGCCCTACAGCCGGCAGGATCGGGTCGTGCAGCAGGCAGAAGCGCAGCATCATCATCTCGTTGTTCGCGCCGGGGCTGTAGGTCGTGACCGGGTTGAACTCTTCCGAGCGGTCGACGCACGCGACGCGGCCCCCGGGCGGTGCGTAATCCGGGACCTGCACCGGCATCATCTCGAGCATGAGATCGTCCATGCAGCCGCCCATGATCAGAACCTCGGCGCAAAGGGCCTGCTTCAACGCCTCGGCGCTGTCGATATGGGCGGCGCCCAGGCGCAGGTCCCGCACGACCACGTCCATGGCCCGCTCCATCATGACCTGGCGCATCTGCACGAAGCCCGTCTCCATCGCCAGCATGAACGGCCACAGCACGGCCGGAAACAGGAGCGCGACCTCGGCCGTGCCATAGCCGTCCTCGCGCCGCGCGAAGCGCCGGAGAAGCCGCCAGATCATTGGACCAGTCTCAATTGGTTAATGGTGCTGGCGATGGCCGAGAAGGCGTAAAGCAACTCGGTGCCCTGCACGTTGAAGTAGTGGTTATCCGAACTGGCGCAGTCCTCCATCCGGGTGGCGTTCGACTCGGCCACGTCCAGCGCGATGGAGAAGACAAGGATACCCGCGTCCTTGGATTGCTCGCACATGTCGGTCATGCGCGGGTCCTTCGTGGCGGGCCCGATATTGGTGTAGGGGATCTCTTTCCACGAATAATAGGTGTCGGCGTTGTTGTACTGGCGATACCGGCCCCAATACGCGTGCCAGCCCAGCGATGCGACGCTCCACAGCTCCTGGTAGGTCATGCGATGGGCCGTATCGCCGCCCCAGTTGCTGTTGTACCAGCGGCCACGATTGGGGATCCACCAGTCTTCCTCCCAGCGGCCGTCATTGTCGAAGTCTTGGTATTCATCGTCGTCAATCGACAGGCGGAAGCCGTCATCCTCGGGGTTCGAAGCGCCGGTGATCATGGCGCCCCAGACATCGGTCAGCGCGGTGCCGCGGTAGGCGTCCTTCAGACGATACTGGTAGGTGTTCTGACCGTCGGTCATGACCACGATGATTTTCATCGTATTGTTGCGGTCGTGGTCGTAGGGGCGGCCGACGAAGGCCGGGTCGGCCTTGCCCAAAGCGGACAGGGTCGTGATCGGCGTCCGCATCGAGGGATCCAGAAGTGCCGCACCCCATTTCAGGCCCACGTCGATCGATGTGTTCCCGCCGGGCGTCAGCGCGTCGATGCTGGCGTGCAGCTCGGCCTCGTCCTGCGAGAAATAGGTGATCTCGGCGGCCTCGTCGGCGCGGCAGGGGGTAAGCAGGGGGTCGGGGGCGCGCTCTTCGAAGGTGAAACCGTTGGTGAACGGGTCGAAATGCGCGGTCTGCTGGCGCGACAGGCTCAGATCCATCGCAATCGAGTCGAAATCGCTGCTTTGGAAATTCACGCAATGCGAGAAGTCGTGCACGTCCGTCAGGGCGAAGAGCGAGGCCATTTCGGATCCGATATTGACCTCGGTCGAGTAGGGCACGATCGAGATCGAGACCTCGTTCTCGCGGCCGTCATCTACGCCCGACAGCACGGTCGAGACGAAGTCCTTCGCGGCGGTCTTGAGGTTGTCGATCCGGCTGAAATCGGCCATCGAGCCCGAGATGTCGAGCACCAGGGACACCTCGATGTCGCGGATATCCTCGCGCGCCATCCCGCCGGCAAGGGCGCCGATCTTGTCCATGCCGATCGAGCGAATGAACATGGTGTTCACGTCCATGGACGCCTGGGCGCTGACGACGCGGGAGTTGATGTTCTCGATCACTTCGACGTGGTCCAGGCGTTCCAGGACACCGGCCTTGTCGAAATGATCGCGCACCACCGCTTCGGGGTCGAGGGTCTGGTCCAGATCGGCCGCGGCGAGGATGGCCGTATCGACGACGCCCTGCATGCGGATCCGTTCGTAATCGTGCCGGATGATGTCGACGGCCACACCGCCAACAAGCAGCATCGCGATCACGAGGTAGATCCCGAAAAGGACGAATGAGCCGTCTTCTTCGCGGGCGAACCGCCCAGACGCACCCGGGGCCGGTCTTTCATCACGCGTGAACGTCATACCCAATCCCTCTCATACCCGGGACGCTCGAATGACTCGTCCCGCACTATGATCATGACTGGTGAAACGGCAGGAATTGGACGGAATCGCGCCCAAAGAGTGATCGATCAGGCGCGTTGGATGCCGGCGCCGGGCACGGCGCGCCTGAAATTCTTCGATCCAGGAGTGGGGAAGGCCCCCCGAAGTCAGGACGTTCCGGTGTTTCCGTCCATGTGGTCTTCGTGGTTCAGCTGCGACACGAAACGCAGGCGCGTTACCAGGAAATTGTCCAGCGTGCGGTCGCTCAGGCCGAAGACGAAAGGCGCCTTGTGGTCGATCGAGGTCTCGACGACGATCAGTTGCGATCCGCCAAAGGCCATCGGCAGGCGGCCCTTGATGGCATTCAGCCCGGCCTGGGTCAGGGCCTCCTGGCCCCCACGCGCTTCGGACCAGACCAGATCGAAGGTGTCGTCGCTGCCGTCATAGGCCACGACCGAGATCCGCATGCGCGGCTCGGCCGCAGACCGGGTCAGGAACTTCAGAACCTGGTGCATGCCGTCGATATAGTCGTCATCGACCACCTGGGTTTCACGCGACAACAGGTCGCCCATGGTGTGCGCGGCCTTGATGTTGATGTTGTACTGCCGCAGCCCGTCGAAATACGAGAAGCAGGCCAGAAGGGCCCAGGCCAGGGTCGGCAGGGTCAGGATCGACTCGATGGACAGCCCGCCCGCTTCGCCGCGGCGGAAGCGCGACAAAGCACTCTGGAGGGGATGGAAGATCTGCATGATCATGTCTCCTGCGACCTGGCTCAGGTCGGCTCGTTCACGAAGGCCGAGGTCGCGATGGCGGCGTAATCGCCATTGGCGTCCTTGGTCATTGCCGCGCCCAGACCGGCGGTGGGGAAGATGGGCCGTGCCTTCACGCAGGCCCGCACCAGCACCAGCTCGGACTGTTGGGCGGGGTTGAAATGGGTGGCCGGCTTGATTTCTTCGGACCGGTCGCGGCAGATCGCCTTGTCGCCCAGCACGTCCCAGTTGTTCTTGGAGACGGCGCGCATCTCGACCGACAGCGCGTTCTCGCAGTCGGGGATCAGCAGGGCCTGATCGCAGATCATCTTCTTGATGTCGGCATGGGAGGGCGGTGTCGCCGGGCCCAGCCGCACCGCGCGCATGGCCACGTCGACGCCGCGCTCCAGCATGGCGTGGCGCAGGTTCAGCAGGCCCGCCTCGGCGCCCATGAGCATCATCATGATCATCGGCGTGAACAGGATCACGAACTCGATCGTGGCGACCCCGTCCTCGTCGCGGCGGAAGCGCACGACGCGCTCGACCATGGATTTCAGGCGCGTGATCATTGGGTCAGCCTCAGTCTGGTGATCGACGTGGCGATCGAAGCGAAGGTCTCTTCCAGGTCGTCGCCGGTCACGTCGATGAAGGTGTTCGCGTTCGACGCGCAGCGGCCCATGATGTCGCGGGCGTGGTCGTTGATCTCGAACCCGATGGTGTAGACCGTGATCGATTCCTCGCGCATGTCGTTGCACATGCCCAGCAGGCGGGTGTCCTTGGTGGCGCCGCTGACCGGCGACCACAGGCCGTCGAGGAAATCGTAGTAGTCCTGCGAGTTCTCGCTCGCGTCGACCAGGTAGTGCCAGGCCAGGTGCCGGGGGTTCATCGTTTCCCAGGTTTCCTGCCAGGTCAGCTGACGCTGGCCATAGTTCGGGTTTAAGCCGAGCAGGGATGCGACCCAGCCCAGCGTGGGCGTCTGGCTCCAGGTGTCGTTCCAGCAGATGCCGAGGTAGCAATCGGACTTGGCCCAGAAGTCCTTGCTACCGGAGGCGCGGTTGAACAGGCTGCGCATGTTGACCGAGTAGGTTTCGGTCGCCCCGTCGTTCACCGTCTCGTAGACCGGCGACATGCCGTTCTTGTACTGGTTGTTCAGCCGCATCTGTTCGGTGTTGATGCCGTCGGTCAACAGGATCACGACCTTGCGCGCGCCGTCGACGTCGTAATCCAGCGGCCGGTTCGACATCTCGTTCGGGACGACCCCGTTCGACGACAGCTGCTGAACAAGGTCCTTGGTCGACGGATCCAGCAGCGAGGCGGCCCACTTCATGCCGATCTCGGACGAGGTGTTGCCATGCGCCGTCAGCGCGTCGATCTGCGCCTTGATGACCTCGGGGTCGCTTTGGTGCAGCTTGATCTCCTGGTTCGATCCCGAGCGGCACACGGTCACGACCGGGTCCTGCTCGTTCACGTGCCACTGGTCGAAATGCGCGGCCTGGCTGTAGGCCTTGCTGGTATTCATCGCGACAGCGCCATAGTCGGTGTCGTCGAAGTCCAGGCAGAACGACTGCTCGTGGTCGAGCTGCACGTTCAGCGCCTCCAGGATGTCGCGGCCCGCGTTCACCTGGGTGTTGTAGGGGATCAGCGTGACGCTGACGGTGCCCTGGTCGGCGTTGTCGTAGATCACGTCGATGAAGCGCTTGGCGGCGTTCTTCATGTCGTCCAGCTTGGTCGCCATGCCCGGGACGTTCGACGCCTGGTTCATCGAGTTCGACACGTCCAGCACCAGCGCGACTTCCAGCTGGTCCATGCCCTCGACCGCGGTCGAGTTCGTCTGCGCCTTCAGCTGCGTCACGCCCGTCATGTTCATGAACATCGTGCGCATGGGCTGCGCGGTCTGCACCGACACCGTCCGTGCGACCAGCCCCTGGCTGACCTGGATGCCGGCCAGGTTCGACGACATGCCCGCCTTGTCGAAGTAGCTGCGCACGACGGCCTCGGGGTCGCCCTCCTGGTTCATCGCCGTGGCGGCCAGCACCGCCCGGTCGCTGAGGTTCTGCAGGCGGGTGCGATTGTTCTCGAACACCATGATGTCCAACGACAGGCCGCCGATCATCACCATGCAGATGAAGAAGAACAGGGCCATGATCGTCAGAGAGCCTTCTTCCTCGTTGCCGAAACGGGCAATGCGAAGGGCCGAAATGGGTGACATACGAGACATACTTCCTCTTTCCTGGCCCTTGATCGGGACGCATTTCGCCCGGGACCAATTCGAGTTTTATTCAACTCCAATCCTGTGGCGGGTTTGTGGCGGCAAAAGTGGCAAAGCATGGCATTGCGGCGCACCGCGAAACAACGCAGGGTTGAACCCCAAGGATTGTTCGCGAAATTCCGTTAAACTCGAAGCTGAAATTACGGCGTGAAAAAGGCAGATTTTTTCGACCCTGTCCTTTTAGTCAGGTTTTTGGAGATGCGCTCCGGCCCGATTTCCGGTGATTCGCGTTGCGCTCGGCGGCGTCTGGACCCAAGCTGCGGCCAGACTGCAAGAAGGATATCTGTAATGTTCGATCGATTGCTGCTCGGTGCCGGTCTGGTTGCGCTGGCCGCCTGCAACACGACGGCCCCCACGGCCTCGCTTCCGCAGGTGGACCCCGAGGCCGCCGCCAGGGCCGCCGCCAACCCGCCGCAGCAGGCGGCCGTGCTTTCCGCGCTCGAGCCGCTGGAAGGCTCGGAACTGTCGCCCGGTCTCGTCCTGAACGATGCCCGCGCCGGGGACGGCCGCGTGATCATGGATCTCAGCCTCAGTGACGACAGCGCCATCGACACCCCCGCCAAGCGGGCCGCGTTCATCGAGGCGTTCCAGCGTGATTTCGGGCTTCAGATGTGCGCCGCGCCCGCGCTGCGGTCCTATATCGCCACGCGCGGCGGCTTCGCGGCCAACGTGCGCACGGCGGCGGGCGATCCGCTGGTCTCGCGGGTCATCGATTCCTGCTGAGATCGCACGCGTGAACCGGCGCGCGCCCCCTCGACTCCGGGCGCGCGCAGGCCAATATGAGGGGTATGAGCCTGCCCCCCGGATTCCTCGATGAACTGCGCTCGCGCCTCAGCCTCGTGCACGTGGTGGGGCGCAAGGTCACATGGGATCCGCGCAAGTCGAACCAGGGCAAGGGCGACATGTGGGCGCCCTGTCCGTTCCACCAGGAAAAGACGGCGTCCTTCCACGTGGATGACCGCAAGGGGTTCTACTACTGCTTCGGCTGCCACGAGAAGGGCGACGCCATCGGCTTCGTCATGGCGACCGAGAACCTGCCGTTCATCGACGCGGTGAAGTTGCTGGCCGACGAGGCCGGCATGAAGCTGCCCGACCGCGACCCCCAGGCGCAGGCCCGCGCCGAGAAGCGCGACAGCCTGGTCGAGATCATGGAAGCCGCGGCGCGCTTCTTCCAGATGCAGCTGCGCGCGGGGGCGGGGCAGGCGGCGCGCGACTATCTCAAGGGTCGAAAGCTGGACGGCGCGGCCTGCGAGCGCTGGGGCCTGGGGTTCGCGCCTGCATCCTGGGACGCGCTGCGCGAGCACCTCGCGGGCAAGGGCATCGCGGTGGAGCGCCTGGTCGACGCGGGGCTGGCCAAGCCCAGCCGCAACGGCAAGGCGCCCTACGACACGTTTCGCAACCGCATCATGTTTCCCATCCGCGACGCGCGCGGGCGCTGCATCGCCTTCGGCGGCCGCGCGATGGATCCCGACGACAACGCGAAATACCTGAACTCGCCCGAAACCGCGCTCTTCGACAAGGGGCGGACGCTGTATAACGTCGGGCCCGCGCGCGGGGCGGCGGGCAAGCAGCCGCTGATCGTGGCCGAGGGCTACATGGACGTGATCGCGCTGGCCGAGGCGGGCTTCGGCGCGACGGTCGCCCCCCTGGGCACCGCGATCACCGAGGAGCAGCTTCAGCTCATGTGGCGCATGTCGCCCGACCCGATCATCGCGCTGGACGGCGACGTGGCCGGGCGGCGCGCGGCGCTGCGCCTGGTCGACCTGGCGCTGCCGCTGATCGGGGCGGGGCGATCGCTGCGGTTCTGCATGATGCCGGCGGGGCAGGACCCCGACGACCTGCTGAAGTCGGGCGGCGCGCCCGCCATGCAGAAGGCGCTGGAGGCCGCGCTGCCCATGGTCGACCTCCTGTGGGACGCCCAGACCGAGGGCCGCAGCTTCGACACGCCCGAGGCGCGGGCCGCGCTGGACAAGGAGTTGCGCGACAAGATCTCGCGCATTTCCGACCCCTCGCTCAAGCGCCACTACGGCGACGCGATCAAGGAACGCCGCTGGCAGCTTTTCAACCCGCGCAAGCCCAGGGGCACGTGGCAGCCGGGCCCGGGGGGGCGAAGGGGGGCCGCGCCGCAGGTGCCGGTGACGACCACGCGCGCGTCGCTGTTGGCCACCGGTGGCGACCGGGTCGAGCAGAACCTGCGCGAACAGGTGGTCCTGGCCGTGCTGCTGCGGTTCCCAGACCTGACTTTAAGGGTCGAGGACGCTCTGGCCGAGATCGACTGGCGCGGCGACGGCCATGCGGGACTGGCCAACGCCCTGCTGCGGCACGCCGGGGCCGACCCCGAACGGCAAGCGGAGCTCGTGCACGCTGACGCCCCGTCCGCTGCCCTTGAAAAGCTCGCTGCGGCGGGCCATTTGCGGGTGGTCCCGGCCCTGAAGGGCGATGACCGCGACCTGGCCGGGATCTGCCTGGGCGAGGAGCTGGCAAAGCTTCTGGCGGGGCAGGGCGCCGCCCGCGAGATCGCCGAGGCGATGGAGGATTTCGCGGCCGAAACCGGCGAGGCGCTGACCTGGCGCCTGCGCGAGGCCGCCCGCGTTCGCGACCAGGCGACGCAGGGGCAGGCCGAGGACACGACGGAATACGAGGAAGCGCCCAACGGTGTGATGATGAGCCGGGCCGAACGTAACGCCCTGGACGGGCTTCTGAGCCAGATCGGCCTAAGTGCGACAGATAGGAACAAGTGATCCGGGTCTATGGGAACCCGGAGAACATTTTGGTAATCGAATCGGTAAGAATTTCTGCGAATCATCCGAGCCAAATGATTCGCGCATCTGATCCGGGGCGTCTGCGGGGACAGTAGCACGACCCGATCGTGGGAAGGGAATGGCGTATGGCCGCGAAAGACAACGACGAGCGCAAGCAGGACGACGCCGACGGCGAGGTGATGCTCGACATGAGCCAGGCCGCGGTGAAGAAGATGATCTCCGAGGCGCGCGAACGTGGATACATCACCTACGACCAGCTGAACCAGGTTCTTCCGCCCGAGCAGGTGAGCTCGGAGCAGATCGAGGACGTGATGTCGATGCTCAGCGAGATGGGCATCAACGTCATCGAGGATGACGAGGCCGAGGAAGAGGACAAGAAGGGCTCGACCGAGGTCGCCACCACCTCGTCCTCACGCGAGGTCGCCGTCTCGACCACCGAAAGCGAGAAGCTCGACCGCACCGATGACCCGGTGCGCATGTACCTGCGCGAGATGGGGTCGGTCGAACTGCTGAGCCGCGAGGGCGAGATCGCCATCGCCAAGCGGATCGAGGCCGGCCGCAACGTGATGATCCTGGGGCTGTGCGAAAGCCCGCTGACCTTCCAGGCCATCACCATCTGGCGCGACGAGCTTCTGTCCGAGGACATTCTGCTGCGCGACGTGATCGACCTTGAGACGACCTTCGGCCGGTCCATGGGCGAAGAGGGTGAAGAGGACGAAACCGCCGTGGTCGGTGGCGTTGCCGCGGCTGGCGCCGAGACCTCGGACAAAGGGTCGTCGGACGACCAGCCCGACGTCGATGCCGACGGCAACCCGATCTCGAAGGATGACGACGAGGACGAGGACGAGCAGGCCAACATGAGCCTTGCCGCCATGGAAGCCGCGCTGAAGCCGCGCGTGCTGGAAATGCTGGACGTCATCGCCCGCGACTACGCCGAGCTGAGCGAGATGCAGGACCTGCGCATGTCGGCCACGCTGAACGAGGACGGCTCGTTCAGCGAGGCGGACGAGGCCAAGTACCAGAAGCTGCGCGCCGAGATCGTCGAGCTGGTGAACGAGCTTCACCTGCACAACAACCGTATCGAAGCGCTGATCGACCAGCTTTACGGCATCAACCGCAAGATCATGTCCATCGACAGCGCCATGGTGAAGCTGGCTGACCAGGCCCGCATCAACCGCCGCGAATTCGTCGAGGAATACCGCGGCTACGAGCTCGACCCCACCTGGCTCGAACGGATGGGCGAGAAGTCCGGCCGGGGCTGGCAGGCGCTGATCGAGCGCTCGACCCCCAAGGTCGAGGAGCTGCGCGGCGAGATGGCCCAGGTCGGCCAGTACGTGGGCGTCGACATCAGCGAATTCCGCCGCATCGTGCAGCAGGTCCAGAAGGGCGAGAAGGAAGCCCGGCAGGCCAAGAAGGAGATGGTCGAGGCGAACCTGCGGCTCGTGATCTCCATCGCGAAGAAGTACACCAACCGGGGCCTGCAATTCCTGGACCTGATCCAGGAAGGCAACATCGGCCTGATGAAGGCCGTCGACAAGTTCGAGTATCGCCGCGGCTACAAGTTCTCGACCTACGCCACTTGGTGGATCCGACAGGCGATCACCCGCTCGATCGCCGACCAGGCCCGGACGATCCGCATCCCGGTCCACATGATCGAGACGATCAACAAGCTGGTCCGCACCGGGCGCCAGATGCTGCACGAGATCGGCCGCGAGCCGACGCCCGAGGAACTGGCCGACAAACTGCAGATGCCGCTGGAGAAGGTTCGCAAGGTGATGAAGATCGCCAAAGAGCCGATCAGCCTCGAAACGCCCATCGGCGACGAGGAAGACAGCCAGCTGGGCGATTTCATCGAGGACAAGAACGCCGTCCTGCCGCTCGACTCGGCCATCCAGGAGAACCTGAAGGAAACCACGACCCGGGTTCTGGCCAGCCTCACCCCGCGCGAGGAGCGGGTTCTGCGGATGCGCTTCGGCATCGGCATGAACACCGATCACACGCTGGAAGAGGTCGGCCAGCAGTTCAGCGTGACCCGCGAACGGATCCGCCAGATCGAGGCGAAGGCGCTCAGGAAGCTCAAGCACCCCAGCCGGTCGCGCAAGCTGCGGTCGTTCCTCGACCAGTAGTCCCGAGAGACCCGGCCAGGGGCCGGGCATGCCGAGAGGGAGATTGCGATGTTTTCCCTGACCGACCCTTTCCGCAGGCGGCCCGCGGCGCTGGCGCGGCTGCCGCGGATCGTGCGCATCTACATTCTGAACGCCGTCTTCGGCTTCGCGCTGGCCGCGGTCTTCACCGGGCTTGTGCTGTGGTTCGACGTGGCCGGGATCGGGCATCTCGTGACGCATGTCGCGGGCGGCTGGTTCGCGGCCGCGATCTTTTTCGTGCTGAACGGCATCGTGTTCGCCGGCGTGCAGTCCGGTATCGCGATCATGTCTTTGGGCCGCGACGAGGGCCCCGGCGGCGGCCCACGCGAAGCCGCCCTTGTAACGGCCCCGATCAAGGAGAGGGTGTGATGTCTATTCTGAAACGTCTCTTCGGTCGCGCAGGCGACAAGGCTCCGGCCGAGCAGCCTTCGGAAACCTACAAGGGCTTCACCATTACGCCGCAGCCCGCCAAGGATGGTGGACAGTTTCGCATCGGCGCACTGATCGAGAAGGATGTGGGCGGCACCACGCGCAGCCATCACCTGATCCGGGCCGACCGGCTGGAAAGCTTCGAGGCCGCGGCCCAGGCCAGCGTCGCCAAGGCGCGCCAGATGATCGACGAGCAGGGCGAGCGCCTGTTCAGCGACTAGGGTACCCTAGCGCTCGGGGTCGTCGAGGGTTCGGCTGATCGCCCGGGCCCGGGCAAGGCTCCAGCGGCGCCAGGCGAAAATGGCCACGCCGCCGAGGGCGAGGGCCGCTGCGATCTGCATCTCGCTACGCGCCTCGCGCCAGACGGTCGACAGAAGCCGGCTGAGGTCGGCGCCGATCGTCACCGCGATCATGGCCCAGACCAGGCAGGCCGGCCCGGTGATCGCCGCGTAGGTCGCGGCGCGGATGGATGATCCGGTCGCCAGCGCCAGGGGCGCCACCGTGCGCGTGGCGGGAATGAACCGGAAGATCCCGGCCAAAAGCCACGGCCGCCGCAGCAGGCGCCGCGTCACCCGCTGCGCGCGGGGATGCTCCAGCGCCCTGGCGATGCGCGGATGGCCGCGAAACAGCCGTCCCGCGGTGAATATCCCCATGTCCCAGGTCCACGCCCCCAGCGCCGCGGCGAACACCACCGGCCAGAAGGGCAGCCGCCCCTGGTCGGCCAGCACACCGGCGCTGATCGCCACGGCGTCGCCTTCCACCACGCAGCCCAGGTAGACGAACAGAACGCCCCAGCGGGCAAGGGAGCCGGCGATATCCATGGCGGCGAGCCTAGCGGCCCGCGCGCCCCGGGGACAGGTGGGGAAATGACCTCAGGTGCGGCTTGCCTGGTTGGGATCTTCGGTCGATCCGGGGCCGCTGGTGGGGTCTTGCGGGTCGCTGTCGTCATCGGGCACGTCCGGCTTGATGGCCGGCTTTTCGGGCAATCCGGTGTTGGTCGCCTGGTTGGGATCGTCGGTCGTGCCGGGGCCTGTCTTCGGGTCGGTCATGCTATCCTCCTGTTTTGCCGGAAGAACAGTTGTCCGGGGGCGGTCGTTCCCTTGCACCGCCCGGGCGGGGCGTGCAGCATTGTCGCATGCAGACAACGATCACCATCGATACCCGCGGCCCCGGCCTGACCGAATTCACCGACCGCGTGGCCGAGTGGTTGCCGCGCCGCGACGGTCTTCTGACCCTGTTCGTGCGCCACACCTCGTGCTCGCTTCTTGTCCAGGAGAACGCCGATCCCGACGTGCAGCGCGATCTCCTCGCGTGGCTCGACCGGCTGGCGCCCCCTGCGGACGATCCGTCCATGGACTACCTCGTTCACCGGGCCGAGGGGCCGGACGACATGCCCGCCCATATCAAGGCCGCGCACCTGCCGGTCAGCCTGCAGATCCCGGTGCAGGGCGGCCGCATGGTCCTCGGCACCTGGCAGGGCATCTACCTGGTCGAGCACCGCCGTCGCCCGCACAGCCGGCAGGTGGCGCTGCATTTTGCCGCCGATGACTGAGCCGTGAGGCGCGGCGGGGATGTGTCGCCCGCGCAACCGCGCTAGACTGTGCAAAACTGCCCGAGACCGGAGCCGTCCCCATGACCCGCACACTCGCCGCCGCCCTTCTGGCCAGCCTCGTCGCCCTGCCGTCCCACGCCTTCATCGCCGAGAATTCGCTGGTGGTCGAAGGCAGCGGGACAGGCGATTTCACCGTGCCCTACAAGGGGCTGTCGGGGCCGCGCGCCTTCTGGTGCGCGGCGGGGGACTACGCGATCAGCATTCTCGGTGTTTCGCCCGCGACGCGGATCTATCGCACCAGCCCGCCGCCCCGCCGCGGGGGCGAGGCGATGGATTTCTCGCTGGACGTCGCGCGCGCGGTCGATCCGGGGCTGCTGCGCCTGTCGGACAGCCCCGGCCTGACCGCGGGCTACGCGCGCTTTTTGTGCGACAGCCCGGCCGCGCGACGCTAGGGCTTCAGTTCTGCGGCATGAGGAAAATCTCGCGCACCGCCGCGCGCGGATCGGCCTTGATCGCGTGCATCACCGCGTCGGCCACGTCCTCGGGCTGAAGCTTGTCGGGCTTTCCTTCGTCGAAGAAGGGCGTATCGACCATGCCCGGCGCGATGACGGTGCAGCGCCCGCCCCATTCGCGCATCTCCTCGGCCATGTTGCCGGCGTAGCCGTGCACGAACCACTTGGTCGCGCCGTAGATCGAGCCCGAGATGTGGCGCCGCCCGGCGGCCGAGCCGGTCAGGATCAGCGTGCCTTTCGTCTTCTTCAGGGCCGGGATGACCGCGCGCGCGGTCCAGAGCAGGCCCATGACGTTCACGTCGACCATGCCGCGCATGTCGTCGGCGTCGCCTTCGACGGTGCCCGCTTTCTTCATGCCGCGCCCGGCATTGGCGAAGCCCGCATCGATGCCCCCGAAATGCGACTCGGCCCTGGTCACCGCGTCTTCCAGCGCCCCCAGGTCGGTCACGTCGCCGGGCAGGGCCAGGGCCGCATCGCCCAGCTCGTCCACGAGCACGCCAAGCTTGTCCTCGGACCGGGCGAACAGCGCCACGTTCCAGCCGCCCGCGACCGCCGCGCGGGCCGTCGCCGCGCCGATGCCCGAGCTTGCGCCGGTGATGAACAAGGTCTTATTTGCCATGGGTCGCTCCTGTGATGTTGTCTGTCTGCGCACGGGCAACGCGGGGCCCAGGGCACCGGTTCACGGAAGCCTATCTAGCGACGGAAATTCCGGGCTACCCAAGCTCTGCGGGGCTGCCTATAGTGGTCGTGTCCAACGGCTGACCGAACCCAAGGAATTCCGCATGCGCTGTCCTTTCTGCGGCAATATCGACACCCAGGTTAAGGATTCGCGCCCGGCCGAAGACCACGTGGCGATCCGACGTCGCCGGTTCTGCCCGGCTTGCGCGGGACGGTTCACCACCTACGAACGGGTGCAGCTGCGTGATCTGGTCGTGGTCAAGACCAACGGCCGGCGCGAGGATTTCGACCGCGACAAGCTGGAACGCTCGGTCCGGATTTCGATGCAGAAACGCCCGGTCGAGCCCGAGCGGGTGGACCAGATGATCTCGGGCATCGTGCGGCGGCTGGAATCCATGGGCGACACCGACATCCCGTCGAAGGTCATCGGCGAGATCGTAATGGAAAGCCTCGCCCGCATCGACACGGTCGCTTACGTGCGGTTCGCCAGCGTTTACAAGAATTTCCAGGCGCCCGACGATTTCGACAAGTTCGTCAGCGAACTGCGTCCGCCCGCACAGCCGGAAGAGTGATCGACGCGGCCTTCATGGCGCACGCGCTGTCCCTTGGACGGCGCGGTCTTGGTCAGGCGTGGCCGAATCCCGCCGTGGGCTGCGTCGTGGTCAAGGACGGGCGCGTCGTCGGCCGCGGCTGGACCCAGCCCGGCGGCCGCCCTCATGCGGAGACCATGGCGCTGGAGCAGGCCGGCGACGCCGCGCGCGGCGCCGATGTCTTCGTCACGCTCGAACCCTGCGCCCATCACGGGCGGACGCCGCCTTGCGCCGACGCGCTGATCCGGTCGGGCGTCGCGCGCGTCATCACCACCATGCAGGATCCCGATCCGCGCGTGGCGGGGCGGGGGCATGCGCGATTGCGCGAGGCGGGGATCGAGGTGGAGATCGGTGTCGGCGAAGCGGCGGCACGGGCCGACCAGGCGGGCTATCTCACGCGGATCGGGCAGGGGCGGCCGCGCCTGACGCTGAAGCTGGCGACATCGTTCGACGGACGCATCGCCACGGCCAGCGGTGAGTCACGCTGGATCACCGGACCCGGCGCGCGGCGGGCCGTTCACGCCCAACGGATGATCCATGACGCGGTGCTCGTCGGGGGCGGCACGGCGCGTGCGGACGACCCGATGCTGACCGTGCGGGATCTGGGCGTGGCTCGCCAGCCCGTGCGCATCGTCGCCGCTCGGCGGCTCGACCTGCCACTGGGCGGGCGGCTCGAAGGCAGCGCGAATGACGGTCTGTGGCTTTGCCATGGCCCCGACGCGCCGCAGGACCGCCGCGACCACTGGGCGGGACTTGGCGCGCGCCTGATCGAGCTGCCGCTGGACCGGGGGCGGGTCGACCCCGCGGCCTTGCTGAACGCCATGGGCAACGCGGGGCTGACCCGCGTGTTTTGCGAAGGCGGCGGCAGCTTCGGCGCCGCCCTTTTGCAGGCTGGGCTGGTGGACCGGCTGGTGGGGTTCACCGCCGGCGTCGCCCTGGGCGCCGAGGGCCAGCCGTCGCTGGGCGCGCTGGGCCTGTCGGCCCTGGCCGATGCACCACGGTTCGCGCTGGAGGATGTGCGCCCGGTGGGCGGCGACGTCATGGCGACCTGGACCCGCGCCTAGCGCCAGAGATGCGCCTGTGACGCCAGCGCGCCCTGGGCCTTGGCCAGCAGGCGGTTCAGCGGCGAGCGGGGCAGGGCCTTTCCCGCGGCCAGCCGGTCGACGGCGACCTCGACGGGACAGGGTGTGCCGGTCACCGGATCGTGGTAGCGCGGGTAGCCGATCAGCACCGCGTGAACCAGTTGGGCGAGGCTCGGACGCGCCACGCGCCGGGCGGGCACGCGCCCCAGGTCGGTCGTCAGGCCCCAGCCCGCGTAGAACGGCGTGCCCAGGCAGGTGACCGGCACGCCGCGCAGCAGCGCCTCGAACCCGACGGTGGATGTCATGGTCCATACGGCGTCCACGGCCCGCAGAAGCGCGGCCGCATCGGTGCCCGCCAACACAAGGTCGGCGTCTTCGGCCGGTATTGCGCCCTCGCGCAGGCCGGGCTCCACGTCCGGGTGTGGCTTGTAGACCAGGAAGGCATCCGGGTTCTCGGCCCTGGTCCGCGCGAGCAGAGCCGCGTTGTCCGAAACCGCGTCGGTGCCGAGGCGGATCGAGGCGTCGTCGGCCACCTGGCCCGGCACCAGGATCACGTGCCGGTCGCGCGGGAGGTCTGGGAGGGCGTTGCTGCCGATATTGTACTTGGTCAGCCCCTCGGCCGTCAGGCGCGCAATCAGACGCCGCGCGCGTTCGACCTCGGCGGGCTTCAACTCGACGCTGCGGGCGATGAGATGCTCCAGCCGCGAGGGGCGGGTGGGGTCGTAGTAGATGCCCTCGGGATCGACGACCAACGACAGCGGGGGCACCAGGTCCGCGCCCAGCCCGCGCGAGCGCAGAAGCCCGTCCTCGACCCGGTGGATCGCCGCAGTGGCCAGCGACGGCGGCAGTTTTCCCGCCCAGCACATGACGCGCCGTCCGGTCTCGTCCGCGCGGGGGATCAGGCGGTCCGGATTGGGTTCGAAGACCATCGCGCGGTGGCGGCCGAAGACCTGTTGCAAAGGTCCGCGCTTCCACAGCCGCATGCCGCCCGCGACCCATCCGTGGCGATCCTCGCGCCAGGCCCGCGCCTCGGCGGCCAGCGCATCAAGCGTATCCTCGATCTCGCACAGCCGGTCGCGATGGGGGTCATACCAGAGCGGATACTCGATCAACGCGCCCGCCACGAGCTGTGCGCGGGTCAGCTTGCGTTCCCGCCGGGGCTGGGGGTTCTCGTCCTGCGTCAGGCCCCAGCCGCCGTAGAAAGGTTGTCCGAAGATGCGCGGTCGATGGCCCGCCAGGATCGCCTCGAATCCCATCTGGCTGGTCACCGCGTAGACCGCAACGGCGCCCTCAAGCAGGCTCCAGGGCGACACGGGCGTGTCCAGGAGGGTGGTCTTGCCGTCCTTGTCCTTTTCCGAGAAATGTCCGTCGCGGAAGCCTTGGATCGTTTCGGGATGGGTCTTGATGACGATGCGGGCGCCAGGGTTCTCGATCCGGGCGAAGGCCAGCATCTCGGCGAACAGCTCCTCGGATCCGGCCCCGTGGGTGATCGATGCGTCGCCGCGCGTCTGGTCAACAACCAGGACGTAGCCCGGGTCGGGCAGGGGCAGGTCGGGGTCCACGGCGCAGTATTTCGTCAGGTGATCGCGGCGGAGGCGGTCGATCACGTCGCGCGCGCGGTCCAGCAGAACGGTGTCGTCCAGTGCGGCACTCGCCAGCATGGTTTCCAGATCGGATGGCTGACTACTGTCGAAATGAACGCCGCTGCGATCCAGCAGCAGGCCCAGGGGCGGCGCGCCTGTGCGACCGGGGTGGAGCGATCGCAGGAAGGCATCCTCGACCCGAACCAACGGCACGCCGTAGCGGGCCGCCATGGCCTCGCCCCGGTGGGCGGTGGGCGAGCGGCCCCACATGGCCACGGCGTCGCCGTCCCCGGGCAGCCCAGTGGTCAGGCGAAGGCCGGCCAGGGTCAGGATGCGGCGCACGCGCGCGTTCAGGAACCCGCCATTATAGGCGAACAGCCTTTGGCCCCGCTCAGACGGCCCGTCGGCCACGCTCCTACCCGCCGAGCGAGTCGATGTTGCTGGCGGTCGCGGCGGTGCCGGTGATGGCCGACAGCGTCTTCTGCCACTGGGTATAGGGCGCTTCGGTCACGTAGACGGTGTCGCCATCGCGAATGGCGAAATCGCGCGCCTCGAACATGCCGTTCGGCGCGGTGAGATCCAGGACGTAGACCATGCGCTGGGTGCCCCGCAGGTCATCGCGGGCCAGCACCTGTTCGGCGATGACCTCGGCCTCGTTGCGGAAGACGAAAACGCCGGTGGGGTCGGCCAGGTTGGTGTTCAGTCCGCCCACCAGCGCGATAGCCTCGATGGCCGAGATCGTCTGCCGGTCGAAGGGCACCAGCTGCTGGGTGCCGGTGGCACCCAACGCGCTGAAGCTGCGCTGGTCCTGTTCGACAAGGATCTTGTCGCCGCCGCGCAGGGCGATGTCGAAATGCGGGTTCTCGTAGAGATCCTGGAACCAGACCTTTTCCTGCCGGCCGTGGCGCACCACGGTGACTTGCGCGGTCTCGTTCGGGATGGCGATGCCGCCCGCCCGGGCCAGCATGGCTGTCAGCGTGCGGGTGGGACGTTCAATGGCATAGACACCCTGTGCGCCGACGCCGCCGGTGACTGAAACGGTGGTGCCATCGCCCTGGAGACGCCGGACCAGCACCTGCGGCTCGGGCGTCTGGCTGTCGAGCCGGTCGGTGATGATGCGCCGGATGGCCTCGGGCGTGTTGCCGGCGGCCCTGACCCGGCCCGCGTAGGGCACGAAGATGAAGCCATTGCCATCGACCTGCACCTCTTCCAGCACCGCTGAAGGCGCCCCTTCGGGCACCAGAAGGCCGTCCTCGACATTCTCATAGATCGTCAGACCCAGCGTGTCGCCCGGCCGGATTGTGTCGGATCCCAGAACGCCTGCATTGACGAAGGCGCTGGTGAAACCCAGCGAAGGATAGACTGCCGTTGCCCGGGTGACCCTGGAGTTGACGGAAACGATGAAGGCGTCACCTTCGCGCTGGACGGATCCGGCGAAGATTTCGCGTTTGGTGGGGCCGCTGCGCGGCAGGCCGCACCCGGCCAGGACGGCCAGCACGGCAAGCGCCGCAACGGGCTTGCCCCAGCGGGAATGTTGAATCTTCACTGCCCGGTCTCCTCGACCTGTTTATTCTGGCTCGGCTTTTTGGGGCCGAGCCTAGACCGGTTGTCGTATTATTAAAAGTCTGGTGGCCTATTGCGCTCTGGTCACGACGCGCAACTGTTGCCTTGGGGCCGCGCGACCCTTCTGCAAAAGCTCATAGGGGTCGTCGCGCGCCAGCATGAGATCGACAACCTGGCGCAGCAACTGCTGCCGTCCTTTGGCCGAGTAGAAGGACCCTGGGATCTGGCTGGTTTCCAGCAGGAAACGGCGGTAATCGCGATAGGCGCGGGCATCCGGGCTGTCGGGCCAACGGAAGAAGTCCGCCAGCGGCTGGTCTGAGACGAATTCGGGCTTGGCGTAGACGGCCGCGCCGAACACCTTCAGCGGCAGGCCCCGCCACAGGACCTGCTGCGCGGCGGTCGAGTTCACCGTCACGGCCGAGCGGGCATGGTCAAGCAACTGCGCGAGCTTGCCACCGCGCAGGAAATGCACCCGGTTCGACACGCCGCGATCGGCGGCGCGGCGGCGGATATGGGCGCGCAGGTCGACCCGTCCGTCTTCGAGCGGGTGGGCTTTGATCACGAGGTGGTGGTGACCGGGCGCACCGGCGGCAAATCCGTCGATCAGCAGGTCCAGGAACTCGGTCATGGTGCCAAACGGAGAATGCGACTGGAAGTTGCTGTCGTGTTCCAGCTGCAGAAGCGCCACGTGGTAGGGATAGCCGCCGCCGCGCACCCGCGCGGTCGCGATGACCCGGTCGGCCCAGAGCGCCGGCATCAGCAGAAGCCGCTTCAGATACAGCCGGAATTCTTGCGCGACGCTGAGCGCGCGATGCGGGCGGAAGTTGCGATAGCGCCGGTTCATCAGCAGCACGAAGGCGTGGTAGGCGGCGCCGTAGAAGATGTGCTGGCGCATGTCGCCCCAATGGGCAGGGGCCTCGGGCTGCTCGCCCGCCGAAGCGGCCAGCGCCTGCTGCATCCCCGTGACGTCCATCCCGGTCAGCGCCGAGTTGCCGTTCGAGCCGCCCCGCTCGTAAGTGACCCAGTACGGCCTCAGGTATCCTTCCTCAAAAACGTGGATGGTCAGGCCAAGCGTGCGGGCGGCGACGATGGCCTCGGCGTGGATCGCGCGCGCTTCGCCGTAAAGGACGATATCGGTGATTCCGTGCTGCGCCACGAGATCGCGGAAGGTCCGCGGCCAGGCCTCGGGCGGATCGCGGTAGGCGATGTAGCGGTCGGCGTCGGGCCAGAACGCCTGGTCCCCGCGGTTGAAGCCCACGCGCCAGCAACGCGCGCCGGCCAGCGACAGCATCCGGCCCAGCCGACCGAAAAAGGGTCCGTGCGGCCCCTGCAGGAACAGGAACCGCCTTTGGCCCGGGACGTGGATATCACCGCTCATCTTCATGGTTCCCGCCACTCAATCACCGGGATCGTGGCGTGGAAAGGTGGTTATTTAATGTCCCGGATGGTGCAGCCCTTGTCACCGCTGCCCCGCGCGGGCCATATCCGCGGCAGGACCCCACCACGAAGGAGCGGCGCATGTTCACCGGACTGATCACCGATATCGGCGAGGTTCTGAAGGTCGAGCGTCCCCATGACCTGCGCGCGCGCATCGCCACCTCCTACGACATCGCGACCGTGCCGCTGGGCGCGTCCATCGCCTGCGACGGCGTCTGCCTGACCGTTACCGACACCGGCACCGACCCGCGCGGATGGTTCGAGGTCGAGATCAGCGCCGAGACCGTGTCGAAGACCAATATCGGCGACACGGGCTGGGCGCCCGGCACGCGGCTGAACCTGGAACGCAGCCTGCGCGTGGGCGACGAGCTGGGCGGGCACATCGTGTCGGGCCACGTGGATGGCGTCGCGACGATCACCGGCATGGAAGAGATCGACGGCTCGACCCGCTTCACCATCGAGGCGCCCGAGGCGCTGGCCAGGTACATCGCGCCCAAGGGCTCGATCGCGCTGGACGGCACCTCGCTGACCGTGAACGCCGTCGACGGGGAGTCCTTCGACGTGAACCTGATCCCCCACTCCAAGCAGGTCACGACCTGGGGCGCGCGCAAGGTGGGCGACCGGCTGAACCTCGAGATCGACACGCTGGCCCGCTACGTGGCGCGCCTGTCACAGATGAGCTGACAGGCACCCCGACACCAATCGTCGCATGGGCAGATCCGAAACTTGCGCCATCATCCTTGCGTGTCTCTGAGCGTAGGAGGATCGCCCATGAAACCGCTGTTTACCGCCTGTCTCGCCGCCGCGCTGGTCGTGCCCGTGGTCGCACCGGCCGAGGATGCCGCCATCGAAGGGGTCATCAGCGCCCAGATCGATGCCTTCCGGGCCGATGATTTCGCCACCGCTTTCACCTATGCCTCGCCCATGATCAAGGGCATGTTCGGCACGCCCGAACGGTTCGGCCAGATGGTGCAGCAAGGCTATCCCATGGTCTATCGGCCCGAGGACGTGACCTTCCTCGATGCCCGGCCGCTGGGCGACCGGGTGCAGCAGCGGGTGATGATGCGTGACACGGGCGGCGCGCTGCACGTCCTGGAATATGAGATGATCGAGACCGCGGACGGGTGGCAGATCAACGGCGTGCGCCTGCTGCGCGCCCCCCAGGTTGGCGCCTGAGCCCACCGCACGCAGGTCGCAGGCCGCATTAACGCCCGCCTGCCTATCCCTTGTCCCCGATGCGGCCCGGTCTTCCCGGGGCGCGCGCCATTCACGCGGGGACCACCATGAACAAGACCATCACCGACGGCATCGTGCTGATGCCGACGCCTTTCGCCGCCGGGCTCGACGTGTGGTCCAGCGGGAACGGCACCGCCGGATCGCCCACCTATGAAAATGCGTCCAACGCGGCCTTCGTCCCCGCCGACCAGGATTTCGGCGGCGCGCTGGAACTTCTGAAGACCCAAGCCACGCAGTGGCTGCGCTACATGATCCGCACCCCGATCGAGCCGGGCTGCTACCTGCGCATCACCGCGCGGGTGAAGGCGGTGTCGGGCAACCTTCCCTCCGTGCGCATCGCCGGTTGGGCGGGGCGCGGCAATGATGTGGCCGTGGACGGCATCCCCGAAACCGGGCCGTCGGTGCCGTTGACCAGCTACGGCGAGGTGGTCGAGGTCTCGGCCATCGTGGGGCCAGGCGCGCGTGGCGGCGTCGATATGGTCTGGGGGGGCGCGCCCACCTACGGCTATTTCGGGCTGGACCTGATCGGGCCGTCGGGCGGCGTGGTGCGCATCGACGACCTGGTGATCGAGGACATCACCGGCGCCTACCTGCGCAAAGTGATCCCCGTGGTCGATGTGGTCGATTTCGGGGCCAAGGGCGACGGGGTGACCGACGACTCGGCCGCGTTCGAGGCCGCCGATGCCGCGTCGGCAGGGCGCGAGATCATCGTGCCTGCCGGGACCTACTACCTCGGGCAGGACGTGACCATCGACACCCGCATCCGGTTCGAGGGCATGGTGACCCAACCCCGCAACCGGCGGTTCCTGCTGCGCAAGAACTTCGACCTGGCAAGCTATATCGACGCCTTCGGGGACGAGGTGGAAGCCTTCAAGAAGGCGTTCCAGGCCTTGCTGTCCAACGCGGATCACGAGTCGCTGGACTTGGGCGGACGTCGCATCGACGTGTTCGGCCCCATCGACATGGCCGAGGCCGCGAACGAGACCGTGTTCGAGATCCGGCGCGTCATCCGCAACGGCCAATTCAACGTCAAGTCCGGCACCGGCTGGAACTTGGGTACCGTCACCGCCACGGCGCAATACAACCCGGCCTCCAATCCAACGCGCCTCTCAAATGTGAGCAACCTCGCCACGATTGAGGTCGGCGCGCGGGTCGAGGGCACGGGCGTCGGCCGCGAAGTCTTCGTCCGGTCCAGAAATCTGAGCGCGGGCACGATCGAGTTGTCGGCGCCGCTTTGGGGTGCGGCGGCCAACCAGAGCTATACCTTCACGCGTTATCGCTACGTGCTCGACTTCTCGGGCTTCACCAAGATGTCGAAATTCACCATCGACGACGTGGATTTCCAGATGGACGGCAAGGCCAGCGGCATCCTGCTGCCGCCCCTGGGCGAGACCTTCCAGATCCGGGACGTGTCGATGACCAAGCCCAGCCATCGCGGCATCACCAGCCACGGGCGGGGCTGCCAGGACCTGATGGTCGACCGCTGCCTGTTCGTGTCCGACGAACAGCCCGTCGCCGCGCCGCAACGCATCAGCGTCGGCTTCAACGTGAACGCCAACGACGCCAAGATCCGCGACAGCCGGTTCCAGCGGTTCGGCACGACCATGGTGCTGAACGGCTCGGGCCACATCATCGTCGGCAACCACTGGTTCCAGGGCGACAACACCCCCGACGGGCCCCTGACGGCGGGTTGCGTGTTCACCCAGACCAACCCGAAAACGATCATCACCGGCAACTACATCGACAATTGCCACATCGAGATGTCGAACCAGTACGAGCCGTTCCCGGATTTCGCGAACCAGTTCAGCTTTGGCGGGCTCAGCCTGACCGGCAACATCTTCAACGCGCTGAACGCGGCCGACTGGTTCACCTTCATCGTGGTGAAGCCCTTCGGCACCGGTCATTTCATCCAGGGGCTCAGCGTCACGGGCAACACGTTCCGGTCGATCAACGGTCCGCTGAACCGGGTCGAACGGGTGGACGACTCGATCGCGCCGCTGGACGCGTCGCGGCACAGGGTGATCGACTTCTCGGCCAACAGCTTCAACAACATCCTGCAGGAAACCATCAACCCGGTGACGCTGGAATTCACCCAAGGCTCGGCCGCGCAGAACTGGACGCTCGATCCCGGCCCGTGGCTGCCCTTCGGCGCCTGGAGCCGGACGGTCCCCGGTGTGGCCGCGCAGGGCAGCATCACCGACAGCGGCGGGTCTGCCGTCTACGACATGCCAGCCGCCACGCCGCTGGAGGGACCCGCCAACAACCGCGTGCGCCTGCGCTGGAGCAAGGCGGTGAAGGGCAAGGTGCAACTGACGGTGCGCTGCGACAGGCCCTATTGAGGGAACCCGGAACACCCCTCGTGCGCTGTGCGAACGGACGCATGAGGGGACCGCTATGGAACAGATCCTGGACGTGATCGGCGCGACGGCGCTGATCCTGCTTGTTGTCATCGGCGCGGTGGCAGGGCTCATCGCCGGCGCCTTGGCCGGCCGGCAACGGCTTCTCTACCTGATCGCCGGCATCGCGGGGGCGGTCGCGCTGCCGTTCATCCTGGCCGCGCTGGGCCTTGGCATCCTCGCGGCCGGTGGATTGCTGGTCATCCTGATCACGGCGCTGATCGGGGCGGTGGTGGTCCTGGCGCTGGTGCGGGCCTTGCGCGGCAAAGATTAATTCGCATCGCGCGAGACTTTTTGGAACATCCCGTGCTTCCGCGCGTAATTGCCGCAGATGTTATAACCAAAAGGTGAGAGCGTTATGAAACGCGGAGTTCTTGCCGCCCTCCTTGTGGCGGTCATCGTGGCCCTGTTGGCCTTCTACTTCATCGACGTGGACGTGACCGACGAGGGCGCGTTGCCAGATGTCGACGTGGACGTCTCGGCCGAGCCGGGCGAAATGCCCGAGGTCGATGTTCAGACCGGCTCGGTCGATGTGGGCACCGAGACCGAAACGGTCGAGGTTCCCGACGTGGATGTCGAGGTTGATACCGAAGAGGCCGAAGTCACCGTGCCGTCGGTCGATGTCGAGCCCGCGCCGGAGTAATCTCGGCACAGATATCAATCAAAAAAAGGCACCCCGCGGGGTGCCTTTTTCATTTTCGAAGGCGTGGCGATCAGGCCGCCAGGTCGAACCGGTCGGCGTTCATCACCTTGACCCACGCCGCCACGAAGTCGCGGACGAAGCGCTCGCCCGAGTCCGCCTGGGCATAGACCTCGGAGATCGCGCGCAGCTGGCTGTTCGAGCCGAACACGAGGTCGCAGCGGGTGCCGGTCCAGCGGTCGGCGCCGGTCTTGCGGTCGCGGCCTTGGTAGGTGCCCGCCGCCTCGTCGGCCACGGCCCACTCGGTGCCCATGTCCAGCAGGTTGACGAAGAAGTCGTTCGTCAGCTGGCCGGGACGGTCGGTCAGCACGCCATGCGCCGTGCCGCCGGTGTTGCCGCCCAGCACCCGCAGGCCGCCCACCAGCACCGTCATTTCGGGCGCGGTCAGCGTCAGCAGTTGTGCACGGTCGACCATCAGCTCCTCGGGGGACGAGGTGAAGGCCCGCTCCTGGTAGTTGCGGAAACCGTCGGACTTGGGCTCGAGCGGCTCGAAGCTTTCGGCGTCGGTCTGCTCCTCGGTGGCGTCACCGCGGCCCGGAGCGAACGGCACCTCGATGTCGAAGCCCGCGTCGCGCGCGGCCTTTTCCACCGCGGCCGAGCCACCCAGCACGATGAGGTCGGCCAGCGACACGTCGCCGTCGAAGCCGTCCTTGATGCCTTCCAGCACCGGCAGCACCTTGTCGAGATTCGCGGGGTCGTTCGCGGCCCAGCCGCGCTGGGGCGCCAGCCGCACGCGCGCACCGTTGGCACCGCCGCGCTTGTCGGACCCACGGAAGGACGAGGCCGAGGCCCAGGCCGCCCGCACCAGTTCCGACACCGACAGGCCGCTGTCCAGGATCTTGCCCTTCAGCTCGGCCACCTGCGCGTCCGTCAGGCTGGGGCCGGCGGGGATCGGATCCTGCCAGATCAGGTCCTCGTCCGGGACTTCGTCACCCAGGTAGCGGACCTTCGGACCCATGTCGCGGTGCGTCAGCTTGAACCACGCGCGGGCATACGCATCGGCGAACTTGTCGGGATTGGCCAGGAAATCCTCGCTGATCTTGCGATAGGCGGGATCCACCTTCATCGCCATGTCGGCGGTGGTCATCATCGGCGCGTGGCGGACGTTGTCGCGATGGGCGTCGGGCACGGCGTCGGCCATGGCGTCGCCCTTGGGCTTCCACTGGTGCGCGCCGGCGGGCGACTTGGTCAGTTCCCACTCGTTGCCCAGCAGCGTTTCGAAATAGCCCATGTCCCACTTGATCGGGTTGGGGGTCCAGGCGCCCTCGATCCCGCTGGTGGTGGTGTGCTCGGCCATGCCGGTCTCGAACGCGTTCTTCCAGCCGAAGCCCATCGACTCCATGGGTGCGCCCTCGGGCTCGGAGCCGACGAGCCCCGCGTCACCCGCGCCGTGCGCCTTGCCGAAGGTGTGGCCGCCGGCGGTCAGCGCGACGGTTTCCTCGTCGTTCATGGCCATCTTGGCGAAGGTCTCGCGGATGTCCTCGGCCGATTTCATCGGGTCCGGCTCGCCGTTGCGGCCCTCGGGGTTCACGTAGATCAGGCCCATCTGCACGGCGGCCAGCGGGTTTTCCAGGAACCGCCCCTCGCCGTCATGCGAGGTATAGCGGATGTCCTTGGTGCCCAGCCACTCGTCTTCCATGCCCCAGTAGATGTCTTCCTCGGGCTCGAAGATGTCCTCGCGACCGCCGCCGAAACCGAAGGTCTTGAAGCCCATGGTCTCCATCGCGACGTTGCCGGTCAGGATGAACAGGTCGGCCCACGAGATCGCGTCGCCGTATTTCTGCTTGATCGGCCACAGCAGGCGGCGGGCCTTGTCGAGGTTGCCGTTGTCGGGCCACGAGTTCAGGGGCGCGAACCGCTGGGACCCGCTGGACGAGCCACCGCGCCCGTCGGCCGTGCGGTAGGTGCCGGCGCTGTGCCAGGCCATGCGCACGAAGAAGGGGCCATAGTGGCCATAGTCCGCAGGCCACCAGTCCTGGCTGTCGGTCATCAGGTCTGCCAGGTCCTTCTTCAGCGCCTTCAGGTCCAGCGCCTTGAACTTCTCGGCGTAGTTGAAGCTGGGCGCATAGGGCGTCGTTTCCGGCAGGTTCTGGTGCAGGATCCGCAGGTTCAGCTGGTTGGGCCACCAGTCGCGGTTGCTGCGCGCCTTCTGGTTCGACTGGGTGCCGTGGATCACGGGGCAGCCGCCGTTGCCGCGCGGGCTGTCGCTTCCGTCCATCATGGGGTCTCTCCGCTCTTGTTGATCGTTCGGGGCAGGGGGCCTGCCTGTCTGGAATCGTTCTAACAGGCGTGGGCCATGAGGGAAACTTGTGCTTTGCTATATTTCCCATAACTTCAAGTTATGAAGAACCTGACCCTCAAGCAGTTGCGCTATTTCGAGGCGCTGGCCGACCAGGCCCATTTCGGCCGCGCGGCCGATGTGACGGCGATCTCGCAGCCCGCCCTGTCGGTCCAGATCCGCGAGCTCGAGACGCAGCTGGGCGGGCCGCTGTTCGAACGCGGCGGCCGGTCCGTGACCCTGACCGCGCTGGGCGAGGCGCTGCGCCCCCGCATCCGCGCCGTGCTGCAATCGGTGGACGATCTGGGCGACGCGGCGCGCGGGGCAGGGGGCGGCCTGCGCGGGCGGCTGCGGCTGGGGATCATCCCGACCATCGCGCCCTACCTGCTGCCGCGGCTCATGGGGCAGCTGGCGCGCGGCTGGCCGGACCTGGCCATCGACATCCGCGAAACGGTGACCTCGGCCCTGCTGCGCGAGTTGTCCGAGGGCCGGATCGACTGCGCCATCGTGGCCCTGCCCATCGGCGAGCCGGCCTTTACCGAGGTGCCGTTGTTCTCCGAGCCCTTCGTGCTGGTCCGCCCCGAGGCCGACGCGGACCGCCCCATGCCCGGCCGGGACGAGCTGCGCGAGATGCGCCTGCTGCTGCTGGACGAAGGCCACTGCTTCCGCGACCAGGCGCTGTCCTTCTGCGATCTCGACCGCGCCCATACCGCGCTGGGCCTCGACGCCACGTCGCTGTCGACGCTCGTGCAGATGGTCGGCGCGGGCATGGGCGTGACTTTGATCCCCGAGATGGCGGTGGAGGTCGAAACCCGCGCCGCCCCGGTCTCGGTGGGCCGGTTCAACGAGCCCCAGCCCGCGCGGACGGTGGGCATGATCTGGCGCAAGACGACCCCGCTGGCGGGGGCGTTGGAGGAGATGGCGGGAGATTTGTTCCAACAAAAATGGATGCGTTTTGTTGAAACTGGCCGCTAAGGATTTTTTCGGTTAATCTCGAATTATGAACGGACAATTGACTTTATTTGCGAGCTTGGAGCAAGCCGAAGCCCCCGCGAGCAACCTGGCCATTCCACAAATCGCCGGAGAGCAAGTAGGTGGCTCCGATGCCGGTAGCCAAGCTTTCCGTCAGTTTGGGAAGAACGAGTCCGACATCAAGAGGCTACTAGATCTTCACCGAAAGGAAGGGGGTAAAGGCCCCGGGCGCAGACGTGGGTTGGAAGTTTTGAACAAGTCAGCAATCGTTTTGATTACAGCGTTTTGGGAAGCATACTGTGAGGACGTTTTATCGGAAGCACTTCTGTACCTTACTGAGCACGCAAGCAACGCGTCACTGCTGCCCAGAGACATTCGCAATCGAGTCGCAACTGAGTTGAAAAGGGAGGAAAATCATCAGGCGGTTTGGAGTTTGTCAGGAGATGGGTGGCGGACCCACCTCTTGGAGAGATTCGATCTGATGAAAGAGCAGCGCGCCCGCAAGCTGAACACTCCGAAGGCGACGCAAATCGATGATCTTTTCCTGACCGGTCTTGGATTGAAAAATATCTCAGAGTCTTGGCTGATTGCTCCGGGGAAAGATGCTAATTGGAGTCGAGAAAAGCTTGACAAATTCGTGAGCCTTCGCGGCGCCATCGCTCACAGAGGAGTGGATGGCGACAGTGTTACAAAAAAGTTGGTCGACGAATATTTCTCCGTAATCCGCAGACTTGTGGCCAAGACGGATGACGCAGTGAAGGAGCACATTGAAAAAGCTCTTGCCTCCAATCCTTGGTGATTACTTCTTCCGCCGCTTCACATTCCCCCCGCGTTGCCCCGGTCGCCCCGCCGTACTCCGCCCGGACGCCTTCGTGGACGCCTCCGACGCGGCCTCGACGGCGGATTGGCGGGCCATGGGGTCGTCGGATACGGCGAGGTCCACGGCCTCCAGCCGCTTGACCTCGTCGCGCAGGCGGGCGGCTTCCTCGAATTCCAGGTTCTCCGCCGCCTTGCGCATGTCGGCGCGCAGGCCGTCCAGCACCGCCTGCAGGTTCGAGCCCTGCGCCTTCGGGTCGATCTTTGCCGTCACGCGGTTCATGTCCACGTCGCCCTTGTAAAGCCCGGCGAGGATATCCTCGACGTTCTTCTTCACCGTGGCGGGCGTGATCCCGTGCTCCTCGTTATAGGCGATCTGCTTCTCGCGGCGGCGCTCGGTCTCGCGCATGGCGCGCTCCATCGAGCCGGTGATGCGATCGGCATACATGATGACACGGCCGTCGGCGTTCCTCGCGGCGCGGCCGATGGTCTGGATCAACGAGGTCTCCGATCGCAGGAAGCCCTCCTTGTCGGCATCCAGGATCGCCACCAGCCCGCATTCGGGAATATCCAGCCCCTCGCGCAGCAGATTGATGCCGATCAGCACGTCGAACGCGCCGAGACGCAGGTCGCGCAGGATCTCGATCCGCTCGATCGTGTCGATGTCCGAGTGCATGTAGCGGACCTTGATGCCCTGCTCGTGCAGGTACTCGGTCAGGTCCTCGGCCATGCGCTTGGTCAGCGTGGTGCAGAGCGTGCGCATGCCCTGCTCGGTCACGCGGCGGATCTCGTCCAGCAGATCATCGACCTGGGTTTCGACCGGCCGGATCTCGACCTGCGGGTCCAGAAGACCCGTGGGGCGGATCACCTGTTCGGTGAAGACACCGCCGGTCTGTTCCAGCTCCCACGCGGCGGGGGTGGCCGACACGAACACCGACTGGGGCCGCATGGCGTCCCATTCCTCGAACTTCAACGGGCGGTTGTCCATGCAGCTGGGCAGGCGGAACCCGTGCTCGGCCAGCGTGAACTTGCGGCGATAGTCGCCCCGGTACATGCCGCCGATCTGCGGCACGCTGACGTGGGATTCGTCGGCGAAGACGATGGCATTGTCGGGAATGAACTCGAACAGGGTGGGGGGCGGCTCGCCCGGCGCGCGACCCGTGAGATAGCGCGAGTAGTTCTCGATCCCGTTGCAGACGCCGGTGGCCTCCAGCATCTCGATGTCGAAATTGGTGCGCTGTTCCAGCCGCTGCGCCTCGAGCAGCTTGCCGTCGCCCACCAGCTGGTCCAGCCGCTGCTTCAGCTCTTTCTTGATGTTGATGACCGCCTGCTTCATCGTCGGCTTCGGCGTCACGTAGTGGCTGTTGGCATAGACGCGGATGCGGTCGAAGCTGCCGGTCTTCTCGCCGGTCAGAGGATCGAACTCGGTAATGCTTTCAAGCTCTTCCCCGAAGAAGCTCAACTTCCACGCCCGGTCCTCCAGGTGCGCCGGGAAGATTTCCAGGCTGTCGCCCCGCACGCGGAAGCTGCCGCGCTGGAACGCCTGGTCGTTGCGGCGGTATTGCTGCGCCACGAGGTCGGCCATGACCGCCCGCTGGTCGTAGGATTTGCCCACGTGCAGGTCCTGGGTCATGGCGCCGTAGGTCTCGACCGAGCCGATGCCGTAGATGCACGACACGGAAGCCACGATGATCACGTCGTCCCGTTCGAGCAGCGCCCGGGTGGCCGAGTGGCGCATCCGGTCGATCTGTTCATTGATCTGGCTTTCCTTCTCGATGAAGGTGTCGGACCGCGGCACGTAGGCTTCGGGCTGGTAGTAGTCGTAGTAGCTGACGAAGTACTCGACGGCGTTGTCTGGGAAGAATCCCTTGAATTCGCCGTAAAGCTGTGCGGCCAAGGTCTTGTTCGGCGCCAGGATGATCGCGGGGCGCTGAGTTTCCTCGATAATCTTGGCCATGGTGTAGGTTTTGCCGGTGCCTGTCGCGCCCAGCAGCACCTGGTCGCGCTCGCCGTCCCGCACGCCCTGGCTGAGCTCGGCGATTGCGGTGGGCTGGTCGCCCGCCGGCTGGAACTCGGAATTCATGCGGAAGGCGATGCCGCCTTCCAGCTTTTCGCGGGTTTCCACGGGCGGCGCGGGGGCGGTCAGCTGTGCGTCGGACTTGTCGGAATGGGCGTAGGGCATGGGCAACCTCGGGCTGGTCGCCCATAACTTGGGCCTTTCCACGTCACCCACAACCCCGCTTGGGCGGGATGCTGCCATCCGCGGGGCCGCGACCTGCGGCATTTTCGCTCAAACTCGCCAAAAGGTTGAATCGCCTCTTGCGGCTCGCCGATTTTCGGAGTTGAGTGGAGATGCAAGCAGCAATCCCAAGCGGTCGGGTCCTGCATTCCCCACCCATTTACCGGGGCCTGATCGCACCCCCTCATTCTCTTGCAGCGGGCCACCTGTTCAATTTCGAACAGGTGGCCTTTCCTTTGCCGACCAACCGTGCATGGACCCGGCTTGTGATCTTGCCACGCGGACCTTTTGCCGCCATTTAGACGCCAGTGATCTGACTTCACCGGAGGAGCCCATGCCCGCCCGCATCTATCGCCCCGCAAAGACCGCCATGTCGTCGGGCACCGCCAAGACACTGGAGTGGGTGCTGGAATACACGCCAGACGAGGCGCGCGCCGTCGACCCGCTCATGGGCTGGACCAGTTCCCGAGACACGCAAAGCCAGGTTCGACTGCGCTTCGCCACTGAACAGGACGCCCGCGATTATGCCGAATCCAACGGTATCGACGCCATCGTGACCAAGCCCAAGACTCGCCGCGCGAATATCCGGCCCGGCGGATACGGCGAGAATTTCGCGACATCGCGGCGTGGTGCCTGGACTCACTAATCGGTCCTCGAGCCCCCAATAGGAAAGGGCAGCCCGCGGGCTGCCCTTTTGCGTTTCTCATGATCCATTGCGTCACTCGGCGGCGGCGAAGGTGCCGCAGGCAATCCGCTCGCCCGCGTCGCCGGCGGGTTGCGACATGTAATCGTCGGCGCGCGCATGGACGATGAAGGCCGCTCCGTCCTCGTCCATCATCATCTCTTCGACATCGAGAAGCGGCGCGAAGACCTCGACATTCAGATCGCCGTCTTCCCCGACGATTCCGTTGGGCAGATCGCCGGGATGCGGCCCGCCCGCATCGAAGACACCGTGCTGCGCGTCGCCTGCGATATGGCCGCCCGCGCTGGTGAAATCGTCGGCCGAGCAATCGCCGGTCTCGTGCAGGTGGATGCCATGCGCGCCTTCGGGCAGGTCCGTCAGTGCGACGATGACCAGGGGCGTGCCCGATGCGGTCTGGTTGACGGTGACGGTTCCGATGGAATTGCCGTCCCGGTTCTGCACTTCGGCCCGCGTTTCGAGCATCACGTGCTCTTCGGCGAAGACAGGGGCGGTGAATGCGGCAGTCACGGCGAGGGCCGCGGCGGTGGTAAAGCGTTTCATACTGAACTCCGGTTTGAAGGTTTGGCGGCACAACGGAGGTCTGCCCGCGCTTGTTCCGCTTGCCCGCCAGGGCAGATCGACGCTACACCGCGCTGCAGCGGTCCCTTAGCTCAACTGGATAGAGCAGCTGACTTCTAATCAGCAGGTTCGGGGTTCGAGTCCTCGAGGGATCGCCAGACAATTCAAAGAGCCAGGGCCGCGCCGCGTCGCGATGTGCCCTTACTGCCGCGGCATGTTCAGCGGCCGCGCGAGCCGCTTTTGCGCCGCTATGCGGAATGGCGCGTTGGCTTCTCCGTAACGGTGATAGCCGGGCTCTCGCTGGACAATCTCGACGAACAAGCCGCCGGGCAGGGCGTGGGAATACATCTGGAAGAAGGATGCGTCGCCGATGCGGTCGTAAAGGATGTTGGCCCCGCGCAGCCGGTCCAGAAGGCCCCGCGGCAGATCGAACCGGGCGTCGAGATCGTCGTAGTAGTTCGCCGGGATCGGCAGCGGGTTGAAACCGCGGGCGGCCAACGCGTCGGCGCTCGCGAAGATGTCGTCGGTCGCCAGGGCGATCTGGTGGACCGATGCGCCGAAACTGTCGGCGAGAAAGCTGCCCGCCAGTGTCCGGTGGCTTTCGGTGGCGTTCAGCGTCACGCGCAGACCGCCGCTTCGGCTGGTCACGTCCTGCGCGCGGATCACGCCGTTCGGGTCGATCACGTCAAGGATGGGCGAGCGGTCCATGTCGAACAATGCGGTATAGAACAGCGACCAGATCAGCATTTCCTCGTGGCTCATCGTTTGGTCAAGATGGTCCACATGCGTCAGGCCCGCGCCAACCTCGTCCTGTCCGGTGGGGACGAATTCGTCCGACCAGACGCGATCCAGGCCGCTGGTTCCGTCCACGAAATGCAGGACCGAGCCCGCGAGCCCGCGGATCGCGGGCAGGGTCAGGACACCGACGCCCAAAGGCTGCTGAAACGGGTCGGCGCCAAGCGCTTGTGCGCGGGCCAGCGCGTCGGCGCTGGACCCGACCATGATTCCGATATCGCAGACATTGGTCCCGCGCATGGTCCAGGCACTTGCGGCATGCCCCTCGGTTTCGGCGTTGACGACGATGCGGATGTCACCCTGCGTCCAGAGGTCGAGCGCCTTGTCGCGATGCCGCCCCGTGCGCGTGAACCCGAGCGTGGAAAGAGCGGAAGACAGCGTCTCGACCTCCGGTCCGCGGGCGGCGACCTCGATGAAACCCACACCCTCGGCCGCGATGCGGGGCGGTATGTCGGGCAGCCCTTGGCCGATTTCGGGCTCGGCCCGCCGCACGTCGTCCATCAGGGCGACCAGGCTGCGATGGCCGTCGCGCGCGATGGGTTTGGGCGCACCGCCGCGAAACTGATCGTTGAAAATCTCCAGCGAAATCGGCCCGGCGTAGCCGGTGGCCATGACGGCCCGCATGAAGCGCGCGACATCGAGATCGCCCTCGCCCGGCATGTTGCGGAAGTGGCGCGACCAGTAGAGCAGGTCCATGTCGATCAGCGGTGCGTCGGCGAGCTGGACGAAGAAGATCCGGTCGCCCGGGATCGCGCGAATGCTTTCGGGGTCGATCTTGCGGCCGAGCGTGTGAAAGCTGTCGAGGATCAGTCCCACCGCCTCGTGGTCGGCGCGGCGCACGATTTCCCACGCGTCGCGATGGTCGTCGATGTGGCGCCCCCAGGCCAGCGCCTCGTATCCCACCCGCAGGCCGCGGGCCTTCGCGATCTCGCCGAGTTCGGCCAGGTCGTCGGCGGCCCGGTCGATCCCGCCCAAGCTGCGCGGATGGGAAGAGGAACAGATCAGCATCAGGTCGGTGCCCAGCTCGGCCATCGTGTCGAACTTGTGCCTGGCGCGGTCGAAGGCTTTCGAGCGCAGCGGCTCGGGCAGGCATTCGAAATCGCGGAAGGGCTGGAACAGCGTGATCTCGAGCCCGTGGTCCCGCACCATCCGCCCGACCTCGCGGGGGCCGCCGTCATGGGCGATGAAGTCCTGCTCGAAGATTTCGACCCCGTCGAACCCGGCCTGGGCGATGGCCTCGAGCTTCTCTTCGAGCGTTCCGGCGATGGAGACGGTGGCGATGGAGGTGCGCATGTCAGGACCTCGGAAGGAAGGGGCGCAAAGTCAGGAACATCGGGCCGGGCGGCATGATCGTCACCTGTCGAAAGCGTCGAAGGTCGCCTTCATCCGATCGGGATCGGCGGGCCTGCCGGTGAAGAGCTCGAATGCGCGCACGGCCTGGAACACCGCCATTCCGCCGCCGGACAGGACCCGGCACCCCTTGGCGCGCGCCGAGGCCAGAAGCTGCGTTTCCAGCGGGAAATAGACGATGTCCGCGACCCATTGATCGGGCGTGATCAGGTCGGTGTCGATGGCTGTCCCGGGCAGTTTCGCCATGCCCATGGGCGTCGCGTTCACCACACCGTTCGGGCGTTTGCCGGCAAACAGGGTGGCGGCATCATTCACGGCGTCGGCAGCGCAACCGGGCCGGTTGCGTGACACCTGGGCCGCCAGCGATGCCGCCCGGTCCCCGTCGCTGTCAAGGATCGACAAGCGCGACACTCCGCAATCGGCCAGCGCGTGGGCCACGGCGACCCCGGCGCCGCCCGCGCCCAGCAGCAGCACATGATCGGTCGCCGCGTCGGGCAGGCCGCGCCGAAAGCTTTCGGCAAAGCCCCACAGATCGGTGTTATGACCGATGCGCCGCCCGCCGCGCAGGATCACGGTGTTCGCCGCACCGACCGCCCGCGCGTTGGGTGACAAATCGTGCAGCAGCGCCATCACCTCGACCTTGTAAGGGTAGGTGACGTTCAACCCGTCAAGACCGTCGGCCTCTGCCTCGGCAAGCACGTCGGCGAGCGGTATATCACCACGCTCATCAAGATCGATGAGGCGATAGTCGCCGGTCATTCCCTGGGCCCGCGCCTCGGCCTCGTGCATGGCGGGGGTGCGGGACAAGGCGATGCCACGGCCCACGAGGCCGGCGCGCAAGCTGCTGTCGGATCTGGGGTGCATGTCATGGGCCACGTTGAATCCTCCCACGAGGGAATTGTTTCATGTCAAAATGAACCATGCGGTTAACATCGTCAAGGAATTTGATCCGGGCGGTTAATTATGGTTCTGTGATGCTGAAACACTGGAAGGATCGAAAGGCGACATGCCGGACAGGGCGCGGAGATGGAAACAGGACCCGGCAGCGGTAAAGGCCGACATCCTGGCCGCCGCACGCCGCGAGTTCGCCGCGAACGGGTTTGCGGGCGCGCGGGTGGAGCGGATCGTGGAGGGCACGAAGACCTCGAAGCGAATGCTGTTTTACTATTTTGGCGGCAAGGAAGGACTGTACCGCGCCGTGCTGGCGGATGCCTACGAGCAGATACGCGCGCAGGAAGAGGCGCTCGACCTCGGCGGGCTGGAGCCCGCCGAGGCGCTTGCCAAACTTGTGCGCTTCACCTTCGACCATCACCGCGCCAATCCCGATTTCATCCGGCTGGTCATGATCGAGAATATCCACCACGGCCGTCATCTGGCCGAGATCCCGCAGATCGGCGACACCAACCGCGCGGTGATCGATCAGCTCGAACGGATCTGCGCGGAAGGTATCGCCAGCGGTCTGTTCCGCGACGACGCGTCGGCCATCGCGCTGCACTGGCAGATCAGCGCGCTCAGCTTTTTCAACGTCTCGAACCGCGTGACCTTCGAGATCAGTTTCGGCGACGCGCTTTTCACCGAAAGCGCGCAGATCGGAATGCGCGAACAGGTCGTCAATTCGATCCTCGGAAGCGTCTTGAACCCTGTCTTGCCCGAAGAATGATCGAGGCGCTGCCGCGCCGGCTGTCTGCATTGAAGGTGCGACGAGATCAGACGGGGAAGTGATGCCTCTCGCAACATCGTGCCGCCTCGAGTGCACCGGGAACCAAGGCGAGCCCGCGCGGGTCCCGGTCGCATGTGCCGAACCGACGTGCTCGAACATGGACGATCTGATCATGTGAGGTGTTGCATACCGAAGGCCGTGGGCTGCCCTGACAGCGGATCCACCAATGTAACCGGGAATCCTCAATCAGGTCTGCCTGGTACCATGAATGCGCGATCAAAGGGGAAGTCGGTCGCCCTTTTTGCAAGTGTGCGCCCGGAGTCGTCTTCCGTTCCAAGGGCCAGTATCCATGACCGCATACACTTTCTCCGCCATCATGGTCCGTTTCGTCCCCGGCAGCGGTCCAGACATCCTCGAGGCCGGCCCCCTCGAAGTGACTTTGGATGTGGGCGAGGGAACGACGTCGTTCTACTACGTGGTGGATTTTGTAACGGCGAACAGCTTTGCTGCGATCACCACCGATCTCTTGATCGAGCAGGTAAGTTTCGTGTCTCAAACAGCAGGTACCGAAACGCTGGGCGCACCTTCCCTGGAGGCCTTCGGTCAAATCCGTCACGACAATGGCGACAATGCAGATCCGAGTGTCTCCCTGGTTTATGGGTTGCAATACGATTGGGGCCCGGCTTCTGACGCATACACTCTGCTATTCTTTCTGATTGATGGGGATCCGCTTCCCAGCATTGACCTCAATAGTGAGATGCTGCCGTTGATCGGCGAATACGGGCGCCCGCCCGAACCCTACGGACAGACGGGGACCATCGACCTTTCGACGGCGGCCGGATTGCTCGGACCGACCGAACCGGGTGGTCCGCTGCTGCACGACGACCCGACCGGGACCGAGGGTCCGGACAGTCTGACCGGCACCGATGCGGCCGACCTGATCGATGGGTTGGGCGGCAACGACACACTGGACGGGGGCGACGGTGATGACGTGATCGTCGGCGGTGCGGGCGACGACAATCTGCGGGACGGCGCCGGCAACGATACCGTGGTCGGCGATGATGGCGAGGACACCTTCTATAATTTCGGCGGCCAGGACGTCTTCGAGGGCGGCGCGGGCCGTGACCGCCTGGTCACCGATCTTACCGGTTTGGCCAACGACATTTTGGCGGTAGATCTCGAAGCGGGCACCCACGGTCGGTACCAAAGCGATATCGGCCAAGATACTCTGGTCGGGATCGAGGACTTCATTGCCATCGGCGATTGGGATGTGCGGGCGGCGGGCTCCAGCGTCGCGAACCTCCTGGAGACCGATGCCGGCAACGACTTTCTGAATGGACGTGGAGGCGACGATAGCTTGCGCGCCGGTGACGGCCAGGACACGCTTGTCGGCGGCGCGGGCAACGACACGATCCTGGGTGGCGCGACGGCGGCCGATCTGCGCGACGTGGTCTACGGCGGCGACGGCGATGACATCATCGACGGCGGCTACGGCAATGACGAGCTGCGGGGCGACGCCGGCAACGACGATATCGCCGGCGGCTTCGGCGCCGATACGGTGATCGGCGGGACCGGCGACGACACGCTGACCGGGTCGGCTTTCGGCGACGAGATCTTCGGCGGCGACGGGTTCGACTTCATCAATGGCGGGTTCGGCAGCGACCGGGTCAATGGCGGGGCCGGCGGCGACCGGTTCTTCCACCTCGGGATCGCGGATCACGGCAACGACTGGATCCAGGATTACGACGCGGCCGAGGGCGACGTCCTGGTCTATGGCGGTAGCGCCACGGCCGACCAGTTCCAGGTGAATATCGCCACCACCCCCACAGCCGGGGATGCGGGCGTGGACGAGGCCTTCGTGATCTATCGACCCACGGGCCAGATCCTCTGGGCGCTGGTGGACGGCGACGGGCAGGACGCCATCAACCTGAGCCTCGGCGGGCAGGTGTTCGACCTGACGATCTGACGCGCGGGCTCGCATCCTGGGCGGCTCTTGCGGTGCCGCCGCAAACAGGGGGGAACCAGCACCTTCATCGCCGGTGACGTCCGACCACGCGAGCGGTCAGCCCGGTTGGCGTAGGGGCCAGCCTTCGATGACCTGGCGAAGACCAATCGCGGTTCCGATGTAGATCGCCCCGAGTGTCAGTGGCGCCGACACGGCGAGCAACGAGAACGCTGAAAGCCCCTGGCCGATCGAACATCCGGCTGCGGTCACGGCGCCCCACCCCATGAGCGCGGCGCCGAATATCTGGCGGCGCAGTTCGCGCGGGTCGTCACAGGCTTCCCACCGGAACCGGCTATTCGCAAGCGATCCGATGGCCGCGCCGAAGACGATCCCGCAGACCGAGCCGATCCCGAAGCTCAGGCGGCTGCCCGAGGAGGTCATGGCATAAAGGATCGTCTCGCCGACCGGGGCCGAAAAGGTGTGCGAGACGACAGGCAACCCGTCGAAGCCCGCCGTCGCCAACCATTGGGTTCCGGCCCAGGCCGACGCGATGACAAGTCCCACCAGCGCGCCCCATCCGACTTGCGCCATGTTCATTCCGGCCCCGCGCGCGCCGCGCAGGGTCAGGGCAAGGATCATGAGCCCCGCGACCAGCCCGATCGCGACGGGCGACACCCCGGTCACGCCGCCGAGGATCTGGGCGAATCCCTGAGGCTCGGATGCGGCGGGCCGATCAAAGAGCGCGACACGAAAATGCGACAGCGGACCCGCCAGCGTGAAGTAGGCCGAGATCCCCATGACCAGCACGATTACGAACGAGCGCAGTTCCCCACCGCCGAGCCGGGCAAGTGCCCCGAATCCGCAGTTGCCGGACATGGCCATGCCGTAGCCGAAGACGAGCCCGCCCAGGATGGCGGCCGGCAGGCTGAAGCTTTGGGCGATATAGAAGCTCGACATCGGGTCGAACCGGCCGGTTCCGATGAGTGCGAAGCTCGCAAGGACGGCGACGGCGATGGCAACACCCCACATCCGCAAGCGCGCTGAGGAGCCGCCATAGATCTGGTCTTCGATGGCGCCGAGCGTGCAGAACCTGCCGAGACGTGCCGCCAACCCGAGGACGATGCCGCCGCCAAGGCCCATGAGTGCTGCCAGTCCCGGCTCGCCGATCGTGTCGATCATCATTCCCCCCGTGCGAGCCTATTTGCAGAACAGGTCGTACACGACATCCATGATCCGCACGGCGCGTTCGTCCGTCAAGGAGTAGAAGATCTGCTTTCCTTCGCGCCGCGCCTGCACGAGATTTTCTTGCCGAAGCCGCATCAGCTGCTGCGATACCGCGGCCTGCCGCGCCGACAGAAGCTGTTCCAGTTCAGTCACCGACTTCTCGCCGGTGGCGAGATGGCAGAGGATCATCAAACGGCCTTCATGTCCCAACGCCTTCAGAAAGTCGGCCGCGCTGCGCGCGTTACGCGCCATCTCGTCGAATTCCGCGACGGTCGTGTTCTCGCCGAACTTGGGTAGTGCCACAGGAAAGTTCCCCACTCGTGGTCGCAGCGGCGACCCCACTTCCTCCGGGTATAGACGCCGCGGCGCAGAACCGCAATTTCGGTGCGTTGCGAGATCCCTCATCGCGGGTGTTTTTCCGGCGAGCCAGCGACCGGACCGGCGTCGGACAGCATCCGTTCGATCACCGCCCAGAAAAAATCTTCGCCCGGGTAGCCTTCCAGCCGGGCGATCTCGTCGCCGTCATCGATCAGAATGAAGGTCGGTGTCAGTCGCGGGGGCGAAGCGAGCGTCAGGTCAACGGGAACCGGCGCGTTCAGGTCAATCCGGCGCAAGGGGGCTTCGGCCCCGATCTCGGTCTTTGGATAGGCCGGCGCGATCTCGGCGTCCCACCGTTCACACCAGACGCAGCCGTGCTGTTCTACCATTACCAACTCCCGCTCGGCCCAGGCGGGCAGGGCGGTCAGCAGGCCAAGGCACGTGGCAAGCAGAGGCAGACGCATGGCGGAGTTTCCAGATTACACCTTGACGCAATACATATTCTGAATTTTTTATACGTCAAAGCGGGAGGGAGTAAAATGTTCGACGTCAGCGCGGGCGGCGCCCTTTTCGCGGGGCTGCTGTCCTTCCTGTCACCTTGTATCCTGCCCATGGTACCGTTCTACTTGGGATACTTGGCGGGCGGATCGCTGCAGGCCGTGGGTCCCGACGGTCGCGTTCCCGCCGTACTGCGCACGCGGGCGGTGTTCGGTGGGCTGTGCTTCGCGGCCGGGGTGATCACGATCTTCGTGGCGCTGGGGGCGTCAGCTTCGACCGCCGGACAGCTTCTGCGGCAGTGGTTCGACGTGCTCCGCTGGATCGCGGCGGGACTGATCTTCGCCATGGGCCTGCACTTTCTGGGCGTGCTGCGCATCCCCGTCCTCTATCGCCAATTCCGCGCCGAGCCGGGCGATGTGTCGAACCTGTCGCTGGCCGGGGCCTACGTGGTGGGGCTGGCCTTTGCCTTCGGCTGGACGCCCTGCGTGGGCCCGGTGCTGGCCGCGATCCTGTTCACGGCGGCAGGGACCGACAGCGCCGCGCGCGGCGCATTCCTCCTGTTCACATACGGCGTCGGGATGACCGCGCCTTTCGTGCTGGCTGCCGCTTTCGTAGGCCCTTTCACGCGCTTCATGACGCGGTTCCGCCGCCATCTGGGCACCGTCGAAAAGATCATGGGAGCATTGCTCATCCTCTTTGCGGTCCTGATCGCCACCAATTCGGTGAACGCCATCGCCCAGTGGATGATCGAGACCTTCCCGATTTTCAGCCGCTACGGATAAGGAGATTTACCATGCTTCGATACGCGATGACGATCCTGGCCGCGCTGGCGCTGACGACCCTACCCGCCTTGGCCGACGGGCAGCGTGAGCCGGTGCTGGGCGATGACGGCCTGCACAAGGCCCCCTGGATGCAGGATACGTTCCGCGTTCTGCGCGAGGACCTGGAAGATGCCGAAGCGCAGGGCAAGCGCCTGCTGCTCATGATCGAGCAGCGCGGCTGCATCTACTGCAAAAAGATGCACGAAGAGGTTTTCGTCGTGCCCGAGATCGACCGCATGCTGTCCGAGGATTTCTACGTCGTCCAGATCAACATGTTCGGCGATGTCGAGGTCGTCGATTTCGACGGTGCGGCAATGTCCGAGAAGGACGCGGTCCGCCGCTGGGGGGCGATGTTCACGCCGACGCTCATGTTCTTTCCCGAATCGGCCGAAGACATCCCCAGTGACGCCACTGCGAGCGACGCGGCGATCGTGACGATGCCGGGCGCCTTCAGCGCCTCCACGACCCGGAACCTTCTGACCTTTGTTTTGGAAAAAGGCTACGAAACCGACGAGCCGTTCCAGAAGTACCATGCAAGAAAGCTTGAGGAACGAGAGGGTTAGAGGATCCGAACAGATTTTGTATTCGTAATGTGAAATCTGTTCTTGATCCGCGGTGCATCGGTCGAATACCGTTGCACACAAGGTGATCCAACACCCGAGGGAGGAAACATGAAAGCTGGAATCTGCCACGCGGCAGGGGTGGTGGCGCTTGTTCTGGCGCCAATCTCGGCCCCCGCAGCGCCTGCACCTTCGGACGTCGTCTACGACGAATACGGCTCGGTCGCCGAGTCCCTGACCGGCGCGGCCGGCGATCCCGTCAAGGGCGCCGATGTCATGGCCAACCGGGGCCTGGGCAACTGCGTCGCCTGCCACCTGGTCAGTGATCTGGACGAGGTGCCGTTTCACGGCGAGGTGGGGCCGGCACTTGACGGTGTGGCCGACCGCTGGACCGAGGCCGACCTGCGCGGGATCGTTGCGAACGCGAAGATGGTCTTTCCCGGCACGATCATGCCCGCCTTTTACAAGAACGAAGGCTACACGCGCCCCGGCGACGCGTTCACCGGCAACGCCGCGGATGGCCCGCTCGACCCGCTTCTGACGGCCGAACAGGTGGAAGACGTGGTCGCCTATCTCATGACGCTCAAGGAGTAACACCATGAACCTGTCACGCAGACGGACGCTGGCCCTGGGGGCCGCCGCGGCGATCTTCCTGCCGCGCATTGGCTGGGCCGACGCAACCACCGACGCCATCGCCGAATTCACCGGCGGGGCCGATCTGACCGAAGGCGGCGCGCTGAAGCTGACCGCACCCGAAATCGCCGAGAACGGCAACACCGTTCCGATCGAGGTCGATGCGCCCGGTGCCGAGGCGATCCTGATCCTGGCCACCGGCAACCCGAACCCTGATGTGGGAACGTTCCATTTCGGCCCCCTGTCCGGCGCCCAGATGGCATCGACCCGCATCCGCCTTGCCGGAACCCAGGACGTCGTCGCGGTGGCCAAGATGGCCGACGGCACGTTCCAGCGCGCCAGCCAGGAAGTCAAAGTCACCATCGGCGGCTGCGGCGGCTGACCCGCGCACGCGAAGGAGAATTATCATGGCAGACAACGTCACCCCCCGCGTCCGCGTGCCGTCCAGCGCGTCGGCCGGCGAGGACATCACCATCAAGACCCTGATCTCGCACCCGATGGAGTCGGGACAGCGCAAGGACAAGGAAGGCAACACCATCCCGCGGTCGATCATCAACCGCTTCGTGACCACCTTCAACGGCGAGACCGTCATCGACGTCACGATGGAGCCCGCGATCTCGACCAACCCGTATTTCGAGTTCGTGTCGAAAGTGCCCGAATCCGGCACCTTCGAGTTCACGTGGTACGATGATGACGGATCGGTCTACACCGAGTCCAAGGACATCACGGTCGAATAAGCCGCATGGGCAGAAGGGAGGAGGACCGATGTTGTTCAGAACGATGACCGCCATGGCGCTGGTGCTTGGCGCCACGACCGCACAGGCCGAAGGCCCCGAACTCGTCATCAACGGCGAGATCCCGATCACGACCCGGGCACCCGCGCCGGAGCATATGGAATACGTGCGCGAGGTGATGTCTGGATGGGAATTCCGTTCGCCCGAAACGCAGGCCTTCGAGGCCGACGATTTCGAGAATCCCGGCATGATCTTCGCCGAGGACGGGCGCACGGCCTTCTCGCAGCCGCTCGGCGACACTGACCAATCCTGCGCGTCGTGCCACGAAAGTCCCGAGACATTGGCCGGAGCTCGCGCAGTCTATCCCAAATGGGATCCCGAGCGCGAAGAGGTCCAGACCATCGAGATGCAGATCAACGAATGCATCACCGAGCGGGCAGGGGCCGAGGCCTGGGGTTACACGTCGCAACCCATGACCAACATGTCGGCGCTTCTCGCGTCGGTGTCGCGGGGCATGCCGGTGAATGTCGCCATCGACGGCCCCGCCCATGACACCTGGCTTCAGGGCAAGGAGATCTACTATACCCGGTACGGCCAGCTCGAGCTCAGCTGTGCGAATTGTCACGAAGACAATTATGGCAACATGATCCGCGCCGATCACCTGAGCCAGGGCCAGATCAACGGCTTCCCGACCTACCGGCTGAAAAACGCCAAGCTGAACTCGGTGCATGACCGGTTCAAGGGGTGCGTGCGCGACACCCGTGCCGAGACTTTCAGCCCCGGAAGCCCCGAGTTCATCGCACTCGAGCTCTACGTTGCCTCTCGCGGTAACGGGCTGAGCGTCGAAGGCCCCGCGGTCCGCAACTAGTTCGACGAAACGCCCCGGCGGTTCGCCGTCCGGGGCATATTTCTACAAAATCGCATTCTGCAATTAGAATGTGACAGAACGGAAGGATCCCCGATGATCTCGCGCCGTGATTTTCTTCAAGCGGGTCTTGCCACCTCGGCGTTGTGGGGTCTGTCGGCCACCGGCAACTGGGGCCGCCTTGCCGCCCAGCAGTCGCTGACGCAGGACGGGCTGATCGGCGCGCCTCGGGCGGGCGATGTGACCGTTGTCCACGTCACCGACATCCATGCGCAGACCCAGCCGATCTGGTTCCGCGAGCCGTCGATCAACCTTGGTGTCGGACAGGTCGAGGGCAAGCCGCCGCATATCACCGGGCCTGAGTTCCGCGCGGCCTATGGGATCGAACAGGGATCCGCTCTGGACTACGCTCTGACCTACCAGGACTTCGTGGCGCTGGGCCGGGAATACGGACGCATGGGCGGGCTCGACCGTATCGCCACCGTGGTCCGAGCGATCCGCGATCAGGCGCCGGGCGCGATCCTGCTGGATGGCGGCGACACCTGGCAGGGATCGCTGCCCTCGCTGCGCACGAATGGCGGCGACATGGTACGGCTTTTCAACGCGCTGGGTGTCGAGGCCATGACCTCGCACTGGGAATTCACGCTGGGCATCGACCGCGTGACCGAGATCGTCGAGAATGAGCTCGGTTGCCCCTTCCTGGGCGCTAACATTTTCGACGCCATGTGGGACGAACCGGCCTACGAGCCGATGACCCGGTTCGAGCGGAACGGCACACAGGTCGCCGTGATCGGCCAGGCCTTCCCCTATCTTCCCATCGCGAACCCGTCGTGGATGTTTCCGGATCTGAGTTTCGGTGTCCGGGCTGAACGCATGGCCGAGGTGGTCGAAGAGGCCCGCGCCGGCGGGGCCGAGGTGGTCGTGGTGCTCAGTCACAACGGCTTCGACGTGGACCGCAAGTTGGCGGCCGAGGTGCCGGGCATCGACGTGATCCTGACCGGTCATACCCATGACGCGCTGCCGGAACCCGTGCGCGTCGGTGACACCCACCTGATCGCCAGCGGTAGCCACGGCAAGTTCGTCAGCCGCGTGGATCTGGACGTTGCCGACGGGCGGGTGGGCGAAGTGCGCCACCGCCTGATCCCGATCTTCGCGGACGTGATCGCGCCGGACCCCGAGATGGCGGCGCTGGTGAGCGAGACCCGCGCCCCCTTCGCCGACGAGATGGCCGAGGTGATCGGCCAGACCGATAGCCTTCTTTACCGCAGGGGCAATTTCAACGGCACCTGGGACGACCTGATCTGCCAGGCGCTGCTCACTGAACGCGACGCCGAGATCGCGCTGTCGCCGGGCTTCCGCTGGGGCGCATCGGTGATGCCGGGCCAGGACATCACGCGCGAGGATATCTTCAACGCGACGGCCATGAGCTATCCGGCGGCCTACCGCACCGAGATGACGGGCGACATGCTGAAGATCGTGCTGGAGGACGTGGCCGACAACCTGTTCAACCCCGATCCCTATTACCAGCAGGGCGGCGACATGGTTCGCGTCGGGGGCCTGGGCTACCGCATCGACATCGCCGCCGAGCAGGGAAGCCGCCTGTCCGACCTCACCATGCTGTCCACGGGCGAGCCGATCGATCCCTCCCGGAGCTACGTCATCGCCGGCTGGGCTTCGGTCAACGAAGGCACCGAGGGCCCGCCGATCTGGGACGTGGTCGAAAGCCACATTCGCAACCAGGGCACCGTCAGCGTGCCCGAGAACACGACCGTCGCCCTGAAGGCCGGTTGACCAACGGAGGATGACCATGAGCGACACGACACGCCGCGCCTTCCTTAAAGGGGCCGCCGTTGCCGGCGCCGCCGTCACCGGCAGCCGCGCGGTGGCCCAGCAGGCCGACCCCGCCATCACCGAGCTTCAGCCATGGATGCGGTATCTGGGCGAGGGCGTGGACGCTCGCCCCTATGGTCATCCGTCCGAGCACGAAGCCCATGTGGTGCGCCGCAACGTTGAATGGCTCACCGCCGATCCGGTATCGTCGGTCAACTTCACGCCGCTGCACGAGCTCGACGGCATCATCACGCCCAATGGATTGTGCTTCGAGCGGCACCATGCAGGCATCGCTGAGGTCGATCCGGCGCAGCACCGCCTGATGATCAACGGGCTCGTGGACACCCCGCTGGTATTCACCATGGCGGACCTCATGCGCTTTCCGCGCGTGAACCGCGTGCATTTCCTGGAATGCGCCGCGAACTCGGGCATGGAATGGGCGGGCGCGCAGCTGAACGGCTGCCAGTACACCCACGGCATGATCCACAACGTCATGTATACCGGCGTGCCGCTGCGGCTGCTGTTGGAAGAGGCAGGCGTAAAGACCGGGGGCAAGTGGCTGCTGGCCGAGGGCGCGGATGCGTCCGCCATGACCCGTTCGATCCCCATGGAAAAGGCGCTGGACGATTGTCTCGTCGCCTTCAAGATGAACGGCGAGGCGCTTCGCCCCGAGCAGGGGTATCCCGTCCGGCTGGTCGTTCCGGGCTGGGAAGGCAACATGTGGGTGAAATGGCTGCGCCGCCTCGAAGTGGGCGATCAGCCTTGGGAGCACCGCGAGGAAACCAGCAAATACACCGACCTCCTGGATAACGGCCGCGCCCGCAAATGGACATGGGAGATGGACGCCAAGTCGGTCATCACCAACCCCAGCCCACAGGCCCCCATCACCCACGGCAGGGGCCCGCTGGTCATCACTGGCGTCGCCTGGTCCGGCCGGGGCACCGTCCCGCGTGTGGACGTGACCACCGATGGCGGCGTGACCTGGCACGAGGCCCGCATGTCCGGCCCATCGATGGATAAGTCCATGCACCGTTTCTACTACGAGATGGACTGGGACGGCGCGCCCCTCCTGCTGCAAAGCCGCGCCATGGACAGCACCGGCTACGTGCAGCCCACCAAGGACATGCTGCGCCAGGTGCGCGGCGAGAATTCGATTTACCACAATAACGGCATTCAGACCTGGGCCGTGAATGCCAACGGGGAGGCCGAGAATGTCGAGATCTCTTAACACCGTGCAGATCCTGATCCCGGCCCTCGTCGGGACCGGCGCGGTCCTGGGCGCGGCAGTGATCGGTGCGGACAGCATGATCTTCCGCCCCGTCGACGGTGCTTACCGCGTGTCTCAGGCAACGACCGTCGCGCAGCCCGAAGCGTTGGCCGAGGTTGCAGCGGACATCGTCGAGGGCGCCGAACATGTCGCCACGGCCTCCCTGGTCACGCCCGCTCATGCGGACGAGAACACGGCCGATACGGCGCCGATGGAAGGCAACAGCGACGCTGCCGCAGGGACCGATGTCGTGCAGGCCGCCGCCGACGCCCTTGAGGCGACCGGCACCCAACTGTCGCGCGAGGGCGGGTTCGGTTTGGGCCGTCGCGCATTGGAAGCGGAAGTCGCGGCGTGGGACATTGACATCCGCCCCGACGGAACCGGCCTGCCCGAGGGGTCGGGCGATGTCTGGACGGGCGAAGAGGTCTGGGTCGAGAACTGCGCCATGTGCCACGGCGATTTCGGCGAGGCGGTGGGCCGTTGGCCGGTGATCGCGGGTGGCTGGGACACGTTGGACCGCAAGGACCCGGTCAAGACCGTGGGCAGCTACTGGCCCTACCTCTCGACAGTCTACGACTACATCCACCGCGCGATGCCCTTCGGCAACGCACAGTCGCTGGAGCCTGATCAGGTTTACGCCCTGACGGCCTATATTCTCTATCTAAACAACGTGGTCGAGGATGATTTCGAGCTGTCGCGCGACACGTTCCTGGACGTCGAAATGCCCAACGCCGACGGTTTCTTTCCGGACGATCGCGCCGAGGCCGAATTGGCGCAGTGGCGGACCGAGCCCTGCATGGAAAACTGCAAGGACGCGGTCGAGATAACCATGCGCGCCCGCGTGCTGGACGTGACACCGGAAGGCGAGGCCGACGCGGTCGAGACCGCCGCCGAGGCACCGGCCGAGGCGGTCAGCGCCACCGACATGGCGACCGACGGCAATGCGACCGAGCTTGAGGTCGCCGAGGCCGAAGCCGAGACGCCCCGGGAAGACACCGTGGCCGTTGAAGCGGTGCCCGCCGAAGAGGTCGCGGCGCTGGACCCCGAACTGGTGGCGTCGGGCGAAAAGCTTTTCCGCCAGTGCCAGGCCTGTCACGCGGTGGGTGAGGGCGCGGACAACAAGGTCGGCCCGCAGTTGAACGGCGTGGTGGGGCGCACGGCCGGTTCGGTCGACGGCTTCCGCTATTCCTCGGCCCTGGAGGACGCCAATGCCGAAGGGCTGATTTGGAACCACGAGACGCTCGCGGCCTATCTGGAGGACCCGCGCGGCTACATGCCGGGGACGAAGATGTCCTTTCGCGGACTGCGCGACACGGCCGACCGCGACGCGATCATCGCTTTCCTGGCCAGTCATGGCCAGTGATCGGGGATACAGTTCCGCTTGCGCCGGGATGATGCTGGCATTGGTGTGCGCGACCGGCGTGTCGGCCGAGGACGTGGCGCCGATCGATGCCCTGCTCGAGATCGAGGGCGACGTGGCCTACGGCGAATACCTCGCGACCGAATGCACGGCCTGCCACGGCGGGGGCGGGCGGATCCCGCCCCTTGCGGGACTGCCGCGCGAATACATGCTTTCGGCGCTGCACGACTACAAGTCTGGCGTGCGCGAGAACGCCACCATGAAGAACGTCGCCATGGCGCTGGGCGATGACGAAATGGCGGCCCTGGCCGCATTTTTCGAGACGGAGACACCGTAGATTCATCGCCAAGGCTTTTGGGAGGAAGCACGTATGACACTGAACAGAAGACATTTCATGGGCACCGGCGCGGCGCTGGCCGCGGCGCTGTCGGCCCCGATGGTGATGGGCCAATCCCGTCCACGCGTGGTCGTCGTTGGAGGCGGAGCCGGCGGCGCCACCGCCGCGCGTTATATCGCGAAGGACAGCAACGGTGCCATCGATGTCACCCTGATCGAGCCATCGCGCACCTACTACACCTGTTGGTTCTCGAACCTCTATCTCGGCGGCGTGCGGACGTTCGACAGCCTCGGCCATACCTATGGCGCTTTGGCGGCTGATGGCATCAACGTCGTGCATGACTACGCCGTAGGCGTCGACCGCGACGCAAAGACCGTGTCGCTCGCAGGCGGTGGCAGCTTGCCCTACGACCGGCTGATCCTGTCGCCCGGCATAGACTTCAAGGACGGCGCCATGCCCGGCTGGGATGTCTCCGCTCAAAACGCCATGCCCCACGCCTACAAGGGCGGTAGCCAGACCCAGCTGCTGAAGGCGCAGCTCGAGGCGATGCCCGAGGGCGGCCGCTTCATCATGGTGGCCCCGCCGAACCCCTATCGCTGCCCGCCCGGCCCCTACGAGCGGGTGTCGATGGTTGCCAACTATTTCAAGTACAACAACCCGACCGCCAGCATCCTGATTGTTGATCTGAAGGAAAAGTTCAGCAAGCAGGCGCTGTTCGAGGAAGGCTGGCAGCGGCACTATTCCGGCATGATCGAACGGCTCGGCCCCGATTTCGGCGGCGCGAATGTCAGCGTGAACCCGGCCGAAATGACGGTGGATATCGACGGCGCGGTGGAGAAGGGCGACGTGGTGAACGTCATTCCGGCCATGCAGGCGGGCCGTATCGTGCACCAAGCGGGCCTGACCGAGGGCGACTGGGCGCCGGTGAACGCCGCGGACATGAGCTCGAAGATGGATGCCGACATTCATATCCTCGGCGATGCATCGGCGCAGGGCGACATGCCCAAATCCGGCTTCTCCGCCAACAGCCAGGCCAAGGTTGCGGCGATGGCCGTGCGCGGTGCGCTGACCGACAGCCGCGTTTTCCCGGCCAAGTACTCGAACACATGCTGGTCGCTCATCCACGCGGTCGATCAGCCCGATGGCGTGAAGGTCGGTGCGAATTACGAGGCGACAGAAGAAAAGATCGCCTCGACCGGCGGGTTCATCAGCCAGCCGGGCGAGGATGTCGGTTTGCGCGCGGATACCTATCGCGAAAGCCTCGCCTGGTACGACGCGATTACGTCGGACATGTTCGGGGCCGCCTGAGCTCATCCAAACGATCCCGTCCGGCGGCCTGGTCGCTGGACGGATCTTCGACGTCTGAAAATCGAAGGAGGAACAAGATGCGTGGATTGCTTTTCGGACTGGCCGCGGCGCTTGCCGTGGTCTTGGGGGGGCTGACCGCCGGCGCCCAGACCAGCGACCGTTACGGCGAGCAGCGGGTCGTGTATCACGTCAACTTCCCCGGGGGCGAAGGGAACCGCGCATACAAGGGATCGCTCCGCAACCTGAAGAACCACATGGATGCGGTGGGCGACGCCAATCTGGGTGCGGTTATCGTGGTGCACGGCAACGGCATCGGTCTGGTGCAGGAGGCAAACAGCGATCTGGACCTTCAGAACCAGCTTCTGGGCCTCAAGTCGCGCGGCGTCGAGGTTCGGGTCTGCAACAACACTCTGGTGGGCCTCGACATCGACCCCGTTTCGCTGTTCGAGGTCTATGACGAAGACATCGTGCCCTCGGGCGTTGCTGAACTGTCGTACCTGCAGCAGCAGGGCTATACCTACATCCGCACGCACTGAGGCGCGAAATGGCCGCTGGATTGAGCCCGATCAATGCGCGGCCCGGCGCAGTCCGGGATCCTGAGGTCAGACCATCACGAGGAGAACCACCATGTCCGTCCGCCACACCCTCTGGATCGCCTTGATCGCCCTGACGCCAGGCCTTTCAGCCGCGCAGGATGTCGTGACCTACGATTACGGCGGCAGTTTCGATGATGCGACCTTCGGGGTGGAAAACGCCATCGTGAACCGCGGGCTGGTCGTGGATTACGTCAGTCACGTGGGCGATATGCTGAACCGCACGCGCGAGGACGTGGGCGGCGACCAGATCTTTTCCGCGGCGGACATCTACATCTTCTGTTCGGCCGTCATCAGCCGCGAGGTGATGGAGGCCGATCCGATGAACATCGCCTTTTGCCCCTACGGTGTCTTCGCGGCCGAGCGGGACGGGCAGGTGATGATCGGCTACCGGACCTATCCCGACGGTCCGATGGACCAGGTCGAGACACTGCTGGACGACATCGCGCGCGAGGCCGCCGGGCAATGAACTACGACGCCGCCTTCACGGCCGCGCTGGACGACCTGCGCGACGAGGGAAACTATCGTACCTTCGCCGAGCTCGAGCGGCATCGCGGCGCGTTCCCGCGCGCGACCCGCCACGGCCACGATGGCGCGGACGAGGTCACGGTCTGGTGTTCGAACGACTACCTCGGCATGGGCCAGCATCCAGAGGTGCTGTCCGCCATGCACGCCGCCATCGATGGAGCGGGCGCGGGAGCGGGGGGGACACGCAACATCTCGGGCAACACCAGATACCACGCCGAGCTCGAGGCCGAGCTTGCGGACCTGCACGGCAAACCCGCCGCGCTGGTCTTCACCTCGGGCTATGTCGCCAATTGGGCGACGCTGGGGACGCTGGCGGCAAGGTTGCCGGGCTGCATCGTGCTGTCGGATGCCAAGAACCACGCCAGCATGATCGAGGGCATCCGTCACTCCGGCGCCGAGAAGCGGATCTGGGCGCATAACGAACTGGCCGATCTCGAAGCGCAGCTGGCGGCGGTTCCGCACGGCCGGCCCAAGATCGTGGCCTTCGAGAGCGTCTATTCCATGGATGGCGACATCGCCCCGATCGCCGAAATCTGCGACTTGGCCGAACGCTACGGCGCGCTGACCTACCTGGACGAGGTGCACGCGGTTGGCCTTTACGGTCCCCGGGGCGCGGGCATCGCCGAGGCGCGCGGCCTGATGCACCGGGTCGACGTGATCGAGGGTACGCTTGGCAAGGCCTTCGGCGTCATGGGCGGCTATATCGCGGCCTCGGCCCCGCTGGTGGATTTCGTCCGCAGCTTTGCCAGCGGGTTCATCTTCACCACCGCGCTGCCTCCGTCTGTGGCCGCCGGCGCGCTGGCGGCGATCCGGCATCTGAAGACTTCGGCTGCCGAGCGCGCGGGGCAACAGGCCCGGGTGGCCGAACTGCGCTCGCGGCTTGATGCCATCGGCGTGCCGCATTTGAAGAACTGCAGCCACATCGTCCCCGTCATGGTCGGCGACCCGGTCAAATGCCGCTATATCTCGGATCTGCTGCTGGACGAGTTCGGTATCTACATCCAGCCGATCAACTATCCCACCGTGCCGCGGGGGACCGAGCGGTTGCGCATCACGCCGTCGCCCGTCCACACCGACGCCGACATGGACCGGCTGGTGGCGGCGCTGGGTGAGCTGTGGGCGCGTTGTCAGCTGGCCCGCCGACCCATGGCCGCCCAGTAGCGCTCAGGCGGGCGACCACGCGTAGGCGTCGCCGTCGCGGATGATCCGGCCCAGCCCGTCACCGGGCAGATGGAAGCCCACCGACAGCGTTTCCGCTTCGGCGATACGCTGAAGAAGCGCGATGCGCGTCGCGGCCCCTGTCTCGGGGTCCTGATCGGCGGGCGCGTGCCATTCAGGGCGCCGCAATGCAACATGGCCATTGCCGATGGCGTCGCCGATCAACAGAACGCGCCCGGTCTCGCCGGTGACCTCGAACGACATGTGTCCCGGCGTATGGCCCGGCGTCGCGATCGCGGTCACACCGGGCAGAACGGTATCGCCGCCCCTAAACGTCTCGATCCGCCCTTTGCGCAGGCCGAGACGGCGCGATGCTCCCGCGGCGAAACTCTGCCGTTCGGGCGCGATGGTCTCCAGCGTGTCGGGATCGGTCCAGTAGGCCAGTTCCTCTTCGCCCATCAGGTGGGTGGCATTCGGAAAGAACGGCTCGTCGAAATCGTCGAGCACCCCCCAAAGGTGATCGGGATGCCCGTGGGTAAATATCACGTGGGTGATCTCGTCGGGCGAGACGCCGGCCGCGCCAAGCGCCTCGGGCAGCTTGCCGGCGGTCGGCATGAAGCTCGGACCGGAGCCCGCGTCGAACAGCACCAGGGCGTCGCCACGTCGGAACAGCGTCAGGTTGCAAGGGGGTTCGAGCCCGCCCGCCGCCGCATTCGCGGCGGATAGCACCGCGTCGACCTGATCGGTCGCAAGATCGCCGTATAGGAAGCTTTCGGGAAGCACCAGGTGACCGTCGCTGAGCGTCATGATTTCGGCCGATCCGATGTCCGCCTGCGCCGAAGCCCATGCGCGACACGCATGATTGGAGGCAATGGATGCCGTGGCGCTGACGATGAACTGGCGTCTGGTGATCATTCCGAAACCTCCCTGCAATACACATTCTTATTTCTGCATGGAAAGGTGCCAGTGTCACGGGATTTCGGCCATCCACCGGGGTTCGCGCGCGCAAAACGTGGATGCTGTATTCACGCGGGAAGGATCGGCCTGGTTCTCCGCGCTTCCGGGTGGGGCCCAGGCCTTGGGGGCTGGATGCGGACCGTTGCGGTCAGGCCGAAGAGTTTCGGCACGAGACTGATCCTCGCCGAATACCTGGCTTGTGCGCGCCGGGCAGGTTGGATCACTCCTTGGCGCCTGGATCGCGCCGTGTCTGCCGCAGGTACTGACCTAGCGTTCCGACGATGCCCTTGCGGAACAGCATCACGCAGATAACGAAAATGGCGCCCATGATGACAGAGACCGGAAAGCCGGTCGTGGCGAACATGTTCTGGATCGCGACGATCACGCCCGCGCCGACGATGGGGCCGAGCACGGTGCCCACACCGCCCAGCAAGGTCATCAGGATGACTTCGCCGGACATGTGCCAGGCCACGTCGTTCAGTGTCGCGATCTGGAACACCAGCGCCTTGGTCGAACCGGCCAGCCCCGTCAGCGCGGCCGACATCACGAAGGCCCCCAGCTTGTAGCGATCCACGCGGTAGCCAAGCGAAATCGCCCGCGCCTCGTTCTCGCGGATGGCTTTCAGCACCTGCCCGAAGGGCGAGTGGACGATGCGCCAGATCACCGCCATGCCCACCAGGAACACCGCGCAGACAAGGCCGTACATGGCCATGGTCTCGCCCAGATCGATCATCCCCAGCAGCCTGCCGCGCGGGACGTTCTGGATGCCGTCCTCGGCATGGGTGAAGGGCGCGCGCAGGAACAGGAAATAAGCCATCTGCGAAAGCGCCAGGGTGGTCATCGCGAAATAGATGCCTTGCCGCCGGATCGCCACGATGCCCATGGCTGCCCCCATGGCGGCGGCGCAGATCGTGCCGAACAGGATCGCGGTCAGCGGCTCCAGCCCCCAGACCTTGGCCGCGTGGGCGGTGGCATAGGCCGCGCCGCCGAAGAAGGTGGCGTGCCCGAAGCTGAGCAGGCCGGTATAGCCCAGAAGCATGTTGAAGGCCGAGGCGAACAGCGCGAAGCACAGCAGCTTCATCACGAAGATCGGGTAGGCGACGAAGGGCGCCACCACCATCAGCCCCAGCAGGACGGCGATGGCCACGGGCATCTTCCAATCGATGCTCCGGCCCGCGCCGCGATCGGCGAAATCCGTGTTGTCGGTAATGCTCATCTCAGCCTCACACGGTTTTGCCGAACAGGCCGCTCGGCCGGAAGAAGAGGACGATCGCCATGATGACGAAGACGACGATGTTTGACGCCTCGGGATAGATCACCTTGGTTAGCCCCTCGGCGAGCCCCAGCAGGAAGCCCGACACGATGGCCCCGCCGATGGATCCCATGCCGCCGATCACCACCACGGCGAAGACGACGATGACGATGTTCGATCCCATCAGCGGGCTGACCTGAAACACCGGCGCAGCCATGACCCCCGCGAAGGCCGCGAGGAACGCGCCGAAGGCATAGGTCGCGGTCAGCAGCAGCGGCACGTTCACCCCGAACGCCTCGACCAGCGGGCGGTTCTCGGTCGCCGCGCGCAGGAGCGCGCCCAGTTTCGTGCGCTCGATCAGAGCCCATGTGGCGAGACAGACGATCAGCGACACCACGATCACGAACGCGCGGTAATGCGGCATGATCATGAAACCGAGGTTCGATGCCCCCGACAGGGCGGCCGGCGCCGAGAAATTCTGTCCCGCGACACCGAACTGGTACTGGGCAAGCCCCTCGACGATCAGGGCGACCCCGAAGGTCAGAAGCAGGCCGTAGAGCGGATCGAGTCCCTGCAGATGGGTCAGCAGGCCCCGTTCGATCACCGCGGCGAAGGCGGCGACCACCAGCGGGGCCACCACCAGCAACAGCCAGAACGGCAAGCCCAGCCATTCGCCCAGCAGGAAGGCCACGAAAGCGCCCAGCATGTAAAGCGCGCCATGGGCGAAGTTGATGATGCGCAAAAGCCCGAAGATGATGGCCAGCCCCAGCGACAGAAGCGCGTAGAACGCCCCGTTGAACAGCCCGATCAGAAGCTGTCCGGCGAGGACGGGCAGGGCGATTCCGAATACGGTCATCATGATGTCAGACCCCCACGACTTCGGTGATGGCGCTGGCGTGAGCGTCGAACTCGTCGCGGGCGAAACTGCCCGCGATCTGCCCGTTCTCGATCAGGAAGAACCTGTCGGCCAGCGACTTGGCGAAATGGAAATTCTGCTCGACCAGCAGCATGGTCATGCCGCTGTCCTTCAATGCGCGCAGCATCTCGGCGATGCGCTGCACGATGACCGGAGCGAGGCCCTCGGTCGGCTCGTCCAGAAGCAGAAGCTTCGAGCCCGTGCGCAAGACGCGGGCGATGGCCAGCATCTGCTGCTCGCCGCCCGACAGCGTCCCGCCGCCGGCGCGGCCGCGCTCCTTCAGGTTCGGGAAGAACCGGTAGATGTCGTCGTCGCGCATCCCGTCCGGGCCGGTCTGCGGCAGCAGGCGCAGGTTTTCGGTCACGCTGAGCGAGTGGAAGATGCCGCGCTCCTCAGGCACGAAGCCGAGACCCTCATAGGCGACGCGGTGGCGCGGCACGCCCATGATATCGCGCCCCGAAAAGCGGATCTGCCCTTCGCGCCGTGACAGCAGGTTCATGATGGCCCGCAGGGTGGTAGTCTTGCCCGCGCCGTTGCGCCCGATCAGCGCGACGGTCTCGCCCGCCTGCACCGACAGCGACACGCCGTGCAACACGTGGCTTTCGCCGTACCAGCCGTGCAGGTCTTTGACGTCCAGAAGCGGCTCAGTCATGGCCGGCCCCCATATAGCTTTCGCGCACTTCTTGGCTGGCGCGGATCTCGTCGAAGCTGCCCTCGGCCAGCACCGCGCCGCGGGCGAGCACGGTGACGCGGTCACAAAGATCCTCGACCACGTCGAGGTTGTGTTCGACCATGATGATGGTCCGCCCCTCACCCGAGCGGCGGATCAGGTCGGCGATCGTGCCGATATCGGCCGAGGCCATCCCCGCCATGGGCTCGTCCAGCAGCATCACCTGCGGATCGAGCGCCAGCGTCGTCGCCAGTTCCAGCGCACGCTTTCGGCCATAGGACACCTCGGAGGCGAGACGCCCGGCCAGGTCGCTCAGCCCGACCTTGTCGAGCAGCGCGTCGACCTCGCCGTTCAGCGCGTTAAGGCGGCGCTCGGGCAGCCAGAACTGCCGGTCGAGCCCGTGCTTGTGCTGCAGCGCGACGCGAACGTTGTCGCGCAGGCTCAGGTGCGGGAACACGGCGGAGATCTGGAACGACCGCACCATGCCCTGTCGCACGACTTCCTCGGGCTTGAAGCGCGTGATGTCGGTGCCGCCCAGCGTGATGGTGCCGCTGGTGGGCGGAATGAACTTGGTCAGCAGGCCGAACAGCGTTGACTTGCCAGCGCCGTTGGGGCCGATCAGGGCGTGGATCGTGCCCTCGGCCACTTCAAGCGTCACGTCGTCTATCGCCTGGAAATCTCCGAAACGCTTGGACAATCCTCGCGCCGATAGGGCCGCGCGCGCCGCGACTGGCTGTTGCAGCGTGCGGTCGTGGGCGGTCATGACGGGATGGTTTCGCTGACCGAACGATGTTCGTGGGCCCGCTCGATCCACGCGTCGAGCCTGGGGATCTCGGGGCGCCAGTCGCTGTCGGGGAAGCGGAAATCCATGTATTGCACGGCGTCCACGACCAGAAGCTCGGCGAGGCCGAGCCGGTTTTCGGACAGCCGGTCCACCAGCGCCTCGATGCGGCCGAGGCCGACGATCATGGCGTCGCGGCGGCGCTGGGCGACGGGGTGGGTCCTGTCGAATTCGTCCACCCCCAGATCGTCCGAGAACAGCTTGCGGCCCGTCATCATGTAGACGGCGGCCTCGATCACGCCGAAGGCCAGGCCGCAGATCTCGTAATCGTGGGAGGTGTTGCTTTTCAGGTGCGAGCCTTCGGGCGCGATGTCGGCGGCATACATGGCGATGACCATGGCCTCGGTCAGCACGGTCCCGTCATCCAGCTGCAGGCACGGCACGCGCTTGGAGGGATTCAGGGCGACCAGCTGTTCGGGGTCGGCCCAGGGGTTCAGCAGTTCGATCTCGTATTCCGCCTCGGCCTCGATCAGGGCCATATGCGCCAGCCGTGCGAAGGGCGATGTGGTGCTTTTCATCAGCTTCATGGAACAGTCCGCCTTGGCATTGGAAATGGGAAAGGCAGGGGCCGGACATGCCGGCCCCCGAGGTGGGGAGATGCGATTAGTTGGTGGCGTCGGCCGTCAGCGGGCAGCCGCTTTCGGCCGCCGAGAGGAACAGGCTGTCACCCGGGATGGTCGCCACGATCTCGTAGATGTCGGCGGGGCCGGTGGACTCGTCGGGCGTGTTCACCTCGGCCAGCAGCATGTCGTAGACGACGCGGCCATTCTCGCGGATCGACGCGTTCTGGTAGAAGCCGTCGCTCAGCGGCATTTCCTTCATCGTCGCGGTCACGGTATCGGCGTCGACGGTGCCGGCTTCCCGGACGGCGTTCAGGTAATGGGTCACCGCGCTGTAGGCGCCCGCGTGGCCCATGGTCGGAACCTCGCCGCCGTTCATCTCCATGATCCGCTCGCCGAAGGCACGGGTCTCATCGTTGAGATCCCAGTAGAACGAGGTCGCCATGCGGATGTTCTGCGCCTGCTCCAGCCCCAGCGCCTGCACGTTGTTGGCGAAGACCAGCATCGCGGCAAGATGGTCGGACAGGCCGAAATTGCCCGCCTGCTTGATCGTCGTCTCCAGATCGGTGCCCGCATTGGCCAGGCCGAAAACCTTGGCACCGGATCCTTGCGCGGACAGCAGGGCCGAGGCCATGTCGTTGGTGTTCAGCGGGTGCACCGTTTCACCCACGACCGAACCGCCGGCGGCCTCGACGGCCGCGGTGGCATCGGCGGCCAGGGCGTGCCCGAACACGTAGTCGGGCGTGATCAGGTACCAGCTGTCGCCGCCCTGTTCGACCACGGCACCGGCGACGCCGCGGGCCAGTTCCCGCGTCGTGGGCGCCCAGTGGAAGCTGTAGGGCGTGCACTGATCGCCCGAGAAGTTCGGCGCGTAGCCGCCCGAGACCAGGGTGATGACGCCTTCCTCACCGGCGCGGGCCTGGGCGGCGAGACCGACGGCAGAGGATCCGCCGAGCGTCATTGCGACCACGTTCTGCTCGTCGATGAACTGCTGCGCGAGCGCGGAGCCCACGTCGGGCTTGTTCTGGTGGTCGGCCGAGATCACCTCGATGGGGCGGCCCAGAACCTCGCCGCCAAAGTCTTCGACGGCCATTTCGACGGCGCGAAGCGTGTTCGGCCCGCCATTGCCGGAATAGATGCCGGTCATGTCGTCGAGCACCAGAAGGCGCAGCGGTTCGTCCTGCGCGAGGACGGGCGACATGGCGGTGGTGGCAAGCGCGACGGCGGCGAGCGTGGTCTTCAGGGTCATGGTCTCTCCCTTTCCGTGGGGTGCGCGGTCGGCTCAGCGGCCGCGGTGATGTCCTCCCGACGCTTCGGGTCCGGTCGGGACTCTGGCGTCTTGGCCTTCAGTATGGCGGGGAAGGCGGCGGTGGCGGAAATACGAAAGCCAGATTGAACCCATAGGTTTTGCGTATATCGAGTGCAGTTGATTGAAATTGATACGCGACACTTGGCTTTTACTGCGGCTTGCTCGGCAGCGTGCCGCGACAGATTCGGCGCAATCGAGCTGGTTTCCTTACGCCATTCCAGGGCCGCGGATTGCCAAGCGGGCGATGCGGACGGTTCCGGCACCGCTTATTGGGATGGCTAGAGGTGTATCCTATGGCATGCCCAAGATTATTCTATTTCCGCGCCTTCGGCCCCCATGGTCAGATGCCGCAAAACCATGGCAGGTGACACCATGCTCGACCGGCTCCATTTTCCCAGCCGCATTGACGGTCTCGGCAGCATCCGCATCGCGCAGCCGGCGGCCATCACGAAGACCGCGCGGCGGGGACACGAGCTGGTCGTGCCAGACCTTGCCGCAGCGATCCGGGCGCTGGGATTGGAGGACGGTGCCGTGCTGTCCTTCCACCATCACCTGCGAAACGGGGACGCCGTTCTGTGCGCCGTCGTCGACGCCTGCGCGCGGCTGGGCCTGCGGAACCTGCACGTCGCGGCGTCTTCGATCTTCCCGGTTCACGCTCCGCTGGTCCCGCACATGGAAACGGGTGTGGTCACCGGGCTGTGCACCAACTTCCTGTCGGGCCCCGTCGCGCAGGCCGTCTCGCGCGGTGCGCTGCAAAAGCCGGTTGTGCTGCGCACCCATGGCGGGCGGGCGCGGGCCATCGCGGCGGGCGAGCTGGTGATCGACGCGGCCTTCATCGCGGCCCCCAGCGCAGACGCCTTGGGCAATATCAGCGGAACGGAGGGCCCGCGCGCCTGTGGTGTGCTCGGGTATCCCCAGTGCGACGCGATCCACGCCCGCAAGGTCGTCGCCGTAACCGATACGCTGGCGGATTACCCGGTGCGCAATATCCAGATCGGGCAGGACCGGGTGGATCTCGTGGCCCTTGTCGACAGCCTCGGCGACCGGGAGGGCATTCTGTCCGGCACGACACGACCCAGCGAGAAGCCCGCCGACCTGGAAATCGCGCGCCTCGCGACCGAGGTGATCGACGCGTCCGGCCTGCTGGTGGACGGCTTCTCGCTGCAGAACGGGGCCGGCGGCGCGTCGCTGGCGACCGCAAAGGCTGTGGGCGAGAGGATGACCGAAAAGGGCGTAACCGGCGGGTTCGCCAGTGGTGGCATCACCGGATTTCACGTGGACATGCTGGAGGCCGGGCTGTTTCGAATCCTCATGAACGTGCAGTGCTTCGATCTTCGGGCGGTGGAAAGTTTCGGTCGCGACGATCGGCACCAGGGCATGTCGGCGTCCATGTATGCCAACCCGCACGATCGCGGGGCGGTGGTGGACCGGCTCGACGCCGTGGTTCTTGGCGCGACCGAGATCGACCTCGACTTCAACGTGAACGTCACGACCCAGTCCGACGGCACCATTGCCGGCGGCTCGGGGGGCCACGCCGACACGGCCGCTGGCGCGAAACTGGCCATTGTCACCTCAAAGCTGACCGCGGCGGGATTTCCGAAACTGGTCGACCGGGTGGGCACGTTGACCACGCCGGGGCCGACCGTGGACGTGCTGGTGACCGATCACGGCATCGCGGTGAACCCGGCGCGCCCGGATCTGCACGACCGGTTGGTGCATGCCGGGCTGGCCCCGAAAGCGATGGCCGAGCTGCACGCGCTGGCGCAGTCCCAGGCCGAACGTGCCCCGACCAGATCGGAAGACGCTGACATCGTCGCGGTCAGCGAATATCGTGACGGCGCCATTACCGATGTCATCCGCCGCACCTGAGGACCGAATGCCCCCGATCACCGAGGCCCACGTCACCGACAGCATCGCCGACGCGCTGCAATACGTCGCCTGCTATCACCCCGTCGACTTCATCGAGGCCATGTCCGACGCCTATGCGCGCGAGGAAAGCGCGGGCGCCCGCAATGCCATCGGCCAGATCCTGACCAATTCGCGGATGTGCGCGCTGGGCCGCCGTCCGATCTGCCAGGATACCGGCAGCGCGAATATCTTCGTCGAGGTGGGGGTCGAGGCCGTCACATCGTGGAAACGTCCCCTGCAGGACATCGTCGACGATGCCGTGCGTCGGGCTTACCTGCTGGACACCAATCCGCTCCGGGCCTCGGTCGTGCGCGACCCGTTCGGGATACGCAAGAACACCGGCGACAACACGCCGGCCATGCTGCATGTCGAGATGGTCGCCGGCGACAAGGTCGACATCACCGTGTCCGCCAAGGGCGGCGGGTCCGAGAACAAGACGAAATTCGCGGTGCTGAATCCCTCGGGCTCGGTGGCCGACTGGGTGGTGAACACGGTCGAGACGCTGGGCGCGGGCTGGTGCCCGCCGGGTATGCTGGGCATCGGCGTTGGCGGCAGCGTCGACAAGGCGATGGCCATGGCGAAGATGTCGTTGAACGATGCCATCGACATGCACGAGCTGCTGAAGCGCGGACCATCCGATCCGGTCGAGGAGCTGCGTCTGGAGATATACGAGCGGGTGAACGCGCTGGGCATCGGCGCGCAGGGGCTGGGCGGTCTGACCACGGTCCTTGACGTGAAGGTGCGCCACTTCCCGACCCATGCCGCGTCGCTTCCGGTCGCGCTGATCCCCAACTGCGCGGCCACGCGGCACGTGCATTTCCAGCTGGACGGCTCTGGCGCGGCAAGTTTCGATCCGCCGGATCTGAGCCTCTGGCCCGAAGTGACGCTTGACGCGGCGGCCGCCGACGCGCGGCGCATTGATCTCGACGCATTGGACGACGCGCTGCTGGCCTCGCTCAAGCCCGGCGACACGCTTCTGCTGTCGGGCACGCTCTACACGGGCCGCGACGCTGCCCATAAGCGCATGGTCGAAACGCTGGATCGTGGCGAAGATTTGCCGGTCGATCTGCGGGGCCGCGCGATTTACTACGTGGGTCCGGTCGATCCGGTGGGCGACGAGGTTATCGGCCCTGCCGGTCCCACCACGTCGACCCGGATGGACAAGTTCACCGATCGTGTGCTGGCAGATACGGGCCTGAAAGTGATGATCGGCAAGGCCGAGCGCGGACCGGAGGCCCTGAAGGCCATCGCCAGGCACGGGGCGGTCTACATGATCGCCGTGGGCGGCGCGGCGTACCTGGTGTCCAAGGCCATCCGCGAGGCCGAGCCGGTGGCCTACCAGGACCTTGGCATGGAAGCGATCTACAAGCTGCGGGTCGAGGATATGCCGGTGACGCTGGCCGTGGATAACGAAGGCAATTCGGTTCACGAGGCCGGTCCCAAGCTCTGGCGCCGCAGCGCCTGAGCTCAACCTCGGTCGCCCGCGCGCGCGAGAATCCGGCGCGCGGCGTCTTCCACCGGCTTGTCGATCATCTTGCCGTCCAGCGATAGCGCCCCCGAGCCGCCCGCCTCGATGGCCGCGATGACGCGCCGGGCCCATTCGACTTCATCGGAGGTTGGCGCGAAAGCCCGCGCCACCGGGCCAACTTGCGCCGGATGGATCAACAGCTTGCCGCCAAGGCCGAAGCGGCGGGCGTCGGTGGCCTCGCGCTCCAGCAAATCGGTGTCCTTCAGATCGACCGTCACGCTGTCGATGGGCGGCAGCGCCCCGGCGAGCCGCGATTGCATCACCAGGCGGGAACGGAAATACGCCAGCGCGTCCCAGTCGGTCGCGATCCCCAGATCCAGCGCAAAATCCAGGTGCCCGAACGCCGCGCGCGTGGCTCCGGGCACGGACAGGAGCGCCTTGGTCCGGTCAAGCCCGCGCGCGGTCTCGATCTGCGGGATCAGCTCCACGGGGCGCCCCACGGCAAGCCGCACACGGTCGAGCGTATCCGGGTTTTCGGTCTTGGGCACGACAATGGCGCCGGCCCGGGTCCATGCCAGCCACGCCAGGTCGTCGCTGAAACAGGGCGAGGCCGCGTCGTTGATGCGGATCGCGACCCGGTCCCAGTCGAGCTCGGCCCGCAGGATGGCATCGCGCGCTGACTGCTTGGCATCGGGCCGCACCGCGTCCTCGAGATCGAGGATCACGCAGTCCGCGCCCGAGGCCAGCGCTTTTGCGAACCTTTCGGGCCGGTCGCCCGGCACGAAAAGAAATGTCACATCCATCAGGCCGGGATCATGCCGATCTGCTGCTGAAGGCCCAGGTTGTCGATGGCGGGCCACTGCTCGGCGATCTTGCCGTCCTCCATCCGGAAGAAATCCAGCACCATCACGTCGAAGCGTTTGCCGCTGGCCGGGTGATCGCCGAAGGGCCCGGATTGCACGCCGCGGAATTGGAGGCGCACCAGCACCTTGTCGTCTTCTTCGATGATGTCCTGGATATCCAGCTCGACCTCGGAAAACGCGCCCAGCAGCACGTCGCCCAGTTTCAGCACGCCCTCGGGGCCCACGACCTCGAAGGGCAGGGTGGTGTCGTTACGGGTGTAGGTCTTGGCGACATTGGCTTCGAGCCAGTCGCGGTCTTGCGTCGCGAACGCCTTGAAGTAGTCGGCGGCGCGCTGCTTGTTCGGGGTGTTGGTCAGGTCTTTCATCTGCGTCTCCTCCAGAAAGGACGGGTCAGGCCGGCAGGGTTTCGAACCCGGCGCGGGGGAAGTGGATGTGAAGGGTGCCGGTCGCGTCGCCATCGACCGCGACGACGACTTCTTGCCCATTGGCGGCCACCAGCGTGCCGGTCACCGGGACGCGGGCGTTGTCGTCGGGTGTCACGGTGACGCGGGTGCCCTTGGCGATGCCGCTGGGGTCTTCGCCCTGCGGCAGATGCGCTTTGTCTGGCTCGGCCTCCTTGGCAGCCTCCAGCGCGGCCGACGTGCTAATCTCGGTCGAGTTGCCGTGGCCCACGGCCGCGACGCGATCCATCCAGCCGGTGATATCGCTGCCCAGGCCCAGCTGGCTGTCGATGATCTCGGCCCCCGCATTGGCGCGCAGCAGCCACAGGGAATGATAGCAGGTCAGGTCGGCCGCGCTGATCGTGTCGCCGGTCAGGAACGGTCCGTTCTGCGCCAGCATGGAGGACAGCCATTCCTTCACGGCCACCAATTGCTGCACATAGGCGGGCAGCATGGGCGCCATGCCCTCTTTCGAGATGTCGTAGCCCAGGTAATGATCCCGGCGGTCGTCCAGAAATTCCTGCGGCAGATGCTCGCCGATATGCGCGACCAGAACCCCGATGGCCGGTTTCCAGGTCGTCCGGTCCCACCAGAGCGACAGGGCCTTGGCGATGCCTTCACCCTGCGGGTAGAGCGTGGGCGCGGGTTTGATCCGCTCGAGCGCGCGGAAGATCACTTCGGTATCGCAGAACACATCGGCGCCGACCTGCAGCACCGGCAGGCGGCGGTAGCCCCCCGTAAGCGCGTCGAGATCAGGGCGCGGCGGCACGGCCTCGACGGTGACCGAGTGCCAGTCCAGACTCTTCACGCCCATGGCGAGCCGGATCTTTTCCGAGAATGGCGACAGGTCGTAGTGATGCAGGATGATGTCGGACACGGCGCCGGTCCCTCCTCGAATGGCGATGCTGAGGGTTCCTAGCACCGGGGCGGTCGGCGCGGGTAAGACGGCTTTCCGGTGGAGCCGATAGGGAAATCTTCTAGCGCTCTTCCCGATACGGAGTCGAACAGCCCCTTTCCAGCGACGTCGTGCGGCCTTAGGGTCCTCGTCGGGGAGGACGCTTGATCATGGATATCAAGCAATTACGCTACTTTATTGCCATCGCCGAAGAGGGTCGCTGTCGGCCGCGGCCCTGCGCGTATCGGTGGCCCAGCCGTCGCTGTCGCAGCACGTTCTCAGCCTCGAGCGGGAGCTTGGCGTGAAGCTGCTGGAGCGGTCGCCGCGGGGGGTATCGCTGACTGCGTCGGGCGAGGTCCTGCTCTCCCACGCGCAGCGCATCACGGACGCCCTGGAAGTCGCGGTCGAGGCGGTGCGCCAGTCGGGGTCGGAACCCATGGGCGAGGTTACATTCGGCCTGCCATCTTCGGTTTCGATGGTCCTTTCGGTGCCATTGGCCGAAACGGTGCGGCTCGAGCTGCCAAAGGTCCGGCTGCGCGCCATCGAGGCGATGAGCGGGTTCATCCAGACATGGCTCGAGGATCAGAGCATCGACCTCGGGTTGCTTTACGACATCTCGTCGGTTCGGCACCTGCATCACACCAAGCTGATGACCGAAGAGCTGTGTTTCTTCTCCGCCCCCGACGCTTGGCCGTTCGACACACCGCCCGGGACCGAGGTCAGATTGGCCGATCTGGCCGAGATCGACCTGATCCTGCCCTCGCAGCACCACGGCCTGCGAACCATGATCGACCGCTTCACCCGGTCGAGCGGCGTGGCGCTGACCGTAGGCACCGAAATGGACGCGCTGAGCCAGATCAAGATCATGGTGTCGCGCGGATCGGCGTTCACCATTCTCGCGCCCGCCGCCGCGCAGGATTTCCTGGAACGCGGCGAGCTGGTGATGGCGCCGATCATCGAGCCGAAGATGGTGCGCCCGATCTACCTGGTGCGCAATCCGGCCAAGCCCGTCACCAAGGCCAGCCGCGAGCTGGAACGCACCACGATGCTGGTCATTCGCGACCTGGTCGACCGCGGCATCTGGCGGGCCGACGACGCCGTGCTCGACGCGGCCACCGGCGCCTGAGCGCGGGTAGAGCCTGCGCCTATATTGATCAGAACGGATCGGTATTTGTGACCGGACCGCCCGGGTGACATCGTTTGGCAAACGAGCTCCAGGGCGAAGGACCGGATCATGGGCGAGAGACTGAAGGACAAGGTGGTTTTCATCACCGGTGCGGGTTCCATCGGGGAAGGGTGGGGCAACGGCAAGGCGGCCGCCGTCCAGTTCGCCCGCGAGGGCGCCAAGGTCTATGCGTCGGATATCAATCGAGAAGCGCTGGACGACGTCATTCAGATCATCCGCGATGAAGGCGGCACCGTCGAAGGGCGGATCTGCGACGTGTCGAAGGCCGCCGAAGTCGAGGCGACCGTACAGGCCTGCATGGACGCATTCGGCCGCATCGACGTGCTGCACAACAACGTGGGCGTCATCGACCCCGGCACGCCCGAGCAACTGACCGAGGAGCAGTGGGACCGGCTGATGGCGATTAACGTCAAGTCGATCTACCTGACCTGCCGTCACATCCTGCCGATCATGGTGAAGCAGGGTAAAGGCTCGATCATCAACGTGAGCTCGATCGCCTCGACCCACTCGCTGGGCTATCCCTGCATCAGCTACACGGCATCGAAAGGCGCGGTGAATGCCTTCACCCGCGACATCGCGCTGAACTACGGGCCCAAGGGAATCCGCTGCAACACGATCCTGCCGGGTCTGATGAACACGCCGCTGATCCATCAAAAAAACGTCGTTTCGGTCTACGGCTCGGCCGAGGAAATGGTGCGCCAGCGCGACGCGCTCGTGCCCATTGGCCATATGGGCGACGGTTGGGACGTGGCCCATGCGGCGGTGTTCCTGGCCTCGGACGAGGCCAAATCGATCACCGGCATCGAGCTGCCCATCGACGGCGGCATCACCCTGAAGATCAAGTGATCGCGACTCGCTATACAGACGAGGTATGACATGAACACGCAGACAAAGATTGACGCGGGCGAACTCGAGAAGCTCGACCATTGGATTGGCGGCAAGTCGGTCGCCGCGGCGGAGGACTATCTCGAGATCACGAACCCGATGACGGGCGCGCCCGGGCTGCTGGTGGCCTCGGGCGGAAAGTCCGAGGTCGACGCCGCGGTGCAGGCCGCGAGCGCGGCGGCCAAGGGCTGGCGCAAGATGGCGGCGGCCGAGCGCGGACGCCTGATGCTGGCCCTGGCCAACAAGATCCGCGAAAACTCCGAACTGCTGGCCGAAATGGAGCGCGCGGATACCGGCAAGCCCATGGCCGGCGCCCGCGCCGAGATCGAGGGCAGCGCCGCCTATTTCGAATTCTACGGTAGCCTTGTCTACCTGCCCACGGGCGACATCCTCGACGTTGCACCCGATCAGCACGTCTTCACCAAGCGCGAGCCCTACGGCATCGTCGGTGTCATCACGCCATGGAACCTGCCCATGAACCAGGCTGCGCGCGCGATTGCTCCCGCGCTCGTGGCGGGCAACGTCACCGTCGCGAAGCCGTCCGAGATTACCTCGCGCACGACGATCGCGCTCGCGCAGATGGCGACCGAGGTCGGCTTCCCGGATGGGGTCATCAACATCGTCCTTGGCACCGGCCAGGCGGTGGGCGAGGCCATCGTCAGCCACGACCGTATCCGCAAGGTCGCCTTCACCGGATCGGTGGGCGTGGGCCGCGCCATCGGCCGTATCGCCGCCGAACGGATCATCCCGCTGACGCTGGAGCTGGGCGGCAAGTCCGCCAACATCGTGTTCGAGGATGCCGACCAGGACATCGCCGCTGCCGAGGCCGTCAAGGGCTTCACCCTGAACGCGGGGCAGGTCTGCTCGGCCGGGACGCGGCTTCTGGTGCAGCGGTCGATCTACGACGCGTTCATGAAGAAGGTCGTGGCCGAGGCGCAGAAGGTGAAGCCGGGCGAGGGTCTGGGCCCGATCATCACCCCGGCGCAGTTCAAGCGCGTTCAGGAATACTTCGACGTGGCCGACAAGGACGGCGCCGAATGCCTGACCGGCGGCGCGGTCGCCACTGTCGAGGGGCACGAGAACGGCTTCTACATCCAGCCCACCGTCTATGGTCACGTCGACAATGACATGCGCATCGCCCAGGAAGAGATCTTCGGCCCGGTTCTGGTGGCCATTCCCTTCGACGACGAGGAAGACGCCATACGCATAACCAATGACAGCGACTACGGGCTGATCGGGACGCTCTGGACCCGTGACGTGTCGCGTGCGCTGCGGGTGGCGGACGAGATCGAGGTGGGCCAGGTCTTCGTCAACGTCTGGAACACCATGTCCGTGCAGACCCCGTTCGGGGGCCACAAGAACAGCGGCTACGGTCGTGAGAAGGGGATCGAGGCGATCGAGCATTACTCGCACGTGAAAAGTGTCTCGATAAAGATCTGACGATTGTCCGACAGGCTGACCAGGCGCGGGCGGCGTCGCTTCGGCGGCGCCGTCTTCGTCTGCGCTCTGCGGCGCGCTAGAGCGAGATCCTATGGCGCCCAACGGGTCTCGGTATTGGACGCAAGGTCACCCGACCCGTTTAATTCCCCAAAGCTCTCGCCATGCCGGCGAGTTTCTGGGGAGGACAGACCATGCTGAAGAGAACACTACTTGGCGCGACGATCCTTGCGGGCGCACTGGCCACCGCCGGCCAGGCGCAGGACAAGCCGGACGAGATCACCATCGGGGTTGCGACGTTCCTGACCGGCCCGGCATCGGTGTTCGGCGTGCCGGCCCGCGACGCGGCCGAGATGCTGGCCGAAGAGCTGAACGCGGCGGGCGGCATCGAAGGTGTCCCGGTCAGCGTCAACTTCATCGACGAGGGTGCTGGCGGCGAGGCCTTCACCGCCGAGTACCGCCGCCAGGTCGAGGAAGAGGGTGCAGACATAATGTTCTCGGGCATCTCGTCCGGAAACTGCATGCAGATCGCGCCGCTGGCCGAGGATCTCGAAGTCATCAACATAATGTGGGACTGCGGCACCCAGCGGGTATTCGAGGAGGGCGAGTACGATTACGTCTTCCGCACGCAGAGCCACGCCACCAGCGACATGCTGGCGCTGGTCCTGTACCTGCTGAAGACCAACCCCGATTTCCAGACCATCGCGGTGGTGAACCAGGATTACGCCTGGGGTCGCGACAGCTGGGAGATCTTCTCGACCGCGCTCAAGGCGATGAAGCCCGATGTCGAGGTCGTGGGCGAATTCTTCCCGGCCTTCGGTGCGCCCGACTTCTCGACCGAGATCTCGCGCCTGTCGGCCATGCGGCCGGACGTGATCCTGTCGACCTCGTGGGGCGGCGATCTGAACACCTTCGTCCAGCAGGCCGCGCAGCGGGGCCTGATGAACCAGAGCCAGTTCGTGCTGGGACTCGGCGAAAGCTCTCTCGAGGCGCTGGGATCGGCCCTGCCGGACGGTGTGATCATCGGCGGCCGCGGGGACCACTATTTCGACCATCCCGAGATGGTCGGCACGGAAGCCTTCGACGGCTTCGTCGCCGACTTCAAGGAGCGGACCGGCGCCTACCCGATCTATTCGGTGTTCCACATGGTCCAGGCCTTCGAGGCGCTGGAGGCGGCCTATTCCAAGGCCATTGAGGCGAACGGCGGGAACTGGCCGGACGAGCAGCAGCTGATCGCGGCCTACGAGGGGCTGGAGTTCCAGGGACTTGGCCGTCCCGTCACGATCCGCGCCGAGGACCACCAGGGTGTCGAGGCGCAGCTTGTCGGCACCACGGTCCAGAGCGGGGACTATTCCTTCGCCACGCTGACGGACATCATGATCTTCGACGGCGAGCAGATCATGACGCCGGTTGGCGAGAACTCGATCGACTGGGTCTCGTCGCTGACGCCGGACTTCGTTGATGAAGTCCAGCCCACGACCTTCGACTGAGACTGATCGACCGGGGCCCGGTCGTGTCGCGGAGGTGGTGGAAATTCGAGGGCGGCGTAATCTCCGGGTGAACTGACACCCACCCAACCGGCGGCGGCAACCGCCAGGGAGATCACGCCATGAACCAGATTACCGACACCGCGAGCTTTGCGCTACTGGCCGAAGAGGCCGGGTTCGATCTGATCGAAGAGCGGCTTCGAGCCAACGTGCGCGCGACCATCGAAGCCGTGTTCGAAGAGGAGCTGGCCAGCTTCCTCGGCCGGCTTCGCTACCGTCGTGGGGACGGCCCGGCAAAAGGCTATCGCCACGGTCACCGGAAGCGACAGCTCACCGGCACCTTTGGCACCGAGACGGTGCGGGTGCCGCGGGCCC
>NZ_FOCM01000004.1 GCF_900110115.1 Palleronia pelagia | reverse complement strand
ACGCACCTGATACAAATCTGATGCGTGATCGTCACGGCAGCCCCCTAAGCGTGCCGCACGGAAACCAGAGGGGCCTCCAATGTCTTTGAAGCCATATCTTGCCGCGTCGGTCATGGCGCTTGTCGCCACCGGTGCAATTGCGCAGGATGACCTGCCGCAAGCGTCGTCGGAATGGTTCACCGCCGGTCAAGAGGCCATCCAGGCCATCATCGACCGCCAGATGAACACAAACCCAGCCACCAACATCATCCTGATGGTCGCCGACGGAAACGGCGTCGGCACGAACTACGCCACGCGCCTGTTCATCGGCCAGGAAGAAGGCGGCATGGGCGAGGATCACGTCTTGCCCTACGAGACGCCCGAATGGTCCTCGGCGCTGGTGAAGACCTACAACATCAACGCCCAGACCCCCGACTCGGCGCCGACCGCCGGCTCGATGAACACCGGCGTGAAGCAGCGCTTCAATCTCATCAACCTCGGCGAGGAAGCCCGCTACGACGACTGCTCGACTGTCGAGGGCAACGAGCTGACGACGCTGGCAGAGATCCTCGAGCCCATGGGCAAGTCGGTCGGCATCATCTCGACCGCGCGCCTGACTCATGCGACGCCCGCGGCCGTCTATGCCAAGACCGCCAGCCGCAACTGGGAAGACAGCGTGCCCGAGGGCTGCACGGCCCAAGCCGACATCGCGACGCAGCTGATCGACGCCATGGAATCCGGCCTGATCGACTTCGCCATGGGCGGCGGTCATCGCCACTTCATCCCCGAAAGCGAAGAGGGCGGCCGCCGCGCGGACGGCGTTAACCTGGTCGAGCGGGCCACCGGCCTCGGCGCTCAGTTTGCGACGAACACGGAAGAGTTCCAGGCGCTGACACTCGACGGCGAGACGCCGACCCTGGCGCTGTTCGAACCCAGCCACATGCAATACGAGCATGACCGCACCGACGAGCCGTCGCTCGCGGAAATGACTGCTGCGGCCATCGAGTATCTGTCGCAGAACGAGGAAGGCTATTTCCTCGAAGTCGAAGCGGGCCGTGTCGACCACGCCAGCCACGCGGGCAACCTCTTCCGCACGCTTACCGACGGGCGCGCTTTCGCCGAGGCCGTCGCCATGGCCGACGAGATGACCAATGACGAGGACACGCTCATCATCGTCACCGCGGACCACGAGCACTCGCTGGCCTTCAACGGGTATTGCGGGCGCGGCTCGAACATCCTCGGCCTGTGCTACGACATCGACAACAGCGGCGTCGCGCATTCGGACGAGTTGGTGCTGGGCGATGACGGCCTGCCCTATCCCATCGTCGGCTTCCTCAACGGCCCCGGTTCGATCCTGGTCCCCGAAGCCGAGGGCGAGGGCACCCAGCAGGTCGAGACCGAAGTGGGCGCCGCCGAAGGCACTGTTCCCACCTTCTCGGGCAGCCGCCCCGATGTCACCCAGGAAGAAGCGCTCGACCCCGACTACCTCCAGCAGGCGCTGATCCCGAAAAGCTCGGAAAGCCACTCGGGCGAGGATGTCGCGGTTTATGCAAAGGGCCCGTGGGCGCACCTGTTCGACGGCACAATCGAGCAGAACGTGATCTTCCACGTCATGCACCACGCTGCCGTGACCGCTGCGGCCGAGCAGTAAACGTCGCAAGCGAAATCAGGCGGGGCGGCCACCGGGCCGCCCTTGCCATTTGTTCCGGTAGGCCTGACGTCTGAAAGAGCTCACAATGATCGAGGGCAAGATGCATAGACGACACTTCCTGATGACCGCCGCGTCCGCGCCGGTCCTGTCCGCGCCGACGTTTCTGCGCGCCGCACCGGGTGATCCCGACGCGCCGATCAAGGTGCGGGATCTCTACACGCGGGAGCGCGGCTTCTCCGACCTCGCGACGACGCTCCAGGGCCAGCGGATCAGCGTCGAGGGCTACATGGCCCCGCCACTGAAGGCGCAATCGAGTTTCTTCGTGCTTACCGGCCGACCCATGGCGGTCTGCCCCTTCTGCGAATCCGAGGTCGAGTGGATCGAGGACATCCTGCCGGTCCAGACCAAGCGCATCGTTGACCCGGTCTACTACACCGTGGGCATCGAGACCCGCGGGGTCCTGAGCCTCGAGACTTTCACCGACCCCGAGACGGGGTTCGTCGGCAAGATGCGCCTGACCGATGCGAGCTTTTCGCGCTGACATGACGAAGGGTGCCGCGCTTTCCGTGCGTGACCTAGTCGTGATCGGCGATGGCGGGCGACCGATCCTCGACATTCCCGTGCTGGAGCTTGAACCTGGCACGACCCTTGGCATCTACGGCCCATCGGGCGCGGGAAAGACCACGCTTCTTTACGCCTTGGCCGGTCTTGCCGATCAGATGACGGGCCGCATCGCGTGGGACGAAACCGATCTCGTCGGGAAAAGCCGGGCCGATCGGGCTGCGTTTCGCGCGGCCCGGATCGGCATGATTTTCCAGGATCACCTTCTATTTGAGGAGCTCTCCGCGCTCGGCAACGCCGCCCTGCCTTCTCTCTACGCCCCGCGGTCCGCGCGGGCCGCGATCCGCGACCGGGCGGCGACCGAATTGGAACGGCTTGGCATCGACGCCGGAACGCGCCGCGTTGCGAGCTTCTCGGGCGGCGAACGCCAGCGCGTTGCCGTGGCCCGTGCCATGGCCGCCGACGCGCCCATCCTGCTAGCCGACGAGCCGACCGCCAGCCTGCATCGCGCGGCGGCGGATGCGCTGGCCGACGACCTGATCGGCGCTGCGCGATCGCGGGGCCGCACCCTCGTTTGCGTGACGCACGACGACACCCTGCTGGACCGGATGGATCGCAAGATGCGGATCTCAGACGGACGTATGGAGCTTGCGGGATGAGGGACTTCTGGGCAGGGCTTCCGATCTGGGGACAGGAGACACTGATCCTGATCGCCCTCTTGCTTCCCTTGGCGCTGATGGCGGCCACGCTGTTGCGTGGACTTGCGCCGTGGCCGCTGGCCCTCGGCATGATCCGACGTTTCGCCTGGATCAACGCCGTCTTCGTCGCGCTGATCGCCGTGTCGGTCGGCATGGGGATCGGCCTGATCGCCCAGGAACGGGGATTGCGCCAAGGCACGGCCGACGCTGCGTCGAAGTTCGACCTGGTGGTGAGCGCTCCAGGCAGCGAAATTTCCATGCTGCTGGCCGCCGTTTACCTGCGCCCGGCAGATGTGCCGCTGATCGATGGCGAGACCTTCAACGCCATAGCGGACGACGACCGCGTGCGCCTGGCCGCGCCCATCGCGTTCGGCGACAGTTTCGAGGGTGATCCCATCGTCGGCACCGTGGCCGAGTTGGTGACCCACCTCAGCGAAGGCGCCATCGAAGGACGCGTCTTTGCGACCGAGGAAGAGGCGGTGGTGGGCGCCCTCGTGGATGTGCCCGTGGGCGGCGAGATCGAACCGGCGCACGGTCGCGGAACGGCCGCCGAGGCCGGTCTTCACGGCGGTTTCCACTACGAGGTCGTGGGCCGCATGGCGCCCACTGGCAGCCCGTGGGATCGGGCCATACTCGTGCCGGTCGAAGGTGTCTGGGCCGTCCACGGCCTGGCCAACGGTCACCCGGTCGAAGAGGCTGACGGCCACGGAGATGACGCGGACCATGACGAAGACCACGGCGGGGACGACGAGCACGGCCACGACGAGGCATACGAACCGTCAGCTGGACAGCGGATCGGCCCGCCTTTCGAGGCCGCCCTCTTCCCTGGAACGCCCGCCGTGATCGTGGTGCCGGAGCAGCTGGCACAGGCCTACGCGCTACAATCGGCCTACACCCGCGACGCCGAGACGATGGCATTCCTGCCGGGCGCGGTTCTCAGCCAACTCTACGCGATCCTGGGCGACATCAGGCAGGCTATGTCGCTGATGAGCCTCGTTGCGCAGATCCTGGTCGCGGCCAGCGTGCTGACCGGCCTGGTCATGCTGCTGCGCCTGTTCGAGCGGCACATGGCGCTCCTTCGGGCGCTTGGGGCACCGACCCGGTTTCTCGTGGCGCTCGTCTGGTCCTACGGCGCAGGCCTTCTCGTGCTCGGTGGCGTGCTGGGTGCGGCCCTGGGCTGGGCGGTGGCCGGTGTTCTATCCGATGTCGTGGCGGCACGGACGGGCATCGCTATCCCGGTGAGCCTTGGTTGGGCCGAGATCCACCTGGTCGCCGGGTTCGTTACCGCGACGGCCTGCGTCGCCCTGCTCGCCGCGTGGGCCGTCATCCACAGCACGCGCGCCAGCCGGGTGCGGATGTAGGCTCAGGACCCATTGATTGCAGCAGAGGGGAGGCGCTTGACCTATGGCGGAACCATACTTCCTCTTCACCGCTCTCAGAGCCAGCAAAACGAGCCGATGTCGACAGGGCGATGCATAGAACTCTGCCCGGTGAAGCTCGCCGAGCGCCCACAGGCGTGTCTGAATCGTGTGAGGTCGAATTCGGCCACCGAGATACTCGACGTATTCAGCGATCTGGAGAGGATCCGCGGGGAGGTCCCAGGTCACCGACCAGCAATCCTGGTTACGTGATGTTCATGGCACGCGGGGAGTGATCCGGAACATATGCAAAGGCAACTTGAGAGGTCCAGCTTAGCGGACATTCAGACGACTTTTCGTGGTGAGCAATTTTTTAGAACACTTTGATCACAGTGGCAGCGGAAACCTTTTCCGATGAGGAGAGGACGCTATTGCTACCACCATCGTTCGCCCGCATGAAGGCACCTGCTCAAACACCGCGGCTCATTCAAAAGAGATCTCCAACCCTTCAAGAGGGTCGGAGGTAAGATCTTCGAGGCCATCTCTCCCCGGTTCCAAAGGCGAGCAAGATTGACTGCGGCCTCGCGGCTATGACTCGCGTTATTCTGGGTCGTCCATCAGATTCGGACCACTTAATGAGGCAAAGCCACTTGCCCAGACATCAGTCGGCGCCACGGGCGAAATCGGAGGCACCCATGCGTCCGCGCTGGATCAGGACCAGAACGACCGCGATGCCCACCCCAATCGCATCCGTGATCCAGCCGCCTGCGATCATGGTCAGTCCGCCCGCCCCGAGCGCTGCGCGGACTGCCGCGTTGGCGTGGCCGAAGAACCAGCCCTGCACCGCGCAAGACAACAGGTAGATACCGACCAACGCCGTTGCTGCGATGTGGGCGATGTCGAACCAGCCGCCGTTGAGCAGCATCGCGGGTGAATAGAAGAACATGTAGGGCACGACGAAGGCTGCAAGGCCGATCTTGAAGCTCTCTACGCTCGTGCGGATCGGGTCCGATCCGGCCAGCGCGGAGCCCGCATAGGCGGCCAGCGCCACGGGCGGCGTGATCGCCGACATCACCGCGAAGTAGAAGATGAAGAGATGCGCAGTCAGTGGTGCGACGCCGAGGTTGATGACGCCCGGCGCTATGACCGAGGCCGCCACGGCATAGGCCGCCGTTGTGGGCATCCCCATGCCGAGGATGATCGACACGACCATCGCGAAGAATAGCGCAAGGATCTGGCTCTGATCCGCAAGCGCCAGCAGGACCGTCGAGAACCGCGAGCCGATGCCTGTCAGGGCGATGACCCCCACGATGATGCCCGCTGTTGCACAGACCGCGACCAGCTGCAGCACCATGCGCGCTCCGTTATCGAGCGCTTGGATCAATTGCTTCGGACCCATGCGGTGCGGCGTGAGCCAGGACACCACCGCGGCGGTTATCATTGCCAGCGTGCCGCAGCGGATTACCGAATAGCCCGCAAACAGAGCGTAGATCAGCACCACGATGGGAAGGAACAGATAGATCTGCTTGGCCAGTTTCGCGAGCTTGGGAAGCTGATCGCGCGGCAGGCCCATCATGTTCGCCTTCTTCGCGGCCAGATCGACCATGAAGTAGACTGAGACGAAGTAGATCACCGCCGGAATGATCGCGGCATAGACGATATCCATGTAGGCGATGCCCGTGATCTCGGCCATGATGAAAGCGCCCGCGCCCATGATCGGCGGCATGATCTGCCCGCCGGTCGACGCTGCGGCCTCCACCGCGGCGGAGGTCTGGGGCCGGTAGCCCACCTTTTTCATCATCGGGATGGTCAGCGAACCGGTTGCCACGACATTGCCCGCCGAGGTGCCGTTGATCATGCCCATGAGACCGGAGGCGAAGATCGCCACCTTAGCCGGGCCGCCGCGGCGATGCCCGGCAGCGGCGAAGGCGAGATTCACGAAGTATTCCCCGACCCGCGTGGTCTGCAGAAAGGCCGCGAAGACGACGAACAGGATGATGTAGGTGGAGGAGATCGCAATCGGCGCGCCGAGCACACCGTTATCGGTGAAGATGTAGGAGAAGAAGCGCTTCACGTCATAGCCGCGATGCTCGAAAATCCCGGGTAGCCAAGGGCCCGCGAAGGCATAGGCCACGAAAACGCCCGCGATGATCACCAGCGCCATCCCGGCAAGGCGGCGGGTCAATTCGATGATCAGCAGGACACCGGTAATGGCCGACCACATATCGCCCGGCAGGGCCATGGGCATGCCCGCGCGCAGTTGAAGCTGGCGAGCGAAGAAGATCAGGTAGGCCGTAAAGGCGATGGCAGCCAAAGCCAGCACCACATCGCCTGGCGCGAATTGCATCCGCCCGCGATGGGGAAAGACCCAGCCATGCACGATGGCCACGCTCGTGCCGAGGGTCAGTGGGATGCCGAAGGTCGACATGGCCCAGGCAGGGGGCATCAAATCGCCCAGAAGCGTGCCGTTGATCCAGATCGCGACAACGCCGATCAGACCGTAAAGAACCCCTGCACCGGCGAGAACCAGCAGCGCTTTCGACATCAGCCCTTCGCGTTGGGTCGGGCCCGCATCCTCTCCGAACGGCTGCGAGCCGAACAGAAGGAAGCCGAGCAGCAGACCGCCGCCCACATGGGTCAGGCGATAGGCCCAGGTTTCCAGCGGGTAGACGTTCATCACCAGAAGGTGAAACACCGTGTAGGCCACACACATCGCCGCGATGACGAGGTTGCGGCTGCCGGTAAACAGCCTCTGGTTCGCGGCCACCGGGTCGTTGTCGACATTGGCGCGGGCCAACTCCTGCTCGATCGCGGACTTACCTTCGCTTTCGGCCGGCTTTGGGCTGTGCTTATGCTGCGCGTTGCTCATGGTCCGGATCGCTCGTGAATATGAAAAGAAGCGGGCGGCGACATGGGAATCGCCGCCCGCGCGCGTTCAGACTTTTGTCAAATGCGGCGCGGGATTACTCGACCAACGGCACGTCGAAGCCGTTTTCCTCGAACCAGCGGGCAGCGCCCGGGTGGAACGGGATGACGGTGTTCTTGGAGACATTCTCCGGCAGCGTCTCGCTTGCGGCAGCATGGTTGGTCATCATGCGATCATGGTTTTCCATCGCCAGCGCCGTGATCTCGTAGGCGAGGCTTTCCGGCATGTCCTCATGCGCGATGGCGAAGTTCCAAAGCGACACGGTCTGAAGATCCTCGGGCTGATCCTCGTAGGTATCCGCGGGGATGGTGAAATCTGCCATTGCGGGCACGATTTCCTTCATGGTTGAGAGCGTTTCGTCATCCATCGACAAGAAGCGCACGTCGTTCTCCACGGCGAGCTGCGAATAGGCGCCCGTCGGCAGACCCGCAGCATAGACGAACGCATCGATCAGACCGTCCTTGAGCTGACCGGCCGTGTCCGAGCCGCCCGCGTTGGAGATCGTCACATCGCCGTAACCTTCCGCGTTCTCGAAAAACCGCGTCCAGTAAGTGGCCGAGGTACCGCCCGCCGGGCCGACGCCCACGCGTTTGCCCTGCAGGTCCTGGAAGCTCTCAATATCCGACGATGCCAGCACCGCCGCCTGCAGAGGGGTCTGATACATAGGAAACAGCGCGCGCACGGCTTCGTGTGGCGTGCCCGGCATCAATGGGCTTTCACCGCGGCGCGCTTCGTCGGCGGGGCCGAGCGTGACGAAGCCGAGTTGGTGCTCACCGGTCTCGACCAGCGTGACGTTCTGCACTGGGCCGCCGGTGATCTCCACCCCGGCATTGACGCCCAGCTCTTCGCTGATCATCGCGCCGAAGCCGCTGCCGTATCCGAAATAGGTGCCGCCTTGGCTGCCTGTTCCTATGGTGATGCTGGCGGGCCAGTCCGCGTTGTCCTGCGCGGCTGCGGGCAGCGCGGCCACGCATGCGGCGGCTGCAATGAATGCGGTGAATTTCATCGGTTTCCTCCTCCGTTGTATTCCCCTCGAGTCGCATCCTGATGCGGGGCGCCCTCCGAGAAAGAGTGTGGGCGAAGCACACTCTCCAACTCAATTCATCACGAATTATATTCAGTTATGAAATAATCAGGCCGAGGCTTCGAGCACGCACAGATTGGCGTCTAAGGCCTGGAGGAAATCGTCGCGAAGCCAGTCTCGCGTGCCCCGCGCCCATGCGGCGGCAAGGATCAGTTTCGCCTGCGCGGTCGCATCCGTTGATGCCAAGGGAATGAAATTCACGCCCTTGACGCCAAGTCGCGACGTCCAGCGAGGCACGATGGCCAAACCGGTCCCCGCCGCCACCAGATTGACGATGGTCTGCTTCTCTTCTGCAATCTGCGCGACCCGTGCGGTCAGGCCCGCGCCGAGAAACAGCGACATGGTCAGATCGTGGGAATGCGGCCGCGACCGTCGGTCCGGCACGATCAGCGGCTCTTCGGCGAGGTCGGAAATCTCGATCGCCTCGCGGTCGGCCAGGGGGTGCGATTTCGGCAGGGCAACGACAGCCGTCTCATAAAAGAGAGTCTGGAAGACCAATCGCGGGTCCCGGATGTCGGGCGGACGGCACAACGCGATGTCGAGGCTGCCACTCAGAAGTTTCGGCAAGAGGTGAATGGTCTTCTGCTCGACGATCTGGATCTTCAGCTCCGGATGCGCGGCCTGCAGCGGCTGCAGGATCTGCGGGATCAACCCGGCCGCCGCGCTGTCGATCGCGCCGACCCTGAGGACATGTTCCCCGGCGCTACGCACCGCGCGGACCTTTTCCTCGAACGCCTCGGCCTGGGCGACGAGCGCGCGGGCATCCTCCAAGATCCGACTCCCCGCCTCCGTGAGTGCGACGGCGCGCGTGGTGCGAGTGAACAGCGACACGCCGAGGTGATCCTCGAGTTGCTTGATTTGCCGTCCAAGCGTCGCAGGCAGCATATCGAGCGACTGCGCCGCGCGTCCGAAATGCAGGGTATCCGCCGCCGCAAGCAGGCATTTCAATTGAGTGATATTCACATGCGCTCTCTGATCGGGTCAGTATTTCATTTAAGTATATAATCAACATGGAATTGAGAAGCGCAATCGCCTGCCTGTACGCTTCCGCGCAAACACCTGTTGACGAGGAGGAGACAGCATGACGATCCTGACAGAGGGCAAGCCCGCGACTTCGCAGTCCGGCCAATCACACGCGGCAGGTGATGCGGTGAAGACCTACAGGATCGCCTCGATTCCGGCCGACGGCATCGGCCCAGAGGTGATCGCCGCCGGATTGCAGGCGCTCGAGGCACTGGCCCGGCGCGACGGGAGCTTCACCTTCGACGTCACCGAATTCGACTGGGGCTCGGAGCGCTACAAGAAGACCGGCGCGCTGATGCCCGAGAACGGACGCGACGAGATCAAGGATTTCGACGCCATCTTCTTCGGTGCCGTGGGCGCGCCCGACGTGCCGGATCACGTCACGCTCTGGGGCTTGCGCCTCCCGATCTGCCAGGGCTTCGACCAATATGCGAATGTGCGCCCGACCAAGATCCTGCCGGGCATTACCTCGCCCCTCGCCGGTGTCCGCCCCGGTGATCTCGACTGGGTCATCGTGCGCGAGAATTCCGAGGGGGAATACTCCGGCAACGGCGGACGAACCCATCAGGGCATGCCCGAGGAAGTCGGCACGGAAGTGTCGATCTTCACGCGCACCGGCGTCACGCGGATCATGCGCTATGCGTTCGAACTGGCCCGGTCGCGGCCTCGGAAACTACTGACGGTGGTCACGAAGTCCAATGCCCAGCGTTTCGGTATGGTGATGTGGGACGAGATCGCGGCCGAGGTCTCCAAGGATTTCCCGGACGTGACCTGGGACAAGATGCTGGTCGATGCCATGACCGTGCGCATGGTCAAGGATCCGAAAAGCCTCGATACTATCGTCGCGACCAACCTGCATGCCGATATCCTCTCGGACCTCGCCGGCGCGCTGGCAGGCAGCCTTGGCGTGGCGCCGACGGGCAATATCGATCCCGAACGGCGCTACCCCTCTATGTTTGAGCCGATCCATGGCTCGGCCTTCGACATCACCGGCAAGGGCATCGCGAATCCGGTCGCCACATTCTGGACGGCGAGCCAGATGCTCGACCATCTGGGCGAAGCGAATGCTTCCGAACGCCTGATGCGCGCGGTGGAAAAAGTCTGCGCCGACGGGATCATGACCCCGGATGTAGGCGGCACGGCCACCACGCAGGAAGTCACCGACGCCGTCTGCGAAGCCATCCGCGGCGAGAATATCTGAGCGGTAGATGATGACCGACGATGATGCACAAGACCTGCTACGGCGGATGCTGGATGCTGCCATCGGCGCGGCGGATCCGGCGCGGGTCCTGGCGTCTTGCCTGCCCGAGAAGCCGCGCGGGCGCTGCATCGTCGTGGGCGGCGGAAAGTCGGCGGCCTCCATGGCCCGCGCGGTAGAGCAGGCCTGGCCCGATGTCGATCTGACGGGCATCGTCGTGACACGCTACGGGCACGCGGTCCCGACCGATCGGATCACGGTCCGAGAGGCCGCCCACCCGGTGCCCGATGCCGCGGCAGAGGCCGCGACCCTGGAGATCATGGAGGAAGCGGCCAAGGCGGGACCGGACGATCTGGTGCTCGCGTTGATCTCCGGAGGTGGCTCGTCATTGCTGTCCTTGCCCCGGCCACCGCTGACCCTCGACGACCTCATTGCGGTAAACCGGCTCCTCTTGGCCTCTGGGCTGTCGATCTCCGAGATGAACAAGGTGCGTCGCCGCCTCTCGCAGGTGAAAGGTGGCGGACTTGCGCGCGCGGCGGGAAAAGCGCGGCTCGTGACGCTGGCGATTTCAGACGTGCCCGGCGATGATCCCGAGGCCATCGCATCCGGGCCGACCGTGCCCGACCCGACGGCGCAGGCAGGCCTGTCCTATCTTGCCGACAAACTCGGCCCGTCGCTGCCGCAGGCTGCACAGGACATGCTGCGCACTCCTTCGCCGGATGGCGAACCGTTCGAGTCTGATTATCGCCTGATCGCAACGCCGCAGGCCTCTCTTGAGGCCGCGGCAGAGGTCGCGCGAGACGCAGGCGTGACGCCAGTTCTTCTGGGGGACTCATTAGAGGGAGAGGCGCGGGAACTGGGCATCGTCATGGCCGGGATCGCAAAGGCCGTCGCGCGCCACGGCACGCCCGTTGCTCCGCCTGCGGTTCTGATCTCTGGCGGAGAGACAACCGTGACAGTCGGCGATACGAAGCCCGGTCGCGGAGGGCGCAACACCGAATTCTTGCTGTCCCTCGCGCTCGCGCTGAATGGCCATCCAAGCATCGCCGCAGTTGCCGTTGACACGGACGGCATCGACGGGACCGAGGACGCAGCCGGTGCAATTACAGGTCCAAACTTTCCAAGGGCCGCGGCGCGTCAAGGCATCGATACGCGTCGCATGCTCGAGATGCATGACAGCTTTACGGTCTTCGACCAACTTGACTGCCTCGTTGTAACGGGGCCAACACTTACCAACGTAAACGACTTCCGAGCGATCGTGATACACGGGCCAAACAACAGTCGGCTTTGAGCGATCTGCAAAGCACAGTTACTCGGCTTCGGGCCGGGAGCGAAAGAGATCTCACCCAAGGTCGTATCTTGGCCGCCGCATTGCCGCATGGTTCGCTTCGCAACCCAAAACTGAACAATACTGCGCAGTGCACGGAGATCTGCCATGGTGATCGTGTCATATCTAGGCTCAGGACCCATTGATCTGAGCGGAAGGGCGTGATTCACCCCCGAAAAAAAACCGAGCGGTGACATGTCTGATCTCTTCTGGCTCAGCGATGCGCAGATGGCGCGTCTGGAGCCCAACTTCCCGAAATCCCATGGCAAGCCACGCGTCGATGATCGGCGCGTTCTGAGCGGGATTATCTTCGTCAATCGCAATGGCTTGCGCTGGCGAGATGCGCCGAAGGAATATGGCCCGCACAAGACGCTCTACAACCGTTGGAAACGCTGGAGCGACAAGGGTATCTTCGCTGCGATGATGGCCGGGCTGGCTGCCGCACACGGCGAAAAGAAGACCGTGATGATCGACCCCACCTATCTGAAGGCTCACAGAACGGCGTCCAGTCTGGGCGTCAAATGACCTGCCCCAATGAAGTGGTCCGGTTTCAGTCTAAGTGCATGACGGGTCTTGGCGCTACGGCCGGCGTGACCGGCGAAGCGGCTCCGGATGGCGGAGCGGGCCACCGCACGACCTCCGGCGCTGGCGGCCGGTAGCCGAGGGATGAGTGCGGGCGCTTGGTGTTGTAGTCCTTGCGCCAGCTCTCGATCACGATCTTCGCCTCGGCCAGGCTATAGAAGATCTCGCCGTTCAGGAGTTCATCCCTGGGCTTCGCGTTGAAGCTCTCGCAATAGCCGTTCTCTCAAGGTGATCCTGGCTCGATATGAGCCGTCCGAGCACCAACGGCCGCGATCCACTCTCTCACGCCTTGGCGACGAACTCAGGGCCGTTGTCGGACCTGATGTGGTCTGGAACGCCCCGCAGGATGAACTGGTCCGACAGAGCGTCGATCACATCAGTGGACCGTAGCCTGCGATCGATCCGGATCGCGAGGCACTCCCGCGTGAACTCGTCGATCAGGTTCAACATGCGGAACTTCCTTCCGTCGTGGGTCCGGCTCTCGACGAAATCGTAGGACCAGACATGGTTGGGCCGCTCTGGCCGAAGGCGGACACACGATCCGTCATTGAACCAGAGGCGACCTTTCTTTGGTTGCTTCTGCGGAACCTTCAGCCCCTCCCGCCGCCAGATCCTCTCGGCCCGCTTCACACACGACCCAGCCTGCGTCACGCAGCAGAGCCGTGATCCGCCGATGACCGTAACGGCCGTATTCAGATGCGAGCGCGACGATGTCCGCGGTGAGCGCCTCCTCGTCAGGGCGCCCGCACGGAACCTTCCGCTGGGTCGATCGATGTTGGCCGAGGACACGACAGGCAAGTCTTTCCGATATAATGAACTTCTGCCTGACATGGTCGACACAATGACGGCGACGGGCGGGGCTCAGAAGTTTCCCGAGGCAGCTTCTCGTAGTATCAGCTTCTCCAGCGTGAGGTCCGACACGGCTTTCCGGAGACGTTCGTTGTTCGGCATCTCTCTCGGACCGATGGCTTTCGATGCCTCACTCTCCAGCTCCTTCAGCCGCTTCACTTGGTTCGTCTTCAGGCCACCATACTCCTTGCGCCACCGATAATAAGTGAACTGCGTCACGCCGATCGACCGCACCGCCTCGGCCACCCACTGGCGTTGCGAGACCAACACATCGACCTGCCTCAGCTTCCCGACGATCTCCTCGGGCTTGTGCGCTTCGCCGGGGTATCGATCCACTGGATCGATCCCTGATCCGGCTTCGATCTGGGGCATTGCTTGATCCTCCATCTGGCTCGAAAGCCTACTTCAGGGAGGACCACTTTTCAGGGGGCAGGCCAGTAGCGGATGATCTGCCGGTGCGGGGTCGTTGCATAAGTCGGCGGATCTTTCTCCAGCCTTCGGATCTCGACAGCAAGCTGGATGCCATGGCGGCTAATCGTCCGGATGACCGCCTGTCGCCTGCCGTCATCGCCGACCGCCGATCGCGCCGCGCTGATGCGAGAAGCGATGGCCGCGTCCGAGACGATACGGCCGCGCCAAACCTCGGCAATCAGGTCGTCGTAGCTCACCAACCGCCCCTGCGCCCGCACTAGGCAGGCAAGCAGGTCAAAGACCTGCGGTTCGACATGCACCTCAGTGCCGCCACGCCAAAGAATGCGGCTGTCGATGTCGAGCATGCAATCGGCGAAAACCTGGTCCATCCCAGTATCCTGGGACGAAAAAGGCCCTTTCTCAAGAATTGCGACGGGCATCGAAAGCCTTCTGCAGATAATCCGAAGGTCATCCTCAAGCGCCGCCCGGCGAATGGGCACATCCTGATCGGGTATCAGCTAAGGAGAAACCAGATGGACAACATCCAAACCATCCGCTGCCGCCGCGACGGATCGATCGACACGGCTCACGACATCCGCAAAGGTCGAGCGCAGCGCAGCCAAGCCGCCCACGATCTGGGCAAAGTCGCCGCGCGATCGGCCCGCAAACCAATCATCTGTCTCGCGGCCATCGTCGCGTTGCTGCCCTTCATCGGCACACAGACATGAAACCGCGCATCCAGCTCGCGGCGCAGAGACCTGTGCCCGGCAGCCAGCGCAGTCCGCACAGCCCAACCGATGTGATTATCATGGCCCAGATCCTTCGTAGATCCGCCAGTCGGTTTGGGCCCGGCGCACTCCTGCGGGAAGTGATCGCCAAGGTGATCTGCGCCTGGCACGCTGCCGAAATCCGGCGGGAGATTGACGCCCTGCCGCGTGAACGGCTTACCGGTCTTGGGCCGACCCCGCCTTGCGGAGCCGAACGTTGCACCAGCGGAGAGCGCGGCCCCATATGGGCCACGAACTACTGAGATCTCGCCCACGGTTGTATCCTGGCCACCAAGGTGCCACATGGCTCGCTTCGCGAGCCCAAAGTGAACAATGCTGCGCCTTGCACGAAGATCTGCTACCGTGATCTCGTCATATGCAGGGGAAGGTTCGTTGGCGGTCGACCCATTTCAGAACGTAGACGCAGCAGGCGAAGAGTTCATCACGGCGTTTGCCGACTCGATGGATGAACGGCAATCCGACCCCAAAATGGAGAGCATCGTTGCAACGTATCTCTCCAAACTGAAGTTTCCGAAAGGCGGTGTCACCGTAGAGGTCGGGGCTGGAGCCGGTGCCGTTACCCGGCGGATCGCAGCCAAGGCTGAGCCTGAGCGCGTCATGGCTTTTGAACCATCGTCGGGCTTTGTCAGGGTTGCCAGAGACCGGGCAAGACAGCACCCGAACATCACCTTTGAGGTCGCCGATGGGACTGCCTTGCCGCTGGACGACAAATCAGTTTGCAACCTCGTTCTGCATACCGTCCTGACTCACGTCACGGACCCCGCTCTACTTCTTCAAGAGGCGCGGCGTGTTCTGAAGTCCGATGGTTACCTCGTGGTTTGCGATGCGGACTTTTCAAAAGCGAGCCTGAGCGGCGGCGCGAACGATCCACTCGACGCCTGCGCGCGCGCCTTCGTCAACGAGTTTGTAACCAACCCACATCTCGTCGCGAAACTGCGCTCCTTGATAATAGAAGCCGATTTCGAAGTGACCGATTTTGATGTCCAGAGCCGAACAATTGCGGACAATGACCAGATGTTGCCGTGGGTTGAGGAAACCGCAAAACGAATGCTTGAGCGCGGTGATATTGGCCAAGAGCTATTTTCAGGACTTGTCTCCGAATACAAGCGACGTGCAGCTTCTGGGATACTCTTTGGGTATCAGGTCTTTGCGACTGCCATCGCCAGGCCAAGATAGCGAGCCGTAACGCCCCCTTCATTTCGGGATTTCGGCCTTGAAGGCAGGTCGTTGGTGATCGGTGCGATCCCCAGCGACACGCCGCTGTGTCCCTCACTGCGGACCTTGGTCTGCTCGGCCATGCTGCAAGACTCCACGGACGTCCTGACCTGCTCCCCTTGGAGTCCGCGCTTATAGTGACCTGCTCCCCTGCGAGTCCGCTAGTTTAGGTTCGCTCTGTTCAGGTTTTGGTCCTCTACTGACCGTTGGTGATACTCCCACGGGGTGAGCCCGTCGAGGCTCGTGTGGGGCCGGTGATGGTTGTAGTCAACGCGCCAAGCCGAGATCAGCTCTCGGGCATGGCGCAGATTGGCGAACAGGTGCTCGTTGAGGCACTCGTCGCGAAGGCGCCCATTGAAGCTCTCGACGACGCCATTTTGCATGGGTTTTCCTGGCGCGATGTAGTGCCACTCGACCTTGCGATCCTCCTGCCATTTCAGGATGGCATTCGAGGTCAGCTCTGTGCCCCTTTCGGCAGATTTGCTATGCAAATCGCCTGCCGGGCAATGGTTGTCGCTGACCACCATGCAGGGATGGCCTCTGACCTCGACGATCCGATCCAATTCTCGGGCAGGTCCATAATCCGGTTGCACCTTCAGCGCCTGATCGAGATGGGCAATAGCGAGACCGGTTTCTTCCGCCCGGTGCGCCCAGATATGCGGGAGGGCGGACAGCAACACCTAGGCCGTCCGGTCAGCCCGGGGCTGACGATGGGCGCGCGCGATTTCAGCCGCGCGCAGCGACGGGGCAAGCTGGCCCGCGACGTGCATCGTGATCCGATCCTGCAAGTCGAAGAGATCGTCGAGCCGGTCGTCGAACTGCTCGGCCCACAGAGTGCGTCCCGTCGCAGCCTCGACGAGCTCGACCGACAGGCGGACACGGTCGCCCTGGCGCTGGATCGAGCCCTCGACCACGTAGTCGGCCCCGAGCCGCGTTCCGATCGCCGCGATGTCCAGAACTTCTCCGCGCAGGGCGAATGCGGATTGCCGGGCGATCACGTGGAAATCGCGGACGCGGCTCAGCGCCGACGTGATCTCCGAGACCACGCCGTCGGCGAACATGTCGGCCTCGCGCGCGCCAAATTCGTCGAAGGGGAGGATGGCGAGGCTCGGGCGATTGCGCCGCGCGGAGGCCGGGGCGTGACCTCCGGCGGTCGGCGCAGTGGCTTGGGACGTAGGCTCAAGCTGGCGCATTTCGCGTAACCAGTCCTCGAACCCCTCGGAGGCCAGGTCGAATCCGTCGAGGAACGGGCTGTGCTCATCGCGGACGACCTGCACGGTGCCTTCGTTCAACCAGACCGCCCGGCGGTCGGACAGAAGCGTGTTCTCGGGCAACGCGCGGCGCAAGACCGACAGCTCCTGGCGCAGGGAGGCGCGGGCTTGCTCGGCGGCGCGGTCGGTCCAGAGAAGGTCGGCGAGCCGCGCACGTTCCGCAAGCAGGCCCGGTTGGGCCGCGAGAAACGCGAGCAGCGCCTGCCCCCTGCGCGACAGGGTATCGGGGATGGCGGAGCCGCCCAGGCGGAACGCACCGGATAGATGGATTGTCAGCACCGTGGACACGTTCTCCGAGTGACTTCTTGTGGAGCATAGCACGGTTTTACGAAAATTTTACGATTGCGGACTCACGGATTTGCACGGGCGTGACGCCGCGTGAACGGGGCATCCGGCAGGATGGGAATACAGCACTGAAACCCGGAGAACGCCGCCATGACCGAGACCCTTTTCCATCCCGCCCGCACATCCCGCCGCCGCGGCATTCTCGCGGCCCTGCTCCTCGGCCTCGTGCGCTGGCAGGCCTCAAATGACGAGCGTGCGCGCCTCGCGAACCTGACCCCCGAGGCCCGCCGCGACATGGGCCTGCCACCGGCACCCGCACCGCAACCTGCGCGCCCGATTGAATGGTAGGAGGCCGCCATGATTGAATTCGTCCTGACCGCTTGCCTGCTTACAAACCCATCGGTTTGCGAAACAGGGACGCATCCGGTGCCACAGTATACGCTGATTCAGTGTATGACCGGGGCACAAATCCTTGCCACGGAATGGGAGGCGGAACATTCCGATTGGTCCGTGGCTCAGCACCGCTGTCGCGTTTCACACGAATAAGATTCTACGGATTGCTTCAGGATTTTTGCGAAACGATTTCTCCGAGCACAAGCCTGCCGAGAGGGGTGAGCCTGGCTGGCGCGTCATCGTCCACGCGCCGAAGCGTGCGGAGTGCCCTTACCGTAGGAATCCACCCGGAGAGAGACCCCGCCTTCTTTTACTGCGACGGCTCCGGCGACAAATCCTTGGGCAGAGGTCTACGCGGAAGGGAAAGGGACGGCCCAAGCCGGCCAGGCCCGACGAACTCCGCCGACGCGGCCGAGAAGAGACTGCGCATCGGTGTCATGAAGTCCTAGAGGTGTGCTGTCTCCTATGGCTGCTAGTAACCAACTGGGCGGTCGCCCCGGCTGCCCCCTTGGATAGGCGCTTCCTACCTTTAGTTGCCCAGCCACTAGCGTTTATTTCTCAATTGCAAAAGGTTACGCAATAATGCCGAGAAAGCTAACCGGATTAGGCATGCTCGGAGAGCCTCTCAGGTGGCCTATGAGCGGTCGTCTCGCTGCCTAAGGCGAGGTGGGCGGCGGGGGCGCAACGGCTGCCAGGAGCGCCTTCGCCTCGCTCAGCGCTACTCTGGGCTACCTAATCTGCGCTCAGCTTCGAAGTGAATGTAGTCTTCGGCCCCGCGTGCCTCGCATATTGCTCTGAGTGAAAAAGCCTCTGAAAACATTCAGAAAAAGTCATGAGGCGGCGCGTTTGATCGGGGCGGCGTCGAACTGCACAACGTCCTCAACGTCGCGATGTCTGTCGCGACTCGGATGCACAGCAAGTGAAGTCAAAGTGGTCTGGGCGCTACGGCTATCGCCGGATCGCAGCCATGCTGCGAGATGCTGGCTGGGCCGTGAACGTGAAGCGCGTCGAGCGGATCTGGCGACGGGAGGGGCTGAAGGTTCCCCAGAAGCAACCAAGGAAAGGCCGGCTCTGGCTGAATGACGGGTCGTGCATCCGTCTGCGGCCGGAGCGTCCGAACCACGTCTGGTCCTACGACTTCGTCGAGAGCCGGACGCATGATGGAAGGAAGTTCCGCATGCTCAATGTCATAGACGAGTTCACACGGGAGTGCCTGGCGATCCGGATCGACCGGAAGCTGAACTCGACCGACGTGATCGATGTCCTGACCGACCTGTTTATCCTTCGGGGAGTGCCCGGCCACGTCCGATCGGACAACGGGCCAGAGTTCATCGCCAAGGCAGTGCGGGGCTGGGTCGACGCAGTGGGTGCGAAGACGGCGTTCATTGAACCAGGCAGTCCCTGGGAGAACGGCTACTGCGAGAGCTTCAACTCGAAGCTCCGGGACGAGTTGATGAACGGCGAGATCTTCTACTCGCTGGCCGAGGCCCGCGTGATCATCGAGGCGTGGAGGGTTCACTACAATACCGTCAGGCCCCACTCCTCGCTGGGCCATCGGCCACCAGCTCTGGAGGCCGTTCACTGGCCGTCCCGCGAGGGCGGATCACCCCCGCCCGAGGCACCTACCTTGGCACCGAGACCCATCATGCACTAAGACTGAAACCGGACCACCCGATCGGGGCAGGCCAAAAAGAGGGCTGGTAGTGGTCGGAAATTTGGTTCCCTCAACTGTCGCCGGATCGCATCACTCAACCTATGCGCGTCTCGTGGTGACTTTTGAGTTGGATTTAGCGCTGCCGAAACGATAGTCATTCAGTATGACTAAATTCTGACAAGTTCTGCATGCAAGCGTTTCAAGGGTATCGCAATGGATGAAACTGGAAGAAAATTCGCTGAGAGGGTTGGCGATATTCGAACCAAGTTTGTCGATCGACTTCCCGCGCGAGTGCAAGAGATCCGAACAGCTGTTCATGCTGAGGAAAGGCAAGACACCAGTGAAACACAGATGCGCAAAGTGCATCGTATGCTGCACGACTTGGCTGGAAGCGCCGCAATGCTAGACATGGAGAGCGTTGAAAGTTCCTTGCGTCAAGCTTTAGGTGTAGCGGAGAGGGCAGACTCCCAGAACTCTTCTTTCGATGACGACGACCGAGCAGTCATTGATCGTGCCCTATCAATTGTTGTCCGTATCGCAACTGGGAGCGCTTCTGCACCTCCAAGGAAAGTGAACAAGTAGAATGTTCATGATTGTGGCTAGGAGCGCCCTTTGCGCCTGCTTAGCAATACCCATTGCAGCTTATGGTCAAAGTAATGCTGTGAATATTGGGAACGGGGCCGAAAGTTCTGCGAAGGAAACTATAAGCCGATCTATTTCACTCATAGATCTCGGATTAACGAGCGGCCTTACCTTCGAGAGTTTATCTGGCAGCGCTACTATTTTTGTTCCAATTCCGAATGAGCTCGCCGTGATTGATGGGGTCATCACCCTCGAACTCACACACGGAGCTACTGTTCCCGCCGAGCGATACCTACAGGTTTCAGTCGCTGGGCGCGCGGCTCAGTCACACTCAATTACAGGTAAGCCTGAGCGCTTTCAAATAACTATCGAGTTCGATTCCTCCGCCGTTTCCAATGGGTTCTTGGCGATTGAATTGAATTATTCTGGGGCATTCACGGATCAGGTCTGTGTGGACGATCGGGCATCCGGTGACTTTGTGGAAATTGCGCCTACGTCGTCCGTGTCTTTGACACTTTCTTCTTCGGCTTTCAACTCCCCGGCAATCTTTGCCGGTTTTCGTCCCCCCATCATGCGCATTGCGCTGCCCGAGCAGACGGCACCGGCCGCTCTAGCGGCAGCAGCTCGCGCGGCCGCGCTTTTTGACGCAGAATCTGGCGCACTGCGCCTGGCGACTGCAAATGAGCTCGCCGGGCAAGATCAAGCCGATGAGGAGAGCCCACAGCCGGTCTGGCGTGTGGGGGAGATCCGGATTGAGATTGACGAGTCCGGCTTTCAGAGTGAAATGCTGGTCGGTAACGACGGGGAGTTCCCGAGCCTTCTCATTCGTGGCGCGGATCCACAGGTTGGACTCTGGCAGTTGGCGTCGTCTTGGGCTCAATTGGCGAACAAGTCGAATGCGGTCACTACCGACATTCTGGAGCGGCCACAGAATCCCGACAGATTACCTTTCTCTCTCCTTTCCGCTGATTTGACCCCTCGATCAGTTGTTTCGATGGAAAATGTTCTTATTCCATTCAAGTCATCCGACCTGCCAGCACACAAGACGGTTTCTTCCATTGATCTGATAACTGTTGCAGCGCTGGATTCGGACAACCAAGGCGCGACGGTCTCTGTCTTCCTGAATGAAACCTTGCTTGGTAGCCGCCCCCTGAATAGCGGAAATCCGGAACGCATGAATTTCGCCGTGCCCGGAGGGTTGCTCTCGCGGGACAATCAGCTGCGGGTATTGATCCAGAGACAAGCCTCGGGGGGAGAATGCCGTTATAGACCACAAGGCTACCCCGCGCAGATTTTACCCGGGAGCGCAATCATCTTACAAGATGACGACAGCCCGGTAGAAAACTTCTTCGTTCTTCGACGAGATTTCGGTGACGGCGTTCAGTTTGTCTTGGACAACGACCTCGGGTTCTCATTGAGAGATGCATTCCCGTGGATCTCTACTGTTGTGGCCAGCATGATCCCAGACCGAGCAACGATCATAACCCGCTCTTCTGTGTCGGAGCTGCAGCCTGACCTTCCGTTCCTAGTCATCTCGAAGGAAAACCCGGCAGACCATGAACCTGCGATTACCTTCGATAAAGGGCGGATCGAGATCGTTGATCAGGAAGGAGGTGTGATGTTCGCGGGTGAAAATCTTGAGAGCCTCGCCTTCGCACAGATTGTATCACGTGATGGTCAGCGTGGACTTTGGTTGAGACCGGGTTCTGGGTCGGCTCCGGAACCATCTGAGGCAAGTCCCTTCATTCTAGACCGGGGCGATTTGGCGCTGATGGATCAAGAGGGCCTGATCGTGGCAACATCGACAAGGAACGCGCCGCTGATCGAAGTCTCGTATCCAGATCGCGTCAGTATCGTTCAATTGATCACGAAGTATCGGCTTTGGTTAGTCGGCGTAGCTTGGGCACTACTTACCCTGACCGTGCTCGTCGGCTTCCAGCGCTTCTACCGTAACCGCCGTAGCCAAGCAGAGAAATCTGGTTGAATGCGGTTCTCAGCTGAAAGCAACGCGATTGGAACACTTCTTCTAGAGCGTGGCGTTCTCACGGTAAAGCAGCTTCAAGAGGCTGAACAGCTCGCGGACAGTTGGAATATCTCGCTGGTGCAGGCCTTATTCTCGCGTAGCTGGGTGACCCCAAAAGAGCTCTATCAGCAACTTGCGATATACTATGACCTTCAGCTGGTAGATCTTGACACAAATAAACCCAACTGGGAGCTCATGCGGCGTTTTGATCCCAGCGCGATGAATCAATTTTCCACCATTCCAATACAGGAAGTGGATGGCGTATTTACGGTTGCGACCTCACGTCCTGGTCCAGGTGTGTTGCTACACATAAGGGAAGTCTATGGAGTGTCCACTCGAATCGTTATTGCCCAGCACCTTAAGATCTCGGCAGCGATACAGGCGGCGTTTCGCGAGATTCACTCTCATGAGGCGGTTTACTCGCTTGCCGAGCTCGATCCGGACATGTCTGCCCAGCAAGTGGTGACACCCCCGCAGATTTTTGTGATCTATCTTTTACTTTCTGCTCTGTTGCTGGGCCTGGCCTTGGCCCCTATCGCAACGATAATACTTCTGAATGTGTTTCTTACGATTTTCTATACTGGAAATTTTCTGTTCAAGGCAATTCTGGTATGGGTCGGTGGGTCAGCACAAGAAATGTCTTCGAGGGCTATTGCTGCCGAGGCGCAAACTCTGCGAACAGAAGATCTTCCATTTTATACTGTGCTCGTTCCAATGTTCCGAGAACCGGAGGTTCTACCGATTCTGACGCAGGCGTTGAGAAATTTAGATTATCCACTTGCTAAGCTCGATATTAAGATTGTCCTGGAGGAAGGAGATCATCAGACTATCCAAGCCGCGGAGGGGTTAGATCTGGAAGGGGTTTTTGAGATCGTGCGGGTTCCAGCCTCCCACCCGCAGACGAAGCCTAAGGCCTGCAATTTCGCTCTTCGCTATGCGCGCGGTGACTATCTTGTGATCTTTGATGCTGAGGATAAGCCCGAGCCAGATCAACTGCGAAAGGTGATCGCAGCATTCAACCAATCTCCAGCTAATACGGCCTGCATCCAGTGTCGCCTTAATTACTATAACTCCCGTGAGAATTGGCTCACGCGAATGTTCACGCTCGATTACTCGCTTTGGTTCGACCTGATGTTACCAGGATTGGAAAGACTGGGTGTCCCCATTCCGCTAGGTGGAACCTCCAACCATTTCCGTATGGATGTCTTACGCGAATTGAATGCTTGGGATCCGTTTAACGTGACGGAAGACGCGGATCTAGGTATCCGACTTACCCAGAAGGGCTACCGCGTCGGTGTGATAGATAGCACTACATACGAGGAGGCGAATGTATCTATTCCAAACTGGATACGGCAGCGGTCTCGTTGGATTAAAGGCTACATGCAGACCTTTCTAGTGCACACTCGGAGGCCATTTCATCTGTGGCGTTCAATAGGTTCTGCGGGCATTTTCGGATTTATATTCTTCGTTGGGGGCACTGTCCTTTCCGGTTTGTTGAACCCTATTTTCTGGACAATATTTCTTCTTTGGCTTGTTTTCGATTATACTGGAATTGAGGGATATTTCCCGCCGTCAGTCCTCTATCTGTCACTGATCAACCTACTGGCTGGAAATGGGCTTTTGATATATCTGACAATGGTCGCTCCTTTCCGCCGCCGTTGGACAGATCTCGCACCTTGGGGCGTGACAGTGGTGGGCTATTGGGTTCTAATGACCGTTGCCGCCTACAAAGCGTTGTGGCAATTGATCTCGAATCCTTTTTACTGGGAGAAAACTCAGCACGGACTATCCAAATATACCGCGGGTGAGCTTGCCGTTGCTAAGTCTCACCAGTCTGCCGCATCCGGAGATAGCGGGATGGGATCCAACGCATGAGTCGTTTTGCGGCATGGCTCATATTCCAGCTAGCGATATTTTCGTTACTGATGCTTTGGCTCGCGTGGTTGGAATTTAACGGCTTCGTCTCGAGCGCCGTAACCGACCTTTGGGCTAGGGCGCTGGTTCAGGTTGGTGGGACTGGGACATTTTCTGCGTCGGACTCTTTTTATCCCCCGGTTCCATTCGCGCTAACGCTGTTAGTCGAGTTGCTTCCTGGAAATTCTGGAGTGCCGCCACCATTCCTAGTTGCAGCGCTCATTGCCTCGACCACACTCGTCCTCTGGTTCTTGAACTTGCGAGTTGCAGCTGGCTTTTCAATTCTTGGCGCCGTTCTTTCAGTTCTGCTTATCGGACTGAACCCTTACTTCCTCAGGGCAGTCAGCGATGGTCCAGAGATGATGATGATTTTACTGGGCACTTGGGTCTTCGCCAGGGGCGTCGTCAACCTTAGACTAACTGGGGCTGCGCCGGATATGATGAAGGTTGCTGTGGGACTTTTGATTGTCGCTCTGTCTGACAGCTTTGGTCTGATGATAAGTTTCGGAGCACTACCGTTCATGGTCTTGGCGGCGCGACCCAGCATGCTCGAAAGATCAGCCGCCGGATACCTGGTCGCACTGTTCTTTCCGGTGGCTGCGGCAATTGGCTCATTACTCTTCGTAAGCTCAATATTCCAGAGCTCATTGATCCCGAGATTGTTTGAGGTTGAGGAAGCGGTCTCTCCCGGGGAGTATTTTATAATTGTATCCGGACTTTTGCCTTTAGGCTTTGTCTTAGCTTTGAGGAATCTTTCGGTTATGCGGTTGTTCATGCCGACGATTGCAGCTGTTGGGTCCGTTTCGGGGGCGTATTTTCTTAATTACTTTTTCCAAGCTGAAAGCGATCCAGTTATCGCAAGCGTTCCCATTCTCGGTGTCGTTGTTGTCTGCTTGCGTTTTTGGCCTCCGAGCTCGTTTCGAGAGCCTATTGTATTGGTTTTGCTTTGCTTACTGATGGTCCATTCGGTCCAAGCTCTACGCATCTCTGGGACAGGTGAAACAGACGAATGGGCCCGTGCAGCGCTTGGACATTATAGTGATCTTCAGGGGCCAACGCGGATGGCGGCACAGTCTCTCCAGGGAAAAGCTGGCATTATGCTAGATGTGGAGCGAAATCCCGAAATGGTAGTGGCCTTCGGAGACGTAAGCCGTTTGTTGACGTCTGGTCAGCCTGCCTACGATTTGGCGTTGGAAGGAGGGCGGCTTAGAGCGCCATATATTCTTGTTCCCAAAGTCATGGGTATGGAGCCGGTAAGTGATCGTATCCTTCGTCGTTTTCCTGGACTGGCGTCGGGCGCTCAAGCCGGCTACCGCCAGATTTATCAGAACAGCAAGTGGCAAATTTTTCAGAGACTAGAGGGTTAACGGATCAATGGGACGCAGTATCATCTCAGTGGACGACTCCGAGGTCGCTCAGGATTACATACGCGCAGCGCTTGAAGATCTTGGCTATGATAACATTACAAGTTTTCTCCGCCCGGTTGACGCTCTAGAAGCGCTGACGACTGGCACAGTGAGTGCAGATCTTATACTTCTCGACGTAATGATGCCAGATATTGATGGGATCGAGCTGTGCGCACGTATTCGTGAGCAGGAAAGGCTGGCAGATGTTCCGATCATCATGCTCACCAGTCGAAACGATATGGATACACTATCTCATGCATTCTTAGCTGGGGCGAACGACTACGTTACAAAGCCGTTCAATCGAATTGAACTTCAGGCGCGCATGCGAAGTTCACTTCGATTCAAGTCCGAGCTCGACCGTAGGCGTGTTAACTCATTGTCGCTCGCTCGGAGTTCAGTGCCGTATGCCGAAATGAGCGCGGTTCTTAATAACAAGGTGGGATTTGGAAGCGCTTTGCAGTGTATTCCGAAGGAGGCGCATGAGATGTTGGCGTTGATAGTGTTTCGTGTCGACTTATCTTCTGATCGCCTGGAGTTCTCTGAGGGCGAGATCGATAAGATCTACCGCGTTCTTGGTCAGCGGCTCGCTGAAGTTCCAATGCTGGCCGGTGATATATTTGCCCATTGGGACGCTGATTTATTTTGCTTTGCGACATGCCTTTCGAGTGAATTTAGATTGCGGGGTGTGGCTAGGAATTTCATTGATGCAGTTTCAAGTTTGGATAATCCTCTAAGGGTTGATCGTGCATTGGTTTGCCCAAGACTTCACGCTATTATTCAGATGCCTAGTAAACTTTCGCCAGCTTCAGCCCTTGGCCACGCTATATCCGTTTCTGAAAGACACATCGGACCAGATGAAATATTGATCGTCTCATCTGAGGAGGGCTCGAGCAGTGCTGATAGCTGAATATTTTCCCGGACTTGAAGTCCGACGAGGCAGAAGTTTTTCGGCCGGCTTTCCCTTTGTGATGCTTTGTATCACGATTATTTTCTTAGCTGGAGCTTTCGTTCTCGCTCTCGCGGATTACAGGCGATCCGAGGCGCTTATGCAGCAGCAGCTTCGCCACTTCGCTGAACTCCTTTCTCAATCATTAGAGTCCTCTCTAAGCGTGGCGAGCGTAAAGATGGGCGGACTGCTCGATGACTTTTCGTATATGCCCTTTGAATTTCGGGGGAATATCGATGGTATCTACGGCAAGCAATTGCGTGACACGGTAATAAATATTGAGCAGATCGACAGTCTCTTATTTATCGATGATGAGGGGACTGTTATTTGGGCGACTACAGAGCCGCTCGTTGGTATAAATCTTTCGGATCGTTCTTATTTTCAAGACGCCATTGGTCTTCCGAGAGGGGCTTTCACTGTGGGCAAGCCTATCGTGTCGCGAGGAACTGGGCGGCGCCTCACTCCAATTGCGTGGCCGATTACTGGTTGGTCAGGGGATGTGCGAGGTGTCATTGCCTCCTCTTTGGGCGAGAACTATTTCCAGGAACTTCTTTCGTTGCAGGACTTCGATGGTGACATGTCAGTGCGAATATTGGCCGCAGATGGATCAACTGCCTTTTCTGCTGGTCCGGAAGCTCCAAATTCACCGTCCTCGTCAATTACAGCCAGGCGTTCTTTAGACAATCTCGGTCTAGACGTCCAGATCAGCCTATCGCGTTCTTCTGCACTTCAAAGCTACTGGCAACGAACTATCGCCTTTGCTATAGTAGCGGCTGTTCTGTTCCTGACAGTGCTGATTTCAGCGGTATGGTCCAGAATGCAGTCGGTTCGTTTAGCTGCCAGCCTTGATCGTTCAGAGATCGATCGAATTAAAATAGAGACAGCTAAGCGAGAATTCGATGCGATTTTTGAAAACGTCGGAGACGGTTTGGTTGTATTCGATGACGCCGGGGCCCTGCGGCGGTCCAATCGGGCTGCGCGACGCTATCTGGGTGCCGAAGATGACGAGATTGCCGTCACGAGAATTCGCGATCTTCTTCCACCTCTGAACGATATGCCGCCGGGGAACGAGTTGTATAAGGTAAAGCTTCCTGTGAGGTCGTTGGAGGACGCACACAAGACGATCCAGTGCCGTGTCATGAAGTTGACTATTTATGAGACAGCAATAGCCTATTGCGTTTTGGAGGATATGTCAGCTGAGGAGCGACTGGCTGAAACCAGGATGTCTTTTATCACTTCAGTGAATCACGAACTTCGGACTCCGCTAACTTCGTTGTCGGGCGCACTTGACCTTCTGCGCGATCGCTTTGATTACGAAATCCCCCCTGGCGCCAAGAAGCTTGTGAATATGGCTTCTCGTAATGCGGATCGGCTGCTGGTTCTTGTAAATGACATTCTCACTCTGCAGGCAATCGATCATCAGCAGCTCTCAATTCATCGCGAGCCAATCCGTGTGAGTGACGCGCTTTCCGAAGCTCTCACGACCAATGCTGGATATGGCCTAGCTCATGACGTTCACCTTGTGGCTACTTCGCTGCCCGAAAGTGATGATCCTTTCCTCTTTCTAGACCGAGTTCGATTGCAGCAGATCCTCGCGAACCTTATTTCCAACGCTATTAAGTATTCTCCGTCCGGCTCAGAAGTGCTTATCGGAGCCCACGTTCGTGCGGATGATGTTCGCTTCTTTGTCAGTGATAAGGGCCCTGGTGTGCCGGCTAAAGCCATTCATCGCATCTTCGAGCGCTTTGGTGAGCCGATTCATTCCCGTGATGTCCAGGCCGGCGGAACAGGTCTCGGCCTAGCGATTACGCGCGAACTCGTGAGTCGACAAGGCGGGAAGATATGCTTCGACTCCTTCGCGAAAGCTGACGGTGTTCAGGATAGTGGCACAACCTTTTTCGTCACCTTCCAGCGTCATGACAAAATGGAGCTTAAGACGGCATGAAGGTCTTGTTTATGGATGATGAGGCGGACATTCGCGAACTGATCGAATTTGCGATCATGGTCGAAGACGACATCGATGCCACATTTGTGGGTTCTGGTATTGAAGCAATTGACCTGCTCAAAGAGGAGCATTTCGATCTGCTACTCTTAGATGTTATGATGCCACCACCAGACGGACTCGAGGTGTTGCGTGTCGCTCGGGCCGATGAAAAATTTCGCGCGTCGACAATTGTCATGTGCACTGCGCGGACCTCGTCTGAGGCCGAGGAGGAGCTTCGCAAGCTTGGTGCGGATCATGTCCTACACAAGCCTTTCAAGCCGCTGAAGCTGGCGGAATTCATTCGTTCAGTGGCGTGATCCGGAATTGGATCCTCGCTGCTTCTTCATTAGAAGATCTGCAACGAGCTTACCTAAGATCGTCATGCGAACAGGGCGGTCGCTCTCGAGCAGTCGAAGATCGCAAAGTGCAAGAACTGCAGCTCTTGAAAGTGATGGCTCAGCACCCATGAGTGAGCACCGTCGAACGATCAGCAATTTCTTTCTCTCATAGCTAGACATCTCTGTCGCCAAGATTTCAGCGACCTTCTTCACTTGCTCGCCTCATCGAATGCTGAACACACCCTAGCAGCAGCCGAATTCCCGGCCATGATCTTGCGGCCGTAGTGCCCGAGCTACAGGTCGGCATCAAAGGCCCGGCGCCCGTCATCGAGCAGTTCAAGGCGCTTTGCGCGGCTGAGCGCCGAACCTACTCCGAGATGTTGGAGCAGTTGCTCGCGAGGTATGTGTCCGAACAGTAGCAGGGGGGGGGCTTGGTGACGGCTGCGCGGATTGGCTCCTCGCAGCCTTAACTGCGCTGTGCGTAAAAGGGAGTTCTTGCGCCGGATGTATTCTTGCATGGCCTTTTAAAGGCCATTGTCTGCATGGGAATTTTTATCGAATTCGGATTTTTGTCAAAAAATTTGGAAATTGGAGGCCTATTTTTACGCCAACACAGCCGGCAATTTGGGTGAAGTAAATACTTTATTGGTCTACTCGGTTGATGGTTCCACGCCGATTAAGAGGGGAGCAGTGGAGTTAAGCAACGAATTCTCGGGGTTCAGGCTGTGCGGGACGCGTAGGCAAGCTCTCGACTTCCCTCAAGTCGACGGCGCGAACGATATGGCTGCTGCGTTTGACGGGGAGAGTAGGGAATTCGAAGTCGGTCGCGTCGATCCATTACCAGAACTAGGCCATGGACGGACGTCTGGAAAATGCCTGATCGACAGTCATTTGCAACTTTCCCCCGGACTGATTGGCTCAGGTGAGAATGTCTTGCAGGTGCCGCACGGCGCGCGCCGCCCGAGATTCCCTGAAAGACCTTGTCGGTTGAGGTTGACGTCCGATTACGCGTCGGATCTGCAAGTCGCCGATCAGTAAATCTAGATAAAGGCCCATCGCCTCTTCGGGATCGTCGAACGCAAGCCGACCCTCGCTTCTTGCTCGCAGCAACACTTGCTTGAGCAAAGGAGAAACGGCTTCGCGTCCGGAGGCCGAGATCGTGGCGCCCAGTTCGCCCGTGGGATCAGCGGCGGCAGCGCGGTTCAACGCAACCGCGCGGTCGCCGGTCAGTAGGTCCAGCAGCTTCGGACCGAGGCTTCCGAGAATAGACAGGGCATCGTGATCTGTCTCCAGCTTCGCCTCCAGATGGCCCTTCACTTCAGCAGCATTCCGAGTGACGAGCGCCTGGAAGAGCCCCTGCTTGTCGCCATACCACTTGTAAAGGGTTTCGTTCGAGGCGCGCGCCTGCTTGGCGATGCTTTGCATAGAGGTGCCGCCATAGCCCTTCGCTTCGAGCACCGCGTAGGCCGCGGCCTCGATCTGTTGCTGTCGGATGGAGCGGTTTTCTTGGCGCATGCGTCTCTCTCGTGGATTGACAGAGTCCGTAACCAACATTACGGATAGGGGCAACCGTAACGAACATTACGCTTTTGGAGAGATTGCTATGCCAAGTCCCAACCGCTGCGTTGCCGCCGCTTTGGCAACCCTGATCGTTCTTCAGCTTGTCATGCTCTCGGCGCTTTATGCCGGCATCAGACCGCATCCGCCGGTCGTCACACCGCTTTTCGGGATCGCGCCTTTTATTGGCGCTTCGATCGCCCTGGCGCTCGCAGCGGCCATCGTCGAACCGGTCACGACAGCGGTCGGTCGGGGCTTAAGTGGCCTTGCGGCTCTCTGCGCTCTGGTTTCGTTCGGCCCGCAAAAGTATTTTGATCCGCAATTCGGTCTGATCTGGCCTGCTGTCATTCTGGGCCAGTTCGCCGTCATCGCTATACTCCTTCAGATTGCACGTGTTATCGGCTCGGGACGGTCGAACACGATGCCGAGGGCTGAGGTGGGACCTTTCTGATCGCCCGCGCACCTCGCTCGCGCTTTCGCTCCTGTATTAGCGGCGCCCGGTTGTCGAACTTTCTTGGGTTGCTTGAGCGGTTGCGTTCTCATCTCGCCGGCGGGACCCAGTGGCCCAGCCCGAGAACCTTGTTAGGATTGAAGCTTATGGCTTTGAATATGGATAAGCCGGTTTCCCATAGATCTCAGCGACCTCCGTCTTGGTCTTGGCGTGCTGAAGCTCCGGAAATGTCTCAAAGAGGCTGTCGCGCGCCCGGGGTGACATCATCTTCACGGCGGTCGGACCGGGGTAGAAGCTTTCGCTGGGGACACCTTCCGCGAACAGGATCTGGTGCTTGGCCAACATCAGATGAAAGTAGGTCACATGGCGCTTCCCATGCGCGATGCGACAGCCGCGAAGATGTTTCACCAGGTGTTTCGCTCTGACCAAATTGTCGCCGACCAACATACCGTGCTGCGGCGAGACGAGAAGATCACGTTTCAACTCCAGGCATCCGCGCTTCAGAAGGATCGGGCGAAGGTTCTCGCGCGCCGCCAGTTCGTGTCGGCTTACCCGACGAGATCCAATCCACTCGATTGGTTGGGGGCCATCATCCAAGGTAATGACCAGATCGCCGACCCGGAGGTCTTCGATCGGGACATTACCTCGACCTGTCTCGATGCGCGTGCGTGCGGCAAAGCATACGACACCAGTATTTTCCGACGTGAACGACGAACCATCGGCGGACGCCCTAGAGAATGTAAGGCTCCCAGACCCCATGGAGGTGTTGTCGGAATAATCGACCGCATTTCCATTTATGTCCGTGCTGTTCGACTGGTTCAGAATGCCATCATCGGCCTGGTCGCCTTGGAGTTCCCAAATGTCATCGTAGAATGCGCTGAGATCGATGAAATCGTTATTGGCGCTGTCCCCGTCCGAGAGAGTGCCCGTATTACCCGTGTTAAAATCGGTAATCGTGTCGTTGCCGTCACCAGGGGCGTAGACGAAGATGTCGTCTCCGGTGCCGCCGGTGAGACTGTCATCGCCCAAGCCACCAGTTAGGCTATCGTCGTCGGCGCCGCCATCGAGCGTGTCATTTCCATCCCCGCCTTCCAACGTGTCGTTGCCATCGGTCGCCACCAGGCTGTCGTTGCCCGCCCCGCCCACCAGGCTATCGTCGCCCGCGGCGTTGGTGAGAGTATCGTTGCCGTCGCCGCCGATCAGCGTGTCCTGCCCCAGCCCGGTGGACAGCACGTCATCGCCCGCGCCGCCATCGATGTAATCGTCGCCGTCGCCGCCCGAGATCGTGTCGGCATCGCCGCCGCCAAGCAGGACATTGTCGGCGGCGTCGCCGGTTATGGAATCCGCGAATGCCGATCCGGTGACATTCTCGATACCGGTGTAGCTGTCGCTTTCGGCGGCACCGCCCACACCCGTGAACGTGGCCAGATTTACATCCACCGCGGCGGTCGAGGCGGAATAATCCACCATGTCGCTGCCAAGGCCGCCATCATAGCTGTCCGGCTGGATCTCGATAAGACCCCCGGCGGGCCCTGCCGCCGTCAAATCCGCAAGCTCGGTGGCGGTCAGCGCGGTGTTGTGAACCCCGAACTCGTCGATCCGCCCGTCGAAGAAACTGTTGAAAGACCCGCCGTCGTCTTTCGCGCCGAGGACAAGGTCATTCGTATTTCCAGAGACGTTGAAGGCTGATGCGGCACTATCCTCTTCGATGCCGTCGACGAACAGCCGAACGTTGCTGCCGTCCCAGGTTATGGCGACATGCGACCACGACCCTGCGGCCAGTGCGCCGCCGCTGCTTTGCAGGATCAGATTGTCGCCGCCATCGTAGAACGTGACCTCGATCTGGCCGGCGTTCATCTGAACCCGCATGCCCTCGGCTTCGGTGTTGGCGGAACTATCCAGCAGGAAGCCGTTGACCGTGGCGGGGTTGACCCAGAACTGATACGTCCCGACCGAGGGATTAAGGCTCGCCGCGTTTCCGAGACCGACCGTGCTGTTGGAGCCCGAAAAGTCGGCCGCGGACGAGCTGCCGTCCACGCCCGTCGCGCTCAGGTTGACGCCGCCCGAAACGGTGCCATCGTTGGCGCCGATGGAGTCCGCGGCCGTTCCGCCAGCCGTTTCTTCGAACCGGATATGCGTGGTGGCGGAAAGGCCCGCGACCAGGTCTTCGTAGGATGTGAACAGGGTGTCGTCGCCGACGCTGACAATCGTGTCGTTACCATCGCCGCCCGACACCGTGTCGAACCCCAGTCCCCCGTCAAGACGGTCGGCCCCGTCGCCGCCCGCCAGGGTATCATCGCCGCGACCACCCCTGATCGTGTCATCGCCCAAGCCGCCGGACAGGCTGTCGGACCCGTCCAAGCCGTCGATCGAGTCCGCCGCAGCCGAGCCGAGGATCGTATCGGCCTGGGCCGTGCCCTCGATCCCGTCGACACCAAGCAAAGTCACATTCGTGAAGTCGAAATTCGCAAAGGCGTCCTGCGTGCCCAAGACATCGCCGCTCGCGCCACTGCCGTCGATAATTTCAAAGCCTTGCGCGTCCGAGAATGTCCCTTGAATTCGGTAGCTGCCAGATCCTGTTGCCAGAATGATCCGGTCAATCCCGCTTGTCCCGCCGTCGGTGAGGACATTGCTCGACCCACCGTCGCTGTCGTCGAGGTAGATCGTGTCCGAGCCGTCGCCCGTCTCGATGGTGTCATTGTTGGCACCGGTGTAGACGATGTCATCACCAGCTCCTGCGTCTACCAGGTCTTCCTCGTCTGAGCCGACGATAGTGTCGTTACCTGCGCCCGCTTGCACGTCGATACCCGTGCCGGTCGTGTCGGCAGTCGCGTCCAGGTAATCGTCGAAGCCCGTCAGTATGAGCGCTTCGGTCTCGGAGAAAGTGACCGTGTCGGTCCCATCGGTTATCGTGCCGGCCTCGTCACCGATGTAGCTGACAGTGACGGGGCCGGACAGATCAGAAAGGTTGATCCTGTCGTGATCGGTGCCCGAGGTAACTCCCTCGCCGCCTGTGATCGTGTCGTTGCCGAACCCATCGCTGACGAGGAACGTGTCGGCGTCTTCGCCACCGTCGATGGCGTCGGCCCCAAAGCCGCCATCGAGCGTATCCGCGCCGCCACCGCCGTAAAGCGTGTCCGCGCCGGAGCCGCCTAGCAGGGTGTCGGCCCCGGCGCTCCAACGTGCGGCGACGTCGCCCGACATCGCCATCGAATGACTACCGGTCGTGTCGGTGAAGGTCGCCGCGTCCGTATCGGCGACCCAGTTGGCGATCAGATTCGCGTCGGAAGTGTCTGCGATGGGGCCGAGCGCGCCATCGAGCATCTCTGGCGAAGTGCGGACATCGTCGTAGAGCCGCGTGCCATAAATCGTGCCAATGAAGACCTGCGTTGGATCGAATCCACCGCCGACTTCATCCTGATCCTGTCCCAACACAAATGTGCCACCCTGGGTCAGCGTGCTACCGGCGGCGTGGGTATCCGAGAAGATCTCTGTGCCGTCGCCATAGATCCTGACGTCGCCAGTGGCGCTGTCCCAAGTGATCCCGACGGTGTGTGGGTTGCCGTCGAAATAGGGAGCCGCGGAAATGCCGGTGTCGACTGGTGAGCCCCCGTCGACATAGTAGGTGAAATTCCCGCCTACGACTTCGAGCATGAACTCGTTGCCTGAGCCACTGACCGCATATGAGCCGAGCGGCAGATCATCCAGCGGCATGGTCGAGCTGAATGTAATCTCGTAGCTCAGTTGCGTGGTGGGAAAATCGGCAATTCCGGAGGCCAGCCCGACGCCGTCGGTTCCGGTGGCGTTGAAGGTGACGCCCGCCATGTCGGCTACCAGCAGGTCGTCATCCGCCCCGCCGTCGAGGCTGTCGTCGCCGGTGCCCCCGTAAAGCGTGTCGAACCCGGCGCCGCCTTCCAGCGTGTCGTTGCCCGCGCTCGCCACCAGGCTGTCGTCCCCGGTGCCGCCCACCAGGCTGTCGTCGCCGGCCGAGTTCATCAGCGTGTCGTTGCCGTCGCCGCCCAGCAGTGTGTCTTGGCCCTGGCCGGTGGTCAGCAGGTCGTCACCCGCGCCCCCATCGAGGCTGTCGTTGCCGTCGCCGCCCCTCAGGACGTCGCTGCCGCCGCCACCCAGCAGCGTGTCCGTGCCGCCGCCGCCCAGCAGCGTGTCGTCGCCTCCAAGCCCGTCTATCTCGACCCCGACGGACAGGGCCGTGGCATCGGCGCTGTCGGCAAGATTGGTCAGCGTGATCGCCTCGACCCCGGTGAAGGTCAGCGTGTCGCCTGCCGCCGTGGCCGAACCCGCCTCGGCGGCGGTATAGGTCAGCGCGACCCCCGAGGCGGCCATCCCGCTGAAGTCGATCCGGTCGCGATCGATCCCGGTGGTCACGCCCTCGCCGCCGATGATGGTGTCCGCGCCGAAGGCGTCGTCGATCAGGAAATCGTCGGCGTCGTCCCCGCCATCAAGCAGATCCTCGCGCACGCCGCCCGCAATCGTGTCGTTGCCCGCCTCGCCGTAGATGGTGTCGTCGCTGAGCGAGGCGTCGCCGGTATCGATGAGCAGATCGTTTCCGGCCCCGCCGCGGATGGTGTCGGTGCGGTCCCCGCCGTCGATGGTGTCGTTGCCGTCGCCCCCGACGATCGAGTCGACCCCGTCGCCGCCGAGGATCGAGTCGTCACCCAGCCCGCCCAGCAGCGTGTCGTTCCCGTTGCCCCCGACGAGCGTGTCGCCGCCGCCGCCGCCATCGAGGCTGTCGTTACCGTCGCCGCCATCGAAGGTCTCGCCGATGATGCCGCCAAGTATGGTATCGCCACCGGCGCGAGCATTCACATAGGTTCCGTTTCCGGTGGTCGCCGTGGCGTCGATGAAATCATCGTTGTTGGTGGTGAATACCTGTTCGAAATTCGAAAATGTGCCCAAGCTGGACCCAGAGCCAAGATACGCGTAGCTTCCGCTTCCGTCTGTGGTATCGAAGGTGACCGAGACACCGTCGGCGCCAGAGGACCTCAGATCGAGGTAATCGCCGACGGCATCCTCGGCGGTGCCGCCCGCATCGATCGTATCGATCCCGTCGTTTTCATTGATGAATACGGCATCCTGTCCGGCGCCGCCTTCAATGCTGTCGTTGCCCGCACCTCCATCCAGTGTGTCGCGCACGCCGTCGCCGCCGATCAGGGTATCGTCGCCCGAGCCGCCCCGAAGTAAATCGGACCCGTCAGCGCCCTCGATCCGATTGTTGCCTGCATCTCCCGTAAGCGTATCGTTGAAAGACGATCCGGTCAGGTTCTCGACGCTGCTGAGCGTGTCGCCCGACGCATCGCCGCCCGACGCGTTGCCGGTGTCGAGGTTGACCGAGACCGCCGCGCTTGAGCCTTCGTAGCTAGCGGTGTCCGTGCCGCTGCCGCCCGACAGCGCGTCACCCCCCGCGCCACCGACCAGCACGTCGTTTCCGTCCTCGCCGATAAGGGAGTCCGCTCCGGCATCGCCCAACAGGATATCGTTGCCACCACCGGCAAATACAGTGTCGTTGCCTGCGCCCCCATCCAACGAATTCTCACCGGTGTAATTGAAGCCGCTCCGGTCTTCGATGAGATCATTGCCATCCCCGCCGAAGACCGTGTCGTCGCCGCTCCAGAAGAAGATCGCATCGTCACCTCCCCGACCTTCGATCAGGTCCGCGCCGTCGCCGCCGTAGAACTCTTCACTTGCATCGGTCCCCAACAGGGTATCTTGCCCCTGGGAAGTTGAGACCAGATTGAAGAAACTGAATTGCGTGGCCCCGCCAAGCGTGACGTCGTAGGTGCCTGTCGCCGCTGTATCACCCACGGTAAACGTCGTGGTGCCGTCAGAGAGGGTCAGCTCTCCGGCTTCGAGATCAACTTCGACGGTATAGCTTGCAGGCAGATCCCAGAAGTCGAGCTCATGACCACCCGACGACTCGGAAATGCCCGACCAAAAGGCCGGGCTGTTCCAGTTCGAAGTTGTGACCGTGTAGATGGTCAACAGAACCAACCCAGACGCTGATTTGGTTCTCAGTTTGAGAACAGTTTCTGGGCAGAATGGCGGCTTGGATTGTGGCGATTTTAAGGAGAGCGGTGGGTCTTGGCAGCATGCCAGCCGATTTGCTCGAAGTTGTCGACCTTCGCTTGGTGATCGCAGATAAGTAGATCTCCGATCTTGTCGTCACTGTAGATGATCTTTCACAAGCGCGAGGAAGAGCAACTGGCCCACGCCCCAGTGGACTTGGCAGCTAACGGTTTCTTGCGGACCTTGCTATTGGTTGCCGCTAGCGTCGGCCGCCCGCACTATTGGTCAGCGGATAGGTGGCTTGACGTCGTGCGATTGACAGCATGCCCAAAAAGCGCACTTGCTCTACTGACGGACTGCAACCTCGTGAGAAGAACTGGTGCCCGGGGGCGGAATCGAACCACCGACACGAGGATTTTCAATCCACTGCTCTACCCCTGAGCTACCCGGGCACGGGTCAGGGGCGAAGCCCCTCGGGTGGGTGCGGTTTAGACGGGCTCCGGGCAAAGGTCCAGAGGGGCGGACGCAGATTTTTGCATGGCCTCAATGGGGCTTGCCGACGTCCTTGTCGGGGTCCTTCGACCAGTCCTCGTCCTCTTCCGCGGGCACCGCGTAGCTGCCGTTCAGCCAGCGCGCCAGGTCGACGTCGGCACAGCGGCGCGAGCAGAAGGGACGGTAGGTCTGGTCCGTCGGCTTGGCGCAGATCGGGCAGCTCATGGATGCACCTCGGGCAGTTCGTGAAGGGGCAGGCGGTCGCGCTTGCGCTGCAGCTCGAACGCGCCCAGCGGCGTCCAGCCGGCCAGCACCGTATCCACGGGGCAGGTGCGGAAGGCCGCGCGCAGGATCTGCTCGATCGTGCGCCGGTCCTTCTTGGGGCAGGGGGCGAAATCGATGGTGATCTGGCCGCCGAGGCCACGGCAGCGCAGCTGCGCGGGCAGGGCGCGCGCGGCGGCGATGTTGGTTTTCAGACCGGCCGCCAGCGAGCTGTCCCCGCCGGTATTCACGTCCACGGCCACCAGCGCGCGCGTCGGCTCGACGCTGATCCAGCCGTGGCTGCCCAGCTCGGCGTGCGACGATGCCAGCAGGTCGATATGGTCCAGGATGCCGTGATCGACGAAATTGCCCGGTTCGCCGAACAGCGCGTCGGGCATCGGCCAATCGCGCCAGGCCAGCATGTGGGGGTCGGGACCGTCGAACAGCAGTTCGGGGCCCGTCCCGCTGTCGGTCTGCAACTGTTCGGCCAGCTCGAGCGTGGCGGCGATGTCCTCGGCGATTTCGCCATCGTCGGCCTCGGCGGCGGCCGAGCGCAGGATCAGGCCGATCCGGTCCGGCGGTCCCGCGACCTCGTGCGCGATGGCGAGCAGGGCGTCGCGCCGGTCGTCGTCGCGGACGCTGCGAGAGACGTTGTAGCCGGGCGCATCCGGGGTGACGATCACGTGGCGCGACTTGAACAGAGGCCGGGCCGTAACCGGCGGCGCCTTGCCCGGCTCGGCGTAGCCGGTGACCTGCACCACGAGATCCTGCCCGGGGGCAAGGCCCTTGGCCTTCTTCAGGAAACCGCGCCCGTGGGGCAGGCGCACGGTGACGCCGCCCTGGCCCTTGAGCGGGCGGTCGACCGTGGCGCGGTAGATGGCGCCGGGCTGGGGCCGATCGTCGGGCGGGGCGATCAGCAGGTCGTCCAGCTGACCGTCCACCAGCATGGCGGCGGCCAGCCGGCCGTTCCAGCTGTCGAGATGAACGCTGCGACCCTTCATCGTGCCCCCCAGATCGGCAGTCCGGCGGCCTGTAGAAGGTTCGCCGTCTCGTGCAGCGGCAGGCCGACGACGCCGCTGAAGCTGCCCTGCATCCACGCCACCAGCACGGCGGCGGGGCCCTGGATGGCGTAGCCACCCGCCTTGCCCCGCCAGTCGCCCGTGGCGATGTAGCCGTCGATGTCATCCTTGGAGAGCTGCTTGAGCCTCACCGTGCTTTCGACCGTGCGCGACCAGCTTTGTGCGCCGCGGCGCACGGCCACGCCGGTATAGACCCGGTGGCGACGGCCCGACAGGCGGGCGAGGAAATCGCGCGCCTCGGCCTCGTCCGTAGGCTTGCCGAGAATGCGGCGACCCATGGCGACGGTGGTGTCGGCGCAAAGCAGGACCTCGTCCGTCGCGATGGTCACGGCGGCGGCCTTTTCTTCGGCCATGCGGGCGCAATAGGGACGCGGCAGCTCGCCCTTTAAAGGGGTTTCGTCGATATCCGGAGCCCGGATATCGGCCGGCGTCAGACCGATCTGCGCCAGAAGCTCGCGCCGCCGGGGCGACCCCGAGCCCAGAACCAGTCGCAGACTGTCCCCCATCGCGCGGGTCCTCGTGGTCTTGGATAGCGGGGCCGTTCGGGCCCCGTTACTTGAAGCGATAGTTGATGCGCCCTTTGGTCAGGTCATACGGAGTCATCTCCACCTGAACCTTGTCGCCGGCCAGAACGCGGATGCGGTTCTTGCGCATCTTGCCTGCCGTGTGCGCGATGATCTCATGGCCGTTTTCCAGCTCGACCCTGAATGTCGCGTTCGGCAGGAGTTCCTTTACGACACCGGGAAATTCGAGCAGTTCTTCCTTGGCCATGGTCAATCCTGTTTTACCGCCCCGCCAGTTCGGGGCATGGCACTAAATGGTGCGAAAGCGGTCCTAATTCAAGCCGGATTCGCCGTACCCGCCTAATCGTCGCGCGCCATGACCGAGATCAGGGTGAACAGCCGGCGCGCGGTTGCCGCGTCCACCGTCACATGCGGCGCAAGGGCCGACTGCAGCTGACGCGCGGCCTCGGTGTGAATGTCGCGCCGCGCGGCGTCCACGGCCTCGATCCGGGCGGGGGGCAGGGTCTTCACCGCCTCGGCATAGCTGTCGCACAGCGTGGCGTAATCCTTGATCGCCTGCGTGAGCGGCGCGATGGACAGGGTGAAGGCGTCCGCCTTGCGCCCGGCGTCGTTGGCCAGGTCGAAACGGACCTGTCCCGCCTGCATGCCTAGGGTGAGCGCGAGGGCGCCCTCGGGGCCGTCGACAAGGGCGAAGCTGTTGCTTTCCTCGAGGTCGAAGATCGCGACGCGGCGCTCCTGGTCCATTTCCGCCGACGGGACGGGCAGCCCGGTCTCGTCGATCTCGACCTTGTAGAGACGGCTCATCGGTTCAGCAGGTCCAGCCGGGCCTGCACGCTGAGGCCATGGGCCTCAAGGCTTTCCGACCGGGCCAGCGTCGCGGCGTCGGGGCCGATGGCGCTGAGCGCGGCGGGGGTCATCTGGGCCATCGTGGTGCGCTTGAGGAAATCCATCACCGACAGGCCGGACGAGAACCGCGCCGACCGCGCGGTTGGCAACACGTGGTTGGGGCCGCCGATATAGTCGCCTATGGCCTCGGGCGTCCACTTGCCCAGGAACATCGCGCCCGCGTGGCGGATATTCGCGGCCAGCGCCTGCGGGTCGGCCACGCAGAGCTCAAGGTGCTCGGCCGCGATCTGGTCGGCCAGTGCCGCGGCTTCGCCCAAGTCGCGGGCCACGATGATGGCGCCGTTGGCCTCCCAGCTCGTGCCGGCGATGGCGCGACGCTCCAGCGTTTCCAGCCGTGCGGCCACCGCGCCGGCCACCGCGTCGGCAAGCGGGGCCGAGGTGGTGATGAGGATCGACTGCGCCGACTCGTCGTGCTCGGCCTGGCTGAGCAGGTCCAGCGCGATCCAGTCGGGGTCGTTGTCCTCGTCCGCGATGACGAGGATCTCGGATGGCCCGGCAATCATGTCGATGCCCACCCGGCCGAAGACCCGGCGCTTGGCGGCGGCGACATAGGCATTGCCCGGCCCCGTGATCTTGTCCACCGGCGGCACGCTTTCGGTGCCGTAGGCCAGCGCGGCGATGGCCTGCGCCCCGCCGATCCGAAGCACCCGGTCGACGCCTGCCAGTCGCGCGGCCAGCAGCACCAGCGGGTTCACCTTTCCATCGGGCGTGGGTGCGGTGACGACAAGGCGCTCGACCCCTGCGACCTTGGCCGGAATGGCGTTCATCAGCACCGAGGACGGGTAGGAGGCCAGCCCCCCCGGCACGTAGAGCCCGGCGGCATCCACTGGGCCCCAGCGCCAGCCCAGCGTCGCCCCGGCGTCATCCGTCCACTGGCTGTCCTCGGGCATCTGGCGTTCGTGATAGGCGCGGATGCGTGCGGCCGCATGTTCCAGCGCGCTGCGCTCCTCGGGCGGAATCTCGGCGATGGCGGCGTCGATCTCGGCCTCGGTGAAGGCCAGCGTGTCGGAGGTCAGCCGCACGCGGTCGAATTTCTGCGTCAGCTCGATCAGCGCCGCGTCACCGCGCTTGCGCACGTCCGCGATGATCGCGGCCACCGCGTCATCCACGTCCACGCTGTCCTCGCGCTTCAGGGTGAGAAGCTGGGCGAAGCGCGTCTCGAAATCGGGGGCGTCCGTGCTCAGACGGTGCGGCATGGCGGAAATCCTTTCGCGCGACGGTCTAGCGCCGTGCCGCACCCGCCTCAAGCCCGGCGGTGTCGCGGGTCGATCGACCTTGGTCGCGCCGCGCTTGAAGGCGGTCACTCACCGTGCTGCGGGGCCTTGCCCGACGGCGCAAGGTAGGGCCGGGTCACGTCGCGCAACGACACTTCCAGCGCCTCGACATCGACGGCGATCGCCCCGTCGCCCGCCAGCCACAGGATCGCGCGGCCGGTGCCGTCCTCGCCGGGCTCCAGCGTGATCGACAGCAGCGACAGCACCAGGTCACGGTCGCCGCGGTCGATCCCGCTGGTCTTGACCGCCTGCACGTCCTCGAACGCCAGCACCGATTGCACCCGCTCGGCCCGGCCCACGGCCGCGTCTTCCCAGCGGAAGCGGTTGATCAGCAGGGCGAACCGGCGCTGGCTGCGCTGCCACGTCATCTCGGTGATGGGGAAAACGGCGTCCTGCACCAGCGACGAGATCACCTGCAGGTCCTCGGCATCCATGGCGCGCAGCCGCAGGGGGGCGGGGCTTGCGTCTTCGAAACGGGCGTCTTCGGTCACTGTCCTGCGATCCTTTCCACGTGGGCGCCGACGGCCCCCAGCTTGTGCTCCACCCGCTCGTAGCCGCGGTCGAGGTGATAGACGCGGTTGACGGTCGTCTCGCCCTCGGCGGCCAGCCCGGCGAGGATCAGCGAAACCGAGGCGCGCAGGTCGGTGGCCATGACCGGCGCGCCCTTCAGCCGCTCGACGCCCGTGACCCGCGCCGTGCCACCCTGCACGTCGATCCGCGCACCCATCCGCATGAGCTCGGGCGCGTGCATGAAACGGTTCTCGAAGATCGTCTCGTGCAGGACGCTCGTGCCTTCGGCGGTGCAGAGCAGGGCCATCATCTGCGCCTGCAGGTCTGTCGGGAAGCCCGGGAACGGCTCGGTCGTCACGTCCACGGCCTGCACGCGGCCGTTCTTTCGGCTGACCTTCAGGCCGTTCGGCGTTTCCTCGACCGAGATGCCGGCGGCGTCCAGCTTCTCGCAGAAGGCGCCCACCAGTTCGATGGATCCGCCGAGGCATTCGACCCAGCCGCCGCAGATCGCGGGGGCCAGCATGTAGGTGCCCAGCTCGATCCGGTCGGTGACCACGCGGTGGGTCGCGCTGCCCAGCGTGTCGACACCCTCGACCGTGATCGTGTCGGTCCCTTCGCCGTCCATCCGGGCGCCCATGGCGCGCAGGCAGCGGGCCAGGTCCACGATCTCGGGTTCACGCGCGGCATTCTTGATGGTGGTCGTGCCGCGGGCGAGCGTCGCGGCCATCAGCACGTTTTCCGTAGCGCCGACCGACACGATCGGAAAGTCGACCACGCCGCCCTGGAGCCCGCCGGCCGGCGCCTTGGCGTGGACGTAGCCGTCCCGCAGGTCCAGCTCGGCCCCCAGCGCCTCGAGCGCCTTGAGATGCAGGTCGACGGGGCGCGCGCCGATGGCGCAGCCGCCGGGCAACGAAACCTCGGCGTGGCCTTCGCGCGCGAGCAGCGGGCCCAGCACCAGGATCGAGGCGCGCATCTTGCGAACAATGTCGTAATCGGCGCGGGTCGAGCTCAGCGCGTGGGACGACAGCGCCAGAACCTGGCCGTCCTGCAGCGTCGTGACCTCGGTCCCGAGACTGCGCAGGAGTTCGGTCATGGTGCGGATGTCCGACAGCCGCGGCGCGTTGGTCAGGGTCAGCGGCCCGTCGCTCAGAAGCGTGGCGGGCATGAGCGTGAGGCACGCGTTCTTTGCGCCGGCGATGGGGATTTCGCCCGCAAGCTCGGTGCCGCCTTTGACGAGAATTGAGTCCATCGGGTCGTCCTACTGCTCGGAAGTGTCGTCGGAGGGGCCTTCGGGGGCCTTCCGGGCGCGCGCCTGCGCCTTGCGCTTGGCCATATTTGCCTTGAGCGCGGCCTTCAAGCGCTGGGCGCGCAACTCGGCGTCGCTGGGCTTTTGTTGGGGCTTCCGCGCGTCTGTCATACGCCCGTCCTAGCCCATGGCCGGAGAGGGGTCCAGTTGACCGCGCGCGCCCCCACGCAATGCCCCGCAAAAAGCCCGCCCAACCCTCTTGCGTCACATTCGCATCGCGTCTATGCACCCGCCACCGAACGGGTCCGCTGCCGTAGCTCAGGGGTAGAGCACTCCCTTGGTAAGGGAGAGGTCGAGAGTTCAAATCTCTCCGGCAGCACCATCGGATCTTCCCCCGAACGTCCCGTCGCCCGCGTTGCAATCTCGCGACCGAAAATTGCGAGCCAATCGTCAGCTTCCCGCCGTATTGTCTTCCCAATGGGAGCGATTTCGGAGCTTACACAGGGACTTGCGCGCAGTAGGTCCATTTCATGGCGACATATTCAGTCACAACGTCCAACTGGAACAGCCCGGCCTTTTGGTCAGGCATTTCCGAGTCTGCGACGGGCCATGTCCTCGACTTCACCGCGCTCGGTTCCGGGTATTCGATCGACATCGACTACCAGACCGGCGAGTTGTTCATTTCGGACGGGACGACGACCTTCAGCGTGGGCGACAACGCTGCCGGCGGCACCTACGATGCGACGCTCGGCGGAACCACGCTTTTCGGTTATTTCAACGACCTGCGGTCCACCCCGGGCGATGACACCATCACGGGATCGAGCGGCGCCGAGAGCTTCAGTACCGGCACCGGAAACGATGTCGTCAACGCAGGGGGCGGGAACGACTCGATCCTGTCCGGCGCGGGGAACGACACGGTCTACGGCGGCGACGGCAACGACGTTATCGACGATGCCGGGGGCATCAATTCCGCCGCCGATAGCAATACCTTCTACGGCGAAGGCGGATCGGACACGCTTTATGGATCGTCGGTGGGCGACTACCTGGATGGCGGCGCCGACAACGACCGTCTTGATGGCGAGGACGGGAATGACACGCTGGTCGGCGGCACGGGGAACGATACGATTTCCGGCGGCGCGGGCGCCGATTCCATCTCGGCCGGCGACGGTGCGGACTCGGTCACCGGCGGCAGCGGCAACGACACGATCTATTTCGGAACGGGGGACGATACCGTCTTCGGGGGAGACGGCAACGACCTGATCGATGATCAGGCCGATGTCCAGCTTTCCGGCGCCAACTATATCGATGGCGGCGCAGGCAACGATATGGTCTGGGCTGGCGATGGTGCCGATACCATTCTGGGCGGGGACGGAGCCGACACCCTCTACGGCGAGGGAGGAAATGACTCACTGGCGGGTGGGTCCGGCAACGACAACCTGCAAGGCGATGGCGGCACCGACATCCTGGAAGGCGGCGACGGCAACGACACGCTGGATGGCGGGAACAATACCGACACGATCTATGGCGGCGCCGGCGATGACCTGATCATCGATAGCGGCAGCGATGGGCTGAGCGACGACACGATCTATGGCGATGCCGGTTCCGACACCATCGACGGCGGCGAACGCGAAGACCTGATGTACGGCGGCGATGATGGCGACCTGTTCGTCATCAACGACGGCGACGGTGCGGACACCGTCATCGGCGGCGAGGGTGTGACCACCGGAAGCGATCTGGACGGAATCGACTTCGGGGAATGACCTCGGGCGTCACGGTCGAGTATTTCGGCAACGAGCAGGGGCAGGTCCGCACCGGTACCGACACGATCACCTTCTCCGAGATCGAAGGCTTCTAACTTTCCAATCAGGCCGATACGGTGATCGGCAGCGCCAACGGATCGTCGGTTCTGCTGGATGCCGGGGGAGGGGACGATAGCATCGCCGGCGGGTCGGGCGCGGACCTGCTTTATGGCAATACCGGCGCCGACTCGCTGGATGGTGCGGCGGGCAACGATACGCTCATCGGGGGTGATGGAGACGATACGCTGACCGGCGGGGCGGGGAACGACACGTTCACCTTCTACGACGGCTTCGGCAACGACACGATCACCGACTTCGATATCGGCGACGACGATAGCGACGGGTTCTACAACGACCAGCTGGATGTTTCGGGCCTGACCGACGCCAATGGCGGCCCGGTGCAGCCCTGGGACGTGGTGGTCAGCGACGACGGGTTCGGCAATGCGCTGCTGACCTTCCCGAATGGCGAAACGCTGGTCATGCAGGGCGTGGCGCCCTCGCAGATGTCCAGCAGCGCCCAGATGCGCTCGGCAGGGATGCCCTGCTTCGTGACCGGGACGCGCATCGCGACGCCCGGCGGGGAACGCGCGGTCGAGGACCTGCGGCCAGGTGACCTTGCCCTGACCCATGACGGCATCGCGCAGCCTGTCCTGTGGCACGGACGCCGGAAGCTGTCACACGATGCGATCCGGGGGGCTCCCGCGCTGCGGCCCGTGCGCCTGTCCGCGGGGTTGACCGGAACCGGCCGGTCCATGCTGGTCTCGCCGCAGCACGGTATCGCCGTGCGCTTGGGCGGGACCGTCCGCCTTGCGCGCGCGATCCAGCTGGCCAGGATGGAGGGCGGCGGCGCGCGGCAGGTGATCCCGTCGCGTCCGGTGGCCTATCATCACATCCTGTTGCCGCGACATGCCGCGGTGATCTCGGAAGGGATCGCCACCGAAAGCTTCTATCCCGGCCCGCGCGGCGTGGCCGGATTGTCGCCGTTGTCGCGGGCGGCGCTTGGCGTCGTGGTGCCAGACCTGGCGGCCCGGGGGGCGAATGCGGCCTACGGCGGGCCGGCGTTTCCCTACGCCAAAGCGCGCGATTTGCCGCGCCACACACGGAGCCTGGACCTTGTGCGCCCCGAGCCTGGCTTGGCCATGTTGAATTGCGACACCGGGCCCGATGAAGCCTACCGGGCCACGGCCGCCTGAGTCGCCGCTCCACGCGATCAGAGGTTTTCGTTCAAATCTGCCGGGATCAACCGGCTGGCGCGCCGCTCCCGTTCAGGACGCCTTGTCCATCCGCGCCACGACCTCTTCCGCGCGGTGACAGGCGACACGGCCCGCACCGAAGGGGCGCAGTTGCGGACGTTCCTCGCGGCAGCGATCCACGACGAACGGGCAGCGCGGGTTGTAGGCACAGCCGGGCGGCGGATTGATCGGGTCGGGGATCTCGCCCTTGGGCGGATCGACCTCGCGCCCGAACCCGTCCAGCTGCGGTGCGGCATCGAGCAGCATCTGCGTATAGGGATGCGCGGGCCGCGCGTTCAGATCCCCGGGCGCGGCTTCCTCGACGAGGCGTCCCAGGTAGAGCACGCCCACCGTGTCGGCCATGTGGCTGACCACCGTCAGGTCGTGGCTGATGAAAAGGTAGGTCAGCCCGTAATCGTCCTTGAGGTCCGACATCAGGTTCAGCACCTGCGCCTGCACGCTCACGTCCAGCGCGGATGTGGGCTCGTCGCAGACGATGAATTTCGGCTCGGACGCCAGGGCGCGCGCGATGCAGATGCGCTGCCGCTGCCCACCCGAGAACTCGTGCGGGAACTTGCCGGCGTCGTCGGCCGACAGGCCCACCTGTTCCAGAAGCCGCTCGGCCAGGCCTTGTGTCTTGCCGCCGCGCGCGGCTACCGGTTCGGCGATGATGTCGCGCACCTTCCAGCGGGGGTTCAGGCTGGCATAGGGATCCTGGAAGATCATCTGGATGTCGCTGCGAACCTTGTCGATCCGCGCGCGATCCGTCTCGGTATCCAGGTTCACGCCTTCGATCTCGACGGCGCCCTCGGACGGGTCCAGCAGGCCCACCAGCATCTTGCCGATGGTCGATTTGCCCGAGCCGCTTTCACCCACCAGCGCGTAGGTCGTGCCTTCCTCGATGTCGAAGGACACGTCGGACACGGCGACCAGCTTGCGCTTGGGAAGGCGTTCGATCACCCGGTTCAGCCAGGGTTTCGAGACGTCGAAACGACGGGTCAGGTTCTTGACGGTGACGATGGCGGTCATTCGGCGGCCTCGGATTCGGGGCTGTTCACGGGGTGCCAGCAGGCGGCCCGGCCGTTGCAGGCGGCCAGGGTCGGCGCCGGGTCGGTGCGGCAATCGTCCTGCGCCTTGGGGCAGCGCGGATGGAAGGGGCAGCCGGCCGGAAGGTGGCCCAGCCGCGGCATGGAGCCGGGGATTTGGTGCAGCCGTGCGCGCCCCGCGCTGGCCGCGGGGGTCGAGCCCATCAGACCTTCCGTATAGGGATGGCGGGGGCGGCCCAGCACCTCGGCCACGGGACCCAGTTCGGCCAGGCGACCGGCATAGACCACCGCGACCCGGTCGGCCGTTTCGGCGATCACGCCCATGTCGTGGGTGATCAGCATCACCGATGTGTCCCGCTCACGGCAGAGCCGCCGCAGCAGCGCGATGATCTGCGCCTGCACGCTCACGTCCAGCGCGGTGGTCGGCTCGTCCGCGATGACCAGCGACGGCTCGGCACAAAGCGCAAGGGCGATGACCACCCGCTGGCGCATGCCGCCCGAGAATTCGTGCGGGTAGCTGTCGATGCGATCCGCCGCGCCGGGGATGCCAACCTCGTCCAGGGCGGCGATGGCGCGTTTGCGCGCCTCGGCTTGCGAGATGCCCAGGTGCTCGATCATCGTCTCGGAAAGCTGGTCGCCGATGGTCAGAAGCGGGTTCAGCGACGTCAGCGGATCCTGGAACACCATGCCGATCTCGGCCCCGCGCAGCTTGCGCATCCTGGCGTAGGGCAGGTTGTCGATCCGCTGGCCCTTCAACAGGATCTCTCCGCCCGAGATATGGGCGGGCCGGTCCAGCAGGCCGATCACGGCGTTGCCGGTCATGGACTTGCCGGCGCCGGATTCGCCCACCACGCCCAGGATCTCGCCCGGCGCGATGTCGAAGCTGACGCCGTCCACGGGCTTAAGCACCGCGTGGCGGGTGGGAATCTCGACCACCAGGTCGCGGACGGACAGGACGGCGTCGGTCATTTCAGCCTCGGGTTCAGCGCGTCGCGCAGCCAGTCGCCGAGCAGGTTCACGGACAGTGCCAGGGCCAGCAGCGTCAGGGCGGGGAAGAACAGGATCCACCACTCGCCCGAGAAGAGGAAACCCTGGCCGATGCGGATGAGCGTGCCCAGCGACGGCTGCGTCGGCGGCGCGCCCACGCCCAGGAAACTCAGCGTCGCCTCGGCGATGATGGCGAGCGCCAGGCTGATGGTGGCGATCACCAGCACGGGGCTCAGCACGTTGGGCAGGATGTGGCGCAGCATGATGGCGGGGCCCTTGCGCCCGATCAGCCGCGCCGCCTGGACGTATTCGCGCCCTGCCTGCACCAGCGTGGCGCCCCGCACCACCCGCGCGAACTGCACCCAGTCCGACAGGCCGATCGCAAGGATCAGCACCCAGATCGCCATCTGGTCACGGTATTCCACCGGGGTCACGCCCTTGGCGATCCCGAAGATCAGCATGGCCACCAGGATCGACGGGAAGGTCAGCTGGATGTCGGCGATGCGCATGATGATCGTGTCGACCCAGCCCCCGACATATCCCGCGATAAGCCCAAGCGTGACACCCAGCACCATCGCGAACAGCACCGCCGAGACGCCGACGAACAGCGAGATGCGCAGCCCGTAGAGGATCGTCGAGAAGACGTCGCGCCCCTGGTCGTCGGTGCCCAGCAGGAATGTCTCGCCGGTGAAGGCGTTGGGCGTGCCGGGCGGGGTGAACCCGTTCATCAGGTTCAGCGCGCCGGGATCGAACGGATCCACCGGCGCGATGAGCGGCGCGAAGATCGCGGCCAGCACGATCAGCAGCGCGACGGCGCTGGCGATGATCGCCACCGGCGAATGGCGGAACTTCCAGGCGAAGTCCGACTCCCACGCCCGGCCGAAGCGCGATCTGGGGGTCGGCTTCTCGGCGCTGGCATCGGTGTGGCGGCTGGCGCCCTGGCTCGCGTCGCTCATGTCAGTGTCCCTTGCCGCGGCCCGCCCGCAGGCGCGGGTCGATGGCGAAATAAAGAAGATCCACGATCAGGTTGATGCCCACGAACATGACCGAGATCAGCATGAGGTAGGCGGCCATGACCGGGATATCGACGAACTGGATGGCGTTGATGAACAGAAGGCCCACGCCCGGCCACTGGAACACCGTCTCGGTGATGATCGCGAAGGCGATGATCGCGCCCAGCTGCAGGCCCGTGACGGTGATGACCGGCACCAGCGTGTTCTTCAGCGCGTGGCGGAAGTTGACGGCGCGCTCGCGCAGCCCGCGGGCCCGGGCGAACCGGATATAGTCCTGGCGCAGCACCTCCAGCATTTCCGACCGCACCAGCCGCATGATCAGCGTCATCTGGTACAGCCCCAGCGTGATCGCCGGCAGGATCAGCGCCTTCAGCCCCGAAGACGTCAGGAACCCCGTGGACCAGCCGCCCACCTGCACCACCTCGCCCCGCCCGAAGGACGGCAGCCAAGACAGCTCGACCGCGAAGACCCAGATCAGCAGGATGCCGATCAGGAAGGTCGGCAGCGACACCCCGATCAGCGAGATCGACATGATCAGGTTCGAGGCCACGCCGTCGCGCCGGATGGCGGTGAAGACCCCCAGGCCGATGCCCAGCGCCATGGCGAAAAGAGCCGAGACCGCCGCCAGCTCCAGCGTCGCCGGTGCGCGTTCCAGCAGGATCTCGGATACCGGGCGGCCCTGCCGGTAGGACACGCCGAAATTGCCCTGCGCGGCGTTCTGCAGGAAATTCCAGTACTGCACGACGAAGGGCTGATCGAGCCCCAGCTGCTGGCGCAGCCGCTCGATATCGGCCTGGGTGCGTTCCTGCCCCAGCATGTTGTCGATGGGGTCGCCCACGAAGGTGAACATGGAAAACGCCACCAGCCCCACCACCAGCAGGACGATGATCGACTGGAACACCCGGCGCAGCACGAAAGCCAGCATCTCAGGCGGCCCCCGCCATCGGCGTGATCGTCGGGAAAATCGGCATCGGCTTCATCTTTCCAGAAATACCTCCGGGGGTCCGGGGGCTGGCCCCCGGCCGTTTCAGTTCACGCGCACCCAGCGCAGGATGAAGAAATCGTCGGGCCGCTGGACCAGCTCGATGCTCTCGCGCGCGCCCCAGACCAGCGGCTGCACGTAGAGCGGCACGTAGGCCACTTCGTCCTGGATGATCGCGGCGGCCTCGTCCAGCAGCTCCTGGCGGCGGGTGTCGTCGATCTCGGACTGGATCATCGGCAGGATCTCGTCGATCCGGTCGTTCGAGAAGCCGCCGAAGTTCCAGGTGCCCAGGTTGCCCTCGGGCGTGGCGACCAGGAACCGGATCGGGTGCTCGGCGTCGAAGGTGCCGGGCGACCAGCCCAGCAGGAACATGTCGAACGCGTCCTCGCGCAGCTCGGGCCAGTAGTTGCGCACCGGCATGGTTTCCAGCTCGGCCTCCAGCCCGACCTGCGCCAGCATCGACACGATGGCCTGGCAGACGGCTTCGTCGTTCAGGTAGCGGTCGTTGGGGCATTTCAGGCCGAACGAGAACCCGTCGCCGTAGTTGGCCTCGTCCAGAAGGGCACGGGCGGACTCGATGTCCTGCGTAACGCCCTCGGCGTTCGGCTCGGAAAAGCCGCGCATGGCGGGGCTGACCAGCTGGCTGGCCGGTTCGGCGTTGCCGCGCATGATCGTCTGCAGGATCGCGGGGACCGAGATCGCCTGCGCCACCGCGCGGCGCACGCGCACGTCCTGGAACGGGTTCGGCTCACCGGCATCGGCGCCGAATTTCAGCTGCGAGTGGTCGTGGCCCACGCCCAGCATGATGACGCGCGCCTCGATCCCCTTTATGACCTTCACACCCTCGCGGGCGTCCAGCCGCTCGGCGTCCTGGATGGGCACGGGGTTGATCATGTCCACGTCGCCCGAGATCAGAGCGGCCACGGCCGTTGCCGGGTTCTGGATCGGGGTGAAGATCGCCTCGGTGATGTTGTGCTCGGCCTCGCCCCACCAATCGTCGAAAGGCGCCAGCGTGGTCTCCAGACCCGGCTCGCGCCCGGTCACCCTGAAGGCGCCCGTGCCGTTGGCGTTCAGCGTCGCGTGGTTTCCCTGCTCCTTGTCGGGGCGGGCGGTGTCGTTCTCCTCGGCCCAGCCGCTGTCCATCATCATCCAGTTTGCGATGCTGTCGGGAAAGATCGGGTTGGGCGCCGAGGTGAAGATGTCGACGGTATACTGGTCCACCTTCTCGACGCGCGAGACGGGGGCGAACCACGACGACACGTCGGATTGCTCGGACGATGCACGCTCGTAGCTGAAGATCACGTCGTCGGCGTCGAAGGTCGCGCCGTCGTGGAACGTGACGCCCTCGCGCAGGGTGAACCGCCAGCCTTCGCCGTCGCCGATGGGCTCCCACCCGGTGGCGAGCGCGGGTTCGATCGTCATGTCCTGTCCGCGCCGGACGAGGCCCTCGTAGGCATTGTTCAGGAAGCCCAGCACGGGCGTCGAGCTGACCGCGTGCGGGTCGAGCGTCTGCGGGTCGGTCTGCCCCGCCCAGCGGAAGGTCTCGGCCGCGGCGGGCGCGCCGAGCGCGAGGGCGGTGAGGGTCATCGTCAGGAATCGCATGGCGGCAGCCTTTCGCATGGGTCACGGACGCGGTCGAGGGTAACGCCTTTGGCCAATCTGTCACGCATCTTGCGTCTACGCGTGTCGGGGCCCGGCCGTCGCATCGGCGCGAAACGCGCCCGATGGAAAAACGCGGGGGCGGCCGATCGTGGCGGCCGCCCCCGGAACCTGTGTCCCCGAGGGGATCAGTTCATGCTGAAGTACTTGAACTTCGGCTGGTCTTCCGGCTGGACTTCGGTGTCGACCGAACCCGACAGACCCCAGTTCAGCACCTGGTGGTGGACCGGCAGGTACAGCGTTTCCGACTGCACGGTGTCCCAGATCTCGGCGATGGTCGCGTTGCGCGCGTCCAGGTCGGTGGTCGAGGCCAGGCTCACGATCTTCTCGTCAAGCTCGGGGTTGGAATAGCCGGTGGCGTTCCAGGATCCCAGCTCGTCGCCACGGGTGTGCACGAGGAAGTTGAAGACGTATTCCGAATCGAAGGTCGGAACGCCCCAGCCCAGCATGTAGAAATCCGTGGTCCCGTTCGAGATCAGCGGGAAGTGCTGCGCCTTGGGCTTGCTGTCCAGGTTCACGGTGATTCCGGCCTGGGCCATCATGCCCACGACCGCCTGGCAGATCGCTTCGTCGTTGATGTAGCGGTCGTTGGGGCAGTCCAGCTGGATCGAGAACCCGTCGGGATAGCCCGCGTCGGCCAGCAGTTGCTTGGCGGCTTCCATGTCGCCTTCCGGCACGGCGTCGAGCTCTTCGGTCCAGCCGTTCACGAAGGGCGGCATGATGACGCCGGTGGGCTGGCTCTGGCCGCGCATGACGACCTGCTGGATGGCGTCGCGGTTGATCGCCATGTTCATGGCTTCACGCACGCGCACGTCCGACAGCGGGTTCGCGCCCTCGACATCGTCGTTCTCAATGTCATCGGCGCCCACGTTCATGCCGAAGAAGATCGTCCGGTTCTGCGGCGCGTTCTTCACCTGCAGGCCGTCCGAGCTGTCCACGCGCTCGAGGTCCTGGACGGGCACGTCCTGGATGAAGTCGACCTCACCCGAAAGCAGGGCGGCCACGCGGGTGGCGGCGTTCTGGATCGGGGTGAACTCGATCCGGGTCACGTCCATGGGGAATTCGTCCATGCCCCAGTAGTCCTCGTTCTGGACCAGCACGGTGCGGACGTCGGCCTCGCGGCTTTCCAGCATGTACGGGCCGGTGCCGTTGGCATTCGCCGCGGCGAAGGTGGTCTCGCCGCCTTCGTAGTCCTGCACGTCCACGGCGCCGTTGGCCTCGGCCCAGCCCTTGTCCATCATGAACAGGTTGGTGAGGTTGGACGGCAGGATCGGGTTCGGACCGTCGGTCACGAATTCCACGGTGTTGCCTTCGCCGGCGCGCACTTCGACGATCGAGTTCAGCAGCTCCTTCATGTCGCTGTCGGGCGACTTGGCGCGCTCGATCGAGAAGATCACGTCCTCGGCGTCGAAGGTCTCGCCGCCGTGGAAGGTCACGCCTTCGCGCAGGGTGAAGATCCAGACATTGGGGTCGTCTTCGCTGACGGCCCAGTCGGTGGCCAGCGCGCCTTCCAGCTCGCCCGCGGTGTCGCGCAGCAGCAGCGGCTCGTAGATCTGGTGGGCCAGCGTGTGGGTCGGGCCCTCGTTCTGGGCGTGCGGATCCAGCGTCAGGCTGTCGCCCGCGCGCGCCCAGCGCAGCGTTTCGGCCGAGGCGGCGCCGGCAAGAATGCCCAGCGCAGTCGTGGCCAGCAAAGCGGTTTTGGTGAGTTTCACTTGAGGTCTCCCTGGTTTGTTTTCCGGGGAAGGTAATCGGCGCGTGGCGCGAATGGCAAGCCTGCCACGCTTCACGTTGCGGCAACCGGAGGTCGGGCCGCGCCGCGTCGATGAAATCCCGCGCGCCCTGCGCCCTGCGCGGGCAAGGCGCGTCCCGTGTCGGGCTTTGGCGTTGCATATCCCGCGCGCCTGTCGAAAAGTCCGCCCCGGGACAAACACCGGGGAGACGAAGATGAAACACCTTCTGCTTGCGACGGCGGCCTGCGCGATCGGCGCCACGGCGGCGATGGCCGACGTGAAGGTCGGCATGATCACGACGCTGTCGGGCGGCGGCGCCGGCCTGGGCATCGACGTGCGCGACGGCTTCATGCTGGCCATCGAGCAATCGGGCCGCGACGACATCGAGGTCGTGATCGAGGACGACCAGCGCAAGCCCGACATCGCGGTGCAATTGGCCGACCGGATGATCCAGTCCGAAGAGGTCGACGTGCTGACCGGCATCATCTGGTCCAACCTCGCCATGGCGGTGGTGCCGTCGGCCACCGCGCAGGGCAAGTTCTACCTGTCGCCCAACGCGGGCCCGTCGCAGCTGGCCGGGCGGGGCTGCCACCCAAACTATTTCAACGTGGCCTGGCAGAACGACAACCTGCATGAGGCCGCCGGCGCATATGCGTCCGAGGTCGGCTATTCCAACAGCTTCATCCTCGCGCCGAACTACCCGGCCGGGCAGGACGCGCTGACCGGCTACAAGCGCCTGTTCGAGGGCGACATCGCGCAGGAGACCTTCACCCAGCTGGGCCAGACCGACTATGCCGCCGAGATCGCGGCCATCCGCGCCTCGGACGCGGACTCGGTCTACTTCTTCCTGCCCGGTGGCATGGGGATCTCGTTCCTCAAGCAATATGCGGACAGCGGCGTGGACAAGCCGGTGATCGGCCCCGCGTTCAGCTTCGACCAGGGTATCCTGCAAGCCGTGGGCGACGCCGCGCTGGGCGTCACCAACACGTCGCAGTGGTCGAAGGACCTGGACAACGCGGCCAACCAGGCCTTCGTCGAAAGCTTCGTCGCGGAATACGACCGGCTGCCGTCGCTTTACGCGAGCCAAGGCTTCGACACCGCGAACCTGCTGATCTCGGCCATGGAAAAGGCGGACGTGTCCGACCAGGACGCGTTCCGCGCCGCGCTGGAAGAGGCCGATTTCGATAGCGTCCGGGGCGATTTCCGCTTCGGCTCGAACCACCACCCGATCCAGACGATCTATGCCCGCGAGGTGATCGAGGAAGACGGTGTCTACACCAACCGCATCATCGGCACCGCGCTGGAAGACCACGCCGACGTCTACGCGGCCGAGTGCAACATGTAATGCGACCGCCCCGGCCCTGAGCCGGGGCGTGCCCACCCGAAAGACCCCATGTCCGCCATCCTACTGATCGAGCAGGTCCTGAACGGGCTGCAATTCGGCGTCATGCTGTTTCTCATGGCGGCCGGGCTGACGCTGATTTTCGGGGTGATGGGCCTGATCAACCTCGCCCACGGCTCGCTTTACATGGTGGGGGCCTTCGCGGCGGCCTTTGCGGCGGCCGCGACCGGGTCCTTCGCGCTGGCGCTGGTCGCCGCTCTGTCGGCCGCAGCTCTGGCCGGGGTGCTGATCGAGGTCGCGGTGATCCGCAGGCTCTACGACGCGCCGCATCTGGACCAGGTGCTGGCGACCTTCGCGCTGATCCTGATGTTTTCCGAGGGCACGCGCTGGGTCTTCGGTTCGTTCCCCCTGTATCTCGACATTCCCGACGCTTTGTCGGGGCCGGTGACGCTTCCGGGCGGGATACAGTATCCGCTCTACCGCCTTGCGCTGATCGGCGTGGGGCTGGTGGTGGCGGCGGGGTTGTGGTGGCTGACCCAGCGCACGCGGCTGGGCATGCAGATCCGCGCGGGCAAGGACGACCGCGAGATGATCGCGGCGCTGGGCGTCGACATTTCGAAGCTCTACACGCTGGTGTTCGCCTTGGGGGCCGCCCTTGCCGGTCTGGCCGGCGCGCTCGTGGGCGCGATCCAGTCGGTGCAGGTCGGCATGGGTGAGCCGGTCTTGATCCTGGCCTTCGTCACCATCGTCATCGGCGGCATCGGGTCCATCAAGGGCGCCTTCATCGGCGCGCTGCTGGTGGGGCTGACGGATACGCTGGGTGGCATCTTCCTGCCGCTGGTTCTGTCGGTCGCCATGGCGCCCGAGGCCGCCGCCCAGACCGGCGCGGCGCTGGCGTCGATGCTGATCTATATCCTCATGGGGGCCGTGCTGGTCTGGAAGCCCACGGGCCTCTTCGGCGGCGCGCGGCCCGCATGATCCCCGAGCGTCTCGTCACCATCGGCGCTGTCGCCGGGCTTTTGGCCGTCGCCCTGGGCGCGTGGGCCCTGGGCGAGATATTCACCATCACGCTGGCGACGCGCGCGGCGATCCTTGCACTGGCCGCCACGGGGCTGAATATCGCGCTGGGTTACGGCGGGCTGGTCAGCCTGGGCCACGCGGCGTTCTTCGGCCTTGGCGGCTACGCCATGGGGATCCTCGCCTTCCACGCGCAGAGCTACACGCCGCTGGAACTGGGGGCGCTGACCATCGAAGGCACCAAGTCCATGCCGGTCATCTGGCTGGTGGCCATCTGCGTCTCGGCCCTTGCGGCCTGGGTGATCGGGCTTCTGTCACTGCGCACGGGCGGGGTCTACTTCATCATGATCACGCTCGCCTTCGGGCAGATGTTCTACTACTTCGCGATCTCTTGGTCGGCCTACGGGGGCGAGGACGGCCTGCCGATCTACCTGCGCAACAGCTTTCCCGGCGTCGACACGCTGGTGCCGGTGCAGTTCTTCGGCCTGTGCTTCGCGGCGCTGGTACTGGCGCTTCTGTTGTCGGCGCGGCTGCGATCGGCGCCGCTGGGTCTGGCGCTGAACGCCGCACGGCAAAGCCCGGCGCGGGTGGCGGCCGTGGGGATCTCGCCCACGCGGGTCAAGCTGGTGGCATTCGTCATCTCGGGCGCGATCACCGGGCTGGCCGGCGCGCTGTACGCCGATCTGAACCGCTTCGTGTCTCCCGCGATGTTCAGCTGGCAGCTGTCGGGCGAGCTGATCGTGCTGGTGATCCTCGGCGGCGTCGGGCGGCTGGCGGGGCCGGTGATCGGCGCGTGCCTGTTCGTGACGCTGGAGCATTGGCTGGGGGGGCTGACCGATTTCTGGCACGTCTGGCTGGGCGCGATCCTGCTGGGCGTCGTGCTGTTCGCGCGCGGGGGTATCGTCGGACTGCTGACCGGCAAGGCAGGGCCCCATGTCTGACGCGGTGCTCAGCACCCATGGGCTGCGAAAGTCCTTTGGCGCGCTGCTGGCCACCGACGGCGTGTCGCTGGATCTCCGGCCGGGCGAAATCCACGCCGTGATCGGGCCGAACGGCGCCGGGAAGTCCACCCTGATCGCCCAGATCTGCGGCAGCCTCGTCCCCGATGCGGGGCAGGTGCGGCTGGACGGGATCGACGTGACCGCCGCGTCGCCGGCCCAGCGGGCGCGCCGGGGGCTGGCGCGGACTTTCCAGGTTTCGGCCTTGGCGATGGAAGATTCTGTGCTGGAGAACGTAACGCTTGGCGCCACCGGGCGCGCCGGCGGCGGGTATGGCCTGCTTCGCCGCGCGCTGGGGCGGGGCGACCGGCACGACCGCGCGCTGGCGGCCATCGACCGCGTCGGGCTGGGCGGCGTCGCCGACATGCCGGCCGCGGCGCTGTCCCATGGCCAGCGCCGCCTGCTCGAGGTCGCCATCGCGCTCAGCCTCGCGCCCCGGGCCTTCGTCATGGATGAACCCATGGCGGGGCTCGGCGGCGAAGGCTCGGCCGACCTGACCCTTCTGCTCGATGCCTTGCGGACCGAGGCGCCGATCCTGCTGGTGGAGCACGACATGGATGCTGTCTTTGCCCTGGCCGATAGGATCAGCGTGCTCGTGGCGGGCCGGGTCATCGCGTCGGGCCGCGTGGACGAGGTGCGCGCCGACCGCCAGGTGCGCCGCGCCTACCTGGGGGACCTGTGAGCGCGCTTCTGCATATCGAGGGCCTGCAGGCGGGCTATGGCGCGGTTCCGGTGCTGTTCGACGTGTCGCTTGACCTCGCGCCGGGGCAGGTGCTGGCGCTGATGGGCCGCAACGGCATGGGCAAGTCGACCACGATCAAGTCGATCTGCCGGATGATCCCGTCGCAGGGCACGCTGCGCTTCGACGGCCGCGACCTGCACGCGCTGCCCAGCCACCGCGCGGCGCGGCTGGGGCTGGGCCTGGTGCCCGAGGGGCGGCGCTGCTTCGCCAGCCTCACGGTGCTGGAAAACCTCGCCGCCGCCGCGCGGCCGGGACCGTGGAGCCGCGCCGCCGTGGGCCGCCTGTTCCCACGCCTGGCCGAGCGTGGCACCCAGTTGGCCGCTTCGCTGTCGGGGGGCGAGCAGCAGATGCTGGCGATCGGCCGCGCGCTGATGACCAACCCGCGGCTTCTGGTCCTCGACGAGGCGACCGAGGGTCTGGCCCCGCTGGTTCGGGCCGAGATCTGGGACGCCATCGCCGAGCTGAAGGAGGCGGGCCAGTCGATCCTGATCGTCGACAAATCCCTGCGCGACCTGCGCAAGCTGGCCGACAGCGCGGTGATCCTCGAACGGGGCCGCAGCGTCTGGTCCGGGCCCATGCGCGGGCTCGACGACGACACGGCGCACAGGCTTCTGGGGGTCTAGGCGACCGCTTGCATGCCTCGCGGTTTCCCCTGATCTTGGCGCTAACATGAAATGGGAAGGACGGCACATGTATCTGGGCATCGACCTTGGAACCTCGGGAGTTAAGACCCTGCTCATCGACGAGGCCGGCGCGCCGGTCGGCCAGGCCGACTCCGCCCTCACGGTGGAGCGTCCCCATGACGGCTGGTCCGAGCAGGACCCCGCCCAGTGGATCGGCGCGACCGAGGATTGCCTGTCGCAGTTGGCCGAGACCCACGACCTGTCGCAGGTGGCGGGGATCGGGCTCTCGGGCCAGATGCACGGTGCGGTGTGCCTGGACGCCGCCGATGCCGTCCTGCGTCCCGCGATTCTCTGGAACGACACGCGCGCCCACGCCGAGGCCGCGCGCATGGATGCCGAGGGGCCGTTCCGCGCGGTGACCGGCAACATCGTCTTCCCGGGCTTCACCGCGCCCAAGCTGGCCTGGATGCGCAGCCACGAGACCGAGCTGTTCGACCGCACTGACTGCGTGCTGCTGCCCAAGGACTACCTGCGCCTGTGGCTGACGGGCGAGCGGGTATCCGAGATGTCGGACGCCGCCGGGACCAGCTGGCTCGACATGGCCGCGCGCGACTGGTCCGACGCCTGTCTCAAGGCGACCGGGCTGACGCGCGAGCACATGCCGCGCTTGGTCGAAGGCGCCGCGCGGGCAGGCGACCTGCGCGCCGACCTGGCAAGCCGCTTCGGACTGCGTGCGGGCATTCCAGTCGCGGGCGGGGCCGGGGACAACGCCGCCACCGCAGTGGGCATGGGCGTTCTGGGCGAGGGGCAGGGCTTCGTGTCGCTGGGCACCTCGGGCGTGCTGTTCGCCGCGACCGAGGGGTATCGCCCCAACGCCGAAAGCGCGGTGCACACGTTCTGCCACGCGCTGCCCGAGACCTGGCACCAGATGGGCGTCATGCTGTCGGCGGCCTCGGCGCTCGACTGGCTGGCCGGAATTCTCGGCGCGACGCCCGGCGAGCTGGTGGCCGAGCTGGGCGACACGCCCGCCACGCCCGGCCCCGTCACTTTCCTGCCCTACCTGTCGGGCGAGCGGACGCCGCACAACGACGCGAGCCTGCGCGGCATGTTCCACGGGCTGGGGCACGCAACGGGCCGGGCGGACCTGACCCGTGCGGTGCTCGAGGGCGTGGCGCTGGGGCTGGGCCAGTCGGCGGACGCGATCGCGGCGGCGGGCACGAAGCTGGACCGGATCGCGGCCACCGGGGGCGGCGCCCGTTCGCAGCACTGGCTGAAGATCATCGCATCGGCGCTGGAGGTCGAAATCGACCTGCCGGAGGCGGGCGATCACGGTGCGGCGCTGGGGGCGGCGCGGCTGGGCGCCATGGCCGCCGGAGAGGGCTCGGGCGCGTTCCGCAGCCAGCCGACTGTCGCCAGCACCGTTTCGCCCGATTCCGAACTGGCCAACGCGCTGCGTGAGCGGGCAGAACGCTTTGCCGGTCTACGCGAGGCGGCGCGGCTGGATCAATAAAGCCCCGCCTCTCGCGCGATCAGCGCCGCCTGGGTGCGGTTCGCCACGCCGAGCTTGCGATAGAGCGTTTTCATGTGAAGCTTGACCGTCGGTTCCTGCACGTCGAGATCGCGGGCGATTTCCTTGTTCGCCTTGCCTTCGGTCAAGCCGCGCAGGACCTGCTGCTCGCGCTTTGTCAGGTTCCGTGTCAGCGGATGCGTCTCGGCGCTGTCCATGGCGTTCAGGAAGTCGGCGGGGGCGTAAACCTCGCCCAGGGCCATGAACTTCATGGCGTTGACCATCGATTTCGCGGACATGGTCTTGGGCAGGATACCCGCCGCGCCAAGTTCGATCGCGCGCTCGGCAGTTTGGCGAGTGCAATTGCCGGACATCAGCGCGACGCGCTGACCGCCGCCCGCGGCCAAGGCCCGGGTCAGGCCGTTCAGACCGTCCATGCCGGGCATCTTCAAGTCCAGAAGGATCAAGTCGAAAGTCGCGCCGTTCTCGACCATTGTCAGGGCGGTGTCGAGATCGCCCGCACAGGCCACCTCGAAACTGCCCTGTGTTTGCAGGTATTCGACCAGTGTGTCGCGAAGCAGATCGTGATCGTCTGCGATCAAGACTCTCATAAGTATCGTCCTTGGCCCGCACATCATTTTACACACCGCAAACGTGTGCTGAACCCAGAAAATGATAAAAAGATTCTGTTATGCGGGAATAATACGCTTCGCCAAGCGCGGCCGGTCGGGCATGTTTGGTCAAGCATAACAGGCGACTATCCAATCGGGCCGAGCACTATCCCTTTGACCGAGGTGACGGCATGCGGATTTCCGATTTAGCAAGGATCTGACGTTAGGGCGTTTGGCATGGTACATCCCTTCAGAAAACTCGGCCTCGCCGGTCTCTTGATCCTGTTCTCCACGTTGAGTTGGGCTGGGGAGAGTCCGAAGGACGACACCTCGGTCATCCTCACCGTTACCGGATCCCTGGATCATGAGGATGGCGAGGATATCGTGCAATTCGACCTGGAGCGACTGCGCGCTCTGGACGAGACGCGGGTCGAGACCTCGACGATCTGGACCAATGGCACCCATGTCTTCCACGGTACGTCACTTGCGGCGTTCGTCGATGCGCTGAACATCAGTGAAGGAAAGCTGCGCGCGCGGGCGATCAACGACTACGCCGTCGATATCCCGGTCAGTGACGCGGTCGAAGGTGGCCCGATCCTGGCCTGGCATCTGGATGGGGCGCCCATGTCATTGCGTGAGAAGGGGCCGCTCTGGCTTATCTATCCATACGACTCGGATAGTCAGTACCGCTCTGATTTGATCTATTCGCGGTCGATCTGGCAACTCGACCGAATCGAGATCATTCGCTAAGCGATCAGGCGCGGGCTCGGGTCACCCGGCGCGGATGCTTGATCTTCGAGAGGGGCGGTGCAACGTGCAGCCCATTCAACCTTTCCAGATAGCCCGGATCGCTTTCGGGTTGCTGACCTTCGCGATATTGGTGCTGACGCTTGGCGCGTTGACGATGAACGTCCTGCGCGACCTGCGGGATCAGAGGAGCGCCCAGGAGGATATCGTCCAGTGGTCGCTGTCGCAGGTCGAGATCGACTTCCTGCGGCTGCAGTTGGCGGTCAGCACCTTGCCGACCGATCAGCCCGGCACCGAGGACCTGGATCAGGTGACACGGGCCTTCGACATCTTCTACAGCCGGGTGGATCTCTTGCGAAACGGGTCGGCCTACGCCGCGCTACGTGACCTGGCGGAGTTCGACCAGGCGATGTCTCGGGTCGAAACCTTCCTGGACGACACCGTTCCGCTGATCGACGGCCCCTCACAAGATCTCGTTGGGGCCGCGCCCGCGCTATTGACCCGCATCGAGACGCTTCGGCCCGCGGTGCGACAGGTCTCCCGCTCTGGGGTGGGGTATTTCGCGCGCCTGAGCGATGATCGACGCAACGAAGTGGTGCGAACTCTGGTCCAACTCGCCGCGGTGGCGGGCGGCCTTCTGTTGGCCCTCTTGCTGCTGGCCCTGCGTCTTGGATGGTTGAATGCGCAGAGCATACGCCGCCGGGCCGAAGTCGCCGCCGCCTACGAAAGGGTGCGCGTAGTGTCCGAAACCTCCCTCGACGCCGTGATCCTGAGTGACGAGACCGGGAAGGTCCTCAGCTTCAACGCCGCGGCGGAACGCACGTTCGGTGTCTTCGCCGCCCAGGCTATCGGCAAGAACCTTTCGGAAGTGATCGTGCCGGAACACCTGCAGGACTGGCACCAGGAGGAGATGCGGACCTTCGAACGGACCGGCAAGCACGCCATCCTTGGAAAGGGCCGCGTCAAGGGCGTTGCCAGCCGGGCGGACGGCACCGTCTTCCCGGTGGAACTGTCGGTCCAACGCGCCACGACCCTTGAGGGCGACATCTACGTGGTGGTCCTGCGCGACATCTCGCACCGCGTTCAGGCCGAGCGGGACCTGGTCGCCGCCCGCGATCAAGCGCTGGCCAGCGAACGCGCCAAGGGCGATTTCCTTGCCACCATGAGCCACGAGATCCGGACGCCACTGAACGGTCTCCTTGGCAATCTGGGACTGCTGGGCGACACGATCCTGTCCGAACGCCAGCAGGAATACGTGCGCAACATGGAGACCTCCGGCCGTATGCTCCTGCGGCACGTGACGGACGTCCTCGACATAACGCGCTACGACGCGGGCAAACTGAGACTGCGGCAACGCCCGATGCATGTCGGCCGGATGATCCAGGACATCGTCGACAACCAGAGCGGGGCGGCCCGTGCCAACGACACGCGGCTGTCCTGGGCGTGGGAGGGCGACCGGATCGACTGGATCCTCGCCGACCGCGACCGGATCGAGGGTGTCCTGCTGAACATCGTCGGCAACGCGGTGAAGTTCACCCATGGCGGCCAGATCGACATCACCGCGAAGGTCGAGCCGGGGACGGAGCCGCCCGGTGATGATCGGCCTGTGTTGCACGTCGCCGTGCGCGACACGGGCATGGGCATCGCGGAGGACATGCAGGCGCGGATCTTCGAGGATTTTACCACGGGCGACACGACCTACGATCGGCAGGCCGGTGGCACGGGGCTCGGCCTCGGGCTCGCCCGCCGCTTTGCCGAGGCGATGGGCGGCGCCATCACGCTGGATAGTGCGCCGGGACGCGGCAGCACCTTTTGCCTGCGCCTGCCTGTGGACCCTGTCGACCCGCCGCATCACCCGACGCCGCTGCCTGCCGACCGACCAGCGGCGCCGGCGCGCCCGTCGCGGGTCCTGTTGGTGGAAGACAACGTCATCAACCGCACCATCGCCCGGGAAACGCTCAGCCGGGCGGCGCACGAGGTCACCGAGGCGAAGGACGGAACCGAGGCGGTGCGCCTGGCCGCGCGCAGCCGGTTCGACGTGATCCTCATGGACGTCCGCATGCCGAAGATGGATGGTCGCAAGGCCACACGCCTGATCCGCGGGGGCGACGGTGCCTCGAAGGACGTGCCAATCATCGCGCTGACGGCGAACGCCCAGGCAGAGGAGCAGGCGGCTTTCCTGGCCGACGGTATGAACGACGTGATGGTCAAGCCCGTCCTGGGGGACGCCCTGCTGTGTGTCGTCGATCGCTGGACATCGGGCGACGGCGCATCCGCGCCCGATCCCGTGGACGCCGAGCCGCTGGCCGACCTGCGCCAGGCACTGGGTCCCGACCGGGTCGACGACCTTCTGGGCCGCTTTGCGCGCGAGGTGGATACGCTGATCTCGAACGGCCCCGACGCCGACCCCGCGGTCATCGCCGACGAGGCGCACCGCTCGGCCGGCAGCGCGGCGATGTTCGGGGCAACCGCGTTGCAGGGGGCGCTGGGCGCGCTGGAACAGGCAGCCCGGAACGAGGCGCAGGACGGAGAGTTCCTCGCCGCCGCTCACAACGCCGCGCGGGCCGAGTGGTCACGCAGCCGTGTGGCGCTGGGGCTTTAGTCGGCGGCGCCCTGTCCCGACCGGAAAATCCGGCTTTCGCCGATCATGTCTTCGAGCGCGGCGATGCGCTGGGCGCTGCTGTCGGAGCGGCGGGCCTGCACCTCGGCGATCAGCGCCTCGATCAGCAGGTTCAACGCCAGCGTGCTGTCCCAAGCCGATGGCACCTCGACCATGGCGCGGAAGGTGTGGTCGGCATGGCGTTCGATGGGCGATCCCCAAATGTCGGTGAACAGCACGATCTCGGCCCCCTGGCCGCGCGCGAGCGTGGCGAGTTTTTCCAGCCCCTTTTCGTAGCGGCGGATGTCGAAGACGATCAGCACCGCGCCGCCATCGATGTCCAGCAGCGCCTGCGGCCACACGCTGGGCGCGCTGTCCAGAAGCGTGACGCCGGGGCGGATGATCTGCAGGTGGTTGAAGAAATATGCCGCGTTCGACCGGGTGATGCGCCCGCCCAGCAAGTGGAGCCGCCGCGACGGGTCGGCCAGAACCCCGGCCACGCGGTCGAAGGCGGCGGTATCCAGCCGTTCCAGCGTGCGGTTGATGTTGTCCGACACCGCCGTCACGAAGCGCGACAGCATGTGGTCGCCCCCCGGCATCGGCCCGCCGGGGTCGAGCTTGGCCAGCGGCTGCTTCATGGCGTCGGCCACGTCGCTGCGGATCGCGTCCTGCAGGTCGTTGAACCCGTCGAAGCCCAGCTTGCGGGCCAGCCGCACGATGGTGGGGGTCGAGACCTCGGCGCTTTCGGCCAGCTTGGTGATGGATTGCAGCCCCGGAACTAATTGCCCGTCCTGCAGCACGGCGGCCAGCTTGCGCTCGGACGCGGTCAGGTCGGCCTGCTTTTCCCGCAGGAGATCGCGGACCAGCTTGCGTCTGCCCATGATCGTTCCTTTTCCTACAGCGCCCATCGGGCTGAAACAAAGATTACAGAAAAATCCTTGACTTGCCATCGGAATCCAGCGTCACTCGATCCCATCTGGCAAGGGGAAGTCCGGCTTGGACGATGATTGGCAAACGGTCGAGGTGATCGGGGCAGGGCGCGGCGCGCCGCTGGTCGTGGTCTGCGAACATGCCGCCAATCACATTCCCGCCTCGCTGGACGGCCTGGGTCTGGACGCCGCCGCGCGCGCATCGCACGCGGCCTGGGATATCGGCGCGCTGGACGTGGCGGCGCCCCTGGCCCGGGCATTGGACGCGCCACTGGTCGCCGCCCGGATCTCGCGCCTGGTCTATGACCTGAACCGCCCGCTGGAGGCCGCAAGCGCCATCCCCGATCGGTCAGAGGTGTTCGACGTGCCCGGAAACCGCGGGCTGGACGCCTCCGCCCGGCAGGAGCGCCACGACCGCGTCGCGCAGCCCTTCCACGACCGCCTGGCCGAGGTCATGGCGGCGCAGGAGCGGCAGGCCGGGACCCCCGTCACCCTGCTGACCATCCACAGCTTCACGCCGGTCTTCGACGGCCAGCCCCGCACGGTCGAACTGGGCTTCCTGCACAACGCAGACGGCAACCTCGCCCGGCGCGCCTGCGACATCGAGGCCGCGCGCGGCACCTACGACGCGCGGGTAAACGAACCCTACGGCCCGGCCGACGGGGTGGGCCACATGCTGAAGATCCATGGCGACGACCACGGACGGCCCGCCCTGATGCTGGAGATCCGCAACGACCTGATCGACACGCCCGACCGCGCGGCCGCCATGGCCGACCACCTTCTGCCGATGCTGCGGCAAGGGCTGGCGGGACCTGACGCGAAGGCCGCCGAATGAACGTCTTGCGCCGCTATGTCAGGCTGGTGGACGGCTTCAACTACGGCCTCGGCCGGGTGATGATGTTCGGCATCTTCGTGCTGATGGGCATCCTGCTCTATTCCAGCATGAACAAGGCGTTCTTCACCCCCCGGCTCTGGACGCTGGAAATGGCGCAGTTCGTCATGGTCGGCTACTACATCCTCGGCGGCCCCTACGCGATGCAGATGGGGGCCAACGTGCGGATGGACCTGTTCTACGGCGAATGGTCCATGCGCAAGAAATCGTGGATCGACTGCTTCACGGTCTTCTTCCTGATCGTCTACCTCGTGATCCTGCTCTGGGGCGGGATCGAAAGCACGTCCTACAGCTTCAAGTACGGGGGCGAGCGCAGTTCCAGCCCGTGGCGGCCCTACATGTGGCCGATCAAGGTGACCATGTGCGTCGGCATCGCGCTGATGCTGCTGCAGGCGCTCAGCGAGCTGGCGAAGGACATCATCTTCCTGCGCACCGGCGAAAAGGTCGGGCGCTTCCATCACGGCGAAAGGCAGGGCGATGCCTTATGAGATGATCGCCCTTCTCATGTTCTCGTCGATGATGCTGCTGCTTCTCACCGGGCAGCGGGTCTTCGGCGCCATCGGCTTCGTCGCGGTGGTGGCGGCCGTCCTGCTCTGGGGCGACAGGGGCGGCTACGACATCGGGTTCGCGGCGGCGATCAAGCTCATGCGCTGGTACCCGCTGCTGACGCTGCCGATGTTCATCTTCATGGGCTACGTCCTGTCCGAAAGCAAAATCGCCGACGACCTCTATCGCATGTTCCACGTCTGGATGGGCGGCCTGCGCGGCGGGCTGGCCATCGGAACCATCGGGCTGATGGTGCTGATCTCGGCCATGAACGGGTTGTCGGTGGCGGGCATGGCGATCGGCGCGACCATCGCGCTGCCCGAGCTTCTGAAACGCAACTACGACAAGCTGATGGTCACGGGGGTGATCCAGGCCGGCTCGTCCCTGGGCATCCTCGTTCCGCCCTCGGTGGTGCTGGTGCTCTACGCGATGATCGCGCGGCAGCCGGTGGGCCAGCTCTGGCTCGCGGGGGCCGTGCCGGGGCTGATGATGGCGGCGCTTTTCATCATCTACATCGCCATCCGCTGCCGGGTCTCGCCGAACCTGGGCCCCACCATCGACCGCAGCGAGCTGGACCAGATCACACGGGGTGAGAAATACCGCCTGCTGCTGGCGGGGCTTCTGCCCGTGGGCATCTTCGCGGTGATGATGGTGCCCTTCGTGAACGGCTGGACGTCGCTGGTGGAAAGCTCGGCCATCGGCGCGCTCGCGGCCTTCTTCGCCGCCGTCGCCAAGGGCCGGATGACCCGGCAGGTGTTCGAGACATCGATCCGCCAGACCCTGGCCATCACCTGCATGTTCATGTGGATCATCCTGGCCGCGCTGGCCTTCGGCGCGGTGTTCGACGGGCTGGGCGCGGTGAAGGCGATCGAGAACCTGTTCACCACGCAATGGGGGTTGAACCCCTGGGTGATCCTGATCCTGATGCAGCTGTCGTTCCTGCTGATGGGCACGTTCCTGGACGACACCGCCATGCTGGTGATCGTCGCGCCGCTTTACGTGCCGCTGGTTGGCGCGCTGGGGTTCGACTTGATCTGGTACGGCGTGCTTTACACGATCACCTGCCAGATCGCCTACATGACGCCGCCCTTCGGCTATAACCTGTTCCTGATGCGGGCCATGGCGCCGCCCGAGATCACCATCACCGACATCTATCGCTCGATCATTCCCTTCGTGGGCGTGATGATCGTGGCGCTGATCCTCGTCATGGTGTTCCCGCAGATCGCGCTTTGGCTGCCGGGGCTGATCTACGATTACTGACATTCGCGCATAACCAAAGCGGGCGGCCCGAACCGCCCCGCCCTTTCAAACCAACAAGGAGTTCATGACCATGACCACGAGACGCAAGTTCTTGCAGGGTGCCGCCGTCGCCGCGCCCGCCACGCTCGCCGCGCCCGCCGTCCTGCACGCGCAGGAGCCCATCCGCTGGCGGTTCCAGACCTATGCCGGCGCCGCGCTGGGCGAGCAGGTGACCAAGCCCATCATCGACTACATCAACACCAACGCGAACGGCGAGCTCGAGATCGAGCTGTTCTACGCCGACCAGATCGTCCCCACGGGCGAGCTGTTCCAGGCGCTGCAGCGGGGCACCATCGACGGCGTCCACTCGGACGACGACTCCATGGCGTCGCCCACGCCCATGCGCGTCTTCGGCGGGTATTTCCCCTTTGCCACCAAGTCGATCCTCGACGTGCCGGTGCTGTTCAACCAGTACGGCCTGGCCGACATCTGGCGCGAGGAATACCAGAAGGTCGGCGTGCAGTGGCTGTCGGCGGCGGGGCAGGACCCGTGCAACTTCAACACCACGAAGGAAATCACGTCGGTCGCCGACCTCGACGGCCTGAAGCTCTATACCTTCCCCACGGCCGGGCGCTTCCTCACCCAATTCGGCGTGGTGCCGGTGAACATCCCCTACGAGGATGCCGAGGTCGCGGTGCAGACCGGCGAGCTGGACGGCATGGCGTGGTCCGGCATCACCGAGGACTATACCGTGGGCTGGGCGGACGTGACCGACTATTTCCTGACCAATAACATCTCGGGCGCGTGGATCGGGTCGTTCTTCGTAAACCAGGAACGCTGGGCGGATCTGCCGGATCACCTGAAATCCGTCGTCATGGCGGGGATCGAGGCCGGACACTTCTACCGCAATCAGTGGTACTGGGGCGGCGAGGCGCGGCTGCGCGCCCGCGGTGACAAGCTGGCCCTGCGCGAGGTGCCTGCCTCCGAATGGGCCGAGGTCGAGCAGGCCGCCGTGGCCTTCTGGGACGAGATCGCGCAGGAATCCGAGACGCACCAGCGCGTCGTCGACATCTTCCGCGAGTACAACCAGGTCATCAACACCGCAGGCGCACCCTACACCTTCGGCTGAGACCAACGCGCGGGGCGGCGCCTGTCCGGTGCCGCCCCGTTTTCACGAACGCAACGAGGACCGCACCCATGGCTGGCAATCTCTCGCTCGACACGCTCACCGAACTGGCCGCCACGGGTGAGATTGACACCGTCCTGGTGGCGCTTGTCGACATGCAGGGCCGGCTCCAGGGCAAGCGGTTCCATGTCCGCGACTTCCTCGACAACGCGATCGAGGAAACCCACTGCTGCAACTACCTGCTGGCAACCGACCTGATGATGGCGACGCCCGACGGCTACCGCGCCACCAGCTGGGAGGGCGGCTATGGCGATTATACCCTGCGCCCCGACCTGACCACGTTGCGCCACGTGCCGTGGCTGGAAAAGACCGCGCTGGTGCTGGGCGACGTGCTGGATCACCACAGCCACGAACCCGTGGCCCACAGCCCCCGCCAGATGCTGAAGCGGCAGGTCGCGCGGCTGGCCGACCTTGGCCTAGACGCGGCCATGGCGACCGAGCTGGAATTCTTCCTGTTCGAGGGCGCGCTGCGCGACCTGCAGAAATCCGGCTATCGCGACCTCGTGCCGCTGAACGGCTTCAACGAGGATTACGCGCTGTTCCAGACGACCAAGGAGGAAGGCTTGCTGCGGCCCCTGCGCAACCACCTCTACGCTGCGGGCATCCCCGTGGAATGCACCAAGGGCGAGGCCGAGACCGGCCAGCAGGAGCTGAACATCCGCTACGCCGGTGCGCTGGACTGCGCCGATCACCACACCATCGGCAAGCACGCGGTGAAGGAGATCGCGTGGCAGCACGGCGTGTCGGCCTCGTTCCTGCCCAAGTGGCGCGCCGACAAGGTCGGGTCGTCCAGCCATGTCCACATGTCGCTGTGGCAGAACGGCGATCCGGCCTTCTTCGACGACAGCAACGAGCTGGGCATGTCCGAGCTGATGCAGAACTTCCTCGCCGGGCTGATCCACTACGCCCGCGACATCACCTTCTTCCTCGCGCCCTACGTCAACAGCTACAAGCGCTTCGCCAAGGGCACCTTCGCGCCCACGCGCACCGTGTGGTCGGTGGACAACCGAACCGCCGGGTTCCGCCTGTGCGGCGCGGGCACAAAGGGCGTGCGGGTCGAGTGCCGGATCGGCGGATCGGACCTGAACCCCTACCTGGCTCAGGCGGCCCTGCTGGCCGCCGGGCTGCGCGGCATTGCCGACGAGATGGAGCTTCAGGCCCCGACCAGCGGCGATGTCTATGAATCCGCGGATACGCCCGAGATCCCCCGCACCCTGCGCGAGGCGACCGAGACCCTGCGCGAGAGCGACATGCTCCGCGCCGCCATGGGGGACGATGTGGTCGACCACTACACCCGCGCCGCCGAGTGGGAGCAGGAAGAATATGACCGCGCCGTGACCGACTGGGAAATCGCCCGCGGGTTCGAGCAGGCCTGAAGGAACAACCATGACCAAGACCCTGAAATGCATCTCGCCCATCGATGGCTCGGTGTACCTGGAACGCGAGACCCTGGATCTCGATGCCGCACGTGCCGCCTGCGACCGCGCCCGCGCCGCACAGGCCGACTGGGCCGCGCGCCCGCTGGAGGACCGCATCGCGCTGGTCCGCGCCGGCGTGGCCGAGGTGGGCAGGACCACCGACCGCATGGCGGTGGAGCTCGCCCACCAGATGGGCCGCCCGGTGCGCTATGGCGGCGAGTTCGGCGGCTTCGACGAGCGCGCCAGCCACATGGCCGACATCGCCAAGGACGCTCTGGCCCCCATGGTGGTCGAAGACAGCGACAAGGCGCTGCGCCAGATCACGCGCGAGCCGCGCGGCGTCGTGCTGGTCGTGGCGCCGTGGAACTATCCCTACATGACCGCGATCAACACCGTGGCCCCGGCGCTCATCGCCGGGAACACCGTGATGCTGAAGCACGCCACCCAGACCCTGCAGGTGGGCGAACGGCTGGTCGAGGCGTTCCACGCGGCGGGCGTGCCCGAGGACGTGTTCCAGAACGTCTTCCTCGACCACGACACGACCGCCACGCTGATCGCCGAGCGCCGCTTCGGCTTCGTGAACTTCACCGGCTCGGTCGGTGGCGGCAAGGCGATGGAGATCGCGGCGGCGGGCACCTTCACCCCCGTGGCGACCGAGCTGGGCGGCAAGGATCCGGGCTATGTCCGCGCCGATGCCGATGTCGACGCCGCCGTCGACGGGCTGATGGACGGCGCGATCTTCAACGCGGGCCAGTGCTGCTGCGGGATCGAGCGGATCTACGTGCACGAAAGCCTCTACGACGCGTTCGTCGAACGGGCCGTGGCGTGGGTCGAGGCGCTGAAGCTCGGCAACCCGCTGGACCCCGAAACCACGCTAGGCCCCATGGCGAACGTGCGCTTCGCCGACGAGGTGCGCGCCCAGACCCGCGAGGCTGTAACGCAGGGCGCCCGCGCGCTGATCGAAACCGACCCGGCCGACGACGGGGGCGCTTACCTGACGCCGCAGATCCTGGTGGACGTGACCCACGACATGCGCGTGATGCGGGACGAGACCTTCGGCCCGCTGGTCTGCATCATGCCAGTGAAGGACGACGAGGACGCCATCGCCAAGATGAACGACAGCCAGTTCGGCCTGACCGCCGCGATCTTCACCCGCGATATCGACGCGGCGCAGGCCATCGCCGCGCGGCTGGAGACCGGCACCGTCTTCATGAACCGCTGCGACTATCTCGACCCCGCGCTGTGCTGGACCGGCTGCAAGGATACCGGCCTTGGCGCGGGGCTGTCGGTGCTGGGCTACCACGCGCTGACCCGCCCGAAATCCTACCACCTCAAGAAAGCCTGACGCCCATGTCGATGACCGCCAACTGGTCCTATCCCACCGCCATCCGCTTCGGCGCGGGCCGCATCGACGAGATCGGCGCCGCCTGCATCGCCGCGGGCATCAGCAAGCCGCTGCTGGTCACCGACCGCGGCCTCGCGGCCATGGACATCACCCGCCGCACGCTGGACCTGATCGAGACCGCGGGCCTCGGCCGCGCGATCTTTTCCGACGTGGACCCCAACCCGAACGAGCGCAATCTCGAGGCCGGGCTGAAGGTCTACCGCGAGAACGACCATGACGGGGTGATCGCCTTCGGCGGCGGCTCGGGGCTGGACCTGGGCAAGATGGTCGCCTTCATGGCGGGACAGGTGCGCCCGGTCTGGGATTTCGAGGATATCGGCGACTGGTGGACCCGCGCCGACGCCGACGCCATCGCGCCCATCGTGGCGGTGCCGACCACCGCCGGGACGGGGTCCGAGGTGGGGCGGGCGTCGGTCATCACCGATTCCGAGACCCACGTGAAGAAGATCATCTTCCACCCCAAGGTGCTGCCGAGCGTGGTGATCTGCGATCCCGAGCTGACGGTGGGCATGCCGAAATCGATCACCGCCGGCACCGGACTCGACGCCTTCGCCCATTGCGTTGAGGCGTTCTCGTCGCCCCATTATCACCCCATGAGCCAGGGCATCGCGCTGGAAGGCATGCGGCTGGTGATCGACAACCTGCCGCGCGCCTACGACGACGGCAGCGATATCGAAGCGCGCGCCAACATGATGAGCGCGGGGGCAATGGGCGCCGTAGCCTTCCAGAAGGGGCTGGGTGCGATCCACGCGCTGAGCCACCCGGTGGGCGCGGTCTACGGCACCCATCACGGCACGACGAACGCCGTCTGCATGCCCGCCGTGCTGGACCTGAACGAAAGCGTGATCCGCGACCGGTTCGACCGCGCGGCGTCCTACCTGGGCGTCGATGGCGGCTTCGACGGGTTCCGCACCTTCGTGCAGGACTTCAACGACCGCTTCGACATCCCCCGCAAGCTCGGCGCCATGGGCGTGGGCGACGACCGCGTGGACGAGCTGGTCGAGATGGCGCTGAAAGACCCCAGCTGCGGTGGCAACCCGGTGGAGCTGACGAAGGACAACGTGCGCGGGCTGTTCGACGCCCTGATCTAGGCCGAGAACAGCGGCGTTGACGCGGCGATGGACCATGCCAGCGCCGCGCCCAGTCCCAGCCCCGCCGCGCCCGGACGGCGACGGGCGATGGGGCGCGCGACCGTGCCGAAAACCAGCCAGAACAGCACCAGCACCGGCAGCACTGTGAAGGTCAGGCCGATCCGGGCGGGGGCTGCGAACATGAGCCCGCCCAGCAGCGCCAGCACCGCCAGGCGCAGGGCGACCCGCCGGACGATCCCGCTGCCCGCCAGCAGGACGGCCTCGCCCAGGGCATAGGCCAGCGTCGCCGGCAGCAGCGCCAGTGCCAGCGCGACGCGCGGCCCGGTGGGCAGGAACGACGCGCCGTAGCGGTCCAGCAGCAGGGCGAAGGCGAGCGACCAGAGAGCGAACAGCGCCAGCCCCGCGCCGGGCCTCCCCAGTCGCGACCATCCCACCGCCAGCCACGCCATGCCGGGCACGGCCAGCGCAAGGCCCAGCGGCGCGAAGCCCGCCATGCCGAACAGCGCCGCGTCCGATACCGCCAGCGCGCCGAGGCCGGCCAGCGGCAGCGGCAGAAGCCCGGCAAGCCAGAAGCTGCGGGCGGGCAGGGCCGGTGCCAGGTCGCCCCTGGCGGCCCAGCCGGTGGCGACCCGGCCCGCCGCCAGCATCGATCCCAGCAGAAGGACGATCCACGGCCCGGTCAGCGCGGGCGGCGTGGCGGCGCCGGTCAGCCAATTGCGGGCGGCCCGCGCGGTGGTCGGCGACCACAGGACACCCACGTGGCCCACCCAGGGCGCGACGGCGGTGCGGCGTCGGACCTCGCCTTCTTCCGCCGTCTCGCCCTCGAGCACGTCGGCCTCGACCATCCGCGCGGCGTCCAGCGCCACGTCCCTCAGCCGCGATTCCCACTGGCCCGAGACCACCAGCAGCGCGGGCGGCCAATCGGGCGACAGGGTCTCGGAATACATCGAGATGGCGACCAGCTGCCCGATCCCGGCCGCGCGCCCAGCGCGCAGGATGATGTCGGTCGCCATAGAATGCCCCAGCAGCGCCACGACCGGGCCGGGCGCCGCCGCGATTACTTGGCCCATCTGGTCGACCAGTTGCGCCGTGGTGCCTTCGATCCGCGTCACGTCAGGCGACAGCAACCCCGGATGCCGCCCGTGGCCGATGCTGTCGATACTGATCACGCCCAGCCCCGTGCGCGCCAGGCTCAGCGACAGCGCGTGCATCATCTGCCGCGATCCGGCGAAACCGTGCGAGACGATGACCCAGCCTTCGGGCGTGCGACCGGCGCGGGTGAGGAACGTGGCGGGCGTGTCGCCGATACGGTCGTGACGGATGTCCAGCCCGTCCTTGGCCCGTTCCAACTGCCACGCCGACAGCAGGAGCAAGCCCACGGCCAGCAGGAGGGACAGCACACGCACCATGTGCGGCAATTTAGCGCGCGGCGCGGTCGAAGCGATACTCGGTGGTCTGGGAATAGACGGCGCCCGGGCGCAGCTCGACCGAGGGGAAGCCCGGGTTGTTCGGCGCGTCCGGCCAGTGCTGCGGCTCGAACGCCATGGCGGCGCGGCGGGGGTAGGGCTGTCCGTGGTTCGTCTCTTCCTCCACCGCGAACTTGTGCATGTCGAAGACCTGCATCCCCGGCGCGGTGGTCGCGATTTCCAGCGAGGGACTGTCCGGCGCCGACAGTCGCAGCGCCGGGATCAGCCCGCGCGGCGCATCGGCGAGGCAGAAGTTGTGATCCAGCCGCGGCGTCGTGTCGAGGTCCAGCGTCACACCCTCGCGGAAGTCGTAGGGCGTGCCCGCGACCTCGGCGATCTCGCCCGTGGGCAGGTCGTCGCCATCGGTCGGCAGATAGCGGTCGGCCAGTACCTGTAACCGCTGGCCGCTCCAGCCTTCGGGCGGCTGCATGGTCCAGTAACCGTGGCTGGCGAGGTTCATCCAGGTGGGCGCATCCGTTGCGCCGCGGAAGGTGACGCGCAGGGTTGCGCCATCCAACGCGTATTCCACCTCGATCCGCCGGTTGCCGGGAAAGCCGCCCGCGCCGTCGGGCAGGCTGAGCGCAAGGGTCGCTTCGGTGTCGTCCTGGTCAACGACTTCCCAGACCTGCGTGTGGGTCGCCGCCGCGCCGCCGTGCAGCGTGTGCCGGTCGTCCTGGTTGGCGTCGAGCCGGTATTCCGTGCCGTCCAGCGTGGCTTTGGCCCCGCCGATCCGGTTGGCGACCGGCCCCATCACTGCCCCGAAATGGGTGCAGATGCGGGTGTATGCGGACAGGTCTGGGCTGCCCAGGGTCAGGGAGAAATCGACGCCCGCCAGCCGCACGTCCTGGATCAGCGCGCCCAATGTCAGGATCCGCACGGTCAGCGCGTCGTTGCGAAGGGTGATGCGCTCGACCGTGCGGCCGTCGGGCAGGGTTCCGAAGCGTTCGATCATGGTCGATCCTCCCAAAGGACGCCCGCCGCCGGGATCTCGCGGCCCGCGAAGCGGACCGGCTCGGGCGCGTAGTTGAACCAGAAACGGTGCGTGTCGGTATCGCGCAGCCGCAGCCCGTCCGGAAGGTCGAGCGTTTCGATCCCCTCCGCCGCGCAGGCCCGCCGCAGGATCCGGTCGAGCGCCTCGGCATCCGGCCAGCCGCCCAGGTAGTGAAGTTTGCCCGCAGCCACCAATGTCGGCGCGCCGTCTGCCGTGGTCTCGATCACCTCGGCATCCCCATCCAGCGTCTCGATCCAGTGCTGCAGTGTGCCGCCTTGTGCCAATGGCACCGCGCCCGAGGCTGGAACCGTCTCGACCCGCGCGACGGCGGTATCGAGGCCGGGCAGCGCCGGGGGTAGCGGGACGGGGATCGCCATCTCGGTCGTCTTCGCGTTCGTGCGCGGCCCGAGGATCGCCGTGCCGGTCAGCCCGTCGCAAAACCCCTGCGGCAGGGTGGCGAGCCCGGGCGCCAGAACCAGCGCATGGCCGGACAGGTCGGCGTCGGCGGGCAGGATGTCGACGTTCAGGCCCAGTCGCCGAAGGCCGGAGTAGAAGGCGAAGCAGATCGTGAAATGGTCGAATTCGACACCCTGCGGCTGCACGTCCCACGCCCAAGCCGAGGCATAGTCGAAGACCAGCGCCACGTCGCCGCGCGCGGTTCCGGCCTCGGGGGCCTCGGCCAGTTCGCCTGCCACCTGCGCACATTCCTCCAGCCCCGGCGCGGGAGCGCTGTCGGGGCGCAGCAGGCCCGCGTGGTGCTGTTCCTGCGCGAAGGGCAACTGCCGCCAGCGGAAATAGCAGACCGCCTCGGCCCCGTGGGCGAATGCTTCCCACGCCCAGAGCCGCGCCATGCCCGGAAGCGGCGCGGGGTTGTGCGCGGCCCAGTTCACCGGGCCGGGCTGCTGTTCGATGATCCACCAGCGGCCGCGCCCGACCGCCCGGTAGAGGTCATGGTGAAACGCCTGCATGTCCGGGTGCCCCTGTCGCAGGAAGCGCGCGCGCTCGGCCTCGGTCGCGGGCGTGCGATCCTCGAGAAAGCCGATCGGGTAGCTGTCCCAGGTGGCGATATCCAGGTCGGCGCCCACGGCGAAATGGTCGAAGGCGACCTCGCGGCCCATGTAGTTGTGCAGGATCGGCGCGTCGGTGCGGGCGCGCAGGATCTCGACCTGCACCCGGTTGAACCGCACCACCTGGTCCGAACAGAAGCGCCGGAATGCCAGGGCGTGGGCCGGGTTGGGTTCGGTCACGGTCAGGTTGGGCAGGCCGATCTGCCCGAAGGTGTCATACTCCATCGACCAGAAGACGTTGCCCCAAGCCCGGTTCAGCGCGTCCGGCGATTGGTAGCGCTGCGCGCACCAGTCCTGGAAGGCCCGCCGCGCGGCGTCGGAATAGCTGACGACCGTGTCGTGGCAGCCGTACTCGTTATCGGTCTGCCAAGCGCGGATATGCGGGTTGCGGCCATAGCGGTTGGCGACCTCCGTGACGATGCGGCGGCATTCTTCGAGATAGCCCTCGTGCGAGAAGCAGTAATGCCGCCGCGACCCGAACCCGCGCGGGCGGCCCTGCGCGTCCAGCGCAAACATGTCGGGATGCTTGTCCACGACCCAGGCCGGCGGCGTGGCGGTGGGCGTGCCCAGCACGACCTTCAGCCCCGCATCGCCCAGCGTTTCGATGGCCCGGTCGAGCCAGCCCCAGTCGAACTGTCCCGGCTGAGGCTCGATCCGGGACCAGGCGAATTCGCCGATCCGGACCCAGGTCAGCCCGGCCTCGACCATGCGCCGCGCGTCCTCGTCCCAGGTCTCCTCGGGCCAGTGTTCGGGGTAGTAGCAGGTGCCGAGGGTTCTGGCGGGCATGACGGGGCCTGACTTGGAGTGAATTTTTGCGGACAGGTGAATCCGGGGGCAGGGCTAGAGAAGGATGCGGTGCTCTGCCTGCCCAGTGGCGTTGGTCTCGACCCGGAAGGTGCGGCCGTGGCCATCCTCGGTCGCGATGATCGGCTCGTCGATGCCGACGGCGGCCGAGGTGACGAACAGCGTCGACAGGTCGGGCCCGCCGAAGGCCGGGCAGGTCGTCTGCAGCGCGGGCAGGTTCACGACGTGCAGTTGGGTCGCGTCCGGGCCGTAGACCGCGACGCGGCTGTTGCCCCACTGCGCCGACCACAGGTTGCCGTCGGCGTCGCAGACCGCGCCGTCGGGATGGTAGGGCGTGCCGCGCAGGTCGAGCCATGTTTCGGCCTGCCCCACCGGCCACCCGTCACCGTCCAGCCGCCACTGCATGATCATCTGCGCCGGCGTGTCGGCGAAAAAGGCGGTGGTGCCGTCGGGGGTGAAACAGATCGCGTTGGCGATGGACATGCCGCCCTTCAACTTGCGCAGCTCGCCCTTGTAGAATCGGTAAAGTGCGCCGTCGCCCACGCCCTTTTCCAGCCCCATGGTCGAGATCCAGAACCCCCCCTGCGGGTCGGCGCGCCCGTCATTGGGGCGGTTGGCAGGCTTGTCGGCCTCGAGATCGCACAGGTGGGTGTGGCTGCCGGTTTCGATATTCAGCAGCATCAGGTCGGTGTCGGTCGCCACCAGCAGCGTGTCGTGGTCGACCCAGCCCATGCAGGACACGTGCCGATCGAAGGTCCAGTCACGAAGCGCCCCGTCGATCCGGCTGAGCACCCTTTTCGACAGGATATCGCACCAGAAAAGCTGCCCGCGCTGGGGGTGGAAGAACGCGCCTTCGCCCAACAGGCAGCGCGTCGTGTCATAGGTCTGCGGTTCTCCGGTCTCGATCATCGTTTCACCCTTCTGCCGCGTCGTAGGCGGCGACCATGTCGCGGGCACGGGAAGAAATGTCGTCAACCGCGTCGCCGGGACGGTAGAGGGCCGACCCAATGCCGAAGCCCGACGCGCCGGCGCGCAGCCAGTCGCCGAAATTCTCGGGGCCCACGCCGCCGACCATGTAGACCTGCGTCTCGGTGGGCAGCACGGCGCGCAGGGCCTTCAGCCCCTCGGTCCCCATCTGGAAGGCCGGGAACACCTTCAGCCCCGTGGCGCCCGCGTGCAGCGCGGCGAAGCATTCGGTGGGGCTGAGCACGCCCGGGAAGCTGTCCATCCCGGCCGCGCGCGTGGCCGCAACGACCGCGGGGTCGAAGCAGGGCGAGACGATCAGTTGCCCGCCCGCGTCGTGCACCTGAGACACCTGCGCGGGCGTCAGCACGGTGCCGGCACCGATCTGCGCGTTCTGACCGTGGGCCTTCACCATGGCCGCGATGCTGTCGAACGGCGAGGGCGAGTTCAGCGGCACCTCGATGCGGGTGATCCCCGCCTCGATCAGCGCTGCCGCCACGTCCACCGCCTCGGACGGGTCGATGCCGCGCAGGATGGCGATGAGGGGTCTGGTCATGAAGGCTCCTTGCTCAATCCGCGCCACGCCGCCGTCAGGCCCTGCAGCGTCAGCGTGTCGCCGCGCGTGCGGATCACCTGCACGCCCTGCATGGCCAGCGCCGTGGCGTAATGTTGCGTTAGCCCCGCCGCGCCGATCAGCGCCACGGGCAGTCCAAGCCAATAGGGTTTGGCGGCGGCAAGTTCCGCACCGATCAGCAGACCCGACAGCGCGGCGGTGGATTCGGCGGTGCCGCGATTGTTCAAAAGCGCCTCGGCCCGGATCGAGAACAGGCGCGCGGCCAGTTGCTCGGGGCGGCTGAGGCTTTGCGACAGCGCGTCGGCGAAGGTGTCATCGTCCCAGCCCTCGGGCGCGACCGAGTGGCGCAACACCGAGTGGTGGGCCAGCGCCGCGAACAGCTCGCCCGTCATCATGGTGCGGAACGACACGACCTCGCCCGCGCTGATCTGCACCCACTTGGAATGGCTGCCGGGCAGGCAGATGGCGCCGTCGAAATCCGGGTTCAGCGCAAGGAAACCGGCGATCTGCGTCTCCTCGCCGCGCATGACGTCGGCGGGGTTGGTCTGTTTCAGGCCAGGCACGATATGGACCGCCAGCCGCGCGTCGTTCGTGGGCACGGGCACCAGCGTGTCGGATAGCGGCGTGGCCGGCACCTTGCGATAGCCCGCGTCGCGCCAGCCCTGCGCGGCGCCCGCCATGCCGCAGGCGATCACGGGGGTGCCCGGCGCGATGTCCCATCCGTCGATCATGCGCAGCAGCGCCGGCTCGAACCCGTCCGACGCGAGGCCCCCCATGCCGGGGCCGCCCGGTGCGGTGTCGAGCACCTCGGCCCCCGCCATGGCCCAGGCGCGGGCGTTGGTGGTACCCCAGTCGACGGCGATCCAGTCGGGACGGGTCACAGGCGCTCCCCCTCGATCACCCACATCGTGGCGGGCCACGCCCAGGGCAGCGAAAGCCCCATCCCCATCAGCGCCGTACCGCTGAGCGTCACGGGGCCGTCCTTCAATGCGACCGGGCCGCGGCTTTGCGGCGGAATGTCCGAAGGGTTCACCAGCCGCACGCGGTACCGCGCCTCCGGGTCGAGCCCGGCCAGCCGCAGCGGGCGGGGCAGGGCCTGTGGAGAGGTCTCGGTCTGGGCGACGAAGGCGACGAAGCGGTGGCCGTCGGCCGCGCGCTGCAGTTCGGCCCGCACGGCCGGATCGGCGCAGTCCAGGGGCAGGATGTCGCCCGCGTGCATCCAGACCCGGTTGTCCTTGTACCATTTCGTGATCCCGCGCAGCGTTTCGGCATCCTCGGCCGGCAGGCTACGCGGATCCATCTCGAACCCCATGTGGCGCTGGGCGGCGACCCAGGCGCGGAAAGCCATGGGCAACCGCCGCCCCGAGGTGTGCGACGGGTCGGGGCCCACGTGGCTGCCCGTCACCGCCGAGGGCAAAAGCAGGGACGCGGCATGCTGGATGCGCACCCGTTCCAGCGCGTCGTTGCTGTCCGACAACCAGACGCGGTGGGTGCGCGACAGGATGCCCGCGTCGATCCGCCCGCCGCCCGACGCGCAGCTTTCGATCTCGACCCCGGGATGCGCCGCGCGCAGCCGGTCGAGCAGCGCGTAGATCCCGTCGGTCTGCGCTGCGTCGCCGATGGGCAGCAGCCGGTTATGGTCCCATTTCAGGTAGTCGACCGGGTGGTCCTTCAGGATCGCGTGCAGCGCATCGAACAGGTGGTCGCGCACGTCGGCGCGGCCCAGGTCCAGCACCAGCTGCTGCCGCCCACGCGGTTGGTCGGGCGGGCCCAGGACCCAGCCCGGGTGCAGCCGGTAGAGGTCGCTGTTCTCGTTCACCATTTCGGGCTCGACCCACAGCCCGAAGGCCATGCCGCAGGCATGCACATGCTCGATCAGGGGCATCAGCCCGTCGGGATACTTGCGCGTGTCGATCCACCAGTCGCCCAGCGACGTGGTGTCGTCGTCGCGCTGCCCGAACCAGCCATCGTCGAGGACGAAGCGCTCGGCGCCCAGGTCGGCGGCGGCGCTGGCGATGTCCTTCAGCGCGTCGAGGCTGTGGTCGAAATAGATCGCTTCCCAGCAATTGTAGTGAACGGGGCGCGGGCGGGACTTGTCGGGCCAGTTGATCCCCATGTCGCGGATGTGCCGCTGGAACAGCACGCCCGTGCCACCCATGCCCTCGGTGCTGAACCCGGCCAGCAGCGTGCCGGTGCTGAACCGTGTCGCCGCGCCCTGCCAGGCGCCCGGGCTGTGGCCCATCTGCAGCTGGCGGCGGCCATCGGGCAGTTCCTCGGCAACCATGCGGTGGCCGCCGGACCAGGCGTAATGCAGGGCCAGCGCCTGTCCGCGGGTCTTGGTCGTGCCGCGCGCCGGGAAGACCGCGTGGGGCGGGTGTTCGTGGCCGGACCGGCCTTGCCGCCCGTCGCGCACCCGCTGCCCCGGCTGCCAGGGCGTCTCGACCGCGCGCCATTCGCTGATCCAGCCGCCGTGAATGTCGATCATCGGGGCCGCGTCCTGCGGGCCGGGCAGCACCGGGGCAGCCAGCCAGTCGCAGATCACGGGCGCATCGGCGTCGAGATCGGCGCGCAGCGCGACGAGCCCGGTCGGCAGGATCTCGATCACCGCGTTGTAGCGCAGGCCGACGCCGCGATTGCGCGCCGTGACGCGGAAGGCCGTGTCGGTCGCCTCGACCCGGGCCCCCTCGAACGCCAGCGTCAGGGGCAGCCCGTCGCTGTCGCGCAGCATGGCGCCGGGATGGCCGCCGAAACCGCGCCCCGGCTCGGGGCAGAGGCTGATGGGGGCGACCACGTCCAGCGTGCCGCCGCCCAGGTCCATCGCCTGCGCGCGGGCGAGTTCTTCTAGGTCCTCGTCCCGTGGCAGGGCCGTGCCGAAATAGATCACCGCCGGAAGGGCGTCGCCCTCGGCCGCCATCACCAGCGTCTGTCGTCCGTCATCGAGGCGCCACTGCGGCATTATTTCACCGCGCCTAGGGTCAGTCCGGCGATGAAGTGCTTCTGCATCAGGAAGAACATCGCGACCGGCGGCAGGGCGGCGACGATGCTGCCCGCGCTCATCAGGTGATAGGCCGCACGGTACTGCGCGTTGAAGCTGGTGATGCCCGCCGTAACCGGCTGGCTTTCGGCGCCCTGGGTCAGCACCACGGCCCAGAAGTAGTCGTTCCAGATGAAGGTGAAGACCAGCACCGACAGCGCCGCCAGCGCGGGCTTCATCAGCGGCAGCACCACGAACCAGAAGATACGCCATTCGGCCACGCCCTCGACCCGGGCGGCCTCGATCAGCTCGAAGGGCAGTTGGCGGATGAAGTTGCGCATGAACAGCGTGCAAAACCCCGTCTGGAAGGCGATGTGGAACAGGACGAGCCCGGTCTTGGTATTATAAAGCCCCAGGTCCAGCGTGAGGTCCCGCACCGGCACCATCAGAATCTGGAACGGCACGAAATTGCCCGCCACGAACATGAAGAAGATCCACAGGTTCGCGCGGAAACGATAGATCCCCAGCGCGAAGCCGGTCATGGCCGATAGGGCGATGCAGCCGATGACGGTGGGCACCGTGATCAGGACCGAGTTCAGCAGGTAGCGCGGCATCTGGGATTCCAGGAACACCTTGCCGTAGTTCGTGAATCCTTCGAAGCTGGACGGCCAGCCCCAGTAATTCGCGTTGCCGAAATCCGCGCCGGGCTTGATCGAGAAGATCATCACGGCAATGAGCGGCAATAGCCACAGGAGCAGCGCTAGCGGCAGGAACGCCTGGTAGGTCAGCTGCGCCGCGCGGGGCTGTTTCTCGATCGGGGTGGGAAACATCAGCGATCCTCCTCGCGCGGGGGCAGGGCGGCCTGCGCCTTTTTCGTCAGGCCGGCGCGCACCGTGTCGTAGGAAACCGCGATCCGGTGCCGCGCCTCGCCGGGGTCCAGGTCGGGCAGGTCCAGGTGCAGCCACGCGCCGCGGAAATAGGCGGGTTTGCGCCCCACGCCCGCGTCGATGAGCATCCGGGCGCTGTCACTGTCGGCACAGCGCAGGACGACGTGCCCTGTGTTCCGATCGCGGGTCTCGGTGTGACCGAAACAGGCGAACATCTTGCCGCCGATCTTCCACGCGTCGAGCTCGCCGGGGCCGGACAGCACGGCGCCGGGCAGGCGGGCGGCGATGGTGTCGATCTCGCCCCGGGTCATCAACGCCGCTCCTCGCGGTACATGGAGAACAGGAAATAGGCGATGAAGCACAGCATGATGAGGAACAGCACCACCGCGATCGCTGCGCCATAGCCCATGCGGAATCCGTATTCCGACAGCGCGACCTCGAACATGTAGAAGCTCAGCACGCGGCTCGATCCGAAAGGCCCGCCCTGCGTCATGATCGAGATCAGGTCGAAACTGCGCAGCGCCCCGATGATGGTCACGACGAAGGCGATGAAGGTCGCGGGCTTCAGCTGCGGCAGAACGATGTGCCACAGCATGCGCCACCCCTTGGCGTTGTCCAGCCGCCCGGCCTCGATCTGCTCGGGGTTCACGGCATTCAGACCGGTGAGATACAGGATCATGCAATAGGCCGTCTGCGGCCAGAGACCGGCGAGAATGATCCCGAAGGTCACGTAGCGGGGGTCGCCCAGCACGTTGATGGGCCCCGCGCCGAACCATCCCAGCATCACGTTCAGCAGCCCGAAGGCGGGATCGTAGAACCAGGTGAAGACCAGGCCGACGACGACCTGGCTGATGACGAAGGGAAAGAAGAACAGCGACTTGTAGATGCGGATGCCCGTCACCGTCTGGTTCAGGAACAGCGCGATTCCCAGCCCCGCGGGGATGGCCAGCAGGTAGAGCAGCAGCCACCAGACATTGTTCTTCAGCGAGGTGTAGAAGGCCGGGTCATTGCCCAGCTCGCGGTAGTTCTCGAGGCCGACATAGGTCGGCTGGCCCAGTCCGTCCCAGTCCTGCAGCGAGATGCCGAAGCTCTGGAAGATCGGGATGATGACGTAGACCGCGAAGAACAGGACGCCCGGCGCCAGGAACAGGTAGGGCGTGATGGCGATCTGGTTGCGACGCCACCAGGACTTCCGGACGGTCGATTGCGGCAGGGCGGCTTGGGTCATCGGGGGCACCTCGGTCGGACGGCCGGCAGGGCGTCGGGGACACCCTGAATGAGATTATCCGCGATAATCTCCGGATTTTCATCCCGGATGAAAATGGCGCGGGGCGGGGGCCGTGACCCCCGCCCCGCAACGCGTCACTTGTCGTAGATCCGGCCGGCGGCCTGCTCGAGCCGCTGGAGGATATTGTCCAGCTGGTCCGGCTGCACCATGAACTGCTGGAAGCCTTCCATGGCGACCTTGGCCATCTCGGCCGGGGCGTCGCGGTCGAAGAACTGCGCCACGCCGCCCGGCGCGTTGGACGACAGCACCTCGAAGCCCTGTTGCAGGAACTTGTCGTCGCCCACAGATGCCTGGCTGTTCACCGGCAGCTGGCCCAGCGCGTCGCTGGCGTTGATCCAGGTCTGCACCTCGGGCGAGGTCACGTATTTCAGGAAGGCCTTGCCCGCCTCGGGGTTGCTGGCCTGCGCGGGCACGTGGAACGTGTCGGTCGGCGCGTCCTCGGCCAGCTCCACGTCCGGGTTGATGGCCGGGAACTGGTAGTAGTCCAGCTGGTCGTCCGACAGCCCGGCCTCGCGCAGCGGCGCCACGGCGAAGTTGCCCATCAGGTAGGCGGCCGCGTCGCCGTTGACCATGAAGGGCAGCGCCTCCTGCCAGGAATAGGCGGTGTGGTTGTCCACGAAGGCGCCCATGTCGATGAGCTCGCGCCAGTTGGCGAAGGTCTGGCGCACGCCGTCATCGGTCCACGGGATCTCGCCCGCGGTCAGCTGCATGTGGTAGTCGTAGCCGTTGGTGCGCATGTTGAGGTAGTCGAACCAGCCGCCGGCGGTCCACAGGAACTTGGTGCCGATGGTGAAGCACTTGATGCCGTTATCCAGCAGCGTCTGGCAGTTGGACTTCAGCGTTTCCCAGTCCTGCGGCTCTTCCAGCCCGTACTCGTCATACAGGTCCGCGCGGTAATAGACGCCCCACTGGTAGTAGGTGTAGGGCACGCCCCACTGCTTGTCGTCCATGGTCATGGCCGACTTGGTCGAGGCGAGGTTCTCGCTCATCTCGCCTTCCCAGATGTCGCTGACGTCCATGAACAGGCCCGCGTCCACGTAGGGCGCCATGCGGTTGCCGGCGTACCAGTTGGCCACGTCGGGGGCGTTCGCGGTCAGGAAGTTGCGGATCTGCGTCTTGTAGGCCTCGCGGTCGATGACCGTGAGCTCGATGTTCAGGTCCGGATGCATCTCGCCGAACTCGGCCACGAGGCCTTCCATGACCGCGCGCGGCGCCGGGTTCGACATGTCGGAAAAGATGACCAGATCGCCCGAGAGCGATTCGTGTTCGGCGGCGAACGCATGGCCGCCGGCGACGAGTCCCGCCACCGCGACCGAGGCCTTCAGTGTCTTCAGCATGTTAAGAATTCCTCCCGAAAACGGTTCCATTATTTGAAACCTTGTTTTGCATATTGAAAACTGTGCGGCAGCCGGATTACGTTGTCAACAGCCCGATCCGCCTCAGCGGGGCGGTGCCGATGACGGGGAGGAACATGGCCGAAGCGCGCGACGGAACGGTAGGCAAGGCGCTGGACGTGCTCGACCGGGTGGCGGCCGCGGGCGGCCCGGTGCGGTTTTCGGACCTGCTCGAGGATGGGCCCTATCCCAAGGCGACGCTCTATCGGCTTCTGCAGACGCTGACCTCGCAGGGGATGCTGAGCCACGATGCCGAGCTGGGGACCTACACGCTGGGCGTGCGGCTGGTGCGCCTGGCCCACAAGGCGTGGTCGCAGGCCTCGCTGGCACCGGTGGCGCATGAGTGGCTCGACCGGTTGTCGCGCGAAACCGGTGAAGCGGTGCACCTGGCGCAGCTGGACGGCGCGCAGGTGCTTTACGTCGACAAGGTCAACACCGCGCTGCGGGTCGACATGTTCTCGGCCACGGGCCGGGTGGGGCCGTCCTATTGCACGGGGTTGGGCAAGGCGATGCTGGCCTTCCTGCCCGACGCTGAACTGGACCAGGCGCTGGGCCAGCAGAGCTATCACCGCTTCACCGACGCAACACTGACCACGCCCGAAGCGCTGAGGGCCGAGCTGGCCCACATCCGCGAGGCTGGTGTCGCCTACGATCGCGAGGAGCACGAGCCCGGGATCATCTGCATCGCGACGCCGATCCTCAGCCGCGGGGGGCGCATCCTGGGCGGCCTGTCGATCACGTCGACCACCGCACGCCGCAGCCTCGACGACCTGTCGCAGCTAGCGCCGCTGCTGCTGGACACCCGCGCCAAGATCGAAAGCGACATCCACGCCTGGCGTTTTCCCGAGGACGGCCCGCGGCTGCGGACCGTGCCAACCTGAACCACCAACGAGAGGGGTCGCCATGTCCGGCGTCGAGCTGAGCAACGTCATCAAGAAATACGGTGAGACCCAGGTCATCCACGGGATCGACCTGGCCATCGGCGACGGCGAGTTCGCCGTGTTCGTCGGACCGTCGGGCTGCGGCAAGTCCACGCTCCTGCGGATGATCGCGGGGCTCGAGGAGACCACGTCAGGCCGGATCGATATCGGCGGCGCCGACGTGACCCGCGCGGACCCGGCCGATCGCGGCGTGGCGATGGTGTTCCAGACGTACGCGCTCTACCCGCACATGACCGTGCGCGAGAACATGGGCTTCGGCCTGCGCATGACCGGCCATCCCAAGCCCGAGATCGACAGCAAGGTGGACGAGGCCGCGCGCATCCTGCAACTGGACGAGCTGCTGGATCGCAAACCGGCGGCCCTGTCCGGCGGCCAGCGTCAGCGCGTGGCCATCGGCCGCGCCATCACCCGCGGCCCCGAGGTGTTCCTGTTCGACGAGCCGCTGTCGAACCTCGACGCCGAGCTTCGGGTCGAGATGCGGGTCGAGATCGCGCGGCTGCACAAGGAAATCGGCGCCACGATGATCTACGTCACCCACGACCAGGTCGAGGCCATGACGCTGGCCGACAAGATCGTGGTGCTGCGAAAGGGCCGGATCGAGCAGGTGGGCGCACCGCTGGACCTTTACCGCGATCCCGACAACCGCTTCGTGGCGGGCTTCATCGGCAGCCCGTCGATGAACTTCCTCGATGCGACCGCCCGCGACGGCGCGCTGCATGTCCCGGCTCTGGGCGGCACGCTGGACGTCCCGCAGACCCTGCCCGGGGACGGCCGCGCCCTGTCGCTGGGCCTGCGGCCCGAGCACCTGTGGCTGGAGGACGGCGACACCTTCACCGTGGACCTGACCGAGGCGCTGGGCGGCGTGTCCTATGCCTATCTCAAGGCCGCCGACGGCACGCGACTGATCGTCGAGGAACGCGGCGATACCCGTGCGAAGATCGGCGACCGGGTGGCGCTGGGGGTCGATCCGGCGAAGACGATGCTGTTCGACGCGGAGACCGAGCTGCGCATCCGCTGAAGGCGCGACGACGCCCGGTCCCGGGCCGGCCGTTTCGCGGGCCACCTTGACGGGCGGCGGGCGTCCGGCGCGTCAGGCGGCGGATTGACCGTAGTACAGGCCCACCGCGTGTTCGGCCTCGGCGAAGAACAGCCAGCGTTGCGCCAGCATCCCGACCACATGGCTGACTACCGCGATCGCGGCGAGCCAGTGGCTGAACGGCAGCAGAAGCAACAGGGCGGGCAGAGCGAAGGCGAGGATCAGGACCAGCGTCCGCAAGGTCACCCGGTGCTTGCGCCCGACGCGGAACACCATTTCGCGCGTCAGGTAGTTGCCCCCGGTATGGGGCGGCTCGAACAGACGGACCCGGCCACGGCCGCCCAGCCCGGTCGCGGTACCCGTGGTCGTGCCCGACTTGGCCAGCGCCGCGTCGCCCCGCCTCCACGCCAGCACCTGCAGCGCGGCCATGACGATCAGCAGCACCACGGTCCAGCTGACGCGACCCGACAGCAACGCCCCGGCCGTGATGGCATAGCCAAGAAACAGCAGCGGGGTCGTCGGCTGGTGCCAGCGCGGCACGGTCTTCAGCTGCGCGTAGATCATCGCGGTCGATCCGACGGTGCCCAGGCACAGTAACGCGCCCAGCCAGCCCAGCGGCGCGAGCCTGAGGCCCGGCATCGCCAGCAGCGCGTAGAGCCCCATGACCGACAGGGCGGCCACGGCCACCCATGCCTCGCGGCTCAGCCACGATGTGCGCCACTGGGTGAACGCCTTCAGCGCGCGTTCCGGGTGGCCCAGGTGCAGGGTCGACGACAGCAGGCCCGCGCCGGTCAGCGCGAAGGCCAGGGCGAAGAAGATCAGCCCGGTCAGCCCTTCCGTCGGCGCAAGCCCGAGGCCCAAAAAAGCCAGCAAGCCCAGTCCAAGCCCCGACAGGGTCGAGAAGAAGATCAGCGACGGTGCGGGATGCATGTCAGAGCCGCTCCAGGGCCCGGTCGAGCCAGCCGAGGAATCCTTTCGGCCCCTCGTCCACACGCTCGAGGAAGGGTGCCAGCACGTCGATCTCGTCCCGCGGGCGGGGGGGCAGGTACTTGTTCACCGGCTTCGTCTCCTGCTCGGGCATCAGGTCCATGCCGCCGCGCGCCGCGACCAGCTGGCTCACGTCGCTGTCCGGATCGGCGAGGTCGCCGAAATGGCGCGCTCCGGCGGGACAGGTGCGCACGCAGGCGGGCACGCGATCCTCTTCCGGAAGCGCCTCGTTGTAGATCCGGTCGACGCAGAGCGTGCATTTCTTCATCACGCCCTCGATCGGGTCCATTTCGCGCGCGCCATAGGGGCAGGCCCAGGCGCAGAGGCCGCAACCGATGCAGTCGGTCTCGTTCACCAGGACGATGCCGTCCTCGACCCGCTTGTAGGACGCACCCGTGGGACAGACGGTGACGCAGGGCGCGTCGTCGCAATGCAGGCAGGACTTGGGAAAATGCACGGTCTGGGCCGCGCCCTCGTCCGGCTGCACTTCGAAGCTGTGGATGCGGTTCAGGAACGCGCCCGACGGCGCCGCGCCGTAGGCGTCGTCATCGCCCAGGGGCGCGCCGTAGTTCTGGGTGTTCCAGCCCTTGCAGGCCGTGACGCAGGCATGGCAGCCGACACAGGTGTCGAGGTCGATCACCAGGCCCAGCTTGCGCTCGGTCGTCTCGGGCAGCGCTGTCATGGCTTCACCTGCTGTGCCACGCGGTGTGGGCCGCGGCCCACCGGGCTGCCCTGCCGGCCCGTGTCGGGATAGGACTGCTTCGGCGCCGGCACCTTCTCGACCTTCACGCGCAGGTCGAACCAGGCCGCCTGGCCCGTCACCGGATCGCTGTTCGACCAGCGCAGCCCGTCGCCCTTCGGCGGCAGCAACTCGTGGATCAGGTGGTTCAGCAGGAAGCCCTTCTTCGCCTCGGGCGCGTCGTCGTCCAGCGCCCATGCCCCGCGCCGCTTGCCGATGGCGTTCCAGGTCCAGATCGTGTGGCGGTTCAGCGCCGCCTGCTGCGCCACGGGCACGGTGATCTCGCCATGCTGCGAGGTGACGCGTGCCCAATCGCCTTCCTGGAAATTGTGTTTTTCCCACAATTCCGTGGGCAGATACATGGGATTATGGCCATGTATTTGTCTTAACCATGCATTCTGGCTGCCCCAGCTGTGATACATGGCGGCCGGGCGCTGGGTCAGGGCATGGATCGGGTATTCCACCGGGTCGGCGTGGCCATCCTCCAGCGGCGGATACCAGATCGGCAACGGATCGAGCGTGGTCTTGATGCGCGCCCGCAGGTGATCGGGGGGCTGGCGATGGCCGTGTCCCTCGGCCGCCAGCTGGAACCGGCGCAACGGCTCGGACCAGAGCGAGAAGAGGTAGGGCGTCGCCTTGTCGAACAGCCCGATATCGACCGCCCATTCCTGGTAGGCCATGTTCCACGGTTTGAAATACTGCGCGTTTTCGGGGACGTGCTCCATCCAGAAGCCGCCATTGGCGACATAGGCGTCGATCTGTCCCGCGTTGGGCGTGCCGCGCCCGTGCGTCAGGCCCTTCTCGCCCACGCGCCACCCGGCCAGCGGCCCCACCCCGGGTCGCCGTTCGTGGTTCACCATGTAATCGGCGTAGTCCTGGTATTTCGCGCTGCCGTCGTCGTTCACGAACCCCGGCAGGCCCAAACGCGCGCCCAGGTCCACCAGGACCGACTGGAAGCCGCGCACGTCGCGGTCGGGCTCGACCACGGGCCAGCGGATCGCGTCGGCGGCGGCGTCGGCCTCGCAGATCGGCCGGTCCAGCAGCGAGATGCAGTCGTGCCGTTCCAGGTAAGTGGTGTCCGGCAGCACCAGGTCGGCATAGGCCACCATCTCGGACGAATAGGCGTCCGAATAGATGATGTTGGGGATGACGTAATCACCGTTCTCGTCGGTGTCGGTCAGCATCTCCATGACGCGCCCGGTGCTCATGGACGAGTTCCACGCCATGTTCGCCATGTAGAGAAACAGCGTGTCGATGGGGTAGGGGTCGCCCGCATGCGCGTTCGAGATGACCATGTGCATCATGCCATGCGCGCTCATGGGATTTTCCCAGGTGAAGGCCTTGTCGATGCGCGCCGGGCTGCCGTCTTCCTTGAGGCACAGGTCGTCGGGCCCCTGCACGAAGCCCAGGTGCGGTCCGTCCAGCGGCTGACCCGGTGTTACCCCGCTGTGCGGTTTCGGGTGCGCGGTCGCGGGCTTGGGGTAGGGCGGCTTGAACCGGAAGCCGCCGGGCGCCTCGACGCTGCCCAGCAGGATCTGGAGAAGATGCAGCGCGCGGGCGGTCTGGAACCCGTTGGAATGGGCGCTGATGCCACGCATGGCGTGAAAACTCACGGGCCGCGCGCGCATGCTCTGGTGGGTTTCGCCGCGGAAGTCCGTCCACGCGCGATCCAGTTCGAACGACTTGTCGAAGGCGGCATGGGCCAGCTCGGCGGCGATGGCCTCGATCCGTTCGGGCGCGATGCCGCAGGACGGTCCCACCACCTCGGGCGCGTAGGCACGGTCGAGATAGCGGTCCGCGATATGATGGAACACGCTGCGATGGGTCAGCCCCGCCCGGCGCAGCTTGCCGGCAAGGTCCGGGCGTACTCCCTTGGCGTCGAACGCAGCGGGTTTGCCGGTGGCGCGATCCATGACCAGCGCGCGCCCGTTGTCGTCGGTCAGCAAGAGACCGTGCTCGGGCGATTTCGGATCCTCGTTCACCAGCACCGGCGCGTTGGTGAACCGCGCGAGGTAGTCGAGGTCGATCTTGCCCGCGCGCAACAGGCAGTGGATCAGCGACAGGATGAACAGCCCGTCGGTGCCCGGCGTGATGCCCACCCACTCGTCGGCCACGGCATTGTAGCCCGTGCGCACCGGGTTCACGCCGATGACCTTCACGCCGCGGGCCTTCAGCCGGCCAAGGCCCATCTTGATCGGGTTGCTGTCGTGATCCTCGGCCACGCCGAAGATCATGAACAGCTCGGTCCGCTCCCAGTCGGGCTGGCCGAATTCCCAGAACGCCCCGCCCATGGTGTAGATGCCGGCGGCCGCCATGTTGACGCTGCAGAATCCCCCATGTGCGGCGTAGTTGGGCGTGCCGTAGGCCTGCGCCCAGAAGCTGGTGAAGCTCTGCGACTGGTCGCGCCCGGTGAAGAAGGCCAGCTTCTCCGGTGCCGTCTTGCGTAGTGGCCCGAGCCGGTCGGTCACCATCTGCAGCGCCTCGTCCCAGCCGATTTCCTCGAACTGGCCCGAACCGCGCGGGCCCGTGCGCTTCAGCGGCGCACGGAGCCGGGCGGGCGACAGGTGCTGCATGATTCCCGCGCTGCCCTTGGCGCACAGCACGCCGCGGTTCACCGGGTGGTCGCGGTTGCCCTCGATATAGGCGACCCGCTCGGTGCCCCCGGCGTCCTTTTTCAGGTGCACGTCGATGCCGCAGCGGCAGGCGCACATGTAGCAGGTGGTCTTGGCGACCCGGTCGCCGGGCTTCGGGTGCAGGTCGATCTTGGGCGTTGTCATGGCGTCACCCTAGTGTGCCGCCCCGCCGGGCGTCATCCCCAAAATCCCGGCCGCCTCGCGCGCGATCGTGCCTTCCTCGTCGGCGGGCACCACGTGGACGGGCACGTCTCCGGCAAAGGCCAGCCCGGCGACGATACCCTCGCGGATGGCGGCATCGTTCTCGCCGATGCCGCCGGTGAAGGCGATGGCGTCGATGCCGCCCATGGTGGCGACGAGCCCCCCGGCCTGCCGCACGGCCCAATGCACGAAGTGTCGCCGGGCAAGACCGCCTGCGGGCAGGGACCTCATGTCGCTGGTGCCCCCCAGCGCGCGCAGGCCGCTGTCGTTGTTCAGAAGGCGGCGCGCGGCGTCGAGACCGATCTCGCCGGCGATCCGCAGGACGGCGTTGGCATCAATCTCGCCCACGCGGCTGCCCATGGTCAGGCCCGAAACCGGCGAATAGCCCATGGAGGTCGCCACCGACCGGCCATCGCGAATGGCGCAGATCGACGCGCCGTTTCCAAGGTGACAGGCCAGCAGGCGGCGCGGTAGCGGATCGAGCGCGCTCACCAGCCCGGCATAGCTCAGACCGTGGAAGCCATAGCGCCGCACGCCCGCCGCGTGCCAGCGGTCGGGCAGGGCATAGCGCAGGGCGACGTCCTCCTGTCCGGCGTGGAAGGCGGTGTCGAAACTCGCGACCTGCGGGACCCCCGGGGCCATTTCCGCCAGCGCGTCGATGCAGGCCAGGGCGACCGGGTTGTGCAAAGGTGCCAGCGCCCCCAGCGCGTCGATCCGGGCGCGCACCGTGGCGTCTATGCGCCGGGGGCCGTCCATCTCCGCCCCGCCATGCACGACCCGGTGCGCGATGCCGGCCAGCGTGTCGGGCGCCAGGTCCAGCGCCTCCAGCACGGCGACCAGCGCCGTGCCGTGATCGGCCAACGCGGCCGCGCGCCGCGTGCCATTCACGATAACGGCCGAGGCCCCCCCGATCTCGACGACCTGCGCGTCGGCCACGCGGGCAAGATCGCGCGCGAACACCGCGCATTTCAACGAGGAGGACCCAGCATTCACCACCAGGATCATGCGCCGCGCCCCTTCACATCACTGGTCCGGAAATACCTCCGGGGGTCCGGGGGCAGCGCCCCCGGCCTCGCCATCTATTCCGCAGCCATGTCCGACGCGCTGACGCCCGCCACGCGCACCGGCTTCTTCATGGCGTCGCGGCGGAACGGCTCGCCCAGTTCCTGGTTCAGGATCACTTCGATCAGCGTGGTCTCGTTGTCTTCCATCTGCGCGCGCACGGCCTCGGCCAGCATGTCGGTCAGCTCGTCCATGCCGCGCGCCTGCACGCCCTTCAGACCGCAGGCCTGGGCGATGCCGGCATAACTCACCTTCAGGTCCAGCTCGGTGCCCACGAAATTGTCGTCGAACCACAGGGTCGAGTTCCGCTTCTCCGCGCCCCACTGGTAGTTGCGGAAGACGACCATGGTGATGGCGGGCCACTCGTCCCGGCCGATGGCGGTCAGCTCGGTCACCGCGATGCCGAAGGCGCCGTCGCCCGCGAACCCCACCACCGGCACGGACGGTTGCCCGATCTTCGCGCCCACGATGGACGGCAGGCCGTATCCGCAGGGTCCGAACAGGCCGGGCGCCAGGTATTTCCGGCCCGCCTCGAAGGACGGGTAGGCGTTGCCGATGGCGCAGTTGTTGCCGATGTCGCTGCTGCTGATGGCGTCCTTGGGCAGCGCGGACTGGATCGCGCGCCACGCCATGCGCGGGCTCATCCGGTCGGGATGGGCGGCGCGGGCGCGCTCGTTCCAGCTGGTGCCGGGGTCGTCCTCCTCGTGGTCCATGGACGACAGCTCCTGCGCCCAGCGGGATTTCGTCTCGGCGATCAGGTTCAGCCGCTCCTTGGCGGGCGCGTCCTTGTCGCCAAGCCGCTCCAGGAGGCCCTGGGCGACCTTTTTCGCGTCGCCCACGATCCCAACGGTGACGGGCTTGGTCAGACCGATCCGGTCAGGGTTGATGTCCACCTGGATCACCTTGGCGTCCTTGGGCCAGTAATCGATCCCGTATCCCGGCAGGGTCGAGAACGGGTTCAACCGCGTGCCGAGGCACAGAACCACGTCGGCCCGCGCGATCAGCTCCATCCCCGCCTTGGACCCGTTGTAGCCCAGCGGCCCCGCGTGCAGCGGGTGCGAGCCGGGGAAGGCGTCGTTGTGCTGGTAGCCGCAGCAGACCGGCGCATCCAGACGCTCGGCGAGGTCGACCGTGTCGCCGATCGCCCCGGCCAGAACCACGCCGGCGCCGTTCAGGATCACCGGGAAGTCGGCGCTTTTCAGAAGCGCGGCGGCCCGATCCAGGGACGCGGCCCCGGGTGTCGGCGCCTCGAACTCCACCGGGTCCGGCAGGGCGATGTCCACCACCTGGGTCCACATGTCCCGCGGCACGTTGATCTGCGCGGGCGCGCTCATGCGGTGGGCCTTGGCGATGACCCGGGCCAGCACCTCGGCGATGCGCGAGGGGTCGCGCACCTCTTCCTGGTAGGCGACCATGTCCTCGAACAGCTTCATCTGCTCGACTTCCTGGAAGCCGCCCTGGCCGATGGTCTTGTTGGCCGCCTGCGGCGTGACCAGCAGAAGCGGTGTGTGGTTCCAGTAGGCGGTCTTCACGGCGGTCACGAAATTGGTGATGCCCGGGCCGTTCTGGGCGATCATCATGGACATCTCGCCGGTGGCGCGGGTGTAGCCATCGGCCATCATGCCCGCGCTGCCTTCATGCGCGCAGTCCCAGAAAGTGATGCCGGCGGTAGGGAAAAGGTCCGAAATCGGCATCATGGCCGATCCGATGATCCCGAAGGCATGGCGGATCCCGTGACGCTGCAACACCTTCACGAAGGCTTCTTCGGTGGTCATCTTCATGGCGTGTCTCCCTCCGCTGGTCCCGGCCTTCTTGGGCGCGGTGGCGCCGCTTCTGTAGGGCCAGTTGGTTCGGCAGGATAGGGCCAGACGGCGGTTCGGCTTGACGGCGGTGATGGGGGCGCTGCCCCCGTCGCTGCGCGACACCCCCGGAGGTATTTGTGGAAAGATGAAGCGCGTCGGGGATCAGGGTCCAGGCCGCCGCGCGTCGATGGCGGCGGCGATGCGCGCGACGCCCTCGGCGATGCGGTCCTCGGGGATCGAGGAATAGGCCAATCGGTAGGTCTCGCGCCCCTGCGCGGGATCCGCGAAGAAGGGCGCGCCTGGTTCGATCATCACCGACTTGACGCGCAGGTCGGCCGCGAGCGCCGCGGCGTCGAGGCCCGGCGCGCGCATCCACAGCGACGACCCGCCGAAGCTGCCCCGCCCGGCGACATCCAGCCCGTGATGCGCGACGGCGGCATCCATCACCTCGCGCCGGCGACGGTAGGCGCGACTCATCCGCTTGATGAGCGCGTCGTAATGCCCGAGTTCGAGAAAATAGGCCGCGGTCCGCTGGATCTGCCCGGGCGGGTGGCGCAGCGTGGTCGACCTGAGCGCGCGCGCGGCGTCGATGAAGGGCTTGCTGCCCACGAGGTAGCCCAGCCGCAGCCCCGGAAAGAGCGACTTGGAGAAGCTGCCCACGTGGATCACGCGCCCGTCCCGGTCGAGCGACTTGAGCGCGGGGGCCGGGGGGCCGAGGAACGACATCTCGAACTCGTAATCGTCCTCGACCACCAGCATGTCGTGGCGCGCGGCGTGATCGAGCAGGGCCCGCCGACGCTCCAGCGGCAGGGTGGCCGAGGTCGGGCAGTGGTGGCTGGGCGTGACGAAGGCCACGTCGGCGACCGGTAGTCCCTCGACGGGAAGACCCTGCGCGTCCACCGGCACGGGGCGGACCCGCGCGCCCGACTGGTGCAGGATCTCGCGCAGGGGCGGGTAGGCCGGGTCTTCGATCAGCGCGTGGCGGTCCGGCCCCAGCAGCACCTGCGCGGTCAACCACAGGGCGTTCTGCGCGCCCATGGTCACCAGGATCTCGTCCGGACCCGCCAGAATACCGCGCCGGGGCAGCGAATGGCGCGCGATGAAATCCACCAGCCTCGGGTCGTCCCGTTCGTAGTGATCCGCCGTCATCGCGTCGAAATCACGCTGCCCCAGCGCCCGCAGCGCGCAGAGCCGCCAGTTGGCGTGATCGAACAGGGTCGGGTCCGTCTGGCCGTAGATGAACGGGAACCGGTAGCGGCGCCAGTCAGCCGGACGCTCGACCCGCGGGGCGGGCGCCGGGACCGGCTGCAGGGCGCGCTGCCAGTCCACGCGGTCCTCGCGCGGGGCCGGGACGTGACCCGATGGCTGCGGCGCCGTGTCGGAGACGAAATACCCCGACCGACCGCGCGCGATCAGGTAATCGTCGGCCACCAGGTCGGTATAGGCCAGCGTCACCGTCATGCGGCTGACGCCCAGGTGACGGGCCAGCGCGCGCGAGGACGGCATCCGCTCGCCCGGGCGGAAGCGCCCCGACAGGATCCCCTGCGCGACCATCGCCTGGATCCGCGCCTGAAGCGTTCCCGCGGCATCGGGGTCGAGGAAGAAGGTTTCGGTGGCCAGGCCCATGATCTGGACATATCGCGCCCCGTCCACTGGACCAATAGCCGAGATGCCCCGAACGGAGCTAGCCGGGCGTCTCCCAAGGCGCCGGATCGCCGGAAAGGACACGTCCGAAGACGTTCTCGCGATGCCAGCGCAAATTGTCTCTGTGCGGCGCATCGCGCGGATCTGTCGGCCGGACCAGCTTGCCGTCAGGCGCAAGAAGCCGCCCGACCACGTCCCGCGGCACCTTGTTGTGCGACACGAGGATCGTCTCGCAATCCTCGGCGACCGAGATCAGCCCGCGATCGAACATCCAGTGCAGCGTTCCCGACAACGCCAGCCCGTTGCGGACCGAGTCGGTGCCCTTGTCCGCGACAGGCTTGATATGCGCCGCCTGCACCTCGGGCCGCCCACCACCGTTGCGCAGCATCAGGCCGGACATGGCGCAGCGATAGCCATAGGCCGCACGTACCTTCCGGCGAAAGGCGACATCGCGATAGGGCCGTCGCGTCAGCCTTTCCAGAACCGGGCGCTCGAACGGGGCGGGCTCTTCGGCAAGCTCCGACATTTGCGCGTCGTAGCGCACGGCCTCCATTCGCTCCAGATCCTGCGGCAGGCCCAGGTCGACGATGCGGGCGAAGTCCGCCTCGGGCAGACGGCGGACGGCAAGCTGGATCGCGCCACCCTTCTTCGGCGTCCCGTCCGGTCCGGTCAGCGCGCTTTCCAGCGGGCGGCCGGAAATCAACCGCGGCACCTCGCGGTCGAACGGCAGGAAGCTGCCCGGCGCGATATTGGCGAGAAAGCGCCCCTCGACCCCGGGCTTCGGGATCACCCGGTCGATCTTTGCCACCGCGAAATAGCCACGCGGTCCGGCCTTCACCGGCTCGTAGTAGACGATCCAGTCGTCGACGGCCTCATCGACCGCTTTCAGGTAGGAGCGCGGGAAGTCGTAAACGACGTCCGGCTCGTCCTCGTAGATCGAATCCGCCTTGTGCAGGAGAACCAGCTTTCCCATGCGCCCCAGGAAAGCCGTCTCGGCCCGGGATGCAACGGTTTCCTGCCGTCCCGCCCTTCATCTTTCCCCAAATACCTCGGGGGAGTCCGCGACAGCGGACGGGGGCAGAGCCCCCTTCCGGCGGTCAGCCGAAGACGCGGGTCAGGGCACCGTCGACGGCGTCGGTGATGTGGTCGATCTCGTCGGCCGTGGCGATCAGGGCGGGGCTGAAACACAGGGTGTTGTTGTAGCCCGGGACCGAGCGGTTGGTCGCGCCGATGATGACACCCTGGGCCATGCAGTCCTTGACCACCGCCTGCACGTGCGTCTCGGGCATGACCTCCTTGGTCTCGCGGTCGGTGACCAGCTCGGCGCCCAGGAACAGGCCCTTGCCACGCACGTCGCCGATGACGGCGTGCTTCTCGGCCAGGCGGTGCAGGTTGCCGATCATCCGCTCGGACATCCGGTCGACATTCGACAGGAGATCCTCGTCCTCGATGATCGCCATGTTCTCCAGCGCCGCGGCCGGACCGGCGGTGCAGCCGCCGAAGGTGCTGATATCGCGGAAATAATTCAACGGGTCGGCCTCGTCGTCGCTGAACATCTCGAACACGCGCTCGGAGGTGACGCAGCAGGAAATCGCGGCATAGCCCGAGGCGACGCCCTTCGCCATGGTCACCAGGTCCGGCTCGACCCCGTATTGCTGGTAGCCGAACCACGTGCCGGTGCGGCCCAGACCGCAGACGACCTCGTCGATATGCAGCAGCACGTCGTACTTCCGGCAGATCTCCTGCACGCGGTCCCAGTAGGCTTCGGGCGGGGGGATCACGCCGCCGCCGGCCGTCACCGGCTCGAGACAGAGCGCGCCCACGGTGTCGGGACCCTCGCGCAGGATCACCTTCTCGATCTCGTTGGCGACGGCGATGCCGTAATCGGCGCCCGAGAGGTGTCCAAGACCCTGCTCGTGCTTGCGGTATTCCAGGCAGTGGGGCACTTCGACGAAGCCGGGGGCGAAGGGGCCGTATTGGGCGTTGCGCTCCTGCTGGCCGCCGGCCGAGAGGCAGCCGATGGTGGTGCCGTGGTAATCGCGGTCGCGGAACAGGATCTTGTGTTTCTTGCCGCCGTACCGTTTGTGGGCGATCTGCCGGACGATCTTGAACGCCTTCTCGTTCGCCTCGGAGCCCGAGTTGGCGTAATAGACGCGGCTGAGACCCGGCATCTTCTCGATCAGCCGCTCGGCGAAGCGGGCGCCCGGAATGGATCCCAGCGACCCGCCGAAGAAGTTCATCTTCACCAGCTGGTCGCGCACCGCGTCGGCGATGCGTTCACGGCCATAGCCCACATTCACGGTCCACACACCGCCCGACACGGCGTCGATATGTTCCTTGCCGGTGATGTCCCACAGCTTCAGGCCCTTGCCCTCGACGATGATGCGCGGGTCGATCTCTGACCGCAGGTAGGCCGCGTGCTGGCTCAGGTGATGCCAGACGTGGTTGCGGTCGGCCTCGATCACCGCGCGCGGGTCGTTCATCTGCAGCGGAAGGGTCATGGGTCGGCTCCGAACAAGGATCGATCGTTTCATTCTGACCAGAACGCCTGTCGCGGCAAGAGTGATAGGGCCAGATCACGCCACCCCATCTGTCCAGCGGCGCGGTGGGCGGACCGGGGCCGAGTTTATCATTGACGCTGCGAAACCGGCCCGCTTTGCTGGGTGGGTCCATGACACAGTTCGGCCCGGAGGCTGAAAGGGACCGGGTGTCCTCAGCGCGGCCGGGCGCAAACAATTAAAAAACAACGATATCAACCGGGAGAAAGCGATGAAACTGAAGGCAATTCTGATGGGCGCCGCAGCGGGTGCCGTCTCCATGACGACATTCGCGGCCCACGCGGCCGAGCATTCCGACGGCATCACCGTGGCCTACTTCCTCGAGTGGCCGATGCCTTTCCAGTACGCGAAGGAAATGGGCACCTACGAGGAAGAAATGGGCGTGCCGATCAACTGGGTCAGCTTCGACACCGGCACGGCGATGTCCGCCGCCATGGCGTCGGGCGACGTGCAGATCTCGGTCAGCCAGGGCGTGCCCCCCTTCGTCGTCGCGGCGAGCGCGGGCCAGGACATCCAGATCGTCGACGTGGCCGTCAGCTATTCCGACAACGACAACTGCGTGGTCGCCACGGCACTGGAAATCGACAAGGACACCGCCGGCGACCTGGAGGGCAAGAAGGTGGCCGTGCCGCTGGGCACCGCCGCGCATTACGGCTTCCTCAAGCAGATGGACCATTTCGGCGTCGATCCCGCCTCGATGGAGATCGTCGACATGGCCCCCGCCGAGGGCGCGGCCGCGCTCGCGCAGGGCAGCCTCGACATGGCCTGCGGCTGGGGCGGTGCGCTGCGCCGCATGAAGGAGTCGGGCAACGTGCTGCTGACCGGCGCCGAGAAGGAAGAGCTGGGCATCCTCGTTTTCGACGTGACCAGCGCGCCCGCCGATTTCGTGGCCGAGAACCCGGACATGGTGGCGTCCTTCCTCAAGGTGACGGCCGATGCCAACGCCATGTGGAACGCCGGCGAGAACCGCGAGGAGATGCTGGAAGTCATCGCCCGCGACTCGGGCATGGACGTGACCGCGACGGACGAGACGATTTCCACCTTCGTCTTCCCGCCGGTCGACGAGCAGCTGAGCCAGAAATGGCTGGGCGGCGGCGCGCAGGAGTTCATGAACGGCGTGGCCGAGGTCTTCCTGGAAGCCGGCGCCATCGACGAGAAGCGCGACAGCTATGCCAACGCCGTGGCCACCGGGCCGCTGGAAGCCGCGCAGGGCATGTGAGCCTGCCGCGGGCCGGGGGCGAGATCGTGCCCGGCCCGTCGCTCCAAATATCCAGTGACGGGTCACGATCAGCCGCACGCACCCGTCCGGGCCATTTTCCGGCCCGACACCCAAGCCCGGAGCCGCCATGTCCGACCTTGTGATCGACGATGTCTCGATGCGCTTCGATCTGCCCGACGGTGGATCGGTGCAAGCGCTCAAGAACGTGTCCCTGACCCTGAAGCAGGGTGAGATCATGTCCGTTCTCGGCCCGTCGGGCTGCGGCAAGACCACGCTTCTGAACATCCTCGCGGGCTTTCTCGCCCCCACCGAGGGCAAGGTCGTCCTGGGCGACAAGCGCGTGAAGGGGCCGGGGGCCGAGCGCGGCATGGTCTTCCAGCAGGGCGCGCTGTTCGAATGGATGAGTGTGCGCGAGAACGTGGGCTTCGGCCCGGCCATGAAGGGCATGCCCAAGGGCGAGAAACGCGAGATCGTCGATCACCTGCTTGGCGTCGTGGGCCTGGCGCAGTTCAAGGAAAAGGCCGTCTACGAGCTGTCGGGCGGCATGCAGCAGCGCGTGGCCCTGGCCCGCTGCCTGGCGAACGAGCCCGAGGTCATCCTCATGGACGAACCGCTGGGCGCGCTCGACGCGCTGACCCGCGAGAAGATGCAGGGCCTCGTCCTGAAGCTGTGGAAGGAGACCGGCAAGACCGTGATCCTCATCACCCACTCGGTCGAGGAGGCGCTGCTTCTGGGCGAACGGCTGCTGGTCATGGCGCCGCGCCCGGGGCGGATCCACCGTGAATACCGTCTGCCCTTCGCCGATGCGGGCGTCGGCCAGGACCTGCGCGAGGTGAAGAAGATGCCCGAGTTCGGCCAGCGCCGGGAAGAGATCCTGTCGATGATCTGGGAAATGGAAGAAGAGATCATGGGAGGGGCCGCGCAATGACCGCCCTCATCATCGCCGACCTCTGGGGCGAACTGGTGGCGGTCCTGTCCACCCTGTTCTTCGCGCTGCCCTACATCGCGGGTTATATCGGGATCATCCTGCTGACGCTCTTGATCTGGACCGGGATCAAGAAGGTGCTGCGCCCGGCCTCGGACTACAGGTCGCTCAAGACCGTGACCTTCGGGGACGAGTCGACCGTCGTGTCGAACTCGGTCGCATCGGTGGTGTCGGTCGTGCTGATCTTCGTGCTCTGGGCGTCCTTCACCGGCTCGTCCCTGCTGCCGGGCTTCCTGCATGCGCCGGGCCCGTTCGTGGGTACCGGAACCTTCACCTATACGGTCACCACGCCGGACGGCCGCAGCGACGACGCCGAGGTGACGGTCCTCGTCTATCCCCGCGACGACGAGGCGCCGGCCCCCGAGGTGCCGCCCGGAGACGGGTTCGCCAAGAACGACTCGATCGCCATCGCCGAGTATCGCAGCGACCTTTTGCGCGTGGACCAGAACGACGAGATCGGCCGCGACGAAGAGGCCGTCGTCACCCATATCGACGGCAAGGAAATCGCGCCGGGCGAAACGGTGCGCGTGGATTTCGGCACCGTGGCGCTGTCGGGGCGGGGCACACCCAATATCCGTCCTTCGGCGGGCCTTCAGATGGAGCCGATCTGGCTGCCCTCGCCCGAGGCGGTCTGGTCCCGCCTGACCGAGATCGCGACGACCGGCTATCGCAACTCGACCCTGGTCGAGCACCTGGGCTACTCGCTCTTCCGGGTGATCGTGGGCTTCACGCTGGGGGCCATGGTCGGCATCCCCCTGGGCTATGCCATGGGCCTGTCGGACTGGTTCCGCGGCTGGTTCGACCCGATCGTCGAGTTCATGCGCCCGGTTCCCCCGCTGGCCCTGATCCCGCTGGTCATCATCTGGGCGGGCATCGGCGAGGTGGGCAAGATCATCCTGCTGTTCCTGGCCGCGCTGTGGATCATGGCCATCGGTGCGAGATCCGGCGTATCGGGCGTGAAGATCAGCAAGGTCCACGCGGCCTATTCGCTGGGGGCGAGCAAGTGGCAGGTTCTGCGCCACGTCATCATCCCCAACTCGCTGCCCGAAATCTTCACCGCGGCCCGCGTCGCCATGGGCGTGTGCTGGGGCACCGTGGTCGCGGCCGAGCTGGTCGCAGCCGAAAAGGGCGCGGGCATGATGATCATGGTGGCCTCCAAGTTCCAGTCCACCGACATCGTCATCATGGGGATCATCCTGATCGGCATCATCGGCTTCGGTATCGACATGCTGATGCGCGCGGCCGAGCGATTCCTCGTCCCGTGGAAGGGCCGCGGCTGAGCGTCGTGGCTCAGCCCGTCCCGTCCATGGCGCCGATCTCGAACCCCTGCGCCCGACAGACCCGGCGCAATTCCGCGTCGAGCGGCGCAAAAGCGGGATCATCGCCTCCCAGGTCGTGTTGCTGCCACAGGTCGCTTTCGACATCGAAAAGCTGAACGCTGCCATCGTGGTAGCGGATCAGCCGGTGGCGGCCCTGCCGGACGGTCGCCCCGTCATTCGAGAAGCTCGTGATCGCCTGATCCTGATCGCCCGCGCCGCGCAGATAGGGCAGGAGCGACCGGCCATCGCAGCCCTCGATCGGGGAGAGGCCCGCGTAATCCATGATCGTTGGCCCCACGTCCAGCAACGCCACCGGATCGTCCACCGTGCGCGGGGCGGGATTGGCGGGATCGAACACGATCAGCGGCACCGCGAGCGATTGCTCGAATAGCGTGAATTTCGAGAACCGGTTGCGGTCGCCCAGGTGATACCCGTGATCCGATAGCACGACCACCAATGTCGAGCCGGCATGCGGCGAGGCTTCCAGCGCGTCGAGCACGCGGCCCAGGTGGTAGTCCCCGTGACTGACGGCCGAGAAGTAATTGCGAAGGCTCTGCTGCCACCAGCCGGTGTTGCCGGCTTCCAGCTGCGGGTTGGGCGGCACGCGTTCCCGGATGAGGGGCTCATCCGGAAATCCGTCGCGGTCCCAGGTCTCGGGGCGCTGGAACCTGTCGGGGTCGTAGAGTTCGCGGAACCGCACGGGCGTGTAGAAGGGGCCGTGGGGGCTGTAGAACCCGACCTCGCGGTAGAACGGCTGCGCGGCGTCGAACTCCGCCAGGAACGTCGCCGCCGAGGTCGACACCTCGTGGTCGTAGAAACGGTGGTCGTCGGCCGGATCGGTGGCCGCCCAGCCGCCGCGATGACCGCCGAACTTCTGTTTCTCGACGCCCTGCGGGAAATGCATGTCCGGGTCGAACCGTTTCTGGTTGTCGTGGTACAGCGTTTTGTGGTGGCGCCTTCGCAGGGCGCCGTACCCGTGGTGCACCTTGCCGCCGGACGAGTTGAAGTAGCCCGCTTCCTTCAGGCGGAAGGGCCAGAGCGCGCGGTCCGGAACGCGGTCGAAGATACTGGTGCGGTTGTCGAAGATCCCGGTTGTCGCGGGCGACAGTCCCGACATGAAACTGGCCCGCGACGGCCCGCAGATCGGCGCCTGGGCGTACGCGTTGCGGAACACGGTCGCGCGCGCGCACAGCCGGTCGAGGTTCGGGACCTGCAACGGTTCGCCGAAGACATCCCGATAGCGCCAGTAGGCCAGGAGATCGTCGAACGAGACGAGGAGAATGTTCTTCTTCATGTCCGTCACCTGCGCTGTCTTTCTTCCGGACTCAGAAAGGTCGACAATAGGATGGTCGGAGTAAATCCGCCCCGGCGCCGTTGGCTTGCGCGGGTCCCGCGCGCTGCTATTCTGCAACGATCCCACGATGCGCGGAACACGTTGAATGACAGGATCCTGCTGCGGCATGGCGGCGGTGACAAAGCCCCGCGCCGACGGGGCGGCGACGACCCCGGTCCAGCCCGCGGACGCCGCAACGCGCGCCGCGCTGGCCAACGATCTGGTCGCGATCCCCGGCGGCTTTTTCGACATGGGGGCGAGACAGTCCCGTTTCCCCGGTGACCACGACGCCCCCCGCCGCCGGGTGAAGCTCGCGCCGTTCCGCATCTCGCCCGTGGCCTGCACCAATGCACAGTTCGCCCGGTTCGTCGCCGCCACCGGCCATGTCACGCTGGCCGAGGCCGAAGGCTGGTCGTCGGTCTTCGTCGGGCTTCTGGACCGGCCCGACGACTGGCCGCAATCGCCACCCGGCCTGCCGTGGTGGCGGCGCGTGGAGGGGGCTTGCTGGCGCGCACCGCGGGGGCCGGGAAGCGTCGCGCTGGACGATCACCCGGTGGTGCATGTCACGTGGCACGACGCGCAGGCCTATTGCCGGTGGGCCGGTCTTTGCCTGCCGACCGAGGCACAGTGGGAACGCGCGGCGCGCGGCGGACTCGACCGCCGCAAGTTCCCCTGGGGATCGGAGATGCGCCCCGGCGGCCATATCGCGATGAACGTATTCGAGGGGGCATTCCCCGTGCCCGGCCCCGCGGATACCGGCTCGGTCCCGGTGACCGCTTTCGCGCCGAACGGCTACGGGCTCTACAACACCTGCGGCAATGTCTGGGAATGGGTGGCCGACCGTTTTGCCGATGCACCATTGCCCAAGGGTCCGCTGAGCGATCCGACCGGACCCGACACCGGCCCCGGCCGGGTGCAGCGCGGGGGCTCGTACCTTTGCCACGCGAGCTATTGCGACCGCTACTTCGTCCACTCCCGCACGGCGAACGACCCCGGCAGCCCGACGGGCAACGCGGGGTTTCGGGTCGCGGCCCCGGCCTGAGCCCGCGCTATCGCGTCGCTCTGTCGTTTTCCCGACGCGACCCGTCGAAACCGCGCCTTGGTGCCGGTCCCGACGACGATACGGAGGGCCAAGTATCGTTGAAGGGGCGCTGCCATGAAAACCCACGTGAAAGCACTTGTTGTCGGGGGCGGCGCCGTCGGCGCCTCGATCGCCTATCACCTCGCGAAATACGGCTGGAGCGACGTCGTCCTGCTGGAGCGCGACGAGCTGACCAGCGGCTCGACCTGGCACGCGGCGGGCCTGCTGCCCTATTTCAACATGTCCTACGCCACCACGTGGATCCACGACTACTCGATCAAGTTCTACAAGACGCTCGAGGAAGAGACGGGGCTGAACGCGGGCTTCTACGTCGTGGGCAACCTGCGCATGGCGCAAAGCCAGGCGCGCATGGACGAGTACATGCTCTACGCCTCGACGGCCGAGACCGTGGGCGTCCCGTTCGAGTGGATGACGCCCGGCGACATCAAGGACCGCTTCCCCCTGGTCCATACCGACGACCTGGTGGGCGCGATCTATCACCCGACCGACGGCTACATTAACCCCGCCGACGTCACCATGGCGATGGCCAAGGGCGCGCGCCAGCGCGGCGTCACGATCGAGCGGCGCTGGCAGGCCGATGCCTACGAATGGACCGGCAGCGAATGGCGCGTCACCCTGACGAAGATGGTCGAAAAGGGCGGCAACCTGATCCCGTCCGACGAACAGCAGGTCATCACCGCCGAGCACGTGGTCACCGCCACCGGCAACCACGCCCAGCACACGGCGAAACTGCTGGGCATCAAGACCCCGGCCATCCCGGTCGAGCACCAGTTCATCGTGACCGAGCCCGACCCGGCGCTGGTCGCCTGGCGAAAGGAAAACGGCGAGCATCCGGTGCTGCGCGACGCCGACGCCAAGTGGTACGTCCGCGAGGAGCGTGGCGGCTGGATCCTCGGCCCCTACGAGCATGGCGCCCCCGCGCGGTTCAAATACGGGGTGCCCGACAGCTTCCGCGCCGACCTGTTCCCGCTGGACCTGGAGCGGATCGAGGAGGAATACATGTCCTTCATCCACCGCATCCCCTCCAGCGAAGAGGTCGGTCTGAAGGACGATTTCAACGGCCCCATCTGCTATACCCCCGACGGCAACCCGCTGATCGGTCCGGCGCCGGGCCTGCGAAACATGTGGCTGGCCGAGGGCTTCAGCTTCGGGATCACCGCCGCGGGTGGCGCGGGCAATTACCTCGCCCAGATGATGGTCGAGGGCGAGGCCGAGATCGACATGGCGTCGCTGGACCCCAAGCGCTACGGCGACTGGATGACGACGGAATACGCGGCGGCCAAGAACGAAGAGGCCTATGCCCACGTCTACATCCTCCACCACCCCGACGAGGAGCGCGAGGTCGCGCGGCCGCTGCGCACCGCCCCAAGCTATGACCGGATGGCGGCGCGCGGCGCCCAGTTCGGGCAGGTCGGCGGTTGGGAGCGTCCCAACTACTTTGCCGTCGACCCCGAGAGCGGCGAGGTCGCGCGCGACGCGCGGTCGGTCGTCGACTTCTCGGACCACGATGCGCGCAGCTTCCGCCGCGGGCGCTGGTGGGATTACGCCCGCGCCGAGGCGCAGGGCCTGCGCGACGCGGCGGGTCTGATCGATGCCAGCGCCTTCGCCAAGCACGTCGTGCACGGGCCCGGCGCGGCGGCCTTCCTCGACTGGTTCACCATCAACGCGCTGCCCAAGGTGGGCCGGATCAACCTGACCTACGCGCTGACCGCGCACGGCACCACGCGGACCGAGTACACCATCCTGCGCGAGGCGCCCGACCGCTTCACCCTGATCTCGGCCGGGGCCTGGGCCGCCTATGACGGCGACTACCTGATGAAGGCGGTCGAGGATAACGAGGCGCGGTTCGGCCGCATAACGGTCGAGGACTGGACGACGCGCACCGGTGTCTTCGCGCTGGCCGGTCCCAGGTCCCGCGACATCATGCGGGCGCTGATCGCCGATGCCGATCCGGACACGGCCCTGTCGAACAAGCGTTTCCCGTGGCTGTCCCATCGTCGGATCGAACTTGGGATGGTTCCGCTCACCGCCGTGCGCGTGGCCTACACGGGCGAGCTGGGATGGGAGCTGCACCACCCGATCGAGATGCAGAACCACCTGTTCGACCGGCTCATGGACGCGGGCGCCGATCACGGCCTGAAGCTGGTGGGCGCGCGGGCGCAGAACTGGCTGCGGCAGGAGAAGTCCTACCGTGCCTTCGGCAACGAACTCGGCCGCGACGCCACCCCGCTCGAGGCCGGGCTGGACCGTTTCGTCGACCTGTCGAAGGAGTTTCACGGCAAGGGCGCCATGGTCGAGACGGGCATCCGCACCAAGTGCGTCACGCTGCTGATCGACGGGCCCGGCGATGCCGACCCGTGGGGACGCGAGGCGCTGCTGCATGAGGGCACCAAGGTGGGGCGCCTGACCTCGGGCGGCTATTCGGTGGCTTTCGGAAAATCCATCGGCATGGGATACGTGCCCGAGGCGCTCGCGACGCCCGGCACCCGTCTGAAGGTCCGGATGTTCCGCGAGCTGTGGGACGCCGAAGTGACCGAGGACAGCCCCTATGACCCCAGCAACGCCCGCATCCGGCAGGACGGCTAGACGGACGGGACTGGCCGCGCTTTTCCTGGCGCTGGCCCTGGTCTCGGCGGGGCTGAGCTGGGGTTGGCGCGACAGCCCGGTGACGGCACGGGCGCAGGACTATGCCCAATCCGTCGCCACCGGGTTGGCGGCGACATACGTCACCTTGCGGGGGCTCAACGCGTTCCTGTCGACCGCGCAGGAGGTCGAGGTCGGCGGATCGCTGTTCGTGCAGGGGACCGTCCAGCCGCTGAAGGTGCTCGAGCCCATCGACGACACGGTCGAACATATCGCTGGCGTGGTTTTCGCGGTGATGCTCGCGACCGGTGTGCTGGCCGTCGCGCTGGGCCCGGTGGGCGGTGTCGGCCTTGGCATGGTGGCGCTGGCCTGCGCGGTGGCAGCGGTGCAGGCCGCCACCCGGCGCGGCGGCGCGGTACCGTTGCCGGCGCGGGGCTTGCTGACCTACGGGCTGTTCCTGTCGCTGGCGCTGCCGCTGACCTTCGTGGGCGCCGATCTGATGGCCGACGCTATGACGGCCGGCGTCTGGGAGGATCACCAGCGAATCATCGCGGAGATCACCGGCGGGGTCGCCGACCTTGCCGATGCCGAGGCCGCCACCGACCCCGGCTTCCTCGAAAGCCTCACGGCGCCCATGACCTCGATCGCCGATTACCGCGACTTCGCTGCCCGCATCTACGACAACGCCGACCAGCTTCTGGGCAGCTACGTGATGATCCTGGCCGTCTTCGCCTTCAAGATCTTCGTCCTGCCGGCCACCCTGCTGGGGGCGATGTTCCTGGTGGCGCGGCGGGCGGCGCGCGGTGGCGTGTGACGGGCGCGCCATTGCTCGAGAATTGATCGCCTTTCACCACAATTTCCCCTCGCCCTCGCCCATGTCCTTTGCTCTCAATACGACCATGGGTTGTATCCGGGGGCGCAAAATGTCGCGTATCGAGCCGCTTGCCATCACTGAAACCGCACCGCTGACGGGCGTTGCCGGCACCGCCATGCTGCGCACGCCCACGGGCGAACGGCGGGCCGAGAACGTCCAGATCGGCGATCTGATCGTGACACGGCACCACGGGTTGCAACCCGTCAGGTTCATCTGGAAACGCACGCTGGCCGAGGCCGTGGGCAAAGACCCTGCCGCCGCGCCCATACGGATCGCCAAGCGCGCGGTCGGCCCGATGATGCCCAGCGGCCCGCTGGTGCTGGCGCCGGACCAGCCGGTGGTGGTGCCGTCCTACCTTCTGTCGGGGATCGACGGCGTGGGTGGTTTGCTGAAGGCCCGCGCGCTGGCCGGGCACAGCGACGATGTCTGGGTGGACCGCACCATGGACAGCGCGACCTTCTACGATTTCGGCTTTGACCGGCACGAGGTGATCTGCGTGTCGGGCCTGCCGGTGGCCAGCTTCCGCCCTGTGGCCGACCGGCTGGCGGTGTTCGACGCCGACATGCGCGACCGCCTGGTGCGGCGGTATCCGCAACTGCGGGAAAAGCGCGATCCTTTCCCGTGCTGCGGCTATGACGAGGCGGGCGAAGACTCCTACATGCCGCGCGCCCATTAAGGACACGCCCGCGCTGCCTGCTTTCCGTCAGTTGCCCTGGGATTGCATCTGCGCCTGCATCATCGCGTCCATCAGGCCCGACTCCTGCATTTTCTGCATTTGCAGGTCGACCATGCCGCAGCTGCGGTTGATCTCGATCGCGCGCTCTTCGGGGACGGGGGCGGCGAAATTGCTCATCTGCTCTTCCATGGCGGCCATGTCGGCCGCCGGCTGGGCGATGATCTCTTCCATCTGGTCGAAGACCGACTCCAGGTTCTCTTCCGAGCTTTCGGCCGCGTAGGCATCCAGCACGCATTCCGCGCTGGCGCGCATCTCGTCGTCCCAAGCCACGGCCGAGGCCACGTCGAAATCGGTGCCTTGCAGCATTGTCGAGAACATCTTGACCTGCATCGCTTCGGACAGGCGCTCCATCCGCTCGAGCTGGGTCTCGGCCAGGGCCGGTGTCGCGAGGGTCAGGGACAGGGCGGCAAGAGGAATGAGGCGCATGGAAAATACCTTTCTGTGATCAAATCAGGCGCTCTACGCCTAGCGCGGTCACCGTCTCGCTGTCCAGATCCGGGGTCCGGCCCTGTATCTGCGCGGCCAGCAGGCGCGACACGGCCGGTGCCGTCTGGAAGCCGTAGCCGGCCTGTCCCGCCGACCACCAGACGCCCGCCATGCGCGGGTCGGGGCCCACGACCAGCGTGCGGTCGGGCGCGATGGTGCGCAGGCCCGCCCACGTGGTCAGCGGCTTCGTCACCTCGACCGTCACCGCCTCCTGGTAGCGTGCCAACCCTTCGGCCAGCACCATGTCATCGGCCCACGCGTCGCCTGGATCGACCGGATCTTCGTCGGCGGGCGACACGATCCAGCGGCCCGCGTCGGGGCGGGCGTACCAGGTCTCGTCCACTTCCTCGACGAAGGGCCAGTCCGTCACGTCCCGCTCGCCCGGTGCGGCCAGCTGCGCCATGGAGCGGCGGTGCGGCTGCAGGCCCAGCGGCGCGAGGCCGGCCATGGCGGCCACCGGGTCGGCCCAGGCCCCGGCGGCGTTCACCATCTCGGGCGCGCGCGCGTCCCCGCCCTGCCAGCTCACGTGCCAGCTGCCGTCGGTGCGGGTCATCCCATCCACGCGTGCGGCGGTCTCGATCTGCCCGCCATTGGCCAGCAGCCGCCGCCGGTAGTTCTGGATCAGAAGATCGGTATCCAGCTCCCACGCCTGGTCGGTGGTGGCCGCCGCCACCAGCCAGTCGGCATCGAGGATCGGCAGCAGCTTCAGCGCGTCCTCGGGCGCCATGGGTGTCAGGCCCAGCTCGGCCGTGGCGCGGTCAAGGTGATCGGTCTTGGCCTCGGGCGCGACCGACAGGAACGGGCGCGGGCGCAGGACACCACCATCGGCGTTCATATGGTGATCGGCGCTGGCCTCGTTCAGCGTCCGCACGACCCGGTTGCCGTAAAAGGGCAGGAACATCGCCGCCGACCGGCCCGAGGCGTGGTAGGCCAGCGACCGTTCGGCCTCGAGCAGCAGGACGCTCGCCTCTCCGGACAGTTCGGCCGCGACCGAGACGCCAGCGATGCCGCCCCCGATGACGATGATGTCGTAACTCACGCCTCCTCCAGCCGGTCGGTGGCCGGGGGCGGGGTGGGCGACAGCGAACTGATCCGCGCGTAAAGCGCATCGTCCATCTCGAAGGACATGGCGGCCAGCGATGGCTGCAACTGGTCAACATCGCGCGCGCTGATGATCGGCGCGGTGACGCCGGGATGCCGGGCGGCCCATGCCACGGCCAGTGTCGCGGGATCCATCCGCATCTGCAGCGCGAGCGTGTTCAGGTCGGCGGCGGTGTTGTGCATCCAGTCCTGAGAATACCGCTTGGAATACATCTCGGACTCGGTGATCCGGCCTTCGCCGCCCGCGCGGTACTTGCCGGTCAGCAGCCCGCCGCCCAGGGGCGAATAGGGCGCGGCGGCGATACCCTCGGACTGGCACATGGGCAGAAGCTCGACCTCGGCCTGCCGCTTCACCAGGTTGTACATGGGCTGGATCATGTCGATGCGCGTGCCGCAGTCCTTCGCCACGGCCTGCGCCTTCATCACCTGCCACGCGGCGAAGTTGGACACGGCCACGTGCCGGATCTTGCCCGCTTCCTGGATCTCGGCGAGCGCGGTGAAGCTTTCCTCCAGCGGCGTGTCGCCGTCCCAGCGGTGCAGGTAGTAGACGTCGATCATCTCCATCTTCAGCCGCGACAGGGAGTCGTCCACGCTTTTGAGGATGTTGTCGCGCCCCGCGCCGCCCGGGTAGTTGGCCTTGGACGCGATGACCAGCTTGTCCCGTTCGGAGGCGGCAAATTCCCCCAGCCAGGTCTCGGACGTGCCGTCGGTATAGACATGGGCGGTGTCGAAGAAGTTGATGCCAGCCTCGCGGCAGGCCAGGTACATCGCGTGGCTGGCGTCGTGGTCTGCCTTGCCGCCGAACTGCATGGCGCCGAAGCAGAAGGATGAGAGCGGGGTGCCGTCGGGCGCGGTAATATCGGTCATGGCCGCAGAGTGCCAAAGCCCCGTGCCCACGGAAAGCCGAGATCGCGCCCATCAGCCGTTTTTTGCGAACTGGACAGGGCAATGGCGGGGTGACACGCTCGGGACATGAAATGGGTGGCCCTCGCGGCGATGGTCCTGGCGGTGCAACCCGCCATAGCCTCGCAGGATTGCACCGAAGACGCGATCATCGTCTTCGATGGCTCGGGCTCCATGTCCGAGATGGGGTTCAACCGGCTCGACACGCCGCGGATCTTCGAGGCGCGCGAGGCCCTGCACCGCATCATTCCGCGGATCGAGCGTCTGCGCCGGCTGGGCCTGACCGTCTATGGCCCCGGCGCTGCGCGCGACGCTTGCGAGAACGTCACTCACCACTTCCCACCCGTCGCCGGCGCGGGCGCGCGAATCCTGTCGGTGATCGACGAATTGGCCCCGGCCGGCCCGACGCCCCTGACCCGGGCCGTGGCCGAGGCGGCCGAGGCGCTGGACTACACGCGGCGCCCGGCCACGGTCGTGCTGGTGACCGACGGCAAGGAGACTTGCGGCGGCGCCACCTGCCAGTTGGCGGCACACCTGGCCCACGAGGGCGTGGACCTGACCGTGCACGTAATCGGCTTCAAGGTCCGGGCCGAGCATTTCGACTGGGGACGGGGCGTGAACGTGGGGGCCGAGACCGCCGCGTCGTGCCTGGCCGAGACCACCGGCGGGCAGTACGTGCCGGCCGAAACCGTGGACGACCTGGTTTCCGCCCTGTCGCTGACGCTGGGCTGCCCGGTCTACGGCGTCTCTGGCGCGGGGCAAAGAAAAACCCCGCCCGGGTAAGGGGCGGGGTCGGATCCGTCGCGCGGGGGCGGTGGATCAGTTCGGGATCTCGCCGGTCAGGCCCTCGACGTAGAAATCCATGCCCAGCAGGGTGCCGTCATCGGCCGTCTCGCCCTCTTCCAGCCAGACCGAGCCGTCCTGCCGGTTGATCGGGCCGGTGAAGGGATGCATCTCGCCCGCGGCGATGGCGTCGCGGATCTCAAGCGCGCCGGCCTTCACGTCTTCCGGCACCGCGTCCGAGATCTCGCCGATCCCGACCATGCCCTCGGCGATGCCGTGCCAGACCGACTGGCTTTCCCAGGTGCCGTCCATGACCGCGCCCACGCGCTCGATGTAGTAGGGCGCCCAGTTGTCGATGATCGAGCTCACGCGCGGGAGCGGGGCGTATTCGCTCATGTCCGAGGCCTGGCCGAAGGTGATGATCTGGGTGCCATCGGTGCTGGCCTCGGCGGCGGCGGCCTGCGGCGCGGTCGAGTCGGTGTGCTGCAGGATCACGTCGGCGCCCTGTTCGATCAGCGCCTTGGCGGCATCGGCTTCCTTGGCGGGGTCGAACCAGGTGAAGGCCCAGACGATGTTGAACTCGACCTCTGGGTTCACCTTCTTCGCCGCCAGGTAGGCCGCGTTGATCCCGCGGATGACCTCGGGGATCGGGAAGGACGCGATGTAGCCGATCTTGTTGGTCTCGGTCATGTTGCCGGCGATATAGCCTTGCACCGCGCGGCCCTCGTAGAAGCGGGCCGAGTAGTTGGCGACGTTCTCGGCCGTCTTGTAGCCGGTCGCGTGCTCGAACTTAACGTCCGGGAACTTCTCGGCCACGTTCATGGTCGGGTCCATGTAGCCGAAGGAGGTGGTGAAGATCAGGTCCGCGCCCGACAGGGCCATCTGGGTCATCACGCGCTCGGCGTCGGCGCCTTCCGGCACGCTTTCCTGGAACACGGTTTCGACCTGGTCGCCGTATTCCTCGACCACGGCCAGGCGGCCCTGCTCGTGCTCGTATGTCCAGCCGCCATCGCCGACGGGGCCCACGTAGACAAAGCCGACCTTCGTCTTGTCGTCCTGCGCGAAGGCGCCCGTCGTCATCACCAGCGCGGTGGCGGCGGCGCCCAGAAGTGTTCTGCGAAGCATGTCGTTCTCCCTGATGCTTTTTCAGGGCACTTTGATAAAGACCGGGGGCCGAGGCAAGTCATCCGCCGGGGAAACCGGGGCGTTCGCGCCCGATTGCTGCGCAGATGGCGCGAAATTACGCGCCGCGCGAAGCGGCGGGATCAGTGGACGGCGTGGAACTGTTTGCCCAGGTCCGCAGGCGCGCCCAGGCTGCGCCGCGTTCCCCGCGCCGACATGACCACCAGCACCGCGATGGTGATGAGGTAGGGCGACATCGACAGGTACTCGACCGGGAGCGCGACACCGGCAGCCTGCAGGTTCAGCTGCAACACGGTGACGCCGCCGAACAGGTAGGCGCCGACCAGCACGCGGCCCGCGCGCCAGCTGGCGAAGACCACGATGGCCAGCGCGATCCAGCCCGCGCCCGCCGTCATGCCCTCGGTCCACTGCGGCACGCGCACGAGGCTCAGATAGGCACCGCCCAGCCCCGCCATGGCGCCGCCGAAGGCGATGGCGGCCAGCCGGATCGCGCGCACCTTCAGCCCCATGGCGTGGGCGGCGTCGTGGCTTTCGCCCACGGCGCGCAGCTTCAGTCCCGCGCGGGTGCGCCGCAGGAAGTACCAGATCGCCACGCACAGGATCAGGCTGAGATACACGACCCAGTCGTGGCCGAAGACGACGCGCCCGACGAAGGGCAGGTCGCTGAGCGGTCCCAGGTTCAGCCGCGGCGTCGACGGCGGCTTGATGCCCACGTAGCCCTGTCCCAGAAGCGATGAAAGCCCCAGCCCGAACAGCGTCAGCGCCAGGCCGGTCGCCACCTGGTTCGACAGGAAGAACTGCGTCAGCACGCCGAAGATCATCGACAACAGCGCCCCGCCCAGCGCGGCGGCGAAGAAGCCCACCACGGGGTTCCCGGTCTCCACCGCCACGGCGAAGCCGCAGATGGCGCCGGTGATCATCATGCCCTCGACGCCCAGGTTCAGCACGCCGGATTTCTCGACCACCAGCTCCCCCAGGGCGGCCAGCAGGATCGGGGTGGCTGCCACCATCAGCGACGCGACCAGCAGGGTGGGGGAAATGGCACTCAGGTCCATGGCGTGCTCCGTTGGGTATGGGCGGTCATGGGGCGCTGCCTGCCATCACCGGCGGCGCCAGCGAGCCGAGCGCCAGCCCGGCGATCACGGCCAGAACGACCTGCGCCCAGCCCCGGCGGACCTGCAAAAGCGCCACCGCGATGGCCGCCAGCATCACTCCCAGGATCGCGATGGATTGCGCGTCGCCGGCCCGGATGCTGGACGCGAGGCCGGTCAGCGCCGCCGGCACCATGGGCGTGGTCAGCGCGCCCAGGAACATGGACACGACGAAGGCGACGGCGGCCAGGATCGCCACGGCGGTGCGGGCGTTCGCGCTCATGCCGACGCCTCGCGACGGCCCAGCCGCACGCGGTAGTTGGTCAGCACGTCGACGGCCAGCAGGAAGAACAGCAGCATCCCCTGGAAGGCCTGGATCGCCGCCGCCGGAATGCCCAGCATGAAGGACGCGAGCTCGCCGCCGATATAGGTCAGCGCCATCAGAAGCCCCGCCAGCGCGATCCCGATGGGGTGCAGCCGGCCCAGGAAGGCCACGATGATCGCGGTGAACCCGTAGCCCACGTTGAAATCGATGCTGATCTGTCCCGCCGGTCCCGTCACCTCGAAGATCCCGGCAAGCCCCGCCAGCGCGCCCGAGATGCCAAGGCACAGCACCACCAGCCGTGTCGGCTCGACCCCGGCGAAGCGCGCCGCGCGCGGCGCCTGTCCCGCCAGCCGGATGTGGAACCCGGTCAGGTGCCGGTTCAGCAGGATGTAGGCGAAGATCACCGCGATGAAGGCCGCGACCACGCCCCAGTGCATGCCGGTATCGGCGATCAGCTCGGGGTTCGCGGCCGAGTCCCACTGGCTCAGGTTGCGCGAGCCCGGAAAGCCGCCGCCCTCGGGATTCCTGAGCCGCCCCACCGCCATCGAGGCCAGCAGGTTCTCGGCCACGTAGACCAGCAGAAGCGACACGAGGATCTCGTTGGTGTTGAACCGCGTCTTCAGGATCGCCGGGATCATCGCCCAGGCCCAGCCGCCCAGCGCGCCCACGATGACCATCAGCGGGAAGATCATCCGCGTGTCGGCGGGATAGAGCGCCAGCCCCACCGCCGCACCCGTCAGCGCGCCGATGATGTATTGCCCCTCGGCCCCGATATTCCAGACCCCAGCGCGGAACCCCAGCGCGAGGCCGGTGGCGATCAGGATCAGCGGCCCGGCCTTCACCAGAAGTTGCGGGCGCGAATAGGCCGCGAATTGCGGATCGAACAGCGCGTCGTAGAAAATCGTGCGGATGGCCGCGACCGGGTCCTTGCCCAGCGCGGCGAACATCAGCCCGCCCGCGATCACGGTCAGCGCCACCGCCAGGAACGGCGTGGCATAGGTCCAGGCCCGCGACGGGGTGGGGCGTTTTTCCAGGCTGATCATTCCGCGGCCTCCATGTCGTGGGCCCCGCCCAGCATCAGGCCGATCCGCTTCACGTCCAGCGTCGCGGCGGGGACAGGCGCGCTCAGCCGTCCCTCGTTCAGGGCCGCGAACCGGTCCGAGATTTCCATCAGCTCGTCCAGGTCCTGGCTGATGACGATGACGCCCGCGCCCGCCTCGGCCAGGTCCAGCAGCGCCTGCCGGATCGCGGCGGCGGCGGCGGCGTCGACCCCCCAGGTGGGCTGGTTCACGACCAGCACGGTGGGGCCTTGCAGCACCTCGCGCCCGATGACGAATTTCTGCAGGTTGCCGCCCGACAGTGCCCGCGCCGCGGTGCCTTCGCCGGGGGTGCGCACGTCGAAGGCGGCGATGATGTCGCGCGCGAAGCCCGCCGCCCCGCGCCAGTCGATGAAGCCGCGCCCGGTCAGGCCCTTGCGGCCGTGCCCGGTCAGCAGCGCGTTTTCCGTCAGGCTCATGTCGGGCGCCGCCGCGTGGCCCAGCCGCTCCTCGGGCGCCGACAAAAGGCCGGCCTTGCGCCGCGCCTCGGGACCCGCGCGCGACAGGTCGCTGCCGTCCAGCGTCACGGTGCCGCGCGGGCTCAGTCGTTCGCCCGACAGCGCGGCCAGCAGTTCATCCTGCCCGTTTCCCGCGACCCCGCCGATGCCCAGAACCTCGCCGCGCGCCAGCGTGATCTGGATGTCGCGCAACGGTGTGCCGAAGGCATGGGCGGGCGGCAGGCTCAGGTTCTCGACCGTCAGCAGCGTGTCGCCCGGGGTGTGTTCGGGGCGCGCGGGGCTGGACAGTGTGCTGCCCACCATCTGCTCGGCCAGCTCGCGCGCCGAGGTCTCGCGCGGGTCGCAGCGGCCCACCACCTTGCCCAGGCGAAGGATCGTGGCGGCGTCGCACAGGCTGCGGATCTCTTCCAGCTTGTGGCTGATATAAAGGATCGCGGTGCCCTCGGCCGCCAGCTTGCGCAGGGTGGCGAACAGGATCTCGACCTCCTGCGGGGTCAGGACGGACGTGGGCTCGTCCATGATCAGAAGGCGCGGATCCTGCAGCAGGCAGCGCACGATCTCGACCCGCTGCCGCTCGCCCGCGCTCAGGTCGCCCACGATCCGGTCGGGGTCCAGCGGCAGGCCGTAGGCATGGCTCACCTCGCGGATGCGGGCGGCCAGGTCGCGCATGGGCGGCGGGTCGGTCATGCCCAGCGCGATGTTCTCGGCCACGTCCAGCGCGTCGAACAGGCTGAAATGCTGGAACACCATGGCGACGCCCGCATCTCGGGCCTGCAGCGGGGTGGCCGGCGCGTGCGGCTGTCCCGCGATCTCCATCCGGCCCGAGTCGGGCGTGACGAGACCGTAGATCATCTTCACCAGCGTCGACTTGCCCGCGCCGTTCTCGCCCAGCAGGGCGTGGATCTGCCCCTTGCCGATCTCGAAGGACACGTCGTCGTTGGCGACCACGCCGGGATAGGCCTTGGTCAGCCCCTGTATCGACAACAGCGGCGCGGTCACGACGCGGCCCGGATGTCGGAGTGTGCCAGCAATGCCTCGACGGTGCCTCGGGCGATGTCCATGGGCGCCTTTCCCAGAGATTTGTCCCCAATCGGGCAGGTGATCGCGCCGGGGTCAAGCCCCATGGCGCGCAGTCGTTTCGAGAAGCGGGCCCACTTGGTGTCCGACCCGATCAGCCCGATCCCCGCTGCCCCATGCCGCAGCAGCGCGGCGCAGAGCGCGAGGTCGATGTCGTGGCTGTAGGTGAAGACAAGGTGCCGCGCCGATCGCGGGGCGCGAACCGCCAGCCGCGGCATGTCCGCCGCCGGAACCACGTCGACATGGCGCGGTGCCGGATCGGGGAAGCGGGACCGGTCCGCGTCGATCCACGTGACGTCGAAGGCCGCCGGGGGCAGGGCGGCCACCACCGCGCGGCCCACGTGTCCCGCGCCCCAGATCCACAGCGCGGGCGCCCCGGCGGCGGGCGCGGCGCGCTCGGCGAAGACCGGCACCGGGTCCACGGGCCGCGGCGCGCGGCCGAATCCCAGCGTGACGGCCCCGCCGCAGCATTGCCCCAACCCTGGGCCCAGCGGGAAGCTGCGCGTCGCGGTGTCGGTGCCGTCGCGCAGCATGTCGCGCGCGATGGCGATGGCGCGGTGCTCCAGCGTGCCGCCGCCGATCGTGCCGTCGGCCCCGGTCTCGGTCACGCGCATGGCGGTGCCCGCGTCGCGCGGCGCCGAGCCCCGGGCGCGCAGGACCTCGACCCAGACGGCGCTCATCCGCGGGCCCTCCGAACGGCGGCCAGCACGCGCTCGGCCGTCGCCGGCGCGTCCAGCGCGGGGTAGTGCGGCCCGCACGCCGCCACGGCGTCCGACAGCGCGAGGAACGGCGCGATGCCCAGCATGAAGGGCGGCTCGCCCACGGCTTTCGAGCGATAGATCGTCGGCGCGGCATTGGCGCCGTCCCACAGTGCGACGTTGAAGATCTCGGGCCGGTCCGAGGCGGCGGGGATCTTGTAGGTGGCGGGCGCGTGGGTGCGCAGCCGGCCGTGATCGTCCCAGACCAGTTCCTCGGTGGTCAGCCACCCGGCCCCCTGCACGAAGCCGCCCTCGATCTGGCCCAAGTCGATGGCCGGGTTCAGGGACCGCCCCGCGTCATGCAGGATGTCGACGCGCAGGATGCGGTTCTCGCCCGTGCGGGTGTCGATGACCACCTCGGCCACCGCCGCGCCATGGGCGAAATAGTAGAAGGGCCGCCCGCGCCCGCGGATGCGGTCCCATTCGATATCGGGCGTCTTGTAGAACCCCGTGGCCGACAGGCTGACGCGGCCCTGGTAGGCCAGCTGGACCGCCTTGGCAAAGGGCAGCCGTTCGGCGCCGACTTGCACAAATCCATCCTCGAAGACGACGGACGCGGCCGAACACTGGTGCAATTCCGCCAGAAATCCCGCAATCCGGTCGCGGATCGTGTCGCAGGCCACCTTCACCGCCATCCCGTTCAGGTCGGCGCCCGACGAGGCGGCGGTGGCCGATGTATTGGGCACCTTCCCGGTATCCGTCGCGGTGATCTTCACCTGGTATAGCGCGATCCCGAACCGGTCGGCCGCGACCTGAGCCACTTTCTGGTAAAGCCCCTGTCCCATCTCGGTGCCGCCATGGTTCAGGTGGACCGAGCCGTCCTGGTAGACATGCACGAGCGCGCCGGCCTGGTTCAGGTGCGTCAACGTGAACGAGATCCCGAATTTCACGGGGGTGAACGCGATCCCCTTCTTCCGGACGTCGTTGGCCGCGTTCCATTCGGCCACCGCCGCGCGGCGCGCGTGGTAATCGGCCTCGTCCACCAGCCGCTCGGTCATGCGGCCCAGGATGAAGTCGGTGACCGGCATGTGATAGGGCGTCGTCTGGTCGCCCGGCGCCGCGCGGCCCGCCACCGGCGCCGTCATTTCCACGTCCGCACCCCGGCTGGCCGCATCGCCATCGCCGCGGATCGGCATCTCGCCCGCCAACGCGCTGTCCCCCGGCTTCATCTTTCCCGAAATACCTCCGGGGGGTCCGGGGGGCTGGCCCCCCGGTCCTGCGCCCTCGACCGGCACGTCGGCGTAGTAGTTCGCCCGACGGACCCGCAGCGCGTCGATCCCCAGGTGATGGGCGATGTGATCCATCACCCGCTCGATCCCGAGCATGCCCTGCGGCCCGCCGAAGCCCCGGAAGGCAGTTGCGCTCTGGGTGTTGGTCTTCAGCCGGTGCGACGTGATGGTCACGTCGCGCAGGTGATAGGCGTTGTCGGCGTGCAGCATGGCCCGGTCGGCCACCGGCAGCGACAGGTCCTGTGCCCAGCCGCAGCGCGCGTATTGCGTGAAGTCCAGCCCGTCGATCGCGCCATCATCGTCGAAGCCCACGTCGTAATCGATGCGGAAGTCGTGGCGCTTGCCGGTGATGATCATATCGTCGTCGCGGTCGTAACGCATCTTGCAGGGCCGCCCGGTGACGGCGGCGACCACGGCCGCGGCCACGGCGAGCGCGTTGCCCTGGCTTTCCTTGCCACCGAAACCGCCGCCCATGCGCCGCACCTCGCAGCGCACGGCGGCCATGGGCAGACCCAGCGCCTCGGCCACCTTGTGCTGGATCTCGGTCGGGTGCTGCGACGACGACTGAACCACCATGTCGCCGCCCTCGCCGGGGATCGCGAGAGCCGCCTGGCCTTCGAGGTAGAAATGCTCCTGCCCGCCCATTTCGATCCGGCCCGTCAGGCGGTGGGCCGCCCGGGACAGGGCCGCCCCACTGTCGCCCTTGGCGTAGATGCGGGGCCCGTCCTCGAACCGGCTGTCGGCGGCCAGCGCGTCCTCGACCGAAAGCAGCGCGGGCCGCGCCGCGATCTCGACCCGGCCTAGCCGCGCGGCCTTGCGGGCGGCCAGGTGGCTGGTGGCGGCAACGGCGAAGATCGGCTGACCCACGTAATGCACGGTGCCGTCGGCCAGCAGTGGCTCGTCATGGGCGGCGGGCGCCACGTCGTTGGCGAAGGGCAAGTCGGCGGCGGTCAGCACCGCCACCACGCCGGGGGCCGCGCGCACGGCGTCGAGGTCCATGGCGGTGATCTCGCCATGTGCGGTGTCCGACAGCCCGAACGCCAGGTGCAGGCAGTTCGCGGGCGTCGGCATGTCGTCGATGTATCGCGCGGCGCCGGTGACGTGCTGCCGCGCGCTGTCGTGGGGCAGGGGCTTCGCGACGCTCATGCCCGCACCTCCAGCACCGAGCCTTGCCGCGCGTCGGACTCGTCAAGTCTCGCGAGAAGGCCGCGCGCGGCCTCTAGCCTGTAGGCCGCGGAGGCGCGCATGTCAGACATGGGCGTGAAATCCTGTCCCAGCGCGTCCTGCGCGGCGGCGATCCCGTCGGATATCAGCGCCGCCTCGGCCCGCGCCGCCCGCTTGGGCGTGCCGGCCATCCCGCCGAAGGCCAGCCGCGCGGTCGTCATCCGCTCGCCGTCGCGTTCGATGTAGAAGCATCCGCAGACCGCCGAGATGTCCTGGTCGAACCGCTTGGAGATCTTGTGGAACTGCGCCGCGCCGGGCCCACGCGGGACGGTGACGGCCTCGACGAATTCGCCGGGCGCGCGGTCCTGCTTGCCGTAGTCGATGAAGAAATCCTGAAGCGCGATGTCGCGGCGCACGTCCCCCTTGCGCAGATGAAGCCGCGCGCCCAGCGCGATCAGCGCGGGCGAGCCGTCGCCGATGGGCGATCCGTTGGCGATATTGCCGCCGATGGTCGCGGCATTGCGCACCTGCTGCGAGCCGTAGCGGCGCAGAAGCTCGCCCAGGCCGGGCCAGATCGGCGCCAGCGCCTCGCGCATCGCGGCGATCGTCACGCCGGCGCCCAGCCGCACGGAGTCGTCGGTGATCTCGATCCGCTGCATCTCGTCGATGCCGTTCAGAAGCGCCACCGGACCGAGATCGCGCAGGCCCTTGGTCACCCACAGCCCCACGTCGGTCGCCCCGGCGACGAGCGTCGCTTCGGGGTTTTCGGCGTACCATTCGGCGAGCTCGTCCAGTGTCGAGGGGCGTACGCCCTCCTGCGCCCATCCCGCGTCGCCCGCGCCCGAGGCGCCGGTGGCGGCCAGGGCCGCGGTATGGCCCCAGGCCGCGCCGACGGCGGCGTGGGAGCGGGGGCTCTGCCCCCCGCCGCCGGGGGCGGAGTCCCCCGAGGTATTTGGGGAAAGATGAAGGGGGGTGTCGCGCATGTGGTCGGGGATCGGCGCGGTCTCGGCCGCGCGGGCGGCGCGGAGTATCGGGGCGTAGCCGGTGCAGCGGCAGAGATTGCCCGCCAGCTGGTCGTCGTGGTCGGTGGCGCCGGTCAGGTGGGCGCAGGCCATGGCGGTCACGAAGCCGGGCGTGCAGAAGCCGCATTGCGATCCGTGATGGTCGATCATCGCCTGCTGCACCGGGTGCAGCGTGCCGTCCGGCGCGCTCAGACCCTCGACCGTGCGGACCGCCGCGCCATCCAGCTGACCCATGAAGAGGATGCAGGCATTCAACGTGCGCGGCCCGTCGGTGTCCGTGACGATGACCGTGCACGCCCCGCAGTCGCCTTCGTTGCAGCCCTCTTTCGTGCCGGTCAGCCCGCGCGTCTCGCGCAGCCAGTCCAGCAGGGTGGTGGTCGGGGCCGTGTCGACCGTGACCGCGTCTCCGTTCAGGCGGAAGGAGATATTCATGTGATGTGTCCGCCGCGTTACCGTCCTACCTGGCGCGAAAGCCCCCTTTCGATGCGGCGTAGAAAGCGGGCGGCCCTGTCGCGACCGAGGCTAGGCGGATCGGGCGGGCCTTGGCAAGACCGGCCCGGGACGGTTCCGCGAGGGAAGTGTGCCGCGGGGCCTTCCCCCGGTGGCGGCGCCCATTTATCGTGCGGCCCATGGCTGATCCCACCTTCATTCACCTGCGCGTCCACACCGAATACTCCCTGCTCGAGGGGGCGGTGCGGCTGAAGAAACTGCCCGGCCTCGTCGCCGGCCACGGCATGCCGGCGGTGGCTGTGACGGACACCGACAACATGTTCGCCGCGCTGGAATTTTCCGTGGCGGCCATGGAGGCGGGCGTGCAGCCCATCGTCGGCTGCCAGGTCTCGGTGCTCGACTTCGGCGAGGCGGTACAGGGCCGCCAGATCCCGCGCCCCGCGCCGCTGGTCCTGCTGGCGCAGTCCGAGACGGGATATGAGAACCTGATGAAGCTGAACTCGGCGCTCTACCTGCGCGAGGGCGGCGACCTGCCGCACGTGACCCCGGGCGAGTTGGCGGGCCATGGCGAGGGGCTCATCTGCCTGACGGGGGGGGCGGACGGCCCGGTGGGGCGCCTGTTGCAGCAGGGTGCCCGCGACAAGGCCGAAGCGCTGATGGCCGAGCTGGCCGCGATCTATCCCGACCGCCTGTATGTCGAGCTTCAGCGCCACCCGGGCGAGGGCGGCGCGCTGCCCGAGGCCGAGGCCAGAACCGAGCGCGGGCTGGTGGAAATGGCTTATGCCATGGACCTGCCGCTGGTCGCGACCAACGACGTTTATTTCCCGAAATCCGAGATGTACGAGGCGCATGACGCGCTGATCTGCATCGCCGACGGCGCCTACGTGGACCAGAACGAACCGCGCCGCCGCCTGACGCCGCAGCATTACCTGAAATCGCCGGCCGAGATGGCGACGCTGTTCGCCGATCTGCCCGAGGCCATCGAGAACACGGTCGAGATCGCGCGCCGCTGCGCCTTCGCCGCCTACAGGCGCGACCCGATCCTGCCGAGATTCGCAGATGACGAGGTCGAGGAACTGCGCCGCCAGGCGGTCGAGGGTCTGAAGGCCCGTCTTGCGGTCATCCCGCACGCCGCTTCCGTCGAGGAATACGAGAAGCGGCTGGAGTTCGAGCTGGGCATCATCGAGGGGATGGGCTTTCCCGGCTATTTCCTGATCGTGGCGGACTTCATCAAGTGGGCCAAGGACCACGATATTCCCGTCGGTCCCGGCCGCGGCTCGGGCGCGGGCAGCCTCGTGGCCTACGCGCTCACCATCACCGATCTCGACCCGCTGCGCTATTCGCTGCTGTTCGAGCGGTTCCTGAACCCCGAGCGGGTCAGCATGCCCGACTTCGACATCGACTTTTGCATGGACCGCCGGGAAGAGGTGATCCGCTACGTCCAAGAGAAATACGGCCGCGACAAGGTGGGCCAGATCATCACCTTCGGCGCGCTTCTGTCAAAGGCCGCCGTGCGCGACGTGGGCCGCGTGCTGCAGATGCCCTACGGGCAGGTGGACCGGCTGTCGAAGATGATCCCGGTCGAGGGCGTGAAGCCCGTGAGCATCGAGAAGGCGCTGGCCGACGAGCCGCGTTTGCGCGAGGAGGCCAAGAACGAAGAGGTCGTTGCCCGCCTTCTGGACTACGGCCAGCAGGTCGAGGGGCTGCTGCGCAACGCCTCGACCCACGCCGCCGGTGTCGTGATCGGCGACAGGCCGCTGGACGCGCTGGTGCCGCTTTACCGTGACCCCAAATCGGACATGCCGGCCACCCAGTTCAACATGAAGTGGGTCGAACAGGCGGGGCTGGTGAAGTTCGACTTCCTGGGCCTTAAGACGCTGACGGTCATCCAGAACGCCGTGGACCTGATCAACCAGACCCGGCCCATCCACATCGCCGCCGACGGAACCGAGCTCTATGCCCCGGCCCCCGGCGCCGAGAACCAGATGAACCTGATCCCGCTGGACGACGAAAGGTCATACGCGCTTTACGCCAAGGCCAAGACCGTGGCGGTGTTCCAGGTGGAATCCACGGGCATGATGGACGCGCTGCGGCGCATGAAGCCCACCTGCATCGAGGATATCGTCGCGCTGGTCGCGCTCTACCGGCCCGGTCCGATGGAGAACATTCCGAAATATTGCGAGGTCAAGAACGGCCTTTCGGAGCGGGACACGCTGCACCCATCGGTCGATCACATCCTCGACGAGACGCAGGGCATCATCGTCTACCAGGAGCAGGTGATGCAGATCGCGCAGGAAATGGCGGGCTATTCGCTGGGCGGCGCCGACCTGCTGCGCCGCGCCATGGGCAAGAAAATCCAGGCCGCCATGGACGCCGAGAAGCCCAAGTTCCTGGCGGGGGCCAAGAAGAACGGGGTCGACGAGAAGACGGCGCAAGAGACCTGGGCGCTTCTCGACAAGTTCGCCAACTACGGCTTCAACAAGTCCCACGCGGCGGCCTACGCGGTCGTCAGCTACCAGACCGCGTGGCTGAAGGCGAACCACCCGGTCGAGTTCATGGCCGGCGTCATGAACTGCGATATCCACCTGACCGACAAGCTGGCCGTCTACGCCGAAGAGGTGCGCCGCGGGCTTGATATCGAGATCGTGCCGCCCTGCGTGAACCGCTCGGCCGCGGCATTCTCGGTCAAGGACGGCGCGGTGGTCTACGGTCTCGGCGCGCTGAAGAACGTCGGCCTCGACGCCATGCAGCTGATCGTGGCCGGTCGGCGCGACCAGGACGGGTCGGCGGCGGACCAGGTGCGTGGCGCGGCGGGCGCGGATGGCGAGGTCATGGCGACGAAGCTGGCCGCGCAGGACAGCGGCACCGACCGGCCCTTCGCCACGCTCTACGACCTGGCGCGGCGGGTGGACCTGAAGCGCGTCGGCAAGCGGCCGATGGAGATGCTGGCCCGCGCCGGTGCCTTCGACCAGCTGGACCCGAACCGCCGGCGAGTGTTCGAGAGCCTGGATGCGCTGGTGGCGTACTCGGCCGCGATACACGAACAGAAGGCCAGCGCGCAGGTGTCGCTGTTCGGCGAGGCGGGCGAGGACCTGCCCGAGCCGCGGTTGTCGCCCGTGGATGACTGGCTGCCCGCAGAACGGCTGGCCGAGGAGCACAAGGCCATCGGCTTCTACCTGTCGGGCCACCCGCTGGACGACTACATGCCGGCGCTGAAGCGCAAGGGGGTGATGACCTTCGAGGCGCTGGGGCAGGAGGCGCAGGCCGGTCCCAAGGCCGCCAAGATCGCCGCCACCGTCTCGGGCCGGCAGGAGCGCAAATCGGCCAAGGGCAACCGCTTCGCCTTCGTACAGGCGAGCGACCCGACAGGCCTTTTCGAGACGATGGTGTTCTCGGACACGCTGGAGGCGTCGCGCGACCTGCTGGAGCCGGGATCGAACGTGCTGATGCAGGTCGAGGCCACGGTCGAGGCCGAGCAGCTGAAACTGCTCTGCCGGTCGGTTCAGCCCATCGATCAGGCCGTTGAGGACGCGGCAGGCGGGGGCCTTCTGGTGTTCATCTCGTCGGACGAGGCCATCGGCCCGGTTGCGGCCGTGCTGGACCGCGCCAAGGCCGAATCGCGCATCCGTGCGCGCGGGCCGGTGAACCTGTGCCTGATGGATCCGGACCTGCCGGGCGAGGTCGAGGTCACGCTGGGCGATGCCTTCCCGGTGACGCCGCAGATCAAGGGCGCGCTGAAGTCGCTGCAGGGGGTCGTCACGGTGGACGACATCTGACGGGCGGGCGCGCGGCCTACCAGTGCGGCGGGCGCTGGTCCCCCAGGGGGATGCTGCCGCCCTGGTCGTATTCGCGCCCGGCCTCGCGCTCCATCAGCATCGCCACGCGCCGCTCCAGCAGCGCGATGCGGTCGTCCTGCCGCGCCACGGTATCCGACAGGTCGTCGTTCACCCGCTCCAGGTGCGCCAGCCGTTCTTCGATCGCCGTCATGTCCATGCGCGGCCCTTACCATGCGGGCTTGCCACGGGCCAGCTTCCTTGCACGCCCGGTGGCGCTGGGCTAGACGAGCCGCGTCCGATTGACCGCCCGGAAGGGACCCATGGCGAAGCATAAAAAACAGCCGCGCCCCAAGGCCGTGACGCCGAAGGGCTTTCGCGATTATTTCGGCGCGGAGGTGACGCGCCGGGCCGATATGCTGGCCCGGATCGCGCGGATCTATCATCGCTATGGCTTCGACGCGCTCGAGACGTCGGGCGTCGAGACGGTCGAGGCGCTGGGCAAGTTCCTGCCCGACGTGGACCGCCCGAACGAGGGCGTCTTTGCCTGGGAGGAAGACGGCGACTGGCTGGCCCTGCGCTATGACATGACAGCCCCGCTGGCCCGCGTCGCCGCGCAGTATCGCAACGACCTGCCGTCGCCCTATCGCCGCTATGCCATGGGGCCGGTCTGGCGCAACGAAAAGCCCGGGCCGGGGCGATTCCGCCAGTTCTATCAATGCGATGCAGACACGGTGGGCAGCGCCTCCATGGCCGCCGACGCCGAGATCTGCGCCATGTTGTCGGACGTGTTCGAGGAGCTGGGCCTTGGCGGGGACTACATCATCCGGGTGAACAACCGGAAGGTCTTGAACGGCGTGATGGAGGTCGCGGGCATAGGCGGCCCCGAGCACGAGGCCGAGCGCGGCATTGTACTGCGCGCCATCGACAAGCTCGACCGGCTGGGCGAGGACGGCGTGCGCGCGCTTCTGGGCGAGGGCCGAAAGGACGACAGCGGCGACTTCACCAAGGGCGCGGGGCTGGACGATGAACAGGCCGGCGTGGTGATGGGGTTCATGGGCGCGCTCGGCGCTGACGGGGCCGCGACGCTTGCGAACCTCGACCGCCTGGTCGCGGACTCCGAGGTCGGCCGCGAGGGCGTGGATGAACTCCGCCAGATCGCCGATCTGCTGGCGGCCCAGGGCTACGGCCCCGACCGCATTGTCATCGACCCGTCGGTGGTGCGCGGCCTCGGCTACTATACCGGCCCGGTCTACGAGGCCGAGCTGACCTTCGAAGTGACGGATGAGAAGGGCCGCCCGCGCCAGTTCGGCAGCGTGGCGGGCGGCGGGCGCTACGACGACCTGGTCAAGCGCTTCACGGGGCAGGAGGTGCCGGCCACCGGCGTCAGCATCGGCGTCGATCGCCTGCTGGCCGCGCTGACCATGAAGGGCCGCTTCGACGACGCCGAGGATGGCCCCGTCGTTGTGACCGTGATGGATAAGTCGCGCCTCGCGGCCTACCAGGCGATGGTGTCGGATCTGCGGAAGGCCGACATCCGGGCCGAGCTCTACCTCGGGAACCCCAAGAATTTCGGCAACCAGCTGAAGTATTGCGACAAGCGCGGCGCCCCCTTCGCCATCATCCAGGGCGAGGACGAGGCGGCGCGCGGCGTGGTGCAGATCAAGGACCTGAAGCTGGGCGCGCGCCTGGCCTCCGAGCTCAGCCACGAGGAATGGCGCGACCAGCCCGCGCAGTTCGAATGCCGGCTCGAGGACATGGTGTCCGAGATCAAGGCGCGGCTGGGATGACATTGCCCCCCAAGGCCACCGAGCGGGCCGAGGCCGAGCGGCTGCTGGCGCTGTTCCTCGACCACGGCGCCGAGCGGGTCGAGCCGGACCTCCTTCTGCCCGCCGACACGCTGCTGGATCTCTACGGCGAGGATATCCGCGCGCGCGCCTTCGTCACCCCCGGCCCCGACGGGGGCGAGGCGATGCTGCGCCCGGACTTCACTGTGCCGGTGGTGCAATGGCACATGGCCCGCCGGGGGGACCCCGCGCGCTATGCCTATGCCGGGTCGATCTTCCGCCGCCAGCCCGACCCGTCGCGTCCGCACGAATACCTGCAGGCGGGGTTCGAGCTGTTCGGCCACGACGCGGCCGAGGCCGATGCCGAGGTCTTCGACCTGATCCACGCGCAGGTGGCCCATCTGCGTCCGCGCATCGTGACCGGGGACACCGGGATCCTGACCGCCGCGGTCATGGGGCTCGAGACCACCGCCGACCGGCGCAACGCTTTGCTGCGCCATATCTGGCGGCCGCTGCGGTTCCGCGCGCTGCTGGACCGGTTCTCGGGAAAGACACCCGTTGCCGCGGCGCGCGCGGACCTGCTGGCAGCGGCGGAACCATTCGCGGAGTCCGGCCCCGAGATCGGGCTGCGGAGCCGGGCCGAGGTCGAAACCCGCCTGGCCGCCCTGCGCGCAGATGCCGCCGCACCGCCGCTGGCCGCCCGCGACGTGGGGCTGATCGACGATATCCTCAGCCTCAGCGCGCCCAGTGACGCGGCGCTGGAACGGCTGCGCGACATCGCCGTGGACCTGCCCGCGATCACGCCCGCGACCGACGGGCTGGCCCGCCGGCTGGACGCGCTGGACGCGCGCGGGATCGCGCCCGCGCGGCTCCGGTTCGAGGGCAGCCATGGCCGCAGCACCATGGAATATTACGACGGGTTCGTCTTCACGCTCAGCCTGCCGGACCGTCCCGACCTGCCGCCCGTGGCCACCGGCGGCCGCTACGATGCGCTGACCCGCGCGCTGGGCGGCGGCGACGGCATGCGCGCCGTGGGCGGCGTGATCCGCCCCGGAGTGATCCTGGAGGGCACGGCATGATCAAGCTCGGCGTGCCGTCCAAGGGGCGGCTGATGGAGAAGACATTCCAGTGGTTCGCCGAGCGCGGCATCACCATGGAAAAGGTCGAGGACCGCGAATACGCCGGTCGCGTCAGCGGGATCGACGGGGTCGAGATGGTCCTGCTGTCGGCGGGCGAGATTCCCCGGGAACTGGCTGCCGGCCGCATCCACCTGGGCGTCACGGGATCCGACCTGGTGCGCGAGAAGCTCGCCGGTTGGGACAGCCGCGTGGAAGAGCTGGCGCGCATGGGGTTCGGACACGCCGACCTGGTGATCGCGGTGCCGAATTTCTGGGTCGACGTTGACACGCTGGACGACCTGGATGCCGCCGCCGCCGCGTTTCGCCGCCGCCATGGCCACCGGCTGCGCATCGCCACGAAATACCACCGGCTCATGCGCGAGTACCTGCGCGGGCACGGGGTTGCCGACTACCAGCTTGTGGACAGCCAGGGCGCGACCGAGGGCACGGTGCGCAACGAGACGGCCGAGGCGATCGCCGACATCACCTCGACCGGTGAGACCCTGCGCGCCAATCACCTGAAAACCCTGTCCGACGGACCCGTGCACGCCAGCCAGGCGACGCTGTTCCGCGCGGTCGACGCGCCGTGGGACGACGCGGCGCAAGCCACGCTCGCCGATCTGCGCGGCCGGCTCGGGGTCTGATCCTGGCCTAGCGCACGCCTATCTCGGCCAGCGCGGCCATCAGCTTGGGCGGCAGGTCCGAATCGCCCTGCGTCGCCCGGCCCAGGTCGGCGGGGGCGTCCTGCGGTTGCAGGTAACGCCAGCCCTGGAAGGGGCGCTTGGGGGTCGCCTCGGTGCGGATCACCTCGTCCGACAGCAGGATCGCGCAACGGCGGATGCCGTCATCTCCCCTGAGCTCGTCGAAGCCCAGGATCCGCTGGCGCGCCAGGATCACGCCCTGGATCACCCAGTACATCGACCCGCCATCCAGCAATTCGTCGACCCGCTTCGGAAACATGCGCGTGACGTGGTAATACTGCCCGTCGCGCCGCTGTTTCGAGCGGTGCTGCTGCCAGTCGATCAGCTGGTCGAAGGATTCGGACCCCACGCTCAGCTTCAGCATGTGCAGTTTTGCCGACATCGCGCATTTACCCCCTGACTTATCCACAATCCTGTGGCGGACACCCCGTCCAATACCCTATATAGAGACTCCGTCGCCGCAGGACCATGCGGCGAAGCCATCCCATGCTGCGAAAGAAGGCCCGCCATGACCCGCTTTGCCGCCCCCATCTCGGAACAGATCTGGGACATGAAATACCGGCTGAAACAGGCGGACGGCACGCCCGTGGACCGCAGCGTCGAGGATACCTGGCGCCGTATCGCCCGGTCCCTGGCGACGGTCGAGGATGACGCGGAAGCCTTCGAGGCCGAGTTCTACTCCGCGCTGGAGGACTTCAAGTTCCTCCCCGCCGGACGCATCGTGGCGGGCGCGGGCACCGACCGCAGCGTGACCCTGTTCAACTGCTTCGTCATGGGCACGATCCCCGATTCGATGTCGGGCATCTTCGAGCATCTGCGCGAGGCCGCGCTGACCATGCAGCAGGGCGGAGGAATCGGCTACGACTTCTCGACCATCCGGCCCAAGGGCGCGAACGTGCATGGCGTGGCCGCCGATGCGTCCGGGCCGCTGTCCTTCATGGACGTGTGGGACGCCATGTGCCGCACCATCATGTCGGCGGGCGCGCGGCGCGGCGCGATGATGGCGACCTTGCGCTGCGACCACCCCGATATCGAGGCCTTCATCGAGGCCAAGTCCGACCCGGCCCGCCTGCGCAACTTCAACGTCAGCGTGCTGGTCACCGACGCCTTCATGGAAGCCGTGAAGGCCGATGAGGCGTGGGAGCTGGTCTTCGACGGCAAGGTGATGAAGACGCTTCAGGCGCGCGACCTGTGGAACAAGATCATGCGCGCGACCTACGACTACGCCGAGCCGGGCGTGATCTTCATCGACCGCATCAACAAGGCCAACAACCTCGCCTATTGCGAGACCATCGCGGCGACGAACCCCTGCGGCGAACAGCCGCTGCCGCCCTACGGCGCGTGCCTTCTGGGGTCTGTCAACCTCGCGCGGCTGGTCGGCGACCCGTTCGGCCCCGACGCCGCGCTGGACGACGCCGCGCTGGAGCGGCTGGTGGCCAGCGCTGTGCGCATGATGGACAACGTGGTCGATGCCTCGCGCTTCCCGCTGGAAGAGCAGGCGCAGGAGGCCGCGGCCAAGCGCCGGATCGGCCTGGGCGTCACCGGGCTGGCCGACGCGCTGGCCATGGTCGGCGTGCGCTACGGCTCGGAGGAGGCGGCGCGTCTGACCGAGGACTGGATGCACCGGATCGCCCGCGCCGCGTATCTGACCTCGGCGCAACTGGCGGCCGAGAAGGGCGCATTCCCGCTGTTCGATGCAGACAAGTACCTGGCCTCTGGCGCGCTGGAGCACATGGACGACGACGTGAAGGACGCGATCCGCAAGCACGGCATCCGCAACGCCCTGCTGACCAGCGTCGCGCCCACCGGCACCATCAGCCTGTTCGCCGGCAACGTGAGCTCGGGGATCGAGCCGGTCTTCGCCCATGCATATACCCGCAAGGTCCTGCAGAAGGACGGGTCGCGGACCGAGGAAGAGGTCGTGGACTACGCCGTGCAGATGTGGCGCGACCGGAACGGAGATGCCGACCTGCCCGACCATTTCGTGAGCGCGCAGACACTCGATCCCATGGAGCACGTGCGGATGCAGGCGGCGGCGCAGAAATGGGTGGATTCGTCGATCTCGAAGACCATCAACTGCCCCGAGGACATCAGCTTCGAAGCCTTCAAGGACGTCTACATGGAGGCCTACGAGACGGGCTGCAAAGGCTGCACGACCTACCGCCCCAACGCGGTGACCGGCAGCGTGCTGAGCGTGAGCGAGACCGCCGACGCCAGCCCCGCAGCGGCGCAGAAAAGCGAGGAGGGCGAGGTCATCTACATGTCCGAGCCGCTGAGCCGTCCGCAGGCGCTGGAAGGGTCGACCTACAAGCTGAAATGGCCCGGTTCGGAGCACGCGCTCTACATCACGGTGAACGACCTGATCCAGAACGGCCACCGGCGCCCCTTCGAGATCTTCGTGAATTCGAAGAACATGGAGCATTTCGCCTGGACCGTGGCGCTGACCCGCATGATCTCGGCCGTGTTCCGCCGCGGCGGCGACGTGAGCTTCGTGGTGGAAGAACTCAAGGCCGTCTTCGACCCCCGCGGCGGCGCGTGGATGGAGGGCAAGTACATTCCCTCGATCATCGCGGGCATCGGCGGCGTGATCGAGCGGCACATGATCGCCACCGGCTTTCTCGCCGGTGAAGGTCTGGGCCTGAAATCCGATCCGCAGGCCCAGGTGGTCGCGCTGGGCAGCACGCCCGCCAAGGCCTGCCCCAGCTGCGGCAGCTTCGAGATGCGCATGGTCGAAGGCTGCATGACCTGCGCCGCCTGCGGCCACTCGAAATGCGGGTGAGCAGACAAGCGGCGTAGCGATCAGCGCTACGCTGGGCAGCACAGATTGTTGGAGCGGCTCTCTTCTCGTGAGCCGCTCCAACCCTGGCCGAAATCCAGAGCCTTCAGAGTAGGAGCGGGCGGAATTCAGGCGCGGGCGGAGGGGCTGGCCTCGCGGCTGACCTTGCGCAGGCATTCCGCGAACACGTCCCGGGCAACATTGATCGGAGCTGTCTGTGACACGCTGATCCCGACAGGCCCCGATAGCAGCGGCGATTGCAGGGCCACCGTGACCAGTGCGCCGGCGGCAAGGTCGTCGGCCACCACCGCGCGCGAGATGAACCAGACCGCATCCGACAGGCGCACCACTTTCCCGCCCACCGGCAGGGCCACCGTTTCGATATCGGCGCGTAGGGCTGGCAGGCCGATACTGGCCAGGTACCGCTCGACCGTGGCCGCGATCACGGCGCCGCGTGGCGGCAGGATGAGCGGGAAATCCGAAAGGCACGCTTCGGGAGAGGGGGCGTCAAGGATCGGGTGGCCGGCACGACAGACCAGAACGACGTCTTCCAGGTAGAATTGCTCGAACGTGACACCGGCCGCCACAGGTTGTTCAGGCATCCGCCCGACGACCAGATCGACCGTGCCGTCGCGCAGGTGGTTGAACAGAAGCCAATTGGGCCCGGTCAGCACGTGCAGCGTGGCCCTTGGCATGGCATCGCGGAAGGCCAGCGCCGCCCGGGGCACGAGATCTGCCGCCGCGGTCGGGAGCGTGCCCACCGACAGCCGCGTGGCGGTCCCGCCGTCCCGCGCCAGACGGTCCTTGCCGCGCATGAGTTCGGACATCGACGCGGCGGCATGGGACTGGAAGATGCGGCCATCATCGTTCAGCCGCAGGCCGCGGCCCACCCTGTCGAACAGACGGGTGCCCAGGATGTCCTCGAGCTCCTTGAGGCTTTTCGACACGGCGGGCTGCGTGATGCCGAGCGTGTCTGCGGCTTTCGAGATGCTTTCGGCGCGCGCGATCTCAAGGAAGGACCTGATGTGGCGAAGATGCAGGCGACTGTGCCAATTCATTCTCAAATGGTTATAGGTGTCGCCCAATTTTTCAATATTTATCCCCAGTAATTTATATTATCGTCGGCTCGTCAAACCGGAGGAGGGGGCTGACGTGACCACACGATACGAAGACGGGATGGCGACCCGGCGCGCCGTGCTGGGCGATGCCCACGTGGACCGGGCCGAGGCGGGCAAGACACCCTTCGACCAGCCGTTCCAGACCATGATCACCGAGGGCGCGTGGGGCACCGTGTGGTCCGACCCGACCATCCCCCACCGCGAGCGGTCGATGCTGACGTTGGCGCTGCTGGCGGCTTGCGGAAATTTCGACGAGATCCCGATGCACATCCGCGCCACGGTCAACACCGGCGCCAGCAAGGATGACGTGATGCAGGCGTTCCTGCACGTGGCGGTCTATGCGGGTGTGCCCAAGGCCAACCATGCGATCAAGCTGGCCAAGGCAACCTTTGCCGAGATGGAGGGCGAAACCCCATGAAGACCCCCGCCGAATTCTACATGCGCGACCGGTCCATCCACCCTCCGGCATACGCGCCCGCCTACAAGACATCCGTCGCGCGCAGCCCGAACCAGGCTCTGATCTCGCTGGAGAACACGGTGTCGGAAATCACCGGCCCGCGCTTTGGCCACGGGGACATCGCCGAGGGCGACAACGACCTGCTGACGAATTATGCCGCGGCCGGCAAGAGCGCCATCGGCGAGCGCATCATCCTGCACGGCCGCGTTCTGGACGAGAACGCCAAGCCCGTGCGCAACACGCTGGTCGAGGTCTGGCAGGCCAACGCGGGCGGGCGGTATCGCCACAAGAAGGACACGTATCTCGCGCCGATGGATCCCAATTTCGGCGGCTGTGGGCGCACCCTGACCGACGACGAAGGGTACTATTTCTTCCGCACGGTGAAGCCCGGCGCCTATCCCTGGCCGAACCAGGTGAACAACTGGCGCCCCGCGCATGTGCATTTCTCGGTGTTTGGGACGGCCTTCGCGCAGCGCCTTATCACCCAGTGCTATTTCGAGGGCGACCCGCTGATCCCGATCTGCCCCATCGTGCAGACGATACCCGACCCGGCCGCGATCGACCGGCTGACCGCACGGCTGGACATGAACGCGACGATCCCCTTCGACGCCATCGCCTACCGCTTCGACATCGTGCTGCGCGGCCGTCGCTCGACCCTGTTCGAAAACCGGCTGGAGGGGAACTGAACCATGGCGAACCCACTGGACTACCTCAAGGAAACCGCGTCGCAGACCGCCGGGCCATACGTTCATATCGGCCTCGTACCCAGCGACACGGGCATCGAGATCTACGACCACGAGCTGGGCCGCGACATCACGGGCCCCAATGCCACGGGCGAGCGGATCCGCGTCGAGGGGCGCGTGCTGGACGGCAACGGCGCCGCGCTGAAGGATGTGCTGATCGAGGTCTGGCAGGCCAATGCCGAGGGCGTCTATGCCCACCCCGAAAACTCGGGCACGGTCGAGGACGGCTTTCGCGGCTGGGGCCGCGTGATCGCCGATTTCGACAGCGGTGAATGGTCTTTCGAGACGGTGAAGCCCGGCGGTGTGCCGGGCCGGTCCGGCAGCCGGCAGGCGCCACATATCAATCTCTGGATCGTGGCGCGTGGCATCAATATCGGCCTGAACACGCGGCTTTACTTCGACGACGAGGGGACGGCCAACGCGGCCGACCCGGTCCTCGGCCGCGTCGACCCGCCCCATCGCCGCGCCGCCCTGATCGCCACCCGCGACGACAGCGGCGCGATGCCCGTCTATCGCTTCGACATCCGCCTCCAGGGCGATGGCGAAACCGTGTTCTTCGACATCTGAGACTGCCATGACCCAACCCTGCATCATCTGCGTCGCCATCACCGGATCGCTGCCCAGGAAGGCCAACAACCCCGCGGTGCCCATCACCGTCAGCGAACAGGTGGAAAGCACCCACGAGGCGTTCGAGGCCGGGGCCAGCATCATGCACGCCCATGTGCGCAACGACGACGAGACGCCGTCCTCGGACCCCGAGAAGTTTGCGCGGCTGAAGGAAGGCGTGGAAAAGCACTGTCCCGGCATGATCATTCAGTTCTCGACCGGCGGGCGCTCCGGCGCGGGGCAGGCGCGGGGCGGGATGCTGCCGCTGCGGCCCGACATGGCGTCGCTGTCGGTGGGGTCGAACAACTTCCCCACGCGCGTCTACGAGAACCCGCCCGACCTGGTGGACTGGCTGGCCTCGGAAATGGTGGAATACGACATCAAGCCCGAGATCGAGGCCTTCGACCTGTCGCATATCTTCCAGGCGGCCAAGCTGCGTGCCGAGGGCAAGATCGCCGCGACACCCTACGTGCAGTTCGTCATGGGCGTGCAGAATGCCATGCCCGTCGACGGCGCGGTGTTCGATTTCTACGTCCAGACGGTCAAGCGGCTGTTCGGCGACGATGCGCCGTGGTGCGCGGCCGGGATCGGGCGGCACCAGGTGACGTTGAACGAATGGGCCATCGCGGCGGGCGGTCACGCGCGCACCGGGCTCGAGGACAACGTGCGGATCGACAAGGACCGGCTGGCGCCGTCGAACGCAGCACTGGTCCGGCGCACGGCCGAGATCTGCGCCGCGAACGACCGGCCCGTGGCCACGCCCGCCGAGGCGCGCGGTTTGCTGGGCCTTCGGGCCGTCCCGGCGTGATGGACCGCCACACCGAGCCATCGGGGGTTCCATGCGCCGGTTCCTGAACGTGGGCGGCAAGACCCTGCACGCGGAGCTGCGCCCGGGCGACGGCGGGCGGCCCATCGTCTTCATCAACTCGCTGGGCAGCGACCTGCGGATCTGGGATGCGGTGCTGCCGGGCCTGCCCGCCGACGCGCCGGTGCTGCGCCACGACAAGTGCGGGCACGGCCTGTCGTCTGGCGGAACCGACAGCATCGCCGGTTTCGCGCAGGACCTGGCCGACGCCATGGACCAGGTCGCCATGGCGGGCGCGCTGGTCGTCGCCCTGTCCATCGGCGGGCTGATCGCGCTGCAACTGGCGCAGGACCGGCCCGACCTGGTCGGCGGCCTCGTCCTGAGCAACACGTCCTACAGGATCGGCACCGACGAGATGTGGCAGGCCCGCATGGATGACCTCGACGCCCTTGGTCTGCCCGCCATGTCCGCCGGCGTGATCGAACGGTCGCTGTCGCCCGGGTTCCGGGCCGCCCACCCGGTGGCGACCGAGGGCTGGCGCATGATGCTGGCGCGGACACCGCAGCCCGGCTATCGCGCCGCCTGCGCGGCGATCCGCGACGCGGACCTGTCGGCCGTTCTGCCGCGCCTGTCGTGCCCCGTGCTGTGCATCGCCGGGTCCGAAGATGTCACCACCCCGCCCGGTGTCGTCGCCGACCTGGCCGAACGGATCCCGGGCGCGGCGATGGTCGAGCTTGAGGGGGTCGGGCATCTGCCCTGTCTCGAATTGCCCGCCCGCGTGGCCGAACTGGTGGCCGGGATGCACGGGCGGCTGTCTTGAGCGACGTGTTCTCTCACCCCTGGCTCGGCGGGCTTTTCGGCGATCCCGAGATGGCGGAACTCTGGTCCGCCGAGGCGCAGCTCGCGCATTACACCGTGTTCGAGGTGGCGCTGGCCCATGCGCTCGAGGCGGCGGGCCGGGTTCCGCCGGGCCATGGCGCCGGTGCGGCCGCGTCGCTGGCCGACCACGCGATCGACCCCGTTTCATTGGCTGGGGACGTGGCGCGCGACGGCCTGCCGATCCCGGCGCTGGTGCGCCGCTGGCGCGCGGCCGATCCCGAACACGCCGACGCGATCCACACCGGGGCCACGTCGCAGGACGTGATGGACACCGCGCTGGCACTGACGCTGCGGGCGGTGTCGGACCTGCTCCTGCGGCGGCTCGGCGCGCTGGACACGGCGCTGGGTGATCTGAGCGACCGGTTCGGGGATCGCCCGCTCATGGGGCGGACGCGGATGCAGGCGGCACTGCCGATCACGGTGTCCGACCGGCTGCGCGACTGGCGCGCGCCGCTTGCCGCGCAGGCAAGGCGTCTCGAGGCCGCGCGCGCCGATGTGGAGCGTTTGCAACTGGGCGGCGCCGTGGGCACGCGCCACGGGTTCGGCGCCGACGGGCAGGTCATTGCCGATGCGATGGCGGAGCAACTGGGTCTCGCCAGCCCCGACCACGCCTGGCACAGCGACCGGGGCGGCGTCGCCCATTACGCGGCCTGCCTGTCGGGCATCTCGGGCACGCTGGGCAAGATGGGCCAGGACATCGCCCTGATGGCCCAGCAGGGTCTGGACGAAATCCGCATCGCCGGCGGCGGCGGGTCCTCGGCGATGCCGCACAAGTCGAACCCGGTGCTGGCCGAGCTGCTGGTGACGCTCGCGCGGCTCAACGCGGGATACGTTTCGGGCATGCAGAACGCGCTGATCCACGAGCAGGAGCGCTCGGGTGCCGCGTGGATGCTGGAATGGGCGCTGCTGCCCCAGATGGCGCTGGTGACCGGGCGGTCCGTCAGTGCCGCGCAAGCGCTTTGCGACACGATTGAGGACATGGGCGGCAGCTGAGCGGCCCCGCAAGGGGCCACGTCCTTCGCGGTTCGGGTCACACGGCCGGCGGCGGGGACAGCGCCGCCAGGCCGGCGAGCAGCAACGCGGCCGCCAGCCCGCATGCGATGGTCCGGGCCGTGTTCCAGAACGTCCAGCGCGGCAGGTAGGTGCCGGTCCAGTAGTGCCGGGTCGATGCCTGCGACAGGTCCATGCCCGCCAGTGTCTCGTTCATCGGCACGTTGAAGACCACCGTGACCGCAAAGCAGCCCAGCAGGTAGACGATGCCCGCCGCCGCGACCAGCGCGGCCGGTGCTCCGTCGAGCCAAAGGGCGGCATGGACAACCAGCAAAAGCGACACCGCAGCCAGCCCAAGGAACAGGGCCATGAAAACCCAGCGGAAAACCTCGCGGTTGATCGCCTGCATGGCCTCTGCGCCGCCCTGTCCGCTGGTGCGCGATAGGGCCCGCATGATGAAGTCCGAGAACGCGAGGAAGACACCGGCGACCAGCGCGTAGGCGAGGACGGCGACATGGGCGAGAGCAAGGATGAGAGGCGACATGGGGTGGTCTCTTGTGATGTGAGGGGCGGCGCGACCGAGTTGGCCGCGCCGGGTGCATGGTCATTGCGCGGCGCCGGGCGCGGGCGCCCACAGCCGCCGGCGAAACGCGGCGATCAGAAGCGCGGCGATGGCGATCTCGACTGCGAGGGCCGCGATCACGCTGCCCGAGGGCAGGCCGTCGAAAACCAGGCCGACCAGTCGCCCCGCCGGGAAGGCGACGAACACCGTCAGTGCGACGGCCAGCGAGACGGACAGGAGCCTGCCGCGCCTGATCCCCAGCAGCATGAGAATGCCGAAGGTTGCCAGCCCCGCGCCGGGTGCGCGCAACTCGCTCAGCAGGTTGGGGTTATCGCCAAGCGCGATGCCGTAGCTTGCGTAGAAGCCGTGCGGCGCAAACAGGATGGAGGCGCCGATGGCGAGAGCGGTGAGACCGGACAGGCCAAGCGCGATCTTCTCGAAACGGGTGAGTTCCATGGCAATTTCTCTCCAAGGTGGCGTCAGGCTGCACTCGTCCAAGCGCCGACACGGGCCGCGGCGTGCGCGAAGTCGGTGAAGTCGCGGGGCGGGCGTCCCAGCGCCTGCATCACGCCGTCCGTCGTATGGGCGTTCCGCCCGTCGAGGGTTTCCCGCGCGATGCCGGTGAAGACGTCGGCCACGAAATCGCCCCCGGCCTGCGCGACGTTGGCGTGGAATTCCTCGAAGGTGATCGGCAAATGCCAGATCTCGCGGCCCGTCGCCTGCGAAAGCGCCGCGGCCATCTCGGCGAAGGTCATCAGGCGCGGGCCGGTGACCTCGTAGAGTTGGCCCCTGTGGCCATCCTCGGTCAGCGCGGCGACCGCGACATCGGCGATATCGTCGATGTCGATGATCGGCTCGGCAATGTCACCGCCCGGCATCGGCAGGACGCCCGCCAGGATCGGGTCGCGCAGGTAGCCTTCGGAGAAGTTCTGCGCGAACCAGGCCGCGCGAACGATGGTGAAATCGACGCCCGAGGCGCGGATCACGTTCTCGCCGAGCCGCGCGTGGTGCTCGCCCCGGCCCGACAGAAGCACGAGATGCTCGACCCCGACGTCGCGGGCCGTCTCGCAAAGCGACTCGAGCTTCTCGACCGCGCCGGGAAAGGCGAGATCGGGAAAGTAGGTGACGTAGGCGGCGCGCGCGCCGGTCAGGGCGGGCGCCCAGGTCTCGGGGGCCTCCCAGTCGAACGGGGTTGCCGCGTTGCGCGCACCGCGGCGCACGGCGACGCCGCGCGTCTCGAGGCGGCTTGCGACGCGGCGACCGGTCTTGCCGGTGGCGCCAATGACGAGGATCGGTCGGTCTTGCATGGGTCATCTCCCTGGCTGTCGGTTTCGGTAGCCAAGGGGATAGACGGACAAGGCCGGTGCGATCTTGACCGCGCGTGCCATGGTTTTGACCCGCGCCGCCAACGGGCTGTCAGGAACCCGCGCGTTGCTTGCGGTAGCTTGCCGGCGTCGTCCCCATCCAGCGCTTGAAGGCACGGGTGAACGCGCTCTGCTCCGAGAAGCCGGTGAGGAAAGCGATTTCGGCCAGGGTATGCCTGTCGTCGCGCAACAGCCCCTCGGCCAGATCGCGACGCGTCTCCTCTGCCAGGGCGTGGTAGCTCATCCCGTGTTCCGACAGGCGCCGGTGAAACGATCGCGCGCTGAATCCCAGGCTGCGCGCGATCTCGGCCATCTTCGGAGTGCCCTCGCTGAGCGCTTGCGCGATCGCATCCTTGGCCCGGCGCACGACTTCGGGCGCATCCGGAATCCGCGACAGCTCGGCGTCGAGATGCGAGACGAGGTAGCGGGAGATGCCCTCGTCCCCCAGGATGTTAGGCCGGGCGAGCGTTTCGTTGGAAAAGAGGATCGCGTCGAGTTCCGCGTTAAAATGGACCGGGCACCCGAACCACGCCTCGTGCGCGGTCACGCGGCGCGGCGCGGCATGACGGACCAGGACGGTCATGGGTGCGACGGGCACCGGGCTGACCTGCCGGGCGATCGACACGGCGCTGGCGAGGGTCGCCTCGTTGGAAAGCCGCAAGCCCAGGCGCCGCGCGCCGGCCCGGTGCAGGATGAAGAGGGTCCCGCCCGCGCTTGGGCGCAGCTCGTACTCGACCACGCTGGTCCAGAGCCGGGCGTATCGTTCGACCCGTGCGTAGGATGCGCCAAGGGTTGTCGCCGCCTTGAACGCCAGCCCCAGCGCTCCGTATTCGTCTAGCCGCATGGAGGCTCCGGTGCGCACTGGAAGATCCGTCACGTCGATCTGCTCCGCCATCCGTTCGAGCATGGCGTAATAGCTCTCGGCGGTGATCATCGCCTTCGGGTCCCAGGGGCCTGCGGGGTCGATCCCGATCAACAGAAGCAACGCGTCTGCATCGATCCGGTCGCCGGCCGCGGCCACCATCTTGCGAGCGAAAAGCGACGTCACGTATCCCATGACCGCGAGTCTACGTCGCGCGCTTCTGTCGGCCAAGTTCGGGCGAACGATCCGGCATGCGCGCCGGGCAGGGGTCACCCTCGGCACCGCGCCGCGCCCTTTTCGGATCGTGACACGACAAATCTGGAAGTCAAACCGCCGTCTCGAAGTCGTCACCTGAAAAGGGAAAATGGCTGGGGTGGTAGGATTCGAACCTACGGTACACGGTACCAAAAACCGCTGCCTTACCGCTTGGCTACACCCCAACGCGAGAGTGCTTTTAGGCAGGGCGCGCGGGGGACGCAAGGGGGTCTGTCGGCGAAACTGGCGAAATCGCAGGCCGGTTTCGTGGCGCCGAGAGGGACGCCCCGAGTGGACCCCGGGCCGACCGTGCGGCGCCACGCGGAACAGCGTCGGGCGCGGCGGCCGTGGGGCGGCGGCGTGCACGGTGTCACGCCGCCCAGGTCCGGGCGGTTCGGCGGCTAGGCCGAGACCTGTTCGCGCAGGATCGACGCCGTGAGCGCCAGCAGCAGGTAGAGCCCGGCAAAGACCAGGAAGGCCAACAACGTGTTCTCGAAGGCGCGCGGGTAGCTGGGCTCGTCCGGTGCGACGGGCGTCACGCCCAGTGACAGGTAGCGGGTCTGGCGGTTCGCCTCGAGCCGGGCGGTTTCCAGCTGTTGCAGGGCCTGCTGCATCAGGGTGGTGCGCGTGGCCAAATCGGTTTCGGCGATGCGCAGCTCGGCCGATACGCGCGCCAGCGACTCGGCGCTGCCCGAACCGTCGGTCATCTGCGACCGCAGGTCGTCGACCACGGCCTGCAGGCGTTCGATCTCGCCTTCGACGCCAGACAGCCGTGCCTGGTTGGGGCGCCGGTTGGCCAGGATCGACTGCCGCTCGATCTGCTTCTCGCGCAGCTGCGTCTCGAAGGTGGTGATCTGGCCCATGACCGAGCCGGACTCGGCTGCCGGATCCAGTACGCCCAGCCGTTCCTGCAGCTCCAGCACGCGGTTCTGGGCGGCCAGCATCTTGGCCTCGGCCTCGTCGAAGCTGGCGCGGGCGTCGGCCATCTGGTCGCCGCGCAGCCGTTGGGTCAGGTTGTCGACGCGTTCCTCGGCGTAGTCGATCAGCCGGCGGGAGTATTCCGCGCTGGTCTGCGGATCGGCGGCGATGACCTCCATCTTCACGATGCCTTCGGTGGGGTCATAGCCGATTTCGACCACGTCCTCGTACATGGCGTAGGTCTGTTCCATGCTGGCGTCGTCGGGAAGCCGCTGGATCGGATCGATGAAGTCCTGGCTGAAATGCGCGCGGAAATCGGCGTCCTCGTTCAGTCGCATCATGGCGTCGCGGGACATCAGGTAGCTTTGCACCGCGATGCTGTCCTGCGAGGTGGCGAACCCGGTCCCCGAGAAAAGGCCGCCCAGCCCGCCGCCGCCCGAAGCCTCGGCCTGCTGGATCACGAACTCGGTCTGGGTGGCGTACATGGGCGTCGCCACCTTGAAGTAGTAGTAGCCGGCGATCAGCGTGGGCAGCGCCACGAAGAAGGCCAGTCGCGCGGTCAACAGCGCCAGCTTGCGGCGGCGGCGCTTGGCGATGTCGCGCTGGATCTCCTGGATCTCGGCGGTGCGGCGATTGCCGCGCTCTTGGCGGAACCGGTCGGTCTCGGTCGCGGGAAGCTTGTCGCGTGCCACGGTCTGGGGCAGCTGGACCTTGTCCGGCGCAGCGTCGGGGGTGGGGCGGGCGTCGGGCACCACCAGTTCCAGCATCGTGGCGCGTTCGAACGGGTCGATGCCGCGCTTGCGCAGCTGGCGCACCGCGTCGAAATCCGACGTGGCCGCGATGTCGTGCTTCTGCGCCAGCCGCCGCGCCATGCGCAGCTGTCGCCCGGTCAGCCCTTCCTTGCGGATGGCGGCCAGGTCGGTTTCGGCGGCGACCTGCGAGGGCGGGTCCATCTCGGCGGGCGGGCTGTCGGCGCGGGCCTGCTTGCGGCCGGTCGCGGCGGGGAAGGCCTCGCGCATGGGGCGTGGGGCTGCATCGTTGCCGTCCACGAAGGTGCCGGTCTTGCCGGACGCGGTTCCGGCGGGGCGCACGCTGGCGGCGGGCCGCTGGCGTGGGTTCGGTGCCGCCGGTGCGCCGTCCGATGCGGCCGGCTTCGGGGTGCCTTGGGCGTTTGCTGCGGGCTGTCCCTCCGTCGCGGACGCGGCGCTGGCCAACGGGCTCGACTTGCGGATGCGAAACTTCTTAGCTTTGGGTTTCGTAGTCATAAAGACGCTTCGCCTCTTCCAGGGTGTCGAACTGGTGCAGTGTCCCGTTCATCAGCACCGCCGCCGAACGGCAGAATTTCTCGAGAATCTCGGGCTGGTGGCTGACCACGACGATGGTCGCGGCGTCCAGCCGTTCGCGCAGGATGTCGCCTGCCTTGCGGTTGAACTCGGCATCCATGGTCGATGGCATCCCCTCGTCGATCAGGTAGATGTCGAAATCCAGTGCCAGCAGCAAGGCGAAGCTCAGCCGCGACCGCATGCCCGCCGAGTAGGTGCCCACCGGCATGTCGAAATATTCGCCCAACCCGCACAGCCAGCGGCAGAACGCCTCGAGGTAGTCGGGGTCGAGCCCGTAGAGCTTGGCGATGAAGCGTGCATTCTCGCGGCCCGACAGCCGGTTCACGACCCCACCCATGAAGCCCAGTGGGAACGAGATGCGGCTGGTGCGCCGGATCGACCCATCGTCCGGTTTCTCCAGCCCGGCCATCATGTTGATTAGCGTGGTCTTGCCGGTCCCGTTGGGGGCCAGGATCCCCAGCGAATGGCCAAGCTCCACCCGGAACGACGCGTGGTCGAGGATCACCTTGCGGTGACTGCCCGTCCAGAAGGACTTCGAGACGTCGTTAAATTCGATCATCGTCGCGTCGTTGGCCTCAATGCATCCGGTCCAGCCTTATTGCGGCGTGGTTCGCACCACTCTAGGCGCCGAATGCGGCCATATTATGGGAGGGTTCGGGCACCCCGGCAAGCGCCGGTCTCTGTGACATCACGGCGTTACCGCTGGGGAGCCAGTCCCAGCGCCCGGGCCAGGACCCAGGCCAGGGGCGCGGTCACCAGCGAGCCCAGCGCACCCAGCACCGCCGCGTCGCGCAGCGTCGGCGCCGCGAAGACTGCGTCCGACAGCGCGACGGGCAGGGTGATGCCGCAACCGGCCACGACGCACAGCACCGCCAGCGTGCGGCGGTCGATCCCCCCGGGCAGCCGCATCCTCAGGACCCCGAGCGCCAGAAGGCAGGCCAGCCCCAGGCCCAGCGGCTTGCCCAGGACGAACCCGGCCAGGACCAGCCCGCTCAGCGCCGTGGCGTCCGACAGGACCACGCCCATGTTCACCAGGCCGAAGGCCAGCAACGCCGCCTGCGCCGGGCGCATCAGGCGGTGCGCGGCCTCGTTAAGCGGGTCGTGCAGGTATTTCTCGGCCGAGGCATAGATCCCGAAGGCCCGGTCGGCATGGGGCAGCGCCGGGATGATCGGCAGCAGGCCAAGGGCCGGGGCCACGCCCGCCCGCGCGAAGGCGAACCAGCTCACGGCGCCCGCGAGCGCATAGGGCCACAGCCCCAGCCTCCGGCGCAGGGCGCTGGCCGCCGGTTGCAGGTCGTTGCCGCGGTCCAGCCACCGCGGCAGCCGGTTGCAGGTCAGCCAGACGATCCCCGCCGCGGCGACAGAAACCAATAGCCACTCCGGTCTTGCCTCGGGGGCGTCGCTGACCGCTGCCAGTACCGCCATGGCCACGGCGTCGTCCAGCAGCGCGATGAGCAGCAGCAGCCGCAGCGCCGGGTGTCCCGCCCCGAAAATCGCCCGCGCCACCACGAAGCTCAGCGCCAGGTCGGTCGAGATCGGCACGACCCAGCCCGGCGCCACGGCCGCCGCGCCGATCGGGCCCAGCAGGAGCCAAGACAGCCCGAGGAAGACCAGCGCCGGCACGGCCATGCCGCCGAGTGTCATCACCAATGGCAAGTGCGCCCCGCCGCCGCGCAAGGCGCCATGGTCCAGCACCGAGGCCTCCCAGACCTCCTTGCCGGCGATGAAGAAGAACAGCGCCATCAGCGCGTCGTTCACCAGGCTGCGCGGCGTCAGGACGCGGGTCACGTCGCCCAGCTCGATCACGCCGAACGCCGCGCCGCTGGTCTGAAGCCACACGGTCGCGTCCTGTCCGACAAGCCCGTTGAAGAGCAGCGGATAGGCGATCACCCGGTCATAGCTGGCCGTGCCCACCTGCGCCCAGACCAGCGCGACGGCCGTGCCCAGCAGCAACAGGCCCAGATAGGTCGGGACGTGGTTCCAGACGCGATACATGGCAACGGCCCCTCGGCTTCAGGAAGTGGCCCGGTGCTAGTCGCCGCGATGTTCGCTGGCAAGGCGCGGCCGAAGTCACGCGCGATGCCGTGCCTGTCAAATGACAGTAACATCAATCTGCGGTAGTATGCCGAGCATTCATTTCGATATTATGGAGATTTCAGATGACCCCCTTCAGTGCTCTCAAACGCCGCGCGTTCCTGGCCGGCGGCGCCAGCGGAGCTGCCCTGGTCGCGGGAACCGCACGCGCCCAGGACACGCCCGCCGCCAATGCCGACGGCGGCTTCACCTACGAAATCCGGCGCAGCCCCGAGGAATGGCGCGCGCAACTCAGCGAAGACGAGTACAGCATCCTGCGCGATGGCCGGACCGAGCCGAACTGGACCTCGTCCTACGCCAAGGAAAACAATCCCGGCACATATCACTGCGTGGGCTGCGATCTGCCGGTCTACCGCTCCGAGCACTGGCAGGAACTGCCCATCGGCTTCGTCTTCTTCACCCACGCGATCCCGAACGCGGTGCTGACGGGCATCGACACCACCGATTACAACGGCGCGCTGCCCGAGCCGCTTGAGCTGATCGAGATCCATTGCCGCCGCTGCGGCAGCCATTTCGGCCATGTGATCGTCTTCGACGGCGCCACGCCGCTGCACTGCATCAACGGCACCGCGCTGTCGCTGCAATCCGCCTGATCTTGGCAAGACGGGCGGAGGGCTTAGGTCGGGCAGCATGACGCCGCTGCCCGACCGCCTTGCCGCCTGCACGATATGCGCCGACCGTTTCGCCTCCACCGCGACCGGGCACGAACCGAACCCGGTCGTGTGGTTCCGGCGGGGCGCGCGCGTACTGATCGCCAGCCAGGCGCCGGGCATGCGCGTCCACCAGGCCAATACGCCGTTCTGGGACCAGTCGGGCAAGCGGCTGCGCGACTGGCTGGGTATGGACGAGGACACGTTCTACGACCGCGAACGGGTGGCGATCGTGCCCATGGCCTTCTGTTTTCCGGGTTATGACGCCAAGGGCTCGGACCTGCCGCCGCCGGCCATCTGCGCGCGGACCTGGCGCGACGCGGCGCTGGACCACGTGGGGCAGGTGGACCTGACGGTGCTGATCGGCGGCTACGCGCAGCGCTGGCACCTGGGGACACGCGCCGGGGTCACCGACACGGTGAAGGCCTGGCGCGACCACGCGCCCCGGATCTTTCCCTTGCCGCACCCCTCGTGGCGCAATACCGCGTGGCTGAAGCGCAACCCGTGGTTCGAGACCGATCTGCTGCCGGCGTTGCGCGCCCGCGTGAAGGAGGCCCTTGGATGACCCCGCTCGACACCGCCCATGCCGCGATGGAGGCCGCGCCCGACGATGACGATGCGCGGCTGACCTTCTACGACCGGGTGGCGGCGGCCGAGCTCTACCTGCTTCTGACGGCCGAGCCCGAGGGCGACGCGCTGGATCCCCGCCTGTTCGAGACGTCGCAGGGGACCTTCGTGCTTGTCTTCGACCGGGTCGAGCGGCTGGGCGATTTCGCCCATGACGGCGCGCCCTACGCGGCGTTGTCGGGTCGGACACTGACGGCGATGCTGACAGGGCAGGGGGTCGGGCTGGCCCTGAACCCCGGCGTCGCGCCGTCGTCCTTCCTGATGCCGCCCGACGCGGTCGACTGGCTGGCCGGCACCCTGCGCGACGGCCCCGACGAGATCGACGCCCGCCCCACCGAGATCGCCGCGCCCACGGGGTTGCCCGAGAAACTGCTGGGCGCTCTCGACGCCAAGCTGGCGACCGCCACGGGCCTGGCGCGGATGGCCTACCTGGTGGCGACCACCTACGAAGGCGGCGGACGGGGGCACATGCTGGCCTTCATCGACCCGGCCCGCGGAGCGAACGGCGCGCTGGCCCGCGCGGTGCGCGAGGCGCTGGTCTTCTCGGGGCTCGAAGCCGGGACGCTGGACGTGGCCTTCTTCGACGCCTCCGACCCCATGGCGGCACGACTGTCGCGCCACGGGTTGCGGTTCGACCTGCCGAAGTTCGAACCGCGCGCCGCGCCGTCGGCCCCCGGAACCGACCCGGATCGGCCGCCCAAGCTGCGCTAGTTTCGGAAGTTTCTCGCAAAGGCCGGGGTCGGGCTCAGTATCCCGCCTGCCGATCGACAAGGTGCAGGAACGGCTCGCCCGCCTCGCCGCGGCGGATGTTCTCGGCGATGACCTTGGCACAGCTTTCGGGACGCGAGACCGAGGCGATGTGCGGCGTCACCGTCACGCTCGGGTGGTGCCAGAACGGGTGCTTCTGCGGAAGCGGCTCGGTCCGGAACACGTCCATCGTCGCGTGGGACACGCGGCCCTCGTCCAGCGCGGCCAGCAAGGCGTCCTCGACGATCAGCGCGCCGCGGCCCGGGTTGATGACGACGGCGCCCTCGGGCAGCCGGGCCAGCCGGTCGGCGTCCAGCAGGTCCTCGGTCGCCGGGGTCAGGGGCAGCAGCGCGACGCAGATCTCGGCGCGGGCCAGCGCGTCGGCCAATCCCTCGTCCCCGTGGAAACAGGTGATCCCTGGCAGGGTCTTGGGCGACCGGCTCCAGCCCGCCACGTCGAAGTTCAGCCCGGCCAGCGCGCGGGCGCAGGCCGATCCCAGCGCGCCCAGCCCCAGCACCGTCACCTTGCGGTCGCGGGCCAGCGGGGGTGTCACGGGGGTCCAGTCGCCGGGCTTCCGCGTGATATCGGCGTCGATGTTCAGATGGTGTCGCAGGACGTGGGCGGTGACGTATTCGACCATCCCCTCGGTCAGGCCCGGGTCGACCATGCGCGCCAGCGGCATGGTCAGGGTCGGGTTGTCCACCACGTCCTCGACCCCGGCCCAGAGGTTCAGCACCGCCTTGCAGCGGGTGAAGGGCGAGAAATCCTGCAACGGGCCGTTGGGCGCATAGACGATGTAATCCACCGTGTCGGGCGCGTGGTCGGTGGCGAGGTCGGCCGCCACGCCCGCCTCGGCCAACGCGGCTTCGAGCGGGCCGCGCGTCTCGTCCCAGCGGTCGGGCCGGGCGGCGAACAGGACATTCGGTCCGTTCATGCCGGGTTGTCTTGCGGCATCAGCGCGTCATCGATGCGGTCGGCCCGCAGCTTGGCCGGCCGGTCCTTCAGGCCCGCCCAGTAGGCCGTGATGGCCGGGCGCGGCTCGATCGTGCCGAAGGCCAGCCCCCAGCCCACCTGCGAGCCGAGATAGACATCGGCCGCGCTGAAGCTGTCGCCTGCGACGAAGGTGCGCCCGCTGACGGCCATCTCGAGCGTATCCATCGCCCGGGCGTAGTTGCCATAGCCCACCTGAATCTCTCGGTCCGAGGGCATTTCCAGCCCCATCGCCTTGTGGGTCACCGCGTATTCCAGCGGCGAGGCGGCGAAGAACAGCCAGCGGTAATAATCGGCCCGGTCCTGCGGGGCGGGGGCCAGCCCGGCCTCGGGGAAGGCATCGGCCAGGTAGGCGCAGATCGCCGCGCCCTCGGTCACCACGCGGTCGCCGTGGATGATCGTGGGCACCTTCCCCATGGGGTTCGCGGCCAGTAGAACGTCGGGGCGGGGGGCGTCGAAGGCCACCAGCGTCGTGTCGTACGCACAGCCGACCTCTTCGAGCATCCATCGCACGATGCGGCCCCGCGACATGGGGCTGGTGAAAAAGCGCAGATAGGACATGGCGTCACCTCGTTGACCGCGCGTCGAGTATCGCACGCGGGACGACCGCCCGCAAAGCCCTCAGCGACCGCGGGGGCGGTGGACATGGGCCGATTGCGCCAGCCCGAAGCCCACCATCAGCACCAGCATCGCGGACCCGCCGTAGCTGACCAGCGGCAGGGGCACGCCGACCACCGGGGCCAGGCCCATGACCATGGCCATGTTCACGGCGAAGAACAGGAAGAAGGTCGCGCCGATCCCCAGCGTCAGGAGCGATCCGAACCGGTCGCGGTTGCGGATGGCCGACACGACGCAGAAGAACACCACCAGCACGTAAAGCGACAGCAGCGAGAACGCGCCCACGAAGCCGAATTCCTCGGCCAGCGTGGTGAAGATGAAATCCGTGTGCTTCTCGGGCAGGAAGTTCAGCCGCGACTGCGTACCTTGCATGAAGCCGCGCCCGGTCCACCCGCCCGAGCCGAGCGCGATCTTCGACTGGGTGATGTGGTACCCCGCCCCCAGCGGGTCGGTGCTGGGGTCGAGGAACGTGTCGATCCGGCGATACTGGTAGTCCTTCAGAAGCTGCCAGTCGGTCCCGCGGGACGAGAAGACCGCGGCGACCGTGCCGACGCCCGCGCCGATGACGGCGATGAAGTACCACCAAGACACGCCCGCCAGGAACATCACGATGCCGCCGCCGGTCACCAACAGGATCGAGGTGCCGAGGTCAGGCTGGCGCAGCACCAGGTAAGTGGGCAGCGCGATCAGGATCAGCGGAATGATCACCCAGAGCGGGCGCGACGTCTTCCGGATGTCCAGCCAGTCGTAATACGCGGCCAGGATCATGATCAGCGTGATCTTCGTCAGCTCGGACGGTTGCAGCCGCATGAAACCCAGGTTGATCCAGCGTTGCGCGCCCATGCCGGTTTCGCCGAAGAACTCCACCGCCAGCAGCAGCGCCAGCGAAACGCCGTAGGCCAGTCCCGCCATGTTGCGCCAGAACCAGATCGGCACCATGGCGATCACGAACATGGCGAAGACGCCCAGGGCGAAGCGTTTCATCTGCGGCTCGGCCCAGGGCTGCAACGACCCGCCCGCCACCGAGTAGAGCATCAGGAACCCGACCGAAGCCACCGTGACCAGCAACAGCAGCAGCGGCCAGTTCAGGTAGAGGATCTTGGACGGGCCGGTGGGCACCGTCTTTACATTGTATTCCAGGTAGCTCACGCGCGGCCCCTGCGGTCGGACGGCCGAAAGTCGTCGCGCAGCGGCAGCTCGGACAGCAGCGTTTCCATCCGCCCGCGCTGAGACGAGGGATAGCCTTCCAGCGGCGGCATCTCGCCGTAGAGTGCGAAGAGCATGATATCGCGCGCGATCGGTGCGGCCGCCGAGGATCCGCCGCCGCCATGCTCGACCACCACCGACACCGCAAGGCCCGGATTGTCGACCGGCGCGTAGCCCACGAACAGCGCGTGGTCGCGTTCCTCCCACGGCACGTCCTGGTTGCGCACGACGACACTGCGCACCTGGCTGGTGCCGGTCTTGCCGGCCATGCGCATGTTGTCGGGCTCGATCCGCGATCCGTAGGCGGTGCCGCGACGCGAATTGGTGACGGAGTTCATCCCGTTGCGGACCAGGCGCAGGTGTTCGGTGGCGAAGCCCAGCGGCTCGGCGCCCCGCACCTCCTGCTCGACCCCGTCGATGGATTTGACCAGACGCGGCTCGATCTTGGTGCCCGAAGCCAGCCGGGCGGTCATTACCGCCAGTTGCAACGGCGTGCTCAGCACGTAGCCCTGCCCGATCGAGGCGTTCAGGCTGTCGCCCACGCGCCAGCTCTGGTCATAGCGTTCGCGCAGCCACTGCTTGTCGGGCATGACGCCGGGGCTGACCGCCGACATGGGCAGGTCGAACCGTTCGCCCAGGCCGAAGCGGCGCGCCGTCTCGGCGATCTTGTCGATGCCCACGCGCTGGGCCAGCTCGTAATAGTAGACGTCGCAGGACTGTTGCAGCGACTTCTCGAGATCCACCCAGCCGTGGCCGCCCCGCTTCCAGCAATGGAACCGGCGGTTGCCGAGCTCGTGGTAGCCGCGGCAATAGAACGTCTCGCCCGCCGACAGCATGCCGGCGTCCAGCGCCGCCATGGTCACCATCATCTTGAAGGTCGAGCCGGGCGGGTAGGCGCCCTGCACGGCCTTGTTGCTGAGCGGGCGATACTTGTTGTTGGTCAAATCGCCGTAGTCGCTGACCGAGATCCCGCGCACGAACTTGTTGGGGTCGAAGCTGGGCGCGTTGCCCACCGCCAGCAGGTCGCCGTTGCGCGTGTCCATGACCACCGCGCTGGCCGACAGGCCCAGCGCCAGCCGCGCCTCGACGAAATTCTGAAGCCGGCTTTCCACAGTCAGCTGGATATCGGCGCCCGAAATGCCCTCGTCGCGGCCAAGCTCGCGCATGACGCGGCCGGCGGCGTTCACCTCGATCCGGCGCGCGCCGGCCTTGCCGCGCAGGTCACGCTCGTATTTCTGTTCGACCCCGGTCTTGCCGATCTGAAACTTGGGGATCTGCAACAGCGGGTCGTCGTCGTCGATGCGGCTGAGATCGTAGTCGCTGACCGGTCCGACATACCCCACCACGTGAGCATAGTCCTCTTGCAAGGGATAGTTGCGGGTCAGGCCCACGTCCGGCGTGATGCCGGGCAGGGCGGGGGCATTCACCGCCACCGTGGCGATGTCTTGCCAGCTGCGCTGGTCGGTCAGTGTCACCGGCACGAAGGGCGAGCGGCGCATGATCTCTTTCCGCGCCCGCTCGATCTCGACCGGGTCGAGATAGATCAGCTGTTGCAGCTTGGCGATCACCGCGTCGACGTCGCCCGCGTCCTCGCGCACGATGACCACGCGATAGTTCTGGGCGTTCTCGGCCAGCGGGATGCCGTTGCGATCGAAGATCAGGCCGCGCGCCGGCGCGATGAGCCGCATGTTGATGCGGTTTTCCTCGGCCAGCAGGCGGAAGGCATCGGCCTGCTCGACCTGCATCTGCCGCATCCGCCAGCCCAGAAGACCCGCCACGCCCAGTTGCAGGCCCCCCAGCACCGCACCGCGGCGGGTGACCTTCTTCATCGAGCTTTCGGTGTCGCGCGGGCTGCGTTTCATGCGCGGATCCCCCTGCTGTCACGCTCGGCCGGGCTGGGCGGGCGCACCCCGATGACGAAGGCACTGATGGCGACCACCACCGGATAGACGGCGGCCGTCACGAAGGCGTGGACGATCACGCCGGTCAGCGGCGGCTGCGGCACCATGACGATGGCCAGGATCAGGGCGTTCAGCAGCGAGATCGCGAAGATCGTGCCGGTCACCATGGCCCATTCCACCGGGAACGGCATCTCGGCGCTCAGGTGCCCGCGCGGGCGCAGGAACTCCATGCCCAGCAGGACCAGCGCGGTCCAGAGGCCCAGGGGACGCAGGAACAGGATATCCGACACGGCGATCACCGCCGCGACAAGAAGGACCGGGACGTAATCCGGCCGCCGCAGGACCCAGGCGAAGGCCAGGCACACCAGCAGGTCCGGCCCGACGAAGGCCGAGGCCGAGATGTGGAAGGGCAGGATGTGGACGAACAGGATCGCCGTCGAGAGGGCCGTGAAATAAAGGCGAAAGCCCCAGATGCGGAGGGTGAGCGGATCAACCATCGGCGGCCTCGGACGCGGGCGCGGCGGCAACGGTGTCGGGCGCGCGCAAGGGCGCGACCAGCCCGCCGGGATCTTCGATGGCGGCGCCGGGCTGTGCGCGCAGCACGCGCAGGAACTCCAGCCGTTCGTAATCGGCGGCCAGTCTGACGCGCAGGCGCCGATCGGCCCCCTGGACGACCTGGCCCACCAGCAACCCGGCGGGCAGCACGCCGCCATCGCCCGAACTGACCACGCGGTCACCGGGGCGCACCGACTCGGCCTCTTCCAGGAAATCGAGCGGGGGCAGGGACGAGTTGTCGCCCGCCAGAAGCGCCCGCTGCCCCGAAGGTTGCACGGCCACCGGCACGCGGCTGTTGCTGTCGGTCAGGAGGATGACCCGGGCCGAGCTGTCGCCAACGCCCGAAACGCGACCCACGAGGCCCAGCCCGTCGGTCGCGGCCCAGCCGTCGCGGATCCCGTCGCGCGCGCCAAGGTTCAGCAGCACTGACTGCCGGAAGGGCGACCCGCTGTCGGCCAGCACGACGCCGGTGATGAAGGTCAGCTTGGGGTCCAGCCGCACCTTGTTCAGGTCCAGCAGCTTGGCGTTCTCCTGTTCGAGCTGCAGGGCCGCCTCTTTCCACGCCTTCATCTGCTGCAGCTCGCGCCGCAGCTCCTGGTTCTGCTCGTAGATGCGGGTGTAGCTCTGGAAGTTCTCGACCATGCCCGCAAGCTTGGTGACCGGGACCAGCGCCCAGTCGAAGCTGGGCACCACCTGGTCGACGATCTGGGCGCGGAACCGCTCGGCCCGGGGGCTGTCGATGCGCCAGAACAGGAAGACGGCCAGCAGCAACACCACGACCACCCCGGTCACGATGCGGCGAACCGGGCGGGTGAAGTCTTCGCTGTTGTTTCTGTCAGTCGCCATGGCACCCAAGCGGCCGGGGCCGTCCTTCGCGGATCAACTGTCGTAGTCTATCACATGCCGAAGCTGTTTTTCATATTCCAGCGCCTTGCCGGTGCCGAGCGCCACACAATTCAGTGACTCGTCGGCAATGGACACGGCCAGGCCGGTCTGCTCGCGCAGCGCGAGATCCAGCTCGCCCAGCAGCGCGCCGCCACCGGTCAGCATGACGCCCCTGTCGACGATGTCCGCCGCCAGGTCGGGCGGTGTCGCTTCCAGCGCTATCATCACCGCTTCGCAGATCGCCTGCACTGGCTCGGACAGGGCCTCGGCCACCTGGGCCTGGTTGATCTCGGTTTCCTTCGGCACGCCGTTCAGCAGGTCGCGGCCCCGGATCTGCATGGCGGTCCCGCGCCCGTCGTCGGGCATGCGGCTGGTGCCGATGGTGGTCTTGATCCTTTCGGCCGTCGACTCGCCGATCAGAAGGTTCTGCTGGCGTCGCAGATAGCTGACGATGGCTTCGTCCATGCGGTCGCCGCCCACGCGCACGCTGCGGGCGTATACGATATCGCCGAGGCTCAACACGGCCACCTCGGTGGTGCCACCCCCTATATCGACGACCATACTCCCGGTCGGATCGGTGATGGGCATGCCCGACCCGATGGCCGCGGCAATCGGTTCGGCGATTAGCCCGGCCTTGCGGGCGCCGGCGCTGATCACTGACTGGCGGATCGCGCGCTTCTCGACCGGCGTCGCGCCGTGGGGGACGCAGACGATTATCTTCGGCTTCGAGAAGGTCGTGCGCTTGTGGACCTTGCGGATGAAGTGCTTGATCATCTCTTCGGCCACGTCGAAATCGGCGATGACGCCTTCGCGCATGGGCCGGATGGCCTGGATCGAACCGGGGGTGCGGCCCAGCATGAGCTTGGCATCCTCGCCCACGGCGAGAACCTGCTTGCGACCGTCGCGAACGTGGAAGGCAACGACCGAAGGCTCGTTCAGCACGATGCCGCGGCCCTTCACGTAAACCAGCGTGTTCGCCGTTCCCAAGTCTATGGCCATGTCCGAGGAAAAGATCCCCGTCAAACTGCTCATGTCCGTCATCCCCAAAATCGCAAGACCGGCCGGCGCCGCGGGTGGCGTCAGGGCCGTCCGCGCCTTTTAGGGGATGGCCGGAACGGGCGAAAGGGGCGTGCCCGGCACCACAGGCATATTTTTGCCACACCTGCGGGAAAGCGCGGTGACGGACACACCCCTAATGTTGGATAAGTGAAACTTTATGCGGAAAAGTCAAACGTTCCGACGCGCGCTTGTCGCAATATTGAAAGTTATTTTTTCGCGCCCGATCCGCGGGAACCGGGCGCGAGTCGACTGGATCAGCTCACGTCGCGGTAGCTGATGACCTTGGTGTCGTTGCCTGGGCCGGTCCGGCCGCGCTTGACCAGCAACCGGTTCAGCGCGCTGACATAGGCGCGGACCGACGCTACGACCGTATCGGTATCGGCGGATTGGCCGGTGACGATGCGCCCGTCCTCTTCCAGCCTGACCGTGACGGTCGCCTGCGCATCCGTGCCCTCGGTCACAGCGCTGACCTGGTAGAGCTGCAGCTTCGCGTCGTGCGAGACCAGCGCCTTCAGCGCATTGAAGGCCGCGTCGACGGGGCCGTCGCCGGTGGTTTCCGTGTGCGCCTGCTTGCCGTCGATCAGCAGCGTCATGTCGGCGGTCTGCGGGCCTTCGGTGCCGCAGACCACGCGCAGGTGCTGCAGCTGGATGGTTTCCTCGCCCGCGCCCTGGGCCTGGACCAGAGCCTCGATATCCTCGTCGAAGACCTCTTTCTTGCGGTCGGCCAGTTCCTTGAACCGCACGAAGATATCGTTCAGTTGGTTGTCGGCCACGTCGAAGCCCAGCGTGCGCAGCTTGTCCCGCAAGGCGGCGCGGCCCGAGTGCTTGCCCAGCGGCAGCGACGTGCCGGCCAACCCGACATCGGCGGGGCGCATGATCTCGAACGTCTCGGCGTTCTTCAGCATCCCGTCCTGGTGGATGCCGGATTCATGGGCGAAGGCGTTCTTGCCGACGATCGCCTTGTTGAACTGGACCGGGAAGCCCGACACCGTCGCCACCCGGCGCGAGATCGCCATGATCTTCGTGGTGTCAACGCCGGTCGAATAGGGCATGATGTCGTTGCGCACGCGCAGGGCCATCACGACTTCTTCCAGCGCGGTATTGCCCGCGCGCTCGCCCAGACCGTTGATCGTGCACTCGATCTGGCGTGCGCCGCCATCGACGGCGGCCAGCGAGTTCGCCGTCGCCATGCCCAGGTCGTTGTGGCAGTGGGTGGCGAAGATCACGTCCTCGGCGCCCTCGATCTCGGCGATCAGGCGGCGGATCAGCTCGGCCGATTCCGCCGGCGCGGTATAGCCCACCGTGTCGGGGATGTTGATCGTGGTGGCACCGGCCCTGATCGCGATCTCGACCGTGCGCTTGAGGAAATCCCACTCGGTCCGGGTGGCGTCCATGGGCGACCATTGCACGTTTTCGCACAGGTTGCGGGCGTGGGTCACCGTTTCGTGGATGCGCTCGGCCATCTCGTCCTGCGTCAGGTTCGGGATGGCGCGGTGCAGCGGCGAGGTTCCGATGAAGGTGTGGATGCGGGGGCTGTTGGCGTGCTTCACCGCCTCCCAGCAGCGGTCGATATCCTTGAGGTTCGCGCGCGCCAGTCCGCAGATCGTGGCGTTCTTCGTGTTCCGCGCGATCTCGGACACGGCGGCGAAATCGCCTTCCGATGCGATGGGAAAGCCGGCCTCGATGATGTCGACGCCCATCTCGTCCAGCATCGACGCGATTTCCAGCTTTTCGCGGTGGCTCATGGTGGCGCCGGGCGACTGTTCGCCGTCGCGCAAGGTTGTGTCGAAGATCAACACGCGGCCGTCATCGGCCTTCTTCAAATCCTGGTGGGTCATTTTCCTGGGGTCTTTCGCTTGCTTCTGTCCGTCCCGGCGCTGGTCCACCCCTGAGCGGTCGCGCCGGAAGGCACGCTCAGAGGCGCGTAAGAAGCAGAAGCAGGCCGCGCTGGGCCGTGATGTCGAAGCGCGTTTTCATGTGCGACACTTTAGCCGTGAATCGTTAAATGAAAACCCCCGGATTTGACCGCCATGGCCCCCCGTCTAGGTGCCTGCGCATCGCGACAGCACGGGGGACGCGGGATGAAGAAGGCGCTGGTCATCGGGGCATCGGGCGGCCTGGGACAGGCGGTGGTCGCGGAACTGCGCGGCCGCGGGGTCGAGGTGACGACCCTGTCCCGCTCGGAAGACGGCCTGGACATCACCGATGAGCGCAGCGTCACCTCCGCCCTGGACGGCGTGGACGATGACATGGACCTGGTTTTCGTGGCCACCGGCGCGCTGACCTGCACCCGCGATACGCCCGAAAAGCAGCTGGGTGACCTGGGCGCGGACGAACTGCTGGCGCAGGTCTCGCTGAACGCGCTGGGTCCCGCCCTGGTGCTGAAGCACTGGAAATCCCGCATTCCCCGCAAAAAGCGTTTCGTCTTCGCCGCCCTGTCGGCGCGGGTGGGGTCGATCGGCGATAACGCGCTGGGCGGCTGGTATTCCTACCGCACGTCCAAGGCCGCGCTGAACGCGCTGATGCACGGCGCGGCGGTGGAGCTTGGGCGCACGCACAAGCACGCCATCGTCACCTGCCTGCATCCCGGCACCGTCGCCACGCGCTTTACCGAGGATTATCCCGACCACGACAAGGTGACGCCCGAGCAGGCCGCGAAGAACCTGGTCGACGTGATCGACGGGCTCGACCCCGCGCAGACCGGGCAATTCTTCGACTACGCCGCGAAGCCCATCCAATGGTAGGGCGGCTGATCCTCGTCCTGGGGGACCAGGTGTCCGAGGACCTGTCGGCGCTGCGCGGTGCCGACCGGGACGACGACGTGGTCGTGATGGCCGAGGTCGCGGACGAGGCCGGCTACGTCCCGCACCACCCCAAGAAGATCGCGTTCCTCTTCGCCGCCATGCGGAAATTCGCCGCGCGGCTGCGCGACGATGGCTGGCGGGTGGCCTACACCACGCTGGACGATCCCGCGAACTCGGGCTCGATCACTGGCGAATTGCTGCGCCGCGCGGACGAATTCGGCACCTCGCACGTGGTGGCGACCGAACCGGGCGAGTGGCGGCTGATCCACGCGCTGCAGGACTGCCCGCTGGACGTCGAGATCCGGCCGGATGATCGCTTCCTCGCCTCTCACGCCGAGTTTGACCGCTGGGCCGAGGGTCGCAAGGAACTGCGGATGGAGTGGTTCTATCGCGACATGCGCCGAAAGACCGGCCTGCTGATGGAGAATGGCGAGCCGGCGGGCGGTAAGTGGAACTACGACCACGAGAACCGAAAGCCCGCCCCCGACGCGGTCGATTTCGGCGGACCGATGCAGTTCACGCCGGACGAGACCGTGGCCGAGGTGCTGGAGCTGGTCGGCCGCCACTTCGGCAACAATTTCGGCGACCTGCACCCGTTCTGGTTCGCCACCGACCAGGGCCAGGCGCGCCGGGCGCTGACCCATTTCATCAAGCACGCGCTGCCGAAATTCGGCGACTACCAGGACGCGATGCTTGCCGACGACCGGTTCCTCTACCACGCCGTCATCTCCATGTACCTGAACGCGGGGCTGCTGCACTGGCGCGAGATCTGCGACGCGGCGGAGGCGGCCTGGAAGGCGGGCGACGCGCCCCTGAACGCCGTCGAGGGCTTCATCCGGCAGATCATCGGCTGGCGCGAATACATGCGCGGCATCTACTTCCGCGAGGGGCCGGATTACACGTCGCGCAACGAACTGGGCCATGGCCGGTCCCTGCCCGGCTTCTACTGGGGCGACGCGACCAACATGCGCTGCGTGTCGAAGGCCGTGGAGCAGACGCAGGCCGAGGCCTATGCCCACCACATCCAGCGGCTGATGGTCACCGGCAACTTCGCCCTGCTCGCGGGCATCAACCCGCACGAGGTGCACGAGTGGTACCTGAGCGTCTATGCCGATGCCTACGAATGGGTCGAGGCGCCCAATGTCATCGGTATGAGCCAGTTCGCCGATGGCGGCATCGTCGGGTCGAAGCCCTACGTGTCGTCCGGCAATTACATCGCCAAGATGTCGGATTACTGCGACGGGTGCCACTACAGCGTGAAGACCAAGCTGGGCGAGGGGGCGTGCCCCTTCAACCTGCTCTACTGGGCCTTCATGGATCGCCACCGCGAGCGGTTCGCGTCGAACCCGCGCATGGCGCAGATGTACGCCACGTGGGACCGGATGAAGCCCGAGCGGCGCGAACAGATCCTGTCCGAGGCCGAGACGTTCCTGAACCGGATGGCCCAGGGCGCGCTGGTTTGAGAGGTCAGAGGGGCTCTGCCCCGCCGCTGGCGCGGCCCCCGAAGTATTTCCGGACCAGTGATGGACGAGGCGCGGCGCTCAGGCGGCCAGCGTCGCGTCCCTGTTGCCCAGGATATCTGCCGCGATCTCGAAGGAACGAAGCCGGGCGGCGTGATCGTGGATCTGGCCGGTCAGGATCAGTTCGTCCGGGCGGTGTTCGCGGATGAGCCCGTCGAGTTGCCCGGCCACGGCGTCGGGGGCGCCGGTGGCGCTGATGCGCAGGGCCTGATCCACTGCCCGGCGCGTGCCCTCGCCGATCTCGGCATCGATATCGTCCACCGGGCGCGGCAGCTTGCCCGGCGTGCCCTGCCGCAGCCGGGCGAAGGCCTGCTGCATCGACGTGCGCAGGCGCCGGGCCTCGGCGGCATCATCGGCGGCGAAGACGTTCACCGCCAGCATGAAGTGCGGCTGGTCGAGCTGCGCCGAGGGGCGGAATCGCGCACGGTATGTGTCGCGCGCCTGTTCCAGCGCGTCGGGCGCGAAATGCGAGGCGAAGGCGTAGGGCAGGCCCAGATGCGCCGCCAGCTGCGCGCCGAAAAGCGAGGAGCCGAGGATCCAGAGCGGCACGTGGGTGCCTTCGCCCGGGTGGGCGCGGACCGCGGCCCCGGGGTCGGGGTCGCCCAGAAGGCGCTGCAGCTCGACCACGTCGGCGGGGAAGTCGTCGCTGCCCGGGCGCCGCAGCGCGCGCATCACCGCCATGTCGCCGCCGGGCGCGCGCCCGAGGCCGAGGTCGATCCGGCCCGGATGCATGGTGGCGAGCGTGCCGAACTGCTCGGCCACCGTCAGCGGGGCGTGGTTGGGCAGCATGATGCCGCCCGCACCCACGCGGATGCTCGACGTGGCGTCGGCCACGTGCCCGATCAGGACGGCGGTCGCGGCGCTGGCGATGCCGGGCATGTTGTGATGCTCGGCCATCCAGAAGCGGTGATAGCCCCAGGACTCGGCCTTCTGCGCCAGCTCCACGCTGTTGGCGATGGCCGCGGAGGCGGTGCTGCCCTCGGGGACGGGCGACAGGTCGAGAACGGAATACTTCATGACATCGGCTCCTTGGTCACCCTTGCAGGTGGGCACGCGGGGCCGCCCTGAAAAGGGGTCACTCGGTCGCCGCGCCGTCCTCCGAGGCGGGGACCGTCAGGGCGCCGTTCAGCCACTCGCCGCTGGCCTCTTCGCCGCTGGCGTAGCTGATCGTGCCCTGGCCCTGGCGCTCGCCGTCCTCGAAGCTGCCGGAATAGACGTCGCCATTGGGGTAGGTGGCCGTGCCTTGCCCATCGATGCGGCCCGCGACCCAGTCGCCCTCGTAGGTGGCGCCATCGGGATAGGTGATCTTGCCTTCGCCCTCGCGCAGACCGTCGACGAAGCCGCCCACGTAGACCGTGCCGTCGGGATAGGTGGCGGTGCCTTGCCCCGCCCTTTGGCCATCAACCCATTGCCCTTCGTAGACATAGCCGTCGGGGAAGGTCATCGTGCCCTGGCCGTGGTTGCGGGCATCGCGGAACTCGCCCTCGTAGACTGAGCCGTTCACGTAGGTCGCCACGCCCTCGCCCTCGATCACGCCGTTCGCCCACTGGCCCTCGTAGGTGTTTCCGTCGGGATAGGTGATCTTGCCGGTGCCGTCGGGCAGGTCGTCGCGGAATTGCCCCTCGTAGACCGCGCCATCGGGATAGACGACGCTGCCCTCTCCCTCGATCCGGCCGGCGACCCATTCCCCGGTGTAGCTGTAGCCGTCGGGACGGGTGAAGGTGCCCGTGCCCTCGCGCCGGTCGGCGACGAAGCCGCCCTCGTAGGTGTCGCCATTGGCGTATTCCACGCGGCCCTCGCCCTGGCGCTCGCCGTTCACCAGCTCGCCCGTGTAGACGTCGCCGTTCGGCTGGGTCAGGGTGCCGGTGCCGGTGATCTGGCCTTCCTGCCAGTCGCCTTCGTAGGTCAGGCCCGAGGGCATGGTCAGGCTGCCGGTGCCGTGGCGCTGGTCAGCCTCCATCTGCCCGGAATAGACCGCGCCGTCGGCATAGGTGATGGTGCCATCGCCCGATTTCTCGCCGTCGACCCAGTCGCCCTCGTAGACATAGCCCGAGGGGCTTTCCATGCGGCCGATGCCGTGGTGGCGGGCGTTGCGGAACCCGCCCTCGTAGCGCACGCCGTTGGCGTAGACGGCGACGCCCTGGCCGTTGATGGTGCCGTCCTGCCACTCGCCCTCGTAGGTGCCGCCATCGGCGAAGAAGATCTTGCCCTGTCCCTCGGGCTTGCCGGCGGCGAACTCGCCCTCGTAGACGCTGCCGTTGGGGAAACGCGCGATGCCCTGGCCGCGGATCTCGCCGTCGACCCAGTCGCCGCTGTATTCATAGCCGTTGGGCAGGCGATAGGTCCCCGTGCCGTCCTGGCGGCCGCCCGAGAACGTGCCCTCGTAGACGCCGCCATCCTCGTACTGCTTGGTCATCACCGTGCCGTCGTCGGACTGCGCGAGCGCGGGACCCGCGGCCAGAATCGCGGCAAGGCTGGTCAGGATCAGCGGTCTGGTGGGCATCGACGGTTTCCCCCTTGGTCGCGCGGCGGGCCGGATCGGTCCGCGGCCTGCGCCGGCCGGTCTGCGGGGCGGTTTGCCGCGTCGGCGGCCCAGCCCCTTGGATTTGTGCCGAAACTATCGACAGGCCCTTGCTGCCGCAACGCTTTTCGCCCCCGGGCCGCTTCCCATTCGGCGGCGTTCTGCTAGATGGGCGGTCGGAGGTGACGACCCATGGCCGACAGATTTCGCCTGACGCTGGCGCAGTTGAACCCCACCGTGGGGGATTTGTCGGGCAACGCGGCCCTCGCGCGCGACGCGTGGGAGCAGGGCCGCGCGGCGGGCGCGCAGATGGTCGCGCTGCCCGAGATGTTCATCACCGGCTACCAGGTGCAGGACCTGGTACTGAAGCCCGCTTTCGTGAACCACGCCACGGACCTGATCGAGACCCTGGCGCGGGACTGCGCCGACGGCCCGGCGCTGGGCATCGGCGGGCCCTACGCCTATGGCGACCGGCTCTATAACGCCTACTGGGTGCTCGAGGGCGGCGCGGTGAAGGCGCGCATCCTCAAGCACAAGCTGCCGAACGAGACGGTGTTCGACGAAAAGCGGCTGTACGACGAAGGCCCGATCTCGGGACCTTACACCGTGGGACCGCTGCGGGTGGGCACGCCGATCTGCGAGGACGCGTGGCATCCTGACGTGGCCGAGGCCCTGCAGGAGTCGGGCGCCGAGATCCTGCTGGTTCCCAACGGCTCGCCCTATTACCGCGGCAAGTTCGACCGTCGCGTGGCCCACATGGTGGCCCGCACCGTCGAGACGGGCCTGCCGCTGGTCTACCTGAACATGGTGGGCGCGCAGGACGACCAGACCTTCGACGGCGCCAGCTTCGTGCTGAACCCGCACGGCACGCTCGCCGCGTCGCTGCCCGCCTTCGACGAGGTCATCCATCACCAGGATTTCGAGCGGGGCGAAGACGGCTGGCACGCCGTCGAGGGCCCGCGCGCCGTGCATCCGGACGAGTGGGAGCAGGACTACCGCGTCATGGTCACGGCGCTGCGCGACTATTGCCGCAAGACCGGGTTCGGCAAGGTGCTGCTGGGGCTGTCCGGCGGTATCGACAGCGCCATCGTCGCCTCCATTGCCGTCGATGCGCTGGGTCCCGAGAACGTGCGCTGCGTCATGCTGCCGTCGGAATACACCAGCCAGGCCTCGCTGGACGACGCCGCCGAGGTGGCGCGGTTGCTGGGCGTCAAGCTGGACCGGATCGATATCGAGGGGCCGCGCGCGGCGGTGACCGAGGCGCTGGCGCATCTCTTCGAGGGGCGCGACCCTGACCTGACCGAAGAGAACATCCAGTCGCGCCTGCGGGGCCTGTCGCTCATGGCGCTGTCGAACAAGTTCGGCGAGATGCTTCTGACGACCGGCAACAAGTCCGAGGTCGCGGTGGGATACGCCACGATCTACGGCGACATGTCGGGCGGCTACAACCCGATCAAGGACATGTATAAGACGCGGGTGTTCCAGACCTGCCGCTGGCGCAACGACAACCACCGCGACTGGATGATGGGGCCGAAGGGCACGGTGATCCCGCCGCGGGTGATCGACAAGCCCCCCACGGCCGAGCTGCGCGCCGACCAGAAGGACGAGGATTCGCTCCCGCCCTACGAGGTGCTGGACGACATCCTCGAGCAACTCATCGATTTCGAGGCCAGCGTACCCGAGGTGGTGGGGCGGGGCCACGACCCCGAGATCGTGAAGAAGGTCGAGCATCTGATCTACATCAGCGAATACAAGCGTTTCCAGTCGGCGCCGGGCGCGCGTCTGACCCCGCGGGCCTTCTGGCTGGACCGCCGCTATCCCATCGTGAACCGTTGGCGCGACCCGGGCTGATCTGCCGCGCCCATCGACATCAGGCAAAAGAAAACCGCCCGGCCATTTGGCCGGGCGGTTGCGTTTCAGCGGTCCCGAAGCGTGAGCTGGGCGAGCGTGTTACTCGCGGTTGCCCATCAGGCTCAGCAGGAACATGAACATGTTGATGAAGTCGAGATACAGGTTCAGCGCGCCCATGATGGCGGACTTCTGAAGCCATTCCCGATCCATCGCCTGCGCGTGCTGGATGTAGTCGGTCTTGATCTTCTGCGTGTCATACGCGGTCAGGCCCGCGAAGATCAGCACGCCGAGGATCGAGATCGCGAACATGATCGCGGGCGAGCCCAGGAAGATGTTGACGATCGACGCCACGATCAGGCCGATCACGCCCATGATCAGGAAGCTGCCCCAGCCGGAAATGTCCTTCTTTGTGGTGTAGCCCCAAAGCGACAGGCCCGCGAAGGCCACGGCGGTGACCAAGAAGGTCTGGACGATCGAGAAGCCAGTGAAGACCAGGAAGATCGAGCTGATCGACAGACCCATCAGCGCGGCGAAGGTATAGAAGAACACCTGCGCGCCGGCGGCCGAGATGCGGTTGATCAGCGCGCCGAAGGCGAAGACCATGATGAGAGGTGCGAACATGATCAGCCATTTCAGCGGCGACGCGTAGATCGCGGTGCCAAGCTGCGTCAGCTGACCCTGGTCGTTGACCGCCAGGCCCGAGATGGCCCAGGCGGCGGCGCCGGTGATCACCATGCCCACGGACATGATGCCGTAGACGCTGTTCATGTGGGCGCGAAGTCCCTGATCGATTTCGGCTGACCGAACGCCGGCGCCGGAACGGATCGTCTGCTGTTGAGCCATTTATTGCCTCCAAACGTGAATATCGAGACCGCTCGCGCGGATCGCTCTTGGTATATTTGCAGACTATGGCACGTTTTCAAGACGGTGGCATGCGACATTCGGCACGACCCACGACAGCGTTATCACTTCGCCTGTCGTGGATCGTGACTTGTCAGCCGCGCCAATGGCTCGGCGCATCCCACGAGGGGCGGGACAACTCGTCGGCCACGTCCTGGCGGGTGAGGCCGAGATCGTCGCGCAGGTGCTCGTCGAGCTGCGCGAGGTCGGTGCGCTGCCGCATAAGTGCGGCCCAGGCCACCAGACGAGAGAAGGGGCCGGACGATCGTTGGCGCGAGAGGTGCGGGGCCCGGTGGCTCAGACCCGTTGCGGGATGGGAAAGACTGGACATCTGAAGTTCCTTTCGTGATGATTGGGGAGTTTTCCATCAACGTGCTTGATCATATGGACCTGCATATCGCATAATGGAAACGAATGATTTTGACGGCCTCCATCAAGGATGATGATATGCCCCGGAACCTGGACCTGACCGCCCTGCGCTCCTTCGTGACCGTGGCCGAAGTGGGCGGCGTGACCCGCGCCGCGGGCCACCTGCACCTGACCCAGTCCGCCGTGTCCATGCAGTTGAAAAGGCTTGAGGATTCCCTGGGCCTGTCGCTGATCGACCGGTCGGCGCGCACGGTCACGCTGACGCCCACGGGTGAACAGCTGCTGTCCTATGCAAGGCGGATGCTGACCCTCAACGACGAGGCGATCGCGCGGATGACAGATGACGGGTTCGAAGGCGAGATCGTGCTGGGTGTGCCCCACGACATCCTGTATCCGGCGATCCCCACCTTCCTGGCGGCGTTCGCGCATACCTACCCGCGGCTGAAGGTGCGGCTGCTGTCGCTGCCGACGCGGACCCTGAAGGACATGTACGCGCGCGGCGAATGCGACGCGATCCTGACCACCGAGGAGACCACGGGCGAGGGGGGCGAGACTCTGCTGTCTCTGCCGCTGGTCTGGGCGGGCGCCACGGGCGGCACGGCCCATCGCGACCGGCCGCTGAACTTCGCCTTCTGCCGCAACTGCATCTTCAGCCCCTTGGCCCGCGCGGCGCTGGACCGGGCGGGGATCGAATGGCACTCGGTCGTGGATTCGCCGTCGGACCGCGCGGCCGAGGTCGCCGTGATGGCCGACCTCGCGGTCTACGTGATCCTGGACCAGACCCTGCCGGTCGGCGTGTCGAAGCTACCCGCCAATGCCGGGTTGCCGGACCTGCCCATGCAGAACATCAACCTGTATCGCTCGAACACGCTGCCCGCCTCGGTATCCGAGGACCTGGCACGCCTGCTGCGCGACAACTACGCGCGCCTGGCCAACACCGTGCGGTTGGCGGCCGAGTAGATCAGAGCCGGCGGCCCCAGCGCCGGGCGATCTCGGCGATGTGGGCGGGCGAGATCTCGCAACAGCCGCCGATCAGCGTGGCGCCCATCTCGCGCCACCGGTCGGTGTGATCGGCATAGGCATCGGGGCCCAGGTCCTGGCGGGCTTTCAGAAGATCAGTTGTTGCTCCTATCTTGTTGAAATCCTGCGAGATCTCGGTGAAGCCGTTGGCATAGGCGCCGAAGGGCAGGCCCAACTCGCGCAGCACCGCCAGGCCCTGCTCGATCGCCTCGGGGACCGAGCAGTTCAGGACCAGCCGGTCGATGCGATGGGCCGCCAGAAGTGTCCGGATCTCGGCCAGCGGTTCGCCCGAGCGCAGCATCGTGCCGTCATCGTCATCGACGGACAGCGCCAGCCAGATCGGCTTGCCGGTCAGCTCGGCCGCCATGACAGCGCCGCGGGCCTGATCGACCGAGGACATGGTTTCCAGCAGGTGCACATCCACGACTTCGGCGTGTTGGCGCACGATCGGGGCATAGATCTCGGCCGCCACGTCCGACGGCGGCGCGTTGCGCGGCTGGTACGAGAACCCGATGGGCCCCAGCGCGCCGGCGACGAGACCGCTGCCCCATGCGTCGCGCGCATTGGCGGCGATGCTGAGGGCCGACGCGGTCAGCGCGCCCAGCTGATCCTCCATCCCGTGCGCCTCGAGCCGGTCGGGCAGGATCGAATAGGTGTTGGTGGTGGCCACGTCGGCGCCCGCGGCGAAGAAATCGTCGTGCACCGCGCGCACTAGCCCGGGGTCGTCCAGCAGCGCCTGCACCGCCCAAAGCGACGTGGCGCGACCGGCCCGGGCCACCAGTTCCTGGCCCATGCCGCCATCCAGCAAGATCATATCCATCACTCAATCCATCGTTACCACGACCTTGCCGGTCGACTTCCGGTCCCGCAGCAGGGCCAGCCCCTCGGTGGCGCGCTCCAGCGGCAGGTGATGGCTGATATGGGGCTTGATCCGGCCCTCGCCATACCATCCCAGAAGGGTTTCCAGGGATCCGGTCAGAAGATCGGGCCGGAACGTCATGTAGCCGCCCCAATAGTATCCCAACACGCTGACATTCTTGACCAAAAGGTGATTGGCCTTGAACTGCGGCACCTCGCCGCTGGCAAACCCGATGACCAGCACGCGCGCCTCGGGGTTCACCGCGCGCATGGCGTCCTGCAGCAGTTGTCCCCCCACCGGGTCGTAGATCACGTCGGCGCCGCCCAGTTCCTTCAGCGCGCCGCGCAGGTCCGCAGTTTCGCTGTCGATCAGGTGATGCGCGCCCGCCTGCCGGGCGACCTCCAGCTTGTCGGCTCCGCGCGCGACGGCGACCACCTCGGCCCCCATGAGCCGCCCGAGCTCGACCGCCGTCAGCCCCACGCCGCCGGACGCGCCGAGAACGACCAGCCGTTCGCCCTTCCGCAGTCTCGCCCGGTGCTCCAGCGCGAGGTGCGATGTGCCATAGGCCACCATGAAGGCCGCGGCATGGTCGAAGGGCATGGCATCCGGCAGCCGCTTGGCACGGTCGGCATCGAACACGCCGTAGTCGGCAAGGCCGCCGTGACCGGCAAAGACGGCCACGCGGTCCCCCTCGGAAAGTGATTCGCAGCCGGGCCCCACGGCGTCCACCACGCCCGCGATCTCCATGCCCAGCGTGGCGGGCAGGGGCGGGATATCCTGGTAGGTTCCGTTGGCGATAAGCAGGTCGGCAAAGTTCAAACCGCAGGCGTGAATTCTCACCCTGATCTGATTTTCGCCCGGGTCCGGACGCGGTACGTCAACCACTTTCGGTTGATCGGTATGGTCCGAGATTTGAAGCGCACGCATCCGGCGATCCCTTTCTGTCATGGCGCAACCGCGCATTTAAGTTACTGTATTTAATTACGAAAAATCCGCTTCGGAGTGACCCTGACTATAAAGACAGGTTGTCGGATTGGCTGTTTGTCGCGCATTGCATTCAACCAGAGTGTGAAGGAAGGGTTGTTATGAAGCATCCAGTTGACATCCATGTCGGCAAGCGCGTTCGTCATCGCCGGTGGACCTTGGGCATGACGCAGCAGCAGCTGGCCGAGAAGGTCGGTATCAAGTTTCAGCAGATTCAGAAATACGAAACCGGCATGAACCGGGTCAGCGCATCCCGTCTATGGGACATCGCGGAGGCCCTTGAAGTCTCGGTCGGCTTCTTCTTCGAGGGGATGGAAGAAGGCGCGGCGGACCGCCCTGCGAACCAGGACGCGCCGATGATGGACCTGCTCACCGACAAGGAAGCACTGGAACTGGTGCGGTCCTACTACGCGATCCCGGAAAACCAGCGCCGCCGCCTTTTCGAACTGGCGCGGGTCCTCAGCGAAGCGGCTTGAAAGCACCCGGCCGACGCCACGGGCACTGGCACACCGGCCGAGGATGGGTCAGAATGACCCACCATGCCCTCTCGCTCCCCTGATCTTATTGCTGAATTGCTGGCCGTGGCGAACGCATTGGCCGATGCGGCACGCCCCGAGACCCTGCGTCATTTCCGCAGCGCGAGCCTCGGTGCGGCGAACAAGGATGCCACCGGGTTCGACCCGGTCACCGAAGGCGACCGGGCGGCCGAGCGTGCCATGCGCGACGTTCTGGCCCGGTCAAGGCCCGATGACGGCATTCTGGGCGAGGAATTCGGCCAGAGCCATGGCACCACCGGCCTGACCTGGGTGCTGGATCCCATCGATGGGACGCGCGCCTATTTGTCGGGCACGCCCAGCTGGGGCGTTCTCGTGGCCGTCTCCGATGCCGATGGTCCGATCCTAGGCCTGATCGACCAGCCGTTCACGGGTGAGCGGTTCCTGGGCGGTCCGGACGGGACCACGCTGACCGACCGGTCGGGGCATCGTCCGCTGCGCGCGGGCACCCGCACGGATCTGTCGGACGCCATCCTGTTCACCACCTTCCCCGAGATCGGATCCGCGTCCGAGCGTGCGGCCTTCGAGCGGGTACGCGACCGCGTTCGGCTCACGCGCTACGGGCTTGACTGTTACGCCTACGCGTTGCTGGCCATGGGCCAGATCGACCTGGTGATCGAGGCCGGGTTGCAGTCCTACGACATCCAGGGACCACTGGCCGTGGTGCGCGGGGCAGGGGGCATCGTCACCGACTGGCGCGGCGGCCCGGCTCACGAGGGCGGGCAGGTCATCGCCGCCGCCACGCCGGAGCTGCACGCCGCCGCCCTGGACCTGCTCGGGGACGGCGCGTGAGCCACCACCTGCTGCGCGGCGCCCGGCGGGTCCTGTCCATGGACGACACCGATACCGAGTGGTCCGACACCGACATCCGCCTGCGGGACGGGGTCATCGCGGAGATGGGGCAGGGGCTGGCGCCCGAGGGTGCCGAGATCCACGACCTGTCCGGTTGCTTGGTGACGCCCGGCCTGATCAACACGCATCACCACCTTTACCAATCCATGACCCGCGCCGTGCCCGGCGCGCAGGACGCCCCGCTGTTCGGCTGGTTGACGACGCTCTACCCGATCTGGGCGCGGATGGGGCCCGATCACATGCGCGTGGCCGCCATGACTGGCCTGGCCGAGCTGGCGCTGTCGGGCTGCACCATGACCTCGGATCACCAGTACCTGTTTCCGAACGGCGCGCGGCTGGACGATACCATCGACGCCGCCAGCGCCGTGGGGCTGCGGTTTCATCCCACGCGCGGCGCCATGTCCATCGGGCGCAGCGCGGGCGGCCTGCCGCCTGACAGCCTGGTCGAGGATCCCGACGATATCCTGAAAGACACGATCCGGGTCATCGACGCGTTCCACGACCCGGCACCGGGCGCGATGCTGCGGATCGGTGTCGCGCCCTGTTCACCCTTCTCGGTCAGCCGCGAATTGATGCGGGATGCGGCCCGGCTGGCCCGCGACAAGGGCGTGCGCCTGCACACCCACCTGGCCGAGAACGACGAGGACGTCCGTTATTCGTTGGACCGCTTCGGCTGCCGCCCCGCCCAGTACGCCGAGGACCTGGACTGGACCGGCCCCGACGTCTGGCACGCCCATTGCGTGAAGCTCGAGCCGCGGGATCTGCCGCTTTTCGCGGCCAGCGGGACGGGGGTGGCGCATTGTCCCTGCTCGAACTGCCGCCTGGGCTCGGGCATCGCGCCGGTGGCGGCGATGCTCGCGGCGGGCGTGCCGGTGGGCCTGGGTGTCGACGGCTCGGCCAGCAACGACAGCGGCAACCTGGTGGCCGAGGCGCGGCAGGCGATGCTGCTGCAACGGGTCGCGCAGGGCGGCGACGCCATGTCGGCGCGCGACGCCCTGCGGATCGCGACACGCGGCGGCGCAGAGGTTCTGGGGCGCGATGATTGCGGCGCGATCTCCGTTGGAATGCGAGCCGATATCGCGGTGTGGGACCTGCGCGGTGCCGCCTCGGCCGGCAGCTGGGACGACGCCGCGCTTTTGCTGGCGGGCCCCAGCCAGGTGCGCCACCTGTTCGTCGAAGGCCGGCAAGTCGTGCGTGACGGCCAGCTGACCACCATCGACCTGCCGCGCGTGCTGGAGGATCAGCGCCGCCTTGCCATCGGGCTGGCCGAAGACGCCTAGCTGCCCGTCACCCGGTCGCCAGCCACCCAGACGCCGGCGACGGCCCGTTCATCGCCCATCATGATCGTGGGGAACAGCGCCTCCCATAGATCGTCCGCGCGCTCCGACCGCTGCGCGATGGCGGTGGTCGAGGCCGGGTCCAGCGCCACCAGGTCCGCGACCGACCCCACGGCCAGCGTGCCGATCTCGTCCGCCATCCGCAGCGACCGCGCCGAGCCGGTCGTGGCCAGCCACAGCAGTTGCGCGGGATGTAGCGGCGTGCCGGTCAGCTGCCCGATCTCGTAGGTCGCGGCCATCACCCGCAGCATGGAAAAGGACGACCCCCCGCCGGTATCGGTGGCCAGGCCGACCAACTGTCCCTCGGCCACTCGCGCGCCCATGTCGAACAGGCCCGACCCTATGAAGGTGTTCGAGGTCGGGCAGTGGATCAACGCGCCGCCGACCTCGCGCAGGCGGTCCCGCTCGCGCGCGGTCAGGTGGATGGCGTGCCCGTAGAGCCCGCCCGCGCCAAGCAGGCCGTGGGTTTCGTAGGTGTCCAGGTAATCGCGCGCGTCTGGGAAAAGCTCGGCCACCCAGGCCACCTCGTCCCGCTGCTCGCTCAGGTGGGTCTGCATGGGGCAGTCGGGATGCGCGGCCCAGAGCGCCCCCAGCGCCTCCAGCTGTTCGGGCGTCGAGGTGGGCGAGAAGCGCGGCGTGATCGCATAGCGCGCGCGGCCTCGGCCGTGCCACGCCTCCAGCAGGCGTTTGCTGTCGTCATGGGCGGATTGCGCCGTGTCGCGCAGGCCCGCGGGCGCGTTGCGGTCCATGCAGGTCTTGCCCGCGACCATGGCCATGCCCCGCGCCGCGGCCGCCGCGAAGACCGCGTCGACGCTTTCGGGATGGATGGTGCAGAAGGATGCCAGCGTCGTCGTGCCGTTGGCCAGCGCCAGGTCCAGCGTCAGGTCGGCCTGCGCGCAGGCATAGGCCGGATCGCCGAATTTCATCTCCTCGGGGAAGGTATAGGTGTTCAGCCAGTCGATCAGCCGCTTGCCCCAGCTGGCGATCATGCCGGTCTGCGGATAGTGCATGTGCGCATCGACGAAGCCCGGCAGGATCACCGCGCGCCCCATGTCGGTGACGCGCGCCTGCGGGTGGGCCGCGCGCAGGTCCGCCGCGGTGCCCAGCGCCGCGATGCGGCCGTCCTCGACCAGGATCGCACCGTGCACCGTCGCGGCCTCCTCGGGCGGGCCGGCGAACGGGTCGCTCGCGATGTCCAGCACCTGTCCGCAAATCAGCTCTGCCATGCGCGCTCTCCTTTGTCCGTGCCGCCTTCTAACCACATCCGGGCGCCCACTGGCAGGCCCCACGGAATTGACCTAGGTTCCGCGCGACCGATCGACCCACAAGCGCGAGGGACACCCCATGGCCGAGCCTGACCAGACGCCCGTCCTGCCCGAGCGCGACGACGAGGATGACGCCTACGCCCTGCGCGACGACGTGATCCGCACCATCCGCGACGCGGTCGAGTCCGAGGATCGCGAGGCGCTGGTCGCGGCGCTTGAGCCGCTCCACCCCGCCGACATCGCCGACCTTCTGGAACAGATGGAGCCGGGGCCGCGCCAGCGGCTGATCGCGCTCTACGGGACCGAGTTCGACGGCGAGATCCTGTCGGAACTGGACGAGTCCATCCGCGAGGACGTGATCGCCTCGCTGCCGCCCGAGGTCCTGTCCGAAGCGGTCCGGATGCTCGAGTCGGACGACGTGGTCGACCTGCTGGAAGACCTCGAACCCGAGCAGCAGGACGCCATCCTCGAGGCGCTGGACCGGCCCGAACGGGTAGCGGTGCAGCGCGCCCTGAGCTTCCCCGAGGGATCGGCCGGGCGTCTCATGCAGCGCGAGGTCGTGACCGCGCCGCAGCACTGGACGGTGGGCGACGCCATCGACTTCATGCGCGCGCGGCTGGACCTGCCCGAGCAGTTCTACCACATCGTGCTGGTCGATCCGCGTCACCGCCCCGTGGGCCACGTGACCCTGGGCAAGGTGATGTCGTCGGACCGGGTGACGCCGCTGATCGACCTGCAGGAGCCCAGCTTCCGCACCATCCCCGCCGAGCAGGACGAGGAAGACGTCGCCTACGCCTTCAACCAGTATCACCTGATCTCGGCCCCGGTGGTGGACGAGGACGGGCGGCTCGTGGGCGTCATCACCATCGACGACGCCATGATCGTGCTGTCGGAAGAGAACGAGGAAGACCTTCTGCTGCTCGCCGGCGTGGGCGACGAATCCATCGCCGACCGCACGCTGCAGATCGTGCGGCAGCGGTTCCCGTGGCTGCTGGCCAACCTCGCCACCGCGATCCTGGCCTCGCTGGTCATCGCCCAGTTCGAATCGACGCTGCAGGCCATCGTGGCCCTGGCCGTGCTCATGCCCATCGTGGCGTCCATGGGCGGCAATGCCGGCACGCAGTCGATGACCGTGGCCGTGCGCGCGCTGGCCACGCGCGACCTGACCGGGTCGAACGCGTTCCGCGTCATCCGGCGCGAGGTCGGGGCGGGCCTGCTGAACGGGCTTCTCTTCGCCGTCATCATGGGCGTCATCGGCTGGGTCTGGTTCGGCACGCTGATGCTGGGCGTGGTGCTGGGCCTCGCCATGGTCATCAACCTCGTCGTCGCCGGGCTGGCCGGTGTATTGGTGCCGCTGGTGCTGGAAAAGATCGGCGTGGACCCGGCGCTGGCCTCCGGCACATTCGTCACCACCGTCACGGACGTGGTGGGCTTCTTTGCGTTCCTGGGCCTGGCCGGAATCCTTCTGCTGTGAGCCTGGCCGACACCAAGCAGACGGCACGTCGTGCCGCGATGAACCGGCGCAAGGCGGCCTTCGCGAACGCTTCGGGCGACCAGACAGGCCCGCTTCGCACTGTCCTGCGGGCCTATGCCGGGCGCACTCTGTCGGGCTACGCCCCCATCCGGACCGAGATCGACCCGACCCCCGCCATGGCCGCCCACCAGGGCCCCGTGGCGCTGCCGGTGGTCACGGGCGAGGGGCAGCCCCTACGCTTCCGTGCCTGGCATCCCGGCTGCACGATGGTCACCGGTCCCTTCGGCGCTGCGGTGCCCGCCGATGGGCAGTGGTTGGTGCCCGAGGTCCTGATCGTGCCGCTGCTCGCCTTCGACCGGCAGGGGGGGCGGCTGGGCTACGGCGGCGGGTTCTACGACCGGACGCTGGCGCAGTTGCGCCAAGGCGGCGAAGCCGTCGCCATCGGCTTCGCCTTCGGCGCGCAGGAGGCGGACGACCTGCCGCTCGAGCCCACCGACGCGCCGCTCGACCTGGTCGTGACCGAACGGCGCGTTCTTTACGATTCCCGATAATCAGGGGGCCATCTGGCGCCTCGAAGCGGGCTAGAATATCACTTATCCGACATTCTGTGGTCGCCGTGGGCGTCGCCGCCCATGCTGGCGTGATCCGTGGTTCCGCCCATGCCGGACGGAGTCGACACCGCGAAGGCGACGGGAATCTCGCCGGCCGTCTCGAAGACCAGCGTCACGTCGACCTCGTCCCCGGGTCGGAACGGCGCGTCGAGATCCAAGAACATGATGTGCTTGCCGCCGCGCGCCAGGCGCAAGGTCTCGCCCGGGGCGATGGGGAAGCCGTAGGGCCGTGGCTCCATCCGCGCGACGCCATCTGCGTCCTGCAGGCTCTCGTGCAGTTCGACGGTCGCCCCGTCGCGCGCGACAGCGACCAGCCGGTCGGACGTTTCGCCGGTGTTGGTGATCGCGATGAAGCCGCCCGCGGTGCCCGACATGGGCGAGGCCTGGATGATGAACGGGGTGTCGAAGCTCAGGTCCTGGGCCTGCGCCCAAGCGGGCAGGCAAAAAAGCGCGCCCATGAGGGCCGCGTTAGGCATGAATTTGAACATGGGTATGTCGTCCGGCTGGTCAGGAAAAAGGTCACGTACGGGTCTGCGCTGGACGGTCTGGCGGCGCGCGGACGTGGTGATCTCGCCGCGCCGGCGCCACCACGATCAGGCGTGACGGCACATCCTGCTGCGCCGTGAACCCGACGTTCCGCACAAGGACCGGCCCGGCAGGTGGCGCGGGCAGGTCGACGCCGACCAGCGGGCAGTCCGGCTGGGCACCATCGACCGGCCGCGGCGTGCCGCTGACGTCGATGCTGACGGTCGTCAGCTTGCCCGCCAGGCACAGCGTGACCGTCTCGGCCCCGAACATCCGCGCGACGCCGCCGCCCGCGAGGGGCAGCGCCAGAAGCAGGGCCAGCAAAAGCGCGGTGAGGGGGCGATCGGGGAACATCCCTCGGCAATACAGTCCCGACCGAACCGCGCCAAGCCACCCCGCTTTGGCCTTTCGCCGCGGCGCGCGCCGCAGTAAGCCAGTCGCCATGAGACTTCTGTTCCTTGGCGACGTCATGGGCCGCGCCGGCCGCAGTGCCATTTCCGAGCGCCTGCCGCGCCTGCGCAGCGAATGGCGCGTGGATTTCGCCGTGGTCAACGGCGAGAACGCGACCAATGGCGCGGGGCTGAGCGCGGCGCACGCCCAGCTCATCCTCGACGCCGGGGCCGACGCGATCACGCTGGGCGATCACGCTTTCGACCAGCGCGACATGATGCAGTTCTGCGAGACCGAGCCGCGGATCGTGCGGCCGCTGAACTACTCCAAGGCCGCACCGGGCAAGGGCGCGCGGGTGTTCGAGGCGCCGGGCGGCCGCCGGGTTCTGGTGGCGCAGGTGCTGGGCCAGGTCTTCATGAAGCGCCCCTTCGACGACCCGTTCTCGGCGATCGAGCCGGTGCTGAAGAACGCGCGGCTCGGCGGCGCGGTGCAGGCCGCGCTGGTCGACATGCATTGCGAGGCGACGTCCGAGAAGATGGCCATGGGCCATTTCTGCGACGGCCGCGCCAGCCTCGTCGTGGGCACCCACACCCACGTGCCCACCGCCGATGCGCAGATCCTGAACCGCGGCACGGCCTACCTGACCGACGCGGGCATGTGCGGCGATTACGACAGCGTCATCGGCATGGAGAAGTCCGAGCCGCTCAACCGTTTCATCACCGGGATGCCCAAGGGCCGGTTCGAGCCCGCCAAGGGCGACGCGACCCTGTCGGGCGTGCTCGTGGAAACCGACGACAAGACCGGCCTCGCCACCCGGGTGGCCATGATCCGCGACGGCGGCCGCCTGCAGGCATCGACCCCCTGAACCCTGCGCCCAACGCGTGGTCGGCCGGGCTGGAACAGCCCGCGCGTGCACGTGCTTCATCTTTCCCGAAATACCTCGGGGGGCGTGGGGGGCTGGCCCCCCACGGCCGCGCGCTCAGCCCGCGTCGCCCAGCCGGATCTGCGCCTTGATCGCCTGGCTGCGGTCGCCCGCGGTCTCGAAGGCCGCGACCGCGTCGTCCAGCGCGAAGCTTTGCGTGATGAAGGGCTCCACGTCGATCAGGCCCTTCTGCATCAGGCTGACGCCGGTGAAAAACTCCTCGTGGAAGCGGAACGAGCCGGCCCAGCGCAGCTCTTTCGCGGTCATGGCCTGGAGCGGCAGCGTCATGTCGCCGCCAAGGCCCAGCTGCACGATGGTCGCGCCGGGGCGCAGCGCCGGCACGGCGGCGGACAGGGCCACTGCGGCGCCGGAGCATTCGTAGAGCGCATCGAACATCCCCTTCTCGCCGCGGTAGGGCCTGAGCCCGTCGGGGTCGGCCGCCATGTCCAGCGTCACGTCCGCGCCCGCGCGCCGCGCCATGTGCAGCGGGAAGGGCCCAAGGTCCGTGGCGACCACCAGGTCGGCCCCCGCGCGCCGGGCGGCGAGGATCGAAAGGATGCCGATGGGCCCGCAGCCCGTCACCAGGACCGACTTGCCCAGCAGCGGGCCCAGGCGGTTCGTCGCGTGCAGCGCCACGGCCAGGGGCTCGGCCATGGCGGCGGCGCCGGGGCTCAGCCCGTCGGCGGGTGCGCATTGCGCCGCCAGGGCGACCAGTTGCTGGCGGAACGCGCCCTGTATGTGCGGGAAGGGCATGGCCGAGCCGTAGAACCGCATGTTCAGACACTGGTTGAACATGGCCTCGTTGCAGAACCGGCAATCGCCGCACGGGCGCGACGGCGACACGGCCACCAGCTGTCCCACCGCGAGGCCCGTCACCCCGGGACCCAGCGCGGCGATATGCCCCGACACCTCGTGGCCCAGCACCATGGGTTCGCGCAGGCGCACGTCGCCGAAGCCGCCGTGGTTGAAATAATGCAGGTCCGAGCCGCAGATGCCGCCCACCGCCATGTCGACCAGCACCTCGCCGGGGCCGGGCGCGGGCACCGGCTGATCCTCGATCCTCAGGTCCCGGGCGGCGTGGATGACGATGCTTTTCATGGGAACCTCGGCGCGGGACGGTGGCAATGACTGCCCTTTGGTATACCATTGCGCGGAACCGCCAAATGAAAAAGCAGACCGCTTGAAGGGAGGGCATGGATGAGCCTGTCACTGTTCGATCTGACGGGGAAACGCGCGCTGATCACCGGGTCGAGCCAGGGGATCGGCCATGCGCTGGCACGGGGGCTGGCCGATGCCGGGGCCGAGATCGTGCTGAACGGGCGCGACGCGGCCAAGCTGGATAAGGCGGCCGCCGATCTGCGCGACCGGGGCGCCACCGTCCATACGCTGGCCTTCGACGTGACCGATGCGGGGGCCGTGCGCGCCGCCATCGACGGCTTCGAAGAGGCGACCGGCCCCATCGACATCCTTGTGAACAACGCCGGCGTGCAGCATCGCGCGCCGCTGGAGGATTTCCCGCCCGAGGATTTCGAACGCCTGCTGCGCATCAACGTCACCGGCGTCTTCAACGCGGCGCAGGCCGCCGCGCGGCACATGATCGCACGCGGGCGCGGCAAGATCGTCAACATCGCGTCGGTGCAGACGGCGCTGGCCCGGCCCGGCATCGCGCCCTACACCGCGACCAAGGGGGCGGTCGCGAACCTGACCAAGGGCATGGCCACCGACTGGGCCAAGCACGGGCTGCAATGCAACGCGCTGGCCCCCGGCTATTTCGAGACGCCGTTGAACCAGGCGCTGGTCGACGATCCCGACTTCACCGCCTGGCTGTGCAAGCGCACGCCGGCCGGACGCTGGGGAAAAGTGGAAGAGCTGGTGGGCACCTGCATCTTCCTGACCTCCGAGGCGTCCAGCTTCGTCAACGGCACGACCGTCTTCGTCGATGGCGGCATCACGGCCTCGCTGTGACCGAAGCGGCGCCGCGGCTGGTCGTCATGGGCGTGTCGGGCTGCGGCAAAAGCACCATCGGCAGGGCCCTGGCCGAGGCGGAAGGGCTGGGTTTCGTGGACGGCGACAGCCTGCACCCCCAGGCGAATATCGAGAAGATGGCCCGCGGGGCGCCGTTGGAGGACGAGGACCGGCTGCCGTGGCTCGACCTCGTGGGCGACGCCCTGCGGCCCGGCACGGTGATCGCCTGCTCGGCGCTGAAGCGCGCCTATCGCGATCGCATCCGTGAGCGGTCGGGCGGATCCGTGGTGTTTCTGTTCCTGCACGGGCGGCGCGAAACGCTGATGGCCCGCATGGACGAGCGCGAGGGCCATTTCATGCCCGGCACGCTGCTGGACAGCCAGCTTGCCACGCTCGAGCCGCCATCCGAAGACGAGCCGCACGTCTCGGCCGATATCGACCAGGCTCCGGACGAGATCGTGACGCGGCTGATCGCGGGGCTGCGCCGGCTGAGGTGACGCCGCGCGGGCCTTTGCAGGCACCTTCACGACATCGCGAAAGGCCGGGTGGGGGATGTGCCACCAGGCGCCTTGCCTTCCGCCGGCTTCGCGCCACCTCGTCGGCCAACTGATCGTGCCGGGCCGCTGGTCCTTGTGCGCGACTGTCCCGGCGGGACCGCTCGCCAGACCCATTGAAAGGACATCCGTGATGAAAGACAGCGTCGAGACGCCGGGCACCTGCCCCTTCCGCGGCACCCGTATCGGCGGGGCGCAGGGCAGCAAGCCGACCCTTCAGGATTGGTATCCGGCCCGCCTGCGGACCGAGCTTCTGCACCTGCACTCCGCCGAGGCGAACCCGCAGGATCCCGACTTCAACTATGCCGAGGCCTTCGCCAAGCTGGACCTGGACGCCATCAAGGCCGACATCCGCGCGCTGATGACCGACAGCCAGGACAACTTTTGGCCGGCCGACTACGGCCATTACGGCCCGCAGATGATCCGCATGGCCTGGCACGCCGCGGGCACTTACCGTATCGCCGACGGCCGTGGCGGCGCGGCGACGGCCATGCAGCGCTTCGCGCCCGTCAGCTCGTGGGCCGATAACGGCAACACCGACAAGTCGCGCCGCCTGCTGTGGCCGATCAAGCAGAAATACGGCGCCGCGCTCAGCTGGGCCGACCTGATGATCCTGACGGGCAATGTCGCGCTGGAAAGCATGGGCTTCGAGACCGTGGGCTTCGGCGGCGGACGCGAGGATGCCTGGGTGGCCGACGACGCGACGTACTGGGGTCCCGAGACCGAGATCCAGGGCCGCGACCGCTGGGAAGGTGATCCGTCGGGCGAGCATTACGACCTGGAAAACCCGGTCGGCGCGTCCGAGATGATGCTGATCTACGTGAACCCCGAGGGCCCCGGCGGCAGCGCCGACCCGATGGAGTCCGCGCGCGAGATCCGCGAGACCTTCGCCCGCATGGCCATGAACGACGAGGAAACCGTCGCGCTGATCGCGGGCGGCCACGCCTTCGGTAAATCCCATGGCGGGTCGGACCCCGACGGCGTCGGCCCCGCGCCCGAGGCCGCGCCGATCCACGCGCAAAGCCTTGGCTGGATGAACAGCTCGGGCAAGGGCTTCGCCGAGCACACGATGACCAACGGCATCGAGGGGTCGTGGGTGTCCAACCCCATCAAGTGGGATCACGAGTACCTGCACAGCCTGATGAAATACGACTGGGAGCTGATCGTGAACGACACGACCGGCGCCCAGCAGTGGAAGCCGAAGGATCCCGACGCGATCAAGACGCCAGACGCCCACCGCGAGGGTGTCGAGCACCCGCTGATGATGATGACCTCGGACATCGCGCTGAAGCAGGACCCGGCCTATCGCAAGATCGTCGAGAAGTTCATCGACCAGCCCGAGACCTTCAACAAGGCCTTCGCCGAGGCGTGGTACAAGCTGACCCACCGCGACATGGGCCCGATCAACCGTCTGATCGGCAAGGAAGTCCCGTCCGAGCCGCGCATGTTCCAGGATCCGATCCCGGATTGCGACCACCCGGTGATCGACGACGGCGACATCGCGTCGCTGAAGTCGAAGATCCTGGCCACCGGCCTCGGCGTCGACGCGCTGGTCGGGGCGGCCTGGGCCTCGGCCTCGACCTTCCGGCACTCCGACAACCGCGGCGGGGCCAATGGCGCGCGGGTGCGGCTGGCACCGCAGAAGGACTGGGAAGTCAACAACCCCGAGAGCCTGTCCAGGGTGCTGTCGGCGCTGGAAGGCATCCAGTCCGAATTCAACGACGGCGCATCGGGCGGCAAGCGCGTGTCGCTGGCCGACCTGATCGTGCTGGCAGGCTGCGCCGCGGTGGAAAAGGCGGCCAAGGAAGGCGGCATCGACATCGCCGTGCCGTTCACGCCGGGCCGGATGGACGCCAGCGACGAGGACACGGACGCCGAAAGCTTCGAGTGGCTGCGTCCGGTCGCCGACGGCTTCCGCAACTACCAGCTGAACAAGTTCAGCCGCGTCACGCCCGAGCAGATGCTGCTGGACCGGGCCGAGCTTCTGACGCTCAGCGCGCCCGAGCTGACCGCCCTGGTCGGTGGCCTGCGCGTGCTGGGCGCCAACTGGGACGGTGGTAGCGACGGTATGCTGACCGACCGGCCCGGCACGCTGAGCAACGACTTCTTCGTCAATCTCACCGATTTCAGCCTCGAGTGGTTGCCGGTGGACGCGGACGAACAGCTCTTCGAGGCGCGCAAACGCGGTGGCGACTCGGCCGTGGTCTGGACCGGCACCCGCGCCGACCTGATCTTCGGCCACAACGCGCAACTGCGCCAGGTGACCGAGTTCTATGCCGGGTCGGACGCGAACGAGAAGTTCGTCCGCGACTTCGTGGCCGCCTGGAACAAGGTCATGATGCTCGACCGGTTCGACGTGAAGCACTGAGCCGACAGCACCGGTTCGACCGACAGGGCCGCCCGGTTTCCGGGCGGCCTTTCTCGTGGAGCGACTATTTTCAACCCGACCAAAACAATCGGGATTGACTTTCCGAGTGAAAGAGTCGGAAATGGGCTGGCAGTCACAAGGGATGCCAGCATGAGACGTGAGATTTTCGCCGAAGCCCAACCGGCGCCCCAGCCCCAGCGCGGCGGCGCGCCCGTGGGCCGCATGCACGAGTTGCCCGAGATGGAGCTGGCGGCCATCGTCTTCCTGCGGGCGTGGTGCGGGGACGCGGGCGAACGGCAGATGATCCGCCGCGACCTGCACAGCGTCCTGAACCCGCGCGATGCGCTGCTGGCCGAGCAGCGTTTCGCGACGCTCATACGCCTGGTGCTGGCGCAGGCCCGCAGCCCGATCATGCACCATCACCTGGATTGCGCCTGCTACGGCGGGCACGAATCGGCCTTCGCCCAGATGATCGCCGCCACCGCCGGCCGCGACCGGGACGAGGCGCTCTTGTTCGCCGCCACGCTGGTCGTGGGACCGGCAGCGCACGAGGCGGTCCTCCAGGCCGAGGACCTGGCGCCGGCCTTCCTGGCACTTGCCCGCGCCGGGCGGGCCGAGCCGGTGCCGCAGGGCGCGACGCGGCACTGACGCCGCGCCGCCGGGCTTCTTACAGCGCGTTCAGAAGCTGGGTCGTGGGCCAGGCGTCGGCGGGCAGGCCCAGCCGTTGCTGCTCGGCCCGCACGGCCGCGCGCGTGCCGGCGCCGAGGATGCCGTCGATATCGCCCACGTCATGGCCGCGCGCGGCCAGCTTCTGCTGCAGCGACTTCATCTGCGCGTCCGACAGGCCCGGCGCGGGGTTGCCCGCGTCGAAGACCGGCGCCCCTTCGAGCCGCGTGGCGAAATAGGCGGCGGTGAGGACGTAGGTGAAGGACTGGTTCCACTCGAAATAGACGTCGAAATTCGGGTAGGCGACGAAGGCCGGCCCCTCGTGCCCCTGCGGCAGCAGCAGCGACGCGGGCAGGTCGGCATCCCAGTCGCCGTCGCGCGGGGCGACGCCAAGCGCCTCCCATTCGGCGGGCGATTTCCTGATCTCGAGCGCCGCCTGCGACCAGTCCATCGACGCGGGCACGTCGACCTCTTCCAGCCACGGCTCGTTCGCGCGCCAGCCCAGCGATTGCAGCATCTTCGCCCCCGACATCAGCGCGTCGCGCGGCGAGGTTTTGAGGTCCACGGTGCCATTCCCGTCGGCGTCCACGCCGTTCTCCAGGATGTCCTCGGGCAGCATCTGCACCATCCCGATCTCGCCCGCCCAGGCGCCGGTGGTGGTGTCGGGGTCCAGGCCGCCCTGCGCGAACAGCTCCAGCGCCGCGAAGACCTGCGGGCGGAACAGGTCGGGGCGGCGGCAGTCATGGGCCAGCGTGACCAGCGAGTTGACCGTGTTGAAGTCGCCCTGGAACGCGCCGTAATCGGTCTCGAACGCCCAGAAGGCCAGCAGCACGCCCCGGCTGACCCCGTACTCGGCCTCGATCCGGTCGAAGGTGTCGGCGTATTGGCGGGCGTTGGCCTGTCCGCGGTTGATCCGGTCGGCGCTGATCAGGCGACGGGCGAAATCGGTGAAGGGCAGGGTGAACACGCCCTGCCGCCGGTCGGCCGCCAGCGTTTCCTGGTCCTGCCGCACCCCGTCGAAGAAGGCGCGCGCGGTGGCCGGATCGGCGCCGCGCGCCACGGCCTCGGACTCCATCCGCTGCTTGAAATCGGCAAAGCTGCCGCCGCAGTCCTGCGCGGCGGCCGCGGTGGCGAGGGGGATCAGGGCAAGGGCGGCGAGGGTCTGGCGCATGGGGTCTCCGGTGCGGGCATGTTGGCGTTCGACGCGATCTAGCAGCCCCGTGCGCCGGGCGCAAAAGCTCACCACGCCATCGTGAGCGCGACGAGAGCCGCCATCAGCGCCCAGGTCCGCCACAGCGCGGTGACGGCGGCCCGGATCTCGGCGGCGCCCGGGTCACGGCGGCCCTCGGGGAACACCCAGGGAAAATCCTGCATCCGCCCGTCATAGGCGCGCGGGCCGCTGAGGCTGACGTCCAGGCACACCGCCATGGCCGCCTCGGGCCAGCCCGCGTTGGGCGAGCGGTGCAGCCCCGCATCGCGAAGGATCACCCGCCAGGCGTCGGCCCGCAGATGCGCCAGCGCGATCAGGCCCGCCGTCAGCCGCGCGGGAATCCAGTTCAGCACGTCGTCCAGCCGCGCCGCCGCCCAGCCGAACGCCTCGTGCCGGGGCGTGCGATAGCCCACCATGCTGTCGGCAGTGTTGACGATCTTGTAGATCAGGATGCCCGGCAGGCCGGCCACCGCGAACCAGAAGGCGGGTGCCACAACCCCGTCGCCCAGGTTCTCGGCGGCGGATTCGATTGCGGCGCGGGCGACGGCGGCCCCGTCCATGGCAGCGGTGTCACGACCCACGATCTGCGCCACGGCGTGCCGCCCCTCGGGCAGCGAGCGTCCCAGCGCCGAGGCGACCCGGCCCACGTGGTCGGCCAGGCTGCGCTGGGCCAGCAGGATGGCGGCGATCAGCGTGGACCACAGTGCGCCGCCCGGCAGCGCCGCGATGAACAGGCCCAGCAGGCCCGCGCCGATGACCAGCCCTGCCACGCACAGCACACCCATGGCCCGGGCGGGCGGGCGGTTGAACCGCCGGTCGGACCAGCCCACCGCGCGGCCCATCAGGACCGCCGGGTGCGGCGCCCGGTCCCACAGCCAGCGCGGCTCGCCCAGCAGGGCATCCAGCAGCAAGGCCGCGAACAGCGTCACGCGGCGCCGTCCGTCAATGCGACGGCCAGCCGGTCGAACGCGTCCGGCTGCGGCAGGCCCAGCCGCAGCCACCGGTCCGAGTAGGGAAAGACCCGCGACAGGATCCGCGCGCGGCCCAGCCGGTCATGCCACGCGGCGGCATCCACATCGTAGAGGCGGAACAGGGTCGTGCCGCCCACCACCTCGGCCCCGACCTGCGCCATCAGGCCGTCCAGCCGCGCCGCGTCCCGGACCAGCCGCGCGCGCGTTCGCCCGGCCCAATCGTGGTCCGATATCGCCATCGCCCCCACCCGCAGCGCAGGCCCCGACACCGCCCAGGGCCCCATCCGGGCGGCCAGCGGTGCCAGCGTACCGGGGTGGCCGATGGCGAAGCCCAGTCGCAGCCCGGCCAGCCCCCAGAACTTGCCGAAGCTCTTCAGCACCACCGTGCCCGGCCGGGCGCAGCGCGCCACCTCGGACGCCTCGGGCATCACGTCGCAGAAGCTTTCGTCGATGATCCGCAAGGCCGGGTCGCCCTCGGGCGCGAAGAGGCATCCGTCGGGATTGTTCGGGTGCACCGTGACGTGGGTGTCCGCCGTCGCGTCCCCGATGGCGATGCCGTGCGCCTGGAAAGCGGCGGCGTGCTCGTTATAGGTCGGCCCGGGGATGTGGACCGACCCGCCGGGCGCCAGCATCGGCAGCGCGGCGATCAGCGCCGAGGCCCCGGGCGCGGGCAGCACCATGGTGCCCTCGGGCACCTCCCAGAAGCGGCGCGCGGCGGAGACCAGGGCGGCCTCGGCCGCACGGTCGGGCAGGGCGGTCCAGTCCGACGCCGCGAAATCGGGAATGGGGTAGGGGACCGGGTTGATGCCGGTGGACAGGTCCAGCCAGTCCGCGCGCGTGCCGCCCCAGCGGGCGATGGCGGCGTCGATCCCGCCGCCGTGGTCGCGCGTCTCAGCCATCGTCGCCGGGCAACGGCGGGTGGCGCGTGACGAAGTGCCCCTTCACCCCCTGCGGCCACTGGCGATAGGGCACCTGGCCGCTGGCGCTTTCGGCATGGAGCCGGGCATAGGCGACGATCGCTTCGGCATCCTCGGCCTCGGGAGCGAAGCGGCCCAGCGTGTAACTCAGCTTGCCCGCCGCCTGGATCGCCACGTTGCAGCCTTGCGCGCAGCCCATCAGGCACGACACGCGGCGGGTCCGCACCGCGCCGCCGTCGGCCGCGGCCTCGACCAGCCGGGCCAGCGCCGCGCCATGGGTCTCGGTCTCGCGCGCGGCGTCCCAGTCGTCGCGCTTGCAGGTGTCGCAGATGGTGATCCAGGTGGTCATGGGCCGGGGTAAAACCCGATCCGGCCGCCCGGGGCAAGGGGCACCGCGTTGCATTCGGCGCGGAACGCCGCGCGGCGCGGCGACGTTGGACCGCGCAGGAGGGACGCACCCATGTCGACCGGAACCAAGGCCCGCCACGAGAAACACGAGATCGTGGCCCGCGAACGGCCCGAGCTTCTGGTCTTCTGCGGCATCGCGGGGATCGTCGGCAACGTGATGCCGCTGGTGGCCATTACCGCCGGCACCCTGCTGACCCAGCACGATTTCGTCGCCGACACGATCAGCGACCTCGCCCGGGGCGAGCGCAAGTGGATCATGGACGTGGGGTTCTATTTCAACGCGGGCGGTTTGCTGGCGCTGGCCATCGCGGCGGCGCACGCGCATCTGGGCCGCGCGGGATGGACGCTCGGGCTGTTCTGCCTGTCGTTCCTTGCGCTGGTCGAGGTCCTGCTGGGCGTCTGGGACGAGTTCGGCCAGCAGACCCCGGACATGTCGGTGCACACGCAGCTGACCTTTTTCCTCGGGCCGCTCTACCTGGCCGGCCCGCTCGCCATGGCCGAGGGCGCGAAAGGCGTGCACCGGAGCTACAAGCCCCTGTTCCTGTCCGCCGCGGCGGTCTGGCTGGTCTTCGCCGTCGCGTTCAAGCTGGCGTCGAACAGCTTCGACGGCCTGCTCGAGAAGATCGCGGTGGCGGGGACGCTTCTGTGGCTGGTGCCGCTGTCGTGGCTGTTCCTGGCCCGCGGGCGCGAGACGCTGCATCGTCTGACCGGCGACTAGGCCTGCCGGGGCTGGACCCGTGCGGCCCGTTGGCCTAAGCCGCCGCGCATGAGCGACAAGCCCCCCAACGCGCCCTGGCGCAACTTCTACGGCCGCCGCAAGGGCCACAACCTGCGCGACAGCCAGGAGGCCTACCTGGCCGAGGACCTGGACAAGCTGTCGCCGGGGCCCGTGGACTGGGACGCGAACCCCGAGCGCACGCCGCTGGACCTCAAAGCGCTGTTCGGCGGCAAGCCCGTCTGGCTCGAGATCGGCTTCGGCGGGGGCGAGCACCTGGTGCATCAGGCGAGCCGCAACCCCGATGTGGGCATCATCGGGGCCGAACCCTATATCAACGGCGTCGCCATGCTGCTGGGCAAGATCCGCGCGGCGGGCGTGGGCAACCTGGCGGTCCATCCCGGCGACGTGCGCGACCTGTTCGACGTGCTGCCCGATGGCAGCATCGAGCGGGCCTTCCTGCTCTATCCCGATCCGTGGCCAAAGGCGCGGCATCACCGCCGCCGCTTCGTCACGCCCGAACACCTGGAGCCGCTGGCCCGTGTCACGGCGCCGGGTGCGATCTTCCGGGTAGCGACCGACATTCCCGACTATGTGCGCCAGACCCACGAGGAAGTGCCGGGCGCGGGGTTCGACCTGCTGGACGAGGGCGGTACGCCCTGGGACGACTGGATCTCAACCCGCTACGAGCAGAAGGCGCTGCGCGAGGAGCGCGTGCCGCACTACCTTACGTTCCGGCGGCGGGGATAGGCGGGGTTTGGCCGAGCGCGAAATGCGGCGCTAGGTGAAAATTCATATCGGTGGCATATTCAACGTATTGATTATGCGATTTTGGACAGACCGATGAAATTCTCTCCCAAGCTCCTGGCCTTCCCGATCTTCCTGTTCCTGGTGATCCCGCTGGCCGCCCTTTTCTGATCTTTCGAGGCCTTGCGCGCCGGGGCGCAGGTTGTAGGGTCGCGCGGATTTTCATGCCGCGCAGGAAAGGCCCTTCATGTCCGCCCACGGTGACCCGATCCCGATGACCGCCCGCGGCGGCCATGCCCTGACCGGCACGGCCGATGTGCCCGGCGACAAGTCCATCTCACACCGGTCGCTGATCCTCGGCGCCATGGCGGTGGGCGAAACCCGCGTGAGCGGCCTTCTCGAAGGGCAGGACGTGCTGGATACCGGCCGCGCCATGGCCGCGCTGGGCGCCGAGGTGATCCGCCACGGCCCCGGCGACTGGTCGGTGCATGGCGTGGGTGTCGGCGGCTTCGCCGAGCCCGAGCAGGTGATCGACTGCGGCAACTCGGGCACTGGCGTGCGGCTCATCATGGGCGCGGTGGCCACCCATGACATGGCCGTGACCTTCACCGGTGACGCGTCGCTGAACGGGCGTCCCATGGGCCGCGTGACCGACCCGCTGTCGCTGTTCGGGGCGCGGGCCGTGGGGCGTGCGGGGGGGCGGCTGCCGCTGACCCTCGTGGGTGCGGCCGAGCCGGTGCCGGTCCGCTATGCCACGCCGGTGGCCTCGGCACAGGTGAAGTCGGCAGTGCTGCTGGCGGGGTTGAACGCGCCGGGCCGGACCGTGGTGGTCGAGCGCGAGGCGACCCGCGACCATTCCGAGCGGATGCTGGCGGGCTTCGGCGCCGAGATCGAGACCAGGCGCACCGACGAGGGCTTCGAGATCACGCTGACCGGCCGCCCCGAGCTGCGCCCGCAAACCATCGCCGTGCCGCGGGACCCGTCCAGCGCCGCCTTCCCGGTCTGCGCCGCGCTGATCACCGAGGGGTCCGACGTGCTGGTGCCCAATATCGGCCTGAACCCCACGCGGGCGGGCCTGTTCGACACGCTGGTCGAGATGGGCGCCGACCTGGCCTTCGAGAACCGCCGCGAGGAGGGGGGCGAGCCGGTGGCCGACATGCGCGCCCGGTTCTCGCCCGACATGAAGGGCATCCGCGTCCCGTCGGAACGCGCGGCCTCGATGATCGACGAATACCCGGTGTTGTCGGTGGTGGCCGCCAATGCGGCCGGCGTGACCGAGATGCCCGGCGTGGCCGAGCTGCGCGTGAAGGAATCGGACCGCATCGATGCCATGGCGCAAGGCCTGCGCGCCAACGGGGTCGAGGTCGAGGACGGGCCGGACTGGTGGCAGGTCACCGGACGTGGCCCGGGGGGCGTCCCCGGCGGTGCGACAGTGGCCGCGCGGCTCGACCATCGCATCGCCATGTCGTTCCTGTGCCTCGGAATGGCAGCGAAAGCGCCGGTGACGGTGGACGACGCCCAGCCCATCGCTACGTCGTTTCCCATCTTCGAGGACCTGATGAAGGCCCTCGGCGCCGAGATCGTAAGGGGGAACGGCTGATGTTCAGCGACGATAGTGACGGCCTGCCGGTCATGGGCGGCTGTCTGTGCAACGAGGTCTCGTTCCGCGTGCGCGGTCCCCTGCGGCCCGTGGTCGCCTGCCACTGCCAGCAATGCCGCCGCATGTCCGGCCATTTCACCGCCGCCACCGCCGCGTCCAAGGACGGGGTCGAGATCGAAGGCGAAGTGCGCTGGTACCAGAGCTCGGAAGGCGCGCGCCGCGGCTTCTGCCCCGAATGCGGCAGCACCCTGTTCTGGGACGGGGGCGGCGACATGCTGTCGATCTTCGCGGGCTCGCTGGACAAGCCCACCGGCCTGACGACCGCGTGGCACATCCATTGCGCCGACAAGGGCGACTATTACGAGATCGCCGATGGGCTGAAGCAGTATCCCGGCGCCGATGACGGCCCGCCCAAGCCCGAATGATCCCCGCGGCGGCCCGACCGTCGCGACCGAGAACTTGAAGAAAGGTGAAGCCCGATGCCGTTCACCGTGGCCATCGACGGGCCGGCGGCGGCCGGCAAGGGAACGATCTCGCGCGCCGTGGCCGCGCATTTCGGCTTTCGCCACCTGGATACAGGGTTGCTCTACCGCGCCACCGGGGCGCGGGTGATCGCGGGCGAAGAACCGCTGGCCGCGGCGCAGGCGCTGGTCCCCGAGGACCTGGACCGCCAGGGCCTGCGCACCGCCGCCGTGGCCGACGCGGCCAGCAAGGTCGCGGCCATCCCCGAGGTGCGCGCGGCGCTTCTGGCGTTCCAGCGGCAGTTCGCGCGGCTGGGCGCGGGCGCGGTGCTGGACGGGCGCGACATCGGCACCGTCGTCTGCCCCGAGGCGGAGGTGAAGCTGTTCGTCACCGCCAGCCCCGAGATTCGCGCGCGGCGCCGGTTCGACGAGCTGCGCGCCGATGGCGACGACACCGACTTTGAAACGGTGCTGGCCGATGTGCGCGCCCGCGATGACCGCGACGCGGGCCGGGCCGACGCCCCCATGCGCGCGGCCGAGGACGCAGTGGTCATCGACACCACCGAGCTCGACATCGACGCGGCGGTGGCCCGCGCGGTCGAGGCCGTTTCCGCCCGGTACGGCGCGGTCTAGGGCCGCTGCCGGGGCTTGCGCGACGGAAAGCTTTGGCCTATCAGGCGGGCGTCGAAGGGGCGGGACAGCCCCGGGCGTGAGCAGGGTCGGTCAACGCCGGCCCTTTTTGTCATCCCGGGACCCGTCAGCAAGGCCAATCGAAAGACCGGCGGAGACAACCGCGCGGCCCGTATAGACCGTAAAAAAGGAACTCATAGGCCACATGGCTCAGAACGCATCCATGGAGGAATTCGAAGCCCTCCTGAACGAAAGCTTCGAAATCGACACGCCCGACGAAGGGTCTGTCGTCAAGGGCAAGGTCCTCGCCATCGAGGCGGGCCAGGCCATCATCGACGTCGGCTACAAGATGGAAGGCCGCGTCGATCTGAAAGAATTCGCACAGCCCGGCGAAGCCCCCGAGATCCACGTGGGCGACGAAGTCGAGGTTTACCTGCGCCAGGTCGAGAACGCCCGTGGCGAAGCCGTGATCAGCCACGAGATGGCCCGTCGCGAAGCCGCCTGGGACCGCCTGGAAAAAGCCTATGCCGACGAGAACCGCGTCGAAGGCGCGATCTTCGGCCGCGTCAAGGGTGGCTTCACCGTCGACCTCGGCGGCGCCGTGGCGTTCCTGCCCGGCTCGCAGGTCGACGTGCGCCCCGTGCGCGATGCCGGCCCGCTGATGGGTCTCAAGCAGCCGTTCCAGATCCTCAAGATGGACCGCCGCCGCGGCAACATCGTGGTGTCGCGCCGCGCCATCCTGGAAGAAAGCCGTGCCGAGCAGCGCGCCGAGGTTATCGGCAACCTGGCGGAAGGTCAGGCCGTGGACGGTGTGGTGAAGAACATCACCGAATACGGTGCCTTCGTGGACCTGGGCGGCGTCGACGGCCTGCTGCACGTCACCGACATGGCGTGGCGCCGGGTCAACCACCCGTCCGAGATCGTCACCATCGGCGAGACGATCAAGGTGCAGGTCATCAAGATCAACAAGGAAACCCATCGTATCAGCCTGGGCATGAAGCAGCTGCAGGACGATCCGTGGGATACCGTCGAAGCCAAGTTCCCGCTGGACAGCACCCATACCGGCCGCGTGACCAACATCACCGACTACGGTGCGTTCGTCGAGCTCGAGCCGGGCGTCGAGGGCCTGGTCCACGTGTCGGAAATGTCCTGGACCAAGAAGAACGTGCACCCCGGCAAGATCGTCTCCACCTCGCAGGAAGTGGAAGTCATGGTGCTGGAGATCGACACCCAGAAGCGCCGCGTGAGCCTTGGCCTCAAGCAGACCATGCGCAACCCGTGGGAGGTCTTCGCCGAGACCCACCCCGAGGGCACGCACGTGGAAGGCGACGTCAAGAACATCACCGAGTTCGGTCTCTTCGTGGGCCTGGACGGCGACATCGACGGCATGGTCCACCTCAGCGACATCAGCTGGGACCAGCGCGGCGAGGAAGCCATCCAGAACTACCAGAAGGGCGACACCGTTCAGGCCGTCGTCACCGAGGTGGATGTCGAGAAAGAGCGTATCAGCCTGTCGATCAAGGCCCTGGACGACAGCTTCTCGGGTGCGACCGAGGGCGTGAAGCGCGGCTCGATCATCACCGTCGAGGTGACGGCGATCGAGGATGGCGGGATCGAGGTGGAATACGAAGGCGCCAAGTCCTTCATCCGCCGCTCGGACCTGTCGCGCGACCGTTCCGAGCAGCGCCCCGAGCGCTTCCAGGTCGGTGACAAGGTCGACGTCCGCGTCACCAATGTCGACCAGAAGACCCGCCGCCTTGGCCTGTCGATCAAGGCGCGCGAGATCGCCGAAGAGAAAGAGGCCGTCGAACAGTATGGCAGCTCGGACTCGGGCGCCTCGCTGGGCGATATCCTTGGCGCCGCGCTGAAGGGCGACGAGTGATCTGAGAAAAGGCGCGTGCGGCCCCGTCCGCGCGCGACAATACGGCCCCGCGTCCCAGTGGCGCGGGGCCGTTCGCGTTTCACGGCACCCGAATCGTCGCCCGGGCGACGGGGCGCCGTTGCCCCGGTCACGGCGTCCGACGCGGCGCAAGATTGAAATCTTTGGAGAATTTCGGGGCGGTCCCGCTGTCGGAGGGCCTGTTCGGGCTAAGATCGCTTTCGTAACGGGAAAATCCGGCTATAGTCGTGGTTCTATCGAGGCGCGACAAACGCGCCCATTCAGCGGGGGAGACTGACGATGATTCGATCCGAATTGATTCAGAAGATCGCCGACGAGAACCCGCACCTGACCCAGCGCGACGTCGAGCGTATCGTCGGAACCGTCTTCGATCAGATCATCGATGCCCTGGCCCGCGGCGACCGGGTCGAGCTGCGCGGTTTCGGCGCATTCTCGGTCAAGAAGCGCGATGCTCGTATGGGACGGAACCCCCGCACCGGAGAGGCCGTTCAAGTCGAGGCCAAGCATGTTCCGTTCTTCAAGACCGGCAAGCTTCTCCGTGACCGTTTGAACGAAGGATAAGACCCCCCATGCGTCTGGTGAAATACATCTTTCTGGCTGTCCTGGCCGTGATCCTGATCATCGTAGCCCTGGCCAACTCCGCGCTGGTGACCTTGCGCGTCCTGCCCGAGGCGATGGCCGGCTTCCTGGGCCTGTCGTGGGAAATCACGCTGCCCATGTTCATCGTGATCCTGGGCGCGATCGTCGTCGGCCTGGCGATCGGGTTCTTCTGGGAATACCTGCGCGAGCACAAGCACCGCGCCGCCGCCCGCGAAGCGCGGCGCGAGAAGGACGAGCTGCAGCGGGAGAACGAGAACCTGCGCAGCCGCGGCCGCACCACCGGGCGCGGCGGGGACGACGTGCTGGCGCTGCTGGAAGACGGCAGTGTTCCGCGCTAGACGCGCCCCCCATGACCGACACGCGTGTGAAGATCTGCGGGCTGACCGAAACCGCCGACGTGGCCGCCGCCCTGCTGGCGGGCGCGTCCTATGTCGGTTTCGTGTTCTTTCCCAAGTCCCCCCGCCACCTGGAACTGGATGCCGCGGCCTTCATGGCCGGCTCGGTGCCCGAGGGCATTACCCGCGTGGCGCTGACCGTGGATGCCGATGACGCCACGCTCGACCGGATCGTGGGCGAGGTGCCGCTGGACATGTTGCAGCTTCACGGATCCGAAACGCCCGAGCGGGTGGCGGCCATCCGCGCGCGCCACGGCCTGCCGGTGATGAAGGCGGTGGGCGTGGCCGATGCGGGCGACCTTCCCGCGCTCGACCGCTACGCCGATGTCGCCGACCAGATCCTCGTCGATGCCAAGCCGCCCAAGGGGGCCGAGCTGCCCGGCGGCAACGGCCTGGCCTTCGACTGGCGGCTGATCGCCGAGCGTGACTGGTCGCAGCCCTGGATGCTGGCGGGCGGCCTGCACGCGGGCAACGTGGCCGAGGCGATCCGCCTGACGGGCGCCACGCAGGTTGACGTGAGCTCGGGCGTCGAGTCGGCGCCGGGGATGAAGGACGGCGAGCGCATGCGCGATTTCGTCGCCGCCGCGCGGGGCGACGTCACCGCCTGATCCACCCAGCGCGGCCATTCCAATCCGCCGCCTTGATCCCCATATGCAGACAGGCGCGGCAGGATGCCGTCCGCCTTCCGGTTTCCAAGTTCCCATGTCCAATCGTGCCCTCGCCAGGATCCGCCGCCAGATCGCGGCCATCGAACGGACGGCGCCCCCCGCCGGCCGCGTGATCGCCCCGTTGACCCGCCCGCGCCACCGCTGGCTGCGGGTGCCCGTGGCGCTTCTGCTGATCCTGGGCGGGGTCGCGTCGATCCTGCCGATGCTGGGGCTGTGGATGCTGCCGCTGGGCCTGCTGCTGCTGTCGCTGGACGTGCCCCCGCTGCGCCCGGTGGTGGCGGCCGCGATGGTCTGCGGGCGGCGGCGCCTGCGCCGGCTCGCCGCGCGATTCCGGGCCGCCTGAGGGCCCTGCGCCGCTTTACCCTGCCGCGCCCGCTGATATGATCGCGCCTCAATCGAAAGGGTGCGCGATGGCCAACGATCTGTTCAATTCCTTCATGACCGGGCCCGACGAAAAGGGCCGGTTCGGCAAGTTCGGCGGCCGCTTCGTGTCGGAAACGCTGATGCCGCTGATCCTGCAGCTGGAACAGGAATACGAACGCGCCAAGACCGACGACAGCTTCTGGGCCGAGATGCACGATCTCTGGACCCACTATGTCGGCCGCCCCAGCCCGCTGTATTACTGCGAGCGCCTGACCGAGCGTCTGGGCGGCGCCAAGATCTACATGAAGCGCGACGAGCTGAACCACACCGGCGCGCACAAGATCAACAACGTGCTGGGCCAGATCATCCTGGCCCGCCGCATGGGCAAGACCCGCATCATCGCCGAGACCGGTGCGGGCCAGCACGGCGTCGCCACCGCCACCGTCTGCGCCAAGTTCGGTCTGAAATGCGTGGTCTACATGGGCGCCCACGATGTCGAGCGTCAGGCCCCCAACGTGTTCCGGATGAAGCTCCTGGGCGCCGAGGTGATCCCGGTGACCAGCGGTCGTGGCACGCTGAAGGACGCCATGAACGACGCGCTGCGCGACTGGGTGACCAACGTGCGCGACACATTCTACTGCATCGGGACGGTGGCTGGGCCGCACCCCTATCCGGCCATGGTCCGTGATTTCCAGGCGATCATCGGCAAGGAAGCCAAGGAACAGATGCAGGCGGCCGAGGGGCGTCTGCCCGACACGATCATCGCCGCGATCGGTGGCGGCTCGAACGCCATGGGCCTGTTCTACCCCTTCCTTGACGACAAGGAGGTTTCGATCATCGGGGTCGAGGCCGGCGGCAAGGGCGTGAATGAGAAGATGGAGCATTGCGCGTCCCTGACCGGCGGACGGCCGGGCGTGCTGCACGGCAACCGCACCTACCTGCTTCAGGACGACGACGGCCAGATCCTGGAAGGGTTCAGCATCTCGGCCGGGCTCGACTATCCCGGCATCGGCCCCGAGCATTCGTGGCTGCACGATATCGGCCGCGCGCAATACGTCGCGATCACCGATGCCGAGGCGCTGGAGGCGTTCCAGCTCTGCTGCGAATCCGAGGGGATCATCCCCGCGCTCGAGCCCAGCCACGCCCTGGCCCACGTTATGAAGATCGCGCCCGACCTGCCCAAGGATCACATCATCTGCATGAACATGTGCGGCCGGGGCGACAAGGATATCTTCACCGTCGCCAAGGCTCTGGGCTTCGAGATGAAGGCCCCGGGCTGAGGTCCGCGCCTAACGGGTGAGATACAGCAGGTCGAACTCCGACTCGAGCAGCGGGTAGGGGAACATCAGCCGCGCCGATGTCCCGGATGTCTGCTCGAACACGGCGACCTGCGGGATCGTCTGGTTCGGCTCGACCGCCGTCTGGGTATCGGGCAGGCCCGCGTAATCGGTTGCGGGCGCTTCGCCGGTGTGGCCCGCGCCCAGGTAGATGAGCCGCCCTTCGATCATGCTGATCGTGCCCACGGTCCGCTGCGATCCGGTGAGTTTCTCGAATCGCCATTCGGTGGGGCCGACCTGCGTGATGCGGCAGCGGAAATCGGTATAGGCCACCAGCCCGGACAGCCCGCCCAGCTTGATCGTGCGGCAGTTCCAGTCGCCGTTCGGGGCGGGGGCCAGCGGGCGGCCCGACAGCGCGCGGGTCAGCACATCGATATCGGCCGCGTCGCCTTCGGACAGCGCCACCAGCAGCGCCCGGCCCGCCGCCTCTTCGAATCGCGCCAGCCGGTCGGCATCGGCCGCCCGGATCTGCGGTGCGGCCCAGGCGGGCGCGACGGCCAGCAGCGACAGCGCCAGAAGGCTAGCGCGCAGCATGCTCGGTCAGCACTTGCAGCGACACGATATCCAGCGTGCGCACATGGGTGGCGTTCAGATGCACCTTCGGGCCGCAATTCTCCTCGACCGCCTGCAGGAAACGGCTGGCGCACAGGCACCACCGGTCGCCGGGCTTCAGGCCGGGAAAGTTGAACTCGGGCCGCGGCGTGCTGAGGTCGTTGCCCAGGTATTTCGAGAAGGCTAGGAATTCGGCCGTCATCACCGCGCAGACGGTGTGGGCGCCTTCGTCGGCGGCGCAGGTGTTGCAATGGCCGTCCCGGAAGAACCCGGTGACGGGGTCGACGGAGCAGGGCGCCAGATCGGTGCCGAGCACGTTGAGAGATGTCTCTTTTTCCATGTCCCCGAAGCTAGGGCCGTCGGCGCGCGGGGTAAAGCGGGCGACGTGCGGCTACTTGAACCGGTCCACCAGTTTCTGCAGGGGCGAGCGGTCGTCGGGCTGGGCCGTCCCGGTCTCCACTGCCTTTGGCGGGGCAGGGGGCGCGGCCTTGCTGCCCTTGTCCTCGCCCGTGTCGCCGCCCGGCCGCTTGGTGCCGGTGCTGGCGCGCTGCGGGCTCAGCCGTTGCGCCACCGCGTTCAGGAACTTCGGCGTGTCGCCCTCGGCCAGGTGCGCGGCGCCGTCCGACACGCCGCGCAGCATGTCGTCCAGCCACTCGGCATCCGCCTTGGGAAAATCGCGCAGGACGTGGCCGGGCACCGCGTCCTTGTGGCCCGGATGGCCCACGCCCATGCGCACGCGCTGGTAGTCGGGGCCGATATGGGCGTGCAGCGACCGCAGCCCGTTGTGGCCCGCATGGCCGCCGCCGGTCTTGGCCTTCAGCTTGCCGGGGGCGAGGTCGATCTCGTCGTGGAAGATCACCACGTCGCCCACGTCGATCTTGTGAAAGCGCATGGCCTCGCCCACCGACTGGCCCGAATTGTTCATGTAGGTCGTGGGCTTCAGCAGCAGGACCTTTTCGTGGCCCAGCCGGCCTTCCGAGACGAGGCCCTGGAACTTGGCGCGAAACGGCGTGAAGTCGTGATCCCCGGCGATGCGGTCCACGGCCATGAAGCCGATATTGTGCCGGTTGTTGGCATATTTGTCGCCCGGATTGCCCAGGCCCACGAACAGTCGCATGGCGCAGCGCCCCTGTGTCAGCTCGCGGTCCTTATGCCGCGTGCCGGGCCGATTGGCCAGCCGGGCGGGGCCGCGAACGAAAAACGGGCGCGGCCTTTTGCGCCGCGCCCGTTCTGGTGACTTTCATCGGATCGGACGATCAGCTTTCGTCGTCCTCGGTGCCTTCCTCGCCATCGGGCGGGCCCATCTCGGTGGTGGGCACCTCGTCGGCGGCGACATCCTCGTCCTCGTCATCCTCGGACTGGCTGGCCAGGCCGGAGGGCGGCTGGATGTTGGCGATGACGAAATCGCGGTCGATGGTCGGGCGCGTGCCCTCGGGCAGGTCGACCTGCGAGATGGTCAGCGTGTCGCCGATCTCCATCCCCGCGACCGACGCGACGATCTTCTCGGGGATCTCGCCGGCGGTGCAGCGCAGCTCGACTTCCGAGCGGACCATGGTCAGCACGCCGGTCTTCAGGCCGGGGGCCTGATCCTCGTCCACGATTTCCACCGGGATGAACAGCGACACGCGGCTGGTGCGGCGCAGGCGCATGAAATCCACGTGGGTCGGGAAATCCTTGACGATGTCGCGCTGGACGCCGCGGCAGATGACGCGCACGTCGTCGTGGCCTTCGACCTTCAGGTTGAACAGCGTCGACAGGAAGCGGCCGGCCTTCAGCCGCTTGATCAGCGCGTTGTAGGGGATGTTGATGGGAAGCGGATCGGATCCGCCGCCATAGACGACACCGGGCACGAGGTTTTCGCGCCGGGCCTGACGGGCGGCCCCCTTGCCTGTCCCCGTCCGCTCCATGGCGATGATGTCAGGTGTTTCGCCTGCCATGAGAAGTCTCCTAGAGTTTCAATTCATCGCGCCTCCCGCCGCCTCCAAGGGTGTGCACGCGGGATGCGATGCGGGCGTATAGGGCAGCTTGCCCCGGATGGGAAGGCCCCGTCTGCCCGATCGCGGCGAAAACGGCCCGGCTTGCCTAGGCGGTGCAATCCAGCGGGGCCAGAAGGTCGGCGATCTGGTCGCGCAGCCAGCCATGGGCGGCGCTGGCGGCGAAGCGTCGGTGCCAGACCATGACGATCTGCGCCACCGGCACCGACATCGGCGCGGCATAGACGTCCAGCCCGGCCGCGGGCGCCACGTGCCGGGCCAGTTGCACGGGCAAGAGCGCGATCAGGTCCGACCCCGCCACCGCGCGGTAGACGCCCGAGAAGACCGGCATGGTCATCACCACTTGCCGTTCGCGTCCCAGCCGGGCCAGCGCTGCATCGCCCATGGCCTGCAGCTTGCCCTCGGGCGAGAACAGCACGTGCCCGAGGTCGCAGAACAGGTCGACCGGGATCACGCCGCCCGGCGCGATGCCGGCCCGCGCCAGACGCGGGTGATCGCGCCGGGCCACGACCACAAAGGACGACCGGAAGACGGGGCGGCTTTGCACCCAGTCGGGCAGGTCCATCGCGGGCAGCAGCGCCATGTCCACGTCATAGCGTTCGAGCGTGTCCACGTAGCTGTCGGGCACGAGGTCGACCAGGTGGACCTTCATGCCCGGCGCCGCGCGGGTCAGCCGGTCGGCCAGCGACGGCATCAGCATCTCGGCGAAGAAGTCGCTGCCCGAGATCTTGAACCGGTCGGTGCTGGTCAGCGGGTCGAACCGGTCGGCGCCGCGCAGCAGGGTCTCGGTCAGGTCCAGGACCTCGCGCAGGGGCGCCTCCAGCGACAGGGCATAGGCCGTGGGCTCCAGCCCCTGTCCGCGCCGAAAGAACAGCTCGTCCCCCAGCGCCGCGCGCAGCCGCCCGAGCGCGGCCGAGACCGCCGGTTGCGACAGGCCCAGCCGTTCCCCGGCGCGGACCGTCGACGTCTCGCGCAACAGCGCGTCCAGCACCCGGAGCAGGTTCAGGTCGAAACTGGATAAATTCGCCAAACGAATACCGATCATAAGAACAATCGATTTTTCGTATCACGGGCCGCGTGATACGCCTAGTCCATAGAAAGCGCTTTCGTTTCCAACACCTTGTAGGGAGGAAACGATGAAGGACCTGACCCTCGGACCCGATGCCGTCGAATGGCTCGGGACCCAGTATCTGCCGATTCTCACCACCGCCGAAACCGATGGCGCCATGTCGATCACCGACAGCGTCTCGCCACCGGCCTCGGGGCCGCCCCGGCACATCCACCACGACGCGGACGAGGCCTTCGTGGTCCTGACCGGCGACGTGGAATTCTGGCTCGAGGGCGAAAGCTTCCTCCGCGGACCGGGCCAGACGGCCTTCATCCCGCGTGGCAGGGAGCACACCTTCCGGATCGTGGGCGAAAAGCCCTCGCGCCATCTCATCATCCTGACCCCGGGCGGGTTCGAAGGGTTCTTCGCCGACATGGCGCGGGGCGCCTTCCGCATCCCCGAGGACATGGCGCAGATCGAGGAAAGCGCCAAACGACATCAACTCAGCTTTACCGGCCCGCCGCTCGGCGCCGAGGAGGACGCATCATGAAATCCCTTCCCACCCTGTTTTTCGCCAGTGCCGCGCTCTTCGCCCTGATCGGCATGGTCTGGGGCATCCAGATGGCCGCCAGCCACGACCACACGCTGTCACCGGCCCACGGCCACCTGAACCTGCTGGGCTTCGTCGCCATGGCGGTCTTCGGCACCTACTACGCGCTGACCCCCGCGGCGATGGGGCGGATGGCGACGCTCCACTTCCTGCTGGCGGTCGCCACGGTCGTGTTTCTGGTGCCCGGTATCGCCATCGCCATCCCCGGCGGCAGCCCGGTGCTCAGCCAGATCGGATCGATCCTGGCGCTGGCGACCATGGCGCTGTTCGGCCTGATCGTCGTGCGCAACGGCGTGGGGCCGGTGCGGGCCGCCTGAGCGCGCTACCAGATCTGGCGGCGTAGCCAGAGGCAGGCCAGCGGCGGCACCACTATGGTGTCGCCGTCAACGTCCGGCAGCTGGTCGGTCAACGTATCCTTCGGCCAGGGCCCCGGATCCATCTGAAGCGCGTCGCGATGGATGCGCTGCGGCTCTTCCGAGAAGTTGGCAATGACCCAGGTCGTCGCCTCGGTTCCGGGCCTGAGCACGCTGAAGAGGCGGTCATGCCCGGTGCGCAGCACGCGCGACGGGGTATCGCCGCCCAGCTCGGCGCAGGCGGCGCGCACTTTCAGGATGTGGCGCAACGCGCGGTAGATCCGGCCATGGGGCGCATCGCTGGTCGGCGCGTCGGCCGCGCGGTTCCAGTCCATGGCGGGCCGTTGCATCCAGCGCCCGTCGCCCGCCCGGTCGGGATCCTCGCGCCAGGCGTGGTCGTTCATCAGCCCGATCTCGTCGCCCATGTAAATCAACGGCACACCGCCGAACCCCGCGATCAGCGCGTGGCCCAGGTTGATGCGGGCCACCGCGTCGTCGATCAGCCGCGCGTCGCCGGACTCCAGCGCCGACTCGAGCCCGGCGAGCGAGGCGAAGCTGCCATTGGTGCGCTTGTCGCCCGTCACCTCGTTGACCTGGAAGTCGGCGCCGCGGGCAAAGCTGCCGTCGAAGCGACCGGCGTAGAAATCGGCCAGGAAGCGGCGGTGCCCCGGTCCGGTGACGCCCGCCCGCTCGGCGTCGTCCTCGGTGATGGCCCAGCCGATATCGTCGTGGCAGCGGATATAGGTGCCCCACTCGGCATTGGTGAACCGGTCGGGGAAGTGACGCGCCAGCACGTCCGTCATCAGCGACGTCTCGCGGCTGGCCAGCGCGGACCAGAACTGCACCATCAGGCTGTTGTGATAGGCCAGGTTGCAGACCTTGCCCGCGTGCCGACCGGCGCCGAGATAAGGGACCAGCTGGTGCGGCCCGACGATGGCCTCGGCCTTGAAGATCGTGGCGGGCGCGGCCACCGACGCGGCCTGGTTGATGGCCTGCAGGATGTCGTGCACCTCGGGCAGGTTCTGGCAATCGGTGCCCATTCGCTTCCACATGAAGGCGACCGCGTCCAGGCGCAGCACCTCGGCCCCCGCGTTGGCCAGGTTCAGGATGATGTCCAGGATCGCCAGGAAGACCTCGGGGTTTTCCCAGTTCAGGTCCCACTGGAAGGTGTTGAAGGTCGTCCAGACCCATTTCCCCATCGTCTCGTCGAAGGTGAAATTGCCGGGCGCCTGGTTGGGAAAGACCTCCTGCAGGGTCTTCTCGAACTCCAGCGGCTCGGCCGGGTCGTCGTAGAGGCGATAGAACTTCTGGTAGAACGGGTCGCCCGCGCGGGCCCTGTCGGCCCAGGCGTGTTCCTTTGCGGTGTGGTTCAGGACCATGTCGATGCACGGGCTGATCCCGGCCGCGCGCATCTTCTGCGTCACGCGCTTGAAATCGGCCATGCTGCCCAGTCGCGGGTCGATCCGGGTGTAATCCATCACCGCGTAGCCGCCGTCGCTGTCGCCGGGGCGCGGCATGAGGCAGGGCATGAAATGGGCGTAGGTGATGCCCAGGTCGCGCAGGTAGGGGATCTTGCGCCCGACGCCCTTCATGTCGCCGGCGAAGCGGTCCACGTAAAAGACGTAGGCCGCCATGTCGCTGCTCTGGAACCAGTGCGGGTCCAGGTCACGCTTCAGGTCCAGCAGGCGCAGGTCGGCGGGCCGGGCGGCCCAGCGTCTGGCCAGAACCTCTCGCAGCCGTGCCATCAGCTGGTCGATGGGCATCGCGCGACCGTAAAGCCGGTTCAGCGGCGTGCGGATCTCGCGCTCGGCCCGTTGCCAGCGCATGTCGAACAGCGCGTCGTCGGTGACGCTGGCCTTGACCGTGGGGATCTTGGCCTTCGTGTGCTTGGCCGTGCCCGCGGGCGTCGCCCGCGACTTGAACTTCGGCATGGTCACCCCTCCCGGGCGGGATCGGCTCAGATGTTCCGGCGGTAGCGGTTGAACTCGTCATCCAGCAGCAGGATGTCGCGGCCCACCTCGGTCAGCTTGCGATGCCCGCAAAGCGCCATGGTGGTGTCGAGCTCCTTGTGGATGACGTTCAGCGCGTCGGTGACGCCCTGCTTGCCCTTCGCCCCGAGGCCGTAGATGAACGCGCGCCCGATATAGGTCCCGTCTGCGCCCAGGGCCATCGCCTTCAGCACATCCTGTCCCGACCGGATGCCGCTGTCCATGTGGATCTCGGTCTGGCCGCCCACGGCGTCCACGATCTCGGGCAGGACGCGGATGGCGCTCAGCGCGCCGTCCAGCTGCCGCCCGCCGTGGTTGCTGACGATGATGGCATCGGCGCCCACGTCCAGCGCGGCGCGCGCATCGTCCGCGTCGAGGATCCCTTTCAGGATCAGCTTGCCGCCCCACATGTCGCGGATCTTTTTGACCTTTTCCCAGTCCAGCCGCGGGTCGAACTGCTCGGCCGTCCAGGACGACAGGGACGACATGTCGCCGACGCCCTTGGCGTGGCCCACGATGTTGCCGAAGCTTCGCCGCTGGGTTTTCAGCATGTCCATGCCCCAGCCCCACTTGGTGCTGAGGTTCAGCATGTTCTTCAGCGTGGGCTTGGGCGGGGCCGACAGGCCGTTCTTGATGTCCTTGTGGCGCTGCCCGAGGATCTGCAGGTCCAACGTCAGCACCATGGCGCTACACCCGGCCTCGGTCGCGCGGCGGATGACGTTTTCCAGGAAGTCCTCGTCGCGCATCACGTAGAGCTGGAACCAGAACGGCTTCTTGGTGTGCTTGGCCACGTCCTCGATCGAGCAGATCGACATGGTCGACAGGGTGAAGGGCACGCAGAATTCCTCGGCGGCCTGGGCGGCCAGGATCTCGCCATCGGCGTGCTGCATCCCGGTCATGCCGACGGGGGCCAGCCCCACGGGCATGGTCACGTCCTCGCCGATCATCTTGGTCGCGGTCGAGCGGTCGTCCATGTCCACGGCCACGCGCTGGCGCAGGCGGATCTTGTCGAAATCGGTGGTGTTCTCGCGGAAGGTCTGCTCGGTCCACGACCCGCTTTCGCAGTAATCGTAGAACATCTTCGGCACGCGCCTTTTGTAGATGCGCTTGAGGTCTTCGATCTCGGTAATCGGTGTGGCCATGCGTGCCTCCTTCTTCGCCCGAACTCCTACCGTCCCTCTCGTCGCGGAGCAATCTGCTACGACCGATTCATCTTGACTTAGTTCGATATGGAACGATAATAATTTCATATCGAACTAAATGAGTCGCCCGAAGGAGACACGAGATGACCCTGACCAGACGCAAGATGATCGCCCTCGTGGGCGGCGGTGCAATCACGGCTGTGGCCGGTGGGGCCGGGGCCTTCGCCGTCACGCGCCGCCCCGACCGGGCGCTGGCGCCCTGGGACGCGGCCGGCACACCCACCGACCCGCGCGCCCGCGCCCTCAGCTTCGCACTGCTGGCGCCCAACCCGCATAACCGGCAGCCGTGGCTGGCCCGGCTCGACGGAGACGATACCGTGACGCTCTGGCGCGACCCCGCGCGTGACCTGCCGGTGACGGACCCGTTCGGGCGGCAGCTGACCATCGGCATGGGCTGCTTCATCGAGCTGATGGAGATGGCGGCCGCCGAGGGGGGCTTCGCGGTCGAGACGACGCTGTTCCCAGAGGGTGAGACCGCGGACAGCCCGGTCGCGCGCAGCCGCTTCTTGCCCGGCGCGGGGGCACCGGACCCGCTGTTTGCGCATGTCATGGACCGCCGCAGCCACAAGATCGGCTTCGACGCGCGCCCGGTGCCGGGCCGCTACGCCCGCGATTTCGCGCCCTTCGCCGACGTCGTGCTGCCCGGCCCGAGGGCCGAGGCGCTGCGCCGCATCGCCATCGATGCCTGGCACCGCGAGGCTGCGACCGACGACGCCTGGCAGGAAAGCGTCGACCTGCTGCGGATCGGCAAGGCGCAGATCAACGCGAACCCCGACGGCATCGACCTGGGCGGCCCGATGATGGACAGCCTGCACGCGCTGGGCCTGCTCACCCGCGAAGGGGCGGGGGACCGCAATGACCCGAACGTGCGCGCGGCCATCGACGAGACGACGCAGGCCATCGCCGGCGCGCCGGCCTTCGTGGTGATGACGACCCAGACCAACACGCGGCGGGACCAGATCGAAACCGGCCGTCGGTGGATGCGGCTGAACCTGGCCAGCACCGGCGCCGGTCTGGGGCTGCGGCCGGTCAGCCAGGCCCTGCAGGAGTACCCCGAGATGGCCGAGATCCACGCCGACATCCACGCGCGCGAGGCGCCGGGCGGCGGGACGGTTCAAATGCTGGGGCTGCTGGGCTACGGTCCGTTGACCCCGCGCACCCCGCGCTGGCCGCTCGAGGCGAAACTGATTGGCTGAAGACCCCATCGCGACCTGGTTCACGCTGTTCAACGAAATCGGCATCGTGAACCAGCTCAGCTCGACCCTGCTCGAAGCGCAGCTGCCCAAAGGCATGCTGCGCTCGCATTTCTCGGTGCTGAACCACCTGATCCGGGTGTCGGATGGGCGCACGCCGCTGGAACTGTCGCGGGCCTTCCAGGTGCCCAAGGCGTCGATGACCCACACGCTCGCGGGTCTGGAGAAGGCGGGGCTCGTCGCGCTGCGGCCCCATCCGAAGGACGGGCGGTCCAAGCAGGTCTGGCTGACCGAGGCGGGGCGCGCATTCCGGGACGACGCGGTGGCCGCGCTCGAGGCCGATATCGAGGGGCTGGCGGCTGAGATCCCGACCGACGAGGTCGCCGCCGCGCTGCCGTTCCTGACGCGCCTGCGCAAGGTCATGGATTCGGCCCGCGACGGCTGATGTCCCGCTGACTGGCGAAGCCCTCACGCCAATCCCTGCCGAATTTCCTTCGCGATACCCCGCTCTCCGTGCGACACTGAGCGCGGGAGGGGCCATGGACGAGACCGGGGCCGCACAGAAGCCGCTCGATGCGGCCGAGATCGGCGCCGTCGCGCATCTCTATCGTGGCGAGGTCTATCGCTCGACCATCTGGCGCACGCGGCTCGACACCACGACGAACTGGGCGGTGGTGACGCTGGGGATCGCGCTGTCGATCTCGTTCGCGGCGCCGCAGGCCTCGCCCTTGCCGCTGATCCTCGTGGGCGTGCTGATCTTCTTCTTCCTGTGGCTCGAGGCGCGGCGCTATCGCTATTTCAACGTCTGGCGCGCGCGCTGCCGCTGGATCGAAACGCATTTCTACGCACCGATGCTGCACGACGGCGACCACCACATGGACCATGGCTGGCAGCAGACGCTGGCGCAGGACTACATGCATCCACGCTACCACGTGTCGCTCTGGGTGGCGCTGGGCCGGCGCATCCGGCGCAATTACTTCTGGATCCTGCTGATCCAGAGCGCGGCCTACGTGGGCAAGCTGGTGGTGCATCCCGAGCCGATGACGGATGCCGCCCAGCTCGTCGAGCGGGCGGCGATCGGGCCGCTGCCGGGGCAGGCCGTGCTGGCGATGGGCGTCGCCTATTGCCTGCTGTGGGGCTGTGCGGCCCTTGTCAGCCTGCTCACCGACCGGGCCCGCGTCCGCGTGCGCGGCACCCGCAGCGGCATGGGGTAGGCCCGCGCGCTAGTGCAGCTTCAGCGCCGGGCGGACCACCTGGTTGACCTTCGACACGACGATCTGCGCCGTGCCGCGGAACCAGCCGTGCACGTTCAGGATATGCATCCGGTAGAGCGACATGTAGGCGGCGCGGGCGATGCGCCCCTCGATCGCCATCTTGCCGCCCACGAGGTTGCCCATCAGGCTGCCGATGGTGGCGAAGCGGGACAGCGACACCAGCGATCCCCGGTCGTTGTAGACGAAATCCTTCAGGCTCTGCCCGCGCTGGGCGCGTTCGAGGTTGTCGTAGACGCAATCGGCCATCTGCTGGGCGCTTTGCGCGCGCGGTGGGATCGGCCGCGCGTCGCCGGGCAGGTGGCAAAAGGCGCAGTCGCCGATGGCGAAGATGCGGTCGTCCACGGTGGTCTGCAGCGTGGGTTTCACGACGATCTGGTCCAGCTTGTTGAGTTCCAGGTCGCTCATCCCCTTCACCGCCTCGTCGCCGCGCACGCCGGCGGCCCACAGGATCATCTTGGCGTCCAGCGGCGCGTCAGCGCCCTTGATATGCACGCGGCCCGGCTCGATCCGGCTGACCATGGCCTCGGTGCGCACGTCGACCCCCAGCGATGTCAGCTCGGACCGCACATTGTCCGAGATCTTCTCGTCCAGCGCGGGCAGCAGGCGCGGCCCGGCCTCGAGCAGGGTCAACTCGATCGCGCTGTCGTCGAAGACTTCCAGCCCGTAGCTGCGCAGCGCCTTGGCCGAGTTAACCAGTTCGGCCGACAGCTCGACCCCCGTGGCGCCACCGCCAACGATGCAGATCGGCAGCTTCGCCGTCTCGCCCCGCGCACGGGCCTGATTCACGCGCAGGCAGGCGTTCAGAAGGACCTGCCGGAACCGGTCGGCTTGCTTGCGATCCTCGAGGAACATCGCGTTCTCGCGCACGCCCTCGATCCCGAAATCGTTGCTGACCCCGCCCATGGCCAGCACGAGGTAGTCATAGCGGATCTCGTGGCGGTCGATGATGACGCTGCCTTCCTCGTCCAGAAGCGGCGCGGTGGTGACCATCCGCTTCTCGCGGTCGATCCGTTCGAGGCCCGCGTTGAAAAATCGGTAGCCCCAGCGCGCCGCGTGGCCGCCATAGCCGACCTCGTCGAGATTCGGATCGAGCGATCCCGCCGCGACCTCGTGCAGGAGCGGCTTCCAGACATGGGTGCGGTTGCGGTCGATCAGGATGATGTCGTGCCGGTCGCGCCCGTAGCGCTTGCCGAGCTTGCGCACGAGGCCCAGCCCCGCCGCGCCGCCGCCCACCACGACGATCTGTGTCTTGCGTTCGGACATGCCGCCCCCCGCCTGCCGTTGGAGTTGTCCCCTACAGACCTAGCCGATGGCGCGGGTAATCCAAATGCCCCGTCGCTCCCGCCCGTCGTCGGCCCGTGCCGGGCCTTCTCCCGTTGGGCGTGGCCGCGCGTGCCGCGCAGTGCGGGTATTCGAGGACCAGTGATGCAAGGGGGGGGGCGGGCCACCGGAGCTTGCCACGAAAGGGTGCGCCGGCGGCAGGCCGCGGGCCGTGAGTATTTTGGGACCAGTGATGGGGCGGGCGCGCGCCTTTCCTGCCGGGCTCAGGCGCGGTGGGCGCCGCCGGCGAGCCCCGACACGAATTCGAGCACCTCGTCCACCGGGCGGCCCTTCCCCAGCTCGCCCACGATGGCCGAGCCCACCACGCAGCCATCGGCCACCGACGCGATTTCGGCGGCCGCGTCGGGCGTGCGGATGCCGAAGCCCACGATGACGGGAAGGTCGGTTTTGGCCTTGATTCGCGCGACCTCGGGGCCAACCTCGGTCGACTGGGCCGCGGCCGCGCCGGTGATGCCGGTGATCGAAACGTAGTAGACGAAACCGCTGGTGTTCTGCAGCACCTTGGGCAGTCGCGCGTCGTCGGTGGTGGGCGTGGCGAGGCGAATGAAGTCGATGCCTTTGGCCAGCGCCGGCAGGCAGAGCTCGTCGTCCTCCTCGGGCGGGAGGTCCACCACGATCAGCCCGTCGATCCCGGCGGCCTTGGCATCGTCCAGGAACCGATCGACACCGTGGGAGTAGATCGGGTTGTAGTAGCCCATGACCACGATGGGCGTGGTGTCGTCGTCCTTGCGAAAGACGCGCACCATCTCGAGCAGCCGGTTGAGCGTCATCCCGCCTTCCAGCGCCCGCTGCCCGGCCAACTGGATCGTCTCGCCGTCGGCCATGGGATCGGTAAAGGGCAGGCCCAGTTCGATGATGTCGACGCCGGCGCCGGGTAGGCCGCGCATGATTTCGAGCGAGGTCTCCACGTCCGGATCGCCGCCCATGATGTAGCTGACGAAGGCCTTGCGGTTTTCCGTGCGCAATCTGGCGAAACACTCTGCGATGCGGCCCATGTCGTCCCCTTTTCCGATCCGCCCCTGCATATCCGCGCGGCGCGCCGTTGTTCAATGGCAGATGCGCTCCTATCTATCCCTCATGAACTACGTGCTTGCCCTTTTCCTGCCGCCGCTGTCGATCCTGCTTCTGGGCCGGATCTTCACGGCCATCGTCACCTTCCTGATCTGGGTGCCGGCCATCCTGATCTCGGGCGGTCTGACCCACCCGATGTTCATCCTTCTGGCCTGGATTTTGATCTACCAGTCCCACGCCGACCGCCGCGACCGCGCCTGACCTTGCACGCCTGCGCCGCGCGCCCTAGATGGGGCGCGGTTTCAGCCAAGCGAAGGGATGCGTCATGGGCTTCAAGATGGGGATCGTCGGTCTGCCGAACGTGGGCAAATCGACCCTGTTCAACGCGCTGACCAAGACCGCCGCGGCGCAGGCGGCGAACTTTCCGTTCTGCACCATCGAGCCCAACGTGGGCGAGGTCGCCGTCCCCGACGCGCGGCTCGACACGCTGGCGGGCATCGCCAAGTCCAAACAGATCATCCCGGCGCGCATGACCTTCGTGGACATCGCGGGATTGGTGAAGGGCGCCAGCCGGGGCGAGGGGCTGGGCAACCAGTTCCTGGCCAATATCCGCGAATGCGACGCCATCGCCCACGTGCTGCGCTGCTTCGAGGATGACGACGTGACCCACGTGGATGGCCGCGTGGACCCGGTCGCCGATGCCGACACGATCGAGACCGAGCTGATGCTCGCCGACCTGGAATCGGTTGAAAAGCGCATCGCGGGCCTGTCGCGCAAGGTGCGCGGCGGCGACAAGGAGGCCGTGCAGCAGGAACGCCTGCTGAAGCAGGCGCAGGCCGCGTTGGAGGATGGCCGCCCGGCCCGCACCGTCGAGGTGGCCGAGGACGACGCCAAGGCGTGGCGCATGCTGCAACTGCTGACCGCCAAGCCGATCCTGTTCGTCTGCAACGTGTCCGAGGCCGAGGCCGCCACCGGCAACGCCCATTCCCAGGCCGTGGCCGACATGGCGGCGAAGCAGGGCGCGGGCACCGTGGTGATCTCGGCCCAGATCGAGGAAGAGATCGCCCAGCTTGACGCCGACGAGGCGCGCGAATTCCTGGAAGAACTGGGGCTCGAGCAGGCCGGGCTCGACCGGCTGATCCAGGCGGGCTACCAGCTGCTGGGGCTTCAAACCTATTTCACCGTCGGTCCCAAGGAGGCCCGTGCCTGGACCATCCCCAACGGCACCACCGCCCCCAAGGCCGCCGGCGTCATCCACGGCGATTTCGAGCGCGGCTTCATCCGGGCCGAGACGACGGCCTACGACGATTACGTATCGCTTGGCGGCGAGGCGGGCGCGAAGGACGCCGGCAAGATGCGGGTGGAGGGCAAGTCTTATATCGTCAAGGACGGCGACGTGATGCACTTCCTGTTCAACGCTTGACAATATCCGTCTGTATATACATCTTCTGGTATATACAGATGAGGTATCACCCATGTTCGAGACCAAGATCCGCAAGGTCGGCAATTCCTGCGTCCTGACGCTCTCGAAAGAGGCGCTGGCGGTGCTGGACGCGGCCGAGGGCGATACCGTCTACCTCGTGCGCACCGATGACGGGTCGCTGGCCCTGCGGCGGCACGAGGACGACTTCGCCGACGCCATGGACGCGCTCGAGGTCGGCGCGCGCCGCTATGACAAGGCGATGGACGCGCTGGCATGACCGATGCGCCCCGGTGGGTGCCGTTCGCAGCAATCAAGGCCATTCACGACCGCATGATTTCGCGCCACGGCGGCACGCCGGGGATGCGGGACGAGGCATTGCTGGAAATGGCGTGCGGGCGGCCCCTTAATCTGCACGCCTATGGCGATCCCGATCTTTTCGAGCTGGCCGCGGCCTACGCTTTCGGGATCGCCAAGGCGCACGCCTTCATCGACGGCAACAAGCGCACCGCGTTCCAGACCGCCTTCGTGTTCCTCTACGTGAACGGTCAGGATCTGGACGTGCCCAATGCCGAGGTTGTCACCATGATGGAAGACCTCGCGCAATCGCGGGTGCCCGAGGCCAAGTTCGCGGCCTGGCTGCGGGCGGGGGCTGCGGCGCGGTAACGCATGTTCGCCTCTTGTTCGCGTCACGGCGTGAACGTAGTGTGAACGCATGGCCAAGCTGGATCTTCAACAGAAGCTCGCGATTCTCTCGGACGCGGCGAAATACGACGCCTCCTGCGCATCGTCGGGCACGTCCAAGCGGCAGTCGCGCGACGGCTCGGGGCTGGGCTCGACCGAGGGCAGCGGCATCTGCCACGCCTACGCGCCGGACGGGCGCTGCATCAGCCTGCTGAAGATCCTGATGACGAATTTCTGCATCTACGACTGCGCCTATTGCGTGAACCGTGTGAGCAGCAATGTCACCCGCGCGCGCTTCTCGCCGGAGGAGGTGATCCAGCTCACCCTGGAATTCTATCGCCGCAATTATATCGAGGGGCTGTTCCTGTCCTCCGGCATCATCAAGTCGCCGGACGACACCATGGCCGACATGGTGCGCATCGCGCGCGAGCTGCGGCAGGTCCAAAATTTCCGCGGCTACATCCACCTCAAGACCATTCCCGACGCCGCCCCACACCTGATCGAAGAGGCCGGGCGCCACGCCGACCGCCTGTCGATCAATGTCGAGCTGCCCACCGACGCATCGGTGAAGTCCTACGCGCCCGAGAAGGACCCGGGCACCATCCGCAAGGCCATGGCCGACGTGCGGCTGACGAAAGAGGCGTCGAAGGACCGGTCCCACACCGGCAAGCGTCCGCCGCGCTTCGCGCCTGCCGGCCAGTCGACCCAGATGATCGTGGGCGCAGACGGGGCAAACGACGCGACGATCCTCGGGCAGTCCACGCGGCTTTACTCCAGCTACAAGCTCAAGCGCGTCTACTACTCGGCCTTCTCGCCCATCCCCGACAGCTCGGCCAAGCTGCCGCTGATCCGCCCGCCGCTGGAGCGCGAGCATCGGCTGTACCAGGCCGACTGGCTGCTGCGTTTCTACGGGTTCGGGCTGGACGAGATCACGGGCGCGACCGAAGGCGGCAATCTCGACCTCCAGATCGACCCGAAGCTTGCCTGGGCCCTGCAGAACCGCCACCACTTCCCGCTCGACGTGAACGCGGCCCCGCGCGAGATGCTGCTGCGCGTGCCTGGGTTCGGCGTGAAGACGGTGAACCGCATCCTGACGACCCGACGGCACAGAACCTTGCGCTACGAGGATCTGACGCGGATGGGGGCGAGCCTGAAGAAAGCGCGCGCCTTCATCACCGCCGCCGGATGGACGCCGGGCGCGCTGACCGACAGCGCCGACCTGCGCGCGCGGTTCGCGCCCCCGCCCGAGCAGTTGAGCCTCTTCTGATGCCCACCGTCGTGGTGCCCGAGATCGGCGCGGCGGCCGCGTGGCGCGACGCTGCGCGCGGGCTGCTGGGGGCCGGGGTGCCGCCGGCCGACGTGCTGTGGCAGTTCGGGGCCGGCGACGCGGATCTGTTCGCAGACGCGCCCGCCACGCCACCCGCGCCGGGGCGGGTGAGCGTGCCGAAAAGCTTCGTGTCGCTGGCCGAAAACCTCTGCTGGCATTCCGACCCGCAGCGGTTCGCGCGCCTTTACGCCTTCCTGTGGCGGCTGAAGGATCGCCCGTCGCTGATGGCCGATCGGGGCGATGCGGACCTGGCGAAGTTGCGCGTGATGGAAAAGGCCGTCAGCCGCGACAAGCACAAGATGAAGGCCTTCCTGCGCTTTCGCGAGGTGCCGAAACTGGGCGACCGCCGCCGCTTCGCCGCGTGGTTCGAGCCCACCCACCACATTGCCGAGCCCATGGCGGGCTTCTTCGCGCGCCGCTTCGGCGACATGGACTGGCTGATCGTCACCCCCCACCGCTCGGTCGCCTTCACCGATGGCCGGATCGCGTTGCTGCCGGGCGGGGCCAAGCCGGACCTGCCCGACGACGCGCACGAAGCGCTCTGGACCACTTATTTCCGCAACATCTTCAATCCCGCGCGTCTGAAGGTGCAGGCGATGCAGTCGGAAATGCCAAAGAAATACTGGAAGAACCTGCCCGAGGCCGCCGCCATCCCCGAGATGATCGCGGGCGCAGAGGCGCGGGCGCGCCAGATGCAGGCCGCCGCGCCCAGCCTGCCGCCGCTGCGCGCGGCGCGCATCTCTGAGCGGTTGTCGGGGCAGGACACGCCACCGCCCGCAGGCGACCTGGACGCGCTCCACCGGCAGGCCGCCGTCTGCAGGCGCTGCCCGCTGCACCGGGACGCCACGCAGGTGGTGATGGGCGAGGGGCCGCGCGACGCGCCGCTGATGATCGTGGGCGAACAACCCGGCGATCGTGAGGATCTGGCGGGGCGTCCCTTCGTCGGCCCGGCGGGCCAGCTGTTCGACCGGGTGGCGGGCGAGGTCGGACTTGACCGCGACCGCGCCTTTGTCACCAATGCCGTGAAGCATTTCAAATTCCAGCCGCGCGGCAAGCGGCGCATCCACCAACGCCCCGACGCGGGCGAAGTGCAGGCCTGCAAATGGTGGCTCGAGGCGGAGCGGCAGCTGGTCCGACCGAAACTGATCCTCGCCATGGGTGCGACGGCGGCGGAAAGCCTGACGGGCAGCGGCAAGGGCATCCTGTCGCGACGCGGCACGGTCGAGGCGGCCGAGGATGGCACACCCGTCCTGCTGACGCTGCATCCGTCCTACCTGCTGCGCGTGCCCGACGCGGCGGCGAAAGAGGCCGCCATGCGCGATTTCCGCGCCGACCTGTCCATTGCGGCCCGGATGCTGGCCGAGGCCGCCTGACCCTTCAGGCCGCCGACACCCGCTTCGACGCGTCCTGCGCGTCGACCGGCACCAGTGCGCGGACCAGGTCCTGCATGTGCAGAAGGCCCACCTGCTGCCCGCCCGACATCACGCGGTAATGCAGGTTCGTGTCGCCACCCGAGATCGCGATGACCGACTCGAGGTTCTGGTCGGCGTCGACCTCGCCCGCAAGGCCGTCGCCCTCGCGGTCGGTCTCTTCCATGATCGAGCGGACGCGCAGCACGCGGGCGCGATTGATGTCCGAGATGAAGTCCACGATGTAGGGGTCGTTCGGATGCAGCAGGATCTCCTGCGGTTCGCCCTGCTGGACCACGCGGCCGTCCTTCAGGATCACCAGGTGATCGGCCAGCTTCAGCGCCTCGTCGAGGTCGTGGGTGATGAAGACGATGGTCTTGTGCAGCTCTTTCTGCAGTTCCAGCAGCAGGTCCTGCATGTCGGTCCGGATCAGCGGGTCGAGCGCCGAGAACGCCTCGTCCATCAGCATGATCGGGCTGTCCGAGGCCAGCGCCCGCGCGATGCCCACGCGCTGCTGCATGCCGCCCGACAGCTGGTTGGGGTAATGCCCGCCGTAGCCGTGCAGGCCCACCCGGTCGAGCCACTTGGTCCCGTCATCCTCGGTCGCCTGGCCGCCCTCGCCACGCACGCGCCGGGGCATCGTTGTGTTCTCCAGCACCGTGCGGTGGGGCAGCAGCGCGAATTTCTGGAACACCATCGACATTTTCGAACGTCGCAGGTCGCGCAGCTTCTTCTCGCCGTAAGCCAGCACGTCCTCGCCATCGACCTCGACCTTGCCATCGGTGGGTTCGATCAGGCGGTTCAGGTGGCGGATCAGGGTGGATTTGCCGGACCCCGACAGGCCCATGATGACGGTGATCTCGCCATCGCGCATGTCCACGTTGATGTCCTGCAGGCCCAGCACGTGGCCATAGCGCTTGAGCAGGTCGGGTTTGCCGACGCCGGCCTTCACGTGCTCCAGCGCCGATTTCGGGTCGGACCCGAAGATCTTGTAGAGCTTGCGGATCGAGATCTTCACGGGCTTTTTCTGTTTCATGTCGCTCACCGTCCGCTTGCGTCGATGCGGCTCAGCGCCGCCTTGGTGGACCGGTCCAGCAGGATCGCCAGAAGCACGATGCAGAAGCCCGACACCAGGCCGACGCCCAACTCCAGGTTCCGGATACCGCGCAGCACCAGAACGCCCAGCCCCGGCGCCGAGACCAGCGACGCGATGACGACCATGGCGAGGCTCATCATGATGGTCTGGTTGATGCCGGCCATGATGTTGGGCAGCGCCAGCGGGATCTGCACGCGGGTCAGCTTCTGCCACGAGGTCATGCCGAAGGCGTTCGCCGCCTCGATCACGTCCTTGTCGACCAGCCGGATGCCCAGGTCCGTCAGGCGGATCACCGGCACGATGGCGTAAAGGATGATGGCGATGCCGTAGAGCTTGGACTCGGTGACCGAGAACAGGAAGATCAGCGGCACGAGATAGACGAATGTGGGCAGCGTCTGGAGCATGTCGAGCACCGGGATCGCGCCCCGTTGCAACACGTTCGAGCGCGACATGGCGATGCCTATGGGCACGCCCAGCACCACCGAGAATATCGTGCAGACGAAGATGATCGACAGCGTCTGGATCGCGTAGACGTAGTGGTCGATGAAGGCCATGAACAGGAAGCTGAACGCCACCAGCGCCGTCACCTTGGCCGATTTCGACGCGAACCACGTGATCGCGATCAGGAACGGGATCATGATGAACCACGGCACCGCCTGGAAGAACTGCAGCGACAGATCCAGCATCCAGCCCAGCGGCGTGGTGATCGGGTCCAGCACCACGCGCAGCGCGTCCTTGATGCCCAGGAAACCCTGTTCGACCGCGTCGGTCATGTCGCGGGTGCGCGGGATGATCGAGCAGGACTGGTTCAGCGCGTCCAGCGACGGGAAGGGCAGCTCCCACAGGTTGACGTCCGGCGCCTCGGTCTCACCGCGGGCCTGCGCCATGAGCTCTTCCATGGTCATCGGGCCGCCAGCGCCCTCGACACTGCACCAATCGGTGAGGCCCACCGCCTCGATCACGCCGTCATAGGTCGCCATGTCATATCCGCCTGTGGGAGATTTTCATGTTGGGCGCCGGGTCCTGTCCCGCGCGCCGGAAAGGGCGGGCCCGCACGATGGGGGCCCGCCCGGTCATGCGCTTACTGCAGCAGCATCGACAGGTTTTCCGAGGCCTCTTCGTTGACCCAGTCGCGCCACACGTCGGTATAAGTGGTCAGGAAGTAGACCGCAGCCTCGTCGGCCGAGGCGTTGTTGGCTTCCTGCCAGGCCAGCACGTCGCCCATCTGGGCGTTCGTGAACTGCACATTGGTCATCAGCTCGGTCAGATCCGGGTGCTCGTCCGCGAAGGACGTGGTGACGACCGTCTTGACCGGTCCCACGGGGTAGGAGGACACGCCGACTTCCTCGCAGTCGGGGTCGGCGTTGCACATGTGGACCTCGTGGTTGTACTCGCCCAGGTCCACCGACACCATCTCGTACTTGCCCAGAACGCTGGTGGGCGCCCAGTAGTAGCCCAGCCACGGCTCGTTGTTCTCGAACGCGGCCGCGATCGAGGTCGCCATGGTCTCGCCCGAGCCGTGCTGGAACACCTCGAAGCCGTTGCCTTCCAGGTCCACCGCGTCGGCCAGCGCGCGGTTGGTGTTCTTGCAGCCCCAGCCCTCGGGGCACTGGTGGAAGCGGGCGCCGACCACTTCGGGATTGGCCAGCAGGCCTTCCAGCGTGGTCACCTCGGGGTGTTCGTCGGCGATGTATTTCGGGATCCACCAGCCCTCGATCCCGCCGTCGGACAGCACGTCGGTCAGGGTCGTGATGACGCCTTGCTCGGACAGCCGGTCGTAGGCCGGGGTGCCGTTGATCCACAGCTCGGTCACGATGTCGGGCGAGCCGTTCTCGGCGACCGACACCAGCGACGGCGTGGTCGAGGACGGGACCTTCGTCACGTCGCAGCCATAGCCCTGTTCCATCAGGAAGGTCGCGACCGAGGTCACGATGGCCGACGAGGCCCAGTTCATTTCGGTGATCGAGACTTCGCCGCAATCGCTGGACTGGGCCTGTGCAAGCCCCGGCAGGGCCGCGAGGCCGAGCGCGGCCAGTGTGATGGTCTTCTTCATTGGATTTCCCCTTGCTGCGATCCGCTGTGAGGCGGCGGATGTTTATTATGGTTTGCATTACTGCCGCAGCTTGCGCTGCGATTGCAACCTTTCAAAACCTCAAGATTTCCGTGCGGTGCCTTCTTTTGGAACATTAATGCGTTGATTGACTAGTCAGTCAACACGTGGCATGGCAAAGCCTATCGCAACCGCAGGAGTCGATCATGCCGAGACCCGACATCCAGACCTCGCGCCGCCGGGCGCTGGTTCAGGCCGCCATCGCCGAGATCGGCAAGCGCGGCACGCTGGACGTCACCGTGGGCGGCATCGCCCGCCGGGCGGGGGTCTCCAGCGCGCTGGCGCATCACTACTTCGGCTCGAAGGATCACATCCTGACGGCGGCCATGCGCCATATCCTGCAAGGCTTGCGGGCCGAGCATCTGCGCCGGCTGCGCGGCGTCACGGGCCCGCGCGAACGGCTCCGCGCCACGATCGCGGCGAATTTCGGCGGGCAGTCCTTCCGGCGCGAAGTCATCGCCGCATGGCTCGCCTTCTACGTCTCGGCGCAGCACGACCGCGAGGCGCGCAGGCTGCTGCGCGTCTACCAGCGGCGGTTGCGCTCGGCCCTGCTGTCGGACCTGCGCCCCCTGTCCGGCGACGATGCGCCGCAGCTGGCCGATACGGTCGCGGCCCTGATCGACGGGTTCTACATCCGCGAGGCGTCGCGCACCGGCGCGGCCGACCCGGCTGGCCTGGCGGCGCGCATCGACGCGACGCTCGACACCCTGCTGGAGGCCTGCGCATGACCAAGGGACCGAACATTCTCATCCTCATGGTCGACCAGCTGAACGGCACGCTGTTTCCCGACGGCCCCGCCGACTGGCTGCACGCGCCCAACCTGAAAGGGCTTGCCGCCCGCTCGCGCCGCTTCGCCAATGCCTACACGGCCTCGCCGCTCTGTGCGCCGGGGCGGGCCAGCTTCATGTCGGGGCTGCTGCCCTCGCGCACGCGGGTCTACGACAACGCGGCCGAGTTCGCGTCGGACATCCCCACCTACGCCCACCACCTGCGCCGCGCGGGCTGGCAGACCTGCCTGTCGGGCAAGATGCATTTCGTGGGTCCCGACCAGCTTCACGGGTTCGAAGAGCGTCTGACCACCGACATCTACCCGGCCGATTTCGGTTGGACGCCGGATTACCGCAAGCCGGGCGAGCGCATCGACTCGTGGTATCACAACATGGGCTCGGTCACCGGCTCGGGCGTGGCCGAGATCACCAACCAGATGGAATACGACGACGAGGTCGCGCATTTCGCCAAGATGAAGCTCTACGACTACGCGCGCGGCCACGATCCGCGCCCGTGGTGCCTGACCGTCAGCTTCACCCATCCCCACGACCCCTATGTCGCCCGGCAGGAATTCTGGGATCTCTACGGCGATTGCGACCACCTGGACCCGCCGGTGGCCGAAATGGCCTACGAAGACCACGACCCGCACTCGCAGCACATCCTCGACGCCAACGATCGCGGCAATTTCGACGTCACGCGCGAGGACGTGCGCCGGTCGCGCCGCGCCTATTTCGCCAACATCTCGTATCTCGACGCCAAGGTGGGCGAGATCCTGGACACGCTCGACCGCACGGGGCAGGAGGCCGCGATCCTCTTCGTCAGCGACCACGGCGACATGCTGGGCGAGCGGGGGCTGTGGTACAAGATGAGCTTCCTCGAAGGCTCGGCCCGCGTGCCGCTGATGATCGCGGCCGAGGGCGTCGCGCCGGGCCTGGACGAGACGCCGGTCAGCAATATCGACGTCTGCCCGACGCTCTGCGATCTCGCCGGGGTCGACATGTCGGAAATCGAACCCTGGACCACGGGCGAAAGCCTGCTGCCGCTGGGGCAGGGGGCCACGCGCACCAGCCCCGTCGCCATGGAATACGCGGCCGAAGGCTCCTACGCCCCGCTGGTCGCGTTGCGGCAGGGGCGGTTCAAGTACACCCGCTGCGCGCTGGACCCCGAGCAACTGTTCGACCTGGACGCCGACCCGCACGAGCTGACGAACCTCGCCGCCGCGCCCGCCCACGCGGACACGCTGGCGCAGTTCCGCGCAATGGCCGACGCGCGCTGGGATCTCGACCGCTTCGATGCCGAGGTCCGCGAAAGCCAGGCCCGCCGCTGGGTCGTCTACCCCGCGCTGCGCCAGGGCGGCTACTACCCCTGGGACTGGCAGCCCACGCGCATCGCGTCCGAGCGGTACATGCGCAACCACATGGATCTGAACGTGCTGGAGGACGCCCAGCGCGCCCCGCGCGGCCAGCAGCCCGACCCCGACGGAGACGCGTGATGACCCACGATGCCCAACCCACCGCCAGCCATTTCATCGACGGCCAGTATGTCGAGGACACGGCCGGCGACGCCATTGCGGTGATCTATCCCGCCACCGGTGAACAAATCGCCACGGTGCACGCCGCCACGCCCGCAATCATCGACCGCGCGATCGACTCGGCGGCCCGCGCGCAGGCGGACTGGGCCGCGTTGCCGGGGGTGGAACGCGGCCGCATCCTGCGCCGCGCCGCCGACATCCTGCGCGACCGCAACGACGCGCTGTCGCGGCTCGAGACGCTCGACACCGGCAAGCCGATCCAGGAAACGCTGGTGGCCGACGCGACCAGCGGCGCCGACGCGCTGGAATATTTCGGCGGCCTCGCCGGGGACATCTCGGGGCGGCACATTCCGTTGGGCGGCGGCGATTTCGCCTACACGATCCCGCGCCCGCTGGGCGTCTGCGCGGGGATCGGCGCGTGGAACTACCCCACCCAGATCGCCTGCTGGAAGGGCGCGCCCGCGCTGGCCGCGGGCAACGCCATGGTGTTCAAGCCGTCCGAGACCACGCCGCTCTGCGCGCTGAAGGTGGCCGAGATCCTGCACGAGGCCGGTCTGCCACCGGGCCTGTTCAACGTGATCCAGGGCGCAGGACCGGTGGGCGCGGCGCTGTCGACCGATCCGCGCGTGGCCAAGGTCTCGCTCACCGGCTCGGTGCCCACGGGCCGCAAGGTCTATGCCGCCGCGGCCGCGTCCATGAAACACGTCACGATGGAGCTTGGCGGCAAATCCCCCCTGGTGATCTTCGACGACGCGACGCTGGATGACGCAGTCTCGGGCGCCATCAACGCCAATTTCTACAGTTCGGGGCAGGTCTGCTCGAACGGCACACGGGTCTTCGTGCACGAGTCGGTGGTCGGGGATTTCCTCGAACGCCTGCAAGCCCGCGTCGCGAAGGCCGTGATCGGCGATCCGCTGGATCCGGCCACCAATTTCGGTCCCATGACCACCGAGGCGCAGATGCAGATCGTGCTCGGCCATCTCGACACCGCGCGGGCCGAGGGCGCGCGCGTGGTCTGCGGCGGTCACCGGATCGAACGCGCGGGCTACTGGGTCGCGCCCACCGTGCTGGCCGACGTGACCGACGCCATGACCTGCGCGCGGGACGAGATCTTCGGCCCCGTCATGTCGGTCCTGTCCTTCACCGGCGAGGACGATGTGATCGCGCGCGCCAATGACACCGCCTTCGGGCTGTCGGCGGGCGTATTCACTCGCGATATCGCCCGCGCGCACCGGGTCGTGGCGCAGCTGAAGGCCGGCACGGCGTGGATCAACGAATACAACCTGACACCCGCCGGGATGCCCTTCGGCGGGTCGAAGGCCAGCGGCATCGGCCGCGAGAACGCGCGCGAGGCGCTGGACCATTTCACCGAGGTGCAGACCGTCTATGTCGGCACCAACCCCGTGGAGGCCGCGTTTTGACCAGTTTGCAAGCCGATTACGTCATCGTCGGCGCGGGCTCGGCGGGCTGTGCCATTGCCTACCGGCTGGCCGAGGCCGGGCGCTCGGTGCTGGTCGTGGAACACGGCGGCACCGATGCCGGGCCGCTGATCCAGATGCCCGGAGCGCTGTCCTTTCCGATGAACATGAAGCGCTACGACTGGGGCTACAGCACCGAGCCCGAGCCGCATCTGGACGGCCGCGTCCTGGCCACCCCGCGCGGCAAGGTGCTGGGCGGCTCGAGCAGCATCAACGGCATGGTCTACGTGCGCGGCCACGCCCGGGACTTCGACCACTGGTCCGACAGCGGCGCGGCGGGCTGGGCCTTTGCCGACGTCCTTCCCTACTTCAAGCGGATGGAGACGTGGCACGATGGCGGCCACGGCGGCGACCCGCGCTGGCGTGGCAGCGACGGCCCGCTGCACGTCACGCGGGGGCCGCGCGACAACCCGCTCTACCACGCCTTCGTGCAGGCGGGCGCGCAGGCGGGCTACGAGGTCACCGACGACTACAACGGCGAGAAGCAGGAAGGCTTCGGCCCGATGGAGCAGACGGTCTGGCAGGGCCGCCGCTGGTCCGCCGCCAACGCCTACCTGAAGCCCGCGGTGAAGACGGGGCGCGTGCAGGTCGTGCGCGGCCTGGTCGAGCGGCTGGTCTTCGAAGGCGCGCGCGCCACCGGCGTGCGGCTGGCGGGCGGCAAGGTCGTCAGCGCGCGGGCCGAGGTGGTTCTGTCGGCGGGGGCCATCAACTCGCCCAAGATCCTGATGCAGTCGGGGATCGGTCCCGCCGCGCACCTGGCCGAACACGGCATCGAGGTGCGCGCGGACCGTGCGGGCGTGGGCCAGAACTTGCAGGACCACCTGGAATTCCTGGTCCAGATGGCCGCGAGCCAGCCTGTCACGCTGTTCAAGCACTGGTCGCTGATGGGCAAGGCCATGGTCGGCGCGCGGTGGCTGTTCACCGGGACCGGGCCGGGCGCGTCGAACAACTTCGAATCCGCCGCCTTCATCCGCTCGCGCGCGGGCGTGGAATATCCCGATATCCAGTATCACTTCCTGCCGCTGGCCGTGCGCTACGACGGCCAGACGGTGGCCGAGGGGCACGGGTTCCAGGCGCATGTCGGGCCGAACCGCTCGGCCTCGCGCGGGGAGATCACGCTGCGCTCGCCCGACCCCGCGGACGCGCCGCGCATCCTGTTCAACTACATGTCCGACCCGAAGGACTGGGAGGATTTCCGTCTCTGCATCCGCCTCACGCGCGAGATCTTTGGGCAGGAGGCCTTCGCCCCCTTCCGCCGGCACGAGATCCAGCCGGGCGAGGCGGCGCAGACCGACGACGAGCTGGACGCCATCATCCGCGAGCACGTCGAGTCGGCCTACCACCCCTGCGGCACCTGCAAGATGGGCGCCGCGAACGACCCCCGGGCGGTGGTCGATCCCGACTGCCGCGTGATCGGCGTCGAGGGCCTGCGCGTCGCCGACAGCTCGATCTTCCCGCGCATCACCAACGGCAACCTCAACGGCCCCTCGATCATGACGGGCGAGAAGGCGGCGGATCACATCCTCGGCCGTCGTCTTGCGGCGGCGAATGACGAGCCGTGGATCCACCCCGGCTGGCAGGTCGCTCAGCGGTAGACGCTGCGCCTGTTCCTGAGTGAGGGGCCTGACCGGCGAGCTTTGTCGATCGCGGCCCGGGTCTTCAGCACGCGCCATCGGCGTGGCCCGCGAAGGCGCCGTCGCATCGAGGCCGGCCCAAGTAAAAACCCCCGGCGTCAGCCGGGCATCACTCCACCCACGGTCCGTGGTGATCCCGCCCGTCGTCATCCAGCCGGGCGAAGCCGTGCCAGCCGAAGTAGTCGCGCTGCCCCTGGATCATGTCGGCGGTGCCGCGATGGCTGCGCATGGTGTCGAAATAGGTGACCGCCGCCGCCAGCGCCGGAACGGGATGGCCCGCCGCGATCGCCTTGGAGACCGTGTCGCGCAGGCCGGGCGTCGAGTCTTCGACCCGTTTCGCGAAACTGTCGGACAGCATCAGCGACGTGCCCGGCGCGTCGGCCAGCGCGGCCGCCATGTCGTCCAGCATGGCCGAGCGGATGATGCAGCCCGCGCGCCAGACCTTGGCGATCTCGGGCAGGGGCAGGCTCCAGTCGAACGCCTCGGACGCCTTGGCCAGCATGTCGAAGCCTTGCGTGTAGCAGGCGATCTTGCCCGCGATCATCGCCCGCTCCAGCGTCTCGTCGCCCGGCACGTCGAAGCGGCCCGCGCCTGCGCCGAAGCGATCCTCGCCCGCCTTGCGAGCGTCCTTCACCGCCGACATGTTGCGCGCGGCCACGGCGGCCTCGATCACCGGGACGGGGGCGGCCAGGTGCAGCGCCTCGATGGCGGTCCAGCGGCCGGTGCCCTTCTGACCGGCCGTGTCCTCGATCACCGACAGAAGCGGCTTGCCGGTCTTCGGATCCTCGGCGGCGGCGACCTTGGCGGTGATCTCGACCAGGTAGGATTGCAACGGCCCGTCGTTCCACCGCTCGAACAGGGTGGCGATCTCGCCGTAATCCGCGCCGCGCCCGTCGCGCAGAAGGCCGTAGATCTCGGCGATCATCTGCATGTCGGCGTATTCGATGCCGTTATGGACGGCCTTCACGAAATGACCGGCCCCGCCCGGACCCATGTAGGTGGCGCAGGGGGTGCCCTCGTGGCGCGCGGCGATGGCGGTCAGGATGTGGCTGACGCGGTCCCACGCCGCGCGGTCGCCGCCGCCCATGATCGACGGCCCGTGGCGCGCGCCGTCCTCGCCGCCCGACACGCCGATGCCCAGGTAGGGATTGCCCGAGTCGCGCGCGGCCTCGGCCCGGCGGATCGTGTCGCGGAAATTGGCGTTGCCCGCGTCGATGATCAGGTCGTCGGGATCCATGATCGCGCGCAGACGCTCGATATGGTCGTCCACGACATCGCCCGCGGGCACCATCAGGATCACCGCGCGCGGTGTGGCCAGCGCGTCCACCAGCCCCTGTAGATCCTCGGTCGCGGTGAGGCGCGGCGCCAGGTCGCCCGCGTTCGCCACGAAATCGCGCGTGACCGAGTTCGTGCGGTTCATCACCGCGATGTCGAAGCCGTTCTCGGCGATGTTCAGGGCCAGCGCGGCGCCCATGGTGCCAAGGCCCACCAGCCCGATTTCGGATTTACTCATGATTTACCCTTTTTTGGTGTCCTGCGGCGAACCTTGCGGTCCCGGAAGCTTAGCGTGATCGCCGGGGACGTCCACGCGCCCGTGGGGCGCGCCGAATTGCCGATGGGCTCCGCGCGTCTTGTGAAAATCGCGTGTTTGGCTGTATGCCTTGGGCATTGAATGCGGGCATGCGCCGTATTTCGGCGAAAGGCGTTACAAGTCCGATGAAACAGAATGCGAGCCGAAGCGCCCCGCGCGCTACGACCCTGATTTCGCGTTTCCGCGGTGCATTTGCGCGGCGTGCGACCACGCTCAGCCGGAATCAGAAGCGTGCCATCCTCCTGACAGTGGATCTTTGCCTGACGGCGCTTGCCTACGTTCTGACGCTGAAGATTCTCGGCGATCCGCTGGGGTTGATGCTGGGAACTTGGACCGGACTCATGACGGTATCGATGATGCTCATGATCAGTGCGGTGGTCTCGGTGATCCTGAAGATCCCGAATGCCCGTCTGAAAGCGTTCGACTCCAAGGGCATAGGACTGATCGGCGTTCTCGCGCTGATCTCGTCGGCAATCGCGGCGGCGCTTCACCAGATCGGCAGTCTGCCGCTTGCCGCTGCTTCCTTCGTGGTGTTCGGCATGATGATGTTCGTGCTGCTGTCGGCGGGCCGGCTGATCATGCTGGAAATCCTGGTGGCGACCTATCGCATGCGCGGTGACCGGGCGCGCGTGCTGATTTACGGCGCCGGCACGACGGGTATGCAGCTGGCGCGCGCGCTGACCGCCGATGACCAGATCGAGGCGGTCGCCTTCGTCGACGACAACCCGTCGCTGCAGGGGCTGACCGTCGGTGGCCTCGAAGTGCTGCGCCCGGTCGATATCGAACGAATCGTGGCCGAGCGCGATGTGAAGCGGGTCGTTCTGTGCATGCCGTCGATGTCCCGGCCCAAGCAGACCCAGCTGGCGCGTCGGCTGCAGGCCCAGGGGCTCGAGGTCCAGGTCCTGCCGTCTTTCACCCAGCTGATCGGGCAGGAGCCGCTGGTCGACAAGCTGGTGCCCATGTCCGAAGCCCGCCTGATGGGACGGCAGGTCTTCGACCGGCAGACCGACAAGGCCGCGCGCGAGTTTGCCGGGCGGTCGGTGCTTGTCTCGGGCGGGGGCGGGTCCATCGGCTCTGAACTCTGCCGACAGTTGCTGGACTGCGCGCCACGTAAACTCGTTATCTTCGAACTATCCGAACTCGCACTCTACGAGATCCACAAGACGCTGGCGCCGCTCGCCGCCGACGCGGAGATCGAGCTGGTGCCGGTCTTGGGCTCGGTGACCGAGGCGCGCCTGGTGCGCCAGGTGCTCGAGACGCATGAAATCGACGTGGTACTGCACGCGGCGGCCTACAAGCACGTGACCCTGGTCGAGACGAACCCGCTGGTCGGGCTCGCGAACAACGTTCTCGGCACGTCGACCCTGGCGCGCGAAGCGGCGCGGGCGGGATGCGAGCGCTTCGTGCTCGTGTCATCCGACAAGGCGGTGCGCCCGACGAACGTCATGGGCGCGTCCAAGCGGCTGGCCGAGCTGGTGATCCAGGACCAGGCCGCGCGCAGCCGCGGCACCATCTTTACCATGGTCCGTTTCGGCAACGTCATCGGCTCGTCCGGGTCGGTCATTCCGCTCTTCAAGGAGCAGATCGCCCAGGGCGGTCCGGTCACGGTCACCCACCGCGACGTCACCCGCTTCTTCATGACCGTCGAAGAGGCGGTGAGCCTGGTGCTCATGGCCGGATCCATGGCCAACGGCGGCGAGGTCTATGTGCTCGACATGGGCAAGCCCCTGCGCATCTGGGACCTGGCGCGCCACCTGATCGAGGAAAGCCATTATACCGTGCGTAGCGATGAAAACCCCGATGGCGACATCGCGATCGTCGAGGTTGGGCTGAAGCCGGGCGAGAAGCTGTGCGAAGAGCTCATCATCGGCGAAGGCCACGTGATGACCATGCACGAGAAGATCTTCGTGACCCACGAGGCCTGCCTCTCCGAGATCGAGGTGGCCAGCGCGCTGCGATCCCTGCGCGAGGCGCTGAGTTCGGGCAACGAGGATGCCGCGGCCGCCGTCGCCATGCGCTGGGTCGAAGGCTACCGCAAGCCGGGCACGGGGGACACGGTCGTTGCGCCACAAGGCGCCTAGGCGGCCGACTGCTCTTGCCCTTGCCAAAAGCCGCCTTCATACCGGTTGCGTGATCCAAGGGATGCGGGCAGGAGCACTTCTTTGACCATCGGGCGAAAACTGGCGACCGGATGTTGCACCGCGCTGCTGGCCGCCGGCTCCGTGGCGGGGCCCGCGGGGGCCGAGTTCGACCGCCCGCCGCTGAACCTCTATGGCGTTACGGGCGCGGTCGACATGCCCACGGCGCTGGAACAGCCCGAGGGCGAACTGTCGGGCTCCGTCTCGCATTTCGGCAATATCACCCGCGGCACGCTGACCTTCCAGGCCCTGCCGTGGTTGCAGGGCTCGTTCCGCTATTCCCAATTCTCGGGCCTGAGGCTGGAAGACAATCCCGGCTACGAGGACTACCTGGACCGCAGCTTCGACGTGTCTGTCCGCCTGCTGTCGGAAACCCGCTGGCGCCCGGCGCTGAAATTGGGGCTACAGGACCTTGCGGGCACCGGCATCTCGTCCGGCGAATACCTGGTCGCGACCAAGACCTTCGGCGGCGACCTCGCGCTCAGCGCAGGCCTCGGCTGGGGCCGGCTGGGCAGCTACAACCCGGCCTTTTCGACGGGCACGCGCGAGCCCATCGACAACGGTCGGGGCGGCAACTTCAATGTCGACCAGTGGTTTCGTGGCGACGCCGCGCCCTTCGCCAGCGCCATCTGGCAGGCCACGCCGCGCCTGTCATTGATGGCTGAATACAGCTCGGACGCCTACGACCTGGAAACCGGCAACGGTGCCATCGCGTCGCAACGGATCCTCGACCGCGACAGCCCGCTGAACTTCGGTGCGGTCTACCGGGTCAACGACGCGGTGACGGTCGGCGGCTACTATCTTTACGGCAGCGAATTCGGCGTCAGCCTGACCTTCCAGGGCAACCCCAACCGCCCGCCGGTGCAGGGTCAGGTGATCCGGGCGCCGGGTCCCGTGGCGCCGCGTCCATCGCGCGCTTCGGCGCCCGAGAAATGGATCGAGACCTGGGCCGCCCGACCGACCGCGCAGACCACGCTGCTGGGCGCGCTCGAGCGGGACCTGGCGGGCAGCGGGATCGACGTGGAGTCGCTGCAGGTCCAGGGACCGAACACCGTCGAGGTCCGCATTCGCAACCAGCGTTACGGCATGGCGCCGCAGGCCATCGGCCGCACGGCGCGCGCGCTCAGCCGCACGATGCCCAGCTCGGTCGAGACGTTCCGCATCGTGCCCAGCTCGGACGGCCTGCCGCTGTCGGCGATCGTGATGCGCCGCTCGGATCTTGAGGCGTTGGTGCTGGAGCCCGACGCCTCGGCGCAGCTCTTCGCCGCGACAGGCTTCGCCGATCCGCCCGCACGCGACCGGCGTGCCGCGCTGTCGCCGTCGGTGTTCCCGCGCTTCGACTGGTCGGTCGGTCCCTACGTCCGGCGCGTGCTATTCGAGCCGGAAGAGCCGCTGCGCCTTGATGTCGGCGTCCGCGCCCAGGCGACCTACGAGCCGCGGCCGGGCCTCGTCTTCAGCGGCTCGGTCACCAAGCGGATCGCGGGCAACCTGTCGGACAGCGTGCGGCAGAGCAACTCGGTGCTGCCCCGCGTCCGCACGAACTTCAACCTCTACAACGAACAGGGCGACCCCGCGCTCGAGAAGCTGACAGGCGCCTACTACTTCAAGCCGGGGGACAACCTCTACGGTCGGGTCACGGTGGGCTATCTCGAGCGGATGTTCGGCGGGCTATCGACCGAGCTTCTGTGGAAACCGGTGGGCAGCCGGCTCGCCCTCGGGGCCGAGCTGAACTACGTGCACCAGCGCGATTTCGACACCCAGTTCGGGTTCCAGGACTACTCGGTCGCCACCGGGCATCTGTCGGCCTATTACAAGCTTCCCGAGAAATTCCACGTGCAGCTTGACGTGGGCCGCTACCTGGCGGGCGACGTCGGCGCGACCCTGAGCCTGCACCGCGAATTCGCCAACGGCTGGCGCATCGGCGTCTTCGCCACCAAGACCGATGTCTCGGCCGAGGAATTCGGCGAGGGGTCGTTCGACAAGGGCATCACGTTGGAGATCCCGGTGGGTCAGTTCCTGGGCCGTCCGTCGAAGACCACCGCGTCGACGACCCTGCGGCCGATCACCCGCGACGGCGGCGCGCGGCTCGAGGTCGACGGACGTCTTTACGACCGGGTGCGCGACTATCACCGGCCCGACATGCAGGACAGCTGGGGCACGGTATGGCGATGACACCGATTGCACAGGCGGCCCGGGCGTTCGCGCTCGGGGTCGGGCTGTTGGCGGCGCTGGGCGCGTGCTCCAACCGGGACGCCAACAGCGACACCATCTTCCAGGATTTCCGCGGTCTGGCGGTCGGCCTCTTTCGCCGCGGAGATGACGGGCCGCCCCCGGGCATCACCCTGTCCGACGCCGAGCTGAACGCCGCGCCGAACGACATCCTGATCCTGCGCATCCCCGAGTCCGGGTTCGAGGCCGGGATGCTTCAGCAGGTGGTCAACCGCGATGTCACCACCTGGATCACGGCAGATGGCGACGCCGTGTCGCTGAAGGACGGACAGATCGTGGGAACGGCGGGCTTCGGCTTCGACCTGTCCTCGGCCGAGGTGCCCCGCGTGGCGCAGCTGATTGCGGGCCCGGCGCAGGTGGTGCGCGATCACTACCGGCTCGAGGGGCCGCAGGTGATCCGGCGCACGCGGTATTTTTGCACCCTCGCCCGCACGGGCGGGCAGGCGATCACCGTCACCTCGCGCCGCTTCGTCACCACCCGGGTGGACGAAAGCTGCCGCACCGAGGCGGGCGAGACGACGCGCAATACCTACTGGATCGACGGGCGCGGCGTGATCCGCCAGTCGCGGCAGTTCGTGACGCCGACGCTGGGATATTTCGATCTTCAGGCCGTCCATACCGGCCTGCGCTAGTGCGGGCGGATCCGCGTCACCGTCTCGGCGATCAGCGCCAGGTCGAAGCACAGGCTGCGGTTGCGCGCATAGATCAGGTCCAGCGCCGCCTTGCGCGGCACGCAGCGCCGGCAATAGACTGCTTCGGTTTCCGCCACGGTCTCGCACGCGGTTAGCAATACCTCTTCGCGCCGATGGAAGCGGAGAGTGGCCAGACCCGTGATTCCGGGCCGCGTCTGCAGCACGCGCGCGTAGAGCTCGGGAAACAGCTCGGTATAGCGGCGCAGCGGCGGGCGGGGGCCCACGAAGCTGATATCGCCACGCAGCACGTTCCAAAGCTGTGGGAGCTCGTCCAGCCGGGTGCGGCGCAGCATACGACCGACGGGGGTGATGCGGGTGCTCTTGTCGCCACCCGTCACACCGATATCGCCCGGGTCCGGCCGCATGGAGCGGAACTTCCACAGCATGAACGGCTCGTTGATACCGCGCATCCGTTCGGATCGGTGCAGCACCGGTCGGCCGGACAGAACCAACACCAGCCCCGCGATCACCAGCCCGGGGATGAGCAGGATCGCGCCCAGCATCATCGCCAGGGCGATGTCGAATGCGCGTTTGCCCGGTGTCATGCGTCGACTGAAACGGGGTCGGTCGCCCGCACCTCGTCCCACAGCGCGGCGGCATCCGCCGACGGGACAGGCCAAAGGCGATCCAGCGCGCCGACATCCAGATGCACCCGGGCGACGGCGCCCGGAGGCGCGGCGACTCGGTCGGGTGACACGTTCGCCGAAGTGAAGATATCGGCCATGGGCAGCGGCGTCCGCCCCGCGAGGTTCAGCACCGACGGCAGGGGCTCGCCCGCCTCCGCGCGGTCGGCCAGTGCGGCCAGCGCGCGGGCCATGGTCACAGGCCCGATGAAGCTGCGCGAGGGCGCGTCGGGCGCGTCCGTGAACTGGTCCAGACGCGCGGTGCCCCGGCGGATCGACAGGAACGGCTCGGACGCGCCGGCCACGTTGGCCAGCCGCAGGGCAGTGACGTCAGGGCCCCGTACGGCGTGCTCCATCTCGAGCTTGGCCCGCGCGTAGGGCGAGGTTCCGGCCTGGGCGGCATCTTCGGAAGCGGGCCGGTCACCAGTGTCGCCGTAAACCGCCGACGTGGACATGACGAAAACGTGGGCTGCACCCCAATGCCGCGCCGCCGCGACGCCCGCGCGTGCCAGGATTGCGTTGCGATCGAACGCATCTCCCGACACCGGCGTCACCCCGGCCAGGACGACCACTGCCGCACCGCGCGCGGACGGGCAGGGTGGCGGGGGCGAGTCCATGTCCCACCGCAGGTCGATCCCGCTGCCCGCCTCGCGGCCGATGCGGACGACCTCGCGGCCGATCAGCGGAAAGGCGCGCACCAAGCGTGCGCCAACGAGACCGGTGGCGCCGATCAGGATCAGTGGTTTCATGGCATCATCCATCGCCGAGATTGCGACCGCCGGCTCGGGCGATTGCTTTTGATCGGCATCCTAGTAGATTGCCCGGGCGAGACAAAAGCCCCGGCGGAAGTATGCCCGGGCAGGAGGAAAACTTGACCACACGCAAGCGCACGATCTTTGCCGCCCTGCTTCTTGCGGCGCTCGCAGGATGCAGCCTGCCACGCGGCGCGGCGCTGCAATCCGAAATCAGCCGTCCTGCCAATGCCGACACGGCGGATTACGCGTTCTATCAAGTGAGCCGTGCGCTGTTGCCGACCGTGCAGGCCTGGCCCGCGGTCAATGTCACGAGGACCGATGGCTGGCCGAGATCCGCGCACGGATCCATGGGCCAGCTGATCCAGCCCGGGGACGTGGTCACGATCACCGTTTGGGACAGCTCGGAGAACTCTCTGCTGACCGGCACGGAAGAACGTCAGACCTCGCTGGGCGATATGACGGTCACGCCCGGCGGTACCGTTTTCATCCCCTATGTCGGCTCCGTGCGCGTCGCGGGACAAAGCCCCGAGGTCGCCCGCCGGGTCATTCAAAATCAACTCAACGAGGTGGCCCCCTCGAGCCAGGTTCAACTGATGCTGCGCGAAGGGCAGAATAACGCGGTCACCGTCGCCGCCGGCGTTGCGTCTCCGGGTGTGTTTCCAATGCAGGATCGCAACCTTTCGGTCCTCCGGCTTCTTGGCCAGGCGGGCGGTGTTGCGCCGACCCTGCGCAACCCCCTGATTCGACTGCAGCGCGGGCAACGGAACTACGCCACGTCGCTGAAGACCCTCTACGAGAACCCGCAGGCGAATACGCTGGTCCGGCCCGGCGACACGATCCTGGTGGAAGAAGACGACCGGTATTTCCTGTCCATCGGTGCCGCTGGGCGAGAGGACTTGGTGTATTTCCCGCGCGATCATGTCACCGCGCTTGAGGCCGTGGCGCTGATTGGCGGTCTGACCGAAACGCGTGCCGATCCCGAGGGTGTCTTGGTGCTGCGCGAATACCCGGTCTCGGCACTGGCTGCCGGCGTTCGCGGGCCGCGAAAGACCCGCGTGGTCTTCTCGATCGACATGACCACGGCGGACGGGCTTTTCAGCGCCAAGAACCTGCAGATCATGCCGGGCGATGTGGTGCTGGCGACCGAGTCTCCGGTCAGTTCCATTCAGGTGGCGCTTGGCTTGTTGACCGGCGGCCTCGGGTTCGCGAACGCGCTGGGCGGCTGACGCCGGTCACCATCATCCGAACGAAGAACGGCGGCGCCCTCGGGTGCCGCCGTTGCTGTTTCGCGGATCCGGACCGCCGTTACAGGGGGCCGTCCTTGCCCGAGAAACCGGCCATCTGGTCCTCGGCCCAGGCCTTGATGTCGTATTTGCGGATGGTCTCGCGCATGTGCTTCATGCGGTCTTCCTGCTCGGCCTCGGACATATCCAGCGCCTGCAGCAGGGCGCGGTCCATGCTCTTGTGCGAGAACGGGTTCGCCAGGATCGCCGAGCCCATCTCGACCGCCGCACCCGCGAATTCCGACAGCACCAGCGCGCCCCGATTATCGGTGCGGCAGGCCGCGAATTCCTTGGCGACCAGGTTCATCCCGTCCGCCAGCGGCGTGATCCACGCCACGTCGGCGGCGCGGTAGTAGGCCACAAGGTCATCGAAGGGGATCGCCCGGCTCATGAGGGTCACGGGCGTCCAGTCGAAGGTGCCGAAGCGGCCGTTGATGCGGCCCACGGTGGCCTCGATCTCGTTCTGGATGCCCTCGTAGACGGTCATGTTGCGGTTGGCGCTGACCGACACGTGCATCAGGCGCACCTTGCCGTGCAGGTGCGGGTTCTCGTCCAGCACGCGCTCGAAGCTCATCAGCTGGTCGGTGCCGCCCTTGGTATAGTCGGTGCGGCCCACCGACAGGATCATGGCGCCTTCACCGATCTCCTCGCGGATTTCGCGCGCCTTGGCCTGTGTCTCGTCGGCCGAGGCCTTGCCCTCGATGTAGTCCACGTCGACGCCCACCGGCGAGGCCTGCACGTGCACCTTGTGCCCCTGATAGGTGATCTCCTGCGCCACGCGGCGCTCGGACAGGGCCACGTGTTCCTTCACGAAATCGGGGTTCACGTCCTCGCGCGGGCCTGTCTCGACCGTGAACAGGCTCTCGGCCACGCCCACGAAATTCGCGGCATAGCGCGGGATGTGGAAGCCCACCACGTCGGCGGCCAGCAGCGACTCGATGATCTCGCGCCGCCAGGGCAGCACGTTGAACATGTCGGCCGAGGGAAAGGGCGTGTGGTGGAAGAAGCTGATGCGCAGGTCGGGGCGCAGCTTGCGCAGGTATCCCGGCACCAGCCACAGGTTGTAGTCGTGGACCCAGACCACGGCACCCTGCGCCGCCTCGTTCGCGGCAGCCTCGGCGAAGGCCCAGTTCACTTCGCGGAAGGTGGGCCAGTCGACGGGGTCATAGTCGTACTTTTCCTTGAACGAGTGCAGGATCGGCCAGAACGCCTCTTTCGAGGTGACGTGGTAGAACGACTTCACCTGCGCCTCGGTCAGGGGCAGGCGCGACACGGAATACTTGCCGAAGCTGTCCTCGATCTCGACCACCCGCTCGAAATCGGGCTCGGCCGGGGTCGCTGACAGCTTCCAGGCAACCCATGCGCCCTTGTCCACGCGGCCGAAGAAGGACTTGAGCGTCGGCACGATGCCGTTCGGGCTCTTGTTCTCCTTGAAAACGATCTTGCCGTTTTCCTCGACCTCTTCGTAGGGCTGGCGGTGGTAGACGATGACCAGATCAGACGGCATCAATATCCCTCGGGCGTTGCGTGAAAATCGAACTGGGCGACGGCCTCGATGATACCGGCGGCGCCCACGGCGGTGGCAACATGCACGTGGCTCAGGCCCTCAACCCGTTCGACAAGGGCGGGTTCCGCCCCGCCCACGGCCACGGCGGGCAGGCCGCATTCCAGCATCGACAGGTCGTTCAGCGTGTCGCCGGCCGCCAGGACCTTGTTCGGCGCGATCCCCAGGTGCGACACCAGCCGTTTGAGCGAAGGGCCCTTGCTGATCCCCTTGGGCAGCACGTCGAAATACTTGTTGTCCGAGATCAGCGCATCGTAACCCATCTCGTGGACCAGGTCGATGCTGGCACGGTCCAGCTTGTCGGGGTCCAGGTCGAAGCTCACGCGATACCGGAAATCGGTGGGCTGCAACGTCAGGCCGGCATGGTCGGCCAGCGCCTCGCGCACGCGGTCGCCGCCGTCGCCCCAGGCCTCGGCGATCTCGGCCTCCAGCGTGTCGATGGGGGCGATGCGCTTGTCCTCGACCCGGGCGATGGTGGTGCCCACGTCGCCCACCACGTATTCGGGCCAGGGCACGCCGCCGTCGCACAGCTCGCCGATGAACTTGGGATCGCGGCCGGTCACGAAGATCAGGCCGATCGTGTCGCGATGCGCCTCGATCCAGTCGTAGAGCGCCTTGCGATCCTCGTCGCTGCCGCCCAGGAACGTGCCGTCCAGGTCGGTGGCCAGGACGAAGCGGCGCCCGGCCATGTCTTCGCCGGGGGTGTAGCTGTCAGAGCTCATGCATTTTCTCCGAAAGGATGATCGAATGCGAGGCCCAGCGCCTTCGGCTCGGCCTCGATCGGGCGTGACCACAGGTCACGGAACGTCTGTGTCAGGTCGGCGCCCTCGTGCAGGACGGCGTGGACCGACTCGCAGATGGGCAGGCTCACGCCGATGCGCTGCGCAAGGTCGATGACCGAGATCGAGTTCACTTCGCCCTCGACCACCACCGGCTTGCCGTCGAAGCACTCTTCGCGCTTCAGACCTTTGCCAAGCTGCGTGCCCAGGCTCATGTTGCGCGAGGTGGTCGACGAACAGGTCAGCGTCAGGTCGCCCGCGCCCGACAGGCCGGTCACCGTCTCGCGCCGCCCGCCCAGCACCTCGGCCAGGGTCTTCATTTCGTCCATGCCGCGGGTGATCAGCGCGGCGCGCGTGTTCTCGGCAAAGCCCGCGCCCGACATCATCCCGCAGGCGATGGCGATCACGTTCTTCACCGCGCCGCCGATCTCGACCCCCACCAGGTCGTCGCTGATATAGGGGCGGAAGAACTCGGACGACATGGAAATGGCCAGCCGCGCGGCCGGGCTGTCCTTCGGCGACAGCCGGTCGGCATAGGTGAAGTCGAAGGCGACCGTGGCGGCCGTGGGGTGACCCAGCACCGTTTCCTTGGCGAAGGTCGGGCCCGACAGCGCCCCGATGGGGTGATCGGGCAGCTCCTCGGCCGCGACCTCGCCCAGAAGCAGGCCGGTCTTGGTCTCGATCCCCTTGGCGCACAGGGCGACGGGCACGCCCTTCTTCAGATGCGGCTTCATCCGGGCGCAGATCTTGCGCAGGGTCTTCGACGGCGTGACCACCAGCACCGCATCTGCGTCCTTCAGCGCGGCGCCCATGTCGGTGGTTGCGTCGATCCCCTTCGGAAGCTCCACCCCGGGCAGGTATTTCGGATTCTCGCCGCGTTCGCGAATGGCGTCGGTCGTTTTCTCGTCGCGGCCCCAGATCACCACCTCGCGTCCCGCGCGCTTGGCCACGGTCGCCAGCGCGGTGCCCCACGACCCCGAGCCGATGACCGCGATCCTCGGATAGGGTTTCGCCAGGGCGGGCAGAATCTGTTGATCGGATTTGCTGATCGTCATCGAACATCCCAGGGGCAAGAAAGCAGGAAACGCCGCCCATGCGACGCACCGTCGCTTTACCTAGTGGTCCGCCGGGGCGAAGCAAAGGGGAGCCTTGTGCGAAGCTGCGCCAGGTGCACGTTCCGCGGGCAATGTGCGCAATCCGGCGGCAGCGATGGAGGATCGGCCAATCGCGGGACCGCGGATCCGCGCCCCGAGCCGCAGGCGTCACGGGGGCCGGCGCACCGGGTTTTCCCCTATTTTTACCGAAAAATCAGGCCACAGGCGCCGAAAGATGGGCCGATTGCGCCCGCGAACCGGCGTGGACGGGCTTTGCGCCGGTATTGGCCGGCCCGACCGGTCCCACCTAGTCTTTTCCACCACCGCCCCGCCCGCAGGGCCTGTCGAAAGGAAAGACCGTCGATGAAAAACGATCCCGTCCGCACAGCAATTTTCCCCGTCGCAGGCCTGGGCACCCGGTTCCTGCCCGCCACCAAGGCGACGCCAAAGGAATTGCTGCCGGTCATCGACACACCCCTGATCCAGTACGCCATCGACGAAGCCCGCGCCGCGGGGATCGAGCGCATGGTGTTCGTGAGCCACCCCTCGAAAGGTTCAATCGAGCGTCACGTGCGCCACGACGCCGACCTGTCGCGGATGCTGCGGTCGAAGGGCAAGAACGGCGTGGCCCGCACGCTCGAGGCCGCCTGCCTGAACGAGGGCGAACACGAGGTCGTCTTCGTCATGCAGGACGAGCCGTTGGGCCTCGGCCACGCGGTGAACTGCGCCGCCCCCCATGCGCTGCCGGGGGCGGTGGCCGTGATCCTGCCCGACGATCTGATCCTCGGCGGCCGCGGTTGCCTGGCCGAAATGGTCGACGCCTATGAACACGGCAAGGCCGGTCACCTGGTCGCCGCCATGGAAGTCGCCCCCGACGCGGTGTCGTCCTACGGCATCCTCGCGCCCCGAAGCATCGAGGGCCCGATGATCTTCGCCTCGGGCATGGTCGAGAAACCGGCCATCGACGCCGCGCCGTCGCGCCAGGCGGTCGTCGGGCGCTACGTGCTCGACGGGTCGATCTTCGCGGATCTCGACGCGCTCACACCGGGGGCGGGCGGGGAGTACCAGCTCACCGACGCGATCGCCGCCGGGATCGGCCGCGTGGGCCTGGCGGGCTATGCCTTCTCGGGCAAGCGGTTCGACTGCGGCTCGAAGACCGGGATGCTCGCCGCGATCCTGCACGTGGCCCGGTCGAACCCCGACTACGCGGACGTGCTGGAGGAGTTCTGCAGCCTTCAGGCCGCGACGGCGCCTGCGGCGGCCTGATGTAACAATTCGCGGTCCTGCGTCACGCACCCTGACATGTCGGTGAGCCCGCTATCGCGGGGCCGCGGCGCTGCCTAACGTCGGGTCATGCAGCATGAAAGGACGCTTGCCATGACCGCCGACCGCCGCCGCTTCCTGGCGCTTGCCGCCAGTCTTCCCGCCCTCGGCCTGATCGCCGGGCCCCTGGCCGCGCAGGCCGCCCCGCAGGTCTATGCCGAGGACGGCATCGCCATCGACGGCACGGATGCCGTCGCCTATTTCACCGAAGGCCGCCCGGTGCCGGGCGATCCGTCCATCACCCACGACTGGGGCGGGGCGACCTGGCGGTTCGCAAGCGCCGCCAACCGCGATGCCTTCGCCGCCGACCCCGAGGCCTATGCCCCGCAATACGGCGGCTTCTGCGCCTGGGCGGTGAGCGAGGGCTACACCGCCTCGACCACGCCCGAGGCCTGGCGCATCGTCGATGGCAAGCTCTACCTCAACTACTCGCGCCGGATCCAGCGCCGCTGGAACCGTGACATCCCCACGCATATCAGCCGCGGGGATGCCAATTGGCCGGGGCTGATGGGATCGTCCTGATCAGCCGTTCCCGCACCGGGGCGGGCGCCTACAGCAGCGTCCGCTCCACGAACCACCAAGCCCCGACCAGCGCGATGGCGATGCTGGCGGGGTTCGCGATGACGCGGCGATACCAGTTCTTGCGCCCGAACCAGTAGCCCACCAGCGCGAAGGCCACGGCGATCACGAACAGCTGTCCCAGCTCGACGCCCACGTTGAAGCCGATCAGCTTGCCCACCAGGTTGCTGCTGCCCAGCCCGTATTCGGTCAGCACGCCCGCAAAGCCCAGCCCGTGCAGCAGACCGAACAGCAGCACGATCAGCGGCCGCCAGGGCGTCATCCCCCGGCTCAGCACGTTCTCGACGCCGACATAGACGATCGAGGCCGCGATCAGCGGCTCGACGATGGACCCGGGCACGCTGACGACCCCCAGCACGGCCAGCGCCAGCGTCACGGTGTGCGCGGCGGTGAAGGCGGTGACCTGCCACAGAAGCGGGCGCAGCTGCGTGGACAGGAAGAACAGGCCCAGCACGAACAGGATATGATCCAGGCCCAGGGGGACGATGTGCTCGAACCCCACGGGGATGAAATCGACGAACGCCTCGAAGCCCGATTGCGCCGCGCCGCCGGTGCGCGGGATCGGGTCGCTGGCCGCGCCGTTGGTCAAGTAGCCGGTATAGCCGTCCTGCCCGGCGCCCATCTGGCGCAGTACCAGCGCGCCGAGGCTCGCGTCCCACTGCACGACCACGGGCGCGTCGCCCTCGGGCAGCGGGCCGGTCACGACGAAGTCCGACAGGCGCGGCAACTCCACGTTGCCCACGGGCGCGGCGCTGACCGATTGCAGCGACAGCGGCACGCGCGCGCCGTCCACGGTCACGTCGATCTGGTCGGCGAAGCGGTCGAACGCCTCGCGGAACGCCTCTTCCAGCGCGGCGGGCTCCAGCGCCCTCAGGCGGTCGACCTCGTCCGCCACGTCCGAATCGTTGGTGTCCGACAGCCCCTCCAGGTCGACGCCCGCGATGAAGGGCTCCAGCGTGGCCTCGAAATCCAGGGTGATTTCGTCGCCGCCGATGGTCACGTCCGCCACCGAGGGCTGGACCTCGTGCGCCGCCAGCGGCGATGACAAAGCCGCGATGAGCATCGCAAGCCCCAGAAGCCCGCTTGACAGCATCGACCCCAGCGCCACCCTGACCGGCAACCTGCCCTTGGAAATATTGCGCATCATGTCCCTTTTTCGCCCTTTCGCCCCAATTCTCGCCATCGCAGCTAGCACATCGCTGGCGTGGGGCCACGAGTTTTGGATCGACCCCGAGGATTATACGCTGGCCCCCGGCGACACGCTGACCGCCGCCATCCGGGTGGGCGAGAACTTCAAGGGATCGAGCTATGCCTACATTCCCGACAACTTCCGCCGTTTCGACCTGGCGCAGGGCGACGACGTGGCCCCGGTCGAGGGCCGCATCGGCGACCGCCCGGCGCTGAGCACGACCGTCGATGAGGACGGGCTCGCCATCGTGGTCCACGTCACCCGCGACTACGACCTGACCTATTCCAGCTACGACAGTTTCGTGAACTTCGTCACCCACAAGGACGCCGAATGGGTGATCGACGCCCACGCCGACGCGGGGCAGGAGGGCGTGGCCCCGAAGGAAATCTATTCCCGCCACGCCAAGTCGCTCGTCGCAGTGGGCGAGGGCGCGGGGCAGGACCGTGCCTTCGGCCTGGTCACCGAGATCGTCGCGCTCGAGAACCCCTATACCGGCGACACAGGCGACGGGATCGACGTGCAGGTCTTCTACCAGTCCGAGCCACGCGGTGACGCGCAGGTCGAGATCTTCGACCGTGACCCGGATGGCGAAGTGACGGTCAGCACAGTGACGACAGATGCCGAGGGCGTCGCGACAGTGCCGGTCACTGCCGGCCACAGCTACCTGGTGGATGCCGTCGTGCTGCGCCGTCCCGGCGACGACGTGGCCGAGGAAACCGGCGCCGCGTGGGAAAGCCTCTGGGCCTCGCTCACCTTCGCCGTGCCCGAGTGAGTGATCCGGGCCGGGCCGTGCGCCGGTCCGTTATGGCGCTCACTCCGGCTCGTTCGCCTCGCGCTCGCGCATGATGCGGTCGGTGCGTTTGCGGACCAGCACCTGGCGCAGATCGTGCATCGACAGCAGCAGGGGATTCAGGATGGCGTCGATCTGCTCTTCCGTGGCCTTGGTCTGAACCCAGTGGGCGGTGTGGTTGAGGTGATCGACGGTGCGCAGGATGTCGTCGATCTCGCGGTAGGCCAGCGTGGCGCGGCGTTCCTCCATCCACTCGGTGATGGCGGCCATGTCGTGTGCGTCCAGCGTGCGCTCGCCGTTGGGCTTCACCTCGCCGTTGCGGATGTTGACGACCGCGATCTGGTCCATCTCGATCCGGCGCTGGCGATTGTCGGAATCGACGCGGAACACGAAAGCCCCGTTCTCGCGCACGCGGAAGAAATACTCGGGCAGTTCCAGCGACATGGTGGCCCCTCTCAGTCTGTCTGCCGCGGTACCGGGCCCGTGCCGCGCCCGGCGTACCCGCTCAGCTGCACCCGGCGCAGAACCGCTTGATGCGCGTCATCGCCTCGGTCAGCGCGGCCTCGGAGGTGGCATAGCTGACGCGGAAGGCGGGGCTCAGCCCGAAGGCCGCGCCGAAGACTACGGCCACGCCTTCCTCTTCCAGAAGCGCGGTGGCGAAGGCCTCGTCGCTGTCGATGGCCGCGCCCGCCGGGCTGACCATGCCGATCAGCTCGGCGATGGACGGGTAGACGTAGAAGGCGCCGTCGGGCGTGGGGCAGGTGATGCCCTTGCACTGGTTCAGCTCGGACACCACCAGGTCGCGGCGCCGCTCGAAGCTGCGGCACCAGTCCTGCAGGAACTCCTGCGGGCCGTTCAGCGCCTCGACCGCCGCCCACTGGCTGATCGAGCAGGGGTTCGACGTGCTTTGCGACTGGATCTTGCGCATGGCGCCGATCAGCCATTCGGGTCCGGCCGCGTAACCGATCCGCCAGCCGGTCATGGAATACGCCTTCGACACGCCGTTGCAGGTCAGCGTGCGGTCGTAGAGCTCGGGCTCGACCTGGGCGGGGGTCGTGAACTCGAAATTGCCGAAGCGCAGGTGTTCGTACATGTCGTCGGTCATGATCAGAACGTGCGGGTGATGCACCAGCACGTCGGTCAGCGCCTTGAGCTCCTCGCGGGTGTATCCCGCGCCCGTCGGGTTCGAGGGCGAGTTGAAGATCAGCCACTTGGTCTTGGGCGTGATCGCGTCGTTCAGCTGCTTGGGCGTCATCTTGAAGCCCTGCTCGATGCCGCATTCCACGACCACCGGCTCGCCCCCGCCCAGCAGGACCATGTCGGGATAGCTGACCCAGTAGGGCGCGGGGATGATGACCTCGTCGCCCGGGTTCAGGGTGGCCATCAGCGCGTTATACAGGATCTGCTTGCCGCCGGTGCCCACGCTGACCTGCTTGGGGGTGTAGTCCAGCCCGTTGTCGCGCTTGAACTTGGCGCAGATCGCCTGCTTCAGCTCGGGGATGCCGTCGGGCGCGGTGTACTTGGTCTTGCCCGCGTCGATGGCGGCCTTGGCCGCGTCCTTGATGTGGTCGGGCGTGTCGAAATCCGGCTCGCCGGCGCCAAGGCCGATGACGTCGCGCCCCTCGGCCTTCAGCTCGGCCGCCTTGGTGGTGACGGCGATGGTGGGCGACGGCTTGACCCGCCCCAGTGTCGCGGAAAGCATATCCATGGTCGTCCTCCGGTGGTTCGCAAAGCTGGTTTGTCTTAGGCTTGGCCCTAGCTTCCTTCAACAGCGAAAAACGGATCGAGGATCACCATGACCGACGACCTGGTAGAGACGCAGCACGATTGGTATTCCAACGACACCGCGACCTTCGGCGATCGGCTGGCCGACGCGCGCCAGGCCGCGAGCCTTTCGCAGAACGAACTCGCCCATCGCATCGGCGTGCGCATCGGCACGCTCGAGAAGTGGGAAAACGACATGTCCGAGCCGCGCGCCAACCAGCTTCAGACCATCTCGGGGCTGCTGAATGTCAGCCTGCGCTGGCTGATGACGGGCGAGGGCGACGGCCTCGCCGCGCCGTCCGAGCCGGCACCGCTTTCCGACGACATGACCCAGCTTCTCAACGAGATGCGCCAGCTTCAGCGCGCGATGGTGCAGCAGGCCGACACGTTGGGCCGGCTGCAAAAGCGTCTGCGCCGGATGCAAGAGACCGCCCAATGACAGAGGCCGGCGATCGCGAAACCATGCTGCGCCGCCTGCGGATCCGGTCCTGGCGGCGCGGCATCAAGGAGATGGACCTGATCCTGGGCGCCTATGCCGACCACCGGCTGGCCGAACTGGATGACGAGACCGTGGCGCTCTACCAGCAGATGCTTCTGGAAAACGACCAGGACCTTTACCAGTGGGTTAGCGGGCAGGCCCCCGCGCCGCCCCTCTACGCCGACCTGATCGCCGACATCGCGGCCCACATGGCCGAACACGTGCGCGGCGGCGTGGCCTGATCTCCGGGATAAACCATTAATTAGCGAATTCGTCGCATCTTCGCCCGGCGATGCAGAATGGCGAGGTGCGAGATGAGTTCGCTGCAAAGGGTGGAAACCGCCGAGAAACGGGGTTTCATCAAGGAATACCTGGATACGCTGTCCCTGGTCGAGCGGTTGCACAGGCTGCTTCTCGACGTTCTCAAGGATGAATTCGAACGCGTCGGCGTGCTGGAGGTGAACCCGGTCCAGGCGTTGCTGCTGTTCAACGTGGGCGACAACGAGGTGACGGCGGGCGAGCTCAAGACCCGCGGCTACTACCAGGGCTCGAACGTCTCCTACAACCTGAAGAAGCTGGTCGAAATGGGCTACATGCACCACCAGCGCTGCGAGATCGATCGCCGCGCGGTGCGCGTGCGGCTGACGCCGAAAGGCCGGCAGGTGCACGAGGCGGTGGGCCGTCTTTTCGCCCGCCACGCCGAGGGGCTGCAATCGCGCAACGTGCTCAGCTACGACCAGGTCGATCTCATCAACGGCACGCTGCGCCGGGTCGAACGCTACTGGACCGACCAGATCCGCTATATCTACTGAAGCGCGCCCAGCAGCATCGACCGCAATTCGCGGATCAGCTTGCGTTCCATCGCGTCGGCGTAGCCTTCGAACCCGTCCGCGCGTTCGACGAAGGCGCCGGGCCCGCTGATGACCTCGGCGCGGAAGTAGGACTCTAGCTGGGAAGCGGCCTTTGCGTCCGGCGCAACCACCAACCCGTTCACGGTCACGCCCGCCAACGCCGGCGCCCGCCGCGCATCGCGCGGGCGGGGGCCGGTGTTGGATGGCCCGTCGCCCGAGACGTCCAGCGTCAGCGTCGCGCAGTCGGGGCGCCCGGCCAGCAGGGCGGCGCCGGCTTCCATGGCCGAGCCCAAGGCAGTCGAGGGGCCGAAATCGGGACGGGTGCCGCCCCGCAACCGCGCGGTCACCCGGTCCAGCGCCGCGCCATCGGTCAGCGCGGCCCATGGCTGGATCACGTGGCTTTGCCCGGGATCCGCCCACTCGAAAACGGCGATCCAGACGACCTCGCCGGGGGTCGAGAACAGCGCGCTGCGCACGGCCGGGCGCGACAGGGCGTCGGCCAGCCCGTCGCGCTGCAACCGGTACTCGGTCGCGTCCACCGACCCCGAGATGTCGAGCCCCAGCGCCAGGGCCTGGCGACACCCGGCCTCGGCGGTCGTCATCGAAAGAAGCCCCAGCAGGGCGGCAAGCGCGGCCCGGATCATTCGGCCAGCCCGATCACGCGCGCGCCCAGCTCGCGTACCAGCTTGCGGCGCATGGCGCGCTCGAAATCCTCGAAGCCGCGCGCCACCTCGATGAAGGCCCCGGGGCCGTGCCGGACCTCGCGCTCGAAGAAGGTGACGACGGCCTGGTCGTGGCCGGTCACCACCAGCCCGTTCACCGTCACCTCTTCGTAGGGGAAGTTCTGGTAGGCCAGCGCGGGGCCGAACCCGTCGTTGTTGATCCCGTCGCCCGACAAATCCAGCGTGCGGAACAGGCATGGCGGCGCCCGGCGCAACAGGTCCGACGCATAGCCCAGCGCGTATCCCATCGCCGTCGGAAAATCGGCATAGGATCGTTTCGACGCGGCGATGGTGGCGCTGATCCGCTCCATGTCGGCGGCGCTTTCGACCATGGTCCAGTCCAGAAGAAGGTCCTGCTGCCAGCGGCCCGACCATTCGAACACAGCGATCGCCACGGGCTGGCCGGGCAGGGCGGTGGCGGCCTGAACCACCTGCGGGGCAATCAGCGCGCGGGCGAGGCCCTGGCGCTGCAGCGCGTCCTCCTCGGCATCCACCGAGGACGAGATGTCGAGGCCCAGCACCAGCGCCAGCCGGCACTGGGCCTCGGCCGCGGCGGCCCACAGGGTCAGGGCCGCCGCGGCGCCAAGGCTTACCAGTGCCCGGTGTTTTCCATGCTGGCCCAAGGTTCCTGCGGCTCCTTCGCGTCGCCCTTCTGCAAAAGCTCGACCGAGATGTTGTCGGGCGAGCGCACGAAGGCCATGTGCCCGTCACGCGGCGGGCGGTTGATCGTCACCCCCGCATCCTGCAGCTTGGCGCACATGTCGTAAATATCGTCGACGCGATACGCCAGGTGGCCGAAATGGCGGCTGTCGTCGGGCAGGGCGTCGTCGCCGTCCCAGTTATAGGTCAGCTCCACGTCGGCGGTGCCGTCGTCCTGGTCGGGCGGGCACATGAACACCAGCGTGAAACGGCCGGCTTCGACCTCCTTGCGCATCCGCTCCTTCAGGCCCAGCAGCTTGAAGAACGCCATGGTCTTGTCCAGATCCTTGGCACGCACCATCGTGTGAAGATACTCGATTGCCATCGGTAAGTCCTTTCCGCGATTGTCTTTCGATTGCGCCGAAAGCTAGGCCGGGCGACCCGCGCGTAAAGCGTCAGAATCGCGACCGCACGCCCAGCGACACGCCGAATTCGCGCCGGTCATACAGGTCGACCGTGGACGAATTCTTCAATGCCTCGACCGTCACGTCCGGCACGAACCCCATGTAATCCAGCGCCGGGAACGCCATGGTCGCGCGCGCGGCCAGCCGCTTGTCGTCGCGCCCGTTCAGCGCGAAGGGGAGGCTGTCGTGATGCCGGTCCGCCGCCGACAGGCTGAACGACACCTGCGCGCCCATGACCGGCTCGGGCAGGGCGGCGCCCAGCGTGATCTCGGTCTCGCGGAAATCCAGCGCGCCCGAGGCCGAGTCGCGGTCGCTGTGGCTGATCGCGGCGCTCAGCTGAAGGCCGCTGTCGGTGACCCGTCCCACGCCGGCGCCCAGCCGCCAGCCGGTCACGTCGGCGCGCCCGTTCAGCCCGTTCTCGCGGTCGGCCGACAGGCTCAGCTGCCCCTTGGTCTTCGGCGTCAGGGCATAGCCCACGGCGGCGCTGGCGCGCACGCTCTGGGCCAGGGTGTCGCCGCCGTACCATGTGCGCTGGGTCGCCAGGCCAAAGCGCAGGTCGCCGCGCCCGTCGTCGATCTTGCGCTTGTGGGTCATGCCCAGCGTCGCGGCCGAATAGGCGAAGTCCGACCCCGAGGCCGTGGGCGCCATGCGCTTGGCCTCGTCCGACAGGATGTGGCTGCGCTGGAGCAGGCCCATGTCCAGCGTCGTCTTCTCGGTCGCCGTCTCGTGCAGGCGGCGCGACGCGCTGACGCCCAGTGCCAGCTCGACCCCCGACAGCGCCCGGGCCGTGGGGCCCAGCTGCGCGTCGGGCAGGTAGAGGTCGCCGATGGGCGTGCCGCTCAGGTACAGGTCCGCGGTCTCGTTGCTGGTCCCGCCGTTCACGTTCGACGACGGCGCCAGGGTGAAGGACAGCTGCGTCGCCCAAGGGTTGCGCGCGCGGACATAGCGGTAATCGCGGATGGCCCGCGCCTCGGCCCGGTCGTCGGGCGCCACCTCGACCGCGCGGCGCAGCCAGAACTGCGACCGCGTGCGTGCGCCTTTCGACGCCTGCGCCTGCGCCACGGCCAGCGCGGCGGCATAGCGGTCCTCGTCCCGGCGGCCCAGCGACCAGGCGCGCATTCCTGCGTCGCGCGCCGCGTCGTAGTCGCCCAGGTCGCGCTCAGCCCGCGAAAGCGCCAGCAGGGCCTGGATGTCATCGCGGTCGCGCGCCAGCAGCGCCTCGGCCATGGCCTTGGCGGCCAAGGGCTGCCCCGACGCCGTCGCGCGGCCCGCGGCGACCCGCATCTGGTCGGGGTTCAGCGCGGCGGGCTCGGCCGCGACCGGCCCCGCAAGGGCCAGCGCCGCCAGCAGGGCCAGCGTCGCGCGCCGAAAGGACGGGGGCAATCGCGCCCCGCGCATCATTGACGATAGACGATGAAGCCGCCGGTCTCCTGGAAGGTCGCGTCGCTGCGCGCGTCCGCTCCCTCCATCACCAGCACGCCCACGATCTCGGACGCGTTCTGGCCGGACATGATGGCATAGTACTGGCCGTCGCCCGCTTCGAACGACGTGCCGTCGGTCTCGGAGTAGCGCGCGAAGATCTCCTGCACGATCTCGCCATTGGCGTCGGCGACGTTCGGGTTCACCCGGCTGCCGATACTGGCCAGCACCTCGTTGCCGCTGCCGTCGGTGGCGCTGGGCCGGATCAGGTCGGCGTTGTCGGCCTCGAGCGCGTCCAGGTAGGCCGACGTTATGTCGTTGCCGTTGACGTCGTACAGCCGCCGGTTGCGCACCCGCAGCAGCACGCCCGCCTGGCTGTCGTTGAAATCCTTGAAGTCGATCAGCATCGACGCGTCGCCGGTCACGTATTCCAGCCCGCCTTTCCCGTCGAAGATCCGCACGCCCGCATAGTCGCCGGCGTATTCGGCGTCGCCCTCGGTCGGCAGATCCAGCGTCACCGGGTTGCCGGCCGCGTCCTCGGCGTTCCGCTGGTAGACGAAGCCGCCGAAGCCGTAATTCAGGTAGCCGCCGGTGCGCACGATGGCGAACTCGGTCTGGCCGGTGCGCGACACGCCGTAGATCGCGCGGTAGGGGAAGGTGTCGATCACGTTGCCGGTGACCGGGTCGGTGGTCGTCACGTCCGACTCGTACACCGCGAACGGCCCGAGCGAGCTGACCGCCGTGCCGCGGGCGTAGGTGTTGTCGCCGTCGAAGGCCAGGTTGTCGACCGTGAACGTGTCCGTGGCCCGGTCGTATTCGATCCCCTCGGCGAAACCGCCGCCGCCGGCCGAGTCGTTGGCCTCGTAGCGGACGATGGCGTTGTCGGGGCTGGGCGACGACGTGCCGGGGGGCAGGCCGCGATCGGACTGTATCGGCGTGCCGTCATCGCCGCCGGTGCCGCCATCGGTGCCGCCGTCGGTCTCTTCCTCGGGCGCATTGAACGGGTTGGGACCGCCGCAGGCGGCAAGGGACAACACCGCGGCCAGCGCGATGGAAAGGGGAATCCGGAACATGGCTCTACCTGCCTTGGAGGTCTGCTCGTTGTTTTTCCGGCACCGTGCCCCCGGTCCGCGTGCCCGGTCAAGCGCACCCGGGGGTTGCGGCCAAATCGTCACCCGCCTGTGGGGAAATTGCCCCAATTGTCGTGGATAACCCGCATATGGTTGTTTTGCGGGTGCCGCCCCCACGATATGGTAGCCCTCGACTCACGAAGCCCGGAAGGACACCGCCCCATGCCCCTGTCGCCCGACCAGCAGGCCGAAATCGACGCCCAGCGCGCCCAGTCCCAGCCCACGCTGCGGGCCACCTCTCCGGGGATCGAGGCGCAGCTCTACCGCGCGCACCCGGTGCTCGACCACGGCTTCGTGCGGGTCATCGACTACATGGGCGACGACGCCGCCATCACCCAGGCCGCGCGCGTCAGCTATGGCCGCGGCACCAAGTCGGTGCAGAACGACGAGGGGCTGATCCGCTATCTCATGCGGCACTGGCACTCGACCCCGTTCGAGATGTGCGAGCTCAAGCTGCACGTGAAGCTGCCGGTCTTCGTCGCGCGCCAGTGGATCCGCCACCGCACCGCCAACGTGAACGAGTATTCCGCCCGCTACTCGGTGCTCGACCGCGAGTTCTACATCCCCGCGCCCGAGCACCTGGCCGCCCAGTCCAGCATCAACAACCAGGGCCGCGGCGCCACGCTCGAGGGCGACGAGGCCGCCCGCGTGCTGGAAACCCTCAAGGCCGATTCCGACCGCGCCTACGACCATTACGAGCAGATGATGGGGCAGGAGGGGCAGCAGGGTCTCGCGCGCGAGCTTGCCCGCATGAACCTGCCCGCCAATGTCTACACCCAGTGGTACTGGAAGGTGGACCTGCACAACCTCTTCCACTTCCTCCGCCTGCGCGCCGACCCCCACGCCCAGTACGAGATCCGCGTCTACGCCGAGGTCATCTGCGACCTGGTCCGCGACTGGGTCCCGCTCGCCTATGCCGCCTTCGAGGAATACCGCCTGGGCGCCGCGCAGCTCTCGGCCACCGGCGTGCAGGTCGTGCGGCGGATGCTGGCCGGCGAAGAGGTCACGCAGGAGACGAGCGGCCTGACCAAGCGCGAATGGGCGGAGTTGATGGGGGTGATTGGGTGATGGGTGGAGCTGATACCCGCAAAGATACAGTCACCTTCAGGTTAAGTTATCTGAGTGACGGCGCTTCCCGCATCGAATTTGTTTCAGATGACGAAGAGGCTGAACCCGACGAAGGAAGTGCCGAAGAAATTGAAGAATCATCGAAAGTCGAGAAACTTCCCGAGGTTACGGAAAGCGACAAGCTGAGGCTTCTAAGCATTGAATGGACAGAAACAGCGTTAGCATTTTTTGATACTATTCCTGCGATCGCCAGCCGAAGTGTAGATAATATCATTGGGGAGAATACCGAAAGTATTCGAAAGATCGCATCAGAACAAGCGGTGGAGGAGAGGGAGTATTTTGACGGTGAAACCAGTGTCAAAGAATTTGAGATCCGATCTGAAGATGTAAGACATCTTATCAACCGGATAAATAGGTCGACTCACGTCGTGGTTGTTGCTGGTAATATGCTGCAAACAACTCTAGGTGCGTATTTATCAGAGTATGAGGTTCTGCTGGCGAATATGTTGAGGCTTATGGCCGAGATCAAGCCGGAAATATTTGCGCAAGACGATGATACAATTTCTCTCGGTGAGCTGATGGAGTTTGATTCAGTGTCTGATGCCCGAAATGCAGTGATCGAGTCAAAAATCGAGAAATTACTTCTGAATACCGGTCATACCAAAATCCTTCGTGAGCTGGAGAAGAAGTTCTCTGTTAATTTTACGAGTGATAAAGAACTAATTGCCGAATTTACGGAAGCGTGCCAGAGGCGACACATAATAGCGCACGCTGGTGGTATTGTTAACCGACGGTATATCGATAACTGCGTTGCAGCAGGGTGTAATCCTGAGGATCTACCTAGAATTGGCGAACAAGTGCGGATAACTCGGAAGTACCTGCGTCGCTCAGTCGCGCGTATTTATCAAGTTGGATATTTCTGTCTTCACTTACTTTGGCAGAAACTTCTTCCCCGTGATCTTGAGAGCTCTCGATCGTGTGTCTTGTCAGACTCTCATGAGTTTCTCGATGCCGGATTGACTAAGATGGCGCGAAGGCTGTGTGTGTTCGGTAAAAATGGGCCGAGAAGCCTGACGAACAGAGAGCGTTCCGCTTTTGTGATTAATCATGCGCTGAGCTATAAGATTGATCGGGATATGGAAAGCAAGGAGCGTGAGCGGAAAATCGCGGAGGTTCTTCGAAGCCACGACTGGTCAGACTCTTCGGCTGTTGTGCGATTGGCTCATGCTTGCGTCACAGATGATAATGAGAACATCCTTAGATTTGCGGAGATGGCAAAGCTGGATGGATTGGACTACTATTCTGCTTCATCGTGGGTGGTCTTTCGAGACGCAAGAGGGATAGAGGGTTTTTTGGATATCTTTCGTGTCCCATAGATATAATTGCATCTTCGATCGCCCGGCGGCACGCCGGGCAGCGCCCGACCCGCCCCCCAGGGCGGGCGCTTCACGCCCCCCCTCGGGCCGGGCGCTGCCCTCTCCGAGACGCACGACCGTAGACGCCCGACCGTCCGCCGGGCTGACGCCGCGCCACTGGCGCGACGGTCCCGGCGAACCCCAGGGCGGGCGCTTCACGCCCCCCTCGGGCCGGGCGCTGCCCTCTCCGAGACGCACGACCGTAGACGCCCGACCGTCCCCCGGGCTTCCGCCGCGCCACTGGCGCGACGGTCCCGGCGAACCCCAGACCGGGCGCTTCACGCTTGCCTGCGGATTGCTCGCGCAATCCGCGTTCGGCCCTTGGGGCTTTCCACTGGAAAGCCCCATCGCGGCCAGGGCCGCGACCGGGCCTTACCCCACTGTTTCCAAACCGGGAAATTGACCGGGCGGCATCTCGCGGCTAGCCTTCCCTTCACAGGCGCGCGGGATCGGCCCGGGGGCCACCGACGAGGGGTCAATATGAAACGTATCGCAATCGCCCTGGCGCTGGGCTGTCTCGCCGCGCCGGCCATGGCCGAACAGCAGGTCTATCCGTTCAAGACGCACGAGAACTTCTGCCCCAATGGGCTCCAGCCCGTCTACGCGGGCGGCGAGATCTGCTGCGGCAAACCCACCACCCACATGACCTATGCCCAGGTGATGCAGCACCCGGTCCCCCGGCGCCACGCGCCCCGCCGGGTCGAGTACATCCCGGCCGAGAAGGGCATCCCGACGCACAAGGGTCTCGACTGATCCTGTCCGACGCGCGGTGCACGCACCGTGCCACTTGTCCGACGCCGTCGGCACGCCCCGTGCCGGCGGGTGTACGCCGTGGGCAGGTCGGTGCACGCGGCGGGCACGCTGACCCGACGCATGCGGCACACGTGCTGCACGGGCCGTGCACGAAAAAGCCCGCGCCGGGTGGGCGGCGCGGGCCAGATCCTCGGGAATATCCTGAGCGTCAGAGCGCTTGAAGTTCGCCCGCCGATTCGCGGCCGTCACGGCCCGCGATCAGCTCATAGCTCACCTTCTGGTTGTCGGCCAAGCCGGTCATCCCGGCGCGTTCCACCGCCGAGATATGGACGAAGACGTCCTTGCCGCCGGCATCCGGCGCGATGAAGCCGAAGCCCTTGGTAGTATTGAACCATTTTACGGTGCCAGTGGGCATGCCGTTTTCTCCCTGTCGTCGTGGTCCCGCCCGCGGTATTGCGGCGGGGGTGGTGCAGCCAGAAAGTCCCAGTAGTGGCCGCTCCGAGGGAAGGCTCGCCGGTCGTTCAGTGCTAATCACGCAAAAAGGCTGATAAATTCTGCCTTCGATTGCAAGAAAAACTACGGTGTCAAATTCTCCAACGGTGACAAAGATGCATGTCTACGCGCTCAAAACCTGCGATACCTGCCGCAAGGCCCTGAAATCCCTCAAGGAGGCGGGCCATGACCCGCAGGTGAGCGACATCCGCGCCGACCGGATTCCCGCCGACCTGCTGGACCGGCTGGTGGCGTGCTTCGGCGACGCCATCGTCAACCGCCGCTCGACCACCTGGCGTGGTCTCGACGAGGCCGAGCGGGCCGGCGACCCCGCCACGCTCATCGCGGCGCATCCAACGCTGATGAAGCGTCCCGTCATCGACCACGACGGAACGCTTTACCTGGGCTGGACCCCCGAAACCCGCGCCGCCCTCACCTGAGATCCGGCGGCGTGGCCTCGGCCACCAGCTCGTCCACCAGCGCGTCCAGCGTCAGGCTGCGCGTCTGCTTCTCGCCCAGCCGGCGCAGCGACACGGTCCGCTCCTCGACCTCGCGCGCGCCAATGGCAAGGATCACCGGCACCTTGCCGACCGAGTGTTCGCGCACCTTGTAGTTGATCTTCTCGTTGCGGGTGTCGGCCTCGGCCCGGATGCCGTTCTTCCGCAGAAGCTCCGTGATTTCCGAAACATACTCGTCCGCGTCGGACACGATGGACGCCACCACCACCTGCCGCGGCGCAAGCCACAGCGGCAGGCGGCCGGCATGCTCCTCGATCAGGATACCGATGAACCGCTCGAACGATCCCAGCGCGGCGCGGTGCAGCATGAACGGGCGATGCTTCTCGCCGTCCTGCCCCACATAGGTCGCGTCCAGACGCTCGGGCAGGTTGGGGTCGACCTGGAACGTGCCGCACTGCCAGACCCGCCCGATGGCGTCGGTCAGGTAGAAGTCGAGCTTCGGTCCGTAAAACGCACCGTCCCCGGCCTCGAGCGTGTAGGTGCGCCCGGTCTTGCGGATCGCCTCCTCCAGCGCATTCTCGACGTAATCCCACGATTCTTCGGACCCCACGCGTTTCTCGGGACGGGTGGCGAACTTGATCTCGAAGGTGGGAAAGCCAAGCTCGGCGTAGACATCGGCCAGGAACTCGATGAAGCGGGCGCATTCCTCCTCGATCTGCTCCTCGGCGCAGAAGATGTGGGCGTCGTCCTGGGTGAAACCCCGAACCCGCATGATCCCGTGCAGCGCGCCCGACGGCTCGAACCGCGCGCAGGACCCGAACTCGGCCAGCCGCAGCGGCAGGTCGCGGTAGGATTTCAGCCCCTGGTTGTAAACCTGAACGTGGCAGGGGCAGTTCATGGGCTTCAGCGCGTTGATGCGGGTGTGCGCCTTGCTTTTGGCCGAGGCGTCGTCCTCCTCGCCATCGCGGGACTCGTCCACCTCGACCAGGAACATGTGGTGCTGGTACTTGTCCCAGTGGCCCGAAGCTTCCCACAGCTTGCGGTCGACCACCTGCGGAGTGTTGATCTCGCGGTAGCCGCCGGCGCGCTGCTTGCGGCGAATGTAGTCCTGCAGTGCGGTGTAGATCGTCCAGCCATTGGGGTGCCAGAAGACCTGCCCGGGGGCCTCTTCCTGCATGTGGAACAAGTCCATCTCGCGGCCGAGTTTGCGGTGGTCGCGCTTGGCGGCCTCCTCGAGCATGGTCAGGTGCGCGTTCAGGTCCTTCTTGTTCTTGAAGGCCACGCCGGTGATCCGCTGCAGCTGCGGCCGGGTCACGTCACCGAACCAGTAGGCGCCGGAAACGCCCATCAGCTTGAATGCATCGCCGGGCACCTGTCCCGTATGCGCCAGATGGGGGCCGCGGCAGAGATCCTGCCAGTCGCCGTGCCAGTACATGCGGATGGGCGCGTCCTCGGGGATGCGCTCGATCAGCTCGACCTTGAACGGCTCACCGGTCTCTTCGTAATGGGCGATGGCGCGGGCGCGGTCCCAGATCTCGGTGCGCACGGGCTCGCGCGCGTTGATGATCTTGCGCATCCGGTCCTCGATCTGGCCCAGGTCCTCGGGGGTGAAGGGCTCGGTCCGGTCGAAGTCGTAGAACCAGCCGTGATCGGTCACGGGTCCGATGGTCACCTTCACGTCCGGCCAGATCTCCTGAACCGCGCGGGCCATGATGTGGGCCAGGTCGTGGCGGATCAGTTCCAGCGCCGGGGCGTCGTCCTGCAGCGTGTGGATGGCGATGGCGCCGTCACGCTCGATCGGCCATTGCAGGTCCCAGTGTTCGCCGTCGAGGCTGGCGGAAATGGCCTTCTTGCCCAGCGACGTGCTGATCGACGCGGCCACGTCGGCCGCGGTCACGCCGGCGTCGAACGCGCGCGCATTGCCATCGGGAAAGGTGAGGGAGATCTGGGCCATGTCGGGCCTCCTCGTCGGTTTGGCGCCCACGGAACGCCCGGTTGCAAGTTATGTGGCCCCCGAGTGCCGGGGACCGGCGCCCAAGTCAAGACAAAGGGCGCGGCGCCCGTTGAAAGCGCCGCGCCCTGTCTTCTCGTGTGCTGTAAGTCCGGGCCCGCGTGGGGCTCGTGTTGGCCGTGCCCTTCCGTCGCCGGGCATGGCCACGGGTCGATCAAAGCCTTCCCCGGCTCAGCCTGCCTGCGCGAAGCGCACGCTTTCGCCGGTCTCGAGCCAGGTCTTCAGACCCGACAGCAGACGCGACCAGCCTTCGTTCACGCCCTCCGAGCCCGGCGGCAGGTCATAATGCTCGACGGTCAGCTTCATGCCGCCGGGGCTTTCTTCGATCATCATGACGGTGCGCGAAGACGGAGCGTCCGGCATCCAGGCAGGCTCGAACGTGGCTTCGATGCGGGACTTGGGCGTGAGGGCGATGACCTCCTCGCGCAGCATCGGGCCGCCGTCGAGGCGGGTCATCACCACGGCATCGCCGGGTTTCGCAAGGTCGCCCTCGACGGATTTCGCGGCGAAGTGATAGCCTGCCCGGATTTCGGCGCGGGTCAGCGCCTCCCACAGGGCGTCGCGGGTGCAGCGGATGAAGGTATGCAGCACCAGGTCGGGCTTGGGTTGCGTCAGCATGGCAGTGTCCTTTTCCAAGTGTGTTTTCAGGTCGATGAGGCCGCGCGCGGTGGGCCCTGCCAGCATCGGTTCGATCCAGCGGTCGACCAGTTCCTGCAGGGGCACGGCATTGAGATAGTGGTACTTGAAACGCCCGCGCTTGACGGTGGTGATCAGGTGCGCGTCCTCGAGAAGCCCAAGGTGCTTGGCGACCCCGAAGCGGGTCATGTCGATGGTTTCGACAAGCTCGGTCAGGGTCTGTCCATCGCGCCGGCGCAGCGCGTCCAGCAGCGCGCGGCGGGAGGGGTCGTTGAGGGCTTTGAAGATCGCGTCCATGGATCACAATAGGTGCGCATTTAGTCACGTGTCAATATGGTAACGTGTCTCGCGCCCGCGGGGTGCTAGATGCGATCAGGTCAGACGGAGGGCGGGATGAGCGACACGACGAGTTACGAGGAAACGCTGTTCGAGGCATTGACCGACGACACCGACGACCCCGGCGGGTTGAACGAGGAAGCGCAGGCCGACGAGCCCGGCAATTTCCTGCGCCATGCCACGTCGCTGTCGATGACCAAGCTGGCCGACGGGCTGCTGTCGCCCAAGCTGGTGCTGAGCTGGCTGCTGAACACGCTGGGCGCGTCGTCCTTCCTCGTCGGGCTGCTGGTCCCGATCCGCGAGGCGGGCGCGCTGCTGCCGCAGCTGTTCACGGCGCCGCGCATTCACGCGATGGCCCGGCGCAAATGGGCCTGGGCGGGCGGATCGGCGGTGCAGGGCGCCGCATGTGCGGGGATCGTGCTGGCAGGCCTGACGCTTGACGGCAACGCGGCGGGCATCGTAATCTGCCTGCTTCTGGCGGTGCTGGCGCTGGCGCGGTCCGTCTGCTCGGTCAGCTACAAGGACATTCTCGGCAAGACCGTGGGCACGTCGCGGCGCGGCTCGGCCACGGGGCTCGCGGCCAGCGTGGCGAGCGTCGGCGTCATCGTCTTCGCGCTGATCCTCGTGCTGGACCTCGGCCCGCGGTTCGCGCTGGTCATCGGCGCGCTGAGCCTCGCGGCCGCGCTGTGGCTGATCGCGGGGGCGCTGTTCTCGACCCTGCGGGAACAGCCGACCCCGCAAGAGCCCGAGGGCACATCGCTGGGGCAGATGTCGCTTCTGACCGAGGACCGGCAGCTTCTTCTGTTCATCATCGTGCGGGGCTTGCTGACCGCCACGGCGCTGGCGCCGCCCTACCTGATCCTTTTGGGGGCCAAGGCGGGGCAGGGCGGCTTCGACCAGCTGGGCGCACTGGTGCTGGCGTCGTCGGTGGCGTCCTTCCTGTCGTCCTATGTCTGGGGCCGGATGTCCGACCGGTCGTCGCGCAACGTGCTGCGCCTGTCGGGCGTGGTCGCCGCGCTGGCGTTGGGGGCCGCGCTGCTTCTCGAGATGTCGGGTCTGGCCGGCCAGTGGTGGGCCATGCCCGCGGTGCTGTTCGTCCTGATGATCGCCTATCACGGCGTGCGGCAGGGGCGGTCGACCTACCTGGTCGACATGGCGCCCGGCGACAAGCGGGCCAGCTACACCGCCGTCAGCAACACCGTCATCGGCGTCGTGCTGCTTGGATCGGGCCTCTTCGGCGCGCTGGCCTCGATCTGGGGCGCGGGCACGACCCTGGCGCTGTTCGCGGTGATGTCGCTTGCGGCCGTGGGGGTGGCGGGGCAGCTCGACGAGGTCGAATAATCCCTTTTCTTTCAGAATGATCCGGCTAGGCTGCGCGCCATGACCGATTTCCTGGAAACGCCGCAGGGCCGCCGCATCGCCTATCACCTGACCGCCGGCAAGGGGCCGGTCGTCGTATTCCTGGGCGGGTTCAAATCCGACATGGGCGGCACCAAGGCCGTGCATCTCGAGTCGTGGGCCAAGTCGCGCGGCCGCGCCTTCCTGCGGCTGGACTACTCGGGCCACGGGCAATCCTCGGGCGAATTCGAGGAAGGCGCCATCGGCGACTGGGCCGAGGATGCCGAGGCCGCGGTGTCGGCGCTGACCGAGGGGCCCGTCCTGCTGGTCGGGTCGTCCATGGGCGGCTGGATTGCGCTTCTTCTGGCCCAGCGTATCGCGCGGGTCGCGGGCTTCGTCGGCATCGCGGCCGCGCCGGACTTTACCGAGGACAGCATGGCCGCCGGGTTCTCGCCGCAGCAGCACGACGAGATGGAACGCTGGGGCAGGGTTGTCCTGCCGTCGGAATACGGCGCGCCCTATGTCATCACGCGTCGGCTGATCGAGGACGGCCGCAACCACCTGGTTCTGCGGGAACCACTGCGCGATATCGGACCGGTGCGCCTGTTGCAGGGCACGGCGGACGAGGATGTGGACCGCACCGTGGCGTTGCGCCTGCTGGATCACCTGACGGGTGACGTGCGGCTGACGCTGGTGCGCGGGGCCGATCACCGGTTTTCCGATCCCGACTGTCTGGCCCTGATCGAAGCCGCGATCGACGAGGTTTTGGAGCGATTGGCGTGACCTGGCTGATCCGGCTGACGGTCGCGGCCCTGCTTCTGTTCGGCGGCGCCTGGGCGCTTTACCCGCCCGAGGGGCTGGGCACCGCGCCGGATTTCGACGCGTCCGCCATCGGCGACGATCCGGCAGAATACCTGGCGGCGCAGGAAGCGCGGTTCGACGACATCGTGCCGGGGACCGAGAAACGGATCGTGTGGGCCGGCGCGCCGGGCGAGGACACGGACTGGGTGGTGATCTACCTGCACGGCTTTTCTGCCAGTTCCGAGGAAATCCGCCCGGTCCCCGACCGCGTGGCCGAGGCGCTGGGCGCCAACCTCGTCTTCATGCGGCTGACCGGCCACGGCCGGGACGGCCCCGCCATGGCGCAGCCCGTGGCCGCCGACTGGGTCCGCGACCTGGACGAGGCGCTGGCGGTGGCCGACCGGATCGGCGACCGGGTGCTGGCGATCTCGACCTCCACCGGCGGAACGCTGGCGGCCTACGGTGCGGCCACGGGCCGCGGGATCGACGCGCAGATCATGATCTCCCCCAATTTCGGGATCCAGAACTCCGCTGCTTTCCTGCTGCGCTGGCCGGCGGCCGAACACCTCGTGCCGCTGCTCGCCGGCGAGACCCGCAGCTTCGAGCCCGAGAACGACGCCCACGCGCGCTACTGGACCACGCGCTATCCGACGGTGTCCACGCTGCCCATGGCGGCTCTGGTGGCGGCGGCCAACGACGCCGACCTGGGCCAGGCGACCGCCCCGGCGCTGGTCCTTCTGTCCGAGAATGACGAAGTTGTGCGCCCCGCCGCGACCCGCGATGCGATGGGGCGCTGGGGTGGGCCGGTGACGATCGAAACGGTGGACGTGCCGCCGGGCAACGCGCCGTCGCACCACGTGCTTGCCGGCGATATCCTGTCGCCCGGTCTGACCGATCCGATGGCCGCGCGCATGGTCGATTGGGTCCGCGCGTTGCCGTGAAAGCACGGCGGCGCCCGACGCGCGGGCGCCACTTGCGGTTGATCGGACGGACATCCTAACCTCCGAGTCCGACAATGCAAAAATGGGCCGCCCGACCACCTGTCGCCGGACCCGAAACAGGAAACGACCCATGCAGACACCATTGGTTCTGCTGCCGGGTTTCATGACCGACCTGCGGATCTGGGGACCGCAAATCGAGGCGCTGGCCAGCGACACCACGCTGGCGCTGCCGCCACTCGGCCCGTTCGACCGGGTCGAGGACATGGCAACCCATCTTCTGACCCAACTGCCGCCGCGCTTCGCGCTTGCGGGCCATTCGCTGGGCGGTCACGTGGCGATGGAGATCCTGCGACGCGCGCCGGACCGTGTCGCGCGTATCGCCCTTGTCGCCGCGGGCTGCCTGCCCGAGCCGCCCCACCAGGCGGCCGAGCGCGAGTTGCGGCTGGTGCGCGCCAAGGCCGGGCAATTAGCCGCGGTCATGGCCGAGGACGTGCCGGCGGCGACGCTGGCCGATGGCCCCCTGCGCGCGCCGCTGGCCGAGTTCCTGGCGGACGGCGCCGAGGCGCTGGGCGTTGCCACCTACGAACGGCAGGTGCGCGCGCTGCAACGGCGCCCCGACCAGCAGAAGACCCTGCGACAGGCGCACCTGCCTGCGCTGGTGCTGAGCGGATCCGAGGACCGCCTGATGCCGCCGCAACGCTGCGATTTCGTTGCCGGGCTGATGCCACGCGGCGTCGCGCGTACCATCGCCGGGGCGGGACATCTGCCCATGCTGGAACGCCCCGATGACGTCATCGGGGCGCTGCGGGAGTGGATGGGGTGGTCGGAGGCGGCCGTGATGCTGAGATAGGCGCGGCCGCCGCCGCTCAGACCGGTGTCGGACCTTCGCCCGAGCGCTTGCGCTTGCCGCCGGTGCCGCGCGGCGCCGATTTGACGTTGGCCGCGCGCTGCGAGTGCTCACGCTCGGCGTTGTCGTCGATGAAATCCAGCACCAGCGGCCGGATGTTGTTGCGCCAGGACCGGCCCGCGAAGATGCCGTAATGGCCGGCCCCGGGCTCGAGGTGCTGGGCCTTCTTGTCCTCGGGCAGGTCGGGCATCAGGTCCAGCGCGGCTAGGCACTGCCCGGGGGCCGAGATGTCGTCCTCCTCGCCCTCGACGATATGCACGGCCACGTCGGTGATCTTCGAGATATCGACGGTTTCGCCGTTCACCGTGAACACGTTGCGGGCGATGTCGCGGTTCTTGAAGACCCGCTCGACGGTCGAAAGGTAGAACTCGGCCGTCATGTCCATCACCGACAGGTATTCGTCGTAGAACTTGTTGTGCTTGTCGTGGTCGCTGGCCTCGCCCTTGGCGACGCGCAGGATCTGGTTGTGGAAGGCCTGCGCGTGCTTTTCCGCGTTCATCGAGATGAAGGAAGTCAGCTGCAGAAGGCCGGGATAGACCATCCGGCCTGCGCCCGCGTATTTGAAGCCCACGCGCTGGATCACCATGTGCTCGAGCTGGCCCATTGTCACGCGGCGGCCGAAATCGGTCACCTCGGTCGCTTTCGCGTCGGGGTCCACGGGGCCGCCGATCAGCGTCAGCGTGGCGGGCTGGGCCTTGGGCTCGTGCTCGGCCAGGTAGGCGGTGGCGGCCAGCGCCAGCGGCACCGGCTGACACACCGCGATGACATTCGTGTCTGCGCCCAGGTGGCGCATGAAATCCACGAGATAGAGGGTGTAGTCGTCGACGTCGAACTTGCCTTCCGAGACCGGGATCTCGCGCGCGTTGTGCCAGTCGGTCACGTAGATGTCGGCGTCGGGCAGAAGCGACGCGACGGTCGAACGCAGCAGGGTGGCGTAGTGGCCCGACATGGGCGCGACCAGCAGGATCTTGCGCTCCATGGGCGCGCGGCCCGAGACCGAGAACTTGATCAGGTCGCCGAAGGCTTTCTTGACCACCGGCTCGACGCTGACGACGTGGTCGCGTCCGTCCTCGCCCACGACGGTATCGATGCCCCAGTCGGGCTTGGCCACCATGCGGTCGAAACTGCGTTCGGTCACGTCGCCCCACGCCGAGAGGAGCTGGAACATGGGGTTGGGAAAGAGGCCCGTCGCCGGATATGACCCGATGGCACGGGCCGTGGCGCCCATCCATTGATAGCTGACGCGCGCCGTCTCCATCATGTCGTAGGTGAGCATATAACGCATGGCACAAGTCCTTCCGCCCGCGGTTCGCGTGGCTTTAATTCCTCAGCACGCTGGGTTAATTTCGCCACAAGATTAGGCGAAAATCGCAATGCTGCTGTGCAGCAAGCTAGATCGGAGCACACCTCATGGCAACTGGACAAACGGATAAGGCCGGCGATGTGGCCGAAGTATCGGAAAAGATGGCCGAAAACATCAAGAAGCTGGAGGAGCTGTCCGAACGTCTGGTCAAGGTCCTGTCGAACAAGCGCACGGTTCCGGGCGCATTGCAGGGGCCGGGCGGTGATCTCTACATGAAGGCCGCCACCGCCTGGATGGCCGAGATGATGTCGAACCCGTCCAAGCTGCTGGAGCACCAGATCAGCTACTGGGGCAAGTCCCTGACCCACTACGTCGAGGCGCAGCACAAGCTGGCGCGGGGCGATTTCAGCGCGCCCGAGGACCGCAGCGGCGATGATCGCCGATTTTCGGACCCGATGTGGGCCGAGCATCCGTTCTTCAATTATCTAAAGCAGCAATATCTGTTCAATGCCCACGCCATGACCGAGGCGGTGGACAAGCTCGAAGGGCTGGACCCGGCCGACCGCAAGCGGCTGAACTATTTCAGCCAGCAGATCGTCGACATGATGAGCCCCACCAATTTCCTCGGCACCAACCCCGAGGCGCTGAGCCGCGCGGTCGAGACCGAGGGACAGAGCCTGGTGGACGGGCTGGAGAACCTGGTGCGCGATCTCGAGGCCAATGACGGCGAGCTGGTCGTTACCCTGGCCGACAAGGACGCGTTCGAGGTGGGGGGCAACCTGGCCACCACGCCGGGCAAGGTCGTCTATCGCAACCGCATGTTCGAGCTGATTCAGTACACGCCGACGACCGAGCAGGTCCACAAGACGCCGCTGCTGATCTTCCCGCCCTGGATCAACAAGTTCTACATCCTCGACCTGAAGGACAAGAACAGCCTGGTGAAGTGGATCGTCGACCAGGGTTACACCCTGTTCGTCGTCAGCTGGGTGAACCCCGACGAAAGCTATGCCGACGTCAGCCTCGGCGACTATATCGAGGAGGGGTTCCTAGAAGCGATCGCGCAGGTGAAGGAGATCACGGGCGAGCCCAAGATCAACGCCGTCGGCTACTGCATCGCCGGCACCACCCTGTCGCTCACCCTGTCGCTGCTGGAAAAGCGCGGCGAGAAGCCGATCAACTCGGCCACCTTCTTCACCACCCTCACCGACTTCTCGGACCGGGGCGAGGTTGGTGTGTTCCTGGAAGACGATTTCGTCGACGGGATCGAGCGCGAGGTCGAGCGGACGGGCGTGCTCGACAGTTTCTACATGAGCCGGACCTTCAGCTTCCTGCGCTCCAACGACCTGATCTACCAGCCCGCCATCCGCAGCTACATGATGGGGCAGACCCCGCCGGCCTTCGACCTGCTGTACTGGAACGGCGACGGGACCAACCTGCCCGGCAAGATGGCGGTCGAGTACCTGCGCGGGCTGTGCCAGGACGACAAGTTCGCCACCGAGGGCATCGAGATCCTGGGCGAGACCCTGAAGATCGGCGAGGTGAAAGTGCCGCTCATGGCCATCGCCTGCGAAACCGACCACATCGCCAACTGGAAAAGCAGCTTCCGCGGTATCCAGAAGATGGGCAGCCGGTCCAAGACCTTCGTGCTGTCGGAATCCGGCCATATCGCCGGGATCATCAACCCGCCCAGCAAGAAGAAATACGGCCACTACGTGAACGGCGACTGGAGCGGCACGCCCGAGGACTGGCAGGCGGCGGCCGAGTTCCACGAAGGGTCCTGGTGGGGCCGCTGGGGAGAGTGGCTGTCGAAGAAGTCCGGCAAGAAAATTGCCGCGCGTGCACCGGGGGATGACGGCCGGGAAATCCTCGGCGATGCGCCTGGAACCTACGTGAAGGGCCATAAAAAATAGCTGTCTCAGGGGTTTGGGGCCGGATCGGGATTTTTTGCTGCAGTGCAGAAAGACCTCTTGAAATGCCGCGCCGCAGCATGCATATACCATTCAGAACGCAACGGAGCCGCGTCCCCACAACTCACCGGGCTCCGAACTGAAAAGGAGACTGAATTATGGCTGCCAAGACGCAAGACTTCAGCAAGACCATCAACGAGATGATCGCCGCCATGCCCATGGACATGAGCGCGTTTCAGGACGGCTTCAAAACCTATGCCAGCTTCGGCGAGAAGATGTCGAAGGTCGCTCTGGAAGCTGCCGAGAAGTCGACCGAGATCTCGACCAAGTGGACCAAGGACACCCTGTCCAAGATGTCGGACGTGACCGTCGCCCGTGACGAGCCCACCGACTACACCAAGGCCATGACCGATTTCGCCTCGGCCCAAGCCGAGATGTCGGCCGAAACCATGGCCGCCTTCGCCGAAGTCGCGAAGAAGGTCCAGATGGAAACCGTCGAACTGATGCTGGCCGCCGGCAAGGACATGTCGGAAGACATGACCGCCGCCGCCAAGAAGGCCACCAACGACATGACCGCCGCCACCAAGAAGGCGACCGCCGCCGCCAAGTAAGGCCGCGCAGGATCCATTGCGGATCCGGTCAGAGAGACGGAAGGGGCGTGCCACCCGGCGCGCCCCTTTCTTTTTCCGCACATGCAATCTACGCTTCTGTTGCAGCGCAGAATACCCGCGAGGAATCGATGCCAGACGCCCCCAAGCCTTTGTTGATCAAGCGCTACGCCTCGCGCAGGCTCTACAACACCGAGACCAGCGATTACGTCACGCTCGAAGATATCGCGGGTTTCATCCGCGCGGGCCGGGATGTGCAGATCGTCGACCTGAAAAGCGGCGATGACCTGACGCGTCAGTACCTTCTGCAAATCGTGGCCGAGCACGAATCCAAGGGCGAATCCGTCCTGCCCCTGGCGGTGCTGACCGACCTCGTGCGCAGCTACACGACGCAGGCGCAGTCGGTGGTGCCGCAGTTCCTGGCCATGAGCTTCGACATGCTGCGCGACAGCCAGTCGAAGATGATCGACCGGGCCATGAATCCCATGTCTGCCATGCCGGGCTACGACGCTATGCAGGCGCAGCAACGGGCGTGGCTGAAAGCCGTGACCGGCGGGCTGGCCGGTGGCGACGAGGGGGAGGGCGAGACCAAGGCCGAAGAGGCCGAGCGCAAGACCGCCGAACTGGACGAGATCCGCACCCAGCTGAGCGAGCTTCAGAGCCAGCTGGCCGAGATGAACAAGAAGGGCTGAGCCCGCCCGTTCACACGCTGATCAGCAGGTGCTCCCGCTCCCACGGCGAGATTACCTGCAGGAATTCGCCGTACTCGGCCGCCTTCACGGCGCCGTAGACTTTACCGAACTCGTCGCCCAGCAGATCCAGCAGGGCCGCGTTGTCCCCGAATTGCTCCAACGCATCGTAAAGCCCGCGCGGGATGTCGTCGGCGCTGTCATAGGCGGTGTCTTCACGCTCGGGCCGGGGCATGTCGCCCGCCACCATCCCGAGATAGCCGCAGGCCAGCGACGCCGCGATCCCGAGATAGGGGTTGCAGTCCATGCCCGCGATCCGGTTTTCCACCCGCCGCGCCTCGGGGGTCGAGACGGGGACGCGCAGGCCGACCGTGCGATTGTCGCGGCCCCATTCCAGGTTCACCGGCGCCGAGAAGTCCCGTACGTAGCGGCGATACGAGTTCACGTAGGGCGCCAACAGCGCGATGGCGCTGGGCAGGTGGCGCTGAAGCCCGCCGATGAAGTGCTGGAACGCCGGCGTCTCGGATCCATCCTCGGCCGAGAAGATGTTCCGCCCGCTCTCGTCCAGCACCGAGTGGTGAATGTGCATCGAGCTTCCGGGCTCGCGCTCGATCGGCTTGGCCATGAAGGTGGCGAAGCAGTTGTGGCGCAGCGCCGCCTCGCGGATCAGGCGCTTGAAGAAGAAGATCTCGTCGGCCAGCTTCACCGGGTTGCCGTGGCGCATGTTGATTTCCAGCTGCCCGGCGCCGCCTTCCTGGGTGATGCCGTCGATCTCGAACCCCTGCGCCTCGGCGAAGTCGTAGATGTCGTCGATGACACTGCCGTATTCATCGACCGCCGACAGCGAATAGGCCTGCCGTGCCGCCGCCGCGCGGCCCGTGCGCCCCGTCATCGGCGCGATCTGCTGCGCGGGGTCCGTGTTCCGGGCGACCAGGTAGAACTCCATCTCGGGCGCCACAACGGGCGTCCAGCCGCGGGCATGATAGGCCGCGACCACGCGTTTCAGCACGTTGCGCGGGGCGAAGGGAACCGGCTCGCCCGATTGCAGGGTCATGTCGTGGATCACCTGCAGCGTCCGGTCCGCCGTCCAGGGGGCGGCGGTGGCGGTGGCGTAGTCCGGGGTCAGGATCATGTCGGGCTCGGTCGTGCCCATGGGGATGATGTCATCCGCCCAGTCGCCGGTGATCGTCTGCAGGAAGATCGACGCGGGCAGGAAGAACCGGTTCTGGCGCGCGAATTTCGGTCCGGGCATGGCCTTGCCGCGGGCGATGCCGGGCAGGTCGGCGACGATGCACTCGACCTCGTCCAGGCGATGGCCTTGCAGGTAGTCGCGGGCGGCCTGGGGGGCGTGCTTGAGCCAGTCGGTCATCTCGGATCCTTGTGGGCGCGGTAGAAATCGGCCAGCCACGCGCCGATGCGCGCGTTGTCCACCGGCTGACCTAGCCCGTCGCGCGCGCCGTCCAGCAGCGGTTCGGGCACGACGCCGCGTCCACGTGCGTCGATCAGGTCGGCGACGTAGTCGCGCCCGAACTCGGGGTGGGGCTGCAGGGTCAGGGTCGCGGGGCCGATGCGCAGACCCGCGGTCCGGGCGAAATCGTTCGTGGCGATCACCTCGGCGCCGGGCGGCAGTTGCGTCACCTGGTCCTGGTGCCACGCGTTCAGGTGTACCGTGTCGCCCTCGAGCGTGTAGGTCTGGCGTCCCACGGCCCAGCCGCCCGCGAATTTCTCGACCCGTCCGCCAAGCGCCTGCGCCACCACCTGGTGGCCGAAGCAGATGCCCACAAGCGGGCGCCCGCTGTCGTGGATCCCGCGGATGAGACGTTCCAGCGGCGCGATCCAGTCGTGATCCTCGTAGGCGCCGAATTTCGACCCCGAGACCAGCCAGCCCTCGGCCGCGTCGGGGCCATCGGGGAAATCGCCGTCGAAGACGCGCCAGGTCGTCCAGTCGAAACCGGGGCCGATCAGCGCGGCGTAAAGCTCGGGGTAGCCGCCGTGGCGATCATCGAGCGCGGGTGCGGTGGGGCCGCATTGCAAAAGGCCCAGGTGCATGGTCGGTCTACTCGCCCTCGAAAGCGCAGAGCGCCTCGACCGTCATGCCCATGTCTTCCAGCCGCTTGCGTCCGCCCAGGTCGGGCAGGTCCACGATGAAGGCACAGCCGGTGACCACGCCGCCCAGCCGTTCGACCAGCTTGATGCCGGCCTCGGCCGTGCCGCCGGTGGCCAGCAGGTCGTCGACGATCAGGATGCGCTCGCCCTCGAGGATGGCGTCGTCATGCACCTCCATCGTGGCCGAGCCGTATTCCAGCTGGTACTCCTGCGACAGCGTCGCGGCGGGCAGCTTGCCCTTCTTGCGGATCGGCACGAATCCCACGGACAGCTGGTGCGCGACGGCGCCGCCCAGGATGAAGCCGCGCGCCTCGAGGCCCACGACCTTGTCGATCCGCTGATCGGCGAAGGGATGGAGCAGCTGGTCGATACACATGCGAAAGCCGCGCGGATCGGCGAACAATGTCGTCACGTCGCGGAACATGATCCCCTCGTGCGGGAAATCGGGGATCGTGCGGATGTAGTCGCGCAGGGTCTTCCGGGCCATGGGCATCCTTTCAACACGCAAGGAACGGTCGGGCGCGGCTTAGCACCCTTTGGGCGGCGGGGAAACGGGCTGTCGGGCGACGGCGGAGTCGGAAACCCGACCGGGTCGGACGCCCTGTCCCGACGGTTGCATGCGGTGCGGGAGCGGGCCGATCCGCACTGCCTGCGATCCGGGGGTGGGACGCTGCACCGTGTGGCTGTGCAGCGCCCCCGTCCCGTGGGGGAACGCGGTCTTTGGGGGACCCACCCGGACCCTGCGCCAGCAAGGTAAAGGAAGTGTTAAGTGCTGCCGAGCACGCGGCCGGCCACGGCATCGAGCCTGGCCACCACGTCGGGGTGGCGGTGATCGGGCGCGGTCATGATCGCGTATTCGAGCGCCCGGTCGCAGCCATGGGGGCAAGGCGCACGCGCGCCGCCGAGAAGGCCGGGCAGGCGCGCCACCAGCCCGCGCGCCGCGTCGGCATTGGCGCCCAGCGTCGCGATGATGTCCGAGATGTCGACCGAGCCATGGTCCGGATGCCAGCTGTCGTAGTCGGTGATCATGGCCACGCTGGCATAGCAGATCTCGGCCTCGCGGGCGAGCTTGGCCTCGGGCATGTTGGTCATCCCGATCACGTCGGCGCCCCAGGATTCTCGGTACATCTTCGATTCGGCGGCCGCGGAGAATTGCGGCCCCTCCATCGCCAGGTAGGTGCCGCCGTCGTGCACGGTCACGCCCTGCACCTTCGCGGCGTCAAAGCAGGCCTTCCCGAGCCGCGGGCAAGTGGGATGCGCCACGCTCACATGGGCGACGCAACCGGTGCCGAAAAACGATTTCTCGCGCGCGAAGGTGCGGTCGATGAACTGGTCGACGATGACGAAGTCGCCGGGCGCCATCTCTTCGCGGAAGGACCCGCAGGCCGAGACGCTGACGATGTCGGTGACGCCCATCCGCTTCATCGCGTCGATGTTGGCACGATAGGGGACGGTGGTCGGCGAGTGCACGTGGCCGCGTCCGTGGCGCGGCAGGAAGACCATGGGAACGCCGTCCAGCGTGCCGGTCAGCACCTTGTCCGACGGTTCGCCCCACGGCGTTTCGACCTCGACCCAACGCGCGTCCTCCAGCCCCTCGATCTGGTAGACGCCCGATCCGCCGATGATCCCGATAACGGTCTTGTCCATGGTCCTGCGCCTCCGTGCCCGTTGCTGCCGGCGGCAGGATGCCCGCGGGTTGTCCGGATGGAAAGGGGCATGCGCCGTCTTATCAGGTGCCGGCTTGAGAGACCTGCAACGCGGGTATGCGCGTCACGGTCTCCGGGTTCGGATCGGGGGGCTGGCGATTTTTCGCTCGTGTGTTATGTGAGCGGCAACAAACAATGTGACGGGGCTGCGGTGCGGCCCCGTCCGTGCTTTGGCCCCCCTTGCGCACCACGGTGCCCCACGCACATCGAAGGAGAAGGACATGGCCGGTTCTCTCATGGCCGCCCTCGGCGATGCCATCACACCGAAAAAGCCGCGCGGCGCGACCGATCCGCGTCAGATCAAGACCGAGATCCTTTCGGGCCTGACTGTCGCTTTGGCGCTGGTCCCCGAGGCGGTGGCCTTCGCCTTCGTCGCGGGCGTGCCGCCGCTGGTCGGGCTCTACGCGGCCTTCATCGTGGGGCTGATCACCGCCGTTCTGGGCGGACGGCCCGGCATGATCTCGGGCGCGACGGGTGCGCTGGCCGTGGTGATGGTCAGCCTCGTGGCGCAGCACGGGATCGAGTATCTGTTCGCCACGGTGGTCCTGATGGGTCTGATCCAGATCTTCGTGGGCGTGATGCGGTGGGGCAAGTTCATCCGCCTGGTGCCGCACCCGGTGATGCTGGGCTTCGTCAACGGCCTGGCCATCGTGATCTTCCTCGCGCAGCTGACGCAGTTCCAGGTGCCGGGCACCGCCGAAGTCACGGGCCACGGCATGTCCGGCGGCGAATGGCTGTCGGGGCCGCGGCTTTACCTGATGCTGGCGCTGGTGGCGCTGACCATGGCGATCATCTGGGGCCTGCCGAAGCTGACGACGATTATCCCGGCGCCGCTGGCCGGCATCGGCGTCGTGGCGGTGGTTGTGATCGGGCTGGGGCTCGACACGCCGCTGGTGGGCGACCTGGCCTCGATCGAGGGCGGTCTTCCGCCGTTCCACATCCCCGCCGTTCCGCTGACCCTCGAGACGTTTCAGATCATCCTGCCCTACGCGGTGATCCTCGCGGCCATCGGCCTGATCGAATCGCTCCTGACGTTGAACCTGGTGGGCGAAATCACCGGCCAGCGGGGCGGTGCGTCGAAAGAGTGCGTGGCACAGGGCGCGGCGAATACCGTGACCGGCTTTTTCGGCGGCATGGGGGGCTGCGCCATGATCGGCCAGTCGATGATCAACGTGAACTCGGGCGGACGGATGCGCCTGTCGGGTATCGCTGCCGCGCTGTTCCTGCTGTGCTTCATCCTGTTCGCCGCGCCGGTGATCGAGCTGGTGCCGCTGGCCGCGCTGGTGGGCGTGATGTTCATGGTCGTGATCGGCACCTTCGCGTGGAATTCGCTGAAGATCCTGACCAAGGTGCCGTTCGTGGATGCCTTCGTCATCGTGCTGGTGACGGCGGTGACCGTGGCCTACGACCTTGCCACCGCGGTGGTGGTGGGCGTGATCGTGTCGGCGCTGGCCTATGCCTGGCAGAACGCCAGCCGCATCCGCGCGCGCACCCACGTCACGCCCGAGGGCGCCAAGGTCTACGCGGTGGACGGCCCGCTGTTCTTCGGCTCGGCCGAAGGCTTTTCCGAGCTGTTCGACCCCGAGACCGACCCTAAGCTGGTGATCGTCGACTTCGCCAATTCGCGCGTGGCGGACCAGTCGGCCCTTACCGCGATCGAGGCCGTGGCCGCCAAGTACGAGGCGGCGGGCAAGAAGCTGGAACTGCGCCACCTGAGCCGCGACTGCCATTACCTACTGAAGAAGGCCGGGCAGTTGATGACCGACAGCGAGGACGATCCCGACTACGCGCTGGCCGTGGATTACGGCGTGCGCACCGGCCAGCTGGGCGCGGGTCACTAGGGTTTCGTGGCTTGATCGGTGGACGCGCCGGGGCGGCTCACTGCCCCGGCGCGTCCACGCACCCATGGCCGGACCGGTGTGAGGCCTAGGGCGCCAGCCGCGCCAGCGCGGCGACGTCACCGGCCTGAAGCGCGCCCGCGGCCTGCGCGATCCGCTCGGTGGGCCAATCCCACCACGCCAGATCCAGCAGCCGCGCCACCGTCGGCGCGTCGAAGCGCATCCGCACCACCCGCGCCGGGTTGCCGGTCGCAACGGCATAGGCCGGAATTTCGCCCCGCACCACGCTGCCCGCGCCGATGATCGCGCCGCTGCCGATCCGCGCGCCGGGCGTGATTAGGCTGCCGTAACCGGTCCAGACATCGTGGCCCAGCACGATATCCCGGCGGTCGGGGCTGTAGCCGGTCAGCGTCGCGGGATCGAAGACCGGGAAGGGGTAGGTGCTGATCCCCCGCGTGGCGTGGTTGGCCGAGGCGGTGATGAACCGCGTGCCCTCGGCGATCTGGCAGAAGCGCCCGATCACCAGCCGGTCGGGCGCCCCGGGGTAGAGATACGGGGCGAGGGAGGCGGCCCAATCCTCGGGCGGCGGCGTGGCCGAGGCATAGGTGTAATCCCCAACCACGATATTCGGATGATCGAGGACGCGCGACAGGTGCACGGTGCCCTGGTGGGCCGTGCCGTCGGGCAGGGTAATCGGATGGGTTGCGGTCGCGTCCGGAAGGGACGCGCGGGAAGGCGTGTCTTGCATGGCTCTGTCCTTGCTGAGGTCGTTTTGATCGGTCTCAGGCGGTCAGGTCCATGGCTCCCTCCATCAATTGCCAGATCAGCCTAGTCGTCCGGGCGCATCAATTCAAACGCTTCTCGCACGACGGTGTAATCACGGTAGCCCATCCGCGACAGCGGGTTGAACGACAGCACGTCGAAGCGGCCATCCTTCACGCAGTCGTCGCGCAGGTGGATGCCGGTCACCTCGCCCAGGACAAGGAAGTTGTGCGCCCCTTCAAGCTTCACGATCTGGGTCAGCTTGCATTCCAGCGCCGCCGGCGCAGCGGCGACGCGGGCGCAATCGATCGTCTCGCACTCCTCTTTTTCCAGGCCCGCATGGGCGAACTCGTCGGTGCCGGCGGGCAGGGCGCTCGACGACGCGTTCATCGCGTCGCGCAGGTCGTAGGGCACGATGTTCACGCAGAAGACACGGGTCTCGCGGATATTGGCGACGCTGTCCTTGGTGTCGCCGCGATCCTCCTTGGCCGAGGTCGAGGCGAACATCACCTGCGGCGGTGTGTAGGCGACCGCGTTGAAGAAGGAATAGGGGGCGAGGTTGTCCCTCCCGTCATCGTCCCGCGACGAGATCCAGCCGATGGGCCGTGGCGTGACGATCGCGCCGAACGGGTTGTGGGGCAATGGATGGCCATCGGCGGGGCGGTAGAACATCGGGATCCTCTCAAGCTGTTTCCCCGAACTTAGCACCGTGCTACGCGCTGCCCACGGGGAAGATGGGGCGAAGCCACTGCACGGTCTGAGCGAGGAAAAACCAACGGATGTGTGGGAGGTCGAGGCGCTGTTCGACCTGAGCTTCGCGCCAGGGCGCACGGCCTTGTCATCCTATCGGCTGCGCGACGGCGTCCCGCCGGTGGCCCCCCTGTGCCTGGTGATCCGCGACGAGGGCGGCATCCTCGGCGGCGCCATCCGCGTCTGGCCGGTCCGCGTGGGCGACGCGCATGACGCGCTGCTTCTGGGCCCCGTGGCGGTGCACCCCACTCGGCAGGGCGAGGGCGTTGGCGCGCAGCTGATCCGCGAGGTGATCGCGCGGGCCCGCGCCATGGGGGCCTCTCGCCTGATGCTGGTGGGCGATGCGCCCTATTACGGCCGGTTCGGCTTCGACCGGCTGGACGGGGTCGAGATGCCGCCGCCCACAAACCCCGACCGGGTGCTGGGCTGCGACCTAGTGCCGGGTGGCTGGGAAGGCGTCACCGGTCCGGTCACCCGCCCGGTCTGAGCCATCTTGTCGCGGGCGCGTTCTGCCCCCATCTTTCAGCGATGGACCAGACCGACCGCAAGCCGCCCGCCCAGACCGACACCCTGTCGCCCGAGACCGAGGCCGCGCTCGCCGTGCTGGCGCGCCGCTTCAAGGCGGCCGACAACGTGGGCATGCAGGTGCTGAGCCTCGTGGGCGGGCAGGCCGAGGACCTAATCGAGAAGCTGCCGCAATCGGTGCGCGGTCAACTGGACCGGGCCACCAAGCGCGCGCTGGAAACCGCGTTCGACGCGGCCAGCGTATCGCGCACGCGGCTGTCCGACAGGCCCGACTGGCTGAATACCGCGACCACCACGGCCATGGGCGCGGCCGGGGGCGCGGGCGGGCTGCCCACCGCGCTGGCCGAACTGCCGGTGACGACCACGGTGCTGTTGCGCGCGATCCAGGGTATCGCGGCCGATCTGGGTTTCGATACCGACGATCCCACCGTGCGGGCGCATTGCCTGCAGATCTTCTCGGCCGCCGGGCCGCTCTCGCGCGACGACGGCACCGACATGGCGTTCCTCTCGGCACGCGTGACGCTGACCGGCGCGGCGATCCACGGCATCATCGCCCGCGTCGCGCCGCGGCTGGCGCTGGTGCTGGGCCAGAAACTGGCGGCGCAGACCGTCCCGGTGATCGGCGCGGTGGCGGGCGCCGCCACGAACTATGCTTTCACCAGCTATTACCAGGACATGGCGCGGGTCTATTTCGGGCTGCGCGCGCTGGCCCGCGATGCCGATGTCCCGGTCGATGTGCTGCTGCGCGAATTCCGCCTGCTGGTCGATCCGCCGCGCATGATCGTCTGACGGCCGCCGGGCGATCTTGCCCGGAGAGCCAGCTTCATCTTTCCATAAATACCTACCGCCCGGCGTTGGCCACTTGCTGCGTCACCACCAAAAGTGCGCTCAGCCCTGGGCCAGCGCCTTGCTCAGCCACTCGGTCACGGCCGGGCGGACCGACTGCGCGCCGCTTTCTCGGGCCTCGTCGATCACGGCCCGCGCGTCGTTCAGGTCCACGCGGCGCAGCAGGTGCTTGACCGGGCCGATCGAGGCCGGTCGCATGGACAGCGACCGCAGGCCCATGGCCGCGAAACACAGCGCCTCGACCGGGCGGCCCGCATCCTCGCCACAGAAGCTGACGGGTGTGTCGGCCTCGGCGCAACGGTTCGCGACGGTTTCGATGAGTGTCAGGAAGCTGACGTTCAGCGTGTCATAGCGGCGCCGCACGCGTTCATTCTCGCGGTCGGCGGCGAAGAAGAACTGCTTCAGGTCGTTGCCGCCGATCGAGATGAAATCGGCCATCTCGAAAAACTGGCGCGGCGCGAACACCAGGCTTGGGGTTTCGAGCATGGCGCCGATCTCGAGCTGTTCGGGCAGGACGTGGCCCAGCTTACGCTCGCGCTCGATCTCGTCGAGCAGATGCTGTCGCGCTTCGCGGAACTCGTCGAACTGGGCGATAAAGGGGAACATCACGCGCAGCGGGCGGCCGTTCGCGGCGCGGATCAGCGCCTGAAGCTGCATCCGCATGATGCCCTTCTTGTCCAGCCCCACCCGGATCGCCCGCCATCCCAGCGCCGGGTTCGGCTCCTCGGGGCGCTTCATGTAGGGCAGAACCTTGTCCGACCCGATGTCGAGCGTGCGGAACGTCACCGGCTTGCCATGCGCCGCGTCCAGCACCCGCGAATAGAGCGCGGCGAGATCGCCCCGGCGCGGCACGTTGGAACGGGCGAGGAACTGCAGCTCGGTCCGGAACAGGCCTACCCCCTCGGCGCCCGAGTTCTCGAGGCTGGGCAGGTCAGCCATCAGCCCCGCGTTCATCGTCAGGCCAATCGTGGCGCCGCACAGCGTCGTCGCGGGCTTGTCGCGCAGGTCGGCATACCGTTCCTGGGCCTTGGCCTGCATCGCCATCTTGTCGCGGAAGGCGGACAGGATGGTGTCCTCGGGGCGCAGGTGCACGATGCCCTGCTCGCCATCCAGGAGGATCGGGTCGCCGTTCAGCGCCTCGGTCGTGATGTGATCGGCGCGGATGATCAGCGGGATCGCCAGCGCGCGGGCCACCACGGCGGCGTGGCTGCCGACCGACCCCTGTTCCAGCACGATGCCGCGCAGGCTGCGCCCGTAATCCAGAAGCTCGCCCGGGCCGATGTTCCGCGCCACAAGGATGGGCTTCGGCGGCATCTCGGCCCCGGTCTCGCGCCCCTGGCCCGTCAGGATCCGCAGCAGCCGACGCGACAGGTCGTCGAGGTCGGACATGCGTTCGCGCATGTAGGCGTCGGGCGCGTTCTGCAGCCGGGCGCGGGCGGCGGATTGTTCCTTCTCGACCGCGGCTTCGGCCGACAGGCCCAGCTTGATGTCCTCGCACATGCGCTGCATCCAGCCGCGCGAATGGGCGAACATGCGATAGGTTTCCAGCACGGCGCGCTGTTCCTTGTCGCTCATGGCGGACGCGGTCAGCATCTCGTCGACCTTGGCGCGCAGCTCTTCCACGGCGGTGGTCAGGCGCTCGGTCTCGCGGTCGGGGTCCTCGGCGATGGGGTTGGTGACGACCACGCGCGGCTCGTGCAGCCAGACGTTGCCCTCGGCCGTGCCTTCCTGCCCCACGCCGCCGCGGATCATGACGGGATGCTGGTGGCGGGCCGAAAGCGCGGCACCCTCGCCGGTGAAGGCACCCAGCTCGGTCATCTCGGCCAGGACCATGGCCACGACTTCCAGCGCGTAGACCTCGTCGTCGGAATATTGCCGCGCCTCGCGCGACTGCACGACCAGCACGCCCAGCGTTTCACCCAGCCGCTGGATCGGGATGCCGAGGAAGGACGAATACGCCTCTTCCCCCGTTTCGGGCATATAGCGGAACCCCTTGGTGGCGGGGGCGTCGGCGGTGTTGATCGCCTTGGCCTGCCGCGCGACACGGCCCACAAGACCCTCGCCCAGCCGCATCCGGGTCTTGTGCACCGCCTCGGGCTTCAGGCCCTCGGTGGCGCACAGTTCAAGCGTGTCGGCATCGCGGAACAGGTAGATCGAGCAGACCTCGGTCTCCATCGAGGCGGCGATCAGCTGAACGATGCGGTCAAGCCGCGCCTGGCCCGCGCTGTCCTCGGCCAGGGCATCGCGAAGGCGGCCCAGCAGCTTGCGGCTTTCGCTTTCGGTCGTTTGTGCCATCGGAGCCGCATCTCTTCTGAAATTGCCGCGTATCTATAGCGGCTCTGCCCCCCCTTGGGGAGGGGGGGCTTGGTAATTCGTGCCGTGGCGGTCAATGCTGTTGCAACGGAAGGGGTGGTCCGATGATGAAACGCGCAATTGCGTTGCTGGTGCTGCTGCAATTGGCGGCGGTGTTCGGCGTGCTGGGGCTGAGCTACGTCACGGGGCAGGGGATCATCCTAAGCTATGCCGACCGGCTGACGCAGCGGATCGCCCGTGACACCACGGCGTTCACCACCGAGTTCCTGACCCCGGCCGCCGACGCCGCCCTGCTGACGCGCAGGCTCGCGCGCTCGCAGGTGCTGGCGACCGCTGACCGGGACCGGCTGGCGCGGTATTTCTTCGAGATCCTGCAGACGCGCAGCGATTTTTCCGGGCTTTACCTGGGGCGGCCCGATGGCAGCTTCACCTTCGTGTCGCGCGACGAGGATCCTGCCACGGCACCCTTCACCGTGAAACAGGTCATGACCCGGCCCGTCCGCGAGGTGACGCTGGTCGGCGTCGACGCGCGCTTCGTGCCCAGCGACCCCCGGACGGACCCCGACGACGACTACGATCCGCGGACACGGCCGTGGTACGTGGCGGCCGCGCGGCAGGGCGGCGTGGCCTGGACCGCGCCCTATGTCTTCTTCACTTCGCGCCGACCCGGTATCACCGTCTCGGCGCCCGTGACGGGGGGCATCAACGGCGAGTTTCGGGGCGTGGTCGGCGTGGATATCGAGATCGACGCGCTGTCGGCCTTTCTGGAGACGCTCGATATCAGCGCCCGGGGCGCGGCGGCGATCGTGGCGCAGGACGGCACGATCATCGCCCATCGCGATCCCGACCTGCTGGTCCCCGCCCAAGGCGATAGTTTGCGCCTTGCGACTCTGGCGGACGGGAATGACCCCATCCTCGCGCGGGCCGCGGACAGCATCGAGGGGGGCATCGACGACCTGTTCCCCGGCGAAATCCGCCTGGCGCGATTTCAGGCGGGCGGCGAGACCTGGCGCGGCGCCGTCCAGCGTCTGCCGCTCGAGCGGACGCCTTGGACGGTGATGATCTATCTGCCCGAGGCCGACATCCTCGGGCCGCTTTCGGGCCTCGTGCGCCGGGCGGTCGCGCTGGGCCTGATCGCCGCGGCGCTGACGGTGTTCGTGCTGGTCGTATTCGGGCGGCGGATGCTGCGCGGCTAGGGGCGCGTCAGCCCGCCTTTTCCAGCTCGAACGTGTCGTGCAGCGCCTGCACGGCCAGCTCCATGTATTTCCGGTCGATCAGCACGCTGATCTTGATCTCGGACGTGGTGATGACCTTGATGTTCACGTTCTCGTCGCGCAGCGACTTGAACATGCGCGCGGCGACACCGGCGTGGCTGCGCATGCCGATGCCCACCACCGAGACCTTCGCGACCTCGGTATCGGCCACCAGGTCGTGGTAGGCGATCTCGCCCCGCTCCTTGGCCTGGGCCATGGCCTGCTCGGCCCGTTTCACCTGGTCGACGGGGCACGAGAAGGTCATGTCGGTGCGGCCTTCCTCGCTGATGTTCTGCACGATCATGTCGACGTTCACGCCGGCCTCGGCCAGCGGTCCGAAGATCGCGGCGGCGATGCCGGGGCGGTCGGCCACGCTGATCAGCGTCATCTTCGCCTCGTCGCGGGAATAGGCGACACCGGCAACCACGTTGTTTTCCATGACTTCGTCCTCTTCGCAGACCAGCGTTCCGGCGGTTTCATCGTATTCGTCGAACGAGCTCAGCACCCTGAGCTTGACCTTGTAGCGCATCGCCAGCTCGACCGAGCGGGTTTGCAGCACCTTGGCGCCGAGGCTCGCCAGTTCCAGCATCTCCTCGAAGGCGATCCGGTCGAGCTTGCGGGCCTTCGACGTGATCCGCGGGTCGGTGGTATAGACCCCGTCCACGTCGGTGTAGATGTCGCAGCGCACCGCTTCGAAGGCGGCGGCGAAGGCCACGGCGGTGGTGTCCGAGCCGCCGCGCCCCAGCGTGGTGATGCGGCCCTCGGGGCTGATCCCCTGGAAGCCCGCGACCACGGCCACGCGCATGCCCTGGCCGAACTTGGCATTCAGGTTGTCGGTCGGGATCTCCTCGATCCGGGCCGCGCCATGGGCGCCGTTGGTCTTGAGCGGCACCTGCCAGCCCTGCCAGCTGCGCGCGGGGATATCCATTTCCTGCAGGGTCAGCGCCATGAGGCCCGCGGTCACGTTCTCGCCCGAGCTGACCACGGCGTCGTATTCGCGCGCGTCGAACAGCGGCGAGGTCTCGCCGACCCAGCCGACAAGCTCGTTCGTCTTGCCCGACATGGCCGACACGATGACGATCACGTCGTGGCCGTTCGCCACCTCGCGCCCCACGCGCTTGGCCGCGCGCTTGATCCGATCCAGCGTCGCGACCGACGTGCCGCCGAATTTCATCACCAGCACCGACATGGCGCCCCCTTCCTGACATTCCGCGCGTGTGTATGTTTTGGGCCGGGCGGGCGCAAGCGTCGGCTCGCCCCGAGGCCATCGCGCCCTAGGTGGCCTGCCGAAGGGAGAGCGATACCTCCATGGCCGACAAGGGCGCCGAAGAAAGCAGAAGTCCCGTCCTCCGGGCGTATGGCTGGTTCGAGAGACTGGTCTCGGGCGTCATCCTGATCGGCATGATGATGGTCGTTTTGCTGGCGGTGTATTCTTTCCTGCGCACGGTCATCGGCGTCACGCTGGCCGAGAATGCCGAGCTGGATTACGTGCAATTCCAGACGTTGTTCGACCGGGTCCTGGCCGCGGTCATCGCGGTGGAGCTCGCGCATTCGATCCGGCAGATGGTGTTGGGCGACCACGGTTTCGGGCAGCTTCGCACCGTCATCACGATCGGCATGCTGGCGGTGGTGCGCAAGCTCATCGTGCTCGAGGTCGACAACGCGACCGGCAGCTTCCTCATGGGGATCGCGGCGGCCGTGCTGGCGCTGGCGCTGGGCCTCGTCGCGATCCGCTGGATCGAGGACCGGCGCAGCACCCTGAGCGATTCGGGGTAGGACGGCACGGCCACCGCGCCCGGGCCGCTTGGCTAGTATGCAGGACAGCAAAAGAAAGACGCCGCCGAACCCACAAGGGTCGGCGGCGTCGCGATCAACGGGGATCGCGATTTACTGGATCGTCGCCTCGCGCTGGGCTTCGATCTCGGCCTCGACCTCTTCCACGGTGGCGGTCATGGCGTTGTAGACTGCTTCGCCGCCGTCCACGTTCTGCTGGAACCACTCGTAGACCGGCTGGGCGGCCTCGGCGAACATGGCCTTCTGGTCCGGGGTCGGCACGTAGAGATCACCGCCGCCGTCCTGGAACGCCTGGTAGGCTTCGATGGACTTGCGCTTGGGCGAGGCGAAGGTCGCCTGTTGCAGCTGGTAGAAGCCATCCACGATGACGCGCTTCTGCTCGTCCGACATGCCGTTGAACCGCTCGCCGTTCATGAACCACAGGGCGCCCATGTAGGCGTGGCCGTCCAGCGTCAGGTATTGCAGGCCCGCATCGGGGAACTTCATGCCCATGATGTCGGTGATGCCGTTCTTCGAGCCTTCGACAACGCCCGTCTGGAACGAGGTGAACAGCTCGGGCCACGGGATCGGGGTGGGCGAGGCCCCCAGCGCGCGGACCAGCTCCTGCGGCAGGTCGGCCACGACGGTCCGGATCTTCAGCCCTTCCAGGTCGGCGGGCGTCTCGACCCGGCGCTGGGTGTTGGCGAAGTTGCGCCAGCCGCCGGTGTTGCCGATGGTCATCAGCTTGATCGCGCCGCCCGACGTCTCCTCGACCATGTCCTGCATGGTGGTCACGAACTCGGTGCCGGATTCCAGCACGCCCTCGGCCACGCGGTCGTTCGCCATCAGGTAGGGCAGGTCCAGCACCTGCACGAAGGGGAAGATGCCCGAGGTGCCGCCCGAGGTCGACACGTAGATGTCGATGGAGCCGTCGGCGACGCCCTGCATGCATTCCGCCCCGTTCGAGCAGAGCTGGGTGCCGATGAACATCTCGACTTCGATGGCGCCGTTGCTGGCCTGCTCGACGAAGTTCTTGAAGACGACCAGGCCGTCATAGTCCTCGTCGTTCTCGTTCGAGTTCGCGGTGGCGCGCAGGGTGATGGTGTCCTGGGCGTAGGCGGCGATGGCCGTGCCGCCAAGCAGGGCCGCGGAGATCGCGGCGGTGGTCAGGTGTTTCAACATTCTTTCTCTCCCTTGTTGAGTTCAGTTCGCGAAGCCCGTCAGGCGCGGGATCGTCATGGAAATGCCGGGGACGTAGGTGATGAGGAAGATCACCAGGATCTCGACGGCCAGGAACGGCAGGATCGCCTTGGAAATCGCCTCGACCCGTTCGCCCGAGACCGACGAGGCGACGAACAGCACCAGCCCCATGGGCGGCGTGGCGAGGCCCACGGTCAGGTTCACCGACATGATGATGGCGAAGTGGATGGGATCGACGCCCAGGTCGACGAAGATCGGCCCCAAGATCGGCCCGAGTATGATGATGGCCGGTCCGGCGTCCAGGAACATGCCCACCGCGAACAGCAGCAGGTTGATCAGGAACAGCAGCATCAGCGGGTTTTCCGACAGCGACAGGATATAGTCCGCCATGATCTCCGGCGCGTGTGACAGGGACACGACGGTCTTGAACGCCATGGCCGCGCCCACCAGCAGCAGCACCACCGCCGAGGTCGTCGCCGCGCGGCTCAGCACCTCGGGGATCTCGCTGAATTTCAGCGTCCGCAGCACGAAAAGCCCGATGAACAGCGCGTAGGCCACGGCGATGGCGGCGGCCTCGGTCGGGGTGAACACGCCCGCGAGGATGCCGCCCATGATGATGACCGGCGTCATCAGCGGGAAGAACGCCTTGAGGCTGGCTTGCCCGCGCTCGCCCCAGGTCGTCTTGCGGCCCGCGACGGGGAAGTCGTACTTGTCGGCCATCACCTTGATGACCAGCATCAGCCCGATGCCCACAAGGGCGCCCGGCACGATCCCGGCGAGGAACAGCGCGGCCACGGATTCGCCCATCACGTAGGCGTAGATGATCATGATGCCCGAGGGCGGGATGATCGGCCCGATGACCGAGCTTGCGGCCGTGATGGCTGCGGCGAACTTGCGGGTATAGCCCTGCTTCTCCATCGCCGGTATCAGCATCGAGCCCAGCGCCGAGGTATCGGCGACGGCCGAGCCAGACAGTCCGGCGAACAGCATCGACGACAGAACGTTCACATGCGCCAGCCCGCCCCGCAGGTGGCCCATCAGCGCCTGGCTGAATTCGACCAGCCGCTCGGTGATGCCGCCCTTGTTCATCAGCTCTCCCGCCAGCATGAAAAACGGGATCGCCATCAGCGGGAAGCTGTCCATCCCGTTATAGACATTGCGGTAAAGCAGCGTGATATCGCGTTCCTGCCCGTTGAGCCAAAGCAGGATTCCGGGCGCGGCCAGCAGCCCGAAGAAGACCGGCAGGCCGATGACCAGGAACACCAGGAAGACGGGCAGGAACCAGATCAGCATGTCATTCCGCCATGATCTCTTCTTCGGCGGGGGCAAGATCCTTCAGGTCCCGCGCCCCCAACAGCCGCAGGATGCTGCGCAGGATCAGCTCGATATTCACGATCAGCAGCAGCACGACACCCACCAGAAGGCTTGCCATCATCCAGCTGCGCGGGATGCGAAACCAGCCGTCGGGCAGGGGCAGGTACAGGGACGCGGTGGCGAACCGGCCGCCGAAGCCCGTGACCTCGGACCAGCCGATGCGCACGGCCACCGCCAGCACGATGCCCGCGATCAGCAGCAGCGCGATGGACAGCGCGGCGGCCGCTGCACGCGGCAGCATCATGGGCAGCGTGTCGATGGCCACAAACCCGCCCCGGCGATAGGCCATGGGCGCCATCAGGCCGGTCATCCACAGCATCATGAAGCGCGCGGCCTCGTCCGGCCAAGGCAGGGCGTTGTTGAGGACGTAGCGGAAAAAGACCTGCACCAGGATCGCCACCACCATCAGGGCGATCGCAATGATGGCGACGATGCGCCCGACGGGCAGCACCAAGTCGTTCCATGTCTGGAAAGGCCACAAAAGGCCCTTCAGGACGCGCATGCGCCGATCCTCCCTTTATGGACGCCCCGGTTGATCCGGGGTCGTCCCGTGCCTCAGTCTGGCGTCAATCCAGACCGCTGAACAGCCCGAATTGGCCGCCTGAAAAGACCAGTGGCGCACCCTCGCGATAGGTCGCGCCTGCGACCCGGCCGACGACGATCGCGTGATCGCCCGCGTCGTGAATCGCGTGCATCCGGCAATAGAACCGCGCGAGGCAGCCCTCGATCAGGGGCGTTCCGTCCTCGGCGCGCGACCAATCCAGACGGTCGAAGATATCGCCCTCGGTGACGAAATTCTTCGCCAGTTCGGACTGGGAATCCCCAAGGACGTGGATCGCGAAAGCATCGCATTCGGTGAACGGGCCGAAGCGGCGCGAGGCCTTGGCGGGCGACCACAGCACCAGCGGCGGGTCCAGCGAGACAGATGAAAAGCTGTTCGCAGTAATGCCCAGCGGACCGGTCTCGGCATCGGTGGTCACCACGGTCACACCGGTGGCGAACCGCCCCAAGGCCTGTCGCAGGGCGCGCGCGTCGCCCAGGTCGGCGCGCTGGAAAGGCTCGGGCGGCGCCACGGTCACGCCACCTCGCGGCCCAGGGCGCAGGTGTAGAGGTCGAACCAGTCCTCGCGGCTGAGGCTCACGTCGGCGGCCTTGGCCAGCGTCTTGATGCGCTTGATGTTGTTGGTGCCCATCACCGGAAGGATGCCCGCCGGGTGCGCCATCAGCCAGGCCACGGCCACGGCCGCCATGTCGCAGCCTTCGCGCTGGGAATACTCGCTCAGCCGGGTGCGCAGCTTGGTGTGGCCGCCCTTGCCGGTCATCAGCTCGCCGCCGCCAAGGGGCGACCACGCCATGGGCGCGGCGCCGAATTCCTGGATGAGGGCCAGGTCGCCGTTGGTGAAGGGCGCGATCTCGGCCAGCGACATCTCGATCTGGTTGGCGACCAGCTTGGTCTTCATGGCCGATTGCAGCAGCGTCCAGTCATGGCGCCTGAAGTTCGAAACGCCCACGGCGCGGACCTTGCCCGAGGCCACCAGCTCGTCCAGAACCGCGCCGGTCTCGTGGTGATCCATGAAGGGGTCGGGGCGGTGGATCAGCAGCAGGTCGATCTCGTCGATACCCATCAGCTTCAGCGACTGTTCGACCGACGCCTCGATATGGGCGCGGCTGGTGTCGTAGTGCTTCACCCGCGCCTTGGCGTGGCGGCCGGCCGGCGCGACGATGTCGCATTTGGTGACGATCTCGATGCGCTTGCGCAGCTCCGGCGTCAGCGCGGCCCCCAGCGCCTCTTCCGCCATGTAGCCGCCGTAGATGTCGGCCTGGTCCATGGTGGTGATGCCCTGGTCCAGGCAGGCCTCGATCTTGTCGCGGATATGCTCCGGCGCGGTGTCGTCGTCGGTCAGCCGCCACATCCCGTACAGGATGCGGCTGAGGCTGACATCATTTCCAAGCTCGACACGTTGCATCAGCGGCGTTCTCCTGCCCCGAGAGGGGTCTGCGGCATCCCCTGCGGCACACGGCCATAGGCCTCCGGCAGGGAACAGGTTTCCAGGTTCGGCAGGAGACGCTGGCCCGCCGACTTGCACTCATCAAGATGCGGGTAGCCCGAGAAGATGAAAGCCCGGATTCCCATTTTTTTGTAAGCTTCGATTTCCGACAGCACCTGGTCCGTGCTGCCGACCAGCGCCGCGCCGCAGCCCGAGCGGGCCCGCCCGATGCCTGTCCAGAGGTGCGGCTCGACATACCCGAACTGGTCGGCCAGCTCGCGCGCGCGGGCTTGGTGGCTGACGCCCAGCGACGTGCTGTCATGGGCGCGGTCACGGATCAGCGTGCCGTACTCGTCGTCGAGCTGGCTGACCAGGTGCTCGGCGTATTCCTTCGCCTCGGCCTCGGTGTCGCGCACGATGACGTGGACACGCAGGCCATAATCCAGCGTTCTGTCATATTTCTCAGCGACTTCGTTGACGGCTTTCATGCGTTCGGCGATCTGCTCCTTGGGCTCGGGCCACATGAGGTAGACATCGCAGTGCTCGCCGCACAGGTCCAGCGCGGGGGGCGAATAGCCGCCGAAATAAAGCAGCGGCCCGCCGGTCTGGTAGGGCTTCGCGGGATCGGTGGAAATACCCTTGAAATCATAGACTTCTCCGCTGAAGTTGATTTCGTCTTGGGTCCAGGCCTGCTTGAGGATCTCGACCACCTCGCGCGAGCGTTGGTAGCGATAGGCGCTTTCGGCTTTCTCGCCCGGGAAGTCCGACGAGATCACGTTCAGCGTCAGCCGTCCTTCCAGCATGTGGTCCAGCGTGGCCACCGTGCGCGCCAGCATGATCGGCTGCATCTCGCCGCAGCGGATGGCGGCCAGCATGTTGATCCGGTCCGTGATGGCTGCGCCGCCGGCAACGAAGCTCAGCGTGTCCTGCCCGACCTGGTACGAGGACGGACATAGGATGTTGCGGAAGCCCTGGGCTTCGGCCTCTTTCAGGATCGACGAGCAATGCGCCCAGCTCGACCGCAGCGCACCGTCGGGCACGCCCAGGAACTGGTAGTCGTCCGAGCAGAGCGCCGAGAACCACGAGACCTCGACGGCGTCCAGGTCGGCGGACGTGATGGGGACGACGGTCATGGGGGCCTCTCTTTCCGCTTGGATTTCCGCTTGCCTAGCACGGTCATTGATGTGCATCAATACTACATCAATTTTCTCCGGATGCCGATGCAAGACCTGCCGCCGACACCTCTCTATCGCCAGATCGCGGACCTCGTGACCCGCGATATCGCTGCGGGGCGGCTGCTCGAAGGCGAGCGTCTTCCGCCCGAGCGCGCCATGGCCGCGACCCACGGTATCGCCGTCGGAACCCTGCGCAAGGCGCTGCAGGAACTGGTCGACCAGGGCCTGATCGAACGGCGCCAGGGGTCGGGCAACTACGTGCGCGGCGTGCGCAGTGTCGGCGGGCTTTACGGGTTCTTCCGGCTCGAGACGCCATCCGGTCCCGGCCTGCCCGGCGCGCAGCTGATCTCGGTGGACCGGCTGGCGAAGCCGTCCGATGCGCCCGACTTCGGCGCCGCGCCCGACGCCCATCGTATCCGCCGCCTGCGCCTGCTGGACGACGCGCCGGCCGCCGTCGAGGAGATCTGGCTCGACGCCGGGCGCGCGCCGGGCTTCGGCGCCGACCGGATCGGCCCGTCGCTCTACCGCAGCTATCTCACCGAGTTCGGCCTGCGCATCCTGCGCGTCGAGGACCGGGTCGGCATCGGCCGCCTGCCGGGCTGGGGCGCGGCGCTGGGTCTTGCCGGCGGCGCGTCGGTCGGCCATGTGCACCGCCTGTCCTGGGCCCAGGACGGCACCCCGGTCGAGTATTCGCGGACATGGTTCGATCCGGACAAGGTATCTTACGTAAATCGACTGAAATAGGGACGGGAATGTCAGGAATCATCAATTATGGCGTGATCGGCTGCGGCATGATGGGGCAGGAGCACCTGCGCAATATCGCCCTTCTGCCCGAGGCGCGGGTCGCGGCCATCTTCGAGCCGGACCCGGACATGGCGCGTGCTGCTGCCGCCCTGGCCCCCAGCGCCCAGATGTGCCCGGGCGTGGACGCACTGCTGGCGGTCGAGCCACTGGACGCGCTGGTGGTGGTGTCGCCCAACCACCTGCACGTCGCCCAGATGGAGCAGATCGCGGCCCGCCGCCCGCTGCCCCTGCTGATGGAAAAGCCTCTTTACACCGACGCGGCGCAGGCCGCCCGCCTGGCGGCCCTCGATTACCCGGCCCCCGTGTGGGTGGCCATGGAATACCGCTATATGCCGCCCATCGCCGCCCTGATCGAGCAGGTGGACGCGGCCACCGGCGGGCCCGTTATGCTGTCGATCCGCGAGCACCGCTTTCCCTTCCTGCACAAGGTCGGTCACTGGAACCGCTTCAACGACTGGTCCGGCGGCACGCTTGTCGAGAAATGCTGCCATTTCTTCGACCTGATGCGGGTGATCCTGAGGGCCGAGCCGGTGCGCGTCATGGCGAGCGCGGGGCAGTCCGTGAACCACAAGGACGAAAGCTACGAGGGCCGCGCGCCCGATGTCTGGGACAACGGCTACGTCATCGTGGATTTCGACAATGGCAGCCGTGCCATGCTCGAGCTGTGCATGTTCGCCGAAGGCTCGCGCTACCAGGAAGAGATCAGCGTCACCGGTCCCACCGGCAAGATCGAGGCGCTGGTCCCCGGTCCGGGCCGCTTCTGGCCTGCGCATCTGGGCGCGCCGCCGGTCCCGCAGGTGATCGTCAGCCCGCGCAGCCCGCGTGGCCCGCAGGTGGTCGAGATTCCGGTCGATCCCACGCTGCTGGATGCGGGCGATCACAACGGGTCGACCTTCTACCAGCACAGCCGGTTTCGCGACGTGGTGCTGGGACAGGGGCCGGTCGAGGTGACGCTCAGCGACGGGGCGCGCGCGGTCGAGATGGGGCTGGCCGCCCAGGAATCGGCGCGGACGGGCCAATCGGTGGCGCTCGGGCTGCAAAAGTGACCGGATTGCGCCTTCAACTCTCGGCGCACATGGCTTAGATGGGATGACGCAAGAGGCGGCACGCAGGTCCGCCGCAGGGAGAGATCCAATGCTCAACAATATCGGCCTTCCGGGCCTTCTTCTGATCGCCGTGGTGGTGCTGGTTCTGTTCGGCCGTGGCAAGATCTCGTCGCTGATGGGCGAGGTCGGCAAGGGCATCACTGCCTTCAAGAAGGGCGTTTCCGACAGCGACGAGGAGGCCAAGAAGGCCGACAATGCGCGCGAGATCTCGGCGCCCGGGGAAGACGACAAGCCGGCCACCCCGGCGGTGCACACCGACGACAAGTCCGAGACCCGCACCTGATCCCACAGCTTCGTTAAGGGGCGCCGCCCATGTTCGATATCGGGATGACCGAGCTTCTGGTCATCGGCATCGTCGCGCTGATCGTGGTGGGGCCGAAGGACCTTCCGGGCATGTTCCGGACGCTTGGCCGCTTCACCGGCAAGGTGAAGGGCATGGCGCGCGAGTTCCAGAAGGCCATGGACGACGCGGCCGACGATGCCGGCGTCAAGGATATCGGGCGCGACCTGAAGGGGATGAGCAATCCCAAGAAGTACGGGCTCGACAAGCTGAACGAGGCCGCCGACAGCTTCGAGAAGTGGGACCCGAAGAAATCGGCCAAGGCCGCGAAGCCCAGGACGCCGGTGGACGCCGAAAAGCGTGATGCCGCGTTGCAGGCGCAGCCCGAACCGAAGAAGGACACGGGCAGCGCCGCGGATACGCCGCTGACCAGCGCGAAGGACGATCAAGCGTGAGCCAATCGGACGACCTGGACGACACGGCCGCCCCGCTGATCGAGCACCTGGCCGAGCTGCGCACGCGGCTGATCCGCTCGGTCGTCGCCTTCATCATCGGCATGGTGATCTGCTTCACCGTGGCGACCCCGATCTTCAACTTCCTGACCGACCCGCTGTGCGAGGTCCTGGCGACCCGGGGGCAGGATTGCGACCTGATCTTCATCTCGCCGCAGGAAGGTTTCTTCGTGGCGATCAAGGTGTCGCTGCTGGGCGGCCTGTTCCTGGCCTTCCCGGTGATCGCGGGGCAGATGTGGCGGTTCGTGGCGCCCGGTCTCTACAAGTCCGAGCGGGGGGCCTTCCTGCCGTTCCTGATCGCCTCGCCCTTCATGTTCGTGATGGGCGCGGCCTTCGCCTTCTACGTGGTCACGCCGCTGGCCTATGACTTCTTCCTGGGGTTCCAGCAGTTCGGGGACAGCGGCCAGGCCGTGGTGCCCGAGGTCGGCGCGCCGCTTTCCGTGGTCTTCCAGGGCTCGGCGCAGGAATACCTGAACCTGACGATCAAGTTCATCGTGGCCTTCGGTCTGTGCTTCCAGCTGCCGGTGCTGCTGACGCTCATGGGCAAGGCCGGCCTGGTCACCGCGCGCGGTCTGGGCGAGGTGCGCAAATACGCCGTGGTCGGCATCCTCGTGCTGGCCGCGCTGGTGACGCCGCCGGATGTCATCACCCAGGTGATCCTGTTCGTGGTGGTCTACGGGCTCTACGAGATCTCGATCCTTCTCGTGGCGCGGGTCGAGCGCAAGCGCACCGAGGAGCTCCGCGCCGAGGGCGTGCTGGGCCCGAACGAAACGCTCTACGACGATTTCGACGACGCCGAGCTGGACGACGACGAGCCCGAGGACGAAAGCAAGCGCCCGTGAGCGATCCGCTGATCCGCATCGCCGACGCGCTGGAGCGGATGTCCCCGGCGCCGTTGCAGGCCCCCGATTTCGACGCGGCCGATGCCTTCGTGTGGCACGTCTCGCCGGACCGGGTGCAGCCGGTCCCGGCCGTCAACCGCGTGGACGTGTCGCTGCTGGTGGGGATCGACCGCTCGCGCGACACGCTGCTGCAGAACACCCGGCAATTCGCCCGCGGGCAGGCGGCCAACAACGCCCTGCTCTGGGGCGCGCGCGGCATGGGGAAATCCAGCCTGGTGAAGGCGATCCATGCCCAGGTCGCGCAGGAACATCCGCTGAAGATCGTCGAGGTCCAGCGCGAGGATCTGCCCTCCATCGGGCGGCTGCTGGGCCACCTGCGGGCCAGCGCGTATCGCTTCGTGCTGTTCTGCGACGACCTGTCCTTCAGCCACGACGACCAGCACTACAAGTCGCTGAAGGCGGTGCTGGACGGCGGGATCGAGGGGCGGCCGGACAATGTCGTGTTCTACGCCACGTCCAACCGCCGCCACCTGATGCCCCGCGACATGATCGAGAACGAGCGGGCAAGCTCGATCTCGCCCACCGAGGCGACCGAGGAAAAGGTATCGCTCAGCGACCGGTTCGGGTTGTGGCTGGGCTTCCACCCCTGCACGCAGGACGAATACCTCGCCATGATCCGCGGCTACTGCGACGCCCACGGGGTCGAGATCGACGACGACACCCTGCGCGCCGAGGCGATCGAGTGGCAGGCCACGCGCGGCGCCCGGTCCGGCCGCGTCGCCTGGCAGTATTTCACCGACCTCGCCGGCCGCCGCGGCATCGCGCTGGGCTGAGACCGCCGGGCCCTTCCACCACTCGCGGGACGGCACCCGTCAATGCGCCGCCCCCATCTTCATCTTTCCCCAAATACCTCGGGGGTGCGGGGGCTGGCCCCCGCTGTCCGGTCAGGCCGCGCCCGCGCCCTGCGTTGCCGTGTAGACGGCATAAAGCGACTGGCTGCCGGCCATGAACAGCCGGTTCCGCTTGGGGCCGCCGAAACAGAGGTTTCCACAGACCTCGGGCAGGCGGATCCGACCCAGAAGCCTGCCGTCGGGCGACCAGCAGGTCACGCCGTTATAGCCCACGTTGCGCCCGGCATTCGACGAGGACCAGACATTGCCGAACACGTCGATGGCCAGCCCGTCCGGGCCGCACTTGACGCCATCGACGACGCAATCGGTGAAGATCCGGCCGTTCACGGCCTCGCCTTCCGGCGTCACGTCGAAGGCGAAGATGTTGCCCTCGCCGCCCACGCCCCCGTCGCCCGGTCCGGGGCCGGTCGAAGCAATGTAAAGGGTGGTCTCGTCGGGGCTCAGCGCCAGCCCGTTCGGATCGGGAACCAGGTCCTGCCCGACCACGCGGGCGATGGTGCCGTCGGGCGCGATACGGTAGGTCGCCGTCTCCATCTCGCGCATGGCGTCGCCGATCTCGGGCGGCTGGCCCAGCCGCTGGTTGATCAGCCCGTCGGGATTGGTGGGGCCACCGGGCGCGCCCACCGCGCCCTCGTAAAGCTGGCCGCCATAGGGCGGGTCGGTGAACCAGTAGCTGCCATCCTTCGCCGCCACGATGTCGTTGGGCGAGTTGAAGCGCATCCCCTCGTAGCGGTCGGCGAGAATCGTCACCGAGCCGTCCAGCTCGTAGCGCACCACGCGGCGGGTCAGGTGCTCGCAGCTCAGCTGCCGTCCCTGCCAGTCGAAGCTGTTGCCGTTCGAGTTGTTGGACGGGTAGCGCATGACGCTCACGTGGCCGTCATCTTCGAGCCAGCGGATCTGCCGGTTGTTGGGGATGTCGGAGAAGACAAGGTACTTGCCGACGCTCGACCAGGCCGGCCCCTCGGCCCAGAGCGCGCCGGTCCACAGCCGCTGGATCGGCGCGTTCGGCTGCGCCAGCCCGTTGAAGGCGGGATCCACGGCGATCACGTCGGCGTCCCAGAAATAGACGTTGGGCGCGCCGTCCGGACCGAAGTCGCGGGGCGGGTCGCTGACCGTCGATGGCGGCGCGACCGGCCCCATTTCCTGCGCGCCCGCGGCGGTCATGGCAAGCCCCGCCGAGCCCGCGCCGATGGCGCCCAGCGCGGCGCGTCTCGAAATACCCTTGGTCATCTGTGCCTCCCTTGAAATGCAGTACGGAAGGCAAGGCTAGGTCCGGCCATTCGATGCTGTCGCGCAGCGATCCTGCCGCGACGCGGAAATGAGCGGATTTCCGCGCGAACAGGGTTTGTCTATCGCAACGGCAGGTTGTGTCAGTCCGACGAGACGGGTCCCGACGCCGCGTCCTACTGCAGGTAGCTGACCGGATCGACCGACTCGAACCCTTCACGCACCTCGAAATGCAGGAAGCTCGGGTCGGTATCGCGGACGCGCGCCACGACCTGGCCCCGGCTGATGCTGTCGCCCTTTTCGACGTTGATGCCCTCGACCCCGGCATAGACCGTCAGGACGTTGCCGGGATGGCGCAGCACGAGGATCGGCACCTGGTCGGTGTCGCGGGTGATCGCGGCGACGGTGCCGGCGTCGGCGGCCTTCACCGGGGTTCCCGGGGTGGCCGCGATGTCGATCCCGTCGTTGCGGCCCTTGCGGTAGGGCCGGATGATCGAGCCGGTCACCGGGTAGAGGAAGCGGCCACCGGACTGCGCGGTGGTCGTCGTCTGGCCGACATCGGGCGCGTCGGGCACGTCCTCTTCCGCCGTTTCGGGGCTTTCGTCTTGGGGCAGGGGCGCCGCGGCCGAGGGGGGCGTGGGCGCGACCGATCCGTCGCCGGGGCGGCTTTCGCCGGGCGACTCGACCCGCGTGACCACCGGGATGATCAGGAACTGGCCCTCGCGCACGGTCAGATCGGAGCCAAGGCCGTTCCATTCGCCGAGGGCCGAGACCGGAACGCCGTATTGCCGCGCGATGCCATAGGCGGTTTCGCCCCGCGCGACGCGGTGGCGCTGCGGCTCGGCGCCCTGTGACGGCGCGGGCGCGGCGGTGGGGCCGGACACACTTTCGCCGCGATTGATGGCCGCGTTGGCGCGGTCTTCCAGGCTCTGGGTCGTCACGCCACCGGTCGACGGCAGGGCCGCGGTGGTGACGCTGCCGGTCTGGGACGCGGGCGCGGGGGCGCCGGTGGCCGCCGACGGTTCTGCCACGCGGCGGGGCAGGGCGACGATCTCGCCCCGGCGCAGCGTCACGTCCATGGGCAGGCCGTTATAGCTGGCCAGCTCGCCCGCCGGCAGGCCCACGCGGGCCGCCACGTCCTGCACGGTGTCGCCGCGCCGGGCGACCGCCACCTGGTAGGACGGGTAGGAGATCACGCCGCGATTGTCGGGCCGGGGCCGGTCGGCCACCGCCATCCGCACCGCCGGGCTGGTGTCGAACGCGTCCCCGAGATTGTCGCGAAGGTCGAAATCCAGCTGCCCGCTGCTGTCGCAACCCGCCAGCGCCAGCGCCAGTCCCGCGCAAAGGGTCAACCGCGTGGCGCCATGGCCGCGTCCGAGCCGAAATGTGGTGTTCACTGCCTCATGTCCTCGTGCTTGCGGCCGGGCCTTCATCCGGACCTCATGTGCCGCCGTTCCGCCTGCATGCCGGCCGCCGGGGTCGTTCAGCGTGTGCCCCGATCCTGTGCCGATCCCGTGAAATACTCGTCCCGTCACTTCCGGCGCGCAACCGCCCGGTCAATCCCGGCTCAGCCCTTCCAGAAGCGGCACGAACCGCACCGGGCGCAGCTCCTCGTAGTCGAAGCCGCTTTCGTGGCGCGTCACCTTGATCAGCGTCTGCACCGCGTCGCTCTGGCCTACTGGCACGACCATGATACCGCCCACGCGCAATTCCGCCAAGAGGGGGCCGGGCGGGTCCTCGGCCGCCGCCGTCACCAGGATGCGGTCGAAGGGCGCCTGGTCGGCCAGCCCGTGGCTTCCGTCGGCGGTGAAGGCCGTGACATTTGCCAGCTCCAGCGCCTCGAACACGGCGCGGGCCTCGGCCACCAGGCGGCGGTGACGGTCCACGGTGTAGACCCGCCGCGCCAGCCGCGACAGGATCGCCGCCTGGTAGCCCGAACCGGTCCCGATCTCGAGCACCTTGTCGCGCGGGCTGATCTCGAGCGCCTGGGTCATCAGCCCCACGACCGAGGGCTGGCTGATGGTCTGGCCGCAAGCGATGGGCAGCGGCATGTCCTCGTAGGCGCGTTCGGCGAAGATGCCGCGCACGAACTTGCCGCGATCGATCTTTTCCATCGCCGCCAAGACGCGCTTGTCCGTCACCCCCTGCGAGCGCAGGGCGAAGAGGAACTGCATGCGTGTCTCGGCGTCGAAGCTCATGACAGGCGGTCCGCCAATTCGCCCAGCGTGTCCCGGTCGGTCAGGTCGGCGACAAGCGGTGTGACCGAGATCCAGCCGTCGAGGTTCACGGCCGCGTCCGTGCCGGGCTGCGTCGGCCGCTGCTGGTCGGCGCCGCGCGTCCACTGGAACCGCCGGCCCGAGGGCGAGATCACCGGCTCGACCTTGAAGCCGTCGCCGTGACGGAAGCCCTGGGCGGCCGCCTTCATGCCCTTCACCGCGTCGCCGGGGACGGGTGGGAAGTTGACGTTGTAGAACGTGCGGTAACCGTCCTCGTCGCCCCAGAGGTCGGCGTCGAGCAGCGCGCGCACCACCCGTTCGCCCCAGACCCGCGCGGCGTCGAACCCGTCGCCGCCATCGCGGTTGCCGGGACCGTAGAACTGGCTCAGCGCGATGGCGCGGCGGCCTTGCAGCGCGCCTTCCATCGCCGCGCCGATGGTTCCCGAGTACAGGACGTTCTCGGCGGCGTTGTTGCCGCGGTTCACGCCCGACAGCACCAGGTCAGGGGGGCTGGGCAGGATGTCGTGCATCGCCGCCAGCACGCAATCGGCGGGCGAGCCCTCGGCGGCCCAGCGGCGCGTCTCCAGCTCGCTGACCAGGGTGGGGTGGGTGTAGCTGATGCAGTGGCCGACGCCCGACTGCTCGAACGCGGGGGCGACGGTCCAGACCTCGCCACCGTCGCCCGCGATGGCGGCGGCGATGGCGTGCAGCACCTTCAGCCCCGGCGCGTTGATGCCGTCGTCATTGGTGATGAGAATACGCATGTTGCCCCCGGCTGCGTCCGCTCGCTTTACCCGGGTCTAGGCGAGCGGCGGGCGCGCGGCAAGGATGCGCAAGGGATGTCAGAGCATCGCCAAAAGGCGTGTGGCCTCGTCCGCGCAGGTTGCCAGCTGTGACCGGTCCTCGCCCGGAAAGAACCGTCCGCGCGTGGCGGTGGGCATGGGCGCGGGCGTCAGGATGTCGACCCGGGGGCCCGTGTTCCGCGTTTCGGCCTGCCAGCTGCGGGCCAAGGCGATCTGCGTGGCCTTGGTCGCCCCGTAGGAGCCGAAGAACTTCTGCCCCGCACGGTCGTCGTCGAAGAAGACGGCGCGGCCCTCGGGCGCGGCGCGCAGCAGAGGCTCGACCATGGGGATCAGCGTGGCGGTGGCGTTGGCGTTCACGTCGACGCTTTTCTTCCAGTCGCGCGCGTCGATCTGGCCCGCCGGGGTCAGCGGCGCGGCGTGGATCGCGCAATGCAGCCACAGGTCCAAGTGGCCCCAGCGGTCGAAGATGCTGCGGCACATATGCGCCATGGCGCCCGCGTCGGTCACATCCATGGGCGCGAGCGTCGCGTCGCCGCCGCGGGCCTTGATGCGGTCGTCGAGCTCTTCCAGCGCGCCGGTGGTCCGGGCGACTGCCATGACGTGGTGGCCGGGCGCCAGGGCCTCGGCCAGGGCGGCGCCGAGTCCGCGGGACGCGCCGGTGATGAGGGCAAGTTTGGTCATGGGCGCGATGTGCTTCGTCGGACGTGCGGCGTCAAGCGCTTGCGCACCCGGCGGCACGTCGCGCGGGCGGCCCGGCGCAGGATTCAGGTATTTTTGGAAAGATGAAGCCGGGGGCGGCGCGCGGGCGCTACCGCGGTGCTATTCGGCGGCTTCCTTCATCTTAAACCCCTTCTCGATCCCGTCGGCGGGGCGCACCGGGTAGTCGCCCGAGAAACAGGCATCGCAGTATTGCGGACGCTCGGGGTCGCGCCCAGCGGTCTCGCCCACGGCGCGGTAAAGTCCGTCGAGCGAGATGAAATTCAGCGAATCCATCCCCAGGTGGGCGCACATCTCGTCCTCGGACATGGTAGCCGCCAGCAGCTTTTCGCGTTCGGGCGTGTCGACGCCGTAGAAGCAGGGCCAGGCGGTGGGGGGCGAGGCGATGCGGAAATGGACCTCTTTCGCGCCGGCATCGAGGATCATCTCGCGGATCTTGATGCTGGTCGTGCCGCGCACCACGCTGTCGTCGACCAGAATGACCCGCTTGCCGCGGATGAGGGCCCGGTTCACGTTCAGCTTCAGCCGCACGCCCATGTTGCGGATCTGCTCGGTCGGTTCGATGAAGGTCCGGCCCATATACTGGTTACGGATGATCCCCATGGCGTAGGGGATGCCGGATTCCTGGCTGAACCCGATGGCCGCCGGTGTGCCGGAGTCGGGCACGGGGCAGACCAGGTCGGCCTCCACCGGCGCCTCGCGCGCCAGTTCGACGCCGATCTGGCGGCGCGTCTCGTAGACGGACCGGCCCCCGAGAATCGAGTCGGGCCGCGAGAAATAGACGTGCTCGAAGATGCAGAAGCGCGGACGCTCGGCCTGGAACGGGCGGTGCGAAGTGACCTGACCGTCCTCGATGACGACCATCTCGCCCGGCTCGATCTCGCGCAGGAACTCGGCCCCGCAGATGTCCAGCGCGCAGGTCTCGGACGACAGGGCATAGCCGTCGCCGAGCCGGCCCAGGACAAGGGGACGTACGCCCAGCGGGTCGCGCACGCCGATCAGCTTGGTGCGGGTCATGGCGACGATGGAGAAGGCCCCCTCAACCCGGCGCAGCGCGTCCTGCATCCGCTCGGGCACCTTGCGCTGGAGCGAACGGGCCATGAGGTGGATGATGCATTCGCTGTCCGAGGACGACTGGAAGATCGAGCCGCGGTCGATCAACTCGCACCGCAGCGCGTCGGCATTCACGATGTTGCCATTGTGGGCGATGGCCGCGCCGCCCATCGAGAATTCGCCGAAGAAGGGTTGCACGTCGCGGATCTGGGTGTTGCCCTTGGAGCCGGCCGTGGAATAGCGCACATGCCCGATTGCCAACCCGCCGGGCAAGGTGTCCATCAGCGACTGCTTGGTGAAATTGTCGCGGACATAGCCGAAGCGGCGGGCCGAGTTGAAGCCGTGGTCGGGATGGTAGCTGACGATGCCCCCGGCTTCCTGCCCGCGGTGCTGCAGCGCGTGCAGGCCCAGGGCGACGAAGTTGGCCGCGTCCTCGACCCCGCAGACGCCGAAGACGCCGCATTCCTCGCGCAGCTTGTCGTCGTGCCCGGCGTCGCGCAGGTGCGACGTGTCGAACGGATGGGCGGGGGGCAGGCTGCGCATGGCACGGATCCCGAATCTCTGGGTGGGTCGCGGCACACATAGTCCCTTGTCATGCCACTGTCACCCTCGGCCCGGTGCCGAGACGCGGTCAGATCAGCGCGGGGGCGAGGGACAGGATCAATCCGCCGGCCATGAGCCCATTGAACAGGCGCCGGCGAAAGGGCGATGTCAGCGCGCGGGCCAGCCCCTGGCCCGCCATCACCCAGATCGCGATGCAGGGCATGGCGACCAGCATGAAGGTCCCCGCGACGATCAGCACCGACTCCGCCGCGCGAGTGGGGGCATAAAGCGTCACCGCTGCCAGTCCCATCGCCCAGGCCTTGGGATTGATCCACTGGAACGCGGCGGCCTGGAGGGCGGTGAACGGCCGGGCGCGGGGCCCCGCGGCACCCGGCGGCGGGGCCGTGGCGATGCGGTACGCGAGGTAGAGCAGGTAGGCCGCGCAGAGCACCTGCATCACGGTGTAGCTGGGCGGCCAAGCGTCGAACGCCCGCATCACCCCCACGCCGACCAGCGCGATCATCGCCCCGAACCCGAAGGTGATTCCCAGCATGTGCGGCAGGGTCCGGCGCAGCCCGAAATTGGCGCCCGAGGCCATGACCATGACGTTGTTGGGCCCCGGCGTGACGGTGGCCACGATGGCGAAGGTCAGGAGGGCGAGGAAGGTGTCGGGGGCCATGACGATCCGGGGTGTTCGTTATCTTGCGCGCAATATCCTGCCGTTTCAGCGGTGATTGGTTGCGAATTTGCGTGGATGAGACGGCTTCCGCGCCGTAGACTGTTGGCATGGATGCGATTGACGACCGAATATTGCGCGTACTGTCGGCCGAGGCGCGGATCAGCAACCTGGCGCTGGCCGACCGGGTCGGGCTGTCGCCCTCGGCCTGCCTGCGGCGGGTCGGCGCGCTGGAGCGGGCGGGGGTCATCACGGGCTACCGCGCGCGGATCGACCCGGCGCGGCGGGGCCTTGGCTTCGTGGCCTACCTGACCGTGGGGCTGAGCCTGCATACCCGCGACGCCCAGGCGGCCTTCGAGGCGGCGATGGACCGTGCGCCCGAGGTGGTCGAATGCCACAACATCACCGGCGTGGTGGAATACCTGCTGCGGGTCGAGGCGGCGGACCTCGCCGCCTTCAAGCACTTCCATACCGAGGTGCTGGGCGCCCTGCCGCAGCTGAGCTCGATCACCACCCACGTGGTGATGGGAAGCCCCAAGGACGAGCGGGCCTAGCCCTCACAGACGCTGACCAGGCTTTCGTACTGCTCGACGATCCAGCCCGGGGCGTCATCGGGGATGGCGCTGTCCAGATCGCTTTGCGACCGGGCGAAGATCTGCGCGGTGCGGCTGTTGTCGACCATGGGCATCGATTCGGTCGCGGCGACGCGGTCGTAGACGATGAAGGCCACGGCGACGAGCAGCACGCCGCGGGCCACCCCGAAGAGAAAGCCCGCGCCCTGGTCGACCCCGCCCAGTGCAGAGTCGCGGATCGCGCCTGACAGAAGCGGCGTGAAGATCGACGCGACCACGAGGGCGACGGCGAACACCGCCGCGAAGGCGGCGATGATCGACAATTCGCAGCTGTCGCCAAGGAAGTCGCCGATCACCGGAAGCTCGCGCACCAGCGGCTGCACCGGCGGGGCCAGGACGAAAGCCGCGATCGCCGCGGCGATCCAGCCGACGATGGCCATGGCCTCGCGCACGAAGCCGCGGCTGTAGGCCAGAAGGGCCGACACCACGATGACCGCGGCCACGATACCGTCGACGAGGGTGAAGCCGTCCATGAAGCCTGTCCTTATCCGGCGCCGAACATGTCGCCCACGAGCGTGGCCATGTCGGGATAACTGGTGATGCGCATGTCCTGGGAAGCCTGCGTCTTGCTCGCCTTTGGCGCGATTGCCGTCGAGAAACCAAGTTTCGCGGCTTCTTTCAACCTGTTTTCGGTCTGCCCGGCGGGGCGCAGCGCACCCGAGAGGCTGATTTCGCCGAAGACGACCGATTGCGGGGGCAGGGCGGTGTCCTCGCGCGCGCTGAGAAGCGCCAGCGCGACGGCCAGGTCGGCGGCCGGTTCGCGCACGCGCAACCCGCCCGCGATGTTCAGGTAGACGTCCAGCCCCTGGAACGGAACGGCGCAGCGCGCCTCGAGCACGGCGAGGATCATCGCCAGCCGCCCGGTATCCCAGCCCACCGCCTGCCGACGCGGTTGCGCGTGGGGCGTGGGGGCGACAAGTGCCTGGATCTCGCACAGCACGGGGCGCGAGCCCTCGATCCCGGCGAACACCGCGCTGCCGGGGCTGGGCCGGTCGCGGTCCCCCAGGAACAGCGCGCTGGGATTGGCCACCTCGGCCAGGCCGCCGCCGGTCATCTCGAAGACGCCGATCTCGTCGGCGGGACCGAAGCGGTTCTTGACCGCGCGCAGGATGCGGAACTGGTGGCCGCGCTCGCCCTCGAAATAGAGCACCGTGTCGACCATGTGCTCGACCACGCGTGGCCCGGCGATCTGGCCTTCCTTGGTGACGTGTCCCACCAGGATCACGCTCATGCCGTGGCGCTTGGCGAAGGTCGTAAGCTCGTGCGCGGCGGCGCGCACCTGGCTGACGCTGCCCGGCGCGCTTTCGACGTTGTCGGCCCACATGGTCTGGACCGAGTCGATGATGGCCAGATCGGGCTTCTCGGCCTCGAGCGTCGTCAGGATCTCGCGCAGGTTGGTCTCGGCGGCCAGCTGGACGGGCGCCTGCCCGAGGCCCAGCCGCTGCGCGCGCATGCGGACCTGGGCGCTGGCCTCCTCGCCCGAAACGTAGACGGTCTTCAGCCCCGACGCGGCGAAGGCGGCCGCGCCCTGGAGAAGCAGGGTGGATTTGCCGATGCCGGGATCGCCGCCCACGAGGATCGCGCTGGCGGGGACAAGGCCGCCGCCCAGAACGCGGTCAAGCTCGGCCAGGCCGGATTGCGTGCGCGGTGGCGGCGTCTCCTCGGTGGCGAGATCCACCAGCGCCATGCCGCGCCCGCGCTTCTTGCCCAAGGATTTCGAGGCCGGTCCCGCGGACAGCGGCGCCTCTTCGACGATGGTGTTCCACGCGCCGCACGCGTCGCAGCGGCCCGACCACTTGGAATAGGTCGCGCCGCAGGACTGACAGATGAAATCGGGGGTTTTCGCCATGCGTCCTTCTGCCGAAACAGGCAGAGTCGTGCAAGATCACTCCGCCGCCATGCCCTTCGTCGCGGCGGGCAGGGCGATCACGTTGCCGCGCTGACGCTCATAGCCCAGCTCGGCCAGAAGGGGGCCGAATTCCTCGTCCATCGCACGCAGGCGGCTTTCGATCATGTCCTCGTCGACGCCCACGGCCTCGCGCTGGCGGCGCAGGTCGCGACAGGCGGTCAGGGCGCGGTCGATGCGATCCTCGTAGATCGCGACCTCTTCCTGGCGATGGGCCAGGAAGCTGCGGGCGCGGGCCACGTTCTCGTCGCTGTAGGTCTCGGCCAGTTCACGGCTGGCGTAAGACATCTCGGCCGCGGTTTCGAGGATATCGGGTTCGAGATGGCCAAGGTCGGGATGGTCGCGCATGTACTTGATCCGCTCCTTCACCGCGTCGAACTGTTCCGACAGCATGAACACGCCGCCCCGGTCGGCGGCGTGGCAGATGCGATAGGCCTCGGCCACGTCGGACATGGAGATCTGGAAGTCGCGGTGGCTGGTCTCAAGCGCCAGCGTCCGCATCCCCGAGGGCAGGCAGGCGACGATGGCGAGCAGGAAAATCGCGAGACCCGCCTGCACCAGAAGCCCCGCCTGCGGCAACAGCGTGTCGCCGAATTGCAGGGGCAGGGTCAGCACGGGGAGGTATCCCAGGGCACCGGCCAGGGTCACGCTCGCGAGCGTCAGACCCGCCACGACGATCAGGGCCGAGGCGATCCATTGGATCTGCGCGGCGGCTGACCGGCGAAAGGCTTTTGCAGAATGCGACATTTCAAAAATCCCCGACTCACATCTTAAGCGATTTCCCGCTTGCCGAGGTCAATTATTTTTGGCCGCTTCGGTTCCGTCGCAAAGGCGGTTCAGGCGTAATGCCCGGAAAACCGGCGATAAAGCGACCCGGAACGCAGGGGGTTAGCCGCCGGATGCCCCGCAAAGGGCCTTTTCTCGCTGCCCCCCGGGGCTCCGCACGCAAATGCCGTGCCGAATGCCGTCCCGAGGATGCTTCAAGGGCGATTGTTTCGGTTTCCGGAACAGTGTCACACCCGGGGCCCGATAGGCGCCAGGCGGCGCCCAATCAGATGTAGCTGCGATCGTAGCGTGATCCGAGCGAGGTCAGGATCTCGTACCCGATGGTGCGCGCCGCGTCGGCCAGGTCGTCGACGCCCTGCTGGGTGCCCAGCATGACCAGGTGGTCGGGCACCTCGTCCAGATGGGTGATGTCGACCGTCAGCATGTCCATGGACACGCGGCCGGCCAGCGGGCAGGGGATATCGCCCGCGAACATCACCGTGCGGTCGCCCATCAGGCGGATCAGCCCGTCGGCGTAACCCGCTTGGACCGTGGCGATGCGCGCGGGTTCGTCCGCCAGCCACGACGCGCCGTAGCCGACCGCCTCGCCCGGGGCGACGTCGCGGGTCTGGATGATCGGCACCCGCAGGTGCACCACCGGTTTCGCGTCCGCGAAGGGCAGCCCGCCATAAAGGCCGACGCCCGGCCGCGTCATGTCGAAGTGGTAGTCCGACCCTAGGAGGATCCCGCCCGTGGCGGCCAGCGACCGGGGCGCGTCGATGCCGTCGGTCATGTCGTGGAAGGCCTGCAATTGCCGCGCGTTCATGGGGTCGTCGGGCTCATCGGCGCAGGCAAGATGGCTCATCACCAGCTTCGGTCCCTGTCCCAGCACGATGCGGCGGGCGGCGTCCCACTCGGCCGGCTCTAGGCCCAGGCGGTTCATCCCGGTGTCGAGCTGCACGCCGAAGGGGCTGCCCGACAGCGCCTCGAAGTGGCGGGTCATCTGTTCGATCGAGTTCAGCAGCGGGATCAGGTCGAACTTGCGGATCGCGTCGGTGTCGCCGTCCATGTGGCCGGAGAAGACGAAGATCTGCGGCCCGTCGCCCAGTGCGCGGCGCAGCGCGACACCCTCCTGCACCTCGGCCACGAAGAAGGACCGCACGCCCGTCTCGGACAGGCTGCGCGCGACCCGCGCCAGTCCAAGGCCATAGGCGTTGGCCTTGACCACCGCGCCGGTCTCCACGCCCTCGCCCGAGGCCGCGTCGAGGCTGCGCCAGTTGTCGCTCAGCGCGCCCAGGTCGATGGTCAGCGTCGCGTTTGCCATGTCATGCGTCCCTTCCGGTTGGGGCCTCGGTCTTGCCCACGCCCTTCATCCGGGCGCTGACCTTGCGCAACCGTTCGAGGAACACGCCGATGATCCGCGGCTCGAACAGCAGTCCGGGCCCGAAGCGCAGGCCGAGGTTGTTCAGGTTCTCGATCGCCAGCGACCGCGCGGCGCGGGAAAAGCCGCCCGTTCGCGCCTCTTCGAAGGTGCCGTTGACGCCCAGCGTGTCGAACCCGAAGGAATTCGAGAACAGGAAGTTCAGCGACTCGGAATGCATGACCAGGTCGGCCTTCGCCTCGGTCGGCTCGAGCGTGCCGGCCGGCGGGTCGATGCGCCAGGATTGCCCGGTGTCGTCGGTGTGGATGACCACCGGCTGAAGCACCGCGATCGGGCTGAGCTTCTGCGCCAGCCGCATGGCCGCGCGCGAGTTGTTGGCGAAGACCCGGTCGCGCCAGCCGTCGAACGAGGCGCGGATCTTGTCGTCCTCGACGCTGCCATAGGTCATGGGATCGTCCAGCGGCCGGGCGTAGACGGCGCGCCAGAACTCGGCCGCGCGGGCGTGGGCCTCGGGGTCGGGGGTGCCGTCGGTCACGTCGCCGGGCTGCATGACGCGCAGGTCGAAATCCGCGTCCCTGAAGGCGGCGATGACATCGTCTGGCGTGTTGGCCGCATCGTTCAGGTAGGCGTTGCGCACGTGGGCGAAGGCCACGAAGGACGCGAAGGGGATCACCTGCTTCGGCTTGAAGGCGCGCGCCTGCACGCGGATGTTGTTCAGCTTCTCCTGCGCGGCGGCCACGCGCCAGTCGCGGTTCTCGCGCCCGCCCTTCCACGCGGCATAGCTGAACTGGGTCAGCAGCACGTCGCAATCGCCGACGACATCGTGGATCTCCTTGGCCCGCGCATCGTCGGCCACGGCGCAGTCGTTCAGGTTCAGCACGTGCTGCCCGCCCGCGCGGATCGAGATCAGCGAGTCGTAGAATTCGTCCTTCAGGCAGATCGCTTCGAAATCCGCGCCCAGCGTGTAGGGGCGACCGAAGTCCATCTCGGTCAGGTCGAACCCCTGCGCGCGCAGGAAATCCGCCACCCGCTGATCCTCGATCCCCTGGAACAGCAGCTTGATGCCCCGCGCGCGGATCGTGTCGCCCCAGCGCTTGAAGAATCCGATCGAGAAGTGGTCGGGATGTTCGTGGCTGATCCAGATATGCGTCACCCGGTCGAGAAGGTCCGCGATGGTGTCGTCGGGCGTCTCGACCAGCAGCCGCCAGCCCTTGTGGAAAGCCGGTCCCTGGTACCAGGGATCGGTCAGCAGCCGGACGTCCCCGTGCGATATCAGGACCGAGGCGTGGTTGACGAATTCGATCTGCAAGGCGCGCTCCGGGGGCTTGGGCAAAACCGCCCCGGTGATAGGACAGTCAGGGAAGGTCGTAAATGCGGCGCATCCGTTCCCAGCGCTTTTCCCCCACGAGGCAATCGTACCCGGCCGGCGCGGTGGCCTGCGCCCGCCACAGGCGTTCAGGCTGGCGGCCCGCGATCTCGAGGATCAGCTTGCGCTTGATGGCGGGAGCGAACTCCTCCCATCGAAGGACGGGCAGGACGAAGGCGCCGGGTCCGCCGATGACGCAGGCGCGGTAATACTCGTCGAGATCCTCGAGATACCAGCGGCTGCCCTGTCCGTCGCGGGTCATCAGGGGCAGGCCGTTGATGATGATCCCCTCGGCCACGGCGCGGTTGCGGTCCGGGACGACCGGGCCGCCCTCGTTATTGGGCCCGTCGCCCGAGATGTCGATGACCCGCCGAAGCCCGCGAAAGTCGTTGTCGCGCAGGGTCACCATGCCGAAACGCAGAGCCCCCGAGATCGACGTGCGCTGCATCGAGGCCAACTGGCTGGTCCCGATGCCGTCGGCGAAGGCGCGGGCGTCCTCGGCCGCGCCGATCAGCGTCCAGTCCACCACAGTGCGGATGCTGTAGCTGCCCGCCCATTCCACGTAGGACAGCGCGATGCGTCCCGTCAGCCCGCCCAGGATCGCCTCGATCACGTCGTCGCTGGCCAGGGCCTCGGCATAGCCGCGCCGCTGGATCTCCTGCTCGGCCGGGCTCATGGAGCGGGAGACGTCGACCAGCAGCAGAAGCTCCAGGTCCACCTCGGTCTTGCCATCGTGATACTCGGCCCGGGCGATCGACGCCCAGAGGCCGAGAAGAAGGATCGTCAGCCAGCGCATGGGGTCAGCGAACACCGACCGCCGCCAGGCTGTCCAGTAACGTCTGCGCGGGTCAGTACTCGCCGCCGCCCTGCTGCCAGGGCTGGACGAGGTTGCCGAAGCGGGTGAACCGGCCCTCGAAGCTCAGGTCGACCGTGCCGATGGGGCCGTGGCGCTGCTTGCCGATGATGACCTCGGCGCGGCCGTGCAGTCGTTCCATCTCGGTCTGCCAGGTGGCCATCTTCTCGAGCTCGTGCTCGCCCGGCTTCTCGCGTTCCTTGTAGTACTCTTCGCGGAACACGAACATCACCACGTCGGCGTCCTGTTCGATCGAGCCCGACTCGCGCAGGTCCGACAGCTGCGGGCGCTTGTCCTCGCGGCTTTCGACCTGGCGGCTCAGCTGCGACAGGGCGACGACGGGAATGTCCAGCTCCTTCGCGATGGCCTTAAGACCCTGCGAAATCTCGGAGATCTCGTTCACGCGGTTGGCGTCGCGGCCGGTGCCCTTGATCAGCTGCAGGTAGTCGACCACCAGCACGTCCAGCCCGTGCTCGCGCTTCAGCCGCCGGGCGCGGGCGGCCAGCTGGCTGATGGGCAGGGCGGGCGTGTCGTCGATGTAGATCGGGCAGGATTCCAGCGATTTCGCCGCCTCGACGAAGCGGCGGAACTCGCCCTCGTTCATGTCGCCGCGGCGGATCTGCTCGCTGGGCACCTCGCTCGCCTCCGACAGGATCCGGGCGGCCAGCTGCTCGGCGCTCATTTCCAGGCTGTAGAAGCCCACCACGCCGCCATCGACGGTGCCCTCGGTCCCGTCGGGGCGCAGGCCCTTCCTGTAGGCCTTGGCCACGTTGAACGCGATGTTGGTGGCAAGCGACGTCTTGCCCATCGAGGGGCGCCCGGCCAGGATCAAAAGGTCCGAGCGGTGCAGCCCGCCCAGCTTCTTGTCCAGATCGATCAGGCCGGTGCTGACGCCCGCCAGCCCGCCTTCACGCTGGTAGGCGGCGTTGGCGACGTTCACCGCGTCGGTGACCGCGCGCAGGAAGGACTGAAACCCCTGGTTCGACTGCCCGGCCTCGCCCAGCTTGTAGAGCTCCTGCTCGGCCTCGACGATCTGTTCGCGCGGCTCCGAGCTCACGTCGACCTTGGCCGCCCGGTCCGAGATGTCGCGCCCCAGCTGGATCAGCTTCCGCCGGATCGCCAGGTCATAGATCAGCTGGGCATAGTCCTTGGCCGCGTAGCTTGAGATCGCGGCGCCCGCGAGCCGGACGAGATAGGCGGGCCCGCCCAGGTCGGCGAGACCCGGCTCGTCGGCCAGGAACGCCTTCAGCGACACGGGGCTGGCCACCTGGTTGCGGGCGATCCGCGCGCTCGCCACCTCGTAGATGCGGGCGTGCACGGGGTCGTAGAAATGGCTTTCGTTGATGATCGCCGCGACCCGGTCGTAGATGTCGTTGTTGGTCAGGATCGCGCCCAGCAGCTGCTGCTCGGCGTCGATGTTGTGGGGCAGGAGATCGCTTTCGCCATCGCCGCTCTCGGCGGGAATTTTCGCGATTTCGTTCATGCCTCACACCCCCGCATAGCCGATCAGGCCCTTGGGTTAGGGCGCGGCGCGCGGCCGATCAAGAACCAATTTAGTTAGGTGGCGGAAATGCCCGTATACCCTCGGTTGTGGCTGGGTTTGTGGCCGTCGCAGGATATGGGGCATGGATCAAGCCGCCGCAGGTTATCCACCAGGCCGCTGTGGAGGAATCGTGGATCAGCCGCGCGCCGCTTGCCAGCCGCGGGGGTCCCTCAGAAACGCCTCGACGCCTTCCAGGGTCTCGGCATCGAAGCTGCCGCGGTCGCGGGCCACCGCCAAGACATCCCACCAGGTGCAGAGGCTGTGCAGGGTGACGCCGTGATCGCCCAGGGTCGTTTCGGTTTCCGGGAAGATGCCGTAGCTGAAGATGACGGCGGTATGGGCGCAGGTGGCGCCGGTTTCGCGGATGGCGTCCACGAAGCTCAGTTTCGATCCGCCGTCGGTGGTCAGGTCCTCGACCAGCAGGACGCGCTGGCCTTCGTCCATCACACCCTCGATGCGCGCGTTGCGGCCATAGCCTTTCGGCTTCTTGCGGACGTAGGTCATGGGCAGGGCCATCCGCTCGGCCACCAGCGCGGCAAAGGGAATGCCCGCCGTCTCGCCGCCCGCCACGTTGTCGAAAGCTTCGAACCCGGCGTCTCGCAGCACCGTGACGGTCAGGAAATCCATCAGGGTCGACCGGATGCGCGGGAACGAGATCAGCTTGCGGCAGTCGATATAGGTGGGCGACGGCAGGCCCGACGCCAGGATGAAGGGCTCGCGCGCATTGAAATGCACCGCCCCGATCTCGAGCAGCATTCCGGCGCTCAGGCGGGCGATCTCGTCGCGGGGCGGGAAGGAAGTGGGAATCATGGCGCGCTCCTTCGGCTGACGGCGACTGCCTATGTCACCGCGTCGCGCGCGCCAAGTCCCGGAGCGCTGTCGCTAGGACCCAAGGCGCCGGATATGAGTATTTGAGGACCAGTGATGCAGGGCGCGTGTCCCCATCACTGGTCCGGAAATACTCATGTGACGGACCGGGGCAAAGGGCGCGCGGCCGGAATTTCAGTCCAGCACGCGCCAGTGCAGTGGCATGCCGGGGTCGAACACGGTGACGGGGCCGTCTTCGGTGTCGATCGCCGCCGGGTATTCGACGGGCGCGCCCCGCTCGAGCGTGATGGTGTCCTCGTTCACGGGCAGTCGGTAGAAGGCCGGGCCGTTCAGCGACGTGAAGGCCTCGAGCAGGTCCAGCGCGCCCTCTGCCTCGAACACTTGGGCCAGGACGGAGAGCGTATTCGGCGCGGTGAAACAGCCGGCGCAGCCGCAGGGTTGCAGCTTGGCGGCGTCGGTATGCGGCGCGCTGTCGGTGCCGAGGAAGAACGACCCGCCCCCCGAGGTGGCGGCCGCGACCAGCGCCTGGCGGTGGGTCTCGCGCTTGGCCACGGGCAGGCAGTAGTAGTGCGGCTTGATCCCGCCCGCCAGGATGTGGTTGCGGTTGATGACCAGGTGGTGGGTCGTGATCGTAGCCGCGATGTCGTCGCCGCCCCCGCGCACATAGTCCACGGCGTCCGATGTCGTCACGTGCTCCATGACGACCCGAAGGCCCGGCACGTCCCGCCGGATCGGGTCGAGCACGCGGTCGATGAACGCGGCCTCGCGGTCGAAGATGTCGATCTCGGGATCCGTCACCTCGCCATGCACGCAGAGCGGCAGGCCGATCTGGGCCATGTTCTCCAGCACGCGGCGGACCTTGGTGAAGTCCCGCACGCCCGAGGCCGAGTTCGTGGTCGCGCCCGCCGGGTAGAGCTTGACGGCGGTAATCAGGCCGATCTCGGCCGCCGCGCGCAGGTCGCGCACCTCGGTCTCCTCGGTCAGGTAGAGGGTCATCAGCGGCTGGAATGCCGATCCGCGCGGCTTTGCGGCGAGGATGCGGTCGCGGTACTCGGCCGCGTCGCGCGCGGTGACCACCGGCGGGACGAGGTTGGGCATGATGATGGCGCGGCCGAAATGGGCGGCGCTGTGGGGCAGGACGGCGCGCATCATGGCGCCGTCGCGCAGGTGCAGGTGCCAGTCGTCGGGGCGGCGGAGGGTCAGTCGGTCCATGACACGTCGCTACAACACGGCGCGCGACGGCGCCAGATGGGCGCGGGGGCTCAGGCGCGCGGTTCGGGGATCCGGACGCCGGCCTCGGTCAGTTCCTGCGCCAGCTTCTCGTATTCCTGGAGATAGCGGCGGCGCCCCAGCTTGGTGCCGATGTGGCGCAGGGTCATCGCGCGCAGGACCGCGCGGTCGGACTGGATCAGCCGGGCGTTCAGCCGCCGCAGGTAGGGGCCGCGGGTGCGGCGGGCGCGCAGGATGCGGAAGAAGGACAGGCGGCTCAGCTGCCGGTCCATGGCATCCTCGAGCAGGGTTTCCATCACGTCGAGGCGGTTGAGATCGGTCACCACGCCGGTGCTTTCGCCGAATCGCATGGGCATCAGGTCCGCGCCGCGTTCGGAAATGGCGCGCGCGGTCGTGGCGCTGTCGTCGTCCATGGGGTCGTAGATGACCTGCACCCGTTCGGCGGCCGCGAGGGTCGCCGCGCTGGGCGGGAAACGTTCGGTATCGGTCAGCGGGCCGCGCGGCGCGAGAATCAGCACCCGCGCCATGGGCGCGCAGACCGAGTATCCCAGCGCGACACCGGCCAGTTCGCCCGTGCCGAGGACCAGCACCCGGTCGAATTCATCAATCAGCGTGCCGTCGGCCATGGCGTCGAAGAATCCCACGACCTCGTCCCGCATCAGCGCGTCGGCCGAGGGCGATGTGACGTTCAGCACCGACCATTCGAGCTCGTCGATCACGTGGTCGAAGGGCGCGGTGTCGCCGAAGCAGATGAGCAGGTCCGGCCCCGCGCGCCGTAGCGCCACGTGGACATCGGCGCAGAGAGAGTAGGAGAAATCCTGCGCCTCGTCCGGGTCAGGGCTGTCGAAGTCGTCAAAGACGACCGGATCGGTGACCGAGTTCATGTCGAATGCCTTTCGCCGCCGCCTTGGGTGCCAAGCGCCTCGTGATAGTAGTCCTGACGGAGGAAACGTTCAACAATTTGGCCAATTTGCCGCGAGTGTCGGGCGGGGTTGGAAGATTCCGGCGCAATTGCGGCCGGTATGCAGGCCGACATCCGCTCAGCCCTTGATCTTCTCGGGGGCCTCGGTCAGCCGGCGCACGAAGCTGACGCCCGTGTGCTCACCCAGCAGCCCGCGTGCGAACTTGTGCAGTCCAAGCTCCTTGAGGATGCCGGTCTTGCGGTAGTGGATGGTGAAGATCTCGCGGTCCTCGGGCAGCGGTTCGCCCCGGATCCGGCCGCCCAGGATGTAATGCTGCTCTTCGGGCAGGATGTTCCAGTCGAGCCCGGCGCGCCGGATCGCGGGCGGCAGGCTCATCTGGTCGAGATAGGGGCGCCGGTTCTCGAGATGGGTGAGCCGGTCGAGCCGCCGCGCGGTGTCGTACCAGACATCCGGAAATCGCTCGCCCGACGACGGACTCTCGGGAAAGCTCACCAGCCCGGCCGAGAAATAGGGGATGACCGGGCCCACGGGCCGGCGCATGTACTCGATCCGCTCGTCGGGGATCGGCATGTCCAGCGCGCCGTAGATCGTGTCCCAGATGTCCTGCTCGGCCCAGACCATCGAGGCCGCGACCGAGCACGAGACGTGGCCCGGCTTCAGGATGTTCTCGGGCGTGTTGTCGCGCAGGAAGAGCACGTCACTGTCGACGAAGGCGGAATATTCGCTGTCGCGCGGCTGCATCGCGGCGATGATCTTGTTGCCGTGGGGGTAGGGTTCGTCCCACATGCCCTCGGTCACCATGGGCCGGATCTCCGCCCCCATGATCTCGTGCGCCTTGAAGATCGCCGGATGCAGCTCGTCCATCCGGTGCGCGGGGCAATAGCCGATGGCCGCCACCTCGGGGCCGAAGAAGCTGCGGATCGAGGCCAGGAGCGTGCAGGCCAGCGTCTGGTACTCGGGCGGCTCGACGATATAGGCGAAGGTCAGCTTGGGGCGTGTCATCCTCAGATCCAGTCGAGGTTCAGACGGCGGCGGGGATAGGCGTCGGCCGCGGCGTCGCGCAGCGCGCGGAACCGCGGGCGCAGGGCCTTGAACTTGTTCTCGTGCGTTTCGGCGACCAGCGTCTGGACGGGGTCGAGCGACTTGCGCGCCACGATATCCTCGAGGATGTCCAGCTCTGCGCCCTCGATATCCATCTTGCAGAACGCGATGCGCCCGCCGCCCCGTGTCAGGCGGGCGACCTCGTCGGCGAAGGACAGCAGCGGCACCTCGACCGATGCCTCGGCGTCGATGGAGCGGCCGCCGCCGACGATGGTGGCCTTGACCGATGCGCCCTCGGGGTTGTCGTCGAAGTTCTCGGCCCGCATCAGCCGCACGGTGCCGCTGGTCGCGCCGACGGCGGCATTGACCAGCTCGACATTGTCGGTCCCGGCGAAGCGGTCACGCAGCTGGCCGAAGGTCCAGGGATCGGGCTCGTAGGCCACGACATGCGCGCCGGTCTCGGCAAGCGGCGCGGTGACCTCGCCCAGGTTGGCGCCCAGGTCCATGACGATGTCGCCGGGCCGCAGCACCGCGCAGACCCCGGCAAGAAAGCCCCGCGCCTCGGCCGCGCGCATGTTGCGCTCCTGCTTGCGGATCATCTTCTCCGCGCGCAGCTCGGCGCGCGACTTCTCGGGCTGGGCGGCCTTCGTGTCAGACATGGGCGACCTCGACGTAGTGGCCCTGCACCGGGGGCGCATACGGCGGGGCGGTCAGCGGCTTGCGCGCGGCGTACAGCAGCATCTGCGGACCTTCGAAGAACATCTCGCCCCCGCGCCGGCGCCCCGTGGGGTCGGGGATGGAGACGATCTTGCGCGGCGTGCGGCGTCCCACCACGCTGACCTCGAGCATCTCGCATCCGCGGGTGTGATGCCAATAGCGCCACGGCACGTCCGGCCCGGTCTGGAAGAAGCCGTGTCCGAACCAGCCGTCGCAGGCGATGTAGGCCAGCATCAGTCCGCCCGGCTTCAGCATGGCATAGCAATTGTCGATGGCCTGTCCGATGTTGAACACGTGCTCGGTCGTGCCGCCGTCGATGACCAGGTCGAACCGTTCCTGCAGATCGTCGGGCAGGGGGCGGTTCAGGTCATGGACGTGCTCGGCCCCTTCGGAATCGGTGAAGTCCAGCGCCTCCAACCGGGGATAGCCGATGGCGTCCAGCAGCCGCTCGGTGAACCCGTCTTCCTGGCGCAGGTCCTGGGGCGCGACGTCGTATCCACTGGCCTGCGCCAGTTTCACGAACCGGTCCAGCGCGCCTGGCTTCATGTGCAGCTTCTGCCGCCCCAAAATCACGCCGCTTTTCGCGTCTTTCACGTGGGCCGCATGGCGCAGCAGAAAGGCGGCCGGGATCAGGCTGATACCCATGGCCCTATTCCAGCGCCTGCTTCGGGTCGATCCCCACTTGCTGGCACATCCGCCAGGCGTAGGAATTTTCCAGCGGCGGGTTCTTGCGCCACCAGGGCTTGGTCCCGTTGGTGTAAAGATGGACCGACAACGTGTTGTCGGTGAACCAGCCTTCGACCCGCCCGTGGGGGTCGTAGAAGATGTCGTTCAGCTGGAACGGCACCGGGTAGAGCACATCGGGCGTCATCGCCTTGTCGTAGTCGCCCGTCTGCTGGGCGAAGTAGGTGAAGGCCTGCGGTCCGAACGCCGTGCGCTCGGCCTTGTAGATCTTCTCGGAATGCGGAACGTCGTCCTTCTGGCGGTCCAGCTTCTTGCGCTGATTCTTGTTGAACCAGGGCGGGTAGTCCGGGAGGTTGTCGTAGTAGTCCAGCAGCATGTCGATCAGCTCGCCCTCGCGCGGGATCTTCACCACGCCGCAGTTCAGCGCGCCGCGCATGCCGTGCCCGGCGAAGATATTGTCCATCTCGTCGGGGAAGGGGCGGTGGCAGAAGGCGTCGCAGTCGATCCAGATCGCGTCGTCCTTCTTGATCATCTTGTAGCGGAAGACGTTGGACCAGAACGAGGCCGAGGTGCCCTGCACCAGCTCCAGGTCGATGGCCATCACGTCGTTCGCATCGCGCACCTCGACACCCTCGGGGACGTTCTCGACCTTGTGGGTGGTATAGAGAATGGTCTGGTGGCCCTGCTGCACGTGGCTCGCCAGGCAAAGCTGGTTGAGGTATTGCAGCCGTTCGCCGATCCAGAGGGATGCGACCGGGCGCCGTTGCGGGGATGACATCTGTCCTGCTCCTTGCTGCACGCGCGATTGCGCGCGGGGCTTTATGATGATCGGGTTTCGCAGACGCTTAGGACGGGAATGCGGCAAGATTGCGGAAAACGGCACGATCCCATCGGATTTGTCTCATTTGTGCCGGATCGTGACCAGTAGCCTTAAAATCGCCGCATGGCCGTGTCACGATATCCGGCGATGAGCGTGGAAGGGGGCAATATGCCAGTCGTTGAAACGACCGATGGGGCCGTGAAGGCGGAAGCCCCGGCCATGCCCGTGCCGAATACGTCTCGCCACGGGCGCGTCACCGCCGTGTCGATGATGAAGGACGAGGGGCCCTATCTTCTGGAATGGGTGGCCCATCATATCGCCGTCGGGTTCACCGACCTGGTCGTCTACACCAACGATTGCACGGACGGCACCGACACCATGCTGATCCGGCTGGACGAGCTTGGGCTGGTCCACCACCGCCGCAACGACATTCCCAAGGGGCTGAAGCCGCAGCCCTCGGCCATCAAGTATGCCCAGGACGAGCCGGTCGTGATGGAGAGCGACTGGGTGCTGGTCTTCGACGCGGACGAGTTCCTGTGCATCAAGCACGGCGACGGCAGCCTCGACGGGATGATCGACAGCATCAAGGACGCGGGCGCCAACGGCATGGTCATCACCTGGCGGATCTTCGGGTCGGGCGGGGTGCAGCACTGGTCGCGCGATTTCGTGACCGAGCAGTACCTGATGGCCGCGCCACCCATGTGGAACAAGGGCTGGGGCGTGAAGACCCTGTTCCAGTTCGAACCCGAGCACTGGAAGCTGGGCATCCACCGCCCGAAGATGAAGAACAAGACGCTCGACACCGACTATCCCCATTCGGTGAAGTGGCTGAACGGCTCGGGCCGCGAGATGGAAGAGTATTTCAAGTTCCGCGGCTGGCGGTCCATCGTGCGCACCATCGGCTACGACTGGGCGCAGATGAACCACTATGCCGTGAAATCCGTCGACAGCTACGCGATCCGCAAGTTCCGCGGCAACGTCAACAACAAGGCCAACAAGTACAACCACGAGTACTGGGCGCTGCAGGACCGCAACGAGGTGCGCGACGACGCCATGCTGCGCTACTCGGACCGGCGGCGCGAAATCTTCGAGGGGCTGCTGACGGACCCGATGCTGAACAGCCTGCACCACGCCGCGTTGGAGCGGGTCGAGACGCGCCTGGCCGCGTTCAAGGGCGGCCCCGAATACGAGGCCTTCGTGGCCGAGCTGAACGCCGCCTCGCAGATCCCCATCACCCAGGTCGAGGCCAAGCCGCCGAAGGAACGGGACCCCGAGGCCATCGCCGCCAAGATGAAGGACATGGAAAAGCGCGCGGCCATCAAGCGCAGCGACGAGAAGGCGAAAGAGCCGCTGGACCGCATGATCCTGCCGGTGGACACCTACGTGCGCGACATCCCCGACATGACCGCCGATCCGCCGATGGAATGGGTCCGCAACCACTCGGTCGAGCTGCCTTGCGATCCGCGGCTGTTCACCCCGCCGGGCCTGATCCAGATCACCGAGGGCAAGTTCGAGCGGAACCTGGCGCGCAACGTTCCGAAAATGCTGCCCGAATTCGCCCATTACCTCGAGATCGGCGCGACCTCGGGTTTCATCGGCAGCCACCTGGCCAACGAACGCCCCGACATGCGGATCACGCTGCAACAGGGCAGCGCCGATCTGCGCGCCTTCATCAACCGGCTGTGGGCGCGAAACGGGTTGACCGAGAACGAACGTCTGCGGCTGGTGGCGGACGACATCGCGGAAGACGGCGCGGCATTGGCGGCGCTGATGTCCGAGACGCAGGTGGACTTCCTCGCGCTGGGCGATCCGCGCCTGACGCCCGAGCTGTTGCGCGCGGCCCTTTCGGGGCTGGACCTGACCCCGCGCTTCGTCGCGCTGACCGGCCGGCTCTGGGTCGAGGCGTTCACGGCGCTGAAACCGTGGGAGGCCGTGCTGAAGGCGCTGGGCTATACCCGCCGCCTGCCGGTGGATCCCGCCGTGGCCGCGGCCTACGACCGCCCCGAACCGTTGGAGCCCGCGCCATGAGCGAACGCGTCACGGCCTTCTTCGTCATCGACGGGCCCGACATGGCGGCGCAGGGGCTGCTCCTGGCCTCGTCCCTGCGCGCGCGGGTGGTCCACGACCTCGACATCGTCGCCTACGCGCCCGAGCCCGGAAATGGCGCCATCCCCGATGACCTGCGCGCGGCCTACGACCGGCTGGGCGCCCGGGTCGAGACCATCGCCATCCCCGCCGACACCTGGAAGAAGCCCTTTCCCCACGGCAACAAGATCTTCGCCTGTCTCGCCCCGCGTGACGGTGACACGGGCGTGTTCTTCGATACCGACATGCTGATCGGCGGCGACCTGGACCTGCGCGGCCTTGCCCCCGAGGGCGGCATCGCGGCGGTGCCCGAGGGCAAGCCCACATGGGGCAAGACCAACGAGCGCTGGCCGCGCGCCTACGCCCATTTCGGCATGGAGGTCCCGACCGAGCGCGTACGCCTGACGCGCGGTCGCCGGATCGAGTTCTATCCCTATTACAACGCCGGGTTCCTGGCGTTTCGCGAAGGCGCGCCGCCCGCTTTCGCGCGCCGCTGGTTCGACACCGCCCGCGATATCGACTGGAACCTGGCCATCGCGCAGAAACGCCCGTGGCTCGACCAGATCGCGCTGCCCCTCACCTGCGCGCGGTTCGGGATCCCGGTCGCCGTGCTGGACGAACGCTACAACTACTCGATCTCGGATCGCGCGTTCGAGCCCAACGACGCTGCCGTGATCCACTATCACCGCTTCGCCCACAACCACGGCTGGCCCTTTTTCGCGCCCGCCTTCGACCAGCTTGTGACGGACCTCGGCGGTCGGCTGCCCCACAACGCCGCGTCCTTGCGCGAAGGGTTGGAGCAGCCCGCCCATGGCTGAGGCGCCGCGCATCCTCGTCATCACCACCATGCGCGACGAGGGGCCGAACATCCTGCACTGGCTGGCCCATTGCCGTGGGGCCGGGGTGACGGATTTCCTCGTCTTCACCAACGACTGCGCCGACGGCAGCGACGCGCTGCTCGACCTTCTACAGGGCGGCGGGGTACTGACGCATGTCCGCAACCGTGTCCCCGAGGGCAAGCGCCCCCAATGGGCCGCGCTGCGCGCCGCGCGCGACCATCCCCTGACCGCGCAGGCCGACTGGATCGCCGTCCTGGACTGCGACGAATACCTCAACCTGCGCGCGCCGCACGACACGCTGCAGGACATGCTGGCAGGCCTCGACGCCGACGCGGTCGCGCTGCCCTGGCGGCTGTTCGGGCATGCCGGCCACGCCACCCGGCCCGAGACGCCGCCGACCGAGGCCTTCACTCGCGCCATCCCCGACGATGCGCTTTACCCGGCGCTGTCGCGCTTCATCAAGACGCTCTACCGCCGCCGCGGGCCGTTCAAGGGCCCGGGCGTGCACCGCCCGAAGCAGGAGGATGGCGCCACGCCGCGCTGGGTCGACGGGTCGGGCCGGCCGCTGCCCGAGGGCGTCGCGCGCAACCAGGGCCAGATCATGCTCTGGGGGCCGCCCATCGCCCATGACCTCGTGCAACTGAACCACTATTCGGTCCGCTCGGCCGAAGAGTTCTTGGCCAAGGCGCGGCGCGGGCTGCCCAACCACACCGACAAGCCCGTGGACCTGACCTACTGGGTGGAGCGGAACTTCAACACGGTGCGCGAAGACAGCATCGCCCGCATGGCCCCGCGCACGGCGGTCGAGCTTGCGCGGCTGCGCGACCTACCCGGCGTCGCCGCGGCCGGCGACGCTTGCCGGCACTGGCACGCCGAGGCCTTCCGCCTCGCGCTGGCCGATCCCGACGCGGTCAAGCTCTACGGCCGGCTGCTTCTGGCCGCGGGCAGCCGTCCGCCGCCCCCGGGGCTGGCCCAGAAGCTCGTCGCGCTCTACCAGAACGCCCAGGCGCCGCGCGGCTGATCCGCCCGCGGGGGCGATCCATGCCACCTTAGCCTTGCTTGACCCTCCGCGCCGCGGGTGCAGTTCTAGGCGTGTCCCAGAAGGAAGGTGTCCGCATGTCCGAAATTCCCGCGTCGATCGATGCCGTGCAGGACGCGCTGGCGGGGCAGGATTACGTCTGCGGCCGCGCGCTTGCCACGGTGGCGTTCCTGTCGATGAAGCTGGGCCGCCCGCTCTTCCTGGAAGGCGAGGCCGGCACCGGCAAGACCGAGATCGCCAAGGCCATCGCCGCCGCGCTGGGCCGCAAGCTCATTCGTCTGCAGTGTTACGAGGGGCTCGACGCCGCCTCGGCCGTCTACGAATGGAACTTCGCCGAGCAGATGATCGCGATCCGCACCGCCGAGGCCACGGGTGGGGCCGACCGGGACGCACTGAAGACCGAGCTCTTCACCGAGGACTACCTGATCTCGCGCCCGCTGCTCGACGCCATGCGCCCGCAACCGGGCGGTGCGCCGGTCCTGCTCATCGACGAGATCGACCGCACGGATGCCCCGTTCGAGGCCTTCCTGCTCGAAGCGCTCAGCGATTTCGCCGTCACCATCCCCGAGCTCGGCACCATCCGCGCGCCCGAGCCGCCCATCGTCATCCTCACGTCCAACCGCACGCGCGAGGTGCACGATGCGCTGAAGCGGCGCTGCCTCTACCACTGGGTCGACTACCCCGATTTCGACCGCGAGATCGAGATCCTGCACGCCCGCGCGCCCGAGGCCGCCGAGAACCTCAGCCGCGAGGTCGTCGCCTTCGTGCAGGCCCTGCGCAGCGAGGACCTGTTCAAGAAACCGGGCGTGGCCGAAACGATCGACTGGGCGAAATGCCTGCTGGCGCTCGACATGATCGAGCTCAGCCCGCAGGTCATCGCCGACACGCTGGGCGCAATCCTGAAGTACCAGGACGACATTCAGAAACTGCAGGGCGCCGAGGCCACGCAGCTGCTCGACAAGGTCCGCGCCGAGTTGAACGCCGCCTGATGCCCTGCCGCGCCCTCGACCCCGCCCGTCCCCGCCATCGGGGCACCGCGCCCGCGCGCGCATCATCACTGGTCGTGAAATACTTCGGGGGGGCCCGCAGGGCGGGGGGGGGGCGCCCCCCTTATCATGGATCATCCATGGTAGAGCTCGCCGAACTCGAACTGCCCGAGAACCCCAAGCTCGCGCAGAACATCACCTGGTTCGCGCGGGCGCTCAGGAAGGCCGGTCTGCCCATCGGGCCGGGCCGCACCATGGACGCGATCCGCGCGGTCGAAGCGGCAGGTTTCACCGACCGGCGTGATTTCTATTACACGCTGCAGGCCTGCTTCGTCACCAAGCCCGACCAGCGCGACACGTTCGACCAGATCTTCCGGCTCTACTGGCGCGACCCGCGCTACATGGAGCAGATGATGAGCTGGCTGCTGCCCTCGGTGCGCGGCACGCAGGAAGACCGCACGGCGAAGCCGGCCGAGAAACGGGCGGCCGAAGCCATGCTCGACGGGGCCGAGGCCGACGACGTGCCCCAGCCCGACGAGGACGAGCAGGAAACCCTGATCGAGATCGATGCCTCGCGCACCGTGTCCGACGAGGAACGGCTGCGCACGCTGGACTTCGAACAGATGTCCACCGCCGAAATGGCGCGGGCAAAGCGCATGATCGCGCGCCTCACCCTGCCGGTGCAGCCCGTGAAATCACGCCGCACCATCGCGGCGCCGAACGGCGCGCGCCCCGACTGGCCCGCCACCATGCGCGCGGCCATGCGCAAGGGCGGTGACGTCACCCGCTTCGCCACCCGCGACCAGCGCATCCGCTGGCCCAACCTCGTGGCGATCTGCGACATCTCGGGGTCCATGTCCCACTATTCCCGTGCCGTGCTTCATTTCCTGCACGCGGTGGCGAACGAGAAGGGCGCGGGCTGGGCGCAGGTCCACGCCTTCACCTTCGGCACGCGGCTGACCAACATCACCCGCCACCTGCGTCAGCGCGACGTGGATGCCGCCCTGGCCGCCGCCGGGGCCGAAGCGCAGGACTGGGAAGGCGGCACGCGGATCGGCGAATGCCTCCGGACCTTCAACCGCGACTGGTCGCGCCGGGTGATGGGGCAGGGGGCGATCGTGCTCCTGATCACCGACGGGCTCGACCGGGGGGATCCCGCGCAGCTCGAGGCGGCGATGCGGCGGCTGCACCTGACGGCGCGCAAGGTGATCTGGCTGAACCCGCTGCTGCGCTTCGACGGCTTCGCACCGCGCGCCAGGGGCATCGCCGCGATGATGCCGCACGTGGACAGCTTCCGCGCGGGCCACGACATCGCCTCGCTCGAAGGGTTGGCCGCCGCCCTGGCCCGGCGCGACGATGTGGGCGAAAAGGCGCGCATGATGGCGGCCCTATCGGAGGCGTGATGCAACTTGTCGCATGGGGATGACGTTACTGGGGGCAACGAATGAGTTCGTACCAGGAGGATCCCATGCGTAAGACGCTCAACACCACCACGGCGCTCGTCGCGTCGCTTCACCTCGCCTTCCCGCACGCCGCGTTCGCGCAACAGGACGACGCAACCGCCGCGCAGATCCGTGAGGTCTGCGCCGAGATCGGGGCCGAGGATTGCGCCGAGACGCTGGGGATCAGCGTCGAAGAGGTCCAGGCCGTGCTGGATGCGGACGCCGAGGGACAGGGGGCCGAAGGCGCCGCGAACGCCAATGCCGAAGGTCAGGGCGCAGCGAACGGCAACGCCGGGGGACAGTCGGCGCAGGGCAATGCGAATGCCAGTGCCCAAGGACAGGCGCAAGCCGCCGAAGGCTCGGCCGCTGCGGACGCCGCCGAGGCCGAGGCCGTCGCCGAACAGCAGGCCCAGGCCGAAGCCGCCGCCGCGGAAGAAGCGCAGGCCGCCGAGGAAGCCGCTGCCGCCGAAGCAGAGGCCGCCGAGGAAGCGCAGGCCCAGGCCGAAGCCGCCGCCGCGGAAGAAGCGCAGGCCGCCGAGGAAGCCGCCGCCGCCGAAGCCGAGGCCGCCGCCGAACAGCAGGCCCAGGCCGAAGCCGCCGCCGCGGAAGAAGCGCAGGCCGCCGAGGAGGCCGCCGCCGCCGAAGCCGAGGCCGCCGCCGAGCAGGAGGCCCAGGCCGAAGCCGCCGCCGCGGAAGAAGCGCAGGCCGCCGAGGAGGCCGCCGCCGCCGAATCCGAGGCCGAAGCTACCGCTGCCGCCGAAGCCGAGGCCGAAGCAGAAACCGCCGAGAACGCGCCCTCCGCCGATGACGAAGCCGCTCGCGTGGCCGAAGGGCTGGCCGGTGATGCCGAGACGGATGCTGAGACCGAAGCGCAGGCCGAAGTGGAAGCCGAGGCCGAAGCGGAGTCCGAGACCGCAGAGGTCGAAAACCCCGAAATGGCCCCCGAAAACCAGATGACCGACAGCGAGCGCGCGGCCCTCGAAGGCGGTGGTGCGGCCGAGGTCGCGGCCACCGACGATGACGCGGCGCCGGCCGAGGAAATCGCCAACCAGACCGTGACCGACGAGACCGCCCGTTCCTCCACCGAGGATTTCGACAGCGCCATCGATCGTGACGCGGCCGCTGCCGAAGGAGAAGCCCAGGTTGCGGTCGAGGAAGATGACGACGGGCTCAGCACCCTGCAGAAGGCCCTGATCGCGGGCGCCGGTGTGCTGGCCGTCGGTGCGCTTCTGAACAACAACCGCCAGGTCGTTGCCTCGTCGCAGGACCGCGTCGTGGTCGAGGGCCAGGACGGCGGGCTCGAGTTGATCAAGGACGACACGGCGATCCTGCAGCGTCCCGGCACCGACGTGTCGACCGAGCGTTTCGACGACGGCTCGACCCGGACGACCGTCACGCGCGAGGATGGCACCCGCATCGTCACCATCCGCGATTCGGACCTGCGCGTCCTGCGCCGCACCCGGATCGATCCGGACGGCACCCGGACCGTGCTGCTGGATGACACCGCCGAGGTGCAGGCCGTGGACGTGAGCCGTCTGCAGCAGCCCGCGACCGAGACCACGGGGATGACCGAGGACGACCTGCGCCGCGCGCTGGCCAACGAGGGGGCGTTCGATCGCGGCTATTCGCTCTCGCAGGTCCGCAATATCGCGGAAGTGCGCAACCAGGTGCCCGCGATCTCGCTGGACAACATCACGTTCGAGACCGGATCGGCCGCGATCCAGCCCGAGCAGGCCGACGAGCTGACCGCGCTGGGCCGCTTCATCCGCGAACGGATTGAGGAGAACCCGCGCGAGATCTTCATGGTCGAGGGGCACACCGATGCGGTGGGCAACGCCGCCTACAACCTGGCGCTGTCTGACCGCCGCGCGGAATCGGTGGCGCTGGCGCTGACCGAGTATTTCGACGTGCCGCCCGAGAACCTGGTGGTGCAGGGCTATGGCGAGCGGTTCCTGAAGGTCCCGACGCTGGAGGCCGAGCGCGCCAACCGCCGCGCCACCCTGCGCCGGATCACGCCGCTGCTGCAGGTCGCGCGGGCGAACTGAGCTCGCGCGTCGCCCTTGGGGTCGCCGAGCCTTTCCACGGGCTTCGGCGACGTCCGGGGACAGCGTAATGAGAGTGGACGCGCACCGGCCAAGCGGTGCGCGTCCTTTTTCCTGTGGGATCGCGTCCTTCCGGAATGATGAGGGGATTGGGCGCTCCGCCCGCCGTCTCGACCGGCGCAACCTTGCGACCAAAGCCGCGGCCCGCGGGGCACCGCGCCGGTTTCACCCGCTGTCGCTCCCCGCTAGGATCGGCGCGATTTGCAGGAGCATCCCATGACCGCCGACCACGACGACATTCCGGCCATCGCCCTTCGCTGGGTCGACGCGGGCCGCGGCGCGGCGCTTGCCACCGTGATCGAGACCTGGGGCTCGGCGCCGCGCCCGGTGGGCAGCCAGCTGGCCATTTCGGGCGATGGCGAGATCGCGGGATCGGTCTCGGGCGGCTGCGTCGAGGGCGCCGTGGTGGTCGAGGCGATGGAGGCGGTCGGGGACGGCGGATCGCGCCTGATGGAATTCGGGGTCAGCGATGACGAGGCCTTCGCGGTGGGCCTGGCCTGCGGCGGGCGCATCCGCGTCATGGTCGAGCCGGTCCGCGACGCCGACCTGCCGCGCGACCTGCTGGCCGATCTGGTCGCCGCCCGCGCGGCGCGGCGACAGGTCGCCTACACCGTCGATACCGACAGCTGGACGCGCGGGATCGAGCACCCCCCGACGCACGCGGATCGGTTCCGGCTGGACCGCTCGGGCTTCGAGGAGGGCGGCGCGCGCTTCATCGCCATCCACAACCCGCCCCTGCGCATGGTCGTGGTGGGGGGCGTTCATATCGCCCAGCCGCTGATGCAGATGGCGCGGCTGTCCGGGTTCGACGCCGTTCTGGTCGACCCGCGCGAAAGCTTCGCCTCGGCCGCGCGGTTCCCGGGCGAGACGCTGATCCACGACTGGCCCGATGCGGCGCTGGCCGCGCACGGGCTCGACCCGCGCACGGCCGTGGTGACCCTGACGCACGACCCCAAGCTCGACGATCCCGCCATCCTTGTGGCCCTGCGCTCGCCGGTCTTCTACCTGGGCTGCCTCGGGTCGACCCGGACCCACGCCAAGCGCGTCGCGCGGCTGGAAGAGCAGGGCTTCGGGCCCGACGACATCGCGCGCATCCATGCGCCGGTGGGCCTCGATATCGGTGCCCGCAGCCCGGCCGAGATCGCCGTCGCCGTCATGGCCGAAATCATTCAGCGCCTGCGTCGCGGCTGATGGAGTTCGGCCCCGTTCCCCTGTCGCAGGCCGCCGGCGCGATCCTTGCGCACTCGCATCCCTTGCAGAAGGGCCGGCTGCGCAAGGGGCATCGCCTGGACGATGGTGACCTCGCGGCGTTGCGCGAGATGGGGGCGACCGAGGTGATCGTCGCGCGTCCCGGCGACGATGACATGGGCGAGGACACGGCGGCGCGCGCGCTGGCCGAGGCACTGGTGCCCGATCCCGAGGGCGCATATCTGCGGCTGGGCCGGGCCGCGACGGGACGCGTGAACATACACGCCACGGCGGCGGGGGTGCTGGAGCTGGACCGCGCGGCGCTGGACGCGCTGAACGCGCTGGACCCCGCGGTCACCATCGCCACCCTGCCGCCCTTCGCGCGGGTCACGCCCGGCCAGATGGTGGCGACCGTGAAGATCATCACCTACGCGGTCCCCGCCGCGCTGGTCACCCGGGGGGCCGCGCTGGCCCGGGCGGCGCTGCGAGCGCGGCCGGTGACCGTCGCGGACGCCGCGCTGATCATCACCGACATGGGGCAGGGGCCGGGCAAGGGCGAGTCCGCCATCGCCATGCGCCTGCAACGGCTGGGCATCGATCTGTCGTCGGTCGAAGTGGTGGCCCACGCGCCGGATGCCATCGCCCGAGCGTTGGGCGCCTCCGCTGCCGATCTTCTGCTGCTCCTGACGGCCTCGGCCACGTCCGACGCGCGCGACGTCGGGCCGCTGGGCCTGGAAAAGGCGGGGGGACGGCTGCTGCGCTTCGGCATGCCGGTCGATCCCGGCAACCTGTTGTTCCTGGGCGACCTGTCGGGCCGCCCGGTCATCGGGCTTCCGGGCTGCGCGCGCTCGCCGGCGTTGAACGGGGCCGACTGGGTGCTCGAGCGGGTGGCCTGTGGCTGTCCGCCCGACGACGCGGATTTCGCCGCGATGGGCGTGGGCGGCCTGCTGAAGGAGCCGCCGTCGCGCCCGCACCCGCGGGGCGGCTGAGCGCGGCGCGCCTCAGTTCTCGTCAGGAAAGCCCGGTTTCGGCAGGTTGGGGTCCTTCAGGTCCGCGCGATACTCGGCCGCGATGCGGTCGAGCTCCTCGATCTCGTCGGGGTTCAGCGGCGCGGGCGGGTTGTTCGCCGCGCGTGCCTTGTCCTCGTCCAGGTCGATGCGCGCGATCAGCGGGAAATGGTCGGACCCGATATTGGGTCCGCGCGCGAAGCTGGCCACCGCGATGTCGGGTGTCGCGTAGAACTGGTCGATGGGGACGCGCACCAGTCGCGACTGGGCGTCGAAGCTGGCGATCAGGCCACGGCCCACGCGCGGGTCGACATAGCCGCCGACACGCTTGAACCGCCGCGAGGTGTCGGACCACGCCGCGTCGTTGAAATCGCCCACGGCGATCAGCGGCAGCCCGGTCTTGCGGGCGAAACGGGCCGAATAGATGATCTCGGCGTCCCGGTCGCGGGTGGTGTTGCCGGGCACCGGCGGACGCGGATGCAGGCCGACGAAGCGGAAGGTGTGGCCGTCCTGCGTTTCCAACTCGGCGAAAAGGGTCGGCGTGTCGTCGTGGCTGAGATAGACGAACCGCGCCTCGTTCACCTTCAGACGCGTGGCGAAGATCGCGCCGTAGTAGTTGTCGCGCAGCTCAGTCACGACAGTGGGATATGCCGACAGCTTCGGCTCGAGGCTGTCGTACCAGGTCTGGTCGGTTTCCATCAGGAAGACGATATCGGCATCGACCGTATCGATCAGGTCGTTGACCGCGTCGTAGCGGTCATTCGGCATCTCGACATTGGCGGATAGCAGGACAAGCTGCGAGCCCGAGGGCGCGACGTCGACCAGCTCCATCTCCTTCGGGTAGAGCGGCGTGTAGGGCAGGATGCGCACCGCCTGGTAGACGCAGGCGGCCAGGACCAGGCCCAGCAACACGAGCTTGCCGGGAAAGCTCGTCAGCAAACCGATGACAAGGATCGCGACCCCCAGGATGAGCAGCTGGACCCGGGGGAAGTCCCAGCCACGCACCCACCACGCGTGCGAGGGGACCAGCGGCAGAAGCGTCCCGATGACGACCAGTGCCGCTCCCAGGATGATCACGGTGACCATGACGGTATTGAGCATCGAGGGTCCCCGGCGGGTCTTGGTCACGAATTGGGCGGCCCCGGGGCCGCCCGCGTTGGCTCAGGTTCGGCGTGAGCCGGTCACTTGGTCGGGCCGATCATCATGACCATCTGCCGGCCTTCCATCTTGGGGAAGTTCTCGACCTTGCCGATTTCCTTGGTGTCGTCGGCCACCCGTTCCAGCAGCTCGCGGCCCAGGTTCTGGTGCGCCATCTCGCGGCCGCGGAACCGCAGCGTGACCTTCACCTTGTCGCCGGCTTCCAGAAACTTGACGACGTTTCGCATCTTGACGTCGTAGTCATGCGTATCGGTGTTGGGGCGGAATTTCACCTCCTTCACCTCGATCGTCTTCTGCTTCTTGCGGGCCTCGGACTCGCGCTTCTGCTGTTCGTACTTGAACTTGCCGAAGTCCATGATCTTGCAGACCGGCGGCTTGGCGTTGGGCGAGATCTCGACCAGGTCCAGCCCGGCCTCCTCGGCAAGCTCCATGGCACGATCAGGGCTGACCACGCCCACGTTTTCACCGTCGGCGCCGATCAGGCGGATTTCCGGCGCTCGGATGCGGCCGTTGACACGGGGGCCGGTGTCGCGTGTGGGCGGCGCGTTGTGAGGTCTGCGGGCGATGGGGGTATCCTTTCGGTCATGATTTACGGAAGTGGAAAGTAGCCGCGCCAAGACGGGCTTTCAAGGCGTGTTCGCGCCGATCCCGCAACGTGCGGGCGCTTTTCAACACCTCTGGGGGCGCTATCTAAGCGACAACTGAACATACAAGACGAATGGAGGTTGCCACGATGATGCGCACCACATCCCTCATCGCGCTCCTGGCCGCCGGCATGCTTGTCGCCGCCTGCCAGGAAGAGGACGACACCAGCACGACGGTCGAGACCGAGACCGAGCAGGCCGCCGAGGCGGTGGAAGAGGCCGGCGCCGAGACCGCGGATGCCGCCGATGCCGCCGCGGACGCGGCCGCTGAAGAGGCCGAGGATGCCACGGACGCGCTGGCCGAGCAGCTGGACCAGGCGGCAGACGACGCCGCGGCGGCGGTCGATGGCGCCATGACCGCGGCCTCCGACGCGGTGGACGACGCCCTGAACCTGACCGAACAGACCGCCGATACCGCGGCGGACGAGGTCGCGAACGAGGTCGACGAGGTGATGGAAGGCGCCGAGGCGGCGGGCGAGGTCGCCGAGGCGACGGCCGAGGACGCGGCGATCGAGGCCGCCCAGTCCGCGGAGGCCGCAGGCGACATGGCGGAAGACGCCGCCGAGACCACCGAAGAGACCGTCGAGGACGGCGCGAACGCGGCGGCCGACGCGGCCGAGGCGACCGGCGAAGCGGTCGAGTCCGGCGCCGAAGCCGCCGCCGAGGCGACCGGGGAGGCCGCCGATGAAGCCGCGGCCGAGACCGCCGAGGCGGCGCAGGCGACCGAAGAGGTCGTCGAGGAGGGTGTCGAGGAGACCGCGGACGCCGCCAGGGATGTCGCGACCGAAACGGCCGAGGCCGCGCAAGCTACCGAAGAGGCCGCCGAAGACGCCGCGCCCGACGTCGACACCGCGGTGGACGGCGTCGCCGCCGAGGTCGAGGAAGAAACCAGCGATATCGGCGACGCATCGCAGGATGCCACCTCGGCCGCCGTCGAGGCCATCGAGGACGGCGAGTCGCCGACCACCGCCGCGCAGGACGAGACCGTCGAGGCCGCGACCGACGAAGGCGTGGTCGGCGCCACGGCCGAGGGCGAGACCACGCTCGACACCATCCTCACCGTGGACGAGTTCGATCTCGACCGCGCGCTGGCCGGTATCGAGAACTCCGACCTTGGGGCCTTGCAGCAGCGTACGCTGACCGAGGCGCTGCGCGCCGCGGAAGGATCGCCCGACACGCTGCGCGACGTGCTCGAACGTGTTCGCGAGGCGCTGGAGCTTCCCGCGCTGGACGACGGGACCGACGCCACGACCGAGTGACTGGGCCGAACCGCCGCCAAAGACAAAAGGCCGCTGCATTGCGCAGCGGCCTTTTTCATTCCGTGATCCGGCGCGGGCCGGTCGTGTCAGCCGACGAAGGCCTTCTCCACCACGAACTCCGCGGGCGCGCTGTTGGCGCCCTCGCGCAGGCCATAGCGCTCGAAGATGGCCTTCAGGTCGGTGTTCAGCCCGATCGACCCGCAGACCATGGCGCGGTCGGTCTCGGGGCTCAGGCCGTGCGGCAGGCCCAGGTCGTCGAACAGCGTGCCGTTGTCGATCAGGTCGGTGATCCGCCCCATCTTCGGGCTCTCTTCCCGGGTGGTCGTGGGGTAATAGCGCAGCTTCGACGTGCCGCCATCGGTCAGTTCGGCCAGCATCTCGTCCGACTTGACCTGCTCGACCAGCCGGCGGCCGTATTCCAGCTCGGCCACGTCGCGGCAGGTATGGGTCAGGATCACCTCGTCGTAGTCGCTGTAGGTCTGCGGCTCGCGGATGAGGCTGGCGAAGGGCGCGATCCCGGTGCCGGTGGAGAAGAACCACAGCCGCTTGCCCGGCAACAGCGCGTCATGGACGAGCGTGCCCACGGGCTTGGGGCGCAGGATGATCTGCTCGCCCGGCTGGATATGCTGCAACCGGCTGGTCAGCGGTCCGTCCTGAACCTTGATCGAGTAGAATTCCAGTTCGTCGTCCCAGGCGGGCGAGGCGATGGAATAGGCCCGCAGCAGCGGCTTGCCGTCATCCTTCAACAGCCCGATCATCACGAACTCGCCCGAGCGGAAGCGCAGGGACGCGGGGCGCGTGACCTTGAAGGAAAACAGCCGGTCGGTCCAATGGGTCACGTCGGTCACGGTCTGCGCGTCGGGCAGGGCGCGGGTGGCGCTGGCCGCGTCGGTGCGGGCGGGGCTGGGCGTCATGTCATTCATCGCTGGTTTCCGGACCGCGGTGATCGGTCCGGCCTCTCGTTATCGGGAATTTCGGGTGGGGGAAAGGCGGCGCTCAGCCGCGCAGGCGCGACTGGTAGTCATGGGCACGCCAGTCGGCGCGGGCCAGCCACTGGTCCTCGGGCTGGCGCGCGGCCAGCGCCTCGTCGATCTCGACCTCGTCGAAGCCCGACCGGCGCGCCATGGCGTACTGGTCGGCGATCACGTGGCCCCGCGCGCGCAGGCGCCCGGCATAGCCCATGCGCCGCAGCATCGCGGCCAGGGTGAAGCCACGCCCGTCCGAGAAGCTGGGGAAGTCCACGCGGACCAGTTCGGCACCCAGCGCGGCCTCGAGCTCGGCGGGCGCGGTGTCCGACGGCAGGTCCAGCGCCGCGTCGCCCGTCCATGTGTCCGGGCCGAAGCCCGCGTCTGTCACGATCACGCTCATCGTTTCATCCTCTCGTGAAGACGTCCGTCTTCATCTTTCCAAAAATACCTGGACTCGCGGCGGTTCAGCCCCGCACGGCGCGGCCGTTCTCGAAGTGGATGCCGCACTCGACCTTGTCGAGGCCGCGCCAGCGGCCCGCGCGCTCGTCCTCGCCGGGCTTCACCCGCGAGGTGCAGGGGGCGCAGCCGATCGAGGCGAAGCCGTCGCGCGTCAGCGGGTGGCGCGGCAGGCGGTTGTTCAGCATGTAGTCCTGCACGTCCGCCTTGTCCCAGTGGGCCAGCGGGTTGACCTTGATCCGCCCGTCGGCATCCGCCTCGAAGAACTCCATCGCGGTGCGCGCGCCGCCCTGGAACCGCTTGCGCCCGGTGATCCAGGCGTCGAAGCCCTTCAGCGCGCGTTCCAGCGGCTCGGTCTTGCGCAGGGTGCAGCAAGCGTCGGGGTCCGAGCGGTGCAGCACGCCGTCACTGTCGCGGGTCAGGACCTGCGCCCGGTCGGGCCGCACGCGGCGGACATCGGTCAGCTCCAGCCGTGCGGCCACGTCGCGCTGGTAGTCCAGCGTCTCGGGGAACAGCATCTCGGTGTCGAGGAAGATCACCGGCACGCTGCGGTCGATGCGGCTGAGCATGTGCAGAAGCACCACCGACTCGGCCCCGAAGCTCGAAACCAGGGCGCTGGCCCCGACCTGCGGATCGGTGAGCGCGTGGCGCAGAACCGCCACGGCGCCGTGATGCGCGTAGCGCGCGTTCAGCTCGGCGGCCCGTTCGGCCGCGGGGGCGAGGGGAGATTCAAGCGGCACGTGCGGCCTCCTTCTCGGGGTACAGCGCGGATTTGAACGGGCCCATGCCCACGCGGCGATAGGCCTGGATGAAGGTCTCGGACGGGTCCTCGCGCAGGTCGAGATAGCAGTCGATCAGCCGCTCGACCGCCGGAACGATCTGGTCGTAGGCGAAGCCGGGGCCGGTGCGCGTGCCGATGGCCGCGTCCTCGGTCCCGTCGCCGCCCAGCGTTATCTGGTAGTTCTCGACCCCCGCGCGATCGAGACCCAGGATGCCGATATGGCCTACGTGGTGGTGGCCGCAGGCGTTGATGCAGCCCGAGATCTTGATCTTCAGCGGGCCCACGTCGCGCTCGACCTTCAGCGCGTCCAGGCGCGTGGCGATGTCCTGGGCGACGGGGATTGACCGGGCGGTGGCCAGGGCGCAGTAATCCATGCCGGGGCAGGCGATGATGTCGGACGCGAGGCCGATATTGGCGGTGGCCAGGCCCGCTTCCCTCAGCGTGGCGTGGATCGTAGGCAGGTCGGCACGCGCCACGTGGGGCAGGATGACGTTCTGCTCGTGGCTGATGCGCAGCTCGTCGTGGCCGAAGCCCTCGGCCAGCGCGGCCATGACTTCCATCTGTTCGGACGTCGCGTCGCCGGGCGTGGCGCCATGGGCCTTGAGCGAGATCGACACGATGGCGTGGTCGTCGCGGCGATGCGCGGTCACGTTGGTGTCCACCCACGAGCGGAACACCGGGTCCGAGTCGTAGGCAGCCGTGAAGCCGTCCGTCGGGCGGTCGTCCAGGTCGGGCAGCGAGAACTGCTTGCGGATCGCGGCCAGCATCTGCTGATCCACGCCCGAGAAGTTCGGGCGGATCTGGGCGAAGCGCTCCTCGACCAGGCGCGAGATCTCCTCGACCCCGTGCTCGTGCACGGTGATCTTGATGCGGGCCTTGTACTTGTTGTCGCGGCGGCCCAGCAGGTTCCAGACCGACACGATGGCCTCGGAGTAGGGCAGCAGGTCTTCCTCGGGCAGGAAGTCGCGCAGGACCTTGCCGATCATCGGCGTGCGGCCAAGACCGCCACCCACGAAGACGCGGAAGCCGCGCGCGCCGTCACGCTCGACGATCTGCAGGCCGATGTCGTGGGCGCGGATCACGGCGCGGTCGGCCTCGGCCCCGGTGACGGCGACCTTGAACTTGCGCGGCAGGAACTGGAACTCGGGGTGGTCGGTGGACCACTGCCGCAGCAGCTCGGCATAGGGGCGCGGATCGGCGATCTCGTCGCCCGCGGCCCCGGCGAAATGGTCGGCGGTCACGTTGCGGATGGTGTTGCCGCTGGTCTGGATGGCGTGCATCTCCACGTCCGCCAGCGCGTCCAGCATATCGGGCACGTCGGCCAGCTTGGGCCAGTTGAACTGGATGTTCTGGCGCGTGGTGAAGTGGCCATAGCCCTTGTCCCAGCGTTTGGCGATCATCGCCAGCTGCCGCATCTGACGGCCGTTCAGCGTGCCATAGGGGATCGCCACCCGCAGCATGTAGGCGTGCAGCTGCAGGTACAGCCCGTTCATCAGGCGCAGCGGCTTGAATTCATCCTCGGTCAGCGACCCGTCGATGCGGCGTTCGACCTGGCCGCGGAACTGCGCCACGCGTTCGCGGACGAAGGCGGCGTCGAAATCGGAATAGTGATACATCATCGGCTCCTGTCATGCCCGGTGGCGGGCAGGATGTTCGAAAAGGTCAAGCACGCGGGATCAGAGATCCGCCTCGGCCTGCTTGCCATGGTCATAGTTCGAGGGACCGCGCGTGCGAAACGCCTCGCGGAAATGGGTCGGCTGCGGACCTTTCGGCGTCGGCTCGGCATCGGCGAGGTATGCGCCCACCGCGATATGCGGCTGCGCCTGCGCGTGCAGTAGCCGCAGGTCGGCATGGGCCACGTCCTCGAGGATTTCGGCGCGGGACATGTCGCGGGTCCAGCTGTCGTCCTCGCACAGCCAGATGGCGTCGCCCTCCATCAGGTGATTGGCGGTGACGACCTTGGGGGTGAAACGGCGGCTCATAGCATGGCCTCCTTCGCGGTTGCATCGGGTGCGGACAGGGTGACGTCGGTCTGCGACAGGGCCGTGACGGCGGCGCGCGGCGCGAGGCCCAGCATCACCACGGCGGGGCCGGTCAGCCCGGCCTCGGACAGGTCCGGCTCGAGCCGCGACAGCGTGCTGGGCAGCACGCGCATGGTCGGACGCCCGGCGTTCTCGACCACGGTGACCGGCGTGGCCGGGTCGGCCCCGTGCATCATCAGCCGGCCCTGCATGAACCGCGCGGCGCGCTTGCCCATGTAGATCGCCGCGACCGCGCCGGGGCGGGCCAGCGCGGCCCAATCGTGATCGGCGAAGCCCTTCATGTCGTGGCCGGTCAGGAACCGCACATCGGCGTTGCGGCCGCGCCGCGTCAGGCTTTGACCGAGGCCCGCGACCGCGGCCGAGGCGGCGGTGATGCCCGGCACGATGGTATAGGCGATACCGGCGGCCTCGACGGCCTCGAGCTCCTCGTCCAGTCGGCCGAAGACGGTGGGATCGCCCGACTTCAGGCGGACGACCTGCGCACCTTCCAGCCCGTGACGCACGATCAGGTCGTTGATGTCGTCTTGGCTGGTGGACGGGCCGAAGCCGGTCTTGCCCACGTCGAGGATCATCGCCTCGCGGCGCGCGAGTTCCAGGATCTCGGGCGTGACCAGCCTGTCGTGGATCACCACGTCGGCCTCGTGCAGGGCGCGGCGGGCCTTCATGGTCAGAAGGTCCGGATCGCCGGGGCCTGCGCCCACGAAGTGCACGTGGCCGTCGCGGGCCTGGACGCCGAGGTGATGACCCAGAAGGTCGTCCAGCCCGGCGCGAACGGCGTCTTCGCCGCCCGCGATGTCGCGGGGGCCGCTGCGGTTGTAATAGTCGGACCAGAAGTCGCGGCGCGGCCGACCGAAGGGCAGGCGGTCGGCCATCTTGCGGAATTCCTTGCCGATGCGCGCCAGCGTGCCCAGGGCGGCGGGCAGGCGTTCTTCCAGGTCGCGCTTGATCTGGCGGGCCAGCACGGGCGCCGCACCCTCGGTGCCGATGGCCACCGTGACCGGGTCGCGGTCGACGATGGCGGGCGTGATGAAGGTGCTGTCGTGCAGGTTGTCGACGATGTTCACCAGCGCGCCCTCGGCATGGGCGATGGCGGCGGTGCGCGCATCCTCGTCCGCATCTTCGGAGGCCGCGTAGAACAGCTTGGCGCAGATCGCGTCGCCGGGCGCCATGGCGCGACGGTGCAGGACCAGCTTGCCTTGCGCGGCCCAGGTCTCGATCTCGGGGGCAGGGTCTTCGGCCAGCACCGTGATCCGCGCCTCGGTCTTCATCAGCAGCCGCAGCTTGGCCAGCGCGGCGTCGCCACCGCCGGCCAGGAGGATGCGGCGGCCCTCGACGGCCAGGAAGATCGGAAAGTGCTTCATCGCGGAATCCGTTTGGTTGCTTGCCCTGACAGATAGAACATTTTCCCCCTTCCCGGCAGGGTCCCGGCCGAGTTAAGGAACGTTTGTTCCGCATGGCGCCGCCCGCGGAACGGTGTTTCGCTTGGGAAGGTAGGTTTGGAATGAACGTTCAACTGGATGCGCTGGACCGGAAAATCCTGCGCGCGGTGCAGCGCGACGCCGGGCAGTCCCTGGACGACATCGCCAAGACGGTGGGCTCGTCGAAGACGCCCGTCTGGAACCGGATGCGCAAGCTGCGCGAGGCCGGGGTCATCGGCCAGCAGACCGTGCTGCTGGACCCCGAGAAGCTGGGACTGGAAGCGTGCTTCTTCGTGCTGATCCGCACGTCGGAGCACGACGCCGAGTGGCAGAATCGCTTCCTCGAAACTCTGCGCGCCCGTCCCGAGGTGCTCGAGGCGCACCGGCTGGCGGGCGATATCGACTACATCCTGAAGGTGCGCGTGGCCAACGCGCGGGCCTATGACAGTTTCTACCAGGCGCTGATCGCGCAGGTGAAGATCCACAACGTCACCGCGTTGCTGTCGATGGAAGAACTGAAGAGCACGACCGAGCTGCCGGTCTGAGTCGGACCCACCCCGTCGGAGTGCGGCGCCCGCGTTGGTAGCTGCCCGCGTGTTGTGCATTCTGGGAACGCCGCGGACCGTTTTCTTCAAGAAAACGTCAGAAAGACGCTGTCCGCGGCGGACCAGACCATGCGCAATGGATGCGCCGGGCCGCGCAGCTTTTCGGATCGAATATTATCGACTGCTGCACGACTTGCGCCATCTTCTGCAAAGCGGATGGCAAAGCCCGGTTTCTGCAACCCCGGGTTGACCGGGCGTCAAGCGGGCGGGATGCTGCCGGTGGCGGTTGCGTGCATCGGCTGTAACTGGCTTTCTACCCGCCATCGAAATGGAACGGTGCCGCCAAATCGGCCCGGAACCACGCAGGGAGATCCAAATCATGAACAGATCCACAGTCCTCTCCATGGCGAGCGCCACCGCCATGCTCGCCGCCGGTGCGGTCCAGGCCGCCGACGTGCCCGACGGCGTGACGCTGGCCGACAGCCAGACCTTTTCCTATCGCGAGCTCGACCAGTTCGCCTCGATCGACCCGCAGCTGATCGAAGGGGTGCCGGGCAGCCACGCCGCGCGCCAGCTGTTCGAAGGGCTGATGAACCAGGACGAGAACGGTGACCTCGTGCCTGGCGTCGCCACCGGGTTCGAGGTGAACGACGACAACACCGTCTACACCTTTACCCTGCGCGACAACGCCCGCTGGTCCAACGGCGAGCCGGTGACGGCCGGCGATTTCGTCTACGCCTGGCGCCGCGCCGCCGACCCGGCCACCGCGTCCAGCTATGCCTGGTTCGTCGAGCTGTCGGGCATCGTCAACGCGGCCGAGATCATCGCCGGCGAGATGGAGCCCGACGCGCTGGGCGTCGAGGCGGTGGACGCCACCACCCTGCGCGTCACGCTGACCGGGCCCAAGCCGTATTTCCCGCTGATGACGACCCACACGACGCTGTTCCCCACGCCGCAGGCCACCATCGAAGAGCACGGCGACAACTGGCTCGACCCCGAGAACATCGTCTCGAACGGCGCCTACACCCTGAGCGAGGTCCGCCTGAACGAGTTCTGGTTGGCCACCAAGAACCCCGAGTACTGGGACGCCGAGAACACCGTGATCGAGGAAGTGACCTCCTACGTCATCAACGACACCAGCCAGGCCCTGACCCGGTGGGAAGCGGACGAGTTCGACCTGCTGGAGCCCGTGCCGGCCGGAACCTTCCCGCGCCTGCAGGAAGAATACCCCGATGCCGCGCACTCAACGCCGCGGCTCTGTTCGTACTATTACACGCTGAACCAGGGTGAGGGCGGCCCCGAGGCCCTGAAGGACGCCCGCGTGCGTCGCGCGCTTGGCCTGGCCATCGATCGCGAGATCATCACCGACCGCATCCTGCAGGGCGGCCAGACGCCGGCCTTCTCGTTCACGCCCGACGCGACCTCGGGCTTCTCGGCCCCGGAAATCGAGTATGCTGGCTGGACCCAGGCCGAGCGTGACGAGGAGGCCAAGCGCCTTTGGGACGAGGCGGGATACACCGACGTGAATCTCGACCTGCTCTACAACACCGACGAGTCGCACCGCCAGATCGCCACGGTCATCAGCCAGATGTGGAGCCAGAAGCTGGGGGTCGAGACGACGCTCGAGAACCAGGAATGGTCGACCTACCTGGAAACCCGGCGGGCCGGTGGCTTCGACGTAGCCCGCGCGGCCTGGTGCGGCGACTACAACGAGGCGTCGACCTTCCTCGACCTGCTGACCACGGGTGTGCCCCAGAACTCGGGCAAGTTCTCGAACGAGGAATACGACAACCTGATCGCATCCGCGACGACGGCCGAGAACCCGCAGGAGGCCTATACCGCCGCCGAGCAGGTGCTGGCGCAGGAAATGCCGATCATCCCGATCTACCACTACGCCAACTCGTTCCTGCTGGACCCGACGCTGAAGGGCTTCCCCATGAACAACGTTGAAAACAACTGGTACGTGAAGGACTTCTACCGCGTGGCGGAAGACTGATCCTTTCCTGACACCGGCGCGGGCGGCCCCCGCCCGCGCCATCTGACCGACAAGGCACAGCCCCCGTGACAAGCTATATCCTGCGCCGCCTTCTGGTGGCGGTTCCCACCCTTCTTGCGCTGATCGTGCTGTCGTTCCTGCTGATGGAATTCGCACCCGGCTCGCCCTTCGCGACCGAGCGGGGCATCCCCGAGGCGGTGATGGCCAACCTCGAACGGGAATACGGGCTCGACCGTCCGCTTTGGGAACGTATGGCGACGTATGTCTGGAGCGTGGTCACCCAGTTCGATTTCGGGCCGTCCTTCACCTTCCCCGACCGCAGCGTGAACGACATCATCGCGCAGGGTTTCCCGGTCACGCTGACCTACGGGTTCTGGTCCTTCGTGGTCGCGGTGGTCGTGGGCGTGACGCTGGGTGCCGTCGCGGCGATCAAGCATAACTCGGCGCTCGACTACGCGGCCGTCGGCGTGACCGTGGGCGCGCAGGTGCTGCCGAACTTCGTCATGGCGCCGATCCTCGTGCTGATCTTCACCCTGTGGCTGGGGTGGCTGCCCGGCGGCGGCTGGCGCGGGGGGCAGGTGGAATACGTGATCCTGCCGGTCATCGCGCTCTCGACCTCGTACATGGCGTCCATCGCGCGGATCACGCGGTCCTCCATGCTCGACGTGCTGAACGCGGGCTTCGTGCGCACCGCGCGGGCCAAGGGGCTGCCCGCGCACCGGGTGATCCTGCGCCACGCGCTTAAGCCCGCGCTGCTGCCGGTCGTCAGCTACCTCGGCCCGGCCTTCGTGGGCATGATCACCGGGTCGGTGGTGATCGACGTCTTCTTCTCGACGGGCGGGATCGGGCAGTTCTTCGTGAACGCCGCGCTGGCGCGCGACTACTCGGTCATCTTGGGCATCACCATCCTGTTCGGGGCGCTGACCATCTTCTTCAACCTGCTGGTCGACGTGGCATACGCTTGGATCGACCCCAAGATCCGGTACTGACATGGCTGATGCGACCATCGACACCGCCGGGCTGCCGCAGGGCAAGGCGCGATCGCTCTGGGCCGATGCACGGCGGCGGTTCCTGCGCAACCGCGCCGCCATGGCGTCGGCCGTGGTCCTGGTGCTCGTCCTGCTGTTCGCGGCGTTCGGGCAATACCTGAACCAGTGGTCCAACGAGGAGATCGACTGGGAGATGCTGGGCATGATCCCCGAGATCGGCGGGCCGTCCCTGTCGAACGGCCATTATTTCGGCGTGGACGAGACCGGGCGCGACCTGTTCCAGCGCACGGTGCAGGGCACGCGGATCAGCCTTGCGGTGGGCATCGTCGGGGCTTTGATCGCGGTGCTGGTGGGCACGGCCTACGGCGCCGTCGCGGGCTACGTGGGCGGGCGCACCGACAACGTGATGATGCGCTTCGTCGACCTGATGATGTCCATCCCCTACATGTTCGTGCTGATCCTGCTGCTGGTGATCTTCTCGCGCTCGATCGTGATGCTGTTCGTGGGGATCGGGCTGATCTCGTGGCTGGACATGGCCCGGATCGCGCGCGGCCAGACCCTGTCGATCAAGAACGCCGACTACGTCGAGGCGGCGCGGGCCATCGGCGTCTCGGGCGGCACGATCATCCGCCGCCATATCGTGCCCAACCTGCTGGGCGTCATCATCGTCTATGCCACGTTGCTGGTGCCGCAGATGATCATCTTCGAATCCTTCATCAGTTTCCTCGGGCTCGGCGTGCAGGAGCCGTCGACCTCGTGGGGGGCGCTGATCAACCAGGGGGCCGCCAACATGCGCAACGGCACGCCGTGGATGCTGGGCTTTCCGCTGTTCTTCTTCGTGGTGACGCTGTTTGCCCTGTTCTTCCTCGGCGACGGTCTGCGCGATGCGCTGGACCCTAAGGATCGCTGATGGCCCTGCTGGATGTCACAGACCTGGCCGTGGCCTTCGACACGCCCGACGGGACCGTCAACGCGGTGAACGGGTTGTCGCTGTCGTTGGACGCGGGGGAAACCCTGGCCATCGTGGGCGAGTCCGGTTCCGGCAAGTCGCAATCGGCGTTCGCCACAATGGGCCTGCTGGCCAAGAACGGCCGGGCCACCGGGTCGGTCAGGTTCGACGGGACCGAGCTGCTGGGCCTGCCCGCCAAGCAGCTGAACCGCGTGCGGGGCGACGCCATGACGATGATCTTCCAGGATCCCATGACGTCGCTGAACCCCTACCTGAAGGTCGGCACGCAGATGGCCGAGGTGCTGCAGGTCCACAAGGGCCAGTCGCGGCGCAAGGCCCGGGACGAGGCGTCGCGGATGCTGGACGCGGTGCGCATCCCCGACGCGCGCGCGCGGCTGGAGCAGTACCCGCACGAGTTCTCGGGCGGGATGCGGCAGCGGATCATGATCGCCATGGCGCTTCTGTGCCGCCCGAAGCTGCTGATCGCGGACGAGCCGACCACCGCGCTGGACGTTACCGTGCAGGCGCAGATCATGGCGCTTCTGGCCGAGATCCGGGCCGAGTTCGGGACCGCCATGATCCTGATCACCCACGACCTGGGCGTGGTGGCGGGCAGCTGCGAACGCACGCTGGTGATGTATGGCGGCCGGGTGATGGAGACCGGGCCGACCGACGCGCTGTTCGCCCAGCCCACGCATCCCTACACCCGCGGGCTGATGCGCGCCGTGCCGCGGCTGGACATCGACCAGGAGGTGCTGACCACCATCCCGGGCGAGCCGCCCGACATGGCCGCACTGGGGCCCGGGTGCCCCTTCGTCCCGCGCTGCGCCTTCGCCCACGATGCCTGCCGCCGGGCGATGCCACCGCTTGCGCCGCACGGCGCGCTTCACCGGGCCTGCCATGCGGCGCCCGAAACCGTGATCGAAAGGGATGCGGCATGAGCAGCCTTCTGTCCGTCCGTGACCTGAACGTGACCTTCCCGGTGATGCCGCGCGGGGCCTGGCCCTGGACCAGGCCGCGGATGCTCAGGGCCGTCAGCGACATGGGGTTCGACGTGGAACCCGGCGAGACGCTGGGCATCGTCGGCGAATCCGGCTCGGGCAAGTCGACCCTCGCGCGCGCGATCATCGGCACGGTGCCGGCCGCCTCGGGGCAGATCCTGTGGCAGGGGCAGGACCTCGCGCAGCTGTCGCCGCGCGCGCGCCGCGCCCATCGCCGCGACGTGCAGATGGTGTTCCAGGACCCGCTGGCCGCGCTGGACCCGCGCATGACCGTGGGCCAGATCATCGCCGAGCCGCTGGTCACCCATCGCCGCGACATGTCGTCCGCGGACCGCCGCGCCAAGGTGGGCGAGATGATGGAGCGGGTTGGCCTGCTGCCGAACCTGCAGAACCGCTATCCGCACGAGTTCTCGGGCGGCCAGTGCCAGCGCATCGGGATCGCCCGCGCGCTGGTGCTGGAGCCGAAACTCCTGATCTGCGACGAGCCGGTTTCGGCGCTGGACGTGTCGGTCCAGGCGCAGGTGGTGAACCTGCTGAAAGAGCTGAGCCGCGACCTGGGACTGGCGATGCTTTTCATCGCCCATGACCTGTCTGTGGTGAAGCACGTGTCCGACCGCACGCTGGTCATGTATCTGGGCCGCAAGATGGAAGAGGCCGAGGCCCGCACCATCGTCCGCGCGCCGCGCCACCCTTATACACAAGCGCTGATCGCGTCGGTCCCGGTGCCCGACCCCGCACGCGAAGCCGCACGGGCCGGCCGTGCGCCGCTTTCGGGCGAGCTTCCGTCGCCGCTGGACCCGCCGTCGGGCTGCGTGTTCCGCACCCGCTGCCCCAAGGCCCGGCCCGACTGCGCCGAGGGGCTACCCCCGGTGGAACGGCTGGACCAGGATCACCTGGTCGCCTGCCCCTACCACGCGCCGATGGGGGCGGAGGCCGCGACCGAACCGGCCGAATGACGGCGCTCGTCCACCTCGCCGCCGCGCTGGCCGAGATCGCCGGCTGCTTCGCCGTCTGGTCCTGGTGGCGGGGCGGGGCAAGTGCCCTGTGGCTTGTCCCCGGCCTCGGGGCGCTCGCGGGGTTCGCGTTGCTGTTGGCCCTTTCCCCGGCGGGCTTCGCCGGTCGCGCCTTCGCGGCCTATGGCGGCGTCTATATCGCCGCCTCGCTGGTCTGGCTCTGGGCCGTCGAGGGGCAGCGCCCGGTCGGATGGGACCTTGCCGGAGCGGCCCTGTGCATCGCTGGCGCCGCGGTGATCCTTTCGGGCGGGCGCGCGGGCTGAAGCGGCTCTGGGGCTCTGCCCCCGGCCCGTGCCGGGCCTCCCCCGGAGGTATTTATGGAGAGATGAAGATGGGGCGGATCTCCTGTGTCGACGGAGTCCGGGGCAAAACGAAAATCGCCCGCGCGGGGCGGGCGATCACATCGACTTTCGTTACGAAGCAGCCGCTCAGGCGTCGGCCCAGTCCCAATGGCCGGGATAGTCGCCCATGACGCGCGCCACCGCGTCGCGGTCTGTGCCGGCGTCCGACTGGATCCGGGCGACGAGGCCGCGCTTCTTGTCCTCGACCACGCTGTCGACCCGCGCGTTCAGGCCCGCATCGTCCAGGGCCTTGTCATAGACCCGCTTGATCGCCAGGCGCCGCAGGTCGGGCTTGAAGACCTTGCCCACGGCGGTCTTGGGCAGCTCGTCCAGAATGCCCACGAACTTGGGCCAGGCGGCGCGTTCGTGGATCTTGCCCTTGGCATATTCCAGCAGCTCGTCGGTGGTGACGGTGGCGTCGCCCACCAGCTCGACATAGGCGCAGGGCAATTCGCCCGCGTGGGCGTCCGGCTGGCCGATGGCGCCCACCATGGCGACGGCGTCATGGCCGGCCAGCGCCTCTTCGATCTCGGCGGGGTCGATATTGTGGCCGCCACGGATGATCAGGTCCTTGGCGCGGCCGGTGATCCAGAGGTAGCCGTCGCCATCGACGCGGCCCAGGTCACCGGTGCGCAGGTAGCGGTCCTGGTAGAACAGGTCCTTGTTCTTGTCTTCCTCGGTATAGGTCTTGCCGGCGAAGACACCGGGGCTGGACACGCAGATCTCGCCGATGCTGTCGACCTCGCATTCCTGGCCGTTCTTGACGATCTTCACGTCCGTGTAGGGGAAGGGGATGCCGATGGAGCCGACCTTCTTCTCGCCGTCGGGCGGGTTGATCGACACCAGGCAGGTCGCCTCGGTCAGGCCGTAGCCCTCGCAGATGGTGACGCCCGCCGCTTCCTCGAACCGGCGATAGAGCTCCAGCGGCAGGGGGGCCGAGCCGCAGAAGGCGATCTTCAGCTTCGTGATGTCGGCATCCACCTTGCGCTGCATCAGCGCCGACATGGCGGTGGGCACGGTGATCATGAAGGTGATGTCGTGGCGCTGGCAGAGCTTCCAGAAATTGTCGAACACGCCTTCGCCGCGATAGCCCTGGGGCGTGGGGAAGACCACGTGCGCGCCCGAGGCCAGCGAGGCCCCCATGACCACGATGGCCGCGAAGACGTGGAACATGGGCAACGGGCAGATCAGGTTGTCGTCCTCGTTGAACAGCAACTCCTGTCCCAGCCAGCCGTTGTAGATGACGCCAGAGTACTTGTGCTGGGCGACCTTGGGCATGCCCGTGGTGCCGCCGGTGTGGAAGTTGGTGCAGACGCGGTCGGTGGTGCTGTCCTGGAACGTCAGCTTGGTGGGCTGGGCGCCCACCGCCTTGGTGAAGGCGTGGACCTTGGCCTTGTGCTTGACCTCGACCTTGGGGCGGATCAGCGGCACGATCAGCTTCTTCAACCCGGTGAGGTAGCGGTGCAGGTCGACCTCGACCACGTGTTTCACGTTCGGCGCCAGCTCGACCGCCTTGGCGGCCTTCTGCGCGACGTCGGTCTTGGGGAAGGCGCGCAGGGTGACGAGGACCTTGGCGTCGGTCTGGCGCAGGATGGCGGCGATCTGCTCGGCGTCCAGCAGCGGGTTGATCGGGTTCACGACGCCCGCGACCATGCCGCCCAGGTAGGTGACGATGGCCTCGTTGCAGTTGGGCAGAAGGTAGGCGACCTTGTCGGTCTCGCCCACGCCCAGCTCGCGCAGCAGGTTGGCCATCTGCGCGGTCTGGTTGCGCAGCGCGTTCCAGCTGAGCGTTTCGGCCGGGTCGGATTCCCCCGAGAACAGCTGAAAGGTGACGGCGGGCCGCGTGCCGAACTTGTCGGCGGTGCGGTTCAGCATCTGCCAGGCGGTGACCGGCAGGTCGCGGTCTTCCCATTTCGCCGCGTTTTCGATGGCGCGACGGTCGTCGTAGTTCGCGTAGCCCATGGCGGTCTCCTCCCCGTTTTGGTGCCCGTTTCTTGGCGCCGGGTTGTTGGTGCATTCCCGGCGCAGATCAAGTCTGACGCTGCGATACATCGGCGCAAGGCGAAAGTGGCCGGACCGGCGCGGGGGCGCTGCCCCCGTCCGCTGGCGCGGACTCCCCCGGAGGTATTTCGGGAAAGATGAAGCCGGGGCCGGGTTACTCGGCGGCGAGGCCTTCGGTGAATTGCAGCCGGGCCAGCCGCGCGTAAAGGCCGCCCTGGGCCACGAGCTGATCGTGGGTGCCGGTGGCGACGATCCGCCCGGCCTCGAACACCAGGATGCGGTCGGCCTTCTTCACGGTGGCCAGCCGGTGGGCCACGACCAGCGTGGTGCGGCCCTTGGCGAGGTCCTCGACCGCGCGCTGCACCGCGGCCTCGGATTCGGCGTCGAGCGCCGATGTCGCCTCGTCCAGCAGCAGCACCGGCGCGTCGCGCAGGATGGCGCGGGCGATGGCGATGCGCTGCTTCTGGCCGCCCGACAGCATCACGCCGCGTTCGCCCACATAGGTGTCGTAGCCGTCCGGCAGGCGGGTCAGGAAGTCGTGCGCGGCGGCGGCGCGGGCGGCGGATTCGACCTCGGCATCCGACGCATCGGGGCGGCCGAAGCGGATGTTCTCGCGCGCGGAGGCGGCGAAAATCACCGGGTCCTGCGGCACCAGCGCCATGTGGCGCCGGAAGTCCTTGCGCGCCATCTTCGACAACGCGACGCCGTCCAGCGCGATGGTTCCCGCTTCGGGGTCGTAGAACCGCAGGAGCAGCTGGATGATCGTGGTCTTGCCGGCGCCGGAGGGGCCCACCAGCGCAACGGTCTCGCCGGGCGCCACGGTGAAGCTGACCCCGTCCAGCGCCGCGATGTCGGGCCGCGCGGGGTAGGCGAAGCGCACGTCGTCGAAGCGGATCTCGCCGCGCGGGGCGGGCAGGGGGCGCGGGGCCTCGGGGTCGGTCACGCTGTCGGTGGCGGTCAGCAGCTCGACCAGCCGCTCGGTCGCGCCGGCGGCGCGCTGAAGCTCGCCCCAGATCTCGGACAGGGCCGCGACCGAGCCCGCGACCATCACCGCGTAGATGACGAACTGAACCAGCTCGCCCACGGTCATCAGGTCGGCGCGGACGTCGCGCGCACCGATCCACAGCACGCCGACGATGCCGAAAAAGACCAGCGTGATGACGATCACCGTCATGGCGGCGCGCACCGCGATGCGCGTCCTGGCCGAGCGGAACGATTCCTCGGTCACGGTCGCGAATGCCGCCTGCGAGGCCCGTTCGTGGGTGAAGGCCTGCACGGTCTGCACCGACAGGAGCGCCTCGGACGCGTTGCCCGAGCTTTGCGCGATCCAGTCCTGGTTCTCGCGGCTGAGACGGCGCAGCCGCCGGCCCAGCGTTATGATCGGCACGATCACCAGCGGCACGATCAGCAGGACCATCAGCGTGAGCTTCACCGAGGTGAAAAGCAGCAGCACCAGACCGCCGATCAGGATCAGCACGTTGCGCAGCGCGACGCTGACCGACGAGCCGATCACCGACAGCAGAAGCGTGGTGTCGGTGGTGATACGGCTCAGCACCTCGCCGGTCATGATGCGCTCGTAGAAGGCCGGGCTCATCCTGATGACGCGATCGAAAACGGCTTTGCGGATATCGGCCACGACCCGTTCGCCCAGCCGCGTGACGAGGTAATAGCGCAGGCCCGTGCCCACGGCCATCAGCCCCGCGATGGCGAGGAAGGCCAGGAAGTAGCTGTCGAGTAGCTGTTCGGCCGAGGTCTCGAACCCGTCCACCACGCGGCGCACGGCGATGGGCAGCGCCAGCGACACGCAGGCCGTCAGCACCAGCGCCAGCCCGGCGGCGATCATCAGGGTCCGGTAGGGGCTCAGGAACGGCCAGAGCGCGGCAAGCGCGCCGATCTTCCTGGATTTCGCCCGCTCCTCCGCGGTGGGGTCTGCCAAGGCGGGCCTCGTGCGTGTGGTGTCGTCGTCCGGCCCTTCTAGGCCGACGGGCACGGGCCGACAAGGCTTGGGCCGGGGCTGCGGCAACAGGGCAGGGAGGGGATTGGAGCGGGCGACGGGAATCGAACCCGTATCATCAGCTTGGAAGGCTGAGGTCTTACCATTACACAACGCCCGCGTCGTGCCCTAGCTAGCGTCAGAGCCGCGGCGATGCAAGGCGCAAGCGGCGCGACCGGGCCTTCTGGTCGGGCGACTGGCGCGCTAGGCTCAGGCGACAACGCGGGAGGGTTTGCATGCACCTGGGGATCGATATCGGCACCTCTGCCGTAAAGCTGGCCGTCATGCGCGACGGACGGGTGATCGAGCAGTCCAGTGCCGAACTGTCCGTCGCCTCGCCCCGGCCCGGCTGGTCCGAGCAGGATCCCGAGGCCTGGTGGACGGCAATCGGGGCGGCGGCGCGCAACCTGTCGACCGACCTGGGCGGCGTGACGGGCGTCGGGCTGTCGGGGCAGATGCACGGCGCGGTGGTGCTGGACGCGGAGCACCGACCGCTGCGCCCGGCGATCCTGTGGAACGACAGCCGCGCGGTGGCCGAGTGCAAGACGCTGTCCGAGCGTGTTCCCGCGATCGGGCAGATCGCCGGGGTGCCGCCGCTGCCGGGGTTCACGGCGCCGAAGCTGCTGTGGCTGGCGGCGGAAGAGCCCGGGCTCTACGCCCGCATCGCCCACCTGCTGCTGCCGAAGGATTACGTGGCGCTGCGGCTGACCGGCGAATGCGCCACCGACATGTCGGACGCGGCCGGTGCGCTTTTGCTGGACGAGGCGGCGCGCGACTGGTCGGGCGACATCGTCGCGGCCGCCGGGATCGACCCCGGTTGGCTGCCGCGCTTGCTGGAAGGCACCGAGATCGCGGGAAGCGTCACGCCCGAGGCCGCCGCCCATACCGGCCTGCCCGCAGGGTGTCCGGTGGTCATCGGTGGCGGCGACACGGCCGTGGGCGCCGTGGCCGTCGGCGCGGTCGAACCGGGGCGCGCGGTGCTGTCGCTGGGCACCTCGGGCCAGATCTTCCTCGCGGGCGACAGGTATGCCCCCAATCCCGGCGCCACGCTGCACGCTTTCGCCCATGCCGTGCCCGGACGGTGGTACCAGATGGCGGCGATGCTGAACGGTGGACGCCCCCTCGCCTGGATCGCAGGACAGCTGAACCTCGGCGTGCCGGACACGCTGGCGCTGGCCGCCACGGCCGACCCGGGCCGCGTGCCGCTGTTCCTGCCGTACCTGACCGGCGAGCGCAGCCCCCATGCCGACCCGCATATCCGCGCGGCCTTTTACGGGCTGGAGGATTCGACCGATCGCGCCGCCATCGCCCGCGCGGTGATCGAGGCCATCGCGTTTTCCTTCGCCGATGGCGCGGCGAGCTTCGCGGGCGCGCTGGACGACGTGCCACAGCTGCTGACCCTTGGCGGCGGCGCTAGGGGCGACCTTGTGGTCCAGACCATCTGTGACGCCACCGGCCTGACGCTGGCCCGCGCGGAAGGGGCCGCGGCGGGACCGGCTCTGGGCGCCGCCAAGCTGGCCGCCGTCGGCACCGGCGCGATGACATTCGCGGACCTGTCCCGGTCACCCGGGGCTGGCGATATCTTCACCCCGCAGGACAGCCCCGATCTGGCCGCGCGGCTGGCCCGTTACCGCGCGCTTTACCGCGCGTTGCGGCCACTGGCGGCCGCTGGCGACATCTGAGGAGCGGGCATGACGGATCATCCTTTCGACGCGGTTCTGTGGGATATCGACGGCACCCTTGCCGACAGCGAGCCGGTCCACGATCTGAGCTTCGGCCTGGCGGCCGAGCGGCTCGGGCTGCAGCTGCCCGAAGACTTCCACGCGGTCGTACTGGGCAAATCCGAGGACGCGAGCCATGCCTGGATGACCCAGAATGTCGGGTTGACCCTGAACCTGCACGAATGGGTCGCCCTGCGCGCCATGATCTACATGGACCATCTGGACAGGGTGTGGGTCTTCGACGCGCCTGTCGATCTCTACCGCCGGGTCGCGGCGGCGGGGGTCGCGCAGGGCTTCGTGTCGAACTCCATGCGGCCCTTCGTCGAGGCGAACCTGCGGGTGCTGGGCCTGAACCATCCGATGGCGACCACGATCACCCGCAACGACGTGCGCGACGGCAAGCCCGCACCCGAGCCCTACCTGCGCGCGGCGCATCTTCTGGGCGTCGCGCCGTCCCGCGTTGCCGTGGTCGAGGACAGCGACACCGGGGCGGCGGCCGGCGCGGCGGCCGGGATGACCGTGTTCCGCTATGGCCCCGGCGCGGAAGAAAGCGGCCTGCGTCTTTTCGACGAACTCGACCGGATGTGGCCGTGAAAGCCGCTCAGCCCTGCGCCGCGAAGACGTAGGCCGCGTACCCCGCCAGAAGCAGCAGGCCGAAGACCCGTCCGATCCGCGGGCGCGCCAGCAGCAGCGCGGCCAGGACCAGGGACACGCCGATCACCACCGGCAAATCGAATCGCAGGAACCGCTCGGCCACCGGGATCGGCGAGATGACAGCCGTCAGCCCGAGGATGCCCAGGATATTGAAGATGTTCGACCCCACCACGTTGCCGATGGCGATCTCGGACTGGCGGCGCAGCGCGGCGATGATCGAGGTGGCGAGCTCGGGCAGGGACGTGCCCACCGCCACCACCGTCAGCCCGATGAACGCCTCGGACACGCCGAGCCCCCGCGCGATGTTGCTGGCGCCATCCACCAGGAACCGCGCGCCCAGCATCAGCGCGACCAGCCCGACCGCCAGCCAGACGAGCGAAACGCCCATGGCCGCCGGCGCGGGCGTGTCCTCGGCCTCGGGGGTGGCGGGGCCGGGGCTGCGATAGGCCCAGACCAGGTAGGCGACAAGGCCGGCCACCAGCAACGCGCCCGCCGGACGCGCCACCTGGGATAGGGCGAAGACCGGCAGCAGGACCAGCGCGCCGGCCAGCATGACGCCCAGGTCGCGGCGCAGCCCCGCCGCCGGCACGGGGATCGGCCGCAGCAGCGCGGTCACCCCGATGATGAGCAGGATATTGGCGATGTTCGAGCCCAGGACGTTGCCGATGGCGATATCCGGCACACCACCCAGCGCCGCGTCGACCGACACCAGAAGTTCGGGCGTCGAGGTGCCGAAGCCCACCACCGTCAGCCCGATCAGCAGGGCCGGAAGGCCCAGTTTCCGGGCGATGCCCACCGCGCCGCGCACCAGGGCCTCGCCGCCGAGGAACAGCCCCAGCAGCCCGCCCGCCACCAACAGATAATCCACCGAAATCTCTCCCGTTTTCGCCGGACACCCGTCCCCGCGTTGCGCGCAGATGTGACCGCGCGGGTCGCGTCACAAGGGCAGGGCGCCACGGCCCCGCAAATAATTCCCTGCGGCCGGTGGCAAGGGACCACCGCCGTGGCGCGGCCCCTTGCGGCCGGACCGTTGCGCTGGGATGGTTGGCGTCGCAGCGAAAGGATCACCACGCGACATGCAGCGACACGACCTGGGCGCCCGGCCCGACTGGGAGGACAAGGCCCGCGATGCGGGCTTCACGTTCCACCACCTGGACGGCGCGCTCTACTGGGATGAAAGCGCGGCCTATGCCTTCACGCTCGACGAGATCGAGACCAAGCTGGAAGGCCCGGCCGAGGAACTGCACCGCATGTGCCGCGAGGCCGTGGCCGAGATCGTGGGCTCGGAAGAGCTGATGGAGCGGCTGGCGATTCCCGAGGCGCATCGCGACCTCGTCGCCGCCAGCTGGGCCGAGGATCAGCCCGAGCTCTACGGTCGGATGGATTTCGCCTATGGCGCGGGCGGGCCGGCCAAGCTGCTGGAATACAACGCCGATACGCCCACCACGCTTTACGAGACCAGCGGCTTCCAGTGGCACTGGCTCGAGGACATGATCGCCAGCGGCCGCCTGCCCGAGGGCGCCGACCAGTTCAACGGGCTGCACGAGGCGCTGGCCGCGCGGCTGGCGCAGATGTTCGAGCCCGATACCGACATCCACTTCGCCGCCTTCGCCGACGCGGTCGAGGATTACGCCACCGTCGAGACCATCGGCTGGGCCGCGCGCGAGGCGGGCATGGGCGCGCATTTCACCGACATCCGCAAGATCGGGCTGGGCGAGTCGGGCCAGTTCACCGACGAAGAGGACCGGGTGATCGGCACGCTCTTCAAGCTCTACCCGTGGGAAGACATGCTGCGCGACGATTTCGCCGACGCCATCGCCGGAGCGCGGGTGCGGATCATCGAACCCGCCTGGAAGGCGCTTGTGTCGAACAAGGGGATCCTGCCGGTGCTGTGGCGGATGTTCCCGGGCCATCCCAACCTGCTGCCGTCCGTCTTCGCCGACGAGGACGCGAGCGCGCTGGGCGATACGGTGGTCGAGAAGCCGATCTTTTCGCGCGAGGGGGCCGGGATACGCATCCGCGGCGCGGTGGACGAGGTTTCGTCGGACACGACCTACGATGCCCACCCGCGCATTCTTCAGGCCTATGCCCCGCTGCCGCGGTTCGGCGAGGATCACACGGTCTGCGGCGTCTGGATGGTGGGGCACGAGGCACACGGTCTCGGCCTGCGCGAGGATGTGTCGCGCATCACCCAGGATACCAGCCGCTTCCGTCCGCATTATATCGAGCCTTGAGATGACCAGACAAACGCCACCAACCCGCCCCCGCAAGCGCGCCCGCACCGCGCGTGTCCTGCTGCTTGGCAGTGCCGCCTTCGGCCTGGCCGCCTGCCAGGAGGACCGGGTCGAGGCCAAGGTGTTTCCCTCGGTCGAGGAATGCCGCGCGCTGGCCGAGCTGCCGCAGAACGACTTCACCGTCGACGACTGCGCGTCGGGCTTCGCCGAGGCGCAGGAGGTGCACCGCGAAAGCGCGCCGCGCTACGAGTCCCAGGCGCTGTGCGAGGAGCAGCACGGCGGCGAATGCGCGGTCGAGACCCGGTCGGACGGGTCGTCGATCTTCCTGCCGCTGCTGGCGGGATACATGATCGGCAACATGATGGGCGGGCGCGGCATGGGGGCGAAGCCGCTTTACCGCACGCCCGGTGGCAGCTTCGCCACGCCCGGCGGCGGCACGGTCCTGTCGGGCAACCGCGGCAGCACGACGCTGCGCTCCAGTTCGTTCGGGGCGTCGCCCAATACCCGGACGGCCGCGCCGCTCAGCCGTGCGGCGGTCCAGAGCCGGGGCGGCTTCGGCGCCGCACGCACCGGCGGCGGCTTCGGCGGGCGCAGCTTCGGGGGCTAGCGCGCCGAACCGGCCAATGTGCGTCGGTTGACATCCCACGGCCGCGCGGCATCTTGCGCCCAGCAACGGGGGCGTCCGCATCGCGCGGGCTGAGAAGCACCCTTCGAACCTGAACCGGATCATGCCGGCGGAGGAAGTTGCGGGGATGCTTCGGGGTAGATGGCCCCCGTCCGCCGTGCCTTCCGTTCGTGAAGGAGGCACAGTTGGATCTATCCTTCCTGCCAATTCCAGTCCGTCGTGGCCCGTCGGTGGTCCGCGCCCGGACGGCCCCTTGCACCCTTTCAAACAGTTGCAGGAGCCAACCAGCATGACACGTCCCCTCGATCGCCAGACCGTCCTCGTCACCGGGGCGGGACGGGGCCTCGGCGCCGCCATCGCACGGGCTTTCGCCCGCGAGGGCGCAAAGGTCGCCATAAACTACCGCGCCAGCGCAGACGCGGCCGAGGCCCTTGCCGCCGAGCTTGGCGACAATGCCATCACCGTGCGGGCCGACGTGACCGACGCCGCTGCCGTGAGCGCCATGGTCGCCGAAATCTCCGAGCGGCTGGGCCCGCCCACCACGCTGGTCCACAACGCGCTGGCCACCTACAGCTTCAACGGCGACGCCCGCGCGACGCTGGAGACGCTGGAGTGGTCCGAGATCGCCCGCCAGACCGAAACGGCGGTGGCGGGCGCGCTGCACGCCATCAAGGCCATGCGGCCGCATTTCCAGGCGGCGGGCGAGGGCCGGGTGGTCACCATCGGGTCGAACCTGGTGCAGAACCCGGTGGTGCCCTACCACGATTACACCGCCGCCAAGGCCGCGCTGATGGCCTTCACGCGCACGGCGTCGAAGGACCTGGGCCCTCTGGGTGTGACGGTGAACATGGTCGCGGGCGGCCTTCTGCGCACCACCGACGCCAGCGCGGCGACGCCGGACGCGGTGTTCGACCTGATCGCCGGCCAGACGCCGCTGGGCCATGTCACCACGCCCGATGAACTGGCCGACGCGGTGCTGTTCTTCGCCTCGCCCTGGGCGCGCGCGGTGACGGGCCAGACGCTGGTCGTGGATGGCGGTCTGGTCTGCGGCTAGCGCGCCGCCGCGCGTTCGTTGCGCGGCGGGGATGGGGGCGCTGCCCCCGTCCGCTGTCGCGGACTCCCCCGGAGGTATTTGAGGACCAGTGATGGACCGGCGACGGCCGCGGCCGGCGTGCCGGGGCTCCGCCACGTCAATCGGCGGAGGTTTGCCGAATTCACGAAATCTTGGCGTGATCTTGCAGGAGACGGCCGGAAACCAGACAGGTTCGCAGGAACAAATTCGAAGCGGGCTCATTTTCCCGTCGCACTTACGGAGTTCCCTCATGACAGATTTTTCCAACGCCCCGGATCTGCCCCGCGTGCTGTTCATCGATGACAGCGCGATCCTGTCCCGGGCCGTCGAACGGGAATTGAACAAGGGTGGCGACCTGGCCGTGATCGGCCGCTGCGACGGTCAGCCGTCCATCGTCACGGGGGGCCAATCCGCCTGTCCCGGCTTCGACGTGGTCGTCTTCGACCCCGAGCAATCGGGCAGCGACCCGGCTGTTGCGCTGGATGTCATGCGCGAGGCGTTCGGTCCCGCGGCGATCGTCGCCTACGTTTCCGAAACCTCGGAAGACGTGGCGCGCCGGTGTCTCGGCGCGCAATACGACGGCGTCGTGTCGCGGGCCGGGGACATCGAGATGCTGGGCGACGCGCTGCTCTGCGTTTCGGCAGGCGGGCTCTACGTGGATGGCTGCTTTGCCGAACTGGGCGAGGCGCATCCGGCCGACGGCCCCCAGGCGGACGAGGACCTGACCGAGCGCGAGCGCGAGGTCCTGAAGGCGGTCGTGGGCGGGCGCAGCTGCCGCGCCATCGGGCGCGACCTGTCGATCAGCGGCAAGACCGTCGAGACCCACAAGTACCGCGCCATGTCGAAGCTGGGGCTGACCGGCGCGCGCGATCTCGAACTTTTCGCCCGGGACAACGCCTGGGCGGCCTGACCCGCGATGGTGTCGAATTCCCCCATTCGTCTCGGCGTCGCGGATCGCAGCCCGATTTTCGCCTCGGCCGTGATCGACCTGGCCACGCGCGCTTTCGAAGCCGACGGGCTGGACGGCGAGGCCATCGACGCCGAGGATCTGGATCGCCTGCGCGCGCCGTCCTGGGACGTCCTGCTGATCGATCCCCTTTTCACACCGACGCTCATGACGCTCGTGCCGCAGATGCTGTCGGCGCGGCCGGGCATGGCGCTGATCGCCGTTGCGTCGCTTCCCACGCGCGAGCTTGTCGACGTTTGCCTTGATGCCGGCTTCCGCTCGGTCGTGTCGAAATCGGTGTCGGGCAGCGCGCTGATGCGGGTGATCCGCGTGGCGATGGCCGGCGGCAGTTTCGTCGAACGGTCGGTGGGCCGCGCGGCCACGGCGCCGCAGGCCGGTCCGACCGAGGGCAAGATCCCCACCGCGCGCGAGGAGGATATCCTCAAGCTTTGGGCGCGCGGCTATTCCAACAGCGATATCGCCGGGCGCATCGGGCTGAGCCCCAAGACAGTGGACACCCACCGGGCGCGCGGCATGGCCAAGCTTGGGCTGGCCGATCGACCCGCGCTGATCCGCATGGCCAGCGCGCGAGGCTGGCTGAATTAACATTTGACGGGGCGCGTGGCGAAATGCCCCACAAAGGGGTCCGGAAGCTCCCGACCCCTTCCATGAATTCCCACAAGGGGTCCGGCGCTTTCCCGACTGATGGGACCCAGCAACTTTCCTTACCTTCTCAATCGAACCGGGCGGGACTGCCGTCCGACACGGATTTCGATGCGGTCCGAAGGGCCAGAGAAGGAAGAGCCATGACAAAGATCAGTGTTTTCGGGATCGGCTACGTGGGCGTCGTGTCCGCGGCGTGCCTGGCCCGCGACGGCCACGAGGTGATTGCCGTCGACCTCGACCAGGACAAGGTGGACGGGCTGAATGCCGGCCGCGCGCCCATCGTCGAGAAGGGCCTCGATGCCCTCGTCGCCGAGATGGCCGAAAGCGGCCGCATGACCGCCACCACCGATGCCGCCGAGGCCGTCGCCAAGACCGACGCGTCCTTCGTCTGCGTCGGCACGCCGTCGGCGCCGGACGGGTCGGTCGGGCTCGATTTCGTGGTGTCCGTCTGCGAGGATATCGGCCGTGCCATCGCCGCCAAGCGGGACCGCCACACCGTCATCATGCGCTCGACCATCGTGCCCGGCACCATGGAAGAGGTCTGTATTCCCACGCTGGAAAAGGCGTCGGGCAAGCGGGCCGGCCGTGATTTCGGCGTCGGCTACTTCCCCGAGTTCCTGCGCGAAAGCACCGCGATCGAGGACTACGCCGATCCCGGCCTGATCGTCTTCGGCAGCCTCGACGAGCAGACCGAACAGATCCTGACCGAGATCAACCAGGACCTGCCCTGCGAGATGAACAAGGTCGATATCCGCACCGCCGAGATGGTGAAGTACACGTCGAACAGCTGGCGCGCGGCCAAGATCAGCTTCGCCAACGAGATCGGCAACATCGCCAAGGCGAACGAGCTCGACGGCCAGAAGGTGATGTCGATCCTGTGTTCCGACACCAAGGTCGCCATGTCGCCGGCCTTCCTGCGGCCCGGCTTCGCCTTCGGCGGCTCGTGCCTGCCCAAGGACGTGCGCGCGCTGAAGGCCGTGGGCCAGTCCTCGGGCATCGCCACGCCGCTTCTGAACGCCATCCTCGAGGCCAATGACGCCCAGATCGAGCGGGCCGAGACCATGGTGCGCGCGGCGTCGAAGAAGGCCGTCGGCCTTGTCGGCGTGAGCTTCAAGTCGGGCACCGACGACCTGCGTGAAAGCCCGCTGGCCGACCTGGCCGCGCGGTTGATCGACAGCGGCCAGGAGGTGCGCGTCTACGATCCCTATGTCGCCACCGCCTTCGCCAACGACCCGAGCGCCGTGGGACGCGGCAACGCCGTCGTTCCCGACCTGTCCGAGCGGATGGAAGACGATATCGACAAGCTGATCGAGGACAGCGAAGTCATCGTCGTGGGCAACAAGTACCCCGAGGTGACCGAGCGGCTGAAAGGCAGCCTCGGCAACCGCCGCGTGGTCGATCTCGGCCGTATCGACCCTGACGTCGTCAGCGACGCGGGTTACCAAGGCATCTGCTGGTAAGCCGCCATGCTGGGTCATCTCATCTATATCGCGGCCTTCCTGGCCCTGGCGCTCGCCGTGCGCGACACCAGCTTCGCCGCCGCCGAAGAAGCCATCGTGGTGCTCGGCGCGATCGGCCTGTGGCGGTATGGATGGGCCACCCTGAACTTCCTGCGCGCGACGGCCTATACCCGGTGGATCTATCCCCGCAGTCGCGCGCGGGCCGAGGCGGCCTATGCCGGCCGGGCCGTGCCCGCTCACGCCTATTTCATGGTCACGACCTTCAAGATCAAACCGGGCGTGACGACCGCGGTCTACGGCTCGATCTTCGAGGCCGCCCGCCGGTCCCCCGGTGGCGCCACCATCGTCGCGTCGGTGGTGGACGGGGCCGACCTGCGGGTGCTGCGCGACCTGTTCGAGGCGCGGCGCGCGGACATGCCCGATGTCCGCTTCATCATCGACCAGATCCCCGGGTCGGGGAAACGCGACGCCATCGCCCGGTCGCTGCGGCTGTTGCAGCGTGAGGCGCCCCGGCGTGACGACATCATGCTGTTCGTGGACGGCGACAGCGCCGTTCCCGCCGACATCGTCGCGCGCGCGGCGCCCTTCTTCACCGACGACCGCGTCGGCGCGCTGACCACCGACGAATCCGTCGAGATCCCGAACGACTGGCTGTTCCGCAACTGGTTCGACCTGCGCTTCATGCAGCGCCAGATGATGATGTCGTCCATGGCGTTCGGCGGCCGGGTCCTGACGCTGACGGGCCGCATGTCGGTCTTCCGCGCGGATCTCGCCACCGACCCGTCCTTCATCCGCCAGGTGCAGTCCGACCACATCGACCACTGGCGGCTGGGACGCATCAACTTCCTGACCGGCGACGACAAGTCGACCTGGTTCTGGCTGCTCAGCCGCGGCTACCACATGACCTACCTGCCGGACGTGCACTGCGTCTCGTACGAGGACCAGCCTATGCCGGGCTTCTTCGAAAGCGCCGTGGCGCTGATGAAGCGGTGGTTCGGCAACATGCTGCGCACCAACGGCCGCGCGCTGGGGCTGGGGCCGGCGCGGATCGGGTTCTTCACATGGTGGTCGATCCTCGACCAGCGCGTGTCGATCTGGACCACGCTGTTCGGCCCGATCTCCATCGCGCTGACCGCGCTGTTCCTGACGCCCGCCGTGATCCCCGCCTACATCGCCTGGGTCATGTTCACCCGCTACGTCTTCTGCTGGATGCTCTCGACCTTCCGGGGCGGCGGCTTCCCCATCGTCTACGCGCCGCTGCTGTACTTCGGGCAGGTCGTCGGCGCCTCGGTCAAGAGCTCGGCGCTGTTCCGGCTCGACCGGCAGAAATGGACGCGCCAGGCCTCGAAGAAGGCGGCGGCGCGGATGCCGCTGGGCGCGCGGCTGCGCTCGGCCTCCTCCACCTACATGCACGGCCTCGCGCTGGGCTGGCTCACACTCGGCGCGGCGCTCGCGACCGGACTTCTCTGAACGACCGACAGGACGCACCCAATGACACACGCACCCGACACGTCCCCCGCGCCGCTTTCGGCCGGGAACGAACACCCGCTGATCGACATCCCGTTCACCGCCGTGATCGACGGACGCCGCTATTCCGGCGACGGGCTGTCGATGACCACGGCACAGGTCACCGGCCTGATCGACCGGGGCATCGACGGCACCCAGAACATCGTGCGGCTGATCTTCGATTTTCCCGGCTTCCAGCTGGCCCTGTCGCCCGCCGCGCAGGTCCGCGTGATCGACGACAATACCGGCGTGCTGGTCTTCTCCGAGCCGACCGGCGACCACTCCGCCCAGCTGCGCCAGGTCCTGAACGACTATATCTCGGGGGACCTGACCAGCTCGGGCCGCCTGATCCGGTCGGGCGCGCTAGCCCAGCCCAAGAACGGCGGCAGCGGTGCCCCGGGCAAGCCGACCGTCGGTCAGCGCGTCCGCAGCGGCGCCGCGACCCTGATGGTCCTGGCGCTGACCGTCGCACTGATCGCCCTGGCCGTGAGCCTGATGCAGGCGCGCCTGTTCACCACCGACATCGCCGCCCCCGGCCGCGTCGTGCCCGAGGGGCAGACGATCCGCGCCACCGCGGACGGCCAGATCAGCTTCATCGACGCCGAGGCCCAGGCCGGCGACGTGCTCTTCGCGCTCGACACCGTGGACGGCGAAACGCTGTCGATCGCCATGCCGATCGACGGCGTGGCGCAGCCGATCTCGGTGACCGAGGGCAGCACCGTCCTCGCCGGCGAGCCGCTGTTCGCCGTGTCGCCCGAGGACGCCGCCCTGACCATTGAGGCACGCCTGCCGCAGGAGCTTCTGTTCGAAGTGCAACAGACCGGCGGTGTCGACGTGACGCTGCCCGGTGGCGCCGAATTCCGCGCGACGCTGGCCGAAGGCTTCCGCGCGCCGGGCGCCGTGGGGTCCGATGGGCTGGTGCGCACGAACCTCGTGCCCTCCATCGACCTTCCCGACGACACCGCCGGCCAGGTGGCGGCGCTCAGTGTCACGCGCGACGCGTTCGGCGTCGACTGGACCACTCTCACCGGCGAAGCGCTGACCGAAGCGCGCGCCTTCCGGGACGAAACCGTCCTGCCGATTTTCAATCGCATTACCCAGAATGGAGACCAATAATGAGCAGCATTATTCATCCCGTCGTATTGTCGGGCGGCATGGGGACACGCCTTTGGCCGATGTCCCGCGTCGCTCAACCCAAGCAGTTTCAATCCGTTGACGGCGTGGGCGGCCCCAGCTTCCTGCAGGCGACCGTCGCGCGGCACCGCGGCGACGGGTTCGCCGACCCGCTGCTGATCGCCGCCGCTTCGGAAGAGATCCTGGTGCGCGACCAGCTAGCCGCGATCGAAACGCCGGCCCGCTTCGTGGGCGAACCGGTGGGCCGCAACACCGGCCCCGCCGTCCTGGCCGCCGCGCTGACGCTGGCCAAGGACGATCCGTCCGCGACCATGCTGGTGCTGCCCTCTGACCACAAGATCGAGGGCGACATGAACACCGTCGTCACTGCAATGCGCCCCGGCGCCGAGGCGGGACGGATCGTGCTGTTCGGCGTGGTGCCGAAACACGCCGAGACCGGCTTCGGATACATCACCTGCGGCGCGCCCACGGACGAGCAGGAAGGTCTGTACGAGGTCAGCCGCTTCATCGAGAAGCCGGCCCTCGAAGAGGCCGAGCGCCTCGTGGCCGCGGGGGACACGCTCTGGGCGTCGGGCATCTCGATGATGCGCGCCGATGTCCTGATCGACGAATTCGCCAAGCACGATCCCGACACCCTGGCCGCCGTACGCGCGGCGATCGCCGATGCCAAGGTGACCGAGACGGGCGTCAAGCTGTCGGAGGCACCGTTCCGCAACGCCGCGAACGAGCCGACCGAACGCCTGATCTTCGAACGCTCGGACCGCGTCGCCGTGGCGCCCGTTTCGGTGGACTGGAACGACGTGGGGGCGTGGACCGCCATCCATTCGATCAGCCCGAAGACCGACGACGGCAACGTCTCCAGCGGCGAGGCCATGACCTTCGACACCCGCAATTCACTGATCCGCGCGGGCGACAAGCTGGTGACCGTGATCGGCATGGACGACGTGATCGTGGTGGACACACCCGACGCGCTTCTCGTGACGAACCACGCCAACGCCCAGAAGGTGAAGGACGCGGTGACCCGCCTGAAGGCCGACGGCCGCAGCGAGGTCGCACGCCATTCCGAGTCGGCGCCGGCGGATATCGGCCAGGGCGGCAGGGCCGTGCCGGCCGTGTCGCGCCGCACGCTGGACGTGGGCGAATCCGCGACCTTCCGCGGCACCGCGTCGGGCGGCAAACTGCTGGCCGTGTCGGACGGGCAGGGCCGTTGGAAGAACGGCGGACCCGTGCACGATTGCAGCCCCGGGCAGAACGTGAACGTCGCGCCCGGCAGCTCGGTCGAGCTGTGGAACACCGGCGACGATCCGCTGCGGATCTTCGAGATCGACCTTGGCGACGACGACGCGGACGCGCCGTGGGAAGGCAAGCGGTATGCGCGCGCCTGAATGGCTCACCCGTTTCGGCCTGGCGGCGGCGCTTGCGCTGCCGTTGGCCGCGCCCGCCGTCGCCCAGGACGAGGTTCGCGCCTCGGTCTCTGGCGTGCGGCTGGCGTTGACGCAGCTCGCCACCGGCGGCGGGGTCGAAATCGACTCCGACCTGCTGGCCGAGGCGCGGGACGGCGACGCGATCTACCTGAGCGCGGGCGACGTGACCCTGGCCGAGCTGGACGATCTTCTGGACGCCAAGGGCCACCCGGACGTGCTGACCCGGGACGCGGACGGCTTTTCGGCCGAGCTGCCCATCGTGCTTCTGCAGGGCGCGTCCCTGCGCCTTGAAGCGGGCGACCGGCTTGAGCTGTCGCGCGGTGCGGGCAGCTATGTCCTGGCCTTCGGGCAACTCGCGGTGGACGGCGCGACCGTCGCCGCGGGGCCGGACATCCACCCCGAGATCGAGGGCTTCCGTCCCTTCATCGCCGCGCTGGGCCCGCAAAGCCTGTCGCTGAAGAACGCGACCCTCACCGGTCTCGGCTACGGTGATCGGCCCTACAGTGCCGGGCTGTTCCTGGGCGGCCGGGGCCTGATGAGCTTCGGTAGCCCGGCAGCGATGACCGGAAACGATTTCAAAGACATGCGCGGCGTGGTCCTGCAAGGGCTCGATGGCGTGAACCTGAGCGAGAACACCATCGACGGCGCGCGGGGCACCGGCCTGATGCTGCGCGATGTCGACGGCGGCACCCTGGCGGGCCTTTCGGTGCGAGACACCGGCGGACCACAGGCGCTGCACCTGTCCGGGGTCACCGGGATGGGTCTTGTCGATATCGACCTCGATGGGGGGCAGGGCAAGGGCCTGCGCGTGGACGATACCAGCCGCGCGATGCGGCTTTCGGACGTGGCCGTGAACGGCTTCGACGGGTCCGGCGCCACGCTGGCGCAGGGCGCGACCTGCGTGCTCATGCAAAATGTCGAGATCGCCGGCAACAATGGCGCGGGTCTGGCCATGCGCGGCGCCGGCACCGCCATCGTCAGCGACAGCCGCCTCGTCGACAATGACGGCCCCGGCCTGATGATCGACCGGCAACGCCCCGAGACCCGCGTGCTCGTCACTTCCAGCACCTTCGCGGGCAACCGCATGGGGCTGCGGGGCACCGGCCTTGCCGAGATCCGCCTGCACGCCAACGATTTCCGCGATCAGCGCCCGCGGCTGCTGTCGGGTGACCTCGACCAGATGACGCCTGCCTTCCTGCGCGCCGACACGGACGAGCTGAGCGTCGACGGCGTCCGCTCGCTCGACCCCACGCCCCTGCGCCGCGACGCCGCGCAGGCCGCTTTTGAAACCTGTTCCGGAGAGGGCACCACCTGATGGTCTTTTCCTCTGAGACTTTCCTGTTCCTGTTCCTGCCGCTGGCGCTGGCGCTCTACTACCTGACGCCGGGCCGCTGGAAGTCGCTGACGCTGCTGGGCGTCTCCTACGTCTTCTACGCGTGGTGGCGGGTCGATTTCCTGTTGCTGCTGATCGGCACGACGGCCTGGACCTGGATCACCGGCCGCATGATCCGTCATGCCGCGACCGACCGGATCGCCAGGGTCTGGACCGGGATCGGCGTGGCGGGTTGCCTCGCTGTGCTGGGCTTCTTCAAGTATTTCAACTTCTTCCTCGATAGCCTGACCGGGCTTGTTGGCACCACGCCCGACGCCATCGGTGTGCACTGGCAGATCATCCTGCCCATCGGCGTGTCGTTCTACGTGTTCCAGTCGGTGAGCTATCTCGTCGATACCTATCGCGGCGATGCGCCCGAGGACGTGAACCCGCTCGACTTCGCGGCGTTCATCGCGCTGTTCCCGCAGCTCATCGCTGGGCCGATCCTGCGCTACAAGGATCTGGCCCACCAGTTCCGGCACCGCACCCACTCGGTCCAGATGTTCTCGGACGGGATGATGCGCTTCTTCATCGGGCTGGCGAAGAAGGTGCTGCTGGCCGATGCCGTGGCCCCGCTGGCCGACCTTGCCTTCTCGACGCCCGATCCGTCCATGGCGCTCGCCTGGGCTGGGGCCGTTGCGTACATGATGCAGCTCTACTTCGATTTCTCGGGCTATTCGGACATGGCGATCGGGCTTGGCATGATGCTGGGCTTCCGCTTCACCGAGAATTTCAACGCGCCCTATATCTCGCGCTCGATCACCGAGTTCTGGCGCCGCTGGCACATCTCGCTGTCGGTCTGGCTGCGCGACTACCTCTACATCCCGCTGGGCGGCAACCGCCTGGGTCCCGTGCGCACCCACGTCAACCTGATGACGATCATGGTGCTGGGGGGCCTTTGGCACGGCGCGGCCTGGACCTTCGTGATCTGGGGCTTCTGGCACGGCGCGTGGCTGGCGTGGGAGCGGTTCTCGGGCTGGGCCACGTCCCGCTCGACCGCCGCGCTGCTGCGCACGCTGATCGTCGTGCTGCTCGGCTGGGTCGTGTTCCGCGCGACATCCGTGGTCGAGGCGGGGCAGGTCTTCGCGGGCATGTTCGGGGCCAACGGCATCGCCCTGTCGCCGGCGGCGGCCTTCGAGATCACCGGCGAAAGCGTCGCCGTGCTGATCCTGGCCATCCTCGTGGCGATGATCGAGCCCTGGCTCGGCCGCGCGGTGGATGGCCCGCTGTCGCCGCGTCCAGACGGCACGCTGACGGCGACCAGCGCCATCGTTCCGCCCATCGCGGTCACCGCGCTGGCGACCCTCACGATCCTGAAGCTCGCCGAGCAGAGCTTCTCGCCCTTCCTCTACTTCCAGTTCTGAAGGACCGACATGATGCAGACGATCCTGAAGACCATACGCTACAGCGTCCCGATCCTGTTCCTGGGCTACGCCGTGGTCGTGAACCTCGCCATCTTCGGCGAGGGGCTGCCCGGCGAGGTCGAGGGCGACGTGGTCACCGGCCGCGCGGCGCTGTCGCTCGACACGCTCTACGGGCAGGCGCAGCCCCATCGCGACACGGCCGTGGGCCTCATCGGCGCGGCGCGCTACGCGCTGATCGGCGAGGGCCGCGACGGCGTCACCGCGGGCGAGGACGGCTGGCTGTTCTCCGACGAGGAGTTCCAGCGCGCCACGACGCCCGAGATCGCGACCGCGACCCGCATCATCGAAGAGGTCGACGCCGAGCTCGATGCCCTGGGCAGCGAGCTGACCGTCGTGCCGGTTCCGGCCAAGATCGACATCTACCGCGACCGGGGCGATGCCGAGGCCGGCGCCGCGATGGAAGAGCAGTATCTCGCCTTTCGCGCCGCGCTGCACGAGGCTGGGGTCGAGAGCGTCGATACCCGCCCCGCCCTGGCCGATGTGGACGGCGATCCGGTTTTCCTGACCCGCGATACCCACTGGACCCCCGCGGGCGCCGCGGACGTGGCCGAGGCCGTGGCGGGTTCCGAAAAAATTTCTCGCGGCGACAAGGAGTTCGCCAAGGTCCCGGCACGACCCGAAGAATTCATCGGTGACCTTGTTTCGTTCGTCACCACCGACGATTTCGCGCCCCGGGTGGGGCTTGGACCCGAGCGGGTCACCCCTTACGTGGCAGAGGAAGCCGACGCGACGGAAGGCGGCATCTTCGCCTCCGACGACGACCCCATCGACACGGTGCTCGTCGGCACGAGCTACAGCGCGAACGAGGCCTGGAGCTTCGTCCCCGCGCTCAAGATCGCGCTCGGGCGCGACATCCTGAACCTGGCCGAAGAGGGCCGGGGCCCGATCGCGCCCATGCGCGATGTTCTTTCCGACCCGGCCTTCGCCGATGCGCCGCCCGCGCACGTGATCTGGGAATTCCCGGTCCGCTACCTGGGCGCGCCGAAACACACCGACACCGAGGAGGCCAGCAATGGCTGATCGACGCCTTCCCGCGGCCCTCGCGGGCCTTATCGCCGTTTCGCTCGCGGGTCCCCTGGCCGCGCAGGCGGTCATCGACGACCGCGTGACCCGGACGGACGATCTGCCCACCTGGCAGCTGCAACGCGACCGCAAGCGCATGTTGAACGACGGCTACCTGAGTTTCCCCGAGATGCGGGCGCTCGCCGATGCGGGCGACGGCCTAGCCGCGTTCCGCTATGCCAACCGTCTGATGGAGCTCGACAACGCCGACGACCTGGTTGGCGATGCCGCGCTCTACTACGCCTCGGCCGTGTTCACCGGGCGCGACTACGCGCTGGGCCCGCTGATCCGCATCCTCGAACGCCCCGGTCTCGACGTGTCGGACAAGCGGCTCGACCACCTTGAGAACGCCATGCGCACCATGGCGGTGCAGGGCTATCCCGAGGCGGGCGAGGCGCTGGCGCGGTTCTACGAGACCGGCGAACCCTTCGGCCGCCATCCCGACCGGGCCCGGTCGCTGCTGCTGGAACGGGCCGAGGCCGGTGACGGCGCGGCGGCCCTCCGGATCGGGTCGAACGCCCTGCAGAACCCGGGCGCGGTCGCACCCGATCGGCTGCGCGGGATCCTGTCCCTGGCCGCCGAGGATGGCGACACGCTGGGCACCCGCACCGCCGCGCGCTCGCTGCTCGCGCAGCTCGACGCCCGCAACGACGACACCGGAAAGGACACGCAATGAGCTTCCGATCGCTTCCCCTGGCCGCGGGGCTTCTCGTGGCCGGCACCGGACTGGCCGCCGCACAGGACGCCTCGGCCTACGACTGCCGCGGGCTTGCCACCGCCGACGAACTGCCCGTGTTGGAAGGGCAGGACGGGTTCTTCTATCGCCTGAACCTGAACATGCGGACCTACCACCCGCTGTCGACCGCCGCGGCCGAGACGGTGGGCACCTTGAGCCGCGTCCTTGCCGAGCGGGGGACGCAGCTGATCTACGTGCCCGTCCCGACGAAAAGCCTCGCCATGCCCGGCAAGTTGCCCGCGGCGGCAGCCGATTACGGCTATGACGAGGACCTGGCACAGACCGGCTACGCCGCGTTCCTGTCCGAGCTCGACGCCGCCGGCGTGGCCGCGATCGACACGGTCGCCGCGATGCGGGCGCTGCCCGAGGACCGCGCGCCCTTCATCGGGCTCGACTTCCACTGGACGCCCGCCGGCGCGCGGGCCGTGGCCGGCGCCATCGCCGACCGGATCGACGAGACCCCGGCGCTGGACGACATGCCCACGACCGAGATCGACATGACCTCGACCGGAAGCAAGCCGATGGACTCGGCCCTGCGGCGCCACATCCAGAGCTTCTGCCGCGAAAGCCTGCCGCTGCCGCGGACCGAGCGGTTCGAGACGACCGAGGTCGGCGGCGACGCCGACGGCGGTGGGATCTTCGCGGCCGACAGCGCGGGTCCGCCCATCGCGCTGGTCGGCACGTCGATGTCGGACGAAGGGACGTTCAACTTCGAGGATTCCATTTCGGTCGAGACCCAGGCGCAGGTCGCCAACTACTCGATCACCGGCGGCAACCAGTTCGGCGGCATCACGTCGTTCCTGCTGTCCGGAGAATTCCGCGAGACCGCGCCGCGCGTCCTGATCTGGGAAAACCCGATCTACAACAACCTCGGTGGCTTTGGCGAACGCCCGCTGCGCGAGCTGATCGCGGCGGCGGGTGCGAATTGCGAGCCGCTCGAGACGGCCAATCCGGAGCCGCGCGTCCTGACCGCCGATCTGCCAGCCGATCGGTTCACGCCCGAGACCTATCTGGGCGTGGACACCGGCAGCGCCAATGGCCGCCGGGCCGTGCTGAGCTTCACCACCGAGGACGGCTTGACCGGTGACGCGATCATCCAGCGCTCCGAACGGGTCGGACCCACCCGCTGGTTTTACGAGTATGCGCGCCCGCTTTGGCGCGACGACTACACCCAAGTGCGCGTTAAGCTCGACCAGCCGGCCGACGACGGCGCGACTATCTCCACATGTACCGTGAAAGGACCCCAGACATGATGACCAAGCGAACGCTCCTGCTCAGCCTTCCCATCGCCCTGCTGCCCGCGCTGCCCGCGGTGGCGCAGGACGAGGGACTTTATCCCGATCCGTCCTCGCCCGACGCGTCCTTCCTGCGCGTGATCGCGCCCGAGGCGAACAATGTCACGGTCGACGGCACCGTGCTCGATCCCACCGACGCGGGCCTCACGCCCTATGCCGAGGTCTCCCCGGGCGAAGTTACCATCTCCGTCGGCGACGAGGAGACCACCGTCGAGGTCGGCGCCAGCACCCACTACACCGTGCTGTCCTCGGCCGAGGCGCAGCCGCTGATCGAGGACGGCGTGACCGAAAGCCCGGCCCAGGCGGACCTGCTGCTCTACAACCTCGGCGAGATGGAGAGCTTCGATCTCTACGCCACCGAGGCCGAGACGGCCGCCCTGTCCGACGTCGCGCCCAACGGCCACGACGCGGTCGGCCTGAAGGCGCCGCTGACGCTGACCTTCGAGCTGCGCCAGGACGGCGAGACGCTGGCCAGCCTCGACCCGGTCGACCTGCGCCGCGGCACCGCGACCACGGTGATCGTCACCGATGACGGCGGGCTCGTCGCCGCCGACAGCACCTACGCCGACTGACCTTGACACGCCTCGACCCGGAGGACCCCACCATGACCTTCACACGCGCCCTCTCCGCCACCGCCCTGGGTCTTGTCGCCCTGACGGGACCGGTCCGCGCCGACCCGGTCTCGGTGCCGTTCGATCCGCCCCGGGTCGAGGCAGGCTCCGACACCTGTCTGCCGCGCCCGCCGCAACACGTGCTGACCGAACGCTGGCAGGACTACGACGGCGGACCCGTCGGCGGACGCGACATCGCGCTGATCCGGCGCGACCTGCGCCTGCTGCGCCAGAACGACCCCGAACGCTGGTTCGACACCATCGAGGCGGCCAATGACCGGCTGCTTGAGGTCGTCGATAGCTACGACGAGACGAACCGCCTGCTCGACCGGCTGGACCTGCTCGTCGCCGCCGGCCGGATGGCGGAGCTGGCCGAGTCCGGCCTCGTGGACAGGGTGCTTGAGATTGCCCCGAGCGGAACCACCTCGGCCAAGCGCACGGCGGCCGACCTGCTTTTCGAAGGCACGGGCGTCGAGCGCGACCAGGACCGCGCCATCGACCTGTGGCGCCAGGCCGCTTACGCGGGCGACGGCGCGTCGCTTCTGCGCATGGTCGAGCTGTCCTACGAGCGGGACCTGGACGATTGGGACATCGCACCGGACGTGGCCGTGACCATGGCGCTGGGCGACCTGCTGGGCGATCTCGATCCGCGCCTGTGCGACCGGGTGAACCGCATCGCGGCAGTGTTCCTCGATGGCGAGGCCGTCGCGCCGGATCCCGACCTGGCCGAGGACTGGTACCGCTTCGCGGCCGACCTCGGCGGCCACAACGCCGCCTGGAACCTGGCCGAGATGCACCGCGAGGCCATCGAGGTCGAGAAGGACAACGACCTGATGATGCAGAGCCTGCGCCAGGCGGCCGGGTTCGATCTGCCCTACGCCATGCTTCAGCTGGCCGCCATTCTCGAACGCGGTGCGCTGGCCGAACAAGACCTGGCCGAGGCCCGCGCGCTCTACGAGGAAGCGGCCGATTTCGGCGATCCCACGGCGCGCATCCGGCTGGTGAACCTCGCCCGCGACCGGGCCGACGGGCCCGAGGAGCGCGACCGGCTAGCGGCGGCGCTCGATCGCATGATCGACGCGCCCGACACGCCCGGCTGGGCCTACGTGCAGCGCGGCGACCTGGTGATGGCCGAGGACGGCCGCTGGGCGGGCGCGGACCGGGCGGCCGAGCTCTACCGGACGGCCGTGGAAATCGACCCGTCCCTGTCGGCGGCGCAGATGCGGCTGGCCGGTCTGATGCTGCGTGAGACCGAGACGGAGCAGGACCTGCTCGACGTGGTGTCGACCCTGCGCAACGCCGTCTACGTGGACGGCCAGACCGAGCCGATGCAGGATCTGCAAGCGATCTTCCGCTGCCGCTCGGCCGTGGCGCCGGTCCCGTCCGAGGCCGAGTACTGGACCCGGATGGAAAGTTTCGCCGGCGACACGACCGTCGAGGTCGATCCCGGACGGCTGGACGAGCTGACGGTCGAGGACGACCCGATGACACTGGCCCGACTGCAATCGCAGGCCGTCAACATGCGGTCGCGCTCCCTGGCCAATTTCCACGAAGTCCTGCCCGGCGGCGCCAGCGACGCCATGCGCCGTATGACGCGCGAGGCGGGCGGCGCGCTGTTCGTGGCCGAGGCCAAGCTCGCCCTGAACCGCGGCGATGTCGGCGCCGCCGAGGACCGACTGGACCGCGCCATCGACGCGGGCGAGCCGGGCGCCCGGGCGCAGCTGGTGTCGCTCCTGTCGGACACGAAGGATCTGGACGGCGACCGCCGCGCGCGGCTGGTCACGCTTGCGCGCGACTTGGCCGCCGAGGGCAACGGCGCGGCGATCCGCACGCTGATCGAGATCGGCGAAACCGATCCTGACGCCGCCTGGCAGCGCTATTCGGACGCCATCGCGCGTAACGGCGACGTGGACGCATTGCTGTTCGCGCTGCCCTACCTGGAGAGCGCTTCGCGGACCGAGGAATACCGGAACCGCATCCGCAGCACGATCGACTGCACCACGTCGAAGGCATTGGAATATGCCCGGGTGCTGCGGGAAATCGGGGCCGACGATGCCGTCGGTCAATGGATCGATGTGGCAGAGGCCGCTTCAGGCGGCGACGGATGGGAACGGGTCGCCATCGGCGACGCGCTGCGCGAGCTGGGCGGCAAAGAAGCGGATGAGGCGCGTGCGCTGGAGCTTTACCGGGCGGCGGCCGATGACGGCTATTCGGTCGGGCTGCGCCGCCTCCTGTCGCTGCGCCAGGACGGCGAGATCCAGATGACCGCCGACGAGACGGCCCGCATGTCGATCCGCCTGCTGCGCATCGCCGATACCGAGGACATCCCGGTAATCCTCAATTTCCTCGAGTACTCGGACCCGCAGGTCCGCCAGATCGTTAATGCCGAGATAGACCGTCGCGCGCTTTATACCGAAGCCGCCGAGAACGGAAACGCGGTGGCGCAACTGGAACTGGCGCGGATCGTGCGCGACAGCGATGCCGCGGGCGACACCTCCGATCGCTATGCGGACCTGCTGCGCCGGTCCGCCGACGGTGGCAATGCCGAGGCGATGTACCTGCTTTCGCAAGCCTATGCCTACGGCGTGGGCGTCGAACAATCCGCCGCGCAGTCGCGCCGCTGGCTGACCGCCGCCGCCGAGGCGGGCAACGAGACGGCCGCGTCGACCGCGCGCATGATCCAGTAAGGAAGGATACGAGCCATGAAACGAATCCTGATGACCGGCGCGCTTGTCGCCGCCTTGCCCGCGCCCGCGTTGATGGCGCAGGAGGCAAGCGACGTGAGCTGCATCGAGGTGGCCGAACCCGTCGTCTCGCTCGACTACGGGAGCCGCTACACAGACGAGAGCGAGGACCGCTCGGATCTCGACGAGGCGTCGAACGACGCGGTCGACGCGGCGCTGGGGCCCATCGACGACTTCATCGTCGCGCTGACGGGCAAGGCCAACGACGCTGCCCGTGACGGCGACGCCGAAGCGGCGGCCTGCGTGGTCGACGCGCTGGCCGTCTGGGCCGAGGCCGACGCGATCAGCGACCTGGAAAGCATGAACGCCAACCTGTCCTCGCCGTCCCGCTTCGGCGCCATGGCGCTGGCCTATCTCCAGGCCAAGTCCGCCGCCGAGATCGATCCCGACCAGGCCGAGGTGATCGAGGGCTGGCTGGTCGAGCGTGCGCGCCACGCGACCCAGTGGTTCGACACCGAGGCGCCGACCATGGCCAGCCAGAACAACCTGCGCGCCTGGGCGGGTCTCGCCGCCGCCGCCGTGGGCGAGGCCGCCGGGAACGACTACCTGAAGGCCTGGGCGCACACGACCTTCGCGCTGGTGGCCTGCCAGGCCGACGAGGATGGCGCGCTGAAATGGGAGATGGAGCGCGGCCCCCGCGCGTTGCACTACCAGATCCACGCAGTGGCGCCGCTGGTCGTCGGCGGGGCGCTGTTGCAGGACGATGGCTATCCCACCTTCGAGATGTGCAACGGCGCGGTCCACCGCGCGGTAGAGTTCATCCCCGCTGCCTTCGAGGCGCCAGAGATGGTCGAGGAAAAGGCGGGCGAGCCGCAGACGTTTAGCACCGGCGAGGACGAGTTGAAAAGCTTCGAACTTGCCTGGGCCGAGGCCTACCTGTCGCTGTTCGACGCGCCCGAGATCGAAGCCTTCGTCGAGGAGTACCGTCCTCTTGGCAACTCCAAGCTGGGCGGATCGCAATCGGCCCTGTGGTAACCGGATCGGTCCCCGCGCGCCGCGCCTCCGGCAGTGTTTTTGCCGGGGGCAGGGCGTCTGACAGGCGGTGACAGTCCAAAGTCGATCCGGTTTCGCGGCTCGCGGACGGGCCGCGATGGCTCGAAACCCCGTTGCCTGCCCTTATTCCTTAAGATCCGTATCGCCGCTGGCATTGGAGACCGACCGGGCTGAACCCTGAACCTTGCCCGTGACGGGCAAGTGACCATCGGCGTCAAATATTCATCCCATAGACCCGGAGAGGGGCGCGTCGAGATTTCGGCGCGCTTCCGTCATGTCTTCCGTTCTCCTGATCCTGCCCGGGGGCTCTTTGCGCCCAATGCTATTCGATCACCTGCACCCGTGCCCGTGTCGCCCCGTTTCGGGGCGGTAGCTCGAAAGCACCTCGAGCGGTTCAATTTATGGGCGAGTGCGGCGGGAATCAGCACCTGATTACACTTGTCCATTGACGTAACGGCACCTTGCATCAACCATCGGGGGATTGATCTGCGCTCGGGCAGGTCGCTGTGCGGGGCAAAGCGGCGGGGGCGTCCGCCCGGATCGAAAGGACATCGGTATGGCGCAGGAAACCTTCGTCGTGGCCTACGACGACAACACCGAGGACACGGCCGTCCTGGATTGCGCGATCTCGCGCGCGTCGCGTTCGGGGGCCAGGCTGGTCATCGTCCACGTCCTTGAATGGTCGCCCTACAGTTTCCTCACGCAGCAAGAGCTTGAAGAGCGTCACAAGAAACGGACCCAAGAGCTGGACCGCGCCCACAAGCACGTGCTCGATCCGGCCATCGCCAAGGCGAAGGAGGCCGGCGTCGAGGCGGTAGGCACGGTGCAGCACGGCTCGGCGGCCGAACTCGTCGTCAAGACGGCGAACGAGGAGAAAGCCAGCTTCATCTTCGTCGGCCGCTCGGGGTCGAGCGCGGCGCGCGCCCGGATCTTCGGATCGATCCCGCTGGCCATCGCGCAGATCGCCACCGTTCCCACCGTCATCGTCCCATGAAGCCCGGAGGCCAATTCATGCGATACTTCCTTGCAGTTCTCGCAACGCTTTTCGGATCGCCCCTTGCGGCGCAGGGCATCGACGAGACGATCAACAGCATCTTCGCCGATTATACAGGCTGGTATGTCAGCCTGATTTTCGCGGACCTGCCCGGGACCAATTTCAGCTGGATCGCCCTGTGGCTTGTGGTCGGCGCCGTGGTCTTCACGGTCTATTTCGGGGCCATCCAGCTGTCGGGCTTCATCCATTCGATCCGCCTGGTGAAGGGGGATTACTCCGACCCCAACGACGCGGGCGAGGTCAGCCATTTCCAGGCTCTCGCCACGGCACTGTCGGGCACCGTGGGGCTGGGCAACATCGCGGGGGTCGCCGTGGCCGTATCGATCGGCGGGCCGGGCGCCACCTTCTGGATGGTGATCGCGGGCCTGTTCGGCATGGCGACGAAGTTCACCGAATGCACCTTGGGGGTGAAGTACCGCAACGAATACCCGGACGGCACGGTGTCGGGCGGGCCGATGTATTACATGACGAAGGGCTTCAAGGAGCGGGGCCTTCCGCTGGGCGGGGCCATGGCGGTCCTGTTTGCCTTTTTCACCATCCTGGGTGCGCTGGGCGGCGGCAACATGTTCCAGGCCAACCAGGCCCACGCGCAGCTGGCCAACGTGCTGGGCGATTATCCCGGCTGGATCACCGGCGTGGTCATTGCCGGCGTCGTCTTCGCGGTGATCGCGGGCGGTCTGAAATCCATCGCCAAGGTGACCGAAAAGGTTGTGCCCTTCATGGGCATCTTCTACGTCCTCGTGTCGCTGGTGATCCTGCTGCGCAATTACGACGAGATCCTGTGGGCGTTCGGCCAGATCTTCGAAGGTGCCTTCACCGGCCTCGGGGTTGCGGGCGGGTTCACGGGCGCGCTGATTCAGGGCTTCCGCCGGGCCGCGTTCTCGAACGAGGCCGGGATCGGGTCAGCGGCCATCGCCCACTCGGCCGTGAAGACCAAGGAGCCGGTGACCGAGGGCTATGTCGCGCTTCTGGAGCCGTTCATCGACACCGTCGTGATCTGCACCATGACGGCGCTTGTCATCGTCATCACCGGCGTGCTGCAACAGGACGCGGAGACCGGAATGTATGTCTGGAACGCAGAATTGGGGCGCATCGCCACCGAAGGCGACGTGTCGGGCGTGGCGCTGACCTCGGCGGCCTATGCGCAGGCGTTCTCGTGGTTCCCGCCGCTGCTGGCCATCTCGGTCGTGCTGTTCGCGTTCTCGACCATGTTGTCCTGGAGCTACTACGGGCTGAAAGCGTGGACCTACATCCTGGGCGAGGGACGGATGAAGGAGCTGATCTTCAAGATCATCTTTTGCCTGTTCATCATCATCGGATCGGCCGCGAGCCTCGGGCCCGTGATCGACTTCTCCGACGCCATGCTGTTCTCGATGGCGATCGTGAACATCATCGCGCTGTATTTCCTGATGCCCATCGTGAAGGCCGAGCTCAGCCGCTACCAGGGCAAGCTGCGCTCGGGCGAGATCAAGAAATACGAGGGGTAGGGCAGGGGCCGGCGGCACGCGTCGCCGGCGTCACGCGGCCCGGCTTGCAGCGCAGGCGGGCCTTGCGCGCCCACCGGATCGGCGGGCGCGCAGGAATTCCAGCTCAGGAGTGGATCGGCCCGTCGCCGCAGGCCAGCGCCGCCTCGCGCACCGCCTCGGAATAGGTCGGGTGGGCATGGCAGGTCAGCGCCAGGTCCTCGGCCGCGGCGCCGAACTCCATCGCGACGCAGATCTCATGGATCAGGTCGCCCGCCATGGGGCCGATGATATGGGCGCCCAGGATGCGGTCGGTTTCCTTGTGCGCGAGGATCTTGACGAAGCCCTCGCCGGCGAAGTTGGCCTTGGCGCGGCCATTGCCCATGAAGCTGAACTTGCCGACCTTGTAGGGCGTCCCGGCCTCTTTCAGCTGTTCCTCGGTCTTGCCGACATTGGCGACCTCGGGGTGGGTGTAGATCACGCCGGGGATCACGTCGTAATTCACGTGGCCATGCTTGCCCGCCAGCACTTCGGCCACGGCCATGCCCTCGTCCTCGGCCTTGTGGGCCAGCATGGGCCCGGCGATGCAGTCGCCGATGGCATAGACGCCGTCGACCGAGGTCTTCCAGTGACCGTCGGTTTCCACCTGTCCGCGCTTCGACATGGACACGCCCAGCTTGTCCAGGCCCAGCCCGTCGGTATAGGGGCGGCGGCCCGTGGCGACCAGCACGGTATCGGCGTCCAGCGTCGCCTCGCTGTCGTCCTTCTTCAGCTTGTAGGCGACCTTGGCCTTGCCGTTCTTGACCTCGACCCCCTGGACGGCGGCGCCCAGGATGAACTCCATCCCCTGCTTCTTGAGGATCTTCTGGAAGCCCTTCTGCACCTCGCCATCCATGCCGGGGGTGATCGTGTCGAGATACTCGACCACCGTCACTTCCGAGCCGAGGCGGGAATAGACGCTGCCCATTTCCAGCCCGATGACGCCCGCGCCGATCACCACCATCTTCTTGGGGATCTTCTTGAGGCTCAGCGCCCCGGTCGAGCTGACCACGACATCCTCGTCGATCTCGACCCCGGGCAGGGTCGCCACGTCCGAGCCGGTGGCGATGACGATGTTCTTGGCCTCGTGCACCTCGTCGCCGACCTTGACCTTGCCGGCCTCGGGGATCGTGCCCCAGCCCTTCAGCCAGTCGATCTTGTTCTTCTTGAACAGGAACTCGATGCCCTTGGTGTTCTGGCCGATCGTGTCGGCCTTGTAGGACTGCATGTCGCCCCAGTCGACCGAGGGGCTTTTGCCCTTCAGGCCCATCTTGGCGAAGTTGTGCTCGGCCTCGTGCAGCATGTGGGTGGCGTGCAGCAGCGCCTTCGACGGGATGCAGCCCACGTTCAGGCAGGTGCCGCCCAGCGTCTCGCGCCCCTCGACGCAGGCGGTCTTGAGGCCCAGCTGCGCGCAGCGGATGGCGCAGACATAGCCGCCGGGTCCGGATCCGATGATGATGACGTCGTAGCTGGCCATGGGGAAATCCTTTCGCGTCGGCGCCTAGATCAGCGCCGCGATTAACATGAGAACGGTGGCGGCCCAACCGCAAGCCCAGATCAGCGACCGTCCCGGCCGCCACCCCAGCGCGTAGGCGGGCACGTAGATGACGCGCGCGGCCAGGTAGACCCAGGCGCAGGCGGCGGTGAACCAGGTGGACTGGCCCGTGACGGCGATGACCACGCAGGCGATGGTGAAGAGGATCAGCCCCTCGAAATGGTTGTCGAGCGCGCGGCCCAGCCGGGCGGTCGTGGCCGACATCTCGCGCGACGGTTCGCGGTCGCGGGCGGACATGGTGTAGCCCGGCCCGAGTTCACGGTTGGCGGGGATGGCGTAGGCCACGAACTGGATGCATTGCAGCAGCGCGGCCAGGGTCAGTGCGATGAGCTCGGGCGTCATTCAGACGGTCCTCAGGTAGTGCGCCTCGGTGCCCGACAGCGCGTCGCGCAGCCCGGTCTCGGACGACAGCCATTCGGCCACCTTCTCGCGGTCGGCCACGTCGTACAGGCCCCAGACGGCCGACGTGCCCTTTTCGCGCCAGAGCTGCAACTGCGTGAGCCCGGCCTGGTCGCGTCGCTCGGACGCGGACGCATAGGTGTCGAGAAAGGCATCGGCATCGGTGGTGTCGAAACGGATGAGTGCGTGCATGATCTATCCTCTGCAAATCAGCGGTGCGGCAAGCACCGTGTCTGCATAACGCGCGCCCTGCGAATTGGTTTTCGAGACGATCTCGTCACGCGGCGCCCCGACCCATCGGCACCCGGGATTCAGGTTGGCCCGCGCCAGCCGGATCCGCGCATCAAGGTCGCGCGGCTGGCTTGGGTCGAACAGGAAGATATGCCAGCGCGCGCCGTCGCCCGCGCTTTCGGTCGAGGCGAAGTGGCGCACGGTGACGGACGGGTCGCGCGGGGCGACGACGCAGGCCGACAGGACCGCGGGCAGCAGCCAGGCGATGCGCCGCACTCGGATCGGGGTCGCGATCGTTTCGGTCATTTCGGGCGTCCCGGCATGGTCAGGCGGCGGACGGCGTCAGCCGCCCGCCGACGGGGTCACAGGTCCATCAGCAGGCGGCGGGGATCTTCCAGCGCCTCTTTCACGCGGACGAGGAAGGTCACGGCGCCCTTGCCGTCGACGATGCGGTGATCGTAGCTCAGCGCCAGGTACATCATCGGACGGATCTTGATCTCGCCGCCGATGACCATGGGCCGTTCCTGGATCTTGTGCATGCCCAGGATACCCGATTGCGGCGGGTTCAGGATGGGCGAAGACATGAGCGAGCCGTAGACGCCCCCGTTCGAGATGGTGAACGTGCCGCCCTGCATGTCGGCCATGGACAGCTTGCCGTCGCGGGCCTTCACGCCCAGGTCGTTGATCGTCTTCTCGATCTCGGCGAAGGACATGGCGTCGGCGTCGCGCACCACAGGAACGACCAGGCCCGTCGGCGTGCCCACGGCGATGCCCATGTGGACGAAGTGGTGATAGACCACGTCGGTGCCGTCGATCTCGGCGTTCACCTCGGGCACTTCCTGCAGCGCGTGGCAGCAGGCCTTGGTGAAGAACGACATGAAGCCCAGCTTCACGCCGTGCTTCTTCAGGAACAGGTCCTTGTATTCGTTGCGCAGTTCCATGACCGCCGTCATGTCGACCTCGTTGTAGGTCGTCAGCATGGCGGCGGTGTTCTGCGCCTCTTTCAGGCGCTTGGCGATGGTCTGGCGCAGGCGGGTCATCTTGACCCGCTCCTCGCGGTCGGCGTCGCCCGCGGGGGTGGGCGATTTCGGCGCGGGGGCAGGGCTGTCGGACTTGGGGGCCGACCCGGCCTTGGCCACGTCTTCCTTCATCACGCGCCCGTCGCGGCCCGAGCCGCTGACCTGGTCTCGGCTGATGCCCTTCTCGGCCATCGCCTTCTTGGCCGAGGGCGCATCCTCGACATCGCGGCCGCTGTCGCCGCCCGACGGGGCCTCGGCCTTGGGCGCGTCATCGGACTTGGCGGGCGCCTTGGCGCCGCCGCCGCCGGTGGTCATGGTGGCAAGCTTGCCGCCGGCCTCGACCGTTTCGCCTTCACCCTTCAGGATCTTGCCCAGCGTGCCGGCGGCGGGGGCGGGCACCTCGACGCTGACCTTGTCGGTCTCGAGCTCGCACAGCATTTCGTCGGCCTCGACGGCGTCGCCTTCGGACTTGAACCAGGTGGCGATGGTGGCCTCGGACACGGATTCGCCCAGGGTCGGGACCATGACGTCGATCTCGTCGCCGCCACCGTCGCCGCCGTCTGCGCCGGTGTCCTTCGGCGTGTCCGCGCCCGAGTAGCCGCCCTTGGTGTCCTCTTCCGACGCGGGCTTGGCCGGCGCGTCGCCGCTGCCCGCGCCCTCGTCGATCTGGGCCAGCAGGGCGTCGACGCCCACCGTGTCCCCCTCGTTCGCGATGATCTCGCCCAGGGTGCCGGCCACGGGGGACGGAACCTCGACGGTGACCTTGTCGGTCTCAAGCTCGCACAGCATCTCGTCCACAGCGACGCTGTCGCCGGGCTTCTTGAACCAGGTCGCGACGGTGGCTTCGGAGACGGATTCGCCCAACGTGGGCACGCGCACTTCGGTCATGGTCTTATCCTTCGATTCCCAGCGCGGCATTCACCAGCGCCGCTTGTTGGGTCTTGTGTTGACTGGCGAGGCCCGTGGCGGGCGACGCGGCGGTCTGGCGACCGGCATATTCCGGGCGGGTGTGCTTGGCCTTGATGCGGCTCAGCACCCATTCGATGTTGGGCTCGACGAAGCTCCAGGCGCCCTGGTTCTTGGGCTCTTCCTGGCACCAGATCATTTTCGCATCCTTGAAGCGGGTCAGCTCCTTCACCAGGCTGTGCGCTGGGAAAGGATAATACTGCTCGATCCGCAGGAGATAGACGTCGTCCAGACCCTCGGCGTCGCGCTTCTCCAGCAGGTCGTAATAGACCTTGCCCGAGCACAGGACCACGCGCTTGATCTGGTCGTCGGACTTCAGCGTCAGCTCGGAATTGCCCTGCTGGGCGTCGTCCCACAGGATCCGGTGGAAGGACGACCCGGTGGCCATCTCCTCGGCCTTCGACACCGCCAGCTTGTGGCGCAGCAGCGACTTGGGCGTCATCAGGATCAGCGGCTTTCGGAAGCTGCGATGCATCTGCCGGCGCAGGATGTGGAAATAGTTCGCGGGCGTGGTGCAGTTCGCGACGATCCAGTTGTCCTGCCCTGACATGGTCAGGAACCGCTCCAGCCGGGCCGAGCTGTGCTCGGGGCCCTGGCCCTCGTAGCCGTGGGGCAGCAGGCAGACGAGGCCCGACATCCGCAGCCACTTGGACTCGCCCGAGCTGATGAACTGGTCGAACATGATCTGCGCGCCGTTGGCGAAGTCGCCGAACTGCGCCTCCCACAGTGTGAGGGCATTGGGCTCGGCCAGCGAATAGCCGTACTCGAAGCCCAGCACGGCGTATTCCGACAGCATCGAGTCGATGACCTCGTACTGGGCCTGCCCTTCCTTGATGTGATTGAGCGGGTAGTAGCGATCCTCGGTCTTCTGATCGACCAGCGCCGAGTGACGTTGCGAAAACGTGCCCCGGCCCGAATCCTGGCCCGACAGCCGCACCGGGTAGCCTTCCGTCAGCAGTGACCCGAAGGCCAGCGCCTCGGCCGTGGCCCAGTCGAAGCCTTCGCCCGACTCGAACATCTGCCGCTTTGCGTCCAGCAACCGGTCAACGGTCTTGTGGGCGGCAAAACCGTCGGGCGTGGTGGTCAGTGCCTTACCGACCTGCTGCAGCGTTTCGGGCGAGATGGCGGTCTTGCCGCGCTGGTACTTCTCGCCCTGCTTGTTCAGGCCCGACCAGCGTCCGTCCAGCCAGTCGGCCTTGTTTGGCTTGAAGTCGCGCCCGGCCTCGAACTCGTCGGCCAGGTGCTGCTGGAACTTGGACTTGGCGTCCTCGATCTCGCCTTCGGGGATCAGCCCTTCTGCGACCAGCCGTTCGGTGTACTTGGTCAGCGTGGTCTTCTGCTGCTTGATCTTCTTGTACATCGCCGGGTTCGTGAACATGGGCTCGTCGCCCTCGTTATGGCCGAACCGGCGGTAGCAGATGATGTCGATCACCACGTCCTTGCGGAACTTCTGGCGGAACTCGGTCGCGACCTTGGCGGCGTGGACCACCGCCTCGGGATCGTCGCCGTTCACGTGGAAGATCGGCGCCTCGACCATCAGGGCAATGTCGGTGGGGTAGGGGGACGACCGCGAGAAGCTGGGCGCGGTGGTGAAGCCGATCTGGTTATTCACCACGATATGGATGGTGCCGCCCGTGCGGTGGCCGCGGATGCCCGAAAGCTGGAAACACTCGGCCACCACGCCCTGACCGGCGAAGGCCGCGTCGCCGTGCAGCAGAACCGGCAGGACTTCGTCCCGGTCGGTGTCGTTCAACTGGTCCTGTTTGGCACGCGCCTTGCCCAGCACGACGGGGTTCACCGCCTCGAGGTGGCTGGGGTTCGCCGTCAACGACAGGTGCACTGTGTTGCCGTCGAATTCACGGTCATCGGAGGCGCCCAGATGGTATTTCACGTCGCCCGAGCCGTCCACGTCGTCAGGCTTGAAGCTGCCGCCCTGGAATTCGTTGAAGATCGCGCGATAGGGCTTCTGCATCACGTTCGCGAGGACCGACAGGCGGCCCCGGTGGGGCATGCCGATGACGACCTCTTTCAGACCCAGCGCGCCGCCGCGCTTGATGATCTGCTCCATTGCCGGGATCAGCGCCTCGCCGCCATCAAGGCCGAAACGCTTGGTGCCCATGTACTTGACGTGCAGGTATTTCTCGAAGCCCTCGGCCTCGACCAGCTTGTTGAGGATGGCGCGGCGGCCTTCCTTGGTGAAGGCGATCTCCTTGCCCAGGCCCTCGATCCGCTCCTTCAGCCAGCCGGCCTGCTCGGGGTCCGAGATGTGCATGTATTGCAGGGCGAACGTGCCGCAGTAGGTGCGCTTCACGATGGCCAGGATCTCGGCCAGCGTGGCGACCTCGAGGCCCAGCACCTTGTCGATGAAGATGGGCCGGTCCATGTCGGCGTCGCTGAACCCGTAGGATTCCGGGTCGAGCTCGGGGTGATTGCTGGCCTCGCGCAGGCCCAGCGGGTCCAGGTCGGCGGCCAGGTGGCCGCGGATCCGGTAGGCGCGGATCAGCATCAGCGCGCGCAGGCTGTCCAGAACGGCCTGGCGCACCTGCTCCTTGCTGATATCGGCGCCCTTCGACTCGGCCTTCTCGGTGATCTTCTTGGCCAGCGCCTTGCCGTCGGGCTTGGCGGCCGGATCGGCGGGCCATTGGCCGTCCAGCGCGGCGGTCAGGTCGTCGTTCGGCTGGGGCGGCCAGTCGGTGCGCGCCCAGCTGGGACCGGCCGCCTCGTGCGCGGCGGCCTCGGCATCGCCGAGACTGTCGAAATAGCTCCGCCAGCTTTCGTCCACGGCCTGCGGGTCGTCGGCATAGCGGGCGTAGAGCTGTTCCAGGTAGGCCGCGTTGTGTCCTTGCGCGAAGCTTTCGGCGCGGAACTGGTCGTTGCGGGATTGGTCGGTCATGGCGTGGACTCCGAAGGGAAACGCTTCATTCGTTGCGGGCCGCGATATGGGTGGGCGGCGGTCCGTATTTGTTGGGGTGCGGCTGGCTGGGCCGCGTCAGCCACCACAGCACCACGAGGGGGGAAATCAGAAAGACGACCATCGCGAAAGCGAGGATCAGGGTGCTGCCGCCGGCGATCACGGTGCCGAAATCGCCCTGCAGGACCGGGCCGAACCCGGCCACGACTCCCATGAAGGTGGTGACACCGATAATGACGATCAAGGGATACAAAAGGTGCAGGCCCGTGCGTCCGCTGTCGTGCATCCGCCGCCAACCGGCCGACAGGATCGGGACCAGCATGGCCAGCGAGAACAGCGACGCCAGCGGGCCGTTCGCCTCGTACTGGACGGCGTCGGGCGCGTATTCCACGCGGTTGAAACCGAAGATCATCCCGTCGAGCACGCCGAGGATCAGCGACATTCCGAAGATGAATAGCATGAACCACCAGTATTCGGGCCGCGACGCACGGCCCGAGAAGGTGAAATACTTGGCGAGGCAGGTACGGACGGCTTCGGTGAACGACATCTCAGGCCTCTTGCGCCACGGTTTCGGGCGGGGGGCCGTAAGCGTTCGCTCGGTCGTCGCCGGGACGTGTCAGAAGCCACAGGTAGATCAGCGCCACGAGCATCTGGATCAGCATCATCGCCAGCGCGCCGATCGCCTCGCCCTGCGTGACCGGCTGAACCCCGGGCGTGCCCTGCGCGGGCGCGCCGGGCGCCAGCCACGCGAACAGCAGCGCCAGCGCCAGCGGCACGAAGATCAGGGCCCCGGGGCGACCGGTATCCTGCAACCGTCGCGCCCCGACCGCCACCAGCGGGCAGATCACCGCCAGGACGAAGACGAGCTGCGCCGCCTTGCCCAGGAGGCCCACGCCCATGCCGAAGAACAGGTAGGCCCCCATGAACCACCAGTATTCCGACCGCGACGCGCGGCCCGAGAAGCTGGCGTATTTCTGCGTCAGGCAGGTACGGACCGATTCGGACAGGGTCATGCGCGCCACCGCGCGGCGGCCGCGGGCGCGGCCGTCGCCTGTTCTGGGTGGGTCATGTCACGGCCCCGATGCATCGGCGCGCGTCCTTTCCGCTTGGTCTACTTCCCGATGGCCTCCAGCACGGCCTCGCCCAGGGTGGCGGGGCTGTCGGCGACCACGATGCCGGCCTCTTTCATGGCGGCGATCTTCGATTCGGCGTCGCCCTTGCCGCCCGCCACGATGGCGCCCGCGTGGCCCATGCGGCGGCCCGGGGGGGCGGTGCGGCCCGCGATGAAGCCGGCCGTGGGTTTCCAACGGCCCTTCTTGCGCTCGTCCGCCAGGAACTGCGCGGCCTCTTCCTCGGCCTGGCCGCCGATCTCGCCGATCATGATGATGCTCTCGGTCTCGTCATCGGCCAGGAACCATTCCAGCACGTCGATATGCTCGGTCCCCTTGATCGGGTCGCCGCCGATGCCCACGCAGGTCGACTGGCCAAGGCCCACGTCGGTGGTCTGCTTCACGGCCTCGTAGGTCAGCGTGCCCGAGCGGCTGACCACGCCGACGCTGCCACGCTTGTGGATGTGGCCGGGCATGATGCCGATCTTGCAGGCGTCGGGGGTGATGACGCCCGGGCAGTTCGGGCCGATCAGCTTCGAGTTCGAGCCTTCCAGCGCGCGCTTGACCTTCATCATGTCCAGAACCGGGATGCCCTCGGTGATGCAGACGATCAGCGGGATCTCGGCGTCGATCGCCTCGAGGATCGAGTCGGCCGCGAAGGGGGGCGGCACGTAGATCACGGTGGCGTTGGCGCCGGTCTGGTGCACCGCCTCGTGGCAGGAGTTGAACACGGGCAGGTCCAGGTGCGTCTGGCCGCCCTTTCCGGGCGTGACGCCGCCGACCATCTTGGTGCCATAGGCGATGGCCTGTTCGGAGTGGAACGTGCCCTGGCTTCCGGTGAAGCCCTGGCAGATGACTTTGGTATCTTTGTCGACGAGTACGGCCATCGGGGCCTCCTTCGGGTCTGTTGTCTTTGCCGGTCGCCCGGCGTCAGTCGAAAAGCGCCTCGCCGTCGTCGACGGCGAAGTCCAGCAGACGCACGAGGACAAGCCCCGCGCCCGCGATGATGAGCGTCCGGCCCAGCGAGCCGGTGAGGTTCGACGGCAGCACCCGCGCGATGCCGTCCCGGGTCTTGCGCGCCGCCCGCCGTGCACCGCTGTCGCGGTGCAGCGTATCGGGGCGCTCGGGCAGGCTGAGCGCCGAAGGCTGCCAGCGGCGCAGCAACATCCCGGTGCCAAGCAGCGCGGCGCCGACGATGATGGGCGAAAGTTCTGCTGGGGCGTTCCTGGTCATGCGTGCGTCCTTCCCTGACGACTCCGGCGGGTTCCATCGGGCTCCATCCGTTCGTGGGACGACCGGTTCAATGGAGCATGCGCCGGCCCGTCCGGGCCGGCCCCGTGTCTCACCCCTTCACCGCCTTCACGATCTTCTGGGCGCCGTCCTTCAGGTCGTCGGCGGCGATGACGTCCAGGCCGGAGTTCGAGATGATCTCCTTGCCCTTGTCGACATTGGTGCCTTCAAGGCGGACGACCAGCGGCACTTGCAGCCCGACTTCCTTCACCGCGGCGATGACGCCTTCGGCGATGACGTCGCAGCGCATGATGCCGCCGAAGATATTCACGAGAATGCCTTTGACCTGCGGGTCCGAGGTGATGATCTTGAATGCCTCGGTCACCTTTTCCTTGGTCGCACCGCCGCCCACGTCGAGGAAGTTGGCCGGCTCGGCGCCGTAGAGCTTGATGATGTCCATGGTCGCCATGGCCAGGCCCGCGCCGTTGACCATGCAGCCGATCTCGCCGTCCAGCGCGATGTAGTTCAGGTCGTATTTCGAGGCCTGGAGCTCCTTGGGGTCCTCCTCGGTCTCGTCCCGCAGGTTGGCGATGTCGGCGTTGCGATACAGCGCGTTGCTGTCGAAGCCCATCTTGGCGTCGAGGCATTTCAGATCGCCGCTGTCGGTCACGATCAGCGGGTTGATCTCGAGCATCTCCATGTCCTTGTCGACGAACATGGCATAGAGTTGGCCCATCAGCTTGACGCATTGCTTGACCTGCTGGCCGGTCAGGCCGAGCGCGAAGGCAATGCGGCGGCCGTGGAACGCCTGGTAGCCGGTGGCGGGATCGACGCTGAAGCTCAGGATCTTCTCGGGGGTCGACGCCGCGACCTCCTCGATATCCATGCCGCCCTCGGTCGAGCAGACGAAGCTGACGCGGCTGGTCTGCCGGTCCACCAGCAGCGCGAGGTAAAGCTCGGTCTCGATCCCCGATCCGTCCTCGATGTAGACGCGGCCGACCTGCTTGCCGCCGGGGCCGGTCTGGTGCGTGACCAGCGTTCGGCCCAGCATCTTCTTTGCCTGGTCGGCGGCTTCCTGCACCGACTTGGCAAGGCGGACACCGCCGCCGTCGCCGCTGTCAGCTTCCTTGAAGCTGCCCTTGCCGCGGCCGCCGGCGTGGATCTGCGCCTTGACCACCCAGAGCGGGCCGTCCAGTTCGCCCGCCGCCGTCTTGGCGTCCTCGGCGCGGGTGACGATGCGGCCGTCGCTGACCGGTGCACCGTAATCGCGCAGCAGCGCCTTGGCCTGGTATTCGTGGATGTTCATCGCACTGTCCTCACGTCCTTCGTTTGGCGGGCAGTGTAGACCACGAGCCGGGGGGCGCGCCAAACGGAATAGTGAGAAAATGCAGACGACTCGCTGAAAAACCGCGAACTGTGATCACACGTGGTTTTGCTGTGATCACAATATCGGCGGCGCTGCCGGGGCGATGCGTGGATCTTGCGCGGACTCGTCCCGTTGCGCAATGAAAAAGGGCCCCGCGGCGATGCCGGGGGCCCTTGCGCATCAAGTTGCCGGGTGGGTCAGGCGAGGCTGTCGTCGATCCCCTTGCAGGCGCTGACGAGGCCGCGCACGGCTTCGACCGACTTGTCGAACATGGCCTGCTCGTCCTTCTCCAGCTTGATGTCCACGACCTTCTCGATGCCGTTGGCGCCGATGATCGTGGGCACGCCCACATACATGCCGTCCAGCCCGAACTCGCCGTCGCACCAGGCCGCGCAGGGCAGCAGGCGGCGCTGGTCCTTCAGGTAGGCCTCGGCCATCTCGATGGCGCTGGTGGCCGGGGCGTAATAGGCCGAGCCGGTCTTCAGCAGGCCGACGATCTCGGCGCCGCCGTCACGGGTGCGCTGCACGATCTCGTCCAGTTTTTCCTGGCTGGTCCAACCCATCTTCACCAGGTCGGGCAGCGGGATGCCGGCCACGGTGGAATAGCGGGTCAGCGGCACCATCGTGTCGCCGTGGCCGCCCAGCACGAAGGCGCTGACGTCGCGCATGGAGACGTCGAACTCCAGGCTCAGGAAGTGGCGGAAGCGCGCGGAATCAAGCACGCCGGCCATGCCCACGACCTTCTGGTGGGGCAGGCCCGAGAACTCGCGCAGGGCCCAGACCATCGCGTCGAGCGGGTTGGTGATGCAGATGACGAAGGCGTCGGGTGCGTTGGCGGCGATGCCTTCGCCCACCGACTTCATGACCTTGAGGTTGATGCCCAGCAGGTCGTCGCGGCTCATGCCCGGCTTGCGCGGCACGCCCGCGGTGACGATGCAGACGTCGGCGCCGGCAATATCCTCGTACGAGGTGGTGCCTTTCAGCGCGGCGTCGAATTTCTCGGACGGGCCCGACTCGGCGATGTCGAGCGCCTTGCCCTGCGGCGTGCCGTCCGCGATGTCGAAGAGAATGACGTCGCCAAGTTCCTTGATCGCCGCCAGATGGGCGAGGGTTCCGCCGATCTGTCCCGCACCGATCAACGCGATTTTCGGTCTGGCCATGGAAATCTCCGGTGGTTGCAAAGGTCCGGCAGACGGTTAAGCCGCAACGGCCCACGACGCAAGGGCGTGACGCCGCCCGGCCGTGCCCGGCGCCCGGATCGAAAAGGGCCGCCCGGGTCGGATCGACCGGGCGGCCCCTTTGGGACTTACTGGAAACGAGGCCAGGCTTACTGGTTGGTCTCGGTTTCGTTCATTTCCTCTTCCATCTCGGCTTCGGCGCCTTCAGCGGCCTGATCGACCTCGTTGGCGGCTTCGGACGCGGCGGCTTCCGCCTCGTTGGCGGTCTCCTCGGCTTCGGCCTCGGCGGCGTCGGCGGCCTGGTCGACCTCAGTCGCGGCCTCGTCCATGGCTTCGCCGGTTTCCTCGGCGGCCTCGCCCGCGGCGGCTTCGGCCTCGGCGGCGGTCTCTTCCATTTCCTCTTCGACTTCCGAACGCTCGAACTCGGGCGCGTTCTCCATCTCTTCCTGCGTGGCGTTCACGACCAGGAAGTAGTCGGTGGCATCATCGCCATCGCGCACGATCTGGATCTGCGAGAAATCGACGGCCACGTCGCGCTCGCCGATGCCAAGGAAGCCACCGATGCCGAGGATCACGGTCTGGACCGACCCGTCTTCGCTGAGGATCATGTCGTTGATTTCGCCCAGGTTGTCCCACTCCTGCTCGGAGCCGGCTTCCATGGTGTCGCCGACCTCGGACTCGGTCGCGTAGATCCGCGCGCCCACCAGGTCAGAGGCGAACAGTTCGGTCGCAGCATCGGCCTGGTAGTCGACGAAGGCGTTGTCGGAGGTCTGGCCCACGGCAACAAGCGCACTGGTCGACAGGGCAAGGGCGGCGGTAGTGGTGGTGATCAGGAAGCGATTCATTCCTATTCTCCTATTTGTATACTGCGGCGCGCTGCCGCATCTGGCCAATAGACGCGAAGGCCAAGCCACTGGTTCCGGGATATATTTTTTGCAAGGTATGGAACCGGCGAGGCATCGCCTGTTTGGGCGAGGCGCTTGGCGGAAAGGGGCCGGATGGAGCTGACACTTGGGTTTTTCGCGGTGGCGATCCCGGCCGTTCTGTATGCCGGGATCTCCAAGGGCGGCTTCGGATCGGGCGCGGCCTTCGGCGCGGCGGTCTTGCTGGCGCTGGTGGTGCCGCCGGGCGATGCGCTGGCGGTGATGCTGCCGCTTCTCATGCTGATGGACGTGACGGCGTTGCGCCCCTACTGGCGCGAGTGGGATGGCGAGGCAGCGCGGGTGCTGATCCTGGGCGCGGCCCCGGGCGTGGCGCTGGCCGCGCTGGTCTATACCATCGTCGCGCCCGAGGTGTTCGGCCTGCTGATCGGCCTGATCGCGCTCGGCTTCGTCGCGTTCCAGATGGCGCGCGCCCGGGGCTGGCTGCGGGTCGAGGGCCTGCCCGCGGGCCGTATCGCGGGGGCCTGCTGGGGGCTGGCGGCCGGCTTCACCAGTTTCATCAGCCACGCGGGCGGGCCACCGGCGGCCGTCTACCTGCTGTCGCGCAAGGTGGCCAAGACGGACTACCAGGCGACCACGGTGATCGTGTTCTGGGCGGTGAACCTGATGAAGTTCGTGCCCTACGCGGGCCTCGGGATCTTCACCCCCACCAGCCTGATGGCGGGGGTGATCCTGTCGCCCTTCGCGGTGATCGGCATCTGGCTGGGCGTCATCGCGCATCGCCGCATCCCCGAGCGCCTGTTCTTCGCGGTGACTTACCTCATGCTGCTGGCCAGCGGCGCGCGGCTGGTCTGGGGCGCGCTTGCCTAGGCCGGGTCGCCCGCCGGTGCCCGGCTTTCGGTCGTGGTTTCGAAGGACTGGCCCGCCGCGGCGACGCAGGTCAGCCCGTTCGGCGAGGTGACGATGATGGTCCAGCTGCCCGAGTCCGCGGCAAAGACCTCGACCACCTGGCCGGAGCCGGACAGACCGATGGAGCGGCGCGTCTCATCATATACGTCGTTCAGCTTCTGCAAGACGATCGGACGGGGGGCGCAGTTCTGGCCAGCTTGGGCGCGCGCCGCCCCGATGGCCAGCGCGATGGTGCCGAGCGACAGGGTCAGGATCATCAAGGGGCGGGTCATGGCAGGCTCCGTTCCGTTTCCAGGGTCATGATGCCCAGCCTGCGTTCCGATCCGGTAAACGCGGCTTAACCCTGCGTTCCCTGGCCGCTTTCTGCGTCGCGGCACGATTGGGGTTGCGGAAACTGTCGGATCCGTGGTCTCAAGCGACACATTATTGCCCGCAGGAGGTCTTCCCATGTCCGCGACGCACCGCCCCTGGCGATCGGTTCTCTACATTCCCGGCTCGAAGGAACGCGCGCTGGAAAAGGCGCGGGGGCTGGACGTGGATGCCATCATCTTCGACCTCGAGGACGCGGTGGCGCCGGGCGAAAAGGCCAACGCCCGCGAGACGCTGGCCGCGGCCCTGCGGGTGGGCGGCTATGGCTCGCGCGCGCAGCTGGTGCGGGTGAACGGCATGGACACGCCCTGGGGCGGCGAGGATCTCGAGACCGTCATGGACGCGGGACCCCAGGCGATCCTGCTGCCCAAGGTCGGTGCCGCGACGGACGTTGCCAGCATCGCCGCGCGGCTCGACGCCCATCCCGGCTGCGCCGAGACGCGCATCTGGGCGATGATGGAAACCACGCGCGGCGTGTTCAACGCGGCCGAGATCGCGCAGGCCCCGCGCATGGGTGGCTTCGTCATCGGCACCAATGACCTGGCGGCCGAACTGGGCTGCGAGACGGGGGGCGATCGGATGCCCCTCATGATGGCGCTCCAGACCTGCCTGGCCGCAGCGCGCATGGGTGGCATTCCCTGCGTGGACGGCGTGTTCAATGCCTTCAAGGACGAGGACGGCCTGCGCGCCGAATGCGAACAGGGCCGCGCGCTGGGCATGGACGGCAAGACGCTGATCCACCCCGCGCAGGTCGCCATCTGCAACGAGGTCTTCAGCCCGTCGCAGGCCCAGGTCGACACCGCCAAACGCCAGATCGAGGCGTTCGAAGCGGCCGAGGCTCAGGGGCAGGGGGTCGCCGTGCTGGATGGCAAGATCGTCGAGAACCTGCATGTCGCCACCGCCCGCAAGGTGCTGGCCCGCGCCGGGGGGGCATCCTGATGGGGCTGCTGATCGGCGGACTGGTCCTGTGGGTCGTCGCCCACGTCTTCAAACGCGTCGCGCCCGACGCCCGCGCCTCGCTGACCGAACGGTTGGGGACCGCCTCGAAAGGTGTCTTCGCCGCCGTGCTGCTGTTGTCGGTGGTGCTGATCGTCATGGGGTACCGCGCGGCACCCTTCATCCCGGTCTACACGCCGCCCGCCTGGGGCGTGCACCTGGTCGACCTGCTCATGTTCCCGGCCATCGCGCTGTTCGGGCTGGGCAGCTCCAAGTCGTCGCTGCGGCGGCACATGCGGCACCCGCAGCTCTGGGGCTTCGCGCTCTGGTCGGCGCTGCACCTGCTGGTGAACGGCGACCTCGCCTCGGTCATCATGTGGGGGACGTTCATCGTCTGGGCGCTGGCCGAGATGCGGCTCATCAACATGCGCGAGCCCGACTGGCAGCCCTACGAGGGCGGATCGACCAAGGGTACGATCCGTCTGGCCGTCATCACTGCCGTTCTCTACGTCATCATCACCGCCATCCACTACTGGCTGGGCGTCAATCCTTTCGGAGCCTGATCATGATCTACCGTCTGCTGACCGGCGACGACTCGTCGGCCTTTTGCCACAAGGTGTCCGAGGCGTTGTCGAAGGGCTGGGAGCTCTATGGCGACCCGGCCTACGCCTTCGATGCCGAACACGGCGTCATGCGCTGCGCCCAGGCGGTGACCAAGAAGGTCGACGCGCCGTACTCGCCTGACATGAAGCTGGGCGCGCAATGAGCACCAAGACCAATCCGGGCCGCTTCTTCGAGGATTACAGCGTCGGACAGGTGATCCGCCATGCGGTGCCGCGCACGGTGGGGCAGGGTGAACGGGCGCTGTATCACGCGCTCTACCCGGCGCGGGGGGCAATCTATTCCTCCGACGCCTTCGCGCAGGCCTGCGGGCTGGCGGCGTCGCCTCTGGACGACCTGGTCGCGTTCCACACGGTCTTCGGCAAGACGGTGCCGGACGTGTCGCTGAACGCGGTGGCGAACCTTGGCTATGCCGAAGGCCGCTGGCTCGCCCCGGTCTGGCCGGGCGATACGCTCAGCTCCGAATCCGAGGTCATCGGGCTCAAGCAGAACTCGAACGGCAGGACGGGCGTGGTCTGGGTGCGCACCACGGGCCGCAACCAGCGCGGCGAGGATGTGCTGAGCTACGTGCGCTGGGTGATGGTGCGCAAGCGCGACGCGGATGCCCCGGCCCCCGAGACGGTCGTGCCGACGCTGGCCGGCGTCGTCGACGCGGCGGACCTGGTGATCCCCAAAGGTCTGGACTTCACCGGCTACGATTTCGACCTCGCGGGCGAGCCGCACCGCCTGGGCGACTACCAGCCCGGCGAAGTCATCCACCATGTCGATGGCGTCACCGTGGAGGAGGCCGAGCACATGCTGGCCACGCGCCTGTGGCAGAACACCGCCAAGGTGCATTTTGACGCGACCCAGCGCGAGGATGGCAAGCGGCTGATCTACGGCGGGCACGTGATCTCGCTGGCCCGCGCGCTCAGCTTCAATGGCCTTGCCAACGCGCAGATGATCGTCGGGCTGAACGCCGGGGCCCACGCCAACCCGTGTTTCGCGGGCGATACCGTGCGCGCCTGGTCCGAGGTGATTGAGACGGCCGAGACCCCGGCGCCCGGCGTGGGCGCCATCCGGCTGCGGCTGGTGGCGGCGAAAGGCGACGGCGAGGGGCTGCGCGACGACGCGGGCAAGTACCTGCCGCACGTTCTGCTCGACCTGGACTACTGGGCGCTGATGCCCGTGTGATGCGCGGCCTCGGGTCACAGCGCCGCCCGTCCGGGCGACTGCTAGGCTCCTGATCATGGAGTGGACGGCCCAGATCGACGCCTATTGCGAACGCCTCGGGCCCGGTGTCTGGGCCGAGCCCGCGAACGCACTGACGAACCTTGCCTTCCTCCTCGTGGCGATGTGGCTGTTCCCGGCGGCGCGCGGGATCGAACGGCTGCTGTGCGTGGTGCTGTTCCTGATCGGCGTGGGGTCGGGGTTGTTCCACACCCTTGCCACGCGCTGGGCGGCGCTGGCCGACACGCTGCCCATCGCCATCTTCATCCTGATCTACGTCTTCGCCGCCAACCGCCGCTATCTGGGCTGGCCATGGTGGGGCGCAGCGCTGGGCACGCTGGCCTTCATCCCTTACCTGGCGCTGGGCGGTCGCCTCTTCGCGGCGCTGCCGGGCTTCGCCATATCTGCCATGTACTGGCCCGTGCCGCTGGCCATCGCGGGTTACGCGCTGTGGCTGCGGACGCGGTTGCCGCAGGTGGCGCGGGGGCTGGCGCTGGGCGCGGGGATCCTGGCGCTGTCGCTGACGTTCCGCAGCCTCGACATGCCGGTCTGCGGGGCGGTCCCGCTGGGCACCCATTTCGTCTGGCACCTGCTGAACGCGGTGATGCTGGGCTGGATGATCACCGTGCTGCGCCGGGACCGGGTTGAAAGGGCGCACGCGGGGCGCTAAGCCCAGCGCGATCAACGCCACCGACACGAAGGGTGCCGCCCCCATGTCCATCGACAAAGACACCGCCGCGCGCGTCGCCAAGCTGGCGCGCATCCGGGTCGAGCCCGACCAGCTCGACGCGCTGGCGGGTGAGTTCAACACCATCCTTGGCTTCATCGAGCAGCTGAACGAGGTCGATGTCGACGGCGTCGAACCCATGGTCAGCGTCACGCCCCAGCGGCTGAAGCGGCGCGAGGACGTGGTGACCGACGGCAACCAGCCCGACAAGGTGCTGGCCAACGCGCCCGACGCGCGCGAGGGCTTCTTTGCCGTCCCGAAGGTGGTGGAATAATGGCTGACCTGAATACCCTGACCATCGCCGAGGCGCGCGACCGCCTGCGCGCCGGTGACGTGACCGCCCGCGCCCTGACCGAGGCCTGCCTGACGGCCATCGACGGCGCCGACGCGCTCAATTCCGTGGTGCACAAGACCCCGGAAAAGGCGCTGGAGATGGCCGATGCCGCCGATGCGCGGCTGAAATCCGGCGACGCGCCCGCGCTCTGCGGTATCCCGCTGGGCATCAAGGACCTGTTCTGCACCAGGCACGTGGACAGTCAGGCCGGGAGCCGGATCCTGCAAGGCTTCCGGCCGGAGTACGAATCCACCGTCACCCGCCAGCTGTGGGACTCCGGCGCGGTCATGCTGGGCAAGCTCAACATGGACGAATTCGCCATGGGCTCGTCGAACGAGACCAGCACCTATGGCAATGCCGTGAACCCGTGGAAGGTGGACGACCGGAAGCTGACCCCGGGCGGGTCGTCCGGCGGCTCTTCGGCGGCCGTGGCGGCCGACCTCTGCCTTGCCGCCACCGGGACCGATACCGGCGGCTCGATCCGCCAGCCCGCCGCCTTCACCGGCACCGTGGGGCTGAAGCCGACCTATGGCCGCGTGTCGCGCTGGGGCATCGTCGCGTTTGCCTCGTCTCTGGACCAGGCCGGCCCGATGACCAAGTCCGTGCGCGATGCAGCAATCCTTCTGCAGGCCATGGCCGGGCATGACCCGCTGGACAGCACCAGCGCCGACATCCCCGTTCCCGATTTCGAGGCCGCGCTGACCGGCGACATCAAGGGCAAGACCATCGGCCTGCCGCGCGAATACCGCATGGAGGGGATGAGCGACGAGATTGACCGCCTGTGGGCGGAAGGGCGCAAGATGCTGGAAGACGCGGGCGCCAGGATCGTCGACGTGTCCCTACCGCACACCAAGTACGCGCTGCCGGCCTATTACGTGATCGCCCCGGCCGAGGCATCGTCGAACCTGGCGCGCTACGACGGCGTGCGCTTCGGCCACCGTGCCAAGCTGGACCAGGGCGACGGCATCACCGAGATGTACGAGAAGACACGCGCCGAAGGCTTCGGCGATGAGGTCAAGCGTCGCGTCATGGTCGGCACCTACGTGCTGTCGGCGGGGTTCTACGACGCCTACTATAACCGCGCCCGCAAGGTCCGCGCGCTGATCAAGCGCGACTTCGACGAGGTCTTCGCGCAGGGCGTCGACGCGATCCTGACGCCGGCCACGCCGACCTCGGCCTTCGGGCTGGGCGAAATGGCCGACAGCGATCCGGTGGCGATGTACCTGAACGACGTCTTCACGGTGACGGTCAACCTCGCCGGTCTTCCCGGGATCGCGGTGCCCACCGGGCTCGACTCCAAGGGGCTGCCGCTGGGTCTGCAACTGATCGGGCGTCCGTTCGAGGAAGGCGATCTGCTCAATACCGCCGCCGAGCTCGAAGCGCGGGCGGGCTTTGTGGCCAAGCCCGAGCGTTGGTGGTAAAACGGGGCCGAGTTACTAGGAGACCTTCGTCATGTGGAAGTTCGCGCGCCTATCGGTCCTTGCGCTGGCGGCCTGCGGGCCGACCCTGCCCGAAAGCGGTGCGACGCTGGACGGCCGGCCGGTGGATTACGGCCGCGGCGTGGGCTTCGGCAGCTACGAATCCTACGAGGCCGCCCGCATCGCTCGCGAACGCGAGCTGAGCGGCGCGGGCCGGCCGCAGGCGTCGGTCGCCCCGACCCAGCCGGTGATCTCGTCCGAGGAACTGCGCGCGGCGGGCCTGCCCAGCGGGCAGGGCGGTGCGCTCCCCTCGGCCGAGCCCATCGGCGCCGGCGCGCCGCTGTCGGCCAGCCGCACCGCGGCGGCCTCCAGCGCGAATGCCGGCCAGCCCGCGGGAACAGTGCCGGTGACGCCCGCGAACAACCCCGGCATTTCCGACGAGCAGAGCTTCGACGCCGTCACGGCGCGCGAGACCATCGAGTCCGATGCCGAGCGTCTGGCCCGCCAGCGTGCCGCTTACCGCGTGATCCAGCCCACCGCCGTGCCGCAGCGCGACGGCGGCAATGACGGGCCGAACATCGTCGCCTACGCGCTGAACACCAGCAACGCCCGGGGGCAGCCGATCTACCGACGGTCGGGCATCGCGCTGGAGTCGCGCTCGGCCCGCGCCTGCCAGGGCTATGCCTCGCCCGACCTGGCGCAGGAAGCGTTTCTCGAGGCCGGCGGCCCCGAGCGGGATCGCCTGAACCTTGACCCCGACGGCGACGGCTTCGCCTGCGCCTGGGACCCGGCACCGTTCCGGCGGGCGCGGGGCTGACGCCCGATTGGCACCCATCCCCCAATTTCGGCCCGCGCCGCGATGGCGCGCGGCCGGACATGGTTGTCCTTCATTACACCGCGATGGCCTCCTGCGAAGCCGCGCGTGACCGCCTGTGCGACCCGGCGGCCGAGGTCAGCGCGCATTACCTGGTAGGGCCGGACGGCCGAGTGATCCACATGGTGCAGGAGGACCAGCGCGCCTGGCACGCGGGTGCGGGGGCGTGGGGGCCGGTGCGCGACGTCAACTCGCGCTCTATCGGGATCGAGCTGTCCAACGACGGCACCTCGCCCTTCGCGGCCGCCCAGATGGACGCGCTGGAACGGCTTCTGCCGGGTATCCTTGCCCGTCACGGTATCCCGCCCGCCCGCGTGATCGGCCATTCCGACATGGCGCCCGGGCGAAAGGTGGACCCCGGGCCCCGTTTTGACTGGGCCCGGCTGGCCCGGCGGGGGCTGGCGATCTCGGTCACGCCCGAGGGGGGCGACATGGACGACAGCGCCTTCGCCGCCGCGATGGCGCAAGCCGACTACACCGCGACCGAAGATCCCGGAACGCTTCTGTGCGCGTTGCGCTTGCGCCATCGGCCCTGGGCGACGGGCCCGCGCGATGCGACCGATGCCGGGCTCGCCCGCGCGCTGGCGCGCCGCTTTGGCGTTGACGGGGCGAAAGCGGGCGCATAGCTGCCGGACTGCGCGGATGGCTGGATGATCGCGTGCGCCGGGCGACCGGTGCGCGAGGAAAGTCCGGACTCCGGGAAGAGACGGTGCCGGGTAACGCCCGGGCGGGGCAACCCGACGGATAGCGCCACAGAAAACAGACCGCCCCGGGTCCGCCCGGGGCAAGGGTGAAACGGTGGGGTAAGAGCCCACCGGGGGCGTGGCAACACGGCCCGCATGGCAAGCCCCACCGGGAGCAATGCCGAATAGGGACCGCGCGGCTTCGCGCCAGGGCTTCTTCCGCCCAGCGGTCCGGGTAGGCAGCTCGAGCCTGTCGGCAACGGCAGGCCCAGATGAATGATCATCCACCCGTGGCGACACGGGGGACAGGATCCGGCTTACAGGCCGTCCGCGCACATTTGCCTTGCCGCCCGGTCGCGGGTTGACTATCGCACGGCGGGGCGTAAAAGGCGCTCTCAACCCAGAATCTGACGCCGATCCCCCGCGTTGAGGAGAGAACAGCATGGCGAAGCCAACCACCATCAAGATCCGTCTCAACTCGACGGCGGATACCGGCCACTTCTACGTGACCAAGAAGAACGCGCGCACGATGACCGAGAAGATGTCGATCCGTAAGTACGACCCTGTCGCGCGCAGGCACGTCGAGTACAAGGAAGGCAAGATCAAGTAACGATCTCGGCCTTTCCGAATGCCAAAACGCCGCCCCGATCCGGGGCGGCGTTTTGCATTTCGGGGAGTGGCTTGGCGCGGCCCGCGCGGGGCCGCGCCGATTCGCTCAGTAGCCGTAGGACCGGCGGCACACGCCCGCGTCGTCGCAGAACACGCCGGCCAGCCCGCCGATGATCGCGCCGCGGTCGCCGTTGCCGTTCACGGCCTTGGCCGCGCCATAGCCCATGGCCGCGCCAACAAGGCCGCGCTCCATGTCCGTGTCGATGACGCCTTGGGGACCGCAGGCGGACAGCAGTGCGGCCGAGACGAGAAGGGGGGCGACGATTTTCATGGGATTGCTCCTGCAAGCCGGCGCCGGGCCGGCGGATGTAAAGGGTCCGGCGACACGCGCCGGCCGGTCCATGCCCGCACGACGACTCGGTCGGCGCGCGGGCGGGATCGACCCCATTGCGATAGCCCGGACCGCGCGCGTCACGCGATGACAGGACCGCCCGGATGGATCGCCATGACCTGCCCATCGGCCGTTATCGGATGACAAAGCCCAGTTTTATTGGTGTGGGGCGGGATCTATTCCCACCAGCGGTCGATGCGCGCGATGTCCGCGTCCGACCAGCCGAAATGATGCGCCAGCTCGTGGACCAGCACGTGCGCCACCAGGTCGCCCAGGGCGATGTCGCCGCGCGCGATCCATTCGTCCAGGATCGCCCGGCGAAACAGCCAGATCGTGTCGGGCCCCATGGGCTGGTCCATCACCGATTTCTCGGTCAGCGGGATCCCGTCATAAAGCCCGGTCAGCGCGTAGGGATCGTCCATCTCGAGCGAGTCGAGTATGTCGTCATCCGCCAGGTCCACGACCCGCAGCGCGATGCCGGCCGCGCCCTTGGCGAAGGTGTCGGGCAGGGCGGCCAGCGCTCCGCGCGCCATCTCTTCCATCGTTTCCAGCGTGGGGGGCGTCGCCTCGGCCCAGTCCGTGCCGCTCATAGCCTGGTCAGGGTGCAGTCCTGCATCAGGCGGTCCGTCGTCTCGCGGTCGCACAGGCGGGTGGCCTCGGTCATGACGGCGTTCGACGCGGCGGCCACCGCCAGGCGCAGGCATTCGCCGGCCTCGCGCCCTTCGGCCAGGCCCAGCGTGTAGGCACCCACGAAGCTGTCGCCCGCGCCGACCTTCGAGATGACGTCGACCTTCGGCCCGACCGAGTGCCAGGAACCTTCGGCGGTCGACAGGACCGAGCCATCGGCCCCACGCGCCACGATGATCGAGCGCGCGACGCCGCGGTCGATTAGCTCGCGGCAGAAGGCGGCGGTGTCGGTCACCGATGGCAGCTTGCGGCCCGCCAGTTCCTCGGCCTCGGCATCGTCCATGCGCAGCAGGTGCAGCGAAGGGTGCGGCTTTTCCACCAGGTGGTGCAGGGCGGGGCCGGACGTGTCGACGATAAGCCGCGCGCCCCGGTCGCCCACGTGATCGGCCAGGATCGACGGGAAATCCTTGGCCACGCCCGGCGGCTGGCTGCCCGACAGAACCACCAGGGTGTCGTCGCCCGTGGCCTGGTCGATCGAGTTCAGGGCCCGCCCGATATCGCCCTCGCCCCAGGTGGGGCCGGGCATGACGAAGCGGTATTGCTGTCCATCGGTCCGGTCGATGACCGATACCGATTGCCGCGTCTCGCCGGGCCCCTGGAACGCCACGGTCGCCACTCCCTCGTGCGCGAGACGTTGAAGCAGTTGCGCGCCGGTCCCGCCGCCGATGGCGATCAGCGCCACCGCCTGTCCGCCCAGAAGTCGGATCGCGCGGGCCACGTTGATGCCCCCGCCGCCCGGGTCGATCTGCGGATCGTCGCAGCGCAATTTCAGCTCGGGGACGATCCCGTCCGTCGCGGTCGAGAAGTCCACCGTCGGGTTCAGGGTGATGGTCAGGATATGCGCACGCATCTTTTAACCTCGGCTCTGTCGAGTTTGTGCGCTACCATTGGTAAGGTGACGTCGGGATGCAACCCCCGCGACGTGCCCGTTTCTGGACAACCCCACGGCCTTGTGGGAAGGGATTCGAGAATGAGGAGCCCTTGATGACCACCACACGCTTTGCCCCGTCGCCCACGGGCTACATCCATATCGGCAATTTGCGCACTGCCCTGTTCAACTGGCTGATCGCCAAGAAGGCGGGTGGCACGTTCATCCTGCGGCTCGATGACACCGACCCCGTGCGCTCGCGCCAGGAATATGTCGATGGCATCATGGAGGACCTCGAGTGGCTGGGCCTGACATGGGACCGGGTCGAGCGGCAGTCCCACCGTCTGGAACGCTACCACGATGCGGCCGACAAGCTGCGCCACGAGGGCCGGTTCTACGAGGCGTTCGAGACGCCGACCGAGCTGGACCTGAAGCGCAAGAAGCAGCTGAACATGGGCCGCCCGCCGGTCTATGACCGCGCCGCCCTGGACCTGTCCGACGCCGACAAGGATCAGCTCCGGGCCGAACGGGGCGACGGCCACTGGCGGTTCAAGCTCGACCACGAGCGGATCGAATGGCAGGACGGCATCCTCGGCGACATCTCGATCGACGCGGCCAGCGTCAGCGACCCGGTGCTGATCCGGGGCGACGGGCAGGTTCTTTATACGCTCGCCTCGGTCGTGGATGACACCGATATGGGCGTGACCCACGTGGTGCGCGGGTCGGACCACGTGACCAACACCGCGACGCAGATCCAGATCATGAAGGCCCTTGGGCACGGGCACCCCCAGTTCGCGCACCATTCGCTGCTGACCGGCCCGCAGGGCGAGGCGCTGTCCAAGCGGTTGGGCACCCTGTCGCTGCGCGATTTCCGGGCCGCCGGGATCGAGCCCATGGCGCTGCTGTCGCTCATGGCGCGGCTCGGTTCGTCGGACCCGGTCGAACTGCGCCTGACGCTGGACGAGATCGCCGAAGGCTTCGACGTCACCCGGTTCGGTGCCGCGCCCACCAAGTTCGATGCCGAGGACCTTCGACCCCTGACCGCGCGCGTACTGGCGGCCCAGAGCGTCGGGGACATGGCGTCGGACATCTCGGCGCTGGGGGTGCCGGACGAGCTGGCGCCGGCCTTCTGGTCGCTGGTGCACGACAACATCGAGACCCGCGGCGACATGGTGCGGTGGTGGGCGATCCTGCGGGACGGGCCCATGCCCATCGTGGCCGACGAGGACCGCGAATTCATCGACCAGGCCGTGGCCCTGCTGCCGCCGCATCCCTACACCTCCGAGACGTGGGGCGAATGGACCACAGCGGTAAAGGACGCCACGGGCCGCAAGGGCAAGGCGCTTTTCATGCCGCTGCGCCTGGCGGTCACCGGTCAGTCGCGGGGACCCGAGATGGCGCAGGTGCTGCCGCTTCTTCAGAAGCCGATCAAGGCATGAGCATCCACGCCGCCGTCAGCGCACCGGCGGCGTAGATCAGCGCGACCAGCATCGCCGCGCCATCGCGCAGGGTGATCGCCAGCCCGAACAGGGCGATGCCCGCCAGCGGGATCAGGGCCGCGAACGGCACCACCTCCAGCGGTGGGCAGGTGGCGGCCAGCGCGATGCAGATCGCCGCCGCCACGCGGACCATGACCTCCCCGGTCAGGGATTCGAGCCGTTTACCGAAATGCCGGTCCAGCCACCGCGCCGGACCACGCCCCTTCGACACGGCGCGCTTCAGACGGTCATCATCGACGGCCCGGTCGGCCAGGACACTTGGCAGCCACAGGTTGGATTTGCCGATCGCGATCTGGATGGCGGCCACGGCCGTCACCAGTGCCATCAGCGTGGGCACGGTCGGGATCCCGCCCAGCGGCGACATGCCCAGCAGCCCCGGCACCAGCAGGAACACCCCGGCGCCGCGATGGCCGATCTTCTTCTGCACGTCCCGCACGCTGACATCGCTTTCGTCATCGGCCAGGTTTTCGAGGTCATCCAGGATGTCGTTGATGTCGGTCACGGGGCAGGGCCTTTCGCTGTCACCGGGTCGAACGCGTCCCGCCGGTGCGGCGTTCCGTCACCCCCGCGGACCGAGCAGGCGGTCCAGCACGGATTGCCGCGTGATCTGTCCGATGACCTTGCCGTTCTCGACGACGCCCAGCGCGCGCCGTGTCTCGCCCAGCGACTCCATCACCGACTTGATGTCGGTCTCGGCCTCGATGGTTTCGGGCAGGTCCAGCATGGCCGGTTCCATCGCGTCGCGGGCCGTCAGCACCATCAGCGGGTTCATCTGCGCCACGAAATTGGCGACGTACTCGTTCGCGGGCTTCTGGAAGATGTCGCGCGGCGTGCCGTGCTGGACGATGCGCCCACCCTCCATGATCGCGATCCGGTCGCCCAGCTTGAACGCCTCGTCCAGGTCGTGGCTGACGAAGACGATGGTGCGGCCCAGATCGTCCTGCAGATCCAGCAATTCGTCCTGAAGGCGGGTGCGGATCAGCGGGTCGAGCGCGCTGAAAGGCTCGTCCATCAGCAGGATCGGCGCGTCGGTGGCGAAGGCGCGCGCCAGGCCCACGCGCTGTTGCATCCCGCCCGACAGGTCGCCCACCTTGCGGCTGCCCCAATCCGCCAGCCCGACCAGGTCCAGCTGGTGGCGCACGCGCTCGCGCCGCTTCTTGGCCGACAGGCCGCCCAGCTCCAGCCCCAGGCCCACGTTGTCCTCGACCGTGCGCCACGGCAGGAGGCCGAATTGCTGGAACACCATGGACACGGTGTTGAGCCTGAGCTTGCGCAGCGCCTTGGGCTTGGCCTTGGTGACGCTCACCTCGCGGCCGTCCTGGCGGATGCGGACCTCGCCGCGCGCGACCGGGTTCAGCCCGTTCACCGCGCGCAGCAGCGTGGATTTGCCCGACCCCGACAGGCCCATGAGCACCAGGATCTCGCCCTCGGGCACCGCGAGCGAGCAGTTATGCACGCCCAGGACCTGACCGGTCTCGCGCTGAATCGGGCCACGCTCCTTGCCCGCGTCCATCAGCGGAAGCGCCTCGCCCGGACGGTCGCCGAAGACGATCGACACGCTGTCGAAGATCACCGCGTTCTCAGCCATCCCGCGCGCCTTCCGTGAAGCGCAGCACCCCGGCCAGCCGGGCGGCGTTGCCGTCCGAGGGATGGGCCTGGCCGTCCAGCACCTCGACTTCGGGCAGGAAGGGCGTCTGCCCTTCCAGACAGGCGAGGTTCACGCCATACTGGTCCGGGTCCGAGCGGCGCTTGTGATGGGTGTAGATCCCGCAGACCGAGCAGAAGTGATGCTCGGCCACGCCGGTGTTGAAGCGGTAAGTCGACAGCCTGTCGGCACCCTGATGGATCGTGATGCCGTCCAGCGGGGCCGACACGGCCACCGCCCCGCGTTTGGCGCAGAGCGAACAGCTGCACCGCCGCGCGGTGTTCAGTCCGTCGGTCAGCCGCACGGTGAAGCGGACGGCCCCGCAATGGCATTGCCCGTCCAGGATCATTTCTCGCGCACCCGCAGCATCCGGTCCAGCATGATGGCGACCACCACGATGATGAACCCGGACTCGAACCCCAGCGAGGTGTTCACCTGGTTCAGCGCGCGCACCACCGGCACGCCCAGCCCGTCGGCGCCCACCAGCGCCGCGATCACGACCATGGACAGCGACAGCATGATGGTCTGGTTCAGGCCGGCCATGATCTGGGGCAGGGCCGACGGAAGCTCGACCTTCCACAGAAGCTGTCGCGGCGTGGCGCCGAAGGCCTGCGCCGCCTCGATCAGCGGCTTGGGCGTGTTCGCGATGCCCAGGTGGGTCAGGCGGATCGGCGCGGGCAGCACGAAGATCACCGTCGCCATCAGGCCCGGCACCATGCCGATGCCGAAGAACACGATGGCCGGGATCAGGTAGACGAAGGTGGGCAGCGTCTGCATCAGGTCCAGCACCGGGCGCACCCAGGCATAGACCTTGGGCCGGTGGGCCACGGCGATCCCGATGGGCACGCCCAGCCCCATGCAGACCACGCAGGCCGACAGCACCAGCGTCAGGCTTTCGGCCGTCTCCTCCCAGTAGCCCTGGTTGAGGATGAACAGGAACCCCAGCAGCACCAGCAGGCAGGTCTGCCAGCTGCGCTGAAGCGCCCAGGTCAGCGCGACGAAACCCGCCACGATCAGCAGCGGGTGGTAGTCCTCGGGATAAAGCGGCGCGTAGCCGTCGCCCCCGGTGAACCAGTTCGCGTTGGGCGGCATCAGGAACACGGCCAGCACGAGGTCGATCAGGTCCTCGAGAAAGATCGCCACGGCGTCGAACACCGCGGCGCCGTTGGTCTGCAACCACTCGAAGGCATCGCCCGCGACGGCCCCCACGGGGATCTTGTGCTCGGTCAGCCAGTCCATCATGCGCGCCACCATACCCGCGCTGCCGCGAAAGGAAAGCGGGGCGCGGGACGTTGGGCCCGGCGCCCGGCGTTTCGAGGCGGCATGGGCGTTCGGCGCGTCGTTCGACAGGATCGGCATCTCTTCGCCGTTCGGGCCTGTCGCCGCGGCTCAGGCTCGGGACTTTCCGGGCCGGCGGACTATTTGCCCGCGTCAGACAAGAGGAGATGCCCCGATGACCACCCGCAGAACCCTGTTGAAATCCGCCGCCGCCATGGGCGCCATCACCGTGCTGCCGTTCCGCGCCGGCGCGGCCGAGCACTCGGGCAACACGTTCCCGACGGATGGTGGCGAGATCGTCGTCCACCCCGTGAGCCACGCGTCCATGTGGATGGAGACGCCCGCCGGCGTGATCTATGTCGACCCGGTCGGCGACGCCTCGGATTACGAGGATGCGCCCGATCCCGACCTGATCCTCATCACCCACGAGCACGGCGACCACTACGCGCCCGAGCTCCTGGCCGAGATCTCGGCGGGCAAGACCCAGATGATCGCGAACCCGGCCGTCTACGACATGATGCCGGACGAGATGAAGGCGATGACCCAGAGCATCGCGAACGGCGACAGCACCGATGCGCTGGGCATCGATATCGAGGCGGTCCCGGCCTACAATATCACCGAGGGGCGCGAGAATTTTCACCCGCAGGGCCGCGACAACGGCTACATCCTGAATATCGACGGCGTGCGGGTCTACATCTCGGGCGACACCGAGGGCACGCCCGAGATGCGCGCGCTCGAGGATATCGACGTGGCTTTCGTCTGCATGAACCTGCCCTTTACCATGGGCGCCGAGCAGGCGGCGGATGCCGTGGCCGAGTTCTCGCCCGCCTATGTCTATCCCTACCACTATCGCGGCCGCGACGGCGGCACGCAGGACCCCGAGGCTTTCGCGCAGATGCTGTCGGACGCCGTGGCCGAGACCGAGGTCAAGATGGGCGAGTGGTATCCCGGCGGGCTGGGCTGATCCGGCCCCGCTGGGGCAGGGCGGGGGTTTCCCACCCCCGCACCCCCGGGAGGTATTTTCGGAAAGATGAAGCTAGGGGCGCGCGGCCGGGGTCGCGCGCCTTTCGCGTGCGAATTTCCATTCCAGAAGTGCGAGATAGGGCAGGAAGAACGCCCAGACCTGAATCCGGTCGAACGGCCCGGTCAGCGCCTCGTTCGACCCCCAGCCAGCCGTGGCCGCGTACCAGATCCCGTAGTGGACACGGAAGATCCACGAGGCGACGGCCAGCACCACCAGCCGCAGCGCCCAGCGGCGGTGCCGCGCCCGGTCGCGGGCCGCGAACCGGGCGGTGGCGAGGGCGGCAATCAGCATCAGCCCACCGTAGAGCGTGAAACCCGCGCTCATGTTCGGGCCGCCGATAGTGCCGCGCAGCGCGATGAAGGTCAGCCCCGCCACCGCCGTGATCGCCGTCAGCGCGACCACGACGGGACCGCTCCGGCGGTGCAGGCGGTTGGCACGGTGCGCGGTGAAGATCTGAAGCGGGGCCAGCAGGGTCAGCGCCGCCCCGAGGGTCATGTGCGCCGACATGGGCGCATTGGCGAAGGTTTCCGGCTGGAAGAGGTAGTGATCGGGCAGGGGCGCGCGCAGCCCGTCGAAGCCGAACCGCAGCGCGTAGAGTGCGAAGGGCAGCAGCGCCAACCACAGAAGGGCGGCGCCGACGCCCCTAGCCCAGCGCATGGCTTTGCAGCGCGTCGTAGACCGGGCCGTCGTCGCGCAGGGTGGATTGATACAGCGTCAGGCCTGCCGCGGGCACCGGCGGATGGGTGAACCCGCCATGCGCCGACAGGAACCGGCCCAGCCGCGCGTGATCCTCGGGGGCCATGGTGCTCGGGAACCGCGCCAGCGTGATGTGGGGCACGAACTTGCGGTGGGGCAGGTCGATGCCGGCCCGGCGGACCAGCGTGGCGACCTTGGATTGCAGCGCCAGCAAGGCCGGATCGGGCGCAACGACGGCATGCAGGCTGCGGGGATGCGCGGCGCCGAACATGTCGAGCTCCGTCACCCGTAACGCCACGGGCGGCGGCACCAGCATTTCGAGATCGAGCGCCAGGTCGTCGAGCTGGGGGATGCTGACCTTCGGCACGAAGGCCAGCGTCAGGTGGAAGTCGTCCTCGTCCACCGGGCGGCCGACGATCAGCTTGTCCTGCACCCGGCCCAGGGCGGCCGTCAGGTCGTCGGGCAGGTCGAGGGCCACGAAGATGCGCATGTCGCGGCCCCCGGCCGGTGTGGTTAAAGCCCCAGAGCGGCCTGAACGGCGGGCAGGCCCGGCTCGCCGCCCTGCGTGGTGACGCCGTCAAGCCAGCCTTCGAGGATGCCGGGATTCTCGGTGAGCCAGGCGGTCGCGGCCTCGGACGCCTCGGTCCCGTCGTTCAGGATCGCGCCCATGATCTCGTTCTCCATCTCGAGCGTGAACTCGAGATTGTTCAGAAGCGCGGCCACGTTCGGGCATTCGTCGGCGAAGCCGGCGGTGACGTTGGTATAGACCGTCGCGCCGCCCAGGTCGGGGCCGAAATAATCGTCGCCGCCCGTCAGGTAGGTCATGTCGAACTGCGCGTTCATGGGGTGCGGCTCCCAGCCGAGGAAGACGACGGGCTGGTCGCGGCGGGTCGCCCGCTCGACCTGGGCCAGCATTCCCTGCTCGGACGATTCGACGACCTCGAATTCCGAGAGACCGAACGCGTCCTCGTCGATCATCGTCTGGATCAGGCGGTTGCCGTCATTGCCCGGCTCGATGCCGTAGATCTCGCTGTCCAGCGCGTCGGCATGCTCGGCGATGGCGCCGAAGCTGTCGATGCCCAGCGCGGCGCCGGCGGCATTGGTGGCCAGCGTGTACTTGGCGCCTTCCAGGTTGGCGCGCACCGTCTCGACCGTGCCTTCCTCGCGGTAGGGGGCGATGTCGTTTTCCATGGTGGGCATCCAGTTGCCCAGGAACACCTGCACGTCGCCCTCGGCCATCGAGGTGTAGGTGACCGGCACCGACAGGACCTTGATCTCGGTGTCGTAGCCCAGCGCGTCCAGCACCACGGTGGTCGCGGCGGTCGTGGCGGTGATGTCGGTCCAGCCCACGTCCGAGAAGGTGACGCTTTCGCAATTGGCGAAGGCGGTGGTGCTGGAGGCGGCCAGTGCCAGTATCGACAGGGTGGTCTTCATCTTGATCTCCCGTTTGGTTCGCGGCCGCCCGGCGCGTCCCGTCTGGGCAGCGCAATGGTGGAAGCGGCCTTGTTGTGCATTGGCGCGAAGCCTAAGTGGTCGCCCGTTGGGGGTCAACGCGGCCCCGTGGTCAGGACAGGTGCGGTGATGGATGATCTTGGATTGGGGCGTCGCGACGGTTTGCCGGACGCGCTGCGGGTGCTGGTTGAGAAACTGCCGCGCGGCACGTGGGAGGCGCACCCCAACTTCAGCCCGCTGACCCGGTTCTGGCTGGACCGCCACGTGATGTTCCGCGACGTGCTGGACCGGTTGCAGGGCGGCACGCGGGCCTTCCTGGACGGGCAGGTGGCGCCCGAACGCTACGGGCGCGAGACGGCGCGCATGGCGCAGTTCTTCCTGCAGGAGCTTCACGGCCATCACAGCATCGAGGATCACCATTATTTCCCCGTGCTCGAAGGGCTCGACGCGCGGCTGGAACGGGGGTTCAAGCTGCTGGATGCCGATCACCACGCCCTGGACGGCCACCTGAACGCGCTGGCCGGCGGCACCAACACCATGCTGCGGGGGCTGTCGGGGGACGATCCCAAGGCGGGGGCCGGCGCGCTCGAGCGACAGCTGGGCGACTTCAACGGCTTTCTCGACCGCCACCTGACGGACGAGGAAGACCTGGTCGTGCCCGTGATTCTGACCTACGCGCCCGAGATTCACTGACCCCGCGTCATTCGGCCGGTTCGGCCTCCGCCTCGGGGGGGTCGGCGCGGCGCAGGCGTTCGCGGTGGATGACGTAGAAGATCGCGGCGACGGATCCTGCCGAGGTCAGCGTCATCAGCCACAGCAGCGGCGCCGCGCCATCGCCCGCCTGAAGCACGATCCCCGCCAGCGTCGACAGAGCCGCGCCGCCGCCGATCATGATCGCGCCGCCCAGCCCCGACGCGGTGCCCGCCAGCCGCGGCCGCACCGACAGCATCCCGGCCATCGAGTTCGGGATCACCAGCCCGTTGCCCAGGCCCACGAAGACCATGAACGAGAAAAAGGTGACGTGGTTTCGGATACCGATCAGGTCCACGATCAGCCCCGTTCCAAGGCCCGCCAGCGTGATGATCGTGCCGAAGGTAATCATGGGAATGACGCCGAACCGGGCCGAGTACTGCCCCGAAATCCCGTTGCCGACCATGTAGCCGACCGCCGGCGCGCCGAAGAAGATCCCCAGCGCGAAGGGGTCGAGACCGTAGACCTCGGACCCGACATAGGGTGCGCCGCCGAGATAGGCGAAGAACGCGCCCGAGGCGAAGGCGGCGGTCAGGGCGTAGCCCCAGAAGCGCGGGCTCAGCAGCAACTCGGGGTAATGGCCGACCTGCTGGAACAGCGACTCGGTCGACGGCGCGGCGGTTTCGCCCATGTCGGCCCAGGCCAGCGCCAGAGCGAGCACGCCGAGGATCATCAGCGCCCAGAAATTCGCCTGCCATCCGAAAAGGCCGTCGAGCGCGCCACCGAAGGCGGGTGCGATCATCGGCGCCACGGCCATGCCCATGGTGACCCAGCCGATCATCGACGCGGCCCGCGCCTCGGAGAACATGTCGCGGATGGCCGCGCGGGGCAGGATCATGCCCGCCACGATGGCCGCCTGTACCAGCCGGAAGGCCAGGAAGACCTCGATGGTGGTCGACAGGGCGCAGCCGATCGAGGCCGCGATGAAAATCACCAGCGCCCCCATCATCACCGACCGGCGCCCGAACTTGTCCGACAGCGGGCCGATCACCAGCTGCAGGACAGCCGAGACGCCCAGGTATCCGGCCACCGCGATCTGGATCACGCTGTACTCGGTCGCGAAGAACTCCGTCATCGTCGGCAGCGACGGCAGGAACAGGTTCATCGACAGCGCGCCCAGCGACGTCAGCAGGATCATCGTGACGACGTGTGGCGGGGTGGTGCGGTCGAGGAAACGGACGGGAGACACTATACTCATGCGAGGGATTTAGACCTTGGCGGCGATGGCGTCGATGCTATGCTTATCTGACTAATCCCGCCGCTGCCCTTCGGATCCGCGTTTTTCCTTCCAACCCATGCCCCGCACACCTACTGTGCGGCAAAACACCAAGACGATGGGCGAGGGACCGGCCGATGAAAGACATCCTTGAACAGCTTGAAGCGCGCCGCGCCGAGGCCCGCGCGGGCGGCGGCGAACGCCGCGTCGAGGCACAGCACGCCAAGGGCAAGCTGACGGCGCGCGAACGGATCGAGCTTCTGCTCGACGACGAAAGCTTCGAGGAATTCGACACCTTCGTTACCCACCGCTGCACCGATTTCGGGATGGCCGACAACAAGATCCCCGGCGACGGCGTCATCACCGGCTGGGGCACGATCAACGGCCGGCAGGTCTATGTTTACAGCCAGGACTTCACGGTGCTGGGCGGGTCGCTCTCGGAGACCCACGCACAGAAGATCTGCAAGGTCATGGACATGGCCATGCAGAACGGCGCGCCGATCATCGGGCTGAACGACTCGGGCGGAGCGCGGATCCAGGAAGGCGTGGCTTCGCTCGCCGGCTATGCCGAGGTGTTCCAGCGCAACGTGCTGGCCTCGGGCGTGATCCCGCAGATCAGCGTCATCATGGGCCCCTGTGCGGGCGGCGCCGTGTATTCGCCCGCAATGACCGACTTCATCTTCATGGTGAAGGACAGCAGCTACATGTTCGTGACCGGCCCCGACGTGGTGAAGACCGTCACGAACGAGGTCGTGACCGCCGAGGAGCTGGGCGGCGCGACGACCCACACACGCAAGTCGTCGGTGGCCGACGGCGCGTTCGAGACCGACATCGACGCCCTGATCGAGGTCCGGCGCCTGGTCGATTTCCTGCCGCAGTCGAACCGCTCGGGCCCGCCGGTGCGGCCGTTCTTCGACGACCCCCTGCGGATCGAGAACAGCCTGAACACGCTGGTGCCCGACAACCCCAACATGCCCTACGACATGAAGGAGCTGATCGCCAAGATCGCGGACGAGGGCGATTTCTTCGAGATCCAGGAGGATTTCGCCAAGAACATCCTCACCGGGTTCATCCGGCTCGAAGGCTCGACCGTGGGCGTCGTGGCGAACCAGCCCATGGTGCTGGCCGGGTGCCTCGACATCGATTCCAGCCGCAAGGCCGCGCGCTTCGTTCGGTTCTGCGACGCGTTCGAGATCCCGATCCTCACGCTGGTCGACGTGCCGGGCTTCCTGCCGGGCACCAGCCAGGAATACGGCGGCGTCATCAAGCACGGCGCCAAGCTGCTGTTCGCCTATGGCGAGGCGACGGTTCCCAAGGTCACGGTCATCACCCGCAAGGCCTATGGCGGGGCTTACGACGTCATGAGCTCGAAACACCTGCGGGGCGACCTGAACTACGCCTGGCCCTCGGCCGAGATCGCGGTCATGGGCGCGAAGGGCGCGGTCGAGATCCTGTACCGCTCGGAGCTAGGCGATCCCGACAAGATCGCGGCGCGCACGGCCGAGTACGAGAAGAACTTCGCAAACCCGTTCAAGGCGGCCGAGCGTGGCTTCATCGACGAGGTGATCCAGCCCCACTCGACCCGGCGCCGCGTCTGCCGCGCCTTTGCTTCGCTGCGCGGAAAAAAGCTGCAGAACCCGTGGAAGAAGCACGACAACATCCCGCTGTAACGCAGCCGTGAGGGCGGGGGGCTTGATCGAGCGCTTCCCGCCCTCCTAGCGTTGGATGAATTTCAAATGACGTTTGCCATGCGCCTGCTGATTCCCGCCGCCTGTTTCGCGCTCCTGCTTCCGCCCGCCGCCCGGGCCGAACAGGTGCAGGTACCCTCGGGCCAGCCCGTCGAGTTCCACGAGGTGATCCGCGACGCCCCGGGGCTGGGCCTGGCCTATCGCTTCCGCTTCGTGGCGCCGGACCTGGCGCGCGGCGTGACCTTCGAGGTCGCCGAGGCCGACATGATGCACCTGTGCACCTCGTACGCGCTGCCGCGACTGCCCAACTTGGGCCCTGCGCCGAATCACGTGGTGATCAGCCTGTCCGAGCGGCAGATCGATTTCGGCGAGACCGTGCCGGACATCGTTCAGTTCTTTGAGGTCTACCGCCCCGAGGGAACGGCCTGCGTCTGGGATGGCTTTTAGGCCGCAGCCGCGCGACGATCCGCCGTCGGTTTGCAATTGCGCGGGACCAAGGTAAGTTGCGTGCTATAACGCGTTTGGGGCCTGCGTGGCGTGGATTGCGCAAAAAAGGTCCCACGGAACAACCAAGGAGACAGTGATGTCCAAAGCAGTGAAAATCACCCTGGGTCTGTCGGTCGCGGCGTTCCTGGGTGCGTGCAGCCAGCCCGAGCCCGAGCCCGTTTTCGTCGAGCCCGCGCCCGTCGTGGCTGAGCCGACCTACTCCAAGTACTGATACGACGTTCAATCGATCGGCGAACGGGCGGGCGATGACCCCGCCCGTTTCGCGTTTCCGAAGGACCGAAAGACGCCATGGCGCTGCCTCCCATGACCAAGCATCGCGGCTTTCCCAGCCGCCTCCCGGGCACCGATTTCCAGTTCACGCTGCGCCGTGCTAATCCCAAAGGCGCGACCCGGCTGATCCGGCGTGAGCGCTATGCAGACCGTCGGCCCGCCGACCGGCGCGCCGATACGTGGTTTCTGTGGGCGCTGTGGGATTATTTCGGCGACGCGCCGTTCGAGCGGGGCAATCTCGACGGGGGGCGGCTGAGCTGGCTTTTCGAGCGCGAGGTCGTGGTTGCCGAAGATCCGTTCGATCCCGAAAGCTACGAGGCGCTGCTCCGCTTGGACCCGGCACGAATGGATGCCAGCTTTCCCGGACTGCGCGAGAACGGTCCCAGGGATTGACGTAACGGTAGGCGGGAATTTGCTTGGCGCTGTTCGCGCTTCGGCAGATTCAGGCGCATATCCCGCGTATTCGCGATCAGGCATAGGCGGCGCGCGAATCTGTGGTCAGAAATGTGGATGTCAGGACGCTGCAGCACACCGTCCTGGCAGTTGTCAAAACCGTTACCCTTCCTTTTGGCCCGACCCGTCCCCGGTCGGGCCATTTTTTCTGTCGGTATTGCGGGGAACGCTGGCGCTACAGTCGCGTTAAGCCGGCAACGTGAGTTTTTTCATAAGGATACGAGCCATGACCCTGACCCTCCGCATCGCCGCCATCGCCGGTTTCGCCGCCCTTGCCGCCTGCGGCAACACCGATCTGGAACGCGCGGGCACGGGTGCCGTGGGCGGGGCCGTCGCGGGCGAGGTCGTATCCGGAGATCCTGTGACCGGGGCCGCCCTGGGCGCTGCTGCGGGCGCGATTTCGGACGACATCTGAGCCTGACGGCCCAGCATCATGCACACGGGCGGCGTCGGTCCTTGGGGACCGGCGCCGCCTTTTTTTGTCACGCCCGGTCCACTTCGTCGGCGCGTCGGCACAAGTCCCATTGTTCTTTGGCTGCCTGCCGTGGCATTTGGAACGGAACAATGGCGAACGGAGAGGACGTGATGCGGCATTTTATGGGGGCAGGGGCCCTGGCGCTTCTGCTTGCGGGATGCGGGACGCCCTCGGACGTAAACGGCGGCGCCTTGGGCTCAGCCGGTGGCGGCAACGGCCCGCAGTACGAACCGGGCGACCCGTGCAAGGGTGTCGTGCCGCAGATGTGTGCCTACTGATCGTGCCCGGGGACCAGTGACGATGTTCAAGAAGATCCTGATCGCCAACCGTGGCGAAATCGCCTGCCGCGTCATCAAGACCGCCCGCAAGATGGGGATCGCCACCGTGGCGATCTATTCGGACGCGGACCGCGACGCGCTGCACGTCCAGATGGCCGACGAGGCGATCCGTATCGGACCCGCGCCCGCCAACCAGTCCTACATCGTGATCGACAAGGTCATGGACGCCATCCGCCACTCCGGCGCCGAGGCAGTGCACCCGGGCTACGGCTTCCTGTCCGAGAACCCCAAGTTCGCGGCCGCGCTGGACGAGGCTGGCGTCGCCTTCATCGGCCCGCCCAAGGGTGCGATCGAGGCCATGGGCGACAAGATCACGTCGAAAAAGCTGGCCGACGAGGCCGGGGTCAGCACCGTGCCCGGCCACATGGGCCTGATCGAGGATGCCGACGAGGCGGTGAAGATCGCCCAGGACATCGGTTACCCGGTGATGATCAAGGCCAGCGCCGGCGGCGGCGGCAAGGGGATGCGCATCGCCTGGAACGACGCCGAGGCGCGCGAGGGCTTCCAGAGCTCCAAGAACGAGGCGGCCAGCAGCTTCGGCGACGACCGCATCTTCATCGAGAAATTCGTCACCCAGCCCCGCCACATCGAGATCCAGGTGCTGGCCGACGGGCACGGCAACACGATCTACCTGAACGAGCGTGAGTGCTCGATCCAGCGGCGCAACCAGAAAGTCATCGAGGAGGCGCCGTCGCCGTTTCTCGACGAAAAGACCCGCAAGGCCATGGGCAAGCAGGCCTGCGACCTGGCCGAGGCGGTGGGATACACCAGCGCGGGCACCGTCGAATTTATCGTCGACGGCGACAAGAATTTCTACTTCCTCGAAATGAACACCCGCCTGCAGGTGGAACACCCGGTGACCGAGCTGATCACCGGCATCGACCTGGTGGAGCAGATGATCCGCGTCGCCGCGGGCGAGAAGCTGTCGATTTCGCAGAAGGATGTGGGCATCAACGGCTGGGCCATCGAAAGCCGCCTGTACGCCGAGGACCCGTATCGCGGGTTCCTGCCGTCGATCGGGCGGCTCAGCCGCTATCGCCCGCCCGCCGAGCTGCAGGATGACCGGCACATCGTGCGCAACGATACCGGCGTCTACGAAGGCGGCGAGATCAGCATGTACTACGACCCGATGATCGCGAAGCTCTGCACCTGGGCGCCCGACCGGGCCCAGGCGATCGAGGCCATGCGCGTGGCGCTGGACAGCTTCGAGCTGGAAGGCATCGGTCATAACCTGCCCTTCCTGTCGGCGGTCATGGATCACCCGAAATTCGTCTCGGGCGACATGACCACCGCATTCATCGCGGAGGAATACCCCGACGGGTTCGACGGCGTGCAGCTGAGCGATCACGCGCTGCGCCGCGTGGCCTCGGCCGCCGCCGCGATGAACCGCGTGGCCGAGATCCGGCGCAGCCGCCTGTCGGGCCGCATGGACAACCACGAACGCAAGGTCGGCCGCGACTGGGTCGTTCTGGCCCAGAATGTCGAGATGCCGGTCACCATCGACGCCGACCGCGATGGCGCCACCGTGCGCCATGAGGACGGGACCGAGATGCGCGTCACCTCGGACTGGGTACCGGGGCAGCCGCTGGCGCGGCTCACGGTGGACGGTGCGCCGCTGGTTCTGAAGATCGGGCGCGAAACCGGCGGCTACCGCATCCGCACCCGCGGTGCCGACCTGTCGGTGCGGGTCTATTCGCCCCGCCAGGCCGAGCTTGCCCGCCACATGCCCGAGAAGGCCGAGGCCGACACGTCCAAGATGCTGCTCTGCCCGATGCCGGGGCTTCTGGTGAAGCTCGACGTCGAGGAAGGCGAGGCGGTCGAGCAGGGGCAGGCGCTCTGCACCATCGAGGCCATGAAGATGGAGAACATCCTGCGGGCCGAGCGCAAGGGGATCGTCAGCAAGATCAACGCGGGGCCCGGCGACAGCCTGGCCGTGGACGAGATCATTCTCGAGTTCGAATAATCGCCTTCGTGACGCCCTGTCCAGCGGCGGGGCGTTACGCCACGGATGCCCGAATGACTGGGGCGGGCAGTAGCAGCCCCTCCGGCCTACTGGTTGGCGTTCTGCCGTTCGCGGATTTCCTGGCGGCGCATGGGCATCTTGTCGATGGACCGGCTCAGTTCGCGCACGTCCCACGGGAAGGGCTTGCGCAGCTTCACCATCCCGTCCTTGCCGATCAGGGCCAGCATGAAGCCGCGGGGGCGCAGCTTCAGACGAAGGTCCGACCGCGCGTCCGGGTCGGTGTCGGTGATGACCACCACGTCGCGCTCGGCCAGCTGGTCGGCACGGCCTGCCAGAAGGTCGATCTGTTCCTGGAAGGCCGGATCGAATTCACTGTCGGCGAACACGACCACGGGGCGCGCGATCCAGCGGAAATCCTCCAGCGACACCTCGGCCGCGTCGAAGGTCACCTTCGGGTCCTCGCGCCAGCGGTCCACGGGTTCTTCCAGCACGGGCACCTCGACTGTTTGGGCGGCCGCTGTCTCCGCTTCCTGCGCTAACAGGGGGACAGCGGGCAAAAGGGCCATTACAGACAACACGACGGCGCGGAGGGGGCTTGATCTCATGATCTTGAATATAGGCAGCAATCGCGCGAATACGAAGACCTGCGGCACCATCGCACAGCCTTTTGAGAGCGACGCCGCGAAGACAGGAAGGATCACCCGCCATGGATGACTGGAAGAGCCGCGCCGCCAAGGAACTCCGTGGCAAGTCGGTGGAGGAACTGACCTGGCACACCGCCGAGGGCATCGACATCGCGCCGGTCCACGGGCCGGGCGAAAGCTTCGATCACATGGGCTCCATGCCGGGCGAGGCGCCGTTCACGCGCGGACCCAAGGCCACCATGTATGCCGGGCGCCCCTGGACCATCCGGCAATACGCGGGTTTCTCCACCGCCGAGGAAAGCAACGCCTTCTATCGACGCGCGCTCGACGCGGGCCAGCAGGGCGTCAGCGTGGCTTTCGACCTGGCGACCCATCGCGGCTATGACAGCGACCACCCCCGCGTCGAGGGCGACGTGGGCAAGGCGGGCGTGGCCATCGACAGCGTCGAAGACATGAAGATCCTCTTCGACGGTATTCCGCTACAGGACATTTCGGTGTCCATGACCATGAACGGCGCGGTGATCCCGGTGCTGGCCAGCTTCATCGTCGCGGGCGAAGAGCAGGGCGTGGACCGCGCGCAGCTTTCGGGGACCATCCAGAACGACATTCTGAAGGAGTTCATGGTCCGTAACACCTATATCTACCCGCCGGCGCCGAGCATGAGGATCGTCGCGGATATCATTGATTACACAAGCAAAGAGATGCCGCGCTTCAACTCGATTAGCATCTCGGGCTACCACATGCAGGAGGCCGGCGCGAACCTGGTGCAGGAACTGGCCTTCACCCTCGCCGACGGAAAGGAATACGTGCGCGTCGCCAAGGAGCGCGGCATGAACGTCGACAAGTTCGCCGGGCGGCTGAGCTTCTTCTTCGCCATCGGCATGAATTTCTTCATGGAAGCCGCCAAGCTGCGCGCCGCGCGCTTCCTGTGGCACGAGATCATGACCGAGATGGGCGCGCAGGACGACCGGTCGAAGATGCTGCGCACCCATTGCCAGACCAGCGGCGTGTCGCTGGCCGAGCAGGACCCCTATAACAACATCGTGCGCACCGCCTACGAGGCGATGAGCGCGGTGCTGGGCGGCACCCAGTCGCTTCACACGAACTCTTTCGACGAAGCCATTGCCTTGCCTACGGATTTCTCGTCCCGCATCGCGCGCAACACGCAGCTGATCCTGCAGAACGAAACGGGCGTGACCAACGTCGTCGACCCGCTGGCGGGCAGCTACTACGTCGAGAAACTGACCGCCGACCTGATCGACGAGGCGCGCAAGCTGATCGCCGAGGTGGACGAGCTGGGCGGCATGACCCGCGCGGTGGAATCCGGCATGCCCAAGCTGCGGATCGAGGAAGCCGCCGCACGCAAGCAGGCCCGCATCGACCGCAGCGAAGAGGTCATCGTCGGGGTCAACAAGTTCCGGCTCGAGAAGGAAGACGACCTGGACATCCGCGTGGTCGACAACGCGGGCGTGCGCACCAGCCAGATGAAGCGGCTGGACAAGATCCGCGGCGAGCGGGACCAGGCCGCCTGCGACGCCGCGCTGGCCGCGCTGGAAGAAGGCGCGAAGGGCGACGGGAACCTGTTGGAGCTGGCCGTCGAGGCGGCCCGCGCCCGTGCCACGGTGGGCGAGATCAGCGACGCGATGGAGCGCGTCTTCGGCCGGCACCGCGCCGAGGTGAAGACGCTGGCCGGTGTCTACGGCGCCGCCTACGAGGGCGACGCGGGCTTCGCGCAGATCCAGAAGGACGTGGAGCGCTTCGCCGAGGAGGAAGGCCGCCGGCCGCGCATGCTTGTCGTCAAGATGGGGCAGGACGGTCACGACCGAGGCGCCAAGGTCATCGCCACCGCCTTCGCCGATATCGGCTTCGACGTCGATGTGGGCCCGCTGTTCCAGACCCCAGAAGAGGCCGCGCAGGACGCGCTGGACAACGACGTGCATGTCATCGGCATCTCGTCCCAGGCGGCGGGGCACCTGACCTTGGCGCCCAAGCTCATCGCCGCGTTGCGGGCGCAGGGCGCCGAGGACATTCTCGTCGTGTGCGGCGGGGTGATTCCCGCGCAGGACTACAAGACGCTGAAAGAGGCCGGCGTGGCCGCGATCTTCGGACCGGGGACCAACATCCCCAAGGCCGCCGCCGAGATCCTGGACCTGGTCCGCGCCGCGCGCGTGCCCGCTTAGACAGCCGGTCGCGAAGGTGTGCTGATCCATCCGGTTGCACGCGCCCCCGGCTTCGGTCAGGTTGCGCACAACTGGCCGGGCCCCTTGCCCTGCATCCCGAAATTTATGGCCCGTTTCGGCCAAGGGACGGGCGGGAAAGGCATCTTTCATGCAACTGGATCACGTGGTCGTTCTGGCCGAAACGCTCGACGAGGGCAGCCGCGCCGTCGAGGAGATGCTGGGCGTCCCGCTGGAGGCGGGCGGCAGCCACGCGCTCATGGGCACCCATAACCGGCTGCTGTCGCTAGGCGAGGACTGCTACCTCGAGGTGATCGCCGTCGACCCCGACGCGCCCAAGCCCGGCCGGACCCGCTGGTTCGGCCTGGATGGCTTCAGCGGCCCGCCGCGCCTGGGCAACTGGGTCGTGCGCGCCAAGGACCTGCGCGGCCAGATGGCCGAGGCGCCCATGGGCATGGGCGAGCTGACCCAGTTCGAACGGGGCGGGCTGGAATGGTCCATGGCCGTACCCGCCGATGGCATGCTGCCCTTCGACAACGTCCTGCCCGCTCTGATGCAGTGGAAGGGCGCGCGCGCGCAATCCCGCCTGACCGAACGGGGCTGCAAGATGAAGCGCGTGGTCCTGCGCCATCCCGACGCCGAGCGGCTGCGCGCCGAGTGGCCCGCGCTGGCCCAGATGCCGAAGGTCGCCATCGAGGTGAGCGCGCATCCCTCGCTCGAGGCGGAAATCGTCACGCCGCGGGGGCTGGTCGCGCTGTCCAGCCTGACAGAAACCGCCTAGACTGCCGGACATGTCGATCTGGCAACGCATCTCGGACGCCGTTGCCGCGCTGGCCGCAGGCGAAAGCCTGGCCCGCGTGTTCGATCGACTGCGCGGACCGCGCGAACGCGGCGTGGCCTTCACCATCGCCGTCATCGGGCTGGGGGCCAAGATGGCCAAGGCCGACGGCACCGTGACCCGCAACGAGGTCGCCGCCTTCCGCGAGGTCTTTCATATCGCGCCCGAGGACGAGGCTTCGGCGGCCCGTGTGTTCAACCTGGCCCGTCAGGACGTGGCGGGGTTCGAGGATTACGCCAGGTCCATACGGTCCATGTTCGCGGCGGGCGACCGTGTGCTGTGCGACCTGATGGAGGGGCTGTTCCACATTGCCATGGCCGACGGCACGTTCCACCCGGACGAGGACCGGTTCCTGGGCCGCGTGCGCGATATCTTCGAGCTCGACGATCGGCAGTACCGCGCCCTGCGCGCGCGCTTTGTCCAGGATGCCGAGCCGGATCCCTACGAGGTGCTGGGGCTCGATCCCGGGGCCAGCGCGGCCGAGGCGAAGAAGCGCTGGCGCCAGCTCGTGCGCGACAGCCATCCCGACCGCATGGTGGCCCGCGGTGTCCCGCCCGAGGCGGTGCGCCTGGCCGAACGGCGGCTGGTGGCGATCAACCGCGCCTACGAGGAAATCACGGGCGACGCGGCCTGACGGGGTTGGGCCGGATCGCGGGCGTCGCGGGGGCCGCATCGAAACGCTTGGGCTGGGGCCACGACCGGCGTAGGCTCGGCGCCATGAAACACATTGCTTTGATCCTTGCCGTCCTGGCCGCCATCGGTGGTCCCGCCTTTGCACAGGAAACGCCCGATACCGGGGACGACAGCGATATCTCGGAAGGGGTCGACCTGCTGTCCGAGGGTGCGCGCCGCCTGCTGCGGGGCCTCATGGGCGAGGTCGAGCCGGCCATGCGCGACCTGGCCGAAACCCTGCGCGAGTGGGATTTCGAGGGGTTGGGAATCGAAGACCTCGGCCGGTATCACCCGCCCGAGGTCCTGCCGAATGGCGATATCATCATCCGCCGCAAGTCCGACCCTGTCCCACCGGACCCTCCCGAGGGCGAGATCGAGCTGTAGCGGCGGGGCGGGCTCAGCCGCCGGGGGTGACGCGCACCAGCTCGCCGTTGCTCTTGTCGGTCAGCAGCAGGATCGCCCCGTCCTGGTCGATCTCGACATCGCGGACCCGGCCGATCTCGGGCAGGAACCGCTCTTCCCCGGCGACGCGGTCGCCTTCCAGGCTCAGCCGCACCAGCCCGCCCGGATAAAGCGAACTGGCCAGCACGTCGCCCTCCCACTCGGCGAACATCTCGCCGTCGTAGAAGGCGAAGCCGCCCGGCGCGATGACGGGATCCCAGTAATATTGCGGCTCGACGAACCCTTCGGCGCGGGGATCGCCGCTGCCGATGGGCGATCCGGAATACTGCTGGCCGTAGCTGACCACCGGCCAGCCGTAGTTTTCGCCAGCGGTGATCTTGTTCAGCTCGTCACCGCCCGCGGGCCCGTGTTCCAGAGTCCAGAGCTCGCCGGTTTCGGGCCGGATGTCGGCGCCCTGCACGTTGCGATGACCCAGCGTCCAGACCAGCGCGGCCGTCTCGCCCTCGTCGGCGAAGGGGTTGTCGTCGGGCGTTTCGCCGTCCAGCGTCACGCGGATGACCTTGCCGTAGGTCTTGTCCAGGTCCTGCGCGTTGCCGCGTTCGCTCATGGACGAATGCTCGCCCGTGGTGATGTAGGCATAATCGCCGTCCAGGACGACGCGGCTGCCATAGTGCTTGGCCGTGGGCGACGGCGGCGTCTGCACGAAGATGTCGGTCACGTCTTCCAGCGCGCTCATGTCCTCGGTCAGGGTGCCCCGCGCGGCGGCGGTCACCGACATCCCGTCGCCCATGGGCTTGGAATAGGTCAGGTAGATCGTCCGGCTGTCCTCGAAATCCTGCGCCAGCGCCACGTCCAGAAGGCCGCCCTGGTCGCGGTTGAACACCTCGGGCACGCCCGAGATCGGGTCATTTAGCTCGCCCTCGCGGGTGATGTGGCGCAGCTGGCCCGCGCGCTCGGTCACCAGGTAGCTGCCGTCGGGCAGGACCTCGACTCCCCAGGGATGCGTCAGGCCATCGGCGACGACCTGCGTGGACAGCGTCACGCCGCTGTCCATCGCGGGCGCGCGGGTCTGGTTGGGCCAGGCGGGCTCGAACTCGGGGACGTTCTTCGCCCCCTGTTCGACGGGTTCGCCGTGCTGCTCGGCCATGGCGGGCACGGCCAGCGCGGTGCCCAGAAGAAGCGTTGAAATCAGTCGTGTCATGGAAAACCTCCGTTTCCCGGACAACGTCGCGCCACCTTGAGCGTTCCGGCCCGGGCGTTCTGCCGCAGGGGGAACCCACGCAGTGTTGATCGGCGTTGTGGCCGCATCGAAGAAGGAGACATCCATGTCCAGCGCCGAGAAGACCGACCCCGACCTGTGGGAGAAGGTGAAAGACGAGATCACGCAGTCCGACAAGGGGGGCGAGCCCGGCCAGTGGTCCGCCCGCAAGGCGCAGATGGCCGTGCAGGAATACCAGCGGCGCGGCGGCGGCTATGCCGATGATGGCCCCGACCAGGACGACACCGACCTGCACGAATGGACCGAGGAGGACTGGGGCACCAAGTCGGGCGACGCGGCGCTGGAATCGGGTGAGCGGTATTTGCCGCGCAAGGTCCGCATGCTGCTGACCGAGGATGAATACGCCCGCTCGACCCAGAAGAAGAAGGACGGCTCGGGGCAGTTCGTGGAGCAGCCCGACGACGTGAAGGATAAGGTCGCGCGCATCAAGAAGGACGGGCCCACCAAGGACATGCTGATGGAGCGGGCGCAGGACCTGAACATCGACGGCCGGTCGGACATGGCCAAGGACGAGCTGCTGGATGCCATCGACGAGGCCACCGACGGGAACGGGCGCGGCAAGGGCTCGAAGGCGTCGCTGGAGGCGAAGACGAAAGACGAGCTTTACGACATGGCGCAGGACCACGATGTCGATGGCCGGTCGGACATGGACAAGGACGATCTGGTCGAGGCGCTGAAGGATGCCGGTTGAGCTGTCGGAGCTGTCGAAGGACGCGCTGCGCGACCTGGGATCGGTGCGCGAACTGGGCGGGCATACCGACATGACGCGGGACGCGTTGCTGGACGCGCTGGACGGCCCGGTCGAGGACGACATCGCCGAATGGCTGGGCCGGACCCGCGCCGAGGTCTACGAGGCCGCGAAGGAGGCGGGGATCGAGGCGCCCATGGACAAGGACAAGCGGACATTGATCCTCGAGCTTGCGGGGCGGCGCTAGACCTGCCGATCAGCCGCGGCGCAGCCCCGTCACGCCGCCCAGTGCTTCTTGCGCGAGGTCTTCCCGATACCGGGGTTGAACGAATTCGTCGGATCGCAGCACTTGTAGTGATCGACCAGCGCCGGTTTCGCCGCATAGAGGTGGCCCACGTTGTGCTCGGCCGGGTACTCCGCCCCGCGCCGGTCCAGGATCTCCAGCATCCGCGCCTTCACGGCCTCGGGGTCCGCACCGGCCTTGAGGACGTAATCCTGGTGCAGCACGTGGCACAGGAAATGGCCGTAATAGATCTTGGCGGCGATCTGGTCGTCCAGGTCCGGCGGCAGCACTTCGAACCAGTCGTCGTCGTTGCGGCGCAGCGCGATGTCCAGCGGCAGCAGCCCGCCGCTGTCCGTGCCCAGCATCACGTCATAGCGCGCGGCGGCCCCGGCGGCGGCGAAGCGGTTGAGCGTGGCCTTGGCCGCCTCGTGCGGGTCGCACAGGAACCAGCCGTCCGCGCCCACCGTGCGGGTCAGGATCTCCTCGGTCGCCTCGGCGCTCGGTCCGGCGACCTTCAGGATCAGGTGATGCTCGAACCGGTCGCGGAACCGCAGAAGCCGCTTCGGCAGCGCCTCGGGGAACAGGCGGCTCAGGCCCTGCATGACCCGGTCCAGCAGGTTGCCCGGCAGCAGTCCGATCTTGTGAAACCGCGCGTCCAGCGACTCCTTGATGCCGAAAAGCGTGGGCATTCGCGACGTGCCCAGCCAGTGGATCATCAGCAGCGTATCCTTGCCGTATTTGCGCGAGATCTCGAAGCAGTCGCGATGGACGTATTCGCCGCTGATCGGCAGGTCTTCCAGCTCGCTCAGCAGGGCACGGCGCAGGGCGGTCAGTTGCGCCGTGTCGTTGGTGCCCACGTAATAGGTCTTGGCCCCTTCGGCCGTCGGGAAGGTGTCCAGCCTCACGGCGAAGACCGCGAGCTTCCCGGCCGATCCCGAAGCCTCGTGCAGCCCGCGCGGATCGGCGTTGAACCGTCCGGGCGTGGCGGCGTCGACCTCGCGCACGCGGGCGGCATAGTCGTCATCCGACGCGCGGCCCGCGTCGTCGTGGATCTGCTCGGGGCAGAAATCGCCGTGTTCCAGCGTCTCCAGCATCTCCTCGGGGTCGTTGCCCAGGTCGATCCCGAGATTGTTGACCAGCTCCAGCCTGCCATCGGCGTTCAGCCGGGCGTGGACCGAAAGCTCGGTATAGGCGGGGCCGCGCCGGACCAGCGCGCCGCCCGAGTTGTTGCAGATGCCGCCGATGATCGACGCGCCCACGCAGGACGAGCCGATGACGCTGTGCGGCTCACGCCCCAGCGGGTCGAGAAGTTTCTCGAGCTTGTAGAGCGTGCTGCCCGGAAGACCGACGATCTGGCGCCCGTCCCGGATCAGGTGGATCCCGTCCAGCCGCAGGGTCGAAACGATCACCACGTCGCGGTCATAGCCGCCCTTGGGGGTCGAGCCTTCGGTGAGCCCCGTGTTCGCGGCCTGCATGATGACGATGGTGTCGGCCTCGACGCAGGCGCGCAGAACGCGCCACTGCTCGACCAGCGATCCCGGGCGCACCACCGCGATGGCGTCGCCTTCGCCCGACCGCCAGCCCTTGCGATAGCGCTCGGTCTGCGCCGGGTCGGTCAGGCAGTGCTTGCGGCCGACGATCTGGCGCAGGCGGTCGATCAGGGCGGGGGATGCATCGGACATGCAACCTGTAAAGGCATCCGGGGACCCTGCGTCAACCGGCAGGACCGGATTGCGACGATTGGGCCCGGTCGGTTCGTCCGGCGCTGCGCCGGGCAAAACCGGGCTCAGGCGGCGGCGTAGATCTGTCCGATCCGGTCGATGGCCGCGTCGATGGACATCTCTTCGCTTTCGCCGGTGCGGCGGCTGGTCAGCTCGACCACGCCGTTCTGCAACCCGCGGGGCCCGACGGTGATGCGCCAAGGCAGACCGATCAGGTCCATGGTGGCGAACTTGCCGCCGGCGCGCGTGTCTCGGTCGTCGTAGAGCGGGTCGAGCCCCTTTTCGATCAGCGCCGCCTCGATCCGTTCGCAGGCCGCGTCGCAATCGCCGTCGCCCTGGCGCAGGTTGACGATGCCGCAATGGAACGGCGTCACCTGCTCGGGCCAGATGATGCCCTTGTCGTCGTGGTTGGCCTCGATGATCGCGCCCACCAGGCGGCTGACGCCGATCCCGTGCGAGCCCATGTGCACCGGTACGACCTCGCCATCCTTGTTGGTGACGCGGGCGCCCATGGCCTCGGAATACTTGGTGCCGAAGTAGAAGATCTGGCCCACCTCGATGCCGCGCGACTGGCGGCGCCGGTCCTCGGGCACCTGGTCGAACAGGGCCGGGTCGTGGGTCTCGTCGGTGCGGGCGTAGGGGGCCGTCCACTCGTCGCAGATGGCCTGGCACTGCTCGACGCTGTCGAAGTCGATGGCCCGGTCGCCCAGTTCCAGATCCAGGATGGCGCTGTCGTAGAAGACTTCGCTCTCACCCGTGTCGGCCAGCAGCAGGAACTCGTGCGTGTTGTCGCCGCCGATGGGACCGGAATCGGCCCGCATCGGGATCGCCTTCAGGCCCATCCGTTCGTAGCTGCGCAGGTAGGTGACCATATGGCGGTTGTAGGCATGCAGCGCCGCGTCGCGGTCCACGTCGAAGTTGTAGCCGTCCTTCATGTAGAACTCGCGGCCCCGCATGACGCCGAAGCGCGGGCGCACCTCGTCGCGGAATTTCCACTGGATGTGATACAGCGTCAGCGGCAGGTCGCGGTAGCTGCTCACGTGGCTGCGGAAGATGTCGGTGATCATCTCCTCGTTGGTGGGGCCGAACAGCATGTCGCGGTCGTGGCGATCGGTGATGCGCAGCATTTCCGGGCCGTAGGCGTCATAGCGGCCGGACTCGCGCCACAGGTCCGCGGACTGGATCGTGGGCATCAGCATCGGGATATGGCCCGCGCGCTGCTGTTCCTGGTGGACGATGTCCTCGATCCGCTTCAGCACGCGCCAGCCCAGGGGCAGCCACGAGTAGATCCCGGCGGCGGCCTGCTTGATCATGCCCGCCCGCAACATGTAGCGGTGCGACGCGATCTGCGCCTCGGCGGGCGTTTCCTTCAGGACCGGCAGGAAATAACGGCTGAGACGCATAAGGGCGGGCCTTTCCAACGTTGAATGCGGCCCAGCGGTAGATCAAAGCGCGCGGCTTGCCAAGCGGATGCGGCCGCGAGCGGCCGACGATATGATCCGTGGTGATCTTGCGCGGCCGGGGCGGCGGGCCTTGCGCCGTTGGGCGGGACGTAAGACAAGGAAGGCGTCCAAGACAGAGAAGATCCATGGCCCTGCCGGTTCGCGAACAGTTGAAATATTGGGGCGCGGCGCTGGTCGTGCTGCTTGTCCTGCTGTGGTGGCTGGGCGACGTGATCCTGCCGTTCCTGCTGGGGGCGGCGGTGGCCTACCTGCTGGATCCCGTGGCCGACCGATTCGAGACGCTGGGCCTCAGCCGCGTGGTGTCGGTGGCGCTGATGACGGTGCTGGGCCTGATCCTGTTCATCACCCTCAGCCTGCTGGTCATCCCGACGCTGGTCACGCAGGCGGCGTCGCTGGTCGAGCGGATCGCCTCGATCATCGAAAGCGCGCCCGAGAACGTGGCGCGGCTTCAGGTCTGGCTGAGCGGCACCTTCCCCGGCCTTGTCGAGCGGTTCCCCGACATCGGCGATATCGAGCAGACGCTCAGCCGGTCGCTGACCTCGGTGACGGGCGCCATCCGCGAACGCGCGGGCACCCTGATCGAGGGGGCGCTGGCCTCCTTCTCCGGCATCGTCAACGCGCTGGTCCTGCTGGTCATCGTGCCGGTGGTGGCGTTCTACCTGCTGTTGGACTGGGACAAGATGGTCGCCCGCATCGACGAGCTGCTGCCCCGTGAACACGCGCCCACGATCCGCGAGCTGGCGCGCGAGATCGATCGCACGCTGGCGTCCTTCGTCCGGGGGCAGGGCACGGTCTGCCTGATCCTCGGCATCTACTATGCCGCCGCCTTGGCGCTGGTCGGCCTGCAATTCGGCTTCGTCGTAGGGGCCATCGCCGGGTTCCTGACCTTCATCCCCTATGTGGGCGCGCTGGTCGGCGGCGTTTTGGCCATCGGCTTGGCGCTGTTCCAGTTCTGGGGCGACTGGCTGTGGATTCTCGCGGTCTGGGCCATCTTCCAGTCGGGCCAGTTCATCGAGGGCAACATCCTGACGCCCAAGCTGGTGGGCTCCAGCGTGGGGCTGCACCCGGTCTGGCTGCTGTTCGCGCTGTCGGCTTTCGGCGCCGTCTTCGGGTTCGTCGGCCTGCTGATCGCGGTGCCGGTGGCCGCCGCGCTGGGCGTGCTGGCGCGGTTCGGGGTCCACCGCTACACTGACTCGCCGCTCTATCGCGGCACCGCCGAGGATGACGGGGAAGGCCACGATGGCTGAGCAGTTGTTCCTGGACCTGCCCGCGCGCCGTGCGCTGGGGCGCGAGGATTTCGTCCTGTCCGAGGCGAACGCCGCCGCCGTGGCGCAGGTCGACGCCTCGGACCGCTGGCCCTCGGGCAAGCTGGTGCTGTCGGGGCCCGAGGCGTCGGGCAAGACCCACCTGGCCCATGTCTGGGCGGCGCGGGTGGACGGGCTGGTGGTGGACGCCACCGCGCTGTCGCGGCTGAGCGTGCCGACCCTGGCCGAGGCGCGGCACGTGGTGGTCGAGGACGTGCCGCTGATCGGCGGGTCCCGCAAGGAAGAGGCCGCACTGTTCCACCTGCACAATCTGCTGCTGTCGCAGAAGGGGCGGCTTCTGATGACCGGTCGCGCCGCGCCCAGCCGCTGGGCCATCGCGCTGCCCGACCTGCGCTCGCGCATCCTCGGCAGCAACCTCGCCACGCTGCTGCCGCCGGACGACGCGCTCCTGGCGGCGCTTTTGCGCAAGCAGTTCGCCGATCGCCACATCGCCGAGCGTGACGGCAAGCGGCAGGTGGAAAACGTGATCGAGTTCCTGGTCCCGCGCATGACCCGCACCGGCGCCGAGGCGCGGCGTCTGGTGGCGCGGATCGACGGCCTGTCGCTTTCGAAAAAGCGGCCCGTCACGCGCGAGCTGGCCCGCCGCGTCCTGGAAGACGACCCAGACATCCCCGGATCCGACGAGGACCTGACATGACCATCGCCGATTTCCTGAAATCCGACTTGCCGGAACCCGTCGATCCGCCCGAGGGCGAGGACCTGACCGGGCCGGCGCGGTTCTTCAACCGCGAGATGTCATGGGTCGCCTTCAATTGGCGCGTGCTGGAAGAGGCCGAGAATCCCCGCGTTCCCCTGCTCGAGCGGCTGCGGTTCCTGTCGATCAGCGCCACCAACCTGGATGAGTTCTACACCGTGCGCGTGGCGGGCCTGCGCGAGCTGGCCCATGCGGGCAACACCACGCCCGGATCCGACGGCCGCACCCCGGCCGAGCAGCTGAGGCTCATCAACATCGACGCGCGGTCGCTGCTGGCCCATCAGCAGGTGGTCTACAGCCAACTTTGCGCCGAGATGTCCGAACAGGGTATCCATATCCTCACGGCCAACGACCTGTCGAAGGCCGACCGTGAATTCCTGTCGGAGGTGTTCCTCGACAAGGTGTTCCCGGTCCTGTCGCCGCTGGCCATCGACCCGGCGCATCCGTTCCCCTTCATCCCGAACACCGGCTATTCGCTGGCGATCCAGCTCGAGCGCAAGTCGGACAAGCGGACGTTGCGCGCGCTGCTGCCGATCCCGCATCAGATCGACCGCTTCATGGCGCTGCCCGCGCCCGAGGGGCAGCGCCGATTCCTGCCGCTCGAGGACCTGCTGCTGCTGCATCTTGGCACGCTCTATCCCGGCTATAAGGTCAAGGGACACTGCACCTTCCGCGTGCTGCGCGACAGCGATCTCGAGGTTGAGGACGAGGCCGAGGACCTGGTGCGCGAATTCGAGGTCGCGTTGAAACGGCGCCGCAGGGGCGAGGTCGTGCGCTGCACCATCAGCGCGGGCGCGCCGCCCGGCCTGAAGAAGGTCATCATGTCCGAACTGCCCGTCACCGACGACGAGGTGGTCGAGGTCGACGGCATCATCGGCGTCGCCGCCCTGTCGGAACTGGTGCTGCCCGACAGGCCCGATCTCCTGTGGCCCAGCTTCACCCCGCGCGTGCCCGAGCGCGTGCAGGACCACGAGGGCAACATGTTCGCCGCCATCGCGCAGAAGGACATGCTGCTGCACCACCCCTACGAGACCTTCGACATGGTTGTGCGGTTCCTGGCGCAGGCCGCGAACGATCCCAAGGTGGTGGCGATCAAGCAGACGCTCTACCGGACGTCCTACGACAGCCCCATCGTCGACGCGTTGTGCGAGGCGGCCGAGCAGGGTAAATCGGTCACCGCGCTGGTCGAGCTGAAGGCGCGGTTCGACGAGGCCGCCAATATCCGCCAGTCGCGCAAGCTGGAACGCGCGGGCGTCCACGTGGTCTACGGGTTCCTCAACCTCAAGACCCACGCCAAGATCAGCACGGTCGTCCGGCGTGAAGGCGACCGGATGGTGACCTATTCCCATTTCGGGACCGGCAACTATCACCACATCACCGCGCGCATCTATACCGACCTGTCGCTGTTCACCTGCGATCCGGCGCTGGGGCGCGATGCCACGCGGCTTTTCAACTACCTGTCGGGATACGCCCAGCCCGAGGCGCTCGAAAACCTGGCGATCTCGCCCATCGACCTGAAATCGACGCTGATCGCCCGCATCGACGAGGAAATCGCCCACGCGCAAGCCGGCCGCCCGGCGATCATCTGGGGCAAGATGAACGCGCTGATCGAGACCGACGTGATCGACGCGCTCTACCGCGCCAGCCAGGCGGGGGTGCAGATCAGCCTCGTGGTGCGCGGCATCTGCGGATTGCGGCCGGGGATCAAAGGGCTCAGCGAGAATATCCGCGTGAAATCCATCGTCGGCCGGTTCCTCGAACATTCGCGCATCGTCTGTTTCGGCAACGGGGCCGAGATCCCGTCGAAGAAGGCGCGGGTCTACATCTCGTCGGCCGACTGGATGGGCCGCAACCTCAATCGCCGGGTCGAGACGCTGGTGGAATGCACCACCCCCACCGTGCGCAACCAGATCATGGCGCAGATCATGGCCGCGAACCTGGCAGACGAGGCGCAGAGCTGGGTCCTGCAGCCCGATGGCAGCTACAGCCGCCCCGCCGCCGAGGAGGGACAGCGCCTGTTCAACTGCCATCGCTTCTTCATGGAGAACCCGTCTCTGTCGGGTCGCGGCTCGGCCGGGGCAGGGGATGTGCCCGAACTGACCCACGCGGATGATTGACGCGACAGCTTGACGCGCCATCATCCAGCCCAGCCTGTGGCGCCCGGGAGGCCTTTCATGACCGACACCACGACGAAGACACGGGACGATTACGGCCCGTTCGGCGCGCCGCTTTTCGATGATCCCTCGGCCCGGGCGCTCAGCCGGGTGGGCGTGATCGACGTTGGCTCGAACTCGGTCCGGCTCGTCGTGTTCGACGGCGCGGCGCGCTCGCCCGCGTATTTCTTCAACGAAAAGGTCATGTGTGGCCTGGGCCGCGACTATGCCCAGACCGGCCAGTTGCACCCCGAGGGACGCAACCGCGCTCTGGCGGCCATGAAACGGTTCGCCGAGCTCAGCCGCGGCATGGGCGCGAAACCCGTGGTCACCGTCGCCACCGCCGCCATGCGCGAGGCCGACGACGGTCCCGCCTTCCGCGCCGAGGTCGAACGCGCCACCGGCCTGCCAATGTGGGTGGTGGACGGCCAGGAAGAGGCGCGGCTGGCGGCCCAGGGCGTGCTGCTGGGCTGGCCGGGCGCCGAGGGGCTGGTCTGCGATATCGGCGGCTCGTCCATGGAACTGGCCCAGATCGCGGATGGCCGCGTCGGCAAGCGCGTGACCTCGGGCCTCGGGCCGCTGCGCCTGCAGGGCATACCCGGCGGCAAGAAGGGCATGAAGGCCGAGATCAAGCGCGTGATGGCCGAACTGGTCGACGAGGTCGGCACCGACGCCAAGCGCCTGTTCCTCGTGGGCGGTTCGTGGCGGGCCATCGCCAAGATCGACATGGTGCGCCGCGGCTATCCGCTGCACGTGCTGCACGAGTATCGCATGACCACCAAGTCGGTGCAGGCCACGCTGAAATACATCGAGGCCTACGAGACCGACGAACTTCGCGCGCAGACCGGCATCGGCGAGGCGCGCATGGCGCTGGTCCCCACCGCCGCGCTGGTGCTGCGGCAGCTGGTGCGCGCGCTGAAACCGCGCGAGATCGCGGTTTCCAGCTACGGCATCCGCGAGGGGCTGCTTTACGAACAGATGCCGCAACGGCTGCGCGACCGCGACCCGCTGATCGAAGCCTGCCGCTTCGCCGAGCAGAAGGACGCGCGCCTGCCGGGCTTCGGGCGCGCGCTCTATCATTTCATCCTGCCGCTCTTCAAAGGCGAGCGCGACAGCCGTTTGCGCATCATCCGGGCCGCCTGCCTGCTACACGATGTCAGCTGGCGCGCACACCCCGATTACCGGCACGAGGCGTGTTTCGACAACGCCACCCGCGCGAACCTCGGCGGGCTGACCCACCGCGAGCGCGTGTTCCTGGGGCTGGCTCTGCTGCACCGCTACAAGAATTCGCGGACCGGAACGCGGTTTGAGGACCTGATCTCGATCCTCGACGACGACCAGATCGCCCAGGCCGAGGTCCTGGGCAAGGCCATGCGCTTTGGCGCCATGTTCTCGGCCCAGACTCCCGGCGCGCTGGGCCGTCTCAGCTGGCACCCGAAGAAGAAGCACCTGGTGCTGGCCCTGACCGACACGGCCCGCGACCTGTTCGGCGAGGTGACCGAAGCGCGCTTTGCCTCCTTGGTGAACGCGCTGGGGGCGACCTCGGAGGTCAAGCGCCTGCGCCAGGCCCCGGTCGAGGAGCAGGCCGAGGGTTGAGGCCGCGGCCCGTGCTCACGCGGGGCTGACTTGACGCCGCGCGGCAAAGCCCCCAAGGCTCGCGCCCAACCCGACCCCATGTAAGGCCCCGCCGTGCGCACAGCCCCCTTTGCCCGTTTCGAATGGATGATCGCCTGGCGCTACCTGCGGGCCAAGCGCGCCGAGGGCGGCGTCAGCGTGATGACCTGGATCAGCCTCGTGGGGATCACGCTGGCGGTCTTCGCGCTGATCGCGACGCTGGCTGTGCGCACGGGCTTCCGCGAGGAATTCGTCGACACGATCCTGGGCGCCAATGCCCATGTCTCGCTTTATTCCGCGCAATACATGACCGAGTCCGGCGCCATGTCGCGCGACATCGTCGAGTTCGAAGAGATGACCGAGCGCGTGGCCGAGGTGCCGGGCGTGATCCGCGCGGCGCCGCTGATCAAGGGGCAGGTCATGGCCTCGGCCCAGGGCAATACCAGCGGGGTCGAGGTCTTCGGCATCCGGCCCGACGACCTGATGACCATCCCTCGCGTCGCCGACCCGCAGGAAAGCTGGGGCGATATCGACAGGTTCGGGGCCGAGGGCGTGCCGGGCATCGCCATCGGGTCGGGCGTCAGCCGCGAATTGCAGGCGACGGTGGGCGACGTGGTGCAGCTGATCTCGCCCAACGGCGTCAAGACGGCCTTCGGGACCAGCCCGCGCGTCTCGAACTACGAAATCGTCTATGTCTTCACCGCCGGGCGCTATGACATCGACCGCACGCGGGTCTACATGCCGTTCACCGAGGCGCAGACCTATTTCAACCAGGAAGGCGTCGCCGACGAGATCGAGGTCATGGTCGAGGCGCCCGAGCGCGTCGACGCGCTGGCGCCCTCGCTGCTGTCCGCCGCGGGCGACCAGATCCTCGCGTGGACCTGGCGGGACGCCTCGGGCGCCTTTCTGCGCGCGCTGGATATCGAGGATAACGTGATGTTCGTCATCCTGTCGGTGCTGGTGCTGATCGCGGCGATGAACATCATCTCGGGGCTGATCATGCTGGTGAAGAACAAGGGCCGCGACATCGGCATCCTGCGCACCATCGGCCTGACCGAGGGCGCCATCCTGCGGGTGTTCTTCATCTGCGGGGCCATGACGGGGCTGATCGGGACGGTCCTGGGCGTCATCCTGGGCTGCGCCTTCGCGATCTGGATCGACCCCATCTTCTCGGCCATCAACTATTTCTCGGGCGGGCAGGCATGGGACCCGTCGATCCGGGGGATCTATGCGTTGCCTGCCAAGCTGCAGCTTGCCGACGTGCTGAGCGCCGTGGCACTGTCGCTGGGGCTTTCCTTCATCGTCACCATCTTCCCGGCCCGCCGCGCGGCCCGGATGAGCCCAGTCGAGGCCCTGCGCTATGAGTGAGACGCTGCGCCTGGAAGGCATCGAGAAGGTCTATAACCGCGGAAAGCCATCCGAGGTGCAGGTGCTGCGCGGCTGCTCGCTGGCGATCCAGCCCGGCGAGGTCGTGGCCCTGGTCGCGCCGTCGGGCGCGGGCAAGTCGACCCTGCTGCATATCGCGGGTTTGCTGGACACCGCCGACGCGGGCCGGGTCCTGCTGGGCGGGCAGGACACCACGGGCCTGTCGGACCGCAAGCGCACCGCCGCGCGGCGCGCCGATATCGGCTTTGTCTACCAGTTCCACCACCTGCTGCCCGAGTTCACGGCCGCCGAGAACATCGTCCTGCCGCAGCTGGCCGAGGGCGTGTCGCAGGCGAAGGCCGAGGCACGGGCGCGCGAGCTTCTGGCCAGCGTGGGGGTCGAGCACCGCGCCGACCATCGCCCCTCGGCCATGTCGGGCGGCGAACAGCAGCGCGTCGCGGTCTGCCGGGCGCTGGCCAACGGGCCGCGCCTGCTGCTGGCCGACGAGCCCACGGGCAACCTCGACCCCGAGACGTCCGAGCGGGTCTTCGGGGCGCTCATGAGCCTCGTGCGCGACACCGGCCTGTCGGCCCTGATCGCCACCCACAATCTCGAGCTTGCCGGGCGCATGGACCGGTCGCTGCGGCTGTCGGACGGTCGGCTGGCGTAACGCTGGACACGAAAAAGCCGCCCCGCGGGCGGCCTGGGTCTGATCTGGAGCGGGCGATGAGATTCGAACTCACGACCCTTACCTTGGCAAGGTAATGCTCTACCCCTGAGCTACGCCCGCGCGCCAGATCGGTCTGCTTGATGGAGCGGGCGATGAGATTCGAACTCACGACCCTTACCTTGGCAAGGTAATGCTCTACCCCTGAGCTACGCCCGCGTCATCAAGTGGGGCAGGCTTTACCGCCGACGCGTGCGGGTCGCAAGCGGAAATTTCGGCTCCTTTCGGCGGTTGCCCAACGGCAGGCGAACGAGCCTGCGCAGCGTCCTCAGGCGTCGTGCCCGACGGTCGTCGCGGTCGCGGCGGCGCGCCGCGTCCACGCGGTCGAGGATCTCGGCGCGCTCGGCCTCGTAGGCGGTGGCGGGCCGGTCGGCGTCGGTTCGGGTCTGGCTGTGGTATTGAACGAACATGGTGTTTCCTTTCGTATCGGGAATGATCTCACCATATGTCGATGGATAGGGGGCTATGCAGGCCCGATTTCGGCAACTAGCCTTTCAGAAATGAAAGGATCACCCTCGCTTGACGACATGGCGCTGTTTCTCGCCGTGGCCGATGCCGGCTCGCTGGCCGGTGCCGCGCGGCACAGCGGGGCCAGCGTGCCGACCCTCAGCCGCCGGATGGCCGCTCTGGAAACCCTGCTGGGGCGCCGTCTGTTCGACCGGGGCGCGCGGGGCTACGCGCTGACCGCCGAGGGCCACGCGCTGGCCCGCGAAGTGGGCGGCCTGCGCGAGGTGACGCAACGGCTGGGGCGGCTGACCTCGGACCAGGGGCCGCTGTCGGTGCGGATCACCGCCGGGGACTGGACCTGCCGGTTCCTCGCCCGCCATCTCGACCGCTGGTGGTCGCCCGACGCGCCGTGGGTGCCCGCCTTCGTTCCGTCGACGGCGGAGCTGGATATCGCCCGGCGTGCGGCGGATATCGGCATCCGCAACCGTCGCCCCGCGCAGGACTGGCTGGCCGGACGGCGCACGGCGACGATCCGATACGCGATCTACGCGCTGTCCAAGGACGTGGAGGGCTTCGTCACGCTGCCCGAGGGCGATGGCGTGCCGCCATCTGCGCGGTGGGTCCGCTCCGAGCCGGACAAGCGCATCGTCACCACTGCCACCAGCCCCCGGCTGGCGCTGGACCTCGCGCGTGCGGGCGTCGGGCGGGTCGTGCTGCCCACGTTCATCGGTGATGCGGAACCCTTGCAGCGTCTTGGCCCCGAGATCGACGCGCTGGCCCACGAGGAGTGGCTGGTGGCCCATCACGCGGCGCGCAACGATCCGGGCATTCGCCCGGCGCTGGATGCGCTGGCGGCGGTGCTGTCGGATCGCCGGTTGAGGGCCTCGGCGGGCGAGGGGGCGCCCTGACACGGGCGCCCGCGGCCGATCATTCGTATTCGATCAAAAGGTCCTTGGCGTCGATCTGCGCGCCGGGTGCGACATGGATCGCCTTGATCGTGGCGTCGCGGTCGGCGTGAAGGCCCGTCTCCATCTTCATGGCCTCGATGGTCAGCAGCATGTCGCCCTGCTTGACGGCCTTGCCGACCTCGACCGCGATCGAGCCGACGACACCCGGCATGGGCGCGCCCACGTGGTTGGTGTTGCCGGGCTCGGCCTTCTGCTTCACCCCCGCGGCGCCGGCGATCTTGCGGTTGGGCACGCGAACCGTGCGGGGTTGGCCGTTGAGTTCGAAGAAGACCTTGACCTCGCCCTGGTCGTTCGTCTCCCCAAGGGCCTGAAGCCGGATTTCCAGCGTCTTGCCCGGGTCGATTTCGGCGGTGATCTCGTCACCCGTTTCCATGCCGTAGAAGAAGGTGGGCGTGGGCAGGGTGCGCACGGGGCCGTATTCCTCGTGGCGCAGGCGATACTCGGTGAAGACCTTGGGATACATCAGATATCCCATCAGGTCCTCGTCGTCGATTTCGCCGCCACAGGCCTCGGCGGCCTCGGCCCGTGCCTTTTCAAGGTCCACAGGCTTCAGCGTTTTCCCGGGGCGATCCTCCAGCGGCTTTTCGTTCTTCAGGATCTTCTTCTGGATGCCCTCGGGCCAGCCTCCCGGCGGCTTGCCCAGGTAGCCCTTCATCATTTCGACTACCGAGTCTGGGAAGGATACGTCCTTCTTGGGATCCTCGACATCGGCGCGGGTGAGGCCCTGGGCCACCATCATCAGGGCCATATCGCCCACCACTTTCGAGGACGGCGTCACCTTCACGATGTCGCCGAACATCTGGTTCACGTCGGCATAGGTCTGGGCGACCTCGTGCCAGCGCTCTTCCAGCCCCATTGACCGCGCCTGCGCCTTGAGATTTGTGAACTGCCCGCCCGGCATCTCGTGCAGATAGACCTCGGAGGCGGGGGCCTGGAGACCCGACTCGAACGCCGCGTAGTGTTCGCGCACGGCCTCCCAGTAATTGCTGATCTCGCGGATGGCCGCGATGTCGAGACCGGTGTCCCGCTCGGTCCCGGCGAGCGCTTCGACCACGGTGCCCATGGTGGCCTGGCTGGTGTTGCCCGACAGCGCGTCCATGGCGCAATCGACCGCGTCGACGCCCGACTCGGCGCAGGCGAGGATCGTGCCGCAGGCGATGCCGGCCGTGTCGTGGGTGTGGAAGTGGATGGGCAGGCCGACCTCTTCCTTCAGGGCGGTGATCAGGACACGCGCGGCGTTGGGTTTCAGCAGGCCGGCCATGTCCTTCACACCAAGCACGTGGGCGCCGGCGGCCTTCAGCTCCTTGCCCATCTTCACGTAGTAGTCGCGGTCGTACTTGGACCGGTCCGGGTCCATCATGTTGCCGGTATAGCAGATGGTGCCCTCGCAGACCTTGTTCTGGGCGATGACCTCGTCCATGGCGACGCGCATGTTCTCGACCCAGTTGAGGCTGTCGAACACGCGGAAGACGTCGACGCCGCTGCTGGCCGCCTGCCGGATGAACCCGCGCACCACGTTGTCGGGATAGTTGGTGTAGCCCACGCCGTTCGACGCGCGCAGCAGCATCTGGGTCATCAGGTTCGGCATGGCCGCGCGCAGGTCGCGCAGGCGCTGCCACGGACATTCCTGCAAGAAGCGGTAGGCCACGTCGAAGGTCGCGCCGCCCCAGCATTCCATCGAGAAAAGCTGCGGCATGTTGGCGGCATAGGCCGGCGCGACGCGGGTCATGTCGATCGAGCGCATCCGCGTGGCCAGCAGCGACTGGTGCCCGTCGCGCATGGTGGTGTCGGTGATCAGCAGCTGCTTCTGGTCCAGCATCCAGTCGGCCACCGCCTGCGGGCCGAAATCGTCCAGGATGTTGCGCGTGCCCTGGGGGATGCCCTCGGTGCGCGGGGCGGGGGGCACCGGTGTCTTGGCCTCGGCATGGGGTCGCGTACGGCCCTCGGTCTCGGGGTGGCCGTTCACCGTGATGTCCGCGATGTAGCGCAGGATCTTGGTGGCCCGGTCGCGCCGCTGCTTGAACGAGAACAGCTCGGGCGTCTGGTCGATGAACTTGGTGTGGTATTCGTAGTTCAGGAAGGTCGGGTGCTTCAGCAGATTGATGACGAACTCGATATTCGTGTTCACCCCGCGGATGCGGAATTCACGCAGGGCGCGGTCCATCCGGGCGATCGCGGCCTCGGGCGTGGGGGCCCAGGCCGTGACCTTTTCCAGAAGCGAGTCGTAGTAGCGGGTGATGATCGCACCGGAATAGGCGGTTCCGCCATCCAGGCGGATGCCCATGCCCGTGGCGCCGCGATAGGCGGTGATGCGGCCGTAATCGGGGATGAAGTTGTTGGTCGGATCCTCGGTGGTGATGCGGCACTGGATCGCGTGGCCGTCCAGTTTCACGTCGTATTGCGACGCGGTGCCCGTGGCCTCGACCAGGCTCTTGCCCTCGGCGATCAGGATCTGGGCGCGGACCACGTCGATGCCCGTGACCTCTTCGGTCACGGTATGCTCGACCTGGACGCGGGGGTTCACCTCGATGAAGTAGAAATCGCCGGTATCCATGTCCATCAGGAACTCGATGGTGCCGGCGCATTCGTAGCCCACGTGCTCGGCGATCTTCTTGCCGAGGTTGCAAAGCTTTTCGCGCTGAGCGCCCGACAGGTACGGGGCCGGTGCGCGTTCGACGACCTTCTGGTTGCGCCGCTGGACCGAGCAATCGCGTTCCCACAGGTGGTAGATCTGGCCGTGCTGGTCGCCGAGGATCTGGACTTCGACGTGGCGCGCCCGCTCGATCATCTTTTCGAGGTAACCCTCGCCGTTACCGAAGGCGGCCTCGGCCTCGCGCCGGGCCTCGCGGACCTTTTCCTCCAGCTCCCTGGGCGACAGGATCGGGCGCATGCCGCGGCCGCCGCCGCCCCAGCTGGCCTTCAGCATCATGGGGTAGCCGATGTCCTCGGCGGCCTTGCGCGTCGCCTCCATGTCGTCGGTCAGGACTTCGGATGCCGGGATGACGGGGACCCCGGCCTGGATGGCCACGCGGCGGGCGCTGGCCTTGTCGCCCAGGGCCCGCATGGTGTCTGCCTTGGGCCCGATGAAGGTGATGCCGTTGCGGGCGCAGGCGTCGACGAACTCGGGGTTCTCCGATAGCAGGCCATAGCCGGGGTGGATGGCGTCGGCGCCGCAGGCGCGGGCCACGCGGATGATCTCGTCGATGGACAGGTAGGCCGCCACCGGGCCCATCCCCGCGCCGATACGATAGGCCTCGTCCGCCTTGAAGCGGTGAAGGCTCAGCTTGTCCTCGTCTGCGTAGACCGCCACGGTGCGCTTGCCCAACTCGTTCGCGGCGCGCATCACGCGGATTGCAATCTCGCCCCGGTTCGCGATCAGGATCTTTTCGAAATCGGCCATGCTGTGCTTCCCCTGTTTGCAAGTGCAGCATAGCCCGCCCCGACCCGGGGGAAAGAGGTCTTTATATCCGATCTGGCGATCAGGCCCCGGGTCTGAGCACGGACGAGATCTGTTCCAGCGATTTTCGCACAGGGTCCTGAGAGCTGTTGGCCGCATCCTCGGGCGACGGCGTATTCGCCACGTCGTTTGCGGAGATGGAGATCAGGTAGCCCTGCGAGGCGTCCCTGACGGCTGCCACCTGCGGCTCGGACAGGCTTCGGATGTCTTCCAGTGCCCGGTCCACCGTGCGGCACAAGGCGGAGAGGATCTCCAGGTCGACCCGCCCGATGGGACCGGCCCGGTGATCCAGAGCGTCGAGATACGTGGACATGCGTGACAGCTGGAACTGCGACTGCATCGAGAAATAGGTGATGTCCTCGAAGATGCGCGCGCCGTCTTCGGTCTTCAATAAGACCGCATTTCCGATAACCCGCTTGCGCCCGGCATCGCTGACCGCGGGGATCAGCGTCGTGTACCATTGGGTTTCCGATCCGTTCAGCGTGAGCGTCTCCTGATATTCCGCCGGTTGGCCGGACCGGACGCAGCCATGATACTTGTCGACGACGTGCCGGGCGTCCGCGGGCGACAGCAACTCGTCGATGCGGCGGTCCGCGACCTGGGCCTTGTCCATCTGGCTTGCCCGGGCATGGCAGTCATTGATCGCGATCAGTCGATAGACCGGGTCGGCATCGTCATCGACTTCGCAATCGGCAACGAACATGGGCACCTGGAACGCATCGAGGAGCGAAGACAGGACCTCCGGGTTGTCGGATGTGAACATGAATTTCCCCTCAACCACTTATCGATGAGATAAAGGCTAGGTAACGCGCGTGAACGAAGCGTTATCGCCCCCGAGGAAATCGCGAAATTTCGATTTTTCAGGGTTCCGCATTTGTCGCTTGCCCGGATCCGGGGTCATCGCAGGTGGGCGCGCACCTCGGGCGGGCGGGTGATGCCCAGCTGGGCCATGTCGGCCTCGATCCCCGCGCGCAGGATGTGGAACGCGTGGTCGGCACCGCGCGCGCCGAACGCGGCGACCCCGTGGTGGAAGGCGCGGCCCAGCATCACGAAATCGGCGCCCAGCGCGATCAGCCGCAGCACGTCCGTTCCCGACCGGACCGACCCGTCGGCGATGAGCGGGTAATCCGGGCCCACGGCCTGCCGGATCGCGGGCAACACGTCGGCGGGGGCCGGTGCGCCCGCGAATTGCCGGCCGCCGTGGTTCGAAACCCAGACGGCATCGGCCACGCCCGCGGCCCTCGATGCATCATCGGGGCTTAAGACGCCCTTAACCATCAATGGGCCATCCCATTCCTCGCGCAGGGCGTCGAGATAGGCCCAGTCCGGCGCGGTGCGCAGCATGTAGCCGATATGCGCCGTCGCGCCGGTGGCCGCGTTCGGATCGGCATATTTCTCGAGCGTCTTCAGGTGCGGCTTGCCGTTGCGCAGGGTCTCGACCGCCCAGAACGGTGCCAGCGCCGACTGCACGGCGATGCGCGGCGTGATACGCATGGGGTTGGTCAGCCGCGCCCGGCGCTGACGTTCGCGCCGGCTCGCCGCCGGCACGTCGCCGGTGAGGATCAGACCTGTGAACCCCGCGTCGCGGGCGCGGGCCAGCATGTCTCGACGGATCTCGGGGTCGCCGGGGGCGTAAAGCTGGAACCACCCGCCATGGCCCAGGTGCGGGCCGACCTCCTCGGGCGTCATGGCGGCCACCGTGGACAGGCCGAAGGGCGCGTTGGCGCGTGCGGCGGCCTCGGCCAGCGTGACCTCGGCCCGGGGCCAGACCGACCCCGACATCCCGACCGGCGCGATGCCGACCGGCAGGTCGAAGCTGTGTCCGAAAAGCTCGGTCGACAGGTCCGGTTTCACGTTGCGCAGGACGCCGGGCACCAGCGTGATCGCGTCCAGCGCGGCGGCGGCGCGGCGCGACGCGCCCTCGTCCCCCGTGGCGCTGTCGAGATATTCCCAGATGAAATGCGGCACGCGCCACTTGGCGCGGCGGGCCAGATCCGAAAGGGATGGGTGAGTATCGTCGAGATCCATGAGGGGGTTCTATCGCGTGATCACGCGCGGGCAAGGCCGCTTGCCAGGATCAGCCGCCGCTGCCGGCCAGCGCCATGTGCCCCGCCAGTCCCAGCGCGAAGCCCCCGACGGCGCCCAGCGGTGGCAGCACGGAGCCCTCGGCCGGCGCGCCCGGCGCCACGTCTTCGAACACCAGGTAAAGGATCCCGCCTGCGGCGAACAGCATGAGCGCGCCCAATAACGCCTCGCGATCGGCCAGGACGACCATGCCGAACGCGGCCGAGGCCGGGCCCAGGCAGGCGATGGCCGCGAAGGCCGTGAGCAGCCGGCGCGGGCTTTGCCCGCCGCTGCGCGCCTCGCCGAATGCGTTGAAGGCCTCGGGCAGGTTCTGCAGCGCGATTAGCATGGCCAGCAATGGCCCGCCCGCGCCCCCGGTGGCGAAGAGCGCCCCGAGCGCGACGGATTCGGGGATGAAATCGGTCAGCATCGCCAATAGCTGCCCGCGATTGCCCATGCGCCGTTTCATCCACCCGTCGAGGGCCGCGAAGGCGACGCCGCCCAGGACGAATGCCACCAACGCGGGGACGGCGGGCAGGGACGCAACGCCATCAGGCACAAGCACCAGCGCCACGGCCGAGAACAACGCGCCGCCGCCGAAGGCCACGACGCCGTGGCCCCACGCGGCCATCGGGGTATCCGAGCGGCCGAGCGCCAGCGCGCACAGCCCGCCCAGCGGGATGGCGAGACCGGCGAGCGCGGCGAAGACGAGGGCGTTCCACATGGGGCGTGTCTAGCGCGGGCGGACGGGTCCGAACAGGCCAAGTCCTTCCCCGCGCTTGCGGAACCGGCACGAAAAAGGGCGGCCCGCAAGCCGCCCTCTCGATTCCATCGGGGTCCGGGACCCGCGATCAGCGCACGATATAGACGATCTGGCGTGTCTCGGGGTCGATCGCCACGGGGCGGCCGTTGATATAGGCGTATTGCACCGGGGCCTCGGGCACCTCGTAGACGGCGACGCCCTGCGGGACGCCCGCGCCGACCACGACTTCACCGTCCAGGTAGACCGGCTCGACCGGGTTGTCCTGGATGTAGGTCACCGTCGTTTCCTCGATGCCCGCATCCGCGCCGATGGCACCGCCAAGAAGGCCGCCGGCCGCGGCGGCGGTTCCGGCCGCAGCGCCCACGGGGCCGGCGATCAGCGCACCGGCAGCGGCACCCACCGCAGCGCCGGCAAGCCCGCCGCCCAGGCTGTTGCGCTCGACCGTGGTCACTTCAAGCGGGGCGTAATTCTCGTAGACGACAGTGGGCTCCGAATCGACGGTGGCCGTCAGGTACTGGGAATAGGCCCAGCCGGTCTGCCCGTCGAAGCTGACTTCGCACCACGCGCCCTCGGCGATGCAGCGCTCGATCTCGACCGCGCCGTCGGCGGGGATGACGCCCGCGATCTCGAAGCTGGGGCCGGGGCCCGTGCGCAGGTTCAGGTCGGTGGTGGCGTTCGCGGCCACCTGGGCCGAGGCCGCACCGGCAAGGGTGATGGCCGAAACACTGGCGATAAGGGTCCGTTTCATCATGACTTACTCCTCTACATCTCCGGGACACAGCGTCCTCCGCCGCCCGGTATGCGGCATAGAAGACCCGTCGCGATCATTCGTTCCGGGGCGCTTCTGGCGGGTGCGCCAAACCCCGCCACGCCGTCGGCGGGTTCCCGCGGGACCCGCAGGGTGACGTGACGACAGGTCCATTCAACTTCGCCGACCCGGGAAGAACGAAGGTGGAACGCCACGCTTTCCAACGGGCCGCGGTTTCGCTAGAAAGAGTGCATGAGCAGTTTCGACGAAGCCGACGCGTTCGACGCCGCCAGCGTGCCGCTGTCGCAGCGCGCCATGCAGTCCGCGCGGCCGGCGCCCTATCTCGACGGTCTGAACCCGGCGCAGCGCGAAGCGGTCGAAACGCTGGACGGACCGGTCCTGATGCTGGCGGGGGCGGGCACCGGCAAGACCCGCGCGCTGACGTCCCGCATCGCGCACCTGATGACCCAGGGAAAGGCCCGCCCGAACGAGATCCTGGCCGTGACCTTCACCAACAAGGCCGCGCGCGAGATGAAGGAGCGGGTGAGCAGCCTTCTGGGCCAAACGGTCGAAGGGATGCCGTGGCTCGGCACCTTCCACGCGATCTGCGTCAAGCTGCTGCGGCGCCACGCCGAGCTCGTGGGGCTGAAGTCGAACTTCACCATCCTCGACACCGATGACCAGATCCGCCTGGTCAAGCAGCTGATCGTCGCCGAGAGCATCGACGAGAAGCGCTGGCCGCCACGGCAGCTGGCGGGCATCATCGACCACTGGAAGAACCGGGCCTGGACACCGGCGAAGGTCCCGACCTCGGAGGCGGGCGCCTTCAACCACCGCGGCACCGAGCTCTACGACTATTACCAGCAGCGGCTGAAAGCACTGAACGCCGTCGATTTCGGCGACCTGTTGCTGCACATGGTCACAATCTTCCAGGACCATCCCGACGTTCTGGCGCAGTACCAGCGCTGGTTCCGCTATATCCTGGTGGACGAGTATCAGGATACCAACGTAGCCCAGTATCTGTGGCTGCGGCTTCTGGCGCAGGGGCACCGCAACATCTGCTGCGTGGGCGACGACGACCAGTCGATCTATGGCTGGCGCGGCGCCGAGGTGGGCAACATCCTGCGGTTCGAGAAGGACTTCCCGGGCGCCAAGGTCGTCCGGCTCGAGCAGAACTACCGCTCGACCCCACATATCCTGGCCGCGGCCGCCGGCGTCATCGACGCCAACAAGGGGCGGCTGGGCAAGACGCTGTTCACCGACCTGACCGAAGGCGAGCGCGTGCGCCTGATCGGCCACTGGGACGGCGAGGAAGAGGCGCGCTGGATCGGCGAAGAGGTCGAATCGATGTCGCGCGGCACACGGGGCATGGAACCGGTGTCGCTGGACGACCAGGCGATCCTCGTGCGCGCGTCGCACCAGATGCGCGCGTTCGAGGACCGATTCCTGACCATCGGTCTGCCCTATCGCGTGATCGGCGGCCCGCGCTTCTACGAACGTCTCGAGATTCGCGATGCCATGGCCTATTTCCGCTGCGCCGTGTCCCCCGACGACGACCTGGCGTTCGAGCGGATCGTGAACACGCCCAAGCGAGGGCTGGGCGACAAGGCCCAGCAAAAAATCCAGCGCGCGGCCCGCGACAACGGCACCACGCTGATCGACGGCGCGCGAATCCTGCTGGCCGACAAGGGCCTGACCGGCAAGGGCGCGGCCGAGCTGCGCGTGCTGGTCGATGGCCTCGCGCGCTGGCACCGGATGACCCGCGACCCCGATCAAAGTCATATCGAGCTGGCCGAGGTCATTCTCGAAGAATCCGGCTACACAGCCCATTGGCAGAACGATAAGACGCCCGAGGCGCCCGGCCGGCTGGAGAACCTGAAAGAACTGATCAAGGCGCTGGAGCAGTTCGAGAACCTTCAGGGCTTCCTCGAACACGTCGCGCTGATCATGGACAACGAAACCGAGGAGGGCGGCGCCAAGGTCAGCATCATGACGCTGCACGCGGCCAAGGGGCTGGAGTTTCCCGCCGTCTTCCTGCCGGGCTGGGAGGACGGACTGTTCCCGTCCCAGCGCAGCATGGACGAATCCGGTCTCAAGGGACTCGAGGAAGAACGGCGCCTGGCCTATGTGGGCATCACCCGGGCCGAGCGGGTCTGCACCATCAGCTTCGCCGCCAACCGCCGGGTCTATGGCCAGTGGCAATCCGCGTTGCCGTCGCGCTTCATCGACGAATTGCCCGAAGCCCATGTCGAGGTCCTGACACCGCCCGGGCTCTACGGCGGCGGGTACGGGGCAGCCGGCATGGCGTCCAGCGCGTCGCCCGCCATCATGGCCGCGAGCCAAAGCGACCTGCACGACCGGGCCGGCCGGGCCGATGTCTACAATTCTCCGGGTTGGCGGCGCCTGCAGGAACGCAGCAGCCAGCGCCCGATGCGCCAGCCCAGCGAACAGCGAAACATGACCATCGACCTGGACGCCGTCTCGTCCTTCACCGACGGCGATCGCGTGTTTCACAAGAAATTCGGCTACGGCACGGTAACGGCGATCGAGGGCGACAAGCTCGACATCAGCTTCGACAAGGCCGGCCAGAAGAAGGTCGTGGCGAAGTTCATCGTCGATGCGGACCGCGCGGACGACGTGCCGTTCTAGCGCCATCTCGGTGTGCTGCCCTAGCCGCCTGCTTTCACATTCGAAACGAGCGCGATCCTGAGCTTGCCAGGTCGGTCGCCGCAACGTGGCACGCAGTCATCCGGATTTTGGGGAGATTTGGGACGGCGGGACCGGGGAGGAGGTCGGTCCCGCCGCCAGACACGAATTCGACCGGGGAGGAGGTCGGTCGATCCGCGA
>NZ_FOCM01000005.1 GCF_900110115.1 Palleronia pelagia | reverse complement strand
CATCGTGAAGACGTCGCTGCTCTCGAAGTCGCCCATCGCGCCGAAATCGACGCTGAGTTCGAGGTCCGAGAAGCCGGCGATGTCGAACACCCACTCGGCAGTGACGGGGCCGGCATTGTCGCCGTTCTCGGTGTCGGTGATGCCGAAGAAGGCGTCGGCGTTGCCATCCTTGATGATGCCGAGGCTGTCGGGCGTGAAGATGGCGAGGCTGTCGTCGAGCAGGGCGAAGGGCACCGAGGCCGAGTCGTCGCGGTCGAAGATCCCGAAGCCGTCGCCGGGCGACGCGAAGCCGGTCCCGCCGCCCGCGGGATCGAACGGGTTGGAGTAGCTGAGCAGGTTCTGCGACGCCGAGCCGACAAGGTCGAACGCCACCACTTGGCGATCGACTTCCAGCTCGTCCGCGACGCTCACCTCGAGGTCCTGCGTCGTGGTCTCGAAGCCGTCGAAAACGCTGACCGACACCTCGTAGATATTGTTCGTGTCGGCGTCCGCGGCATTCTCGAAATCCGGGGCGGCGATGAACGACAGCGCGCCGGTGGTCGGGTCGATCGCGAACAGCGCCGCATCAGCGCCTCCGGCGATGCCGTAGGTCGCGGTCGACCCATTGTCGTCGTCCTCCGACGTGACGGTGAGCACGGCGGTCGTGTTCTCTGCCACGGTCGCGGTCGCGTCGGAGGTGATCCGCGCGGCGTCGTTGCGGCCCGTGACCACCACGTTCACCGTGGCCGTCAAGGTGCTGCCGTTGCCGTCCGAAACCTCGTAGGTGAAGCTGTCGTTTGCCGTTTCGCCTTCCGCCAGCGACTGGAATGCCGACGCGCCGTCGTAGATGACCTGGTCGCCGACCAGGGTGACGGTCGCGCCGGCGGCCGAGTCCGATACGCCGACAACGCTCAGGCTGTCGCCATCGAAATCGACGTCGTTCGCAAGCAGTTGGGTCACGCTGACCGAGGCCCCGGTATCCTCGTCTGCCGCGATCAGGTCATCGCCCGCCCGCACCGCGTTGTTGGTCCCGTCCAGGAACAGCGTGTAGCCATCCGCGTCGAAGACCAGCTTCTCGATGCCGATCATCCGGTCTGTGGATCCGGATGCATCCGTGATCCTGAACAGTTTCGATGCCGGGGCCGGTCCAAAGCTGAAGGTGTAATCCTCGACCGAGCCCTCCATCAGCGCGGTGTCGTCGCCCTTGCCGCCGATGACGATGTCCGCGCCTTCTCCTCCGCGGATCAGATCGTCGCCGCGACCGCCATTGATCAGATCGTTGCCCGCGCCGCCATCCGCCTGGTCGTCACCTGCGCCGGTGATCACAATGTCGTCGCCACCCTTCGCATCCACCACGTCATCGCCAAAGCGGGTCACGAGGATGTCTCGCCGGTCAGTCCCGACCAAAGACAGGTCTTCCAGGGGGTTGAATTTAAAGAGTTTTTGGAAGGGGGATTTGGGAGGCATTCGAACTCCAATCCGCGCTGACGGGTGCCCATTCGCGACCGCCTTCTGCACTTTCTGCGCGCGTTCTCACTTCCGAGGACTATCAGCCCGCTAGCGCCGGTGGTAAATTTTTTTGGCTTTCCTTGCGGCAACCGACGAGGGTCGCCGGCCTCGCTGCCGAAACAGGAGGCAAGTGAACGATCCGCGCGGCAGAGTTGCGGCTATCGAGGCAGCACATTCGACCGCGCGCGACAGACAAGCGTCGTGCAACGGCCGTTTCGCCGATCGTGAGGTGGAACGCGCGCAAAGGCTTCTTCGAGCGCCGTGTCCCGGCCGGATTCGTGTGCTGCCGGTTCGTCTGCGAGCGGCGGGCGGCGTCTCAGGCCACCCGCAACCAGGTCATCATGCCGCCGGCGGAATGCTCCAGCATGTGGCAATGCAGCAGCCAGTCAACGGGATTGTCGGCGACAAAGGCAATTTCGGCCGTCTCGCCCCGGTCCATCAGCAGCGTGTCGCGCAAGGGCCCCAACGAGCCATCCTCGGCCACGCGATGGAAATGATGGCCGTGCAGGTGCATCGCGTGGGGCCAGGCCGTGTCGTTCGTCATGGCGATGCGGATCGTCTCGCCCCGGTCGGCCTCGATGAACGGGGTTTCGTCCATATCGGCCATGCCGTTGAAGGCCCAGACTTTGCCGGCCGCGGCCATGTCGCGCATGTCCATCATCTGCCCGCCCATCATGGCGCTGCGCATGCCGCCCATGGCACCGCCCTCCATCAGAAGCTCGGCCCGCCGCGCGTCATTCAGAGGACCGAGCGTCGCGACCGGGTTGGGGGGCAGCGGACCCGGCTCGGCCAGCCGGGCGGTGCGGGCAGCGCCTCGAACGGGGAACGCGGCGAGGGCATAGTCTCCATCGCGTTCCGAGCTGACGAGCAGGGCCTCGTCGCCGTCGTCAGCGGTGACATCGACAAGCAGATCGACCCTTTGCGCGGGGGCCAGCGTCAGTCGGTCCAAGGGCTCCGGTTTATCGAGCGGCATGCCGTCGAGCGCGACCGCCCATCCTTCCAGACCCTTGGCGCCCAGCGAGAAGATCCGCGCGTTCGCCGTGTTCACCAGCCGCAGTCGCAACCGCGCCTTGGCCTGAACCTCGCGCGACCATGCGCCGTCGCCGTTCACGGTGATCCAGTTGCCGATCCGGCCGGCATGCGCCCAATCGTGGATCGCGCCGAAATCCTCCGCGATCTCCGCCCGATCCGTCATGCGCCAGTCGTCGATCAGCAGCACCTCGTCCATATCGACGTCTGGCGCGCCCTCGGCCTCGTCCACGATCAGCGCGCCGGAGAGCCCGCGGGCCATCTGCTCCCAGCTGCGATTGTGCGGATGGTACCAGTAGGTCCCGGCGTCCCGCACGGTAAAGTCGTAGAGGAAGTCATCGCCCGGCTCGACCGCCGCCTGGGTCAGACCTGCGACGCCGTCCATGGCGTTCTCGATCCGGATCCCGTGCCAGTGCACGCTCGACGCCTGCGGCAGTTCGTTCACGAAGCGCCGGGTCACGCGCCCCCCCTGGGGCAGGCGGATCGTCGCGCCCGGGACCGTTCCGCCATAGGCCCAGACCTCCGTTTCGGGATAGTCGCCGGGCGCCAGGCGCACACGCGCTTGGCCGGCAACGAGCGTCGGGGTGGTCTCGGCCGGAGTCATCCGCGGCAGGGCAAAAGCCGCGGCAGAGCCCAGCAGCGCACGATTGAACTGGCGGCGGGTCATTGTGGGCATGGAAACTCTCCAAAAAGGGGGCGGTGTCTTGCAACTCAGAGGGCGAAGCACGCGGGCGAGCGGTTCTACTTCTGCTCGGGGCGCTGCCAGGAGAAATTCGAGGCCGCGCCCGACAGATACCTCGGCGACCGGCCCGCGCCCGAGCCGATGCCAGAAGGCACGCTTTATACCTGCCCGATGGACCCCGAGATCGTGCAGGAAGGGCCGGGCGACTGCCCGATCTGCGGCATGGCGCTGGAGCCGATGATGCCATCGGCCGATGCCGGTCCGAACCCCGAACTGATCGACTTCCGCCGCAGGCTCTGGATCGGCGCGCCGCTCGCGCTGGCCGTCCTGCTGCTCGAGATGGGCGGAATGATGGGGCTGCCCTGGGCGGACTGGTTCGGTGGCACCACCGTGCGCTGGCTGCAATTCCTGTTGGCAACGCCCGTCGTGGCCTGGGTGGCGAAACCTTTTTTCAAGCGCGGCTGGTCCTCGATCGTCACCGGCAACCTGAACATGTGGACGCTCATCGCCATCGGCACAGGGGCGGCCTATGGCTTCAGCCTGGTCTCGCTGCTGGCACCCGGGATCTTTCCCGCCAACCTGCAAGGCGATCATGGGCCGCCACTTTATTTCGAGGCGTCGGCGGTGATCCTGATCCTGGTTCTCGTCGGCCAGGTCATGGAGCTGACCGCGCGCGACCGCACCGGCGACGCGATCCGTGCGCTGATGGACCTCGCACCCAAGACCGCGCGCCGGGTGACCGAGGCGGGCGAGGAAGATGTACCGCTCGACGCCGTGAAAGCGGGCGACCGCCTGCGGGTGCGGCCGGGCGAGTCGGTGCCGGTGGACGGGACCGTGGCCGAGGGTCGGTCGTCGGTGGACGAAAGCATGATCACCGGCGAACCCGTCCCGGTCGAGAAGACCGAGGGCGATGGCGTGACGGGTGGTACGCTCAACAAGACCGGCTCGTTCGTGATGACGGCCGAGGCCGTGGGCAGCGACACGGTGCTAAGCCGCATCGTCACGATGGTCGCGCAGGCCCAGCGATCGCGCGCGCCGATCCAGGCGCTGGCCGACCGCGTGGCGGGCTACTTCGTGCCGACCGTCATCGGCATCGCCGTGCTGGCCTTCCTGCTGTGGCTTGTCTTCGGGCCGTCTCCGGCGTTGGGTTATGCCGTCGTCGCGGCGGTCAGCGTGCTCATCATCGCGTGTCCCTGCGCGCTCGGCCTCGCCACGCCGATGTCGATCATGGTCGCCACGGGCCGCGGCGCGCAGGCGGGCGTTCTGATCCGCGACGCCGAGGCGCTTGAGCGGTTCGCGAAGGTGGATGTGCTCGTGGTCGACAAGACCGGAACCCTGACCGAGGGTCGGCCAAGCCTGACCGACATCGTGGCCCTCGCCGGCCACGACGAGACCCGGATTCTTTCCATCGCGGCCGCGCTCGAGCGGGGCTCGGAGCATCCGTTGGCCGAGGCAATCCTGTCCGGAGCCGAGGATCGCGATGCGCCACGGATCGATGCGTCGGATTTCGATGCCGTCACCGGCAAGGGAGTACGCGGTGTCGTGGATGGTCGCACCGTCGGGTTGGGGAATGCGCGTCTGATGAAGGATCTCGGGATCGATCCGGGCGACGCCGAGGCGCGGATCGCCGAGTTGCAGGGGCAAGGAAAGACGGCGATGCTGCTGGCCGTGGACGGGAAACTCGCCGGGGTCGTCGCGGTCGCCGACCGGATCAAGGAGACGACGTCCGGCGCGATCAAGGATCTTCACGACGCAGGGCTGCGCATCGTCATGGCGACGGGTGACAGCCAGCGCACGGCCGAGGCCGTGGCGCGCGATCTCGGGATCGACGAAGTCCGGGCAGGCGTCTCGCCGAAGGACAAGGCGGACCTGATCGCGGCGCTGCAGTCACAGGGCCTTTCGGTGGCCATGGCCGGGGACGGCGTCAACGATGCGCCCGCGCTGGCGGCAGCGGATGTGGGCATCGCCATGGGCACCGGCGCGGACGTCGCGGTGGAAAGCGCCGGTGTGACGCTGGTGAAAGGCGACCTGCGCGGCATCGTCCGGGCGCGGGTCCTGGCGCAGGCCACCATGCGCAACATCCGCGAGAACCTGTTCTTCGCTTTCGTCTACAACTCGGCCGGCGTTCCCATCGCCGCGGGGATCCTGTTCCCGTTCTTCGGCGTCCTGCTGTCGCCGATGATCGCCGCGGCGGCCATGAGCCTTTCGTCCGTGTCCGTCATCGGCAACTCGCTGCGACTGCGGGCAATCAGGCTGTAGGCCGCCGGTCCCGTCCGCGATTGCGGCGCCTCGTGCAGGAGGCACGGTTGCGGATAATCGCACCGCAGCCGCGCCTTGGGCTGGAACCTCGCCGGAGGGGCCCTTAGCATTGTGCGGCATCGCCAGTTGCGGGCGTCCGCGCGGGCACATTCATGATCCGGGCCGTGCAGAATTTGAGAGACCTGATGTCACCCAGCGCGAAACAGAAGAACCGGACCGACCTGATCTGCGTGGCCCTGCGATCCGCGATCCTCGAGCGGGCCCTTTTGCCGGGAATGAAACTGCCCGAGGATTCCCTGGGCGAGCGTTTCGGCGCCAGCCGCACGATCATCCGCCAGGCGCTGGAGCGTCTCGCGGTCGAGGGCCTGGTGGAACTGCGGCACAATCGCGGTGCGGCCGTCGCCCAGCCCAGCCTGGAAGAGGCGCGGGACCTGTTCGAGCTGCGCGCCCAGGTCGAGGACCTCGTCATCGCGCGGCTCGCCAAGGGTCTGACCGCCCAGCAGGAAGCCGCGCTCAACGATCACATCGCCCGCGAAGACGAGGCGAGCGCCGGGCCATCGGCCATCTCGATCCGGCTCGCGACCGAGTTCCATATCCTGATGGCCGAGCTCACCGGCAGCCCGGTCCTGATCCGCTACGTGAACGAGATCGGCTATCGCTGCGGTTTCACCCTGTCGCAATTCTCCCGGCCCCACTCGACCCATTGCGGCATCCAGGAACATCGCGACATCGTCGCCGCGCTGAGGTCCGGCGACGTGGCCGAAGCCCAGCGCATCGCGCGGCTGCATCTCGACCAGGTCGCCGCGCGGGCGCAGTTCAACGGGGCCGACATCAACGGGTTTTCGCATCTCGATGCGCTGGAACCCTATGCCAGCACGGTGCGCGAGAAGGGCTGACGCCGCGCGCTAGGCCTCGATGCCGCGGGCGGTCAGGATCCGTTCGGCGCTGTCGTTCCAGACGTCCATCTTCACGATCTTGCCGTTCTCGACGACGAAACGGTCCACGTAGCGATTGCCCTCGAACGGCGTTCCGTCGGGCCATTCGCCGTAAAGATAGCCCGTGGAGTAAACCACCGTGCCCTCGGCCCCCTGCGCCACGTCGAACTGGCGCATGTCCTTCTTCACCCAGGCATAGCGCATCGCATTGAAGCCTGTGGGGCCGGAGGGATGATGAAAGACCCGGCCACCGGTGAAGGTGATGACGACACCTTCGGCCATGTATGTCGCGGCGCGCTCGGGGTCGGGTTTCATCGAGGCTTCGAGGTAATCGTGCACGATCCGGGCCTCGTCGGGCAGGGCGTCGTAGTCGGTCACAAGGGGGGCGGGCATGGCGTTCTCCTTCGTTGCGGCGATTCGAGACGTGCCACAAATCCGGCGCCGCGCAATCTGCATGCGATAAATAAATACAAAAATTGCATGCAATTCGCCCGATCTTTGGGCAGAGCCGGGGGCCACGCGGGAAAAGGTCCCGTTTCGTGCTTTGCTTCTTTTGACAGCGCGGCCCGGTCCCGCGCCTCTGGTTGCATCACCTGGTCCTGCTCACGGAGACACACGATGCCCAACCGCTTCCCGCTCACCCGCCGCCTGATGATCGCGGGGGCCGCCGCGCTGTCGCTCAGCACGGCCATTCCGGCCTTCGCGCAAGAGGATCCGATCAAGATCGGCCTGGTCGCCGCCCTGTCGGGACAATCCGCCAAGTCGGGCGAGGCGATCACGCGCGGCATCACGCTGGCGCTGGACAAGATCAACGCGGAGGGCGGCGTGCTGGGCCGCGAGCTCGAGCTGGTCAGCCGCGACGACGAAAGCAACCCGGGCAAGGGCCTGATCGCCGCGCGCGAACTGGTGCAGCGCGAAGGCGTCGCCGCGATGATCGGCGGTCTGGATACGCCCGTGTCGCTGGCCATCGTGCCCTTCGCGAACGACGCGCAGGTGCCGTTCATCGGCCCCTGGGCCGCGGGCACGCCCATCACCAAGAACGGCGCCGAGGAGAACTACGTGTTCCGCGTCTCGGCCGTGGATGAATTCGTCGACGAGGCGATCACCGAGTATCTCGTCACCAAATACGGCTCGGAAAAGCCGGGCATGATTCTCATCAACAACCCCTGGGGCGAGTCGAACGAGGCCGGGCTGACCAAGGCGCTGGAAAAGCGCGGCATGGAACATGCCGGCATCGAGAAGTTCGAATCGAACGACGTGGACGTCGTGCCGCAACTGACGCGCCTGCGGGAAAACGGCGCGGACGGCCTGTTCCTCGTGGCCAACGTGGCCCCCTCGGCGCAGGTGGTGAAGTCGCTCGACCGCATGGGCTGGGACGTTCCGATCGCGTCGCACTGGGGTCCGGCCGGCGGCCGCTTCACCGAGCTGGCCGGCCCCTCGGGCGAAAAGGTGCATTTCATCCAGACCTTCCTGTTCACCGACCCCGAGCATCCGCTCTTCGTCGAGCTGCAGGAGAAGTTTCCCGAGATCGAAAGCCTGGCCGACGTGACGCCCGCCACCGGCATCGCCAACGCCTATGACGCGACGCTGCTGCTGGCCGCGGCCATCGAGAAGGCGGGCTCGACCGAGGGCCCGGCGATCCGCGAGGCCATGTACGAGATCGAGGGCGTCGAGGGCGTCATCAAGACCTACGACAAGCCGTTCACGCCGGACGATCAGGACGCCCTGGGGCCGCAGGATTACATCTTCGCCAACTTCGTCGAGGGCGAGATCGTCCCGCTCGAAGACTGAGCGCACGCGCGGCGGCCCTGGCTTTCCCACCGGGCCGCCGCTGACACACTCCCGGCGTCGGCGCCGGGGGCCTTTTCCCTGACGGCCACAGCCCGGAGCGCCAGATGACCCTTTTCGTGACTGCCCTCGTGACCGGAATCGGCCTTGGGGCGATGTATGGCCTGATCGCGCTGGGCTTCCAGATCACCTATTCCGTCTGCTCGCGCGTCAATTTCGCACAAGGCTCGATGGTCATGCTGGGGGCCGTGCTTGGCTTCGTGCTGACCGAGCGGGCGGGCCTTCCCGTCATAGTGGCCTATCCGCTGGCGCTGCTCGGCTGTGCGGTCATGGGGATGGTGGTCGAATTCTGTCTCGTCCGTCCCTTCGCGGTGCGGGGCTCCGAGGCGTGGCTGATGGCCACCGTCGCGGGCGGCATTCTTCTGGACAACACGGTTCTCTTCACCTTCGGAAACGAGCCGCGCAGCCTGCCGTCGCCGCTGGTCGAGACGAGCTGGCAGATCCTCGGCACCGGGGTCTATCCGCAACAGCTGCTGATCCCGGTCGTAGCCATCGGCATGGCCGTGGCGCTGCAGCTTCTGTTCCGCCGCACCCGCCAGGGGCGCGCGCTGCTGGCGGTGGTGCAGAACCCCGAGGCCGCACGCCTGATGGGGATCAACACGACCATGATGATCTCGGGATCCTTCGCGCTGTCCGCGATGCTGGCCGGGGTTGCCGGCCTGCTGATCGCGCCGCTTTTCTCGGTGCATTCGGACATGGGCACGCTGTTCGGCATCAAGGCCTTCGCCGTGGCGATCCTGGGCGGCATGACGTCGGCCTCGGGCGTGATGCTCGCAGGCTTCATCTACGGGCTGGTCGAGGCCTTCGTGACGACCTATCTCGGCTCGTCCCACACCTACATCCTGACCTTCGCGCTGCTCATCGCGGTGCTCGCCGTGAAGCCCAACGGGCTTTTCGGCCAGGCGGCCCTGCGGAAGGTCTGATCCCATGAAATTGCTTCTCCGGACCCGCACCCTCGACCTGACAATCCTCGCCCTCACGGTGGCGGCGATCCTGTCGCTGGGCGCGGTCGGCGGCTACACGCAGTTCGTGATCGGTCTCGTCGCGATCTGGACGATCCTCTGCGTCGGCCTCAACGTGCTGTTCGGGCTGACGGGGCTCGTGTCGCTCGGGCAGGTGGGCTTCTTCGCCATCGGGGCCTATGCCCACGCGATCCAGATGCAGGCGGGGGTGAGCTTCTGGCTGGCGCTGCCGCTGGCGACCGCGCTTTCGGCGGCCGTGGGCGCGCTGCTCGCCGTGCCGGCGGTCCGGATGGCCGGTCCGTTCCTGGCCATGGTGACCATCGCGTTCGCCTTCATCGTCGAGCACCTCGCCATCGAGTGGCGCAGCCTGACCGGCGGACAGAACGGGCTCATGGGCTTCGACATGCCCGGGATCTTCGGGTTCACCTTCGGCGAGACCGAGCTGATCGTCCTCTCCATCGTTCTCGCCGGGCTTTCCCTCTTGGCCTATCGCGCGCTTGCCGCGAGCGGGTGGGGCATGGCGATGGCCGCGCTGCGCGACCAGGAAGTCGCGGCAGGCTCTCTCGGCTTCGACCCGTTCGTCACGAAACTCACCGCCTTCGCCATCGCGGCCGGCGCGGCCGGTCTGGCGGGCGGGCTGTTCGCAACGCTGATGCAATTCATCGCGCCGTCGAACTTCATGCTGTCGCAATCCATCCTGTTCCTCTTCGCGGTCATCCTGGGCGGGGCGGGCACCGTGCTGGGGCCGCTGGCGGGGGCCGCGATCGTGGTCTTCCTGCCCGAGATGCTGTCCGGCCTGGCCGAGTACCGGCTGCTGTTCTTCGGCGCGCTCCTGGTGGCGGTTCTGCTGATCGCGCCACGGGGGCTGGTGGGCACGGTGGCGGCCTTCCTGCCGCGCTATCCCGACAAGACGCCGCCCGCGCCGCGGGACACGGTGCTCGAGTTCATCCGTCCGGACACCAAGAGCGGGCTGAAGGTCGAAGGCCTTGGCATCACCTTCGGCGGGCTGAAGGCCGTGGACGGCGCGACCTTCGACGCGAGACCGGGCGAGGTCACCGCTATCATCGGTCCGAACGGGGCGGGCAAGACGACGCTGCTGAACATGGTCTCGGGCTTTTACGTGCCCGGCGCCGGCCGCATCGAGACGGCGGGGCAGGACGTCGCCGGCTGGTCGATGCACGCCACCGCCCGGCTGGGCGTGGCGCGGACCTACCAGGCCACGCGCCTGTTCGGCGCGCTCAGCGCCGAGAACAACGTGATCGCGGGCCTGCCGCGTGGCCGCCCCGGGGCGCCGTTCGCGGCGCTGGCGACCACCGAAACCCGGGCGCTGGCGCGCGGCCTTCTGGCGCTGGTGGGGTATGCCGGCGATCCCGGCACGCCGGCCGATGATCTGCCCCACGTGGACCGCCGGCTGGTCGAGGTCGCCCGCGCGCTTGCCCTGCGCCCCCACGTCCTGCTGCTGGACGAGCCCGCCGCCGGATTGATGCAGGCCGACAAGCGCGCCCTGTCCGAGATCCTGCGCAAACTGGCCGATCGCGGGATCGCCGTGGTGCTGGTCGAGCACGACATGGAAATGGTGATGGGTATCTCGGACCGGATCTTCGCCATGGACGCGGGCCAGCCCATCGCCTTCGACACGCCCGAGGCCGTGCGCACGAACGAGAAGGTCATCGCCGCCTACCTGGGCGAGGGCACGCTCGACGCCCCCCCGCGCGAGCTGGATTACGTGCCCGGCGCGATGGACCGGCTCATCACCCGCAAGCTGTGCGCGGGCTACGGGTCGGCCGATGTGCTGAAAGAGGTCGACCTGCGGGTCGGTCAGGGCGAGCTGGTGGCCCTTCTCGGCGCCAACGGCGCGGGCAAATCGACCTTCCTCAAGACGCTGTCGGGATTGATGGCCCCCACCGCCGGCGAGATCATCCTCGAGGACCAGAACATCCAGGGCAGACCCGCGCACCAGATCGTCGAGCGGGGCCTGGTTCTGGTGCCCGAGGGCCGCCAGGTCTTTCCGGACCTGACCGTGGCGCAGAACATCGAGCTCGGCGCCTACAAGCGCAAGGACCAGCCCGACGTCTCCGAGCTCGAGGCGATCCTGGCCCGCTTTCCCCGCCTGCGCGAGCGGATGGACAGCCCGGCGGGGCTGCTGTCCGGCGGCGAGCAGCAGATGATGGCGATTGCCCGTGGTCTGATGGCCAAGCCGCGGCTGCTGCTTCTGGACGAGCCGTCACTGGGCCTAGCGCCGGCCATGGTCGAGGAACTTTACGCCATCCTGGCCGAGCTTCGCGATGACGGCATCACGATCCTGCTGGTGGACCAGATGGCGACGCTGGCCCTGGCCGTGGCCGACCGCGCCTACGTGCTGGAGCAAGGGCGCGTGGTGGCCCAGGGCTCGGCGGACGAGCTGCTGGGCGATGAGGCGCTGATCGCGGCCTATCTCGGCGGCGGCACGACCGAGCCGGACGAGATCCCGATGAAGGAGGTCGTGGCATGACGCTGGATCTCGTGATCCGCAACGCGATCCTGGAAGACGGCGGTGCGCCCCGGGACATCGGCATCCTGAACGGACGGATCGCGACGATCGCGGCGCATGTCGCCACCGACGCCCCGGCCCTGGACGCGAAGGGCGGGCTGGTCATCGCCGGGTTCGCCGACAGCCACCTGCACCTGGACAAGGCGTGCCTCATGGACCGCGCCGCGAACCCCTCGGGCACGCTCAAGGGCGCCATCGACTCGGTCAGCAGTGCCAAGCGCGATTTCACCGCCGCGGATGTCCATGCCCGCGGGGCGCGCGTTCTGGACAAGGCCATCGGGCAGGGCACGACGCTCATCCGCACGCAGGTCGAGATCGACCCGGGCGTGGGGCTGGCCGGGTTCGAGGCCGTGCGCCAGCTCAAGGCGGACTATGCCTGGGGCGTGGAGCTTCAGATCTGCGTCTTTCCGCAGGAAGGGCTGCTGAATTACCCGGGGACCGAGGCGCTTCTGCGCGAGGCGCTGGACCAGGGGGCCGATCTACTGGGGGGCTGCCCCTACACCGACACCGATCCCGAGGGTCAGATCAAGCGCCTTTTCGCCATGGCGCGGGAGTATGACGTCGATCTCGACTTCCACCTCGATTTCGATCTCGACACGAGCTGGCGGCACCTTGACTGGGTCGCGCGCGAGGCCATCGCACATGGCATGCAGGGCCGCGTCGCGATCGGTCACGTGACAAAGCTTTCCATACTTCCGCCCGAGCAGCTGGCCGACACCATCGCCCTTATGCGGGACGCGGGCATCGCCCTGACCGTGCTGCCCGCCACCGACCTGTTCATGACCGGGCGCGATCACGATTGCGGCGTGCCGCGTGGCGTGGCCCCGGCCCACCGGTTCCACGAGGCCGGTCTTTGCTGCACCGTCGCCACCAACAATGTCCTGAACCCGTTCACGCCCTACGGCGACTGCTCGCTACCGCGCATGGCGAACCTGTTCGCCAATGTCGCGCAGTTGGGCAGCCGCGAGGCGCTGACGAATTGCTTTGCCATGGTGACGGACGCGCCGTTTCGCCTGCTGGGCCGCGACCCGGTGCTGCGGGAGGGGGCGCCCGCGGACCTGGTGGCCCTGCCATGCTCCTGCCGCGCCGATGCGGTGGCCGAGATCGGCCGGCCGATCTGGGGCGTGAAGAACGGAGCGCTCAGCTTCGAGGCGCCTCAGCCGCGTCTGCTTCGGCCGGGCATGCAACGTCCGACCGCGCTTGCCGGGTGAAGCTCAGGCAGATTTGGACCTTGTGCACTGCTCTATGCTTTGACGGCAAGGCAACGGGCGCGGGGACCGGCGGCGGCTCCTTTGCAGCTGTCCTGCCTGCCGCGCATTTCCATCAGTCGTTGAAAGCGGCGACGGTCTCGCGCCCGCCCAGCATGAAGGCGTCGGCCACGTGGATCAGCGGCTCGGGATCCACGTCGCTCTCACCCTGCTCGATCAATTCTGCAAAACGACGATAGAGGCTAGGGTACTCGCCCGGGGCCTCGACCGTCTGTTCGGTGCCGTCGATCATCAGGCGCGCGCCCCCTTCGACAAGCGTCAGCGTCCCGGCATCGGTCCCGATCTCGATTTGCCAGACTTCGCCGCCGTCCTGCCGCCAGTCGAACGCGGCTTCGGCGCTCAGCCCGTCCGGGCCCGCGAAGGCCAGCGCCGCGGCGATGGGGGCGGCGCGGTTCTCGGGGAAGGACAGGGTGGCCTCGGTCAGGTGCAGTTGGACCGGCAGGATCTTCGTGACAAGCGACAGGGCGTTGATGCCGGGATCGAATACGCCCAGCCCGCCGGGCTGCCAGATCCAGTCCTGGCCCGGGTGCCACTTGCGCACATCCTCCTTCCAGTCGATGCGCACCGACCGGATGGCCTTGTCCGCCAGCCAGTCGCGGGCCGCGTCGGCGGCCTCTGCGTGGCGGCTGTGCCAGGTCGCGAAAAGCGTGACGCCCCGGGCCCGTGCCTGACGGTCCAGCTTCAGCACCTCGGCGAGCGAGGCACCGGGCGGCTTTTCCAGCATGACGTGGCGGCCCGCGGCGATGGCGGCCGTGGCGGCGGCGTAGCGCGGCACCGGCGGCATGGTGAGCGAGACCGCCGGGATATCGGGCCGCGCCGCCAGCAGGGCGGGCAGGTCGGCGTGGTTCTCGACCCCGTCGACGCCGCCCGACCGGCTGACCGTGGCGGCAAGGCGGAAGGCCGGGTCGGCCGAGATCGCCGGGATGTGCTGGTCGCGGGCGATCTTGCCGATGCCGACCAGCGCGATGTCAGTGACTGTCACGCGGCACCTCCGATCCCCGGCAGCCGCGCAGGAAGTCGAAATCCGCGCCCGTATCCGCGCCCTCCACATGGTCGTGGAACAACTTGGCGTAGCCGCCCGACGGGACGTCGACGCTGGACGACCACGCGGCCAAGCGCTGGGCGAGCTCCTCGTCGCTGATATCGAGATGCAGCCGCCGCGCGGGCACGTCGAGCTCGATCATGTCGCCCGAGCGCACGACGGCCAGCGGCCCGCCCACCGCCGCCTCGGGGGCGGTGTGCAGCACGACCGTGCCATAGGCGGTCCCCGACATGCGCGCGTCCGAGATGCGGACCATGTCGGTGATGCCCTTCTTCAGGACCTTGGGCGGCAGGCCCATGTTGCCCACTTCGGACATGCCGGGATAGCCCTTCGGCCCGCAGTTCTTCTGCACCATCACGCAGGTCTCGTCGATGTCGAGATCGTCGTCGCCGATCCGGGCCTTGTAGTCGTCGATATCCTCGAAGACGACCGCGCGACCGCGATGTTTCATCAGGTGCTCGGACGCCGCCGAGGGCTTCAGCACCGCGCCATCGGGGGCGAGGTTGCCGCGCAGTACTGCGATGCCTCCCGAGGCGGTCAGCGCCTTGTCGGCGGGTCGGATCACGTCCTCGTTCCAGTTGACTGCGTCCTTCACCTCGTCCCAGACCGGCCCGCCCGAGACGGTCAGCGCGTCCTTGTTGAGCATCCCGGCCTCGCCGAGACGCTTGAGCACCACGGGCAGGCCGCCGGCGTAGAAGAACTCCTCCATCAGGTACTTGCCGGACGGCATCAGGTTCACGATGGTCGGCACGTCGCGGCCCAGCCGGTCCCAGTCGTCGAGCGTCACGTCGACCCCGACGCGCCCGGCCAGCGCCAGCAGGTGCACGACCGCGTTTGTCGACCCGCCAATGGCCCCGTTGGTGCGGATCGCGTTCTCGAACGCCTCCTTGGTCAGCACGTTCGAGGGCTTCAGGTCGTCCTTCACCATCTGCACGATGCGACGCCCCGACAGCTGCGCCATGACCCGCCGGCGCGCGTCCACTGCGGGGATCGCGGCGTTGCCCGACAGCGCCATGCCCAACGCCTCGGCCATGCTGGCCATCGTGCTCGCGGTGCCCATCGTGTTGCAGGTGCCCGACGACCGGCTCATGGCCTGCTCGGCTTCCAGGAACTCTTCCTGGGTCATCTTGCCGGCCTTGATGTCCTCGCTCATCTGCCACAGCGCGGTGCCCGAGCCCACGCGCTCGCCCCGGAACCAGCCGTTCAGCATCGGCCCACCGGTGACGACGATGGACGGGATGTCGGTCGAGGCCGCGCCCATCATCAGCGACGGCGTGGTCTTGTCGCAGCCCACCAGCAGCACCGCGCCGTCGATGGGCTGGGCGCGCATCGTCTCCTCCACCGCCATGGCGGCGAGGTTCCGGTACATCATCGCCGTGGGGCGGAACGTGTTTTCGGACGCCGAGAAGACCGGCACCTCCAGCGGGAAGCCACCGGCCTCCCAGATGCCCGCCTTCACCTTCTCGGCCAGTTCGCGCAGGTGGCCGTTGCAGGGCGTCAGGTCCGACCAGGTGTTAAGAATGCCGATGACCGGCCGCCCGTCGAACAGGTCGTGGGGGTAGCCCTGGTTCTTCAGCCAGCCGCGGTGGTAGATGTTGTCGCGGCTGGTGCCGCCGTACCATTCCTGGCTGCGCAGCTTGCGGGGCCACTCGGCGGGTTCAAACGGCATGGCGATCTCCGGAGAAGGGCAGGGCGGTCCGCCCGGCGCGGACGCGCCGGGTCGCTAGGGGCGTGATGGCCAAAGGCTCAGCCCTTTTTCTTGTTCATGACGTCGAAGATCACGGCGGCCAGCAGCACGAGTCCCTTGATGACCTGCTGGTAGTCGATGCCGATCCCGAGGATCGACATGCCGTTGTTCATCACGCCCATGATGAAGGCGCCGATCACCGCGCCGACGACAGTGCCGACGCCGCCCGCCATGGACGCGCCGCCGATGAAGACGGCCGCGATCACGTCAAGCTCGAAGGTCGCGCCGGCCTTGGGCGTCGCGGTGTTCAGGCGCGCCGCGAAGACGAGACCCGCCAGGGCGGCCAGCATCCCCATGTTGGCGAAGGTCAGGAAGGTCAGCCGCTGGGCGTTGATGCCCGACAGCGACGCGGCCTTTTCGTTGCCGCCGATGGCGTAGATGCGGCGCCCGATGGTCGTGCGGCTGGTGATGAAGGAATAGACCGCGATCAGCAGCGCCATGACGATGAACACGTTGGGCAGGCCGCGGAAATCGGCCATCAGCCAGCTCATCCAGATGATGCCGAAGAAGATCAGCGCGGTCTTGGCGGCGAAGAAGGCGAAGGGCTCGGACGGTGCGCCGGTCCGGGCCTGCGCCTGCCGGTTGCGGATCGCCAGCCCCGCGAGGATCGTGGCGACCCCGATGCCGATCAGCAGCGACAACAGGTTGAAGCCGTCCATGCCGAACGGGTCGGCGATGAAGCCCGACGAGATCAGCTGGAATTCGCGCGGGAAGGGGCCGACCGACTGGCCGGCCAGTAGCCACAGCGTCAGGCCCTTGAACACGAGCATCCCGGCCAGCGTCACGATGAAGGACGGTATGCGGAAATAGGCCACCCAGAAGCCCTGAGCGGCCCCGATCAGCGCGCCCGCCGCAAGGCAGAGTATCCCCGCCAGAAGGTAATGCATGTCCCAGTTCACGATCATCACCGCGGCAAGCGCCCCGATGAAGCCCAGGACCGAGCCGACCGACAGGTCGATATGCCCCGCGACGATCACCAGCAGCATGCCGACGGCCATGATGATGATGTAGGAGTTCTGGAGGATAAGGTTCGTCAGGTTCACGGGCCGCAGCAGGATGCCCCCGGTGGCGACCTGGAAGAACGCCATGATGGCGATCAGCGCGAAAAGGATGCCGTATTCGCGCAGGTGCCCCTTGAGGAAGCGCCAGCTTGCCTTGGCCTGTTCCCCGGCCGGTGCGTCGGCCTCGATACCGCGCTCGGTCGTGTCGCTCATGTCGCGGGCTCCCCTGACTTGATGATGCGGGCCATGATCTTCTCCTGGCTGGCCTCGTCGGTGGGCATCTCGCCCACGAAGCGGCCCTCGTTCATGACGTAGAGCCGGTCGGTGATGCCCAGAAGCTCGGGCATCTCGGACGATATCACGACGATGGCCTTGCCCTGTTTCGCAAGGTCGCGGATCACCGTGTAGATCTCGAATTTCGCGCCGACATCGATGCCGCGCGTGGGTTCATCGAGGATCAGGATGTCGGGATCGGCGAACAGCCACTTGGACAGCACGACCTTCTGCTGGTTGCCGCCCGACAGGTTCACCGTCTCCTGCTCGATGGAGGAGGACTTGATGTTCAGCCGCTTGCGGTAACGTTCGGCCACTTCCGTCTCGCGCGCGCGGTTCAGCACGATCCCGTCGGCCACCGCGTCGAGCTTGGCCATCGAGATGTTGCGCCGGATCGTGTCATCGAGCACGAGGCCATAGGTCTTGCGGTCCTCGGTCGCGTAGGCAAGGCCCGCGTTGATCGCGGACCGCACGCTCGACAGGTCGGCGGGCTGGCCATTGATCTTCGCACTGCCCGAGATGTCGCGCCCGTAGGAGCGGCCGAACAGGCTCATGGCAAGCTCGGTCCGGCCCGCGCCCATCAGGCCGGCGATGCCCACGACCTCGCCCTTCTTCACGTGGAAGGACACGTCGCGCACCACGATCCGTTCGGCGTCGATGGGGTGGTGCACGGTCCAGTTCGCGACCTCCAGCGCCACCTGGTCGCTGATCTCGGGGTCGCGCGGCGGATAGCGGTCGTCCAGCGACCGGCCCACCATGTCGCGGATGATGTCATCCTCGCTGATGCCGTCCTTGCAGTCGAGCCGCGCCACGGTGGACCCGTCGCGCAAGACGGTGATCGTGTCGGCGACGCGCGAAATTTCGTTCAGCTTGTGGCTGATCAGGATCGAGGTCACGCCCTGGCGGCGGAACTCGGTCAGAAGGGCGAGCAGCTTCTCGCTGTCCTGTTCGTTCAGCGACGATGTCGGCTCGTCCAGGATCAGAAGGCGCACGTCCTTCGACAGGGCCTTGGCGATCTCGACCAGCTGTTGCTTGCCCAGGCCCAGGTCGCCCACGGGCGTCTTCGGATTTTCCTTCAGGCCCACGCGCTCCAGCAGCTCGGCGGCGCGGGCTTCCGTCTCGCGCCAGTCGATGATGCCGCCCGAGGCGCGTTCGTTGCCCAGGAAGATGTTCTCGGCCACCGACAGAAGCGGGACAAGCGCCAGCTCCTGGTGGATGATGGCGATGCCCACCGCCTCGCTGTCGCGAATGGTGCGGAAGGACTGTGGCGCGCCGTCGAAGACGATCTCGCCCTCGTAAGAGCCGTGCGGGTAGACGCCCGACAGCACCTTCATCAGCGTCGACTTGCCCGCGCCGTTCTCGCCCACGAGGGCGTGGATCTCACCCCGCTCGACGCTGAGGTTCACCCGGTCGAGCGCCTTCACCCCCGGGAATTCCTTGGTGATGTCGCGCATTTCGAGAATCGTCGGCATGGCGCGCCCCTTGCGTGGAAAGGCCCCCGGCATGGCGCCGGGGGCAGACGTGGCCGCGCGCGGGGGCGCGGTCACTTCAGGATTCACTCGATCTCGGAGGCGTCGTAATAGCCCGAGTCGACCAGCACCTCGGTGATGTTCTCCTCGGTCACCGGCACCGGCTCCAGCAGGTAGGAGGGCACGACCTTCACGCCGTTGTCGTAGGTCTCGGTGTCGTTGATCTCGGGCTCGCCGCCCTGAAGCAGCGCGTCGACCATGCCCACGGTCACGCGCGCCAGTTCGCGAGTGTCCTTGAAGATGGTCGAATACTGCTCGCCGCGCTTGATCGCCTTGATCGACGGGATCTCGGCGTCCTGGCCGGTGACGATGGGCATCTCCATGTCGCCCGAGCCGTAGCCGACGCCGCGCAGTGACGAGATGATGCCGATGGACAGCCCGTCATAGGGCGACAGGACGCCGTGCACGCGCTGGTCGGTGTAGTTGGCCGACAGCAGGTTATCCATACGCGCCTGGGCGACCGAGCCGTCCCAGCGCAGCGTGCCCACCGTGTCCATACCCATCTGGCCCGACACGATGTTGATGCTGCCATCGTCGATCAGCGGTTGCAGCACGCTCATCGCGCCATTGTAGAAGAAATAGGCGTTGTTGTCGTCCGGGCTGCCGCCGAACAGCTCGACGTTCCAGGTCTCCGCATCCGGGAACCGCTCTTTCAGGCCGTTCACGAGGTTCGTGGCCTGCTGCACGCCGACCTGGAAGTTGTCGAAGGTGGCGTAGTAGTCCACGTCGCCCGAATCGCGGATCAGGCGGTCATAGGCGACCACGGGGATGTCCATCGCGGCGGCGTTGGCCAGCGCGTTGGTCAGGGTGGTGCCGTCGATGGCCGCGATCACCAGCGCGTCGACGCCGGTGGTGATCATGTTCTCGATCTGCGCCAGTTGGTTGGGAATGTCGTCTTCGGCGTATTGCAGGTTCGTTTCGTAGCCGGCTTCCTCGAACTGGGCGACCATGCTTTCGCCGTCCGAGATCCAGCGGGCCGAGGATTTCGTGGGCATCGCGATGCCGATGGTGCCCATGTCCTGCGCAAAGGCGGGCATGGCGATCAGGGTCGCCAGAGCGGTCGCGCCAAGGGCGCGTCGTGTGAATGTCATGTCTTCCTCCCTTGAAGCAGCTCCGGACGAGCGGGCTGCGTTCTTGTCACGGTCTTTGCCGCAATCGAACCGTCGCGGAAGATTGCTATGCCGGCAAATTCAAAAACCGCGAGTGATTATACCAATATTGGTAAGTTACTCGGTCGGCCTGGGCGCGCGCTCCATCAGCTGCCGGATCACCCGTTCGGCCGCCGGCGTCGCCTCGTCCTCGACCCGCCGGACCAGGCCATAGGTCTTGACCCGGAGGTCGGGCGCCACGTCGAGCATGTCGACCCGGCCACCGATGCGCGTCTCGCGCACGTAGAACTCGGCCACCGCGCGGGCGAGGGGGGCGATGGCGTCGGTGTCGTGAATCAGAGCCAGGGTGAACAGCGTCGAGGTGGTGCCAAGCGTCCGTTCGGGCAGGCGGACGCCGTGTGAAATCAGGTAGTTCTCGGTCGTCTGGCGCAGCAGCCCGCCAGGGGGTTGCATGACCCAGTCGAAGTCCAGGCAATCGTCGAGCGTCAGGTCGGTGCGTCCCGCCAGGGGATGGCCGCGCCGCACCACCAGTGCGATGGGTTCTTCGCTGACCGGCTCGAACCGGAAAGGGCGCGAGTCGACTCCGTCTGGAACGCGGCCAAGGAAGAAATCCAGTTCGCGCGACAGCAGCGCGTCGGCCAGCTTGACCGAGGTGTCCACGTGCACAGTCAGTTCGATCTGCGGGAAATCGGCGCGCAGGTCCCGCACGGTCGGCAGCAGCCATTGCATCGACGGTCCCGTGACCGAGCCGATGCGCACGGCTCCGTGAGCGCCTTGCAGGGTCTGGTCGATCCGTTCCTGCGTCAGGTCGAGATCCGAGAGCATCCGCGTCGCCCCCTTGGCAAGGATCTCGCCCACCTCGGTCAACTTCACACCGCGCAGGTGGCGGCGGAAGATCGGCGCGCCCACCGCCTTTTCCAACTGAGCCAGAAGGCGCGACGCCGCCGGCTGGGTCATGCCGACCTTCTCGGCCGCCGACAAAACCTGCCCGGTCTCGGCGATTGCGGCGACAAGCTGGAGGTGGGTCATTTTCACCCCGCGCCGGATCAGGACGTTGAACGAGTTGCTGCGGGAGTGTTCGGTGGACGGGGGCATCTGGCTCTCGCGTCGGGAAGGTCGCGCAAGCCTATGAAGCGGCACGCTTTCTTCGCAAGGGCTAATATACCAAACACGTTATGATAGCGGGTGGTTGCCATGTCCCAGGGTGAAGTGGTCATGGTGCCTCCGCTTCCGAAAGGCGCCGGGAGCGCCGAGTCCGAGGGGCGATGGCCGCGGCGGGGCAGGGGACGCCGGGCGATCAGCCGCTGGTGGTCGGCGTCTCCCAGGCGCTGCGGGCGCTGACCTGGCGGCCCATGTATTCGCGGGTCAGGCGGTCGGCCTCGGTCGCCACGGCCTCGGGCGCGGCGTCCGTTCGATCCTGGGCCAGTGCGGCCCGGAAGCCGGTGCGCAAAAGGTCCAGCTGGGCGTTCACCGTCACCGTGATCTCGGGGTCGTCGGCGGCGGGCCCTGCGGCCGCGTTGCACAGGAAGCAGCCCCGGCCGAGGTTGCGCGCGGGCGAGCTGCGCATGGCCTGCGTGATCCGGTCCAGCCCGCTGCCCGGGCCCTCGGCCAGCCAGACGGCGCCCGGCGCGACATAGACCTCGCGGTAGCGGTCCAGCGCGGCGAGGAACAGCCCCTTCTTCGAGCCGTAGGCCTTGTAGAGCGACCCGCGCTGGATGCCCATGGCGTCCAGCAGGTCGGCCAGACCGGCGCCGTCGTAGCCCTCGCGCCAGAACACATCGAGCGCGGCGTCGATGGCCTTTTCGCTGTCGAATTCCCGTGGTCTGCCCATGCCCGTCTTTCCGTTTTCCGTGCCTGCTCGGTCCATACGTAACATTGGGAACCGAATGGTCAATAAGTCACGAACAAGTGACGCTGGGTTTATTGACCGAATGGTTCCCAATGGCATATCGCTTGGGCATCGGCGCCGCGATTGGCGGTCGCACCGCACATGCCCGCAGGCTGCCGGGCGCAACAGAGAAGGAATTTCAGATGTCGTATTCTTCGGTTGATCGCGTTTCCCTGCCCACCCCGTCCATCGATGTCGCGGGCCGCCTGGTCCTGGCCGGGATGGTCGCCTCGATGGTGTTCGACTTCTGGGGCCAGATCCTCAGCCCCGGCCTCGGCTTCGCCAACCTGTCGCCGCACGGGCTGGCCCGCAGCCTTCTGGGGACGTTCGGCCTGCCCAACGGCGACTTCGCGGGGTACTTCGTCCATTTCTACCTGGTCGGGCTGATTGGCTATCCCATCGGCTGGCTGTTCGTCTTCCGCCCCGCCTGGGCGGCGGTCACCGGCGGCAAGGGCGGCTGGCTCGCGGCATCGGCGGTCTACGGTTTCGGCCTGTGGATCTTCGCCATCGGCGGCATCACCGCCATCGCCGGGCTGCCTTTCTTCCTGAACTTCACCGGCATCACCTGGGTCGCGCTGGTCGGTCACGTGGCCTACGGCATCGCGCTGGTCGCGACGCTGCGCCTGATGGAGCGCACGGCGCCCAAGCCCGTGGCCCAGCCCGCGTGAGCCGGGACCGAGCGATCGTCGCGCGCCGGGTCGCCCACAGCGGCCCGGCGTTTCAGTGCCGTGACGCAGCCGTGACTTGTGGGCTGCGACGCGGACTGTATCAATTCCCGGGATGACGCCGCATGATCCGCCCCGCGCCGCAGATGCGCTGGCCCAACGTCTGGCCGAGGCCGGGTGCCGCCGCGCCTTCGGCATGCCCGGCGGCGAGGTTCTGACGATCCTCGACGCGCTCAAGGGGGCCGGGATCGCCTTCCACCTGGTCGCGCACGAGAACGCGGGCGGCTTCATGGCCGAAGGCGGGCACCACATGGACGGCGCGCCCGGCGTGCTGGTGGCAACGGTGGGGCCGGGGGCGCTGAACGCCGTCAACACCGTCGCCAATGCCTGGCAGGAGCGTGTGCCGCTGATCGTGCTGACCGGCTGTGTCGATGCGGAGGCCGCCGAGACCTATACCCACCAGGTGCTGGACCATCGCGCGGTCTTCGCGCCGGTGACCAAGGCAACCTTCACACTGTCCGCGGACGAGGCCGACACCATCGCCGACAAGGCCGTGGCCGCCGCCACCGAGGGGCGGCCCGGCCCGGTCCTGATCGACGTGCCCATCGCGGTGGCAGACGCACCCGCAGGGCCCGCCCGCCGCAGGCGCGTGCCGGCAGGCCCCGTCGCCCCGGCCGGCCCCGACCTTGACCGGGCGCGCGCCATGCTGGACGCGGCCGAGCGTCCGGTCATCGTCGCCGGCCTGGACCTGCTGAACGACGGGGCCGCCGACGATCTTGCCCGCGCGGCGGCCCGGCTGGGATGGCCGGTCGTCACCAGCTACAAGGCCAAGGGCGTGCTGAGCGAACACAACGCGCTCAGCCTGGGGGGCGCGGGCCTGTCGCCCAGGGCCGACAAGGTCCTCGTGCCGCTGCTGCAATCGGCCGACACCATCCTGCTGGCGGGCTATGACCCGATCGAGATGCGGCCGGGCTGGCGCGAGATCTGGGACCCGTCCCGCCAGAACGTGGTCGAGATCGCGGCGGCGCCCAACCACCACTACATGCACCAGGCGACGCTGAGCTTCACCTGCGACACGGGCGCCGGCCTGCGGGCCCTGACCGATGGGCTGGCCGCCAAGCCGGTCTGGGCCGACGGGGCCATCGAGGACGCCAGAACGGCGCTGGACAGGGCGTTCCCGGAAGACGAGGACTGGGGCCCGGCCGCCGTGATCGCCGAGTGCCGCGCCGCGCTTCCGCCCGGCACCATCGCCACGGTAGATTCGGGCGCGCATCGGATCCTGCTGAGCCAGATGTGGCGCTGCGAGGCGCCGCGCCGGCTGCTGCAATCCTCGGGGCTGTGCACCATGGGCTGCGCGCTGCCGCTGGCCATGGGCGCCAAGATTGCCGCGCCCGAGCGCACGGTCGTGGCCTTCACCGGCGACGGGGGCCTCTTGATGGGCGCGGGCGAACTGGCGACGCTGGCCGAGACCGGTCTGCCGGTGATCGTTGTCGTGTTCGTCGACGCGAGCCTCGCGCTGATCGAGCTGAAGCAACGGCAGCGACAGCTGGCCAATTCCGGCGTGGATTTCGCACGGCACGACTTCGCCGCCGTTGCGCGGGCCTTCGGCGGGGCGGGGCACCGGGTCGGCAGCCGCGCGGCCCTGCGCGCCGCCCTGGCCGAGGCCCGAACCCATGACGGTTTCACACTTATCGCCGCCGACATCGAAAGGGGCGCCTATGACGGACGCATCTGACCCCATGCCAGGCGCGCTCGAGGGCGTGACGGTGCTCGACCTGACGCGGATCCTGGCGGGGCCGACCTGCACGCAGCTGCTGGGGGACCTTGGGGCAAAGGTGATCAAGATCGAGAACCCGGCGGGCGGCGACGATACCCGCACCTGGGGGCCGCCCTACGTGGCGCCGCGGGATGGCGGGAACAGTGACCTGGCGGCCTATTTCATGTGCGCCAACCGCAACAAGTACTCGGTGATTGCCGACCTGCGCAGCCCCGAGGATCAGGCGCGGGTCCGCGATCTGGCCGCGCGGGCGGATGTGGTCGTCGAGAATTTCCGCCCAGGCGGTCTCGCGCGCTACGGTCTGGATGCCGACACGCTCTGCGCCGCGCATCCTGGGCTGGTGTATTGCTCGGTCACCGGGTTCGGGCAGACCGGACCCAACCGCGACAAGCCCGGCTACGACATCATGGCACAGGGCTATGGCGGGATGATGTCGCTGACCGGGGCGCCCGACGGTCCGCCGATGAAGGTCGGCGTCGGCATCACCGACGTGATGTGCGGGATGTATGCCTGCGTCGGCATCCTCGCGGCGCTGCGCCATCGCGACCGCACGGGCCAGGGCCAGCGCATCGACCTGTCGCTGGTCGACAGCCAGATGGCGTGGACCATCAACGAGGGCGTCAATTATCTGACCTCGGGCGAGGTGCCGAAGCGGCGCGGCAATGCGCATCCCAACATCATGCCCTACGGCGTCTATGAGACCGCGGATGGCCACGTGATCGTCGCGGTGGGTAACAACGCCCAGTTCGCGCGTTTCGCAGGGTGGCTGGGGCATGGTGACTTGCCGGGCGATCCGCGCTTTGCCACAAATCCCGCGCGGCTGGAGAACCGCGACGCGCTGGACGCGGTGCTGGTGCCGGCCCTGAGGGGGCGCGCCACGGTCGAAGTGATCGCCGGAATGGAGGAGATCGGCGTCACCGTCGGCCCCGTGCAGGACCTTGCCGCGGCGTTCGGCTCGGACCAGGCGCAGGCGCGGGGCATGACGGTCGAGATGGCGCACCCCGCCACCGCGCCGGGACAGGTCCGGCTGATCGGCAACCCGCTCAAAATGTCGGCGACGCCGGTGACTTACCGCCGACCGCCGCCGCGGCTCGGGGCCGATACCGACGAAATACTGGGCGGCTGAGCGGAATTCCGCGTCACGGCGGCTCACAACCCCGTCACACCGGCGAAATGACGCAGCCAACGGCGCGTTCCTGCGTTTGATTGGGCGTGGCGCCACCCGATCGGCGCTGCCAAGCGAAAGGGCCGGCCATGCGACAGGATCTGTTCGGACAGGACGTGGATCTTCCAGACGAGCGGGCGCTGGACGCCTGGAACGACGCGCTGCGCGGGTTCATGGCCCATGGCGCCGCCACGGCCGACCGGCTGGCCGACTGCCTGGCCGCCGCGCCGGATTTCGCGCTGGGGCACGCGACCAAGGGCCTGTTCCTGGCATTGCTGGGCCGGCGCGAGATGATGGAACAGGCGCGGCTGGCGCGGGATACGGCCCAACGGCTGGCGCGGGAGGGGGGCACGCCCGACCCGCGCACCAACGCGCTGATCGCCACGCTCGTCGCGTGTCTTTCGGGCCGGATGGTCGAAGCCGCCGATATTCTCACCCGCCATTTGCGCCACGCGCCCGGGGATGCCCTGGCCATGAAGCTGGACCACGCGCTGCGCTTCGTGCTCGGTGACGCGCGGGGCATGCGGACCGCGCTCGAAAACCTGGCGCCGGCCTATGGCGCCGACCATGCGGCCCACGGCTATTTCCTGGGCTGCCGCGCCTTCGCGCTGGAAGAGACCGGCGACTACGCGGCGGCCGAGCGGTCGGGCACCGCCGCGCTCGAGCATACGCGGGACGATGCCTGGGGGCTGCACGCGGTGACCCACGTGCACGACATGACCGGGCGGTCCAATGACGGGTTGCACTGGCTGGACGGGCGCGAGGATGCCTGGGCCCACTGCAACAATTTTCGTTTCCACGTGTGGTGGCACAAGGCGTTGCTGCTGCTGGACGTGGGCCGCATCGACGCGGTCCTGTCGCTCTACGATCACCAGATCCGGTCCCAGCGGACCGACGACTACCGCGACATCTCGAACGCCGCGTCGCTGCTGTTGCGGCTGGAGCTTGAAGGCGTCGACGTGGGCGGGCGCTGGTCCGAGCTGGCCGAGCTGTCGCAAGCCCGCTGCGAGGATGGTTGCCTGATCTTCGCCGACCTGCATTACCTCATGGCGCTGGTGGGCGACGGGCGGCAGGCCCCGGCGCATGCGATGCTGCGCCGGATGGAGGCGCAGGCACGGCAGGGCAGCGACGACGTGGCCCGGCGCATGGCGCGGCCCGGCCTGTCGGCGGCGCGCGGGCTCGAAGCCTTCGGCGCCGGGGACTACGGCACCGCCTTCCTGAACCTCGCCGCCGCGCGCGGACAGATGCAGCGGGCGGGCGGCAGCCACGCGCAGCGCGACGTGTTCGAAAGGCTCTGCATCGACTGCGGCCTGCGCGCGGGCTATGTGGTCGAGGCCGAGTCGATCCTCGAAGACCGCCGCGCCCGGCGCGCGGGGCGCGACGACGGTTTCGCAATCGCCCGGCGTGAACTGATCGCCACCGCGCGCGGCGCGGCGCAGAAGACCTTGGCGGCAGAAAGGATCGGCGCCACCAGATGAGCGTGACCGTAGATGCCTTGACCGGCCGCCGCCTGCACGGCGCGGGCGTGGCGCAACCCGCCGCGCGCACCCGTGACCCGCGGCTGGATTTCTATCGCGGCATCGCGATGTTCATCATCTTCATCGCCCACACGCCGGGGAACGCCTTCTCGTCGTGGATCCCCGCGCGCTGGGGCTTCTCCGACGCGACCGAGATCTTCGTCTTCTGCTCGGGGATGGCGTCGGCCATCGCCTTCGGCGCGGTGTTCGACCGGGCGGGCTGGGCGTTGGGCGCGGTGCGCGTGGGCTTCCGCGTCTGGCAGGTCTACTGGGCGCATATTGGCCTGTTTGTGGCGTGCGCCACGTTCCTCGCGGCGGTCGACCTCTGGGGCGGTTTCGACAAGGAGTATATCGGCACCCTGAACCTTTGGCGGTTCATGGAGGAGCCCGGGCCGCTGCTGGTGGGGCTGATGACGCTGACCTACGTGCCGAACTATTTCGACATCCTGCCCATGTACATGGTGATCCTCGTGATGATCCCGGGGGTGATGGCGCTGGCGCGGGTGCATCCCGCGGCCGTCGCGGTGGCCGTGGTCGCGGTCTGGCTGGGCGCGCAGGGCACGTGGTGGGAGGCCGCAGGTTGGTCCGGCCTGTCCTTCCCGGCCGAGCCCTGGTCGGACCGGCAGTGGTTCTTCAACCCGTTCGGCTGGCAGTTGGTGTTCTTCACCGGCTTCGCGCTGATGCGCGGCTGGCTGCCGACGCCGCCGGTGCGGGGCTGGCTGATCGCGCTGGCGGTGGTCGTCGTGGTGGCCGCGGTGCCCTATTCGTCGGTCGGCTACCGCTATTCCAGCATCGACCTGGGCGGTCAGGTCGTCAGCGGCGACGGGCTGTCCAGCAAGACCGATTTCGCCATCCTGCGCTACGTCCATTTCCTGGCGCTGGCCTACCTGGCCTGGTGGGTCGTTGGGCCGGGCGGTCGGCGCCTGCAACCCATGGACGACGGCGCCGCGGCGCGCGCTTGGGGCGGCCTGGTGGCGGTGATCACCAAGGTGGGGCAGCAATCGCTGGCCGTCTTCCTGTTCTCGATGTTCTGGGCGCGGGTGACGGGCTTCGGCCTCGACATCGCGGGGCGCGACGCGGTCACCGTGCCCTTGGCGAATATCCTGGGCTGCGCCCTGATCGTCCTGCTGGCCTACGGGGTCGGGTGGGTGAAATCGCAGCCCTGGCGGGTCCCGCGCGACAAGGGCGGCTCAGCGGTCCGCTAGCCCTTCGAACCAGTCGAGCGCCATGTCCGTCCACCCGAGCGGGATCGAATGGCCGCCGTCGAACAGCGCGATCTCGAGCGGTGCGGCGCATCCTTCCCAGGCCCGTCGCCAGAAGCCTTCGGTCTCGGGGAAGGCGCGCGGCTGAAGGTCGGGGCAGTCGTTGGTGGCGCGCCAGATCTCCATCGCCGCCCAGACATTGCCCTGCGCGACCACGTCCGGATCTTCCATGGAGCCGCCCCGCAGGATCCGGCCCTCGAGCGGCACGGTCCCGTCGCGCCACCCGTGGACATGCAGCATCGCCGCAGGGCCGGCGCAGCTATCGGGCAGGGGATGCCAGAAATTCCCGCCCAGCGGCGCGTAGCCGGTGAAGGCGTCGGGCGCGGCGCAGGCGGCATAAGCGGTCATCGAGCCGCCGATCGAGAAGCCCGCCAGCAGGATCGATCCGGGCGCGATGCCGAAGCGGTCAGCCGCATCGTCCCGCACGGATTGCAGGAACGCGATCTCGTCCCGCGGGCCGGGGCGGTCGGGGTGGAAGGCCCAGCTCAACCCGCGCCCGTTGGCCCGCGGGATGCCGTCCGGCGCGATGACCGCGTATCCACGGTCCAGCGCCGCATCGACCATGCCGCGGGCGCGCAGCATGCCCTCGCCGCTGGCGCCCCAGCCGTGCAGCATCATCAGTGCAGGCGTGCCGGGCGCGGGGCTTTCGGGCAGCTCGAGATGGTAGGTGCCGTCCGGAATCGCGCAGGGGTCGGGGTCCGGCCCGCAGGCGGCCTGCGCCGCGTTGGGCACGGCAAGGCAAAGTAGCGCGGCCGCCAGCGAGGAGGCGGCCCGCCGCTTCACGCGATACGTCCGGGGTGCGGGGCCGGGGCGGGATCCTGCGGCACGGGCTGCGGGGCGGTGCCGACCCGGTCGCGGAACGCGGCGACCACGGGCGGCAGCGACACGTCCTCGGCCGCGACGATGAAAATGCCGCGCGGGGCCGGGCGGCCCGTGGCCACCACGACCAGTGGTGCCGCCACCATCGGCAGCGCAACGGGCAGGAGCCACGCCGTCAGCGCGGGCGAGAGCCAGAAGACCCCGGCCAGCACCGCCAGACCCAGTGCCACGATCCATCCGGTCGCGGCCCAGGCGGCGCGGAACCCGACGGTCGCTGCGCCGCGGTCTGTGGCAGGCCACCCGCCGTCGCGGCCCGCGAAAACCTCGAGCACCGCGCGCAGCTGCCAGGCCAGCAGCAGCGGCGCGATCACTGTGGACAGGGCCGTCTCTGAAACGACCGACAGTGCGGACCGTCCGGCACCGCCAAAGCCCGCGCTGCGCCGCGTCTGGATGGCCTGCACCAGGATCGTCAGCTTGGGGATCAGCAGCAGCCCGCCGACGCCCAGGGCCAAGGCCACCATCTGCCGCGTCGTGTCATCGGGGAAGACCGGGAACAGCTGGTGCGCGGCGGGAAAATAGTCGGGCGGCGGCGTGGTGGCCGCCGCGGCGACCGAGGCCACCAAGAACCCGGCCCAGAGCAGCGAGACCAGGTACGACAGGATGCCCTGCGCGAAGACGAAGCGGCTCCAGCTGCGCAGGCCCGGCGCACGCAGAAGGCGCATGTGCTGGAGGTTCCCCTGGCACCAGCGCCGGTCGCGCCGCGAATAGGCCAGAAGGTCGTCCGGTCCTTCCTCGAACGAGCCAGGGATCGTCGGATCCATCTCGACCCGCCAGCCGCCGCGCGCCAGCAGCGCGGCCTCGACATAGTCGTGGCTCAGGATCTCGCCGCCGAAGGGCGGGGGGCCCGACAGCGCGGGCAGGCCGCAGCAATCGGCCAGCGCCTGCATCCGCACGATGGCGTTGTGGCCCCAGAACGGCCCCGTGCGTCCCTGCAGCCGCGACAGGCCCCGGGCGAAGATGGGCGCGTAGAAATGCGACGAGAACTGCATCGCGCGGCCGAAGATCGACCGCGCGCCGACCACTTTCGGCAAGGTCTGAAGCAGGCCCATGTCGGGCGCCGCCTGCATCCGCGACACGAGATGCGCAATGGTCGCGCCTTCCATCAGGCTGTCGGCGTCCAGGATGACGGCGAAGTCGTAGGCCCCGCCGGAATGGCGGACGAAATGCTCGATATTGCCGGCCTTGCGGCCGTAGCGCTCGGTCCGGTGGCGATAGAACACGCGACCGGGCGTGTCGCGGTCGGCGACCAGGGGATGGAACGCCATGGCCTCGCGCCGCAGCAGGTCGGGCGACGCGGTGTCGGACAGGATCGCGAAATCGACCGACACGCCGGCCTCGGCGGCCGAAACCCGCATGGCGGCGACCCGTGCGGCTACGGCACGGGCATCCTCGGCGCAGATGGGAACCAGCACGACCGTCGGCGCGGTGGGCTTGGGCAGGCTCGGGGTTGGGAGAGCGCGCCCCGCGGGGATGCCCAGAAGGGCCTGCGCGGCCCCCCATGCGAGCCACAGGGTGGTCACGAAGATCAGCGCCACCCGCGCCGCGTCCCAACCGCCGAAACCCGATGCCAGCGACAGGTCCGCCATCAGCCCGGCGGCAAGCGCGGCCACGCAGAAGCTGCCCGTCAGCGCCGCGATGCGCACGCGGCGGGTGGCGTCGGGCCGGGGGGGCGGGATCACGGTCACGGGATCAGCCGCGCCGCATCGCCAGCGGCAGGCGCCAGAGCGGTGCGCGTGTCTCGGTCGTCTCAAGCACCTGGCGGCGCATGTGCATGGGCGCCGCCGGCGGTGCGGCGTCGGGCGGCAGGGTGCCGTCCGCGGCCACGGTGGTCGCGCGCGGTTCGGAGGGGTCGGATGTCAGGTCGAATGCCATTGGTAAAGCCACGTCTCACTGATGCGTTGCCCGTCAAACAGAAGCGCCGCCCTTAGTTCCGACAGCGTCGCGTCACTCGGCGAAAACTCGATCACCAGCCGCCAGATGCCCAAGTTTTCGACATGTTCGATCACGACCTCGGCGATTTCGCCCGCGGTCGAGGCGACGTCGGCCTCAAGCTCGCCGTCCTTCAGGCCGGCGGGCGGGTCGCTTGCGTCGAAGTCGATGACGAACTTGCGCCGCTCGGTCTCGGCCGGCAGCCCGGCGACACCGCCGAAGCCCGTCAGGCTGCGCAGGACGCGCGCGCCGGCCTGCCCCGGGACGGATGGATCCATGCCCCAGTGCATCCGGTAGCCGAAGCTGCGGCTGTCGCCCGCCGCGACCGGGGTCTGGGGCACCCAGAAGGCGACGATGTTGTCGTTGCTTTCCACGTCGGTCGGGATCTCGATAAGGCGCACGACACCGCTGCCCCAATCGCCTTCGGGCGCGATCACCAGCGACGGGCGCCGTTCGTAGGCCGCGCCGGTGTCGAGATAGGCGTCGAAGTCGCGATTGCGCTGTACCAGTCCGAACGCCATCGGGTCCGATACGCCTATATAGGAATTGGCCAGCACGTGTGGGTTGCTCAGCGGCCGCACGAAGGAATGATCGCGCGAGGTGACGACCAGCGACTCGCTGTCGTGGACGCGACCGCGGAAGTCCTGAAAATCGCCCGGATCATTGGGCCCGAACAGATACATCGAGGTCAGAGGCGCAACGCCCAACTGCTGCACCTCGTCGCGGAAGAACAGCCGCTGCGCGACGTCGACGGTCGTCGTGTCGCCAGGGGTCAGGACGAAACGGAAGGCGCCCGCCACCGACGGGCTGTCCAGCGCGGCGAAGACGGTGACGCTGGTGTCCCCCGGCGCGGGGCGCTCGATCCAGAACTCGGTGAAGGCGGGGAATTCCTCGTCCCCGCCCAGCGCGGTGTTGATCGCCAGGCCCCGCGCGCTCAGCCCATAGACATTGCCGCGCCCGAGCGCCCGAAAATAGCTGGCGCCCAGAAAGGACAGGACTTCGTCGAAACGGTTGGCGTCGTTCAGCGGCGCGTTCAGCCGGAAACCCGCGACGCCGGCGAAGGGGGCATCGCCGATGGTCTCGGCCGTCTCGCCGTAATAGCGGAAATCCTCGCGCCCGAACTCCAGCGGCCGCGCCTGCCCATCGACGACCTCGTGCAGTTGGACCGGCGTGTCGAACAGCCAGCCCGGATGATAGGCCTGCAAGATGAAGGGCGCGTCTGGACCGGACAGGCGCGAGCGGTCTTCGCGAAACTGGATCTTGCGATATTCATCGTAGTCCAGCGACGCTGCGCCGCCGCCGATGCGCTGGGGCGGCCGGTAGGCGCGCGATGCGCGGGCTTGCATCTTTTCGGCCAGGATGTCGAAAGAGAACGGTGTCGCATCCTCTGCGTCCGCCTGTGCGCGGGCGATGCCGGGGGTCAGGCTGGCCGCGAGTAGAGTGCGCAGAATCCCACGCCGGGAAAACCGGTGCTGCGGCGCGACATTGAAGCTGCGCGACGGGGTGCGATCCTGTCCATCCATTCAACAGGTTAAGGTAGGAAACCCGCTGAAATAACAAGACACGGGTGGGTGAGATCGGCAAATTGGCGCGGGTGGCTGCGCGGTGATTTGCCGGTCGCCGGGGTTGCCCCGCCTATGTCGCCCAAGAATCCGGCAGCGCGTCGAATCAGGCGCGATCCGTTTGACGCGCCGCGATCACGGGTCTTGTGCCACATCGCTGACCGTGACCTGAACGCCGCGTTCCGCACAGCGGGCGCGCAGGTGGTCGGGCAGGGGGCGGTCGGTGAAGACGCAGTCCAGATCGTCCAGCTGCGCCACGCGAACCGGCGCCTTTCGCGACAGCTTGGAATGGTCGGCCACCAGGAAGACCCGCCGCGATTGCTGCAGGATCACACGGGTGACGCCCACCTCGCGCATGTCGAAATCCAGCAGGTCCCCGGTATCGTCCAGCGCCGAGCAGCCGATGACGGCAATGTCGAACTTGAACCGGCGGATGGTTTCCGTCGTGACATCCCCGATCAGGCCGCCATCGGACCGGCGCAGGCTGCCGCCGGTGACAACCATCTCGCAGTCGGGGTTGTCGGCCAGGATGGTGGCTACGTTCATGTTGTTGGTGACCACCAGGTTGCCGCGGTGCCCCAGCATCCGTCGCGCCACCGCCTCGGGCGACGTCCCGATGTTCAGGAAGACCGACGAGTCGTTGGGGATCGCCGCCGCGCAGGCCGCGCCGATGGCGGCCTTGGCCTCGGCGTTCAGGGCACGGCGATCCTCGTAGCCGATATTCGTCGTGCCCGACGGCAGGACCGCGCCGCCATGCACCCGCTCGAGCCGGCCCGCATCGGCCAGGTCCGCCAGGTCGCGCCGGATTGTCTGCAGGGTCACACCGAAGTGGCAGGCCAGACCGTCGACGGTGACCTTGCCATCGCGCCGCGCGATCTCGATAATCTCGGGGTGCCGGATCGTCTGCGACATGCGCGGGCCCTTTTCGCTTTTCTTCGAGTTTTGTCAAATTCGCGCGTTTTGGCAACGCCGATGATCTTCGCATTGCCTGACATGGCATCAAGCAACGAAAAAATTGGGGGATACGCGTGCCTGACCTTGGGGAAAAGGAAAGAAAACGAAAATACCGGCTTGCGAATCCGACGGGCTTCTCTACGGTTTGCGCAAATCGAACAATGGCCACCTCACCAGGTCTTCGGGCTTGTCACCAAGGGGGCGACCCGCGCTATCATCACTCGCGCGTGGACTCGGGCCATAATTGCCGCGGCCAACGCAGCACCAGGGGGGACGGAAGCGGATGACGCTGCAGCTTGAAAACGTGTCCAAGGTCGTCGGGGGCAAGACCCATATCTACCCCACCGACCTGACGCTCGAGCCCGGAACGATGAACGTGCTCCTGGGTCCGACCTCGGCGGGCAAGACGTCGCTGATGCGGCTGATGGCCGGTCTCGACAAGCCCACGCAGGGGCGGGTGCACTGGCATGGCAAGGATGTCACGGACGAGCGTGTGCAGGACCGGAAGGTCGCCATGGTCTACCAGCAGTTCATCAACTACCCGACCATGAGCGTGTACGACAACATCGCCTCGCCCATGCGGCTGAGCGGGCTGGACAAGGACACCATCGACAGCCGCGTGCGCGAGACCGCGGAGCTCATGCAGCTGACCCCCCAGCTCGAGCGCAGGCCGCTGGAGCTTTCGGGCGGACAGCAGCAGCGCTGCGCGCTGGCGCGGGCGCTGGTGAAGAACGCGGGTCTCGTCCTGCTGGACGAGCCGCTGGCGAACCTCGACTACAAGCTGCGCGAGGAATTGCGCGCCGAGATCCCGCGCATCTTCGAGGCGTCGGGCAGCATCTTCGTATATGCCACGACAGAGCCGGAAGAGGCGCTGCTTCTTGGCGGCAACTGCGCCACGCTGTGGCAGGGCAAGGTGACCCAGTTCGGCCCCACGCCACGGGTCTATCGCCGCCCCGCCGACACCACCACCGCGCGCGTCTTTTCCGATCCGCCGATGAACTTCCTCGAGATCGAGAAGACGGGCGACACGCTCAAGCTGGGCGACGGGACCGAGCGGCCCGCCAGCGTTCTGGGCGGAGACGTGGCTGACGGCACCTACACCGCTGGTTTCCGCCCCAATCACCTGGAATTGCACGGCTCCGAGGGCAGCATGGATTTCGATGCCACGCTCAGCGTGACCGAGATCACCGGCTCCGAGACGTTCCTGCACATGGAGCATCACGGCGCCAACTGGGTGGGGCTGGTGCACGGCGTGCACACGCTCGAGCCGGGCCAGAAGGTCACCGTGCACCTGCATCCGCGCCACATCTACCTGTTCGACACGTCGGGCGCCCTGGTGCGGCCGGCCCCCTATGCGGAGGCCGCGTGATGGCCAAGATCACCCTGCAATCACTGGCGCATACCTACCTGGACGAGCCGCAATCGCCCGAGGATTTCGCGCTGCAGGAGCTGAACCACGACTGGAACGACGGCGAGGCCTACGCCCTGCTGGGCCCGTCGGGCTGCGGCAAGTCGACGCTTCTGAACATCATCTCGGGGCTGCTGATCCCCAGCCACGGCCGCGTGCTGTTCGACGGCAAGGACGTGACCGACCTGCCCACCGCCGACCGCAACATCGCTCAGGTGTTCCAGTTCCCGGTGGTCTACGACACCATGACCGTGCGCGAGAACCTGGCTTTCCCCCTGCGCAACCGCGGCCTTCCCGCGTCCGAGGTGCAGGATCGGGTCAGCCGCGTGGGCGACATGATCGGCATGACCGACGTGCTGGACCGCCGCGCCGCCGGCCTGACCGCCGACGCCAAGCAGAAGATCAGCCTGGGCCGGGGGATGGTGCGCGACGACGTGAACGCCCTTCTGTTCGACGAGCCGCTGACCGTCATCGACCCCCACATGAAGTGGGAACTTCGGACCCAGCTGAAGAAGCTGCACCGCGATTTCGGCCACACCATGATCTACGTCACCCACGACCAGACCGAGGCGCTGACCTTCGCCGACAAGGTCGTGGTCATGTATGACGGCCGCGTGGTGCAGATGGGCACGCCGGTCGAGCTGTTCGAGCGTCCGGCGCACACCTTCGTGGGCTACTTCATCGGCTCGCCCGGCATGAACGTCTTCGACGCGCGCATCGACGGCAGCAAGGCGCAGATCGCCGGCACGCGGTTCGACCTCAAGACGGGCTACAAGCTGAACGGCGGCAGCACCAAGATCGGCGTGCGCCCCGAGAATATCCGCCTGGGCGATCACGGTCTTCCGGCCAGGGTCAAGCGGGTCGAGGACGTGGGCCGCCACAAGATCGTCCGGCTGGACCTGGGCGGGCAGGAGGTCGCCGCCGTCGCAGGCGAGGGCGCCCAGATTCCGTCGGGCGGCACCCACGTGCAGTTCGTCGAGGGCGGCGTGAACGTCTACGAGAACGACTGGCGCGTGCCGCCCGCGGATGGCGAGCCGCCGCTTGAACAAAACACCAAGGACGCCGCCTGATGAAGACAGACAATCAACGCGCGTGGTTCCTCGTTCTGCCGGTGCTGGTGCTGGTGGCCTTCTCGGCCGTCATCCCGCTGATGACCGTGGTCAACTACTCGGTGCAGGACACGTTCGGGAACAACCAGTTCTTCTGGGCCGGTCTCGAGTGGTTCAAGACCCAGCTCGAATCCGAGCGGATGTGGGACGCCCTGTGGCGCCAGCTGGCCTTCTCGGGGATCATCCTGGCCATCGAGGTGCCGCTGGGCGTCTTCGTGGCGCTGAACATGCCCAAGAAGGGCGTCTGGGCCTCGGTCGTGCTGGTGCTGATGTCGCTGCCTCTGCTGATCCCGTGGAACGTGGTCGGCACCATCTGGCAGATCTTCGGGCGCAGCGATATCGGCCTGCTGGGCTATACGCTCGACAGCCTCGGGATCGACTACAACTACACCCAGGGGTTCTATGCCGCCTGGGTGACGGTCATCGCCATGGACGTGTGGCACTGGACGTCGCTGGTGGCGCTGCTGGCCTATGCCGGCCTGCAATCCATCCCCGACGCGTACTACCAGGCGGCGCGGATCGACCAGGCGAGCCGCTGGGCCGTGTTCCGCTATATCGAGCTTCCGAAGATGCGCGGCGTGCTGACCATCGCGATCCTGCTGCGCTTCATGGACAGCTTCAAGATCTACACGGAACCCTTTGTTCTGACAGGCGGAGGTCCGGGCAACTCGACCACGTTCCTGTCCATCGACCTGGTGAAGATGGCGCTGGGGCAGTTCGACCTGGGCCCCGCCGCCGCCTTCAGCCTGATGTATTTCCTGGTGATCATGGTGATCTCCTACGTGTTCTACATCGTCATGACGAACCTGGATAAGGAGGACGGGAAATGAGCGATCAGACCGCCACCGCCCCCGGGGCCGCCGACCACCTGCCCGGCGACGTGACCGCGCGGGACGCCAATGCGAAGGCCAAGTCGTCGTCGCGGCTGAACGGATCGACCGTCGTTCTCGTGCTGTATCTGCTGTTCCTGATGCTGCCGATCTACTGGCTGCTGAACATGAGCCTGAAGACCAATTCCGAGATCCTCGGGGGCTTCTCGCTCTGGCCGCAGAACCTGACGCTGGCCAATTACGAGACGATCCTGACGGACCCGACCTGGTACATGGGCTACGTCAATTCGCTGATCTACGTGGTGATGAACACGGTGATCTCGATCACCGTGGCGCTGCCGGCGGCCTATGCCTTCTCGCGCTACAACTTCATGGGCGACAAGCACCTGTTCTTCTGGCTGCTGACCAACCGCATGGCGCCGCCCGCGGTCTTCGCGCTGCCGTTCTTCCAGCTCTACAGCTCGGTCGGGCTGTTCGACACCCATATCGCCGTAGCGCTGGCGCACAGCCTGTTCAACGTGCCCCTGGCGGTCTGGATTCTCGAAGGGTTCATGCGCGGCGTGCCCAAGGAGATCGACGAGACCGCCTATATCGACGGCTATTCCTTCGGCGGCTTCTTCGTGAAGATCTTCATGCCGCTGATCGCGTCCGGCATCGGGGTGACGGCCTTCTTCTGCTTCATGTTCAGCTGGGTCGAACTGCTGCTCAGCCGCACGTTGACCTCGGTCGATGCGAAGCCCATCGCCGCCACGATGACCCGCACCGTGGGGGCCGCGGGCGTCGACTGGGGCGTGCTGGCGGCGGCAGGCGTGCTGACCATCGTGCCCGGCGCCTTGGTGATCTTCTTCGTGCGCAACTACATCGCCAAGGGCTTTGCCCTGGGACGGGTGTGATGACGGCGCGGACCCGAAACATTCAGCTCCGGCGAGGCCTGGCATGAGCGAAACAGCCAAATCCGACCTGACGCGCAAGCAGAACATCGCCTTCGCGGCCATGATCGTGCCGTGGGTGCTGGTGGGGATCTACGTCTTCTTCCAGATCCCCCGCGACGAGGGCGAGATCCTGTGGACCGAGTCGCTCAATCCCGGCGGCTGGATGGCCTGGGTGTTCCCCACTGCGACGTTCTTCTGGGTCGTGGCGGGCATCCTGATCGCCTTCTCGATCCTGGCCATCCGTTTCCCCGAGACGCCCAAGCGCGGCATTCTGGGGATCGAGACTACGCGGGGGGACAGGTTGTTCATCTCGCTTCTGATTGCGGGTTTCCTGAACCTCGCATGGCTGGGCCTGGAAATCGGGCCCCAGTACCTGGCGCTTGTCGTCAGTCTTGTCATCGCGGGCGGCATCTTCCGCTACGCGTGACGCGTTACCAACGAAAGAACGATAAAATCCGAAAGGGAGGATGAAATGAACCGTTCACTCAGATCGACCACCGCCTTGGCGATGGCGCTGGGGCTGCTTTCCACCCCCGCCATCGCGGGCATGGAAGAGGCGATGGAGTTCCTCGACAACGAGATCAACGGCATGAGCACGCTCAGCCGCGAGGAACAGGAAGCCGAGATGCAGTTCTTCGTGGACGCCGCCGAGGCGTTCCAGGGCATGGACATCAACGTGGTGTCGGAAACCATCACCACGCACGAGTATGAAAGCCAGGTGCTGGCCCCGGCCTTCACCGCCATCACCGGCATCAACGTCACCCACGACCTGATCGGCGAGGGCGACGTGGTCGAGCGTCTGCAGGTGCAGATGCAGTCGGGCCAGAACGTCTATGACGCCTTCGTCAACGACAGCGACCTGATCGGCACCCACTGGCGCTATGGCCAGGCGCGCAACCTGACCGACTGGATGGCGAACGAGGCGGCCGACGTCACCTCGCCGACGCTGGACCTGGATGATTTCATCGGCACCCAGTTCACCACCGGGCCCGATGGCAACCTGTACCAGCTGCCCGACCAGCAGTTCGCGAATCTTTATTGGTTCCGCTACGACTGGTTCAACGACGAGAAGAACCAGGCCGATTTCCAGGAGCAGTTCGGCTACGAGCTGGGCGTTCCGGTCAACTGGGCGGCCTACGAGGACATCGCCGAGTTCTTCACCGGCCGTGACCTGAGCCACATGGGCGTCGAGGGCGAAGTCTTCGGCAACATGGACTACGGCAAGAAGGACCCGTCGCTTGGCTGGCGCTACACCGATGCGTGGATGTCGATGGCCGGCATGGGCGACACCGGCGAGCCGAACGGCCTGCCGGTCGATGAATGGGGCATCCGCGTGAACGAGAACAGCCAGCCCGTCGGCGCCTGCGTCGACCGTGGTGGTGCGGCCAACTCGCCCGCGGCGGTCTATGCCGTCAACAAGGCGATCGAGTGGCTGGAAAAGTACTCGCCCCCCGCCGCCGCCGGCATGACCTTCTCCGAGGCCGGTCCGGTCCCGGCGCAGGGTCAGATCGCCCAGCAGATGTTCATGTACACGACCTTCGTTCCGCCGCTGGTGGAGTCCGAGGCCGTGATGAACGAGGACGGCACGCCGAAATGGCGCCTGGCCCCGTCGCCGCACGGCGTCTACTGGGAAGAGGGCATGAAGGTCGGCTATCAGGACGTGGGCTCGTGGACCATCCTCGACTCCACCCCGGTCGACCGCGCCAAGGCCGCGTGGCTCTATGCGCAGTTCGTCACCTCGAAGACCGTGGACGTCAAGAAATCCGACGTCGGCCTGACCTTCATCCGCGAGTCGACGATCAATTCGGACCACTTCACCGATCGCGCCGACGGCCTGGGCGGACTGGTCGAGTTCTATCGCTCGCCGGCCCGCGTCCGCTGGTCGCCCACCGGCACCAACGTGCCTGACTACCCCAAGCTCGCGCAGCTGTGGTGGCAGAACATCGGTGACGCCATGTCGGGTGCGAAGTCCACGCAAGAGGCGCTGGATACGCTGTGCTCGGACATGGAAGACGTGATGTCCCGGCTCGAGCGGGCGGGCGTCCAGGGTGACCTGGGGCCGGTCCTGAACGAAGAGCGGGATCCGGAGTACTGGCTGGAGCAGCCGGGCGCGCCGAAGCCCGCGCTCGAGAACGAGGACGAAGAGCCCCAGACCGTCGGCTACGACGAGCTGGTCCAGTCCTGGCAGCAGTGATCTCTCCCATCTGAGAGACCTTCGGGGCGCGCATCGCAGGGTGCGCGCCCTTCTTCTTTTCGGCGACCGCCCGAACGAAAAAGGCCCGGCATCGCTGCCGGGCCTTCTGTCATCCAAGTGTCGTCGTCTACTTGCTGGCCACCAGTTCGATCAGCTTCTGGTGGTCCTTGTCGAAATTGCGGATACCCTCGGCCAGCTTCTCGGTCGCCATGGCATCGGCGTTCATCCGCCAGCGGAAGGTGGATTCGTCCATCTTGATCGGCGCCACGCCGCTGGCCGCGTCGGGCGACAGCTTGCGTTCGAGCGGCGCGTCCTCGTTCGCCATCTCATCCAGCAGCTTGGGCGAGATCGTCAGGTTGTCGCAGCCCGCCAGCGCCTTGATCTGGTCGGTGTTGCGGAACGAGGCGCCCATGACGACGGTCTCGATCCCGTTCGACTTGTAGTAGTCGTAGATGTCGCGCACTGATTTCACGCCGGGATCCTCGTCGGGGGCGTAGCTGTCCTTGCCCTCGGCCTTCTTGTACCAATCCGTGATCCGGCCCACGAAAGGCGAGATCAGGAACGCCTTGGCGTCGGCACAGGCCACGGCCTGCGCCATCGAGAACAGCAGCGTCAGGTTGCAGTCGATGCCGTCCTTCTGAAGGATCTCGGCCGCGCGGATGCCTTCCCACGTCGAGGCGAGCTTGATCAGGATGCGGTCCTTCTCGACCCCGCGGTGCTCGTAGTCGGCGATGATCTCGCGCGCGCGGGCGACCGAGGCGTCGGTGTCGAAGGACAACCGGGCATCCACCTCGGTCGAGACGCGGCCGGGCACGATCTTGGTCAGTTCGGCGCCCACGGCCACGGTCAGGGTGGCCGTGATCTCTTCGGCCGACATGCCCTTGGTCCGGCCGGTCTGGATCTCGCGCGCGATCAGGTCTTCCGACGCTTCGTCGTTGATCGCGGCCAGCACCAGGGACGGGTTGGTGGTGCAGTCGACGGGCTTGTATTTCTTGACGGCCGCCACCTCGCCGGTATCGGCGACGACGGTCGTCATCTCGCGCAGCTGGTCGAGAACGCTGGTCATAAGGCTCCTCCTTCTGGTGCGCGCGGGGGCCGGTCCGGGTGGGCGCGGGGCACCGCCTGCGCGGGTAAATTGCGCGCGGCAAAGACCTGCCGCACCCGATGTTGTAGCGGTCGAAGCGGGGTAAGGCCACGCATCCTTTGGAATTTCCTGCTTTGGGGCCGCTCAGGCGGGGCGCAGGCCCAGGATCGCCCGCGCCTCGGCCGGTGTGGCAACGGGCCTTTCGTGCCGCGCGCAGATCTCGGCGGTGCGCGCGACCAGGGCCGCGTTGGATGGCGCGAGGCTCTGTGCGTCCAGGCGGATATTGTCCTCGAGCCCGGTGCGCGCGTGGCCCCCGGCGGCGATCGCCCAGTCGTTCACCACCGCCTGGTTGCGCCCGACGCCCGCCGCGCACCACGGCGCGTCGGGGCCGAACAGGCGCCGCGTGGTGGCGACGTAGAAATCGAAGACCTCGCGGTCCGCCGGCATGGCATTCTTCACGCCCATGACGAACTGCACGTAGGGCGGGTCGGCCAGGCGCCCGTCATCGGCCATCTTCTTGGCTTGGAAAATATGCGAAAGGTCAAAGGCTTCGATCTCGGGCTTCACGTGATGCTTCAACATTTCCGCCGCCAGCCAGTCCACAAGGTCGGGCGGGTTCTCGTAGACCCGGGTGGGGAAATTGTTCGACCCGACCGACAGCGACGCCATGTCGGGCGCCAGCGGCAGCATTCCACCACGTGCCGTCCCCGCGCCCGACCGTCCGCCGGTCGAAAGCTGCACGATCATGCCGGGGCAATGTTTCTCGATCCCCTCCTTCAGTGCGGCGAACCGGTCGGGGTCCGAGGTCGGCGTGCCGTCGTCCTCGCGCACATGGGCGTGGCAGATCGCGGCGCCCGCCTCGAACGCGGCGTGGGTCGACTCGATCTGCTCCGTCACCGTGATCGGCACGGCGGGATTGTCGGATTTCTGCGGCACGCTGCCGGTGATCGCGACGCAGATGATGCAGGGGGCTGGCATGGCGGTGGTTTTCCTCGCGGCGATGGTCGGCGTGATCCTAGACGCACGGATCAAGCGGGGCCAGAGCGTGCGCAACCGGGGCTTTCGGCGGCCGCGCGGCCGGCTTAGAAGCGTGTCATGGATGACGACGCGCCAAGCTATTTCGTGGGGGTCGACGGCGGCGGATCGGGGTGCCGCGCCGTGATCGCCGACGCGACGGGCCGCGTCCTGGGTCGGGGCGATGCGGGTCCTGCGAACGCCACCACCGACCTCGTTCTCGCGACGCTCCACGCCGCCGACGCCGTGTACCAGGCCGTGAGCGCCGCGGGGCTGGAGCGTGACGTTCTGGCCAGCACCACCGCCCATGTGGGGCTCGCCGGTATCATGGATCTGCCCATGGCCCGGCAGGTCGCGGCCGACCTGCCGTTTCGCGCGCGGGTTAGCGACGACCGCCGCACCTTCGTGGCGGGCGCCTTGGGCGACACGCGCGGCGTGCTGATTGGGCTGGGCACCGGCACCATCGCGGCGCGGTGGGACGGGCGAAAGGCGCGGTTCATCGGCGGCTACGGCCTGCAGGTGTCGGACCAGGCGTCGGGCGCGTGGCTTGGCCGTGCGGCCCTGTCCGAGACGCTGCTGGCGCATGACGGCCTGCGTTCCGGCTCGGACCTCGGGCATCAATTGATGGCCCGCATGGGGGGCGATCCGGCGGGCATCGTCGCCTTCGCCGCGCGCGCCACGCCCGCTGACTACGCCGCACTGGCGCCGCTGGTCGTGACCCCCGCCGCGGCGGGGGATGACATCGCCTGCGACCTGATGCGGCGCGGTGCGGACTACATCGACCGTGCCGTGCGGGCGCTCGGTATTCCGCGCGGCGGTGTCTTGTGCCTCGCGGGCGGGGTCGGGTCTCACTACGCGGGCTGGTTGCCCGACGACCTGCAAGCGGTCCTGGCGCCACCGCGGGGATCCGCGCTGGACGGGGCGTTGTCGCTGGCCATGGCGCAGGCGCGATGAGCCGGCTGGCCCTGACCGCCGCCGCGATCTTCGATGGCACGAGATTGCACCCGGACGCCGCGGTGCTGGTGGACGACGCGCGGGCCGAGGCCGTGGTTGCCCTGACCGAGATTCCGCCGGATGTGCCGCGCCTGGCGCTGGAGGGGGTCCTGTCGCCCGGTTTCGTCGATCTCCAGGTCAATGGCGGCGGCGGCGTGATGCTGGGGGCGGGTGCGACGGTCGACGATATTGGGCGGATCGCGGCGGCGCACCGCGCCATGGGCACCCGCGCGCTGCTGCCGACGCTCATCACCGACACGCCCGCTGCCACGCGCGCGGCCATCGACGCCGTGGCGGCTGCCATCGCGGCGCGGGTTCCGGGCGTGCTGGGCCTGCACCTGGAGGGGCCCCACCTGGACCCCTCGCGCCACGGTGCCCATGACCCGCGCCTGATCCGCCCCATGGAGGACGCGGACGAGGCGGTGCTGCTGGACGCCGCGCGGCGCCTGCCGAACCTGAAGGTGACGCTGGCCCCCGATGCCGTCGCGCACGACCGGATCGCGCGGCTGGCGCAGGCGGGCATCCTCGTCTCGCTCGGCCATGGCGATTGCACCTATGAGAGCGCCCGCGCGGCCATCGACGCGGGCGCGCGCTGCGTGACGCATCTTTTCAACGCCATGAGCCAGATGGCCAACCGCGCCCCGGGGTTGGTGTGTGCGGCGCTCGATGACGGGCGCGTCTCGGCCGGGATCATCGCCGACGGCCACCACGTCCATCCCGCGAGCCTGCGGGTCGCCCGCGCCGCCAAGGCGGCGCCGGGGGGCCTGTTCCTGGTCACCGACGCCATGGCGCCGGCGGGCACCGATGCCACCGATTTCCGGCTGGGCGCGCGCCGGGTGCTGCGCGCCGATGGCTGTCTGCGGCTGGAGGACGGTACGCTGGCGGGGGCCGACCTGGACATGGCGCGCGCGGTCGCGATCATGCAAAGCGCGGGCGGCGCGGATTTCTCCGAGGCACTGGCCATGGCGACATCGCGGCCCGCGGATCTGCTGCGCGCGCCGGGGCAGGCGGGGCGGCTGATCGGCGCCGCGCTGGACGACTTGATCGTGATCGACGGCAATACGGGCAGCGCCCGGGCGCTGCCCGATCCGCCGGCGCAATACCGCGCCGCGCTTGGACATGAGGGAGGATAGAAAATGCAGGACTGGACCGGATCGGTGGCGATCGTCACCGGGGGCGCATCGGGGCTGGGCGCCGCGACGGCGTTGCACCTGGCGGGCCGGGGGATGAAGGTGGCGATCCTCGATCTCGACGGCGACGCGGCGGCGGCCCAGGCCGAACGGGTGGGCGGGCACCACGCCGCCTGCGATGTCTCGGACCCCGACAGCGTCGCTGCCGCTATGGACGACGTGGTCGGGCAGCTGGGCGCGCCGCGGGTGCTGGTCAATTGTGCGGGGATCGGCCCGGCGGCCAAGACCGTGTCGCGGGGCCAGCCCCATGACCCGACGCTTTTCGACAAGGTGGTGCGGGTGAACCTGCTGGGCAGCTTCCACGCCGCCAGCCAGGCTGCCGCCCGCATGGCCGCGCTGGATCCGGTGGGGCTCGACAATGCGCGCGGGGTCATCGTGAACACCGCGTCGGTGGCGGCCTTCGACGGGCAGGTGGGGCAGGTGGCCTACGCCGCGTCCAAGGGCGGCATCGCGGGCATGACCCTGCCCATGGCGCGCGACCTGGCCGACAAGGGCATCCGCGTCTGCACCATCGCGCCGGGCCTGTTCCTGACGCCGCTGCTGCAAGGGCTGCCCGACGAGGTGCAGCAATCGCTGGGCGCGCAGGTGCCGTTCCCGTCGCGCCTGGGCGACCCGGGCGAATTCGCGGCCATGGTGGGCCATATCGTCGAGAACCCCATGCTGAACGGCGAGGTCATCCGGCTGGACGGCGCGATCCGGATGGCGCCGCGCTAGCTGCTGCAGAATGACCGCCGCTTGGCCGTGCCCACCTTCGCGCCCGCGCGGGGCAGGGTCGCACCCGGTCCCATGACAGGAGCCCCCCGCCCGTGACCGAGATCGTCCTCGACCCGCATGCGCCGGAATTCGCCGCCGACCCCTACGCCGTCTATGCCAGGATGCGCGCCCAAGGGCCGTGGTTCCACGCCGAGACCGACACATGGATGCTGACGCGCATCGCGGATGTCGAGCGGGTGGTGCTGGACCGTTCCATGGTGCGCGCGCTGGAGGACGGCGCCTCCCCCGAGGAGGCCGAGGCGCGGCGGCGCCGGATGAACTGGCACGACATGCCCTATCACCAGCGCTTCGTGCAGACCAACCTGCTGGAATCGGACGGGGCCGAGCATGACCGCCTGCGCGCCGTGGTGGCCCGGGCCTTCACGCCCAAGGCGGTCGACCGCCTGCGCCCGGCCATCGCCGCGCATGTGGAGGGCTTGCTGGAAACGGTCGCGGGCCAGCCGCGGATTGACTTCATCGAGGACGTGGCCGCCCATGTCCCTGGCGTCGTGATCGGACGGCTTCTGGGCGTTCCGGACGCGGATAGTCCGCGCCTGCGGTTCTGGTCCGAGGAGGTCGTGCGCTTCTTCGACCCGGGGCGCGACGACGCCGACAAGGCCCGCGCCGAGCACGCCACCCGCGCCTTCCACGACTACCTTGTCGACCTGCTGGACCGCCGCGCGTCGGTGCCCGAGGACGACCTGCTGACCGGGCTGCTGGCGCGTCACGGCGAGGGCGACCTCAGCCGGGACGAGCTGATCGCGACGGTCATGCTGATCCTCATGGCGGGCCATGGATCGACCATCGACGTGTTGGGGACCGGGCTGCTGGCGCTGCTGCGCTTTCCGCAGGCCGATGCCGACCTGCGCGCCGACCCGGGCCTGCTGCGCCCCGCGATCGACGAGATGTTCCGCTTCGATCCGCCGCTGCCCTATTTCCACCGCTTCGCCACCGCCGATTGCACCGTCGGCGGGCGGGATTTCCCGGCGGGCACGCGGTTCGGCCTGCTGTACGGCGCGGCCAACCGCGACCCCGGCCGGTTCGAACGGCCCGACATCTTCGACATCCACCGTCCCCGGGCGCGGCACGTGGCATTCGGGGGTGGCGCACATTTCTGCCTCGGCAACCACCTTGCGCGGATGAGCATGGAGCTGGTCTTCACCGCGCTGCACCGCAGATACCGGCAGATCGCGCTGGCCGGGGACAACTTGCGCTTCAAGCCGGGGCTATCGGTGCGGGGATTGGAGAGCCTTCCGCTGGTGTTGGAGCGAGCCTAGCTGCCTTGGCGGCCCGCCACCCGCGCCTGTCGGGTGGGGGAAACGCTGGTATGGCGGGCCTTGCCGCGAAACCGGGGTGGCTTCTCGACCATCCGGACCGGCCGAAATTGCCGTTCCGTCAACAATAGGTATCGCTCAAACTGAGAGCTTCCAGCGTGGGCGCCAAGTTTCCTGTGCTGGACACCGTGTCCGAAGGTCGCAATCGTCGGGGCCGTGGCGGTTTCCAGGCCCCGACGCAGCGGTCACTGTGCCGGAAGCACTTTCGCGGTCTGCTGGCCCAGCCCGGCGATGCCCAGAGTGATGGTCTCGCCGCCCGACAGGAAACGCGGCGGCTTGAAGCCCATCCCCACGCCCGGCGGCGTCCCGGTCGAAATCACGTCGCCCGCCTGCAGGCTCATGAAGCGGCTGCAATAGGACACCAGGTGCGGCACGTCGAAGATGAGGGTCGATGTATTGCCCGCCTGCATCCGCTCGCCATCCACGTCCAGCCACATCTCCAGGGCGTTCACGTCGGCGACCTCGTCGCGGGTGACCAGCCACGGTCCGATGGGGCCGAAGGTATCGCAGCCCTTGCCCTTGTCCCAGCTCCCGCCCAGTTCGAGCTGGTATTCCCGCTCGGACACGTCGTTGATGACGCAAAAGCCCGCCACGTGATCCATGGCGTCCGCCTGGTCGATATAGGCACCCGGCTTGCCGATCACGACGCCCAGCTCGACCTCCCAGTCGGTCTTGGTCGATCCCCTGGGGATCTGGATGGGGTCGTCCGGCCCCTGGATGGCCGAGGTCCACTTGTTGAAGATGATGGGCTCGGCCGGGATCGGCATGCCGGCTTCCTCGGCGTGGTCGGCGTAGTTCAGGCCGATGCAGATGAACTTGCCGATGCCGCCCACGCAGGGGCCAAGGCGCAGATCCTCCTGCGACGTGCCGTCGACCAGCGGCAGGTCGGACGGATCCAGCGCGGCCAGCCTGGCCAAGCCTTCGGGGTGCAGGGTCTCTCCCGCGATATCGGTGACGACGCCGCTCAGGTCACGCACGCGGCCGTCGTCGTCGAGCAGGCCCGGTTTCTCGGCGCCGGGCGCGCCATGGCGGAGCAGTTTCATGCTGTCCTCACAGGTTGCTGGTCGGAAGGGCGGCGCGGGCAGGGCGCCCGCGCACGCGTCTGAAAAAGGGGCAGGGGCTCAGGCGGCTTTGCCGTCACCGCCCAGGCCCGAGATCGCCTGGATCAGGCTGTCCTCGGTCACCTCGTCCGAGGTGAAGGTCCGCATGATCCGGCCGGAATACATGGCCACGATCCGATCCGATACGTGCAGCACCTCGGGCATTTCCGAGCTGATGACCATGACGGCATAGCCCTTGGCCGCGAGGCCGCGCAGCAGCTTGTGGATCTCGGACTTGCTTCCGACATCGATGCCGCGCGTGGGCTCGTCCACGATCAGCAGGCTGGGATGCATGGACAGCCACTTGCCGATGACGATCTTCTGCTGGTTGCCGCCCGACAGGTTTCCGACCCGGGCCCGCCAGCCCGGCGTGCGGATGTCCAGCTGGTCGCGATACTGGTCGAAGATGGCGACCTCGGCGCCCTCGGCCACGAAGGGACCGGCGGTCAAATCGTCCACCTGGGGCAGGGTCATGTTGTCCCGGCAGTTCATGCCCAGGACCAGGCCCTGGCCCTTGCGGTCCTCGGGGACCAGGCTGATGCCGCGGGCGATGGCGTCGACGGGCGAGTTCAGCCGGACCTCTTCGCCGTCGAGCAGGATCTGCCCGGCCGAGGGATCGCGCAGGCCGAACAGCGTCTCGGCGATCTCGGTCCGGCCCGCGCCGACCAGCCCGTAGAAGCCCACGACCTCGCCGCGGCGCACCTCGAAGCTGATATCGGTGTAGAGCTTGCCGCAGCTGAGGCCCCGCACCTCGAGCGCGACGTCGCCCAGTTCGTGGTGCGACGCGTTGCGCGTCAGGTCCAGCTTGCGGCCGATCATCATCTGGGTGACGCGTTCCTCGTCGGTCTCGGGCGTGGCGACAGTGCCCTGGTACTGACCGTCGCGCAGGACGCTGATCCGGTCGGTGATCTTGAAGATCTCTTCCATCCGGTGGCTGATATAGATGATGCCCACGCCGTCGGCCTTGAGGTCGCTGATGACGTCGAACAGCACCACCTTCTCGGCGTCGGTCAGCGATGCGGTGGGCTCGTCGAAGATCACGGCCTTGGCGTCGACGGTCAGGGCGCGGGCGATCTCGACCATCTGCTGGTTGGCGATCGACAGGTCGCCCACCCGGGTCAGGGCGTCGAAGCCTACCCGCAGCTTCTTCAGGATCGCGTTGGTCTTTTCGGCCAGGGTCTTCCAGTCGACCCGGCCGAAGCTCTTGCGCGGCAGCTCGCCCAGGTAGATGTTCTCGGCCACCGTCAGCTCCTCGGCCAGGCTCAGCTCCTGGTGGATGAAGACGATGCCCTTGGCCTTGGCTTCCAGCGGGCCGGACATGACGACCTGCTCGTCGCCCATGTAGATTGCCCCGCCATCGGGCTGGTGGATGCCGCCCAGCACCTTCATCAGGGTGGATTTCCCGGCGCCGTTCTCGCCCATCAGGGCGTGGACCTCGCCGGGCATCACGGCGAAGGACACGCCGTCGAGCGCCCGCACGCCGGGGAACGTCTTGACGATGCCGTCGAGCCGCAGGATCGGTTTCGTATCGGTCATACCTTCAAGGCCTCCTTGCCCTTCACGTTCAGCTGACGGTCGAGGAACAGCACGGCGATCAGGATCAGGCCGATCACGAGGTTCACCGTGGACGTATCGGCGCCGATATGGCCCAGCCCCTTGCGCAACAGCTGGATGGCGATGACACCGCCGAAGGTGCCGATGACGCTGCCCGCGCCGCCGGTGATCTTGGTGCCGCCCAGCACGACGGCGGTGATGACCCACAACTCGTAGAGCTGGCCGTCATTGGGGTTTACCGACCCCGATTCCGAGTAGAAGACCACCGCAGACAGGGCCGCCAGAAAGCCGATGATCGCGAAGTTGATCATCATGTGCGGCCCGACGCGGATGCCCGCGTTCACCGCCGCCTCGCGGTTGTCGCCGATGGCATAGGCGTTTCGGCCGTGGACCGTCTTGGTCATCAGGAACCACATGGCCCCCGTGGCGGCCAGCAGGAACCACGACGCGGTGGCGATCCCCAGGAACTCGGCCTCGGCGAAGTCCACGAGGGTCCAGTTCAGGTGGCTGGTCGGGTTCTCGCCGTTGAACATGAAGACGATGCCGCGATAGCCCAGCATCGACCCCAGCGTGACGATGAATGCGTCGACGCCGGTCTTCCAGACCAGCAGACCGTTCAGCGCGCCCAGCAGGGTGCCCACGATCAGCGCGAACAGCCACGCGAAGGGGATAGCCCAGTCGCCCATGGCGGCCATGAAGGGCCATGTCATGCTGTCGAGCAGGATGATCGCGGCGATGGCGAAGGTGGCCCCGACGCTCAGGTCGATATTGCCGTTCACCATCACGATGGTCATGCCCATCGCGATGATGCCGATGGGGGCCGACTGCTTGAGCAGCAGCAGCATGTTCTCCCAGTCCATGAAGGCCGTGTCGCTGAGCGACATGAACTCTCCCGCGACCGAGAAGAAGATCAGCTCGAGCACGATGAAGCCCCAGATCGCGCCGTTCTTCAGCGCCTTGGACAGTGCACCAGGTTGCATGGTCTTGCTCCTTCCTCAGGCGATGGGCGACCAGAGCCGGCCACGCTTGGCGGCAATGTCGAGCCAGACGGCCAGGATGATGATCACCCAGGTCACGACGTATTGGACGTAGAATTGCAGGCCGAGCAGCAGCAGCCCGTTCTGGATGAAGCCCAGGATCAGCACCCCGATCACGGTCTTGAAGATCGTGCCCGAGCCGCCCATCAGGGACGCGCCGCCCAGGATCACGGCGGCCAGCACCTCGAGCTCCAGGCCCTGTCCCACGGTGTTCTGCGAGCCCAGGCTGCGGCTGGCCTGGATCAATCCGGCGGTGGCGACGCAGAAGGCCGACAGGATGTAGCACATGAAGACCGTGCGCGCGCGCCGGATGCCCGAGAAGGTCGCGGCCGTGCCATTGCCGCCCACGGCATAGACCTTGCGGCCGAAGGGCGTGCGCGACAGCATCAGCCCCAGCACCGCGGCCAGCAGGGCAAAGATCAGGATCGGCACCGGGATGCCCAGGGCAGTGCCCTGTCCGAAGACGCTGAACCAGGTGCCTTCCTTGTCGGCGATGTCCATGTTCTGGCCGCCCGAATAGGTCAGCGTCAGACCATGGATCGCCGAGAGCATCCCCAACGTGACGATCAGTGAATTCAGCCTGAGATACCCGACGAGTATCCCGATGAAGGCCCCGAGGCACAGCGTCATCGCGAACATCGCCGGGATGGCGAGGAACGGCCCGATCTTGTCGTGCAGATCCAGCACCACGATGGTCGAGAAGCTCATCATCGAGCCCACCGACAGGTCGAGGTTGCCCGAGATCACCACGAAGGTGACGCCGAGCGCCATGACCCCCAGGATAGCCGAGGACCGCACCACCGAGAAGACGTTGTCGACGGTGAGGAACTTGTTGTTGGCCAGTGTGAAGGCCACGATGAACACGGCAAAGGCGATCAGGATGCCCTGTTTCGCCAGAACGCTGCCGATCTTCTGCTTGGAAAGTGTCGCCATAGCTCCTCCTCGGGCGCTGGGCCGTCCGGCCCGCGATCCGTCCGCTGAAATCAAACCAGGGTCATGCCACCGTCGATCATGACGATCTGGCCGGTCATGTAGTCGCTGTCCCTCGAGGCCAGGAAGGTCGTGGTGCCGGTGATGTCGTCCGGCTTGGCCACGCGGCCCTTCAGGATCTCGGCCGAGAACTCTTCCATCGCCTGGCCGGGCCGTTGCGATGCGCCGATTTCCAGAAGGTCGCGGTCGACCTCTTCCCACATCTCGGTGGCTACCACGCCGGGGGCGAAGCCGGTCACGGGGATCCCGTGCTCGGCCAGTCCGCGCGCGCCCGACTGGGTCAGCGACACGACGGCCCATTTCGACGCGCAGTAGGGGGCGACGTTGTCGAAGCCCTGCCGCGACGCGATCGAGGCGGTGTTGATGATCTTGCCGGCGATGCCGTCGGGGCCCTTGCCCTGCGCGATCATCTGGCGCGCGGCTTCCTGCATGCCGATCATGCAGCCCAGGCCGTTGACGCCCATGATGAAATTCCAGTTGTCGTCGGTCACGTCGAGGAAGTTCATGGGCTTGTTGACGCCCGCGTTGTTGAACTTCACGTCCAGCCGACCGAATTTTTCGACCGTGTGGGCGATCATGGCGCGCACCGCCTCGCGGTCGGTCACGTCCACCCTGGCGGAAGTCACGGCGTCGGCATGGCCGTTCCGGCCACTGACCTCGGCCACTTCGGCGGCCTGATCGCCGTTGATGTCTGCGAAACAGACCTTGGCACCCTCGGCCACCAGCGCTTCGCCGATGGCGCGTCCAATACCGCGTGCGGCACCGGTCACGATGCATACCCGTCCTTCGACGCGTCCCATGTCTCCCCCCGGGTTCGTCTTCTACCGTAGTCTGAAAGGTGCGGGGCGCGCGTACCGCAGTCACGCGCGCCCCGCCGTCGGGAGGAGTCTTAGAAGACGGGCTTCGAGAACTCGTCCATGTTGTCCTGGGTGATCTTCGGCGTGTCGAAGTAGTTCAGGAAGGGCACTTCCTCGCCGTTCAGGATGTCGATGGCCGTCTGCAGCGCGGCTTCCGCGTCATCGACCGGCGACTGGTAGATCGAGCCCCAGTAATCGCCCGCCGCCATGGCCTCGTAACCCACGGCGAAGTTTGTGGCGCCGACGAAGATGATCCCGTCGCGGCCCGCGGCCTTGGCGGCGTTCAGGGCGCCCACGCCCATGTTGTCGTCGCCGGCATAGACGCCGTCGATGTCGTCATACTTGACCAGGAAGGCCTCCATGACCTGCTGCGACTTCTCGCGGTTCCAGTCGCCGGGCTGGGTTTCGACCAGCGTGACGTCCGGGCAGACCTCGGGCAGGCGATCCTCGAAGCCCTTGGCGCGCTCGATGGCGGTGGTGTAGCCGGGCTGACCGCTGATCTGTACGACGCGGGCCTCGCCCTCGATGCCCTCTTCCTTGAACTTGTCGCACATGATCTCGGCCGAGCGTGCGCCCTGGGTGATGTTGTCGGGGCCCGAGAAGCTGGCCACGAAGTCGAAGCCTTGCTCGGCGATGTTGGAGTTGGTGACGATCACCGGGATGTCGGCCTGCGCGGCCTTGCGCACTGCGGGGATCACGGCTTCGCCGTTGGTCGGCCAGATGATGATCGCGTCGACGTCCTGCTGGATCAGGTCTTCCATCTGGGCGATCTGGCGGGCCACGTCGCCGCCGGCGTCCAGGACGACCGTTTCGACGTTCTCGTTCTCTTCGGCGGCGGCGATGAAGGCCTGCTCGTAGGTGGTCTGGTAGCTGTCGACGCCCACGTTGTTCTGAGTGATGCCGATGCGCATGGTGCCGCCATGCTCGCCCGCGAAGGCGGCGCCGGCCAGCATCGCGGTGGCCGCAGTGGTGGCGGCGAAGGTGCTGCGAAGGTTCATTTTCGTTCCTCCCGAAACGTAAGAGATGTTGGTTCAATTCCTCTCAGCGGGCCGGTTCGCCCCACCCGCCATCATTCGAACCACCGAATGATCGTGATCAATATGAGAGATCGGTTCCCACCCGAATGCCGGAAAGATGTCCAATGTGGATAAAATATTATCCGGAGTGGATGAATTGCGCGTATGATCGCCCTTCCAGGTTGGACAATTTCAAGAGGTGCGAACGTGAAGCGCGACAAAATGTCCAGATTGAGGGGTGTTTTGCCAGCGGCGTCACGCCGCGGGGAGGAAGGCACGTCTGCAATGAATTCGATGGTTGGGCATAGGCAGGACGAGGTCGCGCCACGCGCGGCGCCCGACGATGCCTTGTCCATTCTGACGTTTCTCGAGGAATTCAGCGACGAGATCGAAGACGGCTTCGACATGGTCACGCCCGAGCCGCATTTCCGCATGGCACTGCACCTGCTGCGCGGCCATTTCGAGGCGCGGGTGGTCACGCCCACCTCGGTCATCGGCGCCAGCCGCGTGCCCTACGCCACGGCGAACCGGCGGCTGAAGGACATGGTCGCGGCGGGCCTGATCGAACAGCGTCCCCGCACCGCCACCGGCAAGAGCTTTTCCATGCATCCCAGCGACCGGCTCCTGTCGCAATGGATGCAGATGTCGGGCCGCGTGCGCCGGCTGTGTGAACAGCAGTTCGGCCGGGGCGGGCAGGGCGCCGAGTCGCAGGATTACTTCTTCGGCGGCAGCTACAGCGCCGCCCGCTCGATCCCGCCGCTGCCGGTGCGGACCGATCCGCTGAAGCTGGCGTCGGGCCTGCGGGTCCTGGTGCATGGCGATCCGACCTTCATGGTGATGGTCAATCTCAAGCGCCAGTTCGAGCAGGCCATCGGCGTCCCGATAAAACAGCGCGCCTTCTCGATCGACCGGCTGCGGGCCGAGGCGCTGCGCAACGCCGCACGTCCCACCAGCCGCTATGACATCATCGCGGTCGACCTGCCGTGGATGGGTGAATTCGCCGAGGCGGGCGTGCTGATGCCGCTGGAGCGGGCCTTCGACATCGCGCGGCTGGACCCGGCCGATTTCCATACGGCTGGCTGGAGCGCGACGCACTGGGGCGGCATCGCCTACAGCGTGCCGGCGCAGACCACGCCCGAGCTTCTGTTCTATCGCCGCGACCTATTCGCCGAGGCCGGGCTGCGCCCGCCCGAGACGACGGACGACCTGCTCGACGCCGCGCGGACGCTGCATCAACCCCAGCGCGGGCGGTACGGCATCGCGTGGAACGCGGCGCGGGGCACGGCCCTGGGGCATACGGTGCTGATGACCATGGCCGATTTCGGCCAGCCCGTCGTCTCGATGCCCGAGATCGCGGGCGGCTTCGACACCGCGTCGCTGGCGCGGCACGACTACCGCGCCACCATCGACACGCCGGCCGGCCTGGCCGCGGCCGAGTTCCTGATGCAGCTGCTGGACTACTCGCCGCCCGACATCCTGTCGATGTCCTGGTACGAGCGGATCCGCCCCTACGCGGCGGGCCGTGCGGCGATGGCCTATGGCTATACCCTGCTTGCGCCGTATTTCGAGAACGACCCGAGTTCACCCGCGTACGGCCAGACCGGCTACCTTCCGCATCCGCCGGTGCGCGGCGGGCGGCCCATCGCCCATGTGGGCGGCTACGCGCTGGGCATCCCTGCCAACCTGCCGCGGGAACGGATCGCCGCCGCGGCCGAGGCGCTGTGCGTCTTCACCTCGCCCGAGGCGCAGAAGCTGTACGTCCAGAACGGCAGCCGCACCAACCCCCGCTACACCGTCGCGGCCGACCCCGAGGTGCGCCGTCTTTCCACCATCTTCGAGGCGGTGGACGAGATGTCCTGGCGCGACGAGCTGCAATTCTGGCCGCGCCCGCCGGTCCCCGAGATCTCGGGCATCTTCCAGATCTGCGGCGAGGAATTCCACGACATGCTGCGCGGGGTGCAATCGCCGCGCGCCGCCCTGCGCGCGGCCCAGGCCCGCGCGGACGACTTGCTGAAACGCTGAACAACGACTCATCGAGGAGGAGACACCATGGACCCCAACCGCCTGAAGGGAAAGAACATCCTGATCACCGGCGCCGCCCGCGGCATGGGTGCCGCGAACGCCGAAAGCTTTGCCGCGCAGGGCGCGAACGTCACGCTGGGCGACCTGGACGAGGCCGAAGCGCAGAAGGTCGCCGAGCGGATCAACAGCGCCGGCAACGGCAAGGCGATCGCGGTGAAGATGGACGTCACAAAGCGCGCGGACAACGCCGCCGCCGTGAAGGCCACGGTCGACGCCTTCGGCTCGATCAACGTGGGCCTCTTCAATGCCGGCCTGAACAAGCCGCGCTTCTTCATGGACATCGACGAGGACAATTGGGACCTCATCATGAACGTGAACACCAAGGCCATGTGGCTTGGCATGCAGGAGACCGCCAAGCAGATGATCGCGCAGGGGCCCATGGAGAATCACCCCTACAAGCTGATCAACGTGGGCAGCATCGCGTCGCGCAAGCCGCTGGTGGACGTGACCGTGTACTGCACGTCGAAATACGGCTGCCTCGCCCTGACCGAATGCGGCGCGCTGGGCCTGGCCGAGCACAACATCACCGTAAATGGTTACGCCCCCGGCGTCGTCGTCACGCCGCTGTGGGAGCAGCTGGACAAGGACCTGGTCGAGATCGGCTTCAAGGAGCGCGCGGGCCAGGCCTATGACGACATCGTCGAGAACAACCTGGTCATCAAGCGCGTGTCCTACCCGAAGGACATCGTCGGCACCGCCTCGTTCCTGGCCAGCGACGACAGCGACTACATGACCGGGCAGATGATCTCGGTCGATGGCGGCTGGGTCACGAAGTAACGCCGCACCCCCGTCGATCCCCCACCACAAATCATGGGCGCCGCTGCCATGCGCGCCCGGAAGGAGAACACCATGTCACGCGCCCTGATGCCCAACTTGCTGACGCCGCAGGATCTCGAGCCGAACTGGCGCTGGGAGGGCAAGCTGCCCGCCTCGGGTCACATGTCGGTGGATTTCGAACGCCGAATCGACCACGACCGCCTGCGCCGCTATCGCCTGGCCCGCACGCGCCAGTCGCTCAAGAACTCGAACGCGGGCTCGCTGCTGCTGTTCGACGTGAACAACATCCGCTACGTCAGCGCCACCAAGATCGGCGAATGGGAACGGGACAAGATGTGCCGCTTCTGCCTGCTGACCGGCGACGACTCGCCCTATGTCTGGGACTTCGGCTCGGCCGCGGTGCACCACCAGAAATACTCGGACTGGCTGGAACCCGACCACTGCCTTGCGGGCGTCGTCGGCATGCGCGGGACCATCCCGCCCGAGTTCGGGCTCATGCGCAAATACGCCAAGATGATCGCCCAGCTCATCAAGGACGCGGGCATGGCGAACATGCCGGTGGGCGTCGACTATGCCGAGACCGCGATGTTCCATGCCCTGAAGGAAGAGGGGATCAACGTGGTCGACGGCCAGCAGATCATGCTTGCCGCGCGCGAGATCAAGAACTGGGACGAGATCCAGCTGTTGACGCAGGCCGCCTCGATGGTCGATGGCGTATACCACATGATCTACGAAGAGCTGAAACCCGGCATCCGCGAGAACGACATCGTCGCATTGTCGAACAAGATGCTCTACGAGATGGGCTCCGACGACGTCGAGGCGATCAACGCCATCTCGGGCGAGCGGTGCAATCCGCACCCCCACAACTTCACCGACCGGTATTTCCGCCCCGGTGACCAGGCGTTCTTCGACATCCTGCAATCCTACCAGGGCTATCGGACCTGCTATTACCGGACCTTCAACATCGGCCGCGCCACCCCGGCGCAGAACGATGCCTACGTGAAGGCGCGGGAATGGATCGATGCCTCGATCGCGATGATCAAGCCGGGCGTGTCCACCGACAAGGTGGCCGAGGTCTGGCCCACGGCCGAGTCGCTGGGTTTCCCCAACGAGGACGCGGCCTTCGGCCTGCAATTCGGACACGGCCTGGGGCTGGCGCTGCACGAGCGGCCGATCATCAGCCGGGCGGTGTCCATGGATCACCCCATGGAGATCCAGACCGGCATGGTCTTCGCGCTTGAAACCTATTGCCCGGCCGCCGACGGATATTCCGCCGCGCGCATCGAGGAAGAGGTCGTGGTGACCGAGGATGGATGCGAAGTGATCAGCCTGTTCCCGGCCGAGGAACTGCCCATTGCAAACAGGTACTGACCCATGACCAACCCCTTCGATCTGACCGGGCGAAAAGCACTTGTGACCGGCGGGGCGACCGGCATCGGCGAGGGCATTGCCCTCGGCCTTGCCGCCGCCGGCGCCGACGTGGCGCTGACCTATCGCAGCCACGAACCGGACGAGACGCTCGACAGGATCCGGGCGCACGGGGTGAAGGCCGCCGCCGTGCGCGCCGATTTCGCCGGCATGGACCAGGCGCAGGCGGACGAGGTCGTATCCTTCGCCGCCAACGCGCTGGGCGGACTGGATATCCTGGTGAACAACGCGGGCATCATCCACCGCGAAGCATCGACCGACATGCCGTTGGAAGACTGGCGGCGGGTGCTGTCGGTGAACCTCGATTCCGTCTGGCTGCTGTGCCAGGCGGCGGGACGTCACATGGTGGCGCAGGGATCGGGCAAGATCGTCAACGTGGCCTCGGTGCTCAGCTCGCAGGGTGGGCTGTTCGTGCCGGGCTACGCGTCCAGCAAGCACGCGGTGCTCGGGCTGACCCGGGCGCTGTGCAACGAATGGGCGGGGAAGGGCGTGAACGTGAACGCCATCGCGCCCGGTTATACCGCCACCGACAACACCCAGGCCCTGCGCGATGACCCGGACCGGTCGAAGGCGCTGCTCGACCGGATCCCGGCGGGCCGCTTCGCCGAGCCGTCCGAGATCGCCGGTGCCGCCGTCTTCCTTGCCTCCGACGCAGCCGCCTACTGCCATGGCAGCGTCGTGACGGTGGATGGCGGCTGGCTGGCCCGCTGAAGGAGCTATTCGATGGATCAGACACTGACAGGCAAGACCGCGCTGGTCACGGCCGCGGGGGCGGGCATCGGCCGCGCCTCGGCCGAAGCGCTGGCCGCGCGCGGGGCGAGCGTCATCGCCACCGATATTGACGGCGCTGCCGTCGAGGACCTGGCCGCCACCTCCGACCGGATCACCGCCCGCAAGCTGGACGTGATGGATGCCGACGCGGTCGCCGCGCTGGTGGGCGAGATCGCGCCGGTGCACGTGCTGGTGAACTGCGCGGGCTGGGTGCATACCGGAAGCATCCTCGACTGTGACGAGGACGCTTGGGACCGGTCCTTCGCACTCAACGCCAAGGCCACCTACCGGATCACCCGCGCCGTCCTGCCGGGGATGCTCGAGGCGGGGCAGGGCTCGATCGTCAACATTGCCTCGGTCGTGTCGTCATTGAAGGGCGCGCCGACGCGCTTTGCCTACGGGTCGTCCAAGGCCGCGATCATCGGCATGACCAAGTCCATCGCCGCCGATTTCGTCAAGCAGGGCATCCGCTGCAACGCGATCTGTCCCGGCACGGTCGAAAGCCCGTCGCTGCAACAGCGGCTGGCCGATACCGGCGACTACGAGAAGGCGCACCGGGATTTCACCGCACGCCAGCCCATGGGCCGGCTGGGCCAGCCCGACGAGATCGCCGAGATGGTGTGCTATCTCGCCGGCGACATGTCGGCCTTCACCACCGGGCAGGCCTTCGCCATCGATGGCGGGTGGTCCATCTGATGCGACTGGACCGGGCCGCCTCGATCGACGACCTGCGTGCCATGGCCAAGCGCCGGATCCCGCGTTTCGCCTTCGACCTCGTGGATGGCGGGGCCGAATCCGAGCGGAACATGCGGCGCAACGCGGAAGCCTTCGAAGAGATCGAGCTGACGCCCCGCTACATGACCGACGTGGGCCGGATCGACACGCGCGCCAGCGTGCTGGGGCAGGATTTCGACCTGCCGTTCGGAATGGCGCCCATCGGGATGCTGAACGCATTCTGGCCCGAGGCCGACGTGACGCTCGCGCGGCTGTGCAAGCGGGCGAACATGCCCTACGTCGCCAGTTCCGCCGCCTCGACCACGCTGGAGCGTCTGGCCGAGGCCGCGGACGGCAACGGCTGGTTCCAGCTTTACGTCTCGGCCGACCAGGGCGTGACCGACGGCCTGGTCGACCGGGCCGAGGCCGCCGGTTACCCGGTGATGATGGTCACGGCGGATGTGCCCGCCGCCGGCAAGCGCGACCGCGATATTCGCAACCAGCTGGCCGTGCCGTTCAAGTTCACGCCCGAGGTCATGGTGCAGCTGGCCAAGAACCCGCGCTGGTCGCTGGAAAGCGCCGCGCATGGCAAGCCCAACATCGCCAATTACGCCGACCTGCTGAAGGCGGCCACGTCCTATGCCGACGTGCAGAAGACGCTGATCACCCCCAGTTTCGACTGGGAGGACCTGAAGCGTCTGCGCGCGCGGTGGAAGGGCAAGCTGCTGGTGAAGGGCATCCTGCACGCCGAAGACGCCGCGAAATGCGCCGAGCTGGGCTGTGACGGCGTCGTGGTGTCGAACCACGGCGGGCGGCAGGTGGCCTTCGGGCCGCCCACGATCGAGGCGCTTCCGGCCATCGCGGACCGGGTGGCCGGCCGCATGGCGGTGCTGGTCGACAGCGGCATCCGCCGCGGCGCCGACCTGCTGCGCGCCAAGGCGCTGGGCGCCGATTTCTGCCTCACGGGCCGGGCACTGGCCTTCGGCGTGGGCGCAGGCGGGGCCAAGGGCGCCGAGCGGGCGCTGGATATCCTGCGGCTGGAGCTGGAACGCGCGCTGGGACAGCTGGGCGCCGGATCCTTCGACGCGGTCGGCCCCGAGGCGCTGTCGCGCCCGCGCTGAGACCGCGTCTCCGCTAGAAAGAAGGGGGTGTCCGCAAACCGTGTTGGTTCACACCACTTCGGTCGGGGGTGACCTTGCCGCGCTTCCATGGATCAGTCCCGGGTGAACTCCATCCGGTAGACCACTTCCTCGCCTGTGGTGGGGTCGGTGCCGGGAGCCCCGCTGATGACCAGGCGGTTGTTTTCCAGCGTGAACGGACGTTCCAGAGCGCCCTGCCAGTTCGGGTTCCACGAACCATCAACCTCGTGGATCACTCGATTACCCTCGATGCGGTAGGAGGCGACATAGGCGAGCATATCGTCTAATAGCTCCGCCTTCTCCTTTTCACTCCATGCTTGGCCTTTCGGCGGAATACGATCACGTCGGAAGACAGATGCCATCATCCGTCCACAGCGATGATACGCGATATAGCCAACAGGAGAGGCTCCCAGGGCATCAGTGGTTTCGCCCGTCTCCACCGATGTGCGCGTCCATGCGCCACGAACCGATCAATGCGTCGACATCCGCCATCCAAGTCCTCTCCTTGTCCATGCTGATCCAGATGATGAACGCTGCTTGATTGTTTGCCCAGAGCGTTGTTCGACGGGTCAATCAGAGTTCAGCACCTCTGGGCGCTCTGGTGGAAAGCCCGTTGTTGGTGACCAACACGAAATGCGGACACCCCCAAAAGAAAAGGGGGGGGTCGCAAGCCGTGCTGGTGCGCTTCGTGATTTCACGAACGCGCCTATGTTACTCCGCTTTTCCCGCGGAGGACGCCCTTGCTACACCACGACTTTCGCCGTTTTCTCGATGCCCTCGGCAAGCTGAATTCGGCCCAGATCAAGGACGCCCGCGCTTCCCGTTCTGACCGTCGCTGATCGCGGCGGGTCCCGCCTCTTCCGAAGACCGCCGAACCGCAGGAGCGCAACCGCGGAGCGCGCCATGACACCCCTGGTGCCTGCTGACGCGGTGCTCTGTTCGGACGGAGGCAACGGCTACGCAGATCTCGCGGCGGCCCACGGCCTGAAGCACTTCGTTGTCGGGAGCAAGCCGGGCACGCGCGTCGCGGCGGGCTGCTATCACATCCAGAATGTCAACTCGCTCCACGCCTGCTACAAGAGGTTCATCAAGCCCTTCTGCGGACCGGCTACGAAGAACCTCAACGGCTACATTCGGTGGCTTGAGGTCCGACTGGCTGGGGTGCCGCCTGCGGACATACTCAGTTCGTCGTGATTGCGGGCCGCCCCAGGCCAATGTGGTGCCGGATTGTGCCGGCCCCGGGTCACACGAAGCCGGCGCGGTCGACTATTCGTAGGCACCCGCGGAATAAGTGAGCTCGTAGCTGTGGCTGTAAAGCTCGAAGACAATGCCGAACGGGTCTTCGACGTAGACCATCTTGTAGGGCTTGCTCCCTGGGAAGTATTCGCGCACCGGCATCCGCTGTCGCCCGCCGGATTCGACGATGCGTTGTGCCAGGCCTTCGATGTCCGGGTCCTGCACCGCGAAGTGGAAGGTGCCATGGCGCTTGTGCTCGAGATTGTCTTCCGGCGCGTAGTTGCCGGGGAACTCAAAGATCTCGATACCTATGCCATCAGCGGTCGACAGGTGCGCGATCCTGAGCGAGCCCCATCCGGGGCCGAACACGTCCGTGCACATTACGCCGATGGCGCTGTCGTCCTCGACCGCCTCGGAAGGCGCCATCACGACGTAAAAGCCAAGCACGTCCGAGTAGAATTTCACGGCAGCGTCGAGGTCCGGAACGGACAGGCCGATGTGGGAAAAGGTGCGGGGTGTCCGGGTCATGTCATATCTCCATTCGGGTTACGTCGGAGCCGATATGGACTTTGGATGCCGCTTTGTGAAATTATCGTTTGGGATAGAAGTAATAACATAGCGTTATCATACGATGCTCAACGCAACTTGGCTCGAGACCTTCACCACACTGTGCGAAACCGGGCACTTCACCCGCGCCGCGGAGCGTCTGAACATGACACAACCCGGCGTGAGCCAGCATCTCCGGAAGCTCGAACAGCAGGTCGGACAGGCGCTGATCAGCCGACAGGGTAAGAGCTTCACCCTCACTCCAGCGGGCGAGGCGGTCTTCGGCCTTGGCCTGTCCCGCCGGGCCGAAGAAAAGCGCCTGCGCGACGACATCGAGACGGATGATCGGGACGCGGGGCCGGTTCATTTCGCCTGCTCTGGCAGCTTCGCGATGCTACTCTACCCCACGCTGCTGCCCTGGATGCGCGCCGCGCCCGACCTGAGTGTCCACCTGAAGGCGGCTCCGCAGGCCGAGATCCTGGCCGGGCTGCTGGAAGGACGTTTCGACCTGGGTGTGCTGGGGGCGGACCCGGACCACGTGCGGCTGGAGGCCAGGCACATCGGACGGGAGGAGCTGTGTCTTGTCCTTCCAGCGCACGCAGCCGACACGCCCATGTCTTTCGCCGACCTCGATGCGCGTGGTTTCATTGCTCACCCAGACGGCTACGGCTATGCCGACGACTTGCTGCGATTGAATTTCCCGGACGACTATCCTGGTGCTGACCAGCTGAGGCTGCGCGGTTCGGTCAACCAGATCGGCCAGATCCCTGCCCCCGTGGCCGAGGGGGTCGGCTACACACTTCTACCCCGAAGTGGCTTGGAAGCTTTCGTCAACAAGGCGAGCCTCTCCGTCTTTCAGCTTCCGAAGCGCCGTTGGCACGACCTTTGGCTCGTCATGCGCCGCGGCCGCTGCTTGTCGGCGAGGGCGCGCCATGCGCGGGACATCATCGAAGAAGCGGCTGGACAACTCCGGTGAGCGCAGGCTCGTCCGTCTGAAGCGACGTGGCCAACACGAAATGCGGACACCCCCAAAAGAAAAGGGCCGGTGGCGTGGTGCCACCGGCCCTTATTCCTGTCTGTCCGACGCCTCAGGCGGCCGTTGCCGTGTCGGCCAGGCGGCGCAGCACGTAGTGCAGCACGCCGCCGTTCTTGACGTAGTCGATCTCGATCGCGGTATCGATGCGCGACTTCAGCGTGATCTCCTTCGTCGAACCGTCGGCATAGGTGATGGTGCAGGGCACCTCGGCCTGCGGCTTGAAGTCGTCCTCGAGACCGTGGATCGCGAAGGTCTCGTCTCCGGTCAGTTCCAGGCTCTTGCGGTCGTCGCCGCCCGTGAACTCGAAGGGCAGGACGCCCATGCCCACCAGGTTCGAACGGTGGATCCGCTCGTAGCTGGACGCGATCACGGCCTTCACGCCCAGAAGCGCGGTGCCCTTGGCGGCCCAGTCGCGGCTGGAGCCGGCGCCGTACTGCTCACCCGCGATCACGACCAGCGGCGTGCCTTGCTCCTGGTACTTCATCGCGGCGTCGTAGATCGACATCTGCTCGCCATCGGGGCCCTTGGTGAAGCCGCCTTCCACGCCGTCCAGCATCTCGTTGCGGATGCGGATGTTGGCGAAGGTGCCGCGCATCATCACCTCGTGGTTGCCGCGGCGCGACCCGTACGAGTTGAACTCGCGCGGCTGCACCTGCCGCTCGGTCAGGTACTCACCCGCGGGCGAGGTTTCCTTGAACGACCCGGCGGGGCTGATGTGGTCGGTGGTTACCATGTCGCCCAGCAGCGCCAGCATCCGCGCGCCGTCGATGTTGCTGATCGTGCCGGCCTCGGTGTCCATGCCCTGGAAGTAGGGCGGGTTCTGGACATAGGTCGACGCGGCCGGCCAGTTGTAGGTCTCGCTGTCGGTGGTCTCGACTTCGCGCCACTTCTCGTCGCCCTTGAAGACGTCGGCGTATTTCTCCTGGAACATCTCGCGCGTGACGGTCTTCTCGACCAGCTCGGCGATCTCCTGTTGCGAGGGCCACAGGTCCTTGAGGTAGACGTCGTTGCCGTCCTTGTCCTGGCCCAGCGGCTCGCGCGTAATGTCCACGTTCATGTCGCCGACCAGGGCGTAGGCCACGACCAGCGGCGGCGAGGCCAGGTAGTTGGCGCGCACGTCGGGGCTGATCCGGCCCTCGAAGTTGCGGTTGCCCGACAGGACCGAGCAGGCGATCAGGTCGTTCTCGGCGATGGCCTTCGACAGCTCGTCGGCGATGGGGCCCGAGTTGCCGATGCAGGTGGTGCAGCCATAGCCCACCAGGTTGAAGCCGATGGCGTCCAGGTCTTCCTGCAGGCCCGTCTGCTCGAGGTAGGACGACACGACCTGGCTGCCCGGGGCGAGCGAGGTCTTGACCCAGGGCTGGCGATCGAGCCCCAGTTCGCGGGCCTTGCGGGCGACGAGGCCGGCGCCGATCATCACGTAGGGGTTCGACGTGTTGGTGCAGGACGTGATCGAGGCGATCACGATCGAGCCGTCGTGCAGCTCGAACGTCTTCTCCTCGCCGTCGATGTCCTTCATCGTGACGTGCGCGCGCTTGTGCTTGCCGGTGTTGCCGGGGATCTCTTTCGGCGCCGGCTGGCCGCCCTCGGCTTCCCACCGGACCTCGGCGCGCTTCTGGCCTTCGCCGTTCTTGCGTTGGCCGTCGATATAGGCGTGGAAATCCGTCGCGGCCTTGTCGAGATCGATATGCTGCTGCGGGTGCTTCGGCCCCGAGATGGCGGGCTTCACCGTGGACATGTCCAGCTCGAGCGTGTCGGTGAAGACCGGCTCGGCGCCCGGGGTGCGCCACAGTCCCTGCTCCTTGGCGTAGGCTTCGACCAGCTTGATGGTCTCGGCGTCGCGGCCCGTCTGGGTCAGGTAGCGCAGGGTTTCGTCGTCGATGGGGAAGAAGGCGCAGGTGCCGCCGAACTCGGGTGACATGTTGCCGATGGTCGCGCGGTCGGCCAGCGGAACGTTGTCCAGACCGTCACCGTAGAATTCGACGAATTTCTGAACCACGCCCTTTTCGCGCAGCATCTCGCAGACCTTCAGCACGAGGTCGGTGGCAGTGGTGCCCTCGGGCATTGCGCCGGTCAGCTTGAAGCCCACGACCTCGGGGATCAGCATCGACACGGGTTGGCCCAGCATGGCGGCCTCGGCCTCGATGCCGCCCACGCCCCAGCCCAGGACGGCCGCGCCGTTGACCATGGTGGTGTGGCTGTCGGTGCCCACCAACGTATCGGGATAGGCCACCATGTCGCCGTTCTGGTCCTTGTCGGACCACACGGTCTTGGCCAGGTACTCCAGGTTCACCTGGTGACAGATGCCGGTGCCGGGCGGCACGACGCGGAAGTTCTCGAACGCCTTCTGGCCCCATTTCAGGAACTGGTAACGCTCGATGTTGCGCTCGTACTCGCGGTCCACGTTCATCTGGAAGGCGCGCGGGTTGCCGAACTCGTCGATCATGACCGAGTGGTCGATGACCAGGTCCACGGGGTTCAGCGGGTTGATCTTCTGCGCGTCGCCGCCGAGGCTGACGATGCCGTCGCGCATGGCGGCCAGGTCGACCACGGCAGGCACGCCCGTGAAGTCCTGCATCAGCACGCGGGCGGGGCGGTACGCGATCTCGCGGTTGGTGTTGCCGCCGTTCTCGGCCCAGTCGGCGAAGGCCTTGATGTCGTCGGTGGTGACGGTGTTGCCGTCCTCGAAGCGCAGCAGGTTCTCAAGCAGCACCTTCAGCGACACCGGCAGGCGAGAGAAATCGCCAAGCCCCGCCTGCGAGGCCGCGTCGATGGAATAATAGGCATAGGAACTGCCGCCGACTTCGAGCGTCTTGCGGGTTTTATTGGTGTCCTGTCCAACCTCGATGGGCATGGCGGTCTCCTTGAAAAGGGAAAGGGATCAACTGACATTTGTGTCGCGATTGATCCAACGTAATAGGGCTGGTGGGGGCGGCTGTCAATGTCGGTATGCATATGTATGCAAACCGCATGTTTCGGCCAGTCGCAATTCCTTGATTGGCTTTGGGACCTTCGTCTCTATAGGAGGATCAGGGCAACGACGAGAGGACGACGCATGCTTCGATGGATCCGTGGACTGGCGCTGGCGGCCTGTTTTGCGCCCATGGTCGCGGAGGCGGAGGAACAGCCCGTCGTCATCGAACTCTACACCTCGCAGGGCTGCTCGGCCTGCCCACCCGCCGACGAGCTGATGGGTCGCTTGGCCCGGATGGAGGGCGTGCTGCCCCTGGCGCTGCACGTGGACTATTGGGACTACATCGGCTGGAAGGACAGGTTCGCCCAGCCCGGTTTCACCAAGCGGCAGAAGGGCTACGCCCGCGCCGCCGCGCAGCGCACGATCTATACCCCGCAGATGGTCGTGGGCGGCGTCGATCACGTGGTGGGCAACCGGCCACTGCAGGTGATGGAGCTGATCGACAAGCATCGTGACCGCGCCGATCCGGTCGCGCTGACGGTCCTGCGCGACGGCGACAGCCTGACCATCCAGGCCCCCGCCGCCGGGGCGTTCGAGCGGCCCGCGCTTGTGCAGGTCGTCGAATACACGCCGGCCGAAACGGTCTCGATCGAGCGGGGCGAGAATGCCGGCCATACATTCGAATACCACAACATCGTCAAGACCTGGCGCACGGTGGGCGAATGGACGGGCGAGGCGCCGCTGAACCTGACCACCACCGCCACGCCGCCCGCCGCGATCATCCTGCAACGGCAGGGCCCGGGCGAGATCGTCGCCGCCGCCCGCGTGGACTGAGAGCGGCGCCCGCGCAACGTCAGCTTTCGGTCGGGACGGCGCGCTTGCGCTCGGGCTTCCAGCGGCGATGTATCCAGAACCACTGGTCCATGTGCCGCCGCACCCAGCCTTCCAGGTTGTCGTTGATCGCCTGCGTCATCTCGACCGGGTCGCCCGACGGGATCGGCGCCTCGAGATGGATATCGAAGTTCAGCCCGTCGGGCCGGCGGATTCCGTAGCAGGGGATCACCAGCGCGTCGAACTTCACCGCCCATTCGCAAGCCGACACGGCGGTAGGCGCGGGCTGACCGAAGAAGGTCACGTCGGCGCCCCTCATGGAATAGACGTCGGTCAGGATGCCGATGATGCCGCCGTCGGCCAGGTGACGCACGAAGCCGGTGATGCCCTTGCGATCCGCCGGAAACAGCGGCGCGCCGATCTGAGTCAGGGCGCGGACGTAGTGGTCGTTGAAGGCCGCGTTCTTCATCGGGCGATACAGGGCGCCCAGGCCGTGGCCCTCGTGGAACAGGGTCGCGCGCAGGCTGTCGAAATTGCCCAGATGCGCAGTGACCAGCACCACCGGGCGGCCCTCGGCGCGGGCGGCCAGGAACGGCTCCAGCCCCGGGCCGGCCAGGGGCGTGCCGCGCACGTGATCCTTGAACTCGGCGCCCGAGTAGATCTCGATCAATGTGCGGCCCACGTTGTTCGCCACCGCCCGTTCCAGCCGTTTCACCTCGGCGGCGGGCATGTCGGGGCAGACCAGCGCCAGGTTCTTGCGGATGCGCTTGCGCCAGCCCACGGCGGGGCCGATCATGTGGGCGCAGATCCAGCCCATGGTGCGCACCCGCGTGCGATAGGGCAACGCCAGGACGACCCCCAGCAGCCCACGGATCACAAGGTTCTGGATCTTGTGTAGGGGGCTGGGCGGTTTCGTGGCAGACACCTTCGGGCGCTTTCGCAAGGAACGGATCGCCTTCGACATACGCGGCGTGCAGCCCGATCACAACGGGGCGCGCTACTCCTCGTCCTCGGCGATCAGCTTGATCTCGCCGGCATCGACCGCCTCGCGGATGGCCGAGACGACGGCGGTTTCGGCGCGCTCGACTTCGGCGGGGGCGATCTTGCCCAACTCGCCCGCCTCGTCGCGCATGGTGTCGGCCAGGCGCTGGGACATGTTGGCCAGCAGGTAGTCCACCGTCGCCTGCGTCTTCTCGGTCGCGCCGGCGATGGCCAGGATCAGGATGTCCTGGTCCACGCCCTTGACCACCACCGGCACATCGCGCGCGGCCACGCGATCGGGGATGTTCTCGAAGGTGAAGATCGCCTTGCGCACCTGGCTGCCCAGTTCGGCGTCCTCGGCGTCGAGCCCTTCCAGGACCTCTTCGCGGGTGACCGAGGTCGACACGTTCAGGATCGCCCCCAGCCGTTCCACCGCCGCGGCGGGGAAGGCGCGGGGCGGTTCGGCCTTCAGCTCAGCGGCCAGCGCCACGCCGATGCGGCGCACGGTCGAGGGCGCGATATCGGCGGTCTCCGAGACCGCCAGGGTCAGCCGCCGGGCCAGGGCGCCGGGCAGTTTCGACAGCAGGTCGGCCGCCTTGGCGACCTTCAGCTTCGACAGGATCACCGCCCCGATCTCGGGGCTTTCGCGTTGCAGCAGCGGCATGATCTTCTCGGGCGGGAACTCGGCAATGGTCTCCCACGGGTCGTCGGTCCAGATGGCGCCGGACTGCTTGCGCAGCCGTGCGGCGATCTCGGGGCTGATCGCGCCTTCGAGGATGCCCAGGGCGCCTTCCAGCCCGCCGGGAAAGCTGAGCCCGATCGAATCGAGTTCGGAGGCGAATTCCTCGACCACGTCGCGCAGGGTGGCGCGGTCGACGAAGCGCATCTGCGTCATCTGGGTGGTCAGCTCGGCCTGCAACGGCTCGGGCAGCTCGCTCAGCGGCAGGGTCGCGCCCTCGGCCAGCAGCAGGCGCACGACGATGGCCGCCTTCTGGCGGCGGGTCAGGGTGCGCGGGTCGATCATGCCGGGGATCCGGCGGGGCAGGCCGGGGTCTGGAGGTTCGGGCCTGAGCGCGATCTGTCCGTCCATGGCGGGCTCCGGTGGCTGGGCTGTCACGACGGGCACCCTAGGCCACCGGGGTAAACGGAACGGTAACGACGGGCCGGTCAGTAGCCCGCGCTGGGTCCGTTGCCCAAGGCGCTGCGCAGCAGGAACTCGGGCCAGCTGGCGCGGCCGCCCCGGCGCCGGATCTCGGTCAGTTGGCCGCGGGCCGCTTCGATGTCTCCAAGCGCGATGAACGCGCGGCCCAGGTGGGCGCGTGCCAGCAAGTCATCGGGCGACGCGGACACGGTGTCGGACAGGATCGCCTGCGCTGCCTCGGCATCGCCGTCTTCGATCAGGGCAACCGCCTGCGCAAGATGTGCGGGCGTGTCCCGCGCCGCGGCGCCTGGCGTGGCGGCGCACAGCAAAAGGCCCGCCACGAGAACCGCGGCGGGCCATTTCGATACCATTCCGCGCGGAACGCGCGGACGGGTGGTCAGCTCGACACCGGGACGCAGCTTTGCGATTCGCTGTCGTAGACCGTGCCGGCGGCGCAGGTCATCGAGACCTGTTTCGACCATTCGCATTGAGCCACCGCCAGTCCGGGGGCGATGGCCAGAACGGCCGTGGTCAGGGCAATCTTGAGGGTCATGATCATGCTCCGATCCTGTCTGTTGCGATAGGAAGCAAGGTATCATGACCCCACGTAAAGTCACCGCCGGAAGCCGCCTTTGCCTGCGACAGATCGGAACAGGTCAGGTTTCGCCGAAAACGCGGGCAAAGATCGTGTCCACATGCTTGGTATGATAGTCCATGTCGAACTTTTCGTTGATGCCGTCCTCGCCCAGGGCGGCGACGACTTCGGCATCGGCCAGCAGCAGCTCGCGGAAGTCGAGCCGCTCTTCCCACACCTTCAGCGCGTTGCGTTGCACCATGGAATAGGCGTCCTCGCGGCTGACGCCCGCCTGGGTCAGGGCCAGGAGCACCCGTTGCGACATCACCAGGCCGGGAAACTTGTTCATGTTCTCCAGCATGTTGTCGGAGAAGATCAGCATCTTGTCGACGACGCCCGCCAGCCGGTTCAGCGCGAAATCCAGCGTCACGGTGGCGTCGGGGCCGATGCCCCGCTCGACCGAGGAGTGCGAGATGTCGCGCTCGTGCCAGAGCGCCACGTTCTCCATCGCGGGAGTCACGGTCATGCGGACCAGCCGGGCGAGGCCCGTGAGGTTCTCCGTCAGGACGGGGTTCTTCTTGTGCGGCATGGCCGAGCTGCCCTTCTGCCCTAGCGAGAAGAACTCGGCCCCTTCCAGCACCTCGGTCCGTTGCATGTGCCGGATCTCGACCGCGATGTTCTCGATGGACGAGGCGATGACGCCCAGCGTGGCGAAGAACATGGCGTGCCGGTCACGCGGGATGACTTGCGTGCTGATCGGCTCGGGCGTCAGGCCCAGCTTGGCGCAGACATGCTCTTCCACGCGGGGGTCGATATTGGCAAAGGTGCCGACCGCGCCGCTGATGGCGCCGGTCGCGACCTCGGCCCGCGCGGCCTGAAGGCGCGCGCGGTTGCGGTCCATCTCGGCGTAGAAGCGGGCGAAGGTCAGGCCCATGGTCGTGGGCTCGGCGTGGATGCCGTGGCTGCGGCCCACGCGCACGGTCATCTTGTGCTCCATCGCGCGTTTCTTGAGCGCGGCCAGCAGCTTGTCCAGGTCCGCCAGCAGCAGGTCGGCGGCGCGCACGAGCTGGACGTTGAAGCAGGTATCCAGAACGTCCGAGCTGGTCATGCCCTGGTGGACGAAGCGGGCCTCCTCGCTGCCCACGTGCTCGGCCAGGTGGGTCAGGAAGGCGATGACGTCGTGCTTGGTGACGGCCTCGATCTCGTCGATGCGGGCCACGTCGAACTCCACGTCGTTGGCCTTCCAGACGGCCTCGGCGTTCTCGCGCGGGATGACGCCCAGGTCGGCCATGGCGTCGCAGGCATGCGCCTCGATCTCGTACCAGATGCGGAACTTGGTGGCGGGCTCCCAGATGTCGGTCATCTCGGGGCGGGCGTAACGGGGGATCATGGGCGGCACCTGCGGGTCAGCGACAATTGCCGGGCTGATACGCCGCCGGGCGGGGCCGGGCAAGGTGTGGGTGCCTCGCGGGATGCTGCAAATGCGAAAGGCGCAACCGGTGGCTGCGCCTTTCAGAGGGTCGAGGCTGTCGAGGGATCAGTGTCCATAGACGGCCCGGTGCGCGATCGCGTCGGTGTCGCGTGCGTTCAGGTCGAGGTCGATCTGGGTCTGCAGGGGCAGGGCGCGCAGGGCGTCGCGGGTGCGGGCGTATTGCGCGCGCTGTTCGATGGTTTTGCGGATCTGTTCGATCAGGGTCATGTGTCTGTCCTTCGTCGGTGCGTTTCGGGTCGTGGCCTCATCGGCTACACCACGGATATGGGGCATTGTTAGCGCACCACAATCGCCGTTGCGGCAAGCCCGCTATGCGGTGGGTGCAAGGCAATAATTGTTCCGAAACAATTAACTACGGCGTGTCCCTTGGATCAGTGTTGCGCGCCGGTCGGACCATAGACGGCCTGGCGGGCGATGGTCTTGGCGTCGCCGTGGTAGATGTCGAGATCCAGGGCGGTGTCGATGGGCAGGGCGCGCAAGGCGCGCAGGGTGCGGCGGTATTCGGCCCGGCGCCGGGCGCGCAGCCGCAGGTCGTTGAAGATCGTCATGGAGGGGTCTCGTTGGTTGCCGTGGAACCGCCACGCATCCCGCGCGGCGGACACCCCCAAGGTGCAACCGGATAAGCCTGCTGCCTAGCGGTCGTTCCTGCAATGCTGCGTTGCAGAAAACGCAACGCGAGGCTGGCTATTTCCCGCCGCGCTCGCGCTCGCTCAGACGCTCCTCAATGGCCGCCAGCCGGGCCAGCACCTCGTCGCGATAGGTGCCCGTGGCCTCGTTCGTCTCCTCGTGGTGGGCGTCCTGCATCGAGTTCACGATCAGGCCCACCAGAAGGTTCACCACGGCGAAGGTGGTGACCATGATGAACGTGACGAAGAACAGCCAGGCGTAGGGATAGACTTCCATCACCGGGCGCACGATGCCCATGGACCACGATTCCAGCGTCATGATCTGGAACAGCGTGTAGCCCGACCGCCCCAGCGTGCCGAACCAGTCGGGGAAGGCGCTGCCGAAGAGCTTGGTCGCCATGACCGCGCCGATATAGAAGATCATGCCCATCAGCACGAAGACCGACCCCATGCCGGGCAGGGCGTTCACCAGCCCCTCGACCACGCGCCTCAGCGACGGCGCCACCGACACCACGCGCAGCAGGCGCAGGATCCGCAGCGCGCGCAACACGGTCAGCCCCTGCGCGGCCGGGACAAGCGAGATGCCGACGATCACGAAGTCGAAGATGTTCCAGCCGCGCCGGAAGAAGTCGAGCCCGCGGGCATAAAGCTTCAGCCCGATCTCGATCACGAAGATGGTCAGGCACGCGGTGTCCAGCGCGACGATCAGCGGCCCGGCCTCGGCCATGACCGCGTCCGATGTTTCCAGCCCGAGCACGATGGCGTTGAACAGGATCACGCCCAGCACGGTGTTCTGAACCGCGGTGCGGTCGAGGAACCGGCCCACGCGGGCGCGCATCGGGGACGGGGCGGTGGTGTTGGTCCGGTCTGTCATGGGCAGGGATATCGGCTGCCCGCGCGACAAGGGCAAGACGTCGCGGACCGGCGATTTGCACGACGCGGGCCGCGCGCGGTGTCTACTCGGCGACCAGCTCGAAGGCCGCGTCGCCGCTCGCCCGCATCTCGCGCGTCAGGAAGGCGCGGAAGGCCGAGATCATCTGTTCGTCCGCGCGGTGGCTCTGGCAGATGAACGAATAGATGACGAAGGGCATGGTCACGGTGTCGAACAGGCGCACCAATCGCCCCGCCTTGATCGTGTCGCGCACCATCATGTCGTAGCCGAGACTGACGCCCAGTCCCTGCTCGACGCCCGAGGTGGCCAGCTCGCAATTCGGGAAGGCGGGGCCGCGGGGCAGGCGCGGCGCGGCGACACCGGCAGCCGCGAACCATTCGTTCCACTGGTCCATCGTCTCGTCGTGCATCAACGTGACGTTGCACAGGTCCTCGGGGCGGTTCAGCGGATTGGCGGCCAGGAATGAGGGCGAGGCCACCGGATACCGCCCGGACCGCATGAGCGGGACCACGTCGGCGTCGGGGACCGTGGGTTCGGTCCATCCGATCACCACGTCGGCGTCGTTGCTGGCGAAGTCGGTCGAGGGCGCGCCGGTCGACACGCGCAGCCGAACAGCCTCGGGATGCTCGAACCGGTCAAGGCGGGGCACCAGCCAGCGGGCCGCGAAACCGGGCGTGCACAGGACGCGCAGAGTGCGGTCCGCGCGGGTCAGGATCGACGCCGTGTCGGCCTCGAGCCGGTCGAGCAGCGTGGTCATCCGGCGCGCGTAACCGCGCCCCGTGAGGGTCAGGTGCGTTTGGTTGGCGCGCCGTTCGAACAGCTTCGTGTCCAGGAAGTCCTCCAGCGCGCGGATCTGGTGGCTGATCGCCGAGGGCGAAAGACACAGCTCGTCCGCGGCCTTGGTGAAGGACAGATGGCGTGCCGCGGCCTCGAACGCGCGGATCGCGGCGAAGGGGGGCAGCCTACGTCCCATGGCAGGCACGTCCTGGGGGGATGAATTTTCCGCATGCCGGCATGAAAAACCGTCTTTTGCAGCTTCAATGGCACGCAGCCTAGCATCGATCGCAGGAAATCCAAAATCGAGACGCCCAGGAGGTTGCCATGCCGGTCCTTGCCCGCTCCCGTTGTCGTGCCCTGATCCTTGCCCTTTCGCTGATGCTGCCGCTGGCCTCGGCCGGTGCCGCGCCGAACCTGCGCTTCGATCCCGACCCGGCATGGCGCCACGCCGAGGATGTCGCGGCCCTGCGCGAAACGCTTGAAGCCTGGCTCGACACCCACAGCGACCTGCCGCGTAACCCCGATCCGCTGTCGATTTCGCTCGTCGCATCGGGCGAGGCGCAGGCCCTGCACGGTCCGGCCGTCCGAGGCCACGGCAAGCTTCGCGGTCTTTACGACGAGGATCGGGCCCGTGTGCTTCTGGTCGCGCCTTGGCGGCAGGACAGGACGCTGGATGCCAGCGTTCTGCTGCACGAACTGGTGCACCACCGCCAGGCCGGGGCGCATTTCTACTGCCCCGAGGCTGCCGAGCTCGCCGCCTACAGGCTTCAGGACCAGTGGTTGCGGGAAAGGGGGCTGGAAGCGCCGGTCAACTGGATCGCTGTGGTGATCCAGGCGGGCTGCACATCGCGCGACATCCACCCCGAATGACGCGGTCGCCTTGGAAGCATGACGCGCGCCGTCCCATGGGAACGGCGCGCGTCGCGTGTTGGTCCTAGAGCTTGCCCATGGCCACGGCGGTGTCGGCCATGCGGTTCGAGAAGCCCCACTCGTTGTCGTACCAGGTCAGGATGCGGCACATGGTGCCCTCCATCACCTTGGTCTGGTCCATGTGGAAGACCGACGAATGCGGGTCGTGGTTGAAGTCGCCCGAGACCAGCATCTCGTCCGTGTAGCCCAGGATGCCCTTCATAGGGCCGTCGGCGGCCTTGCGGATGGCATCGTTGATCTCTTCGACCGTCGTGTCGCGGTCGGCCTCGAAGACCAGGTCGACGACCGACACGTTGGGCGTGGGCACCCGGATCGCCACGCCGTCGAGCTTGCCGTTCAGCTCGGGCAGCACCAGGCCCACGGCCTTCGCGGCACCGGTCGAGGTGGGGATCATGTTCAGCGCCGCGGCGCGCGCGCGGTACAGGTCCTTGTGCATGGTATCCAGCGTCGGCTGGTCGCCGGTATAGCTGTGGATCGTGGTCATGAAGCCGCGCTTGATGCCGATGGTGTCGTTCAGCACCTTGGCCACGGGCGACAGGCAGTTGGTGGTGCAGCTCGCGTTCGAGATCACCTTGTCCTCGGACGTCAGCGTGCCCTCGTTCACGCCGTAGACGATGGTCTTGTTCGCGTTCGAGCACGGGGCCGAGACCAGCACGCGGTCCGAGCCGTTCTCGAGGTGCCATGCGGCCTTCTCGGCGCTGGTGAAGATGCCGGTGCATTCCAGCGCGATGTCGACGCCGTCCCAGGGCAGGGCCTTGGGGTCGCGCTCGGCCGTGACGGTCATCTTGCCGCGGCCCACGTCGATCCAGTCGTCGCCGGTGGTCACCTCGGCCGGGAAGCGGCCGTGCACGCTGTCATAGCGCAGCAGATGGGCGTTGGTCTCGACGGGCCCGAGGTCGTTGATATGGGTGACCTCGATATCGGTGCGGCCCGATTCGATGATGCCGCGCAGCACGTTGCGCCCGATGCGGCCGAAGCCGTTGATGCCGACCTTGACTGTCATGTCGTCTCTCCATCTGGTTGCGGCCCGCGTGGACGGGGCCGATTGCCTTGTTTTGAAAGCCATTCGCGCCCCGAGGTCAACCGCCGCCTTAGCGCCAGAAGGCCAGCCAACCGATCAGACCGGCCAGCTCGCGCGCCACGAAGAGCGTACCGGCGCCGTCGCCAAGGACCCGGTCCAGCACGAAAAGTGTGACGATCAGGCTGGCCAGCAGGATGGCGATGGTGTTGGTCATGGGCGTGGGTCCCGGCGGCGTGTTCGGCGCCAGAATGCACGGGGCGGGACCGGAGGACCAGAGATGTTGCAGCGCGTTCTGATGGCCGTGGGGCGGGTTCTGCTGGCGGTGCTGTTCGCGGCGGGGGCGGCGCAGAAGCTGGCGGCGCCCGAGTTGGTGCAGGACCTGCTGGCGGGGCGCGGCTGGCCCGTGTGGCTGGTCTGGCCCGCGGCCGCGTTCAACGCGGCGGGTGCGCTGGCACTGGTCGCGGGCTGGCGGCTGGCGCCGGTGGCGCTGTCGCTGGCAGTATATTGCATGGTGACTAGCCTGTTCCACTTCGTGCCCGGGGATGGCTGGCAGATGAGCATCTTCGTCAAGAACTGGGCCGTGGCGGGCGGGCTGCTGGTGTTGGCGGGCGCGGCCTGGGAGCCGCGCGAGTAGGGGTCCCGTCCCAGGCCATCCGGGATGATCGGGCCGAGATTATCTTGGGATAATCTCCTGCGAATTATCCTGGATAATTCGGGCGCGGGATGCGGCGCGGCTTGCTCAATGCGCCCGCGCCAGGGGGCGGTCCGTCCGCAGCGGGGCATGGCCCAGCAGTGTCGCGGCGCCCAGACGGTCGCTGCGGGGGGGCGCGGTCCGCGCCCGCTGCCGGTCCAGCCGCCACCCCGCGCCGTCTCCGTCGAAATCGGGGGTCATCTGCCAGCGCGTCTCGACCCCCGGCGCGCCGCCATCGGGCGTCATCAGCAGGCCCAGGGGCGCGGCGGCGCCGTCCTTGCTGCCGGTCTCGGCCGCCAGGTGCAGCCGGCGCACCGCCGTCAGGCCGGGCGGCCCCGGCAGGTCGGCGATCACCGTGGGGGCGGCGCCGCTGCGCAGGGATTCCTCCATCACCCACAGCAGGTCGCGGTCATGATCGGCCCGCACGTGCAGCAGCCGCGCGGGGTCGAGCCAGGGGGCGAAGCCGCAGGGATTGGGCTGCACCGTCACGTGGCCCGGCGCGATCCACAGCACCGGCCCCGTGGCCCGCGCCGCGATGGCCAGCGCCAGCATGCGCCGCGAGATCCCGCAAAGCTCGTGCACCCGGCCGGCCGCCAGCCGCAGATCGCCCGCGATCGCCAGCCCCGGCGCCGCGTCGGGGCGATGGGGGCCACGGGTCAGCAGGGTCGCGGGCAGGGCGGTCATGGCGGGGGCTCCGGTTTGTTCTCTTTATGTTCTATTCCGCGCGTGCCTCTTGTCAATCGCGGTGGGCCGGGTAGGTCTGTGCGAAACGCCGCAACGGGAAGGGACGGGACATGGATCGCACGACGCTGGGCCGCACGGGGATCGAGGTATCGGGCTGGTGCCTGGGCAGCATGACCTGGGGGCGGCAGACCGATGCGGCCGGCGGTCATGCCCAGATCGATCGCGCTCTCGACGCCGGAATCGACTTCATCGACACCGCCGAGATGTACCCGGTGAACCCCGTCCTGGCCGAAACCGTCGGCGACACCGAGACGATCATCGGCGACTGGATCGCCAAAACCGGCCGCCGCGACGATATCGTGCTGGCCACGAAATGCGCCGGGCCGTCGCAGATGGTGCGCAACGGCGCACCGATCACCGCCGAGACCCTGCGCGGCGCGCTGGAGGACTCGCTGAGGCGGCTGCGGACCGACTACGTCGATCTCTACCAGCTGCACTGGCCCAACCGCGGGTCCTTCCATTTCCGCCAGATCTGGGGATTCGACCCGACCGGGCAGGACACCGCCCAGATGCAGGATCACGTGGACGAGGTCATGGGCGCGCTGGCCGCGCTGGTGGCCGAGGGCAAGATCCGGTCCTTCGGCCTGTCGAACGACAGCACCTGGGGCACGATGAAATGGCTCGACGCCGCCGCGCGGCTGGACGGGCCGCGCGTGGCGACCATGCAGAACGAGTACTCGCTCATGTGCCGCCAGTACGACAGCGACCTGGCCGAAATGAGCCACCACGAGGACGTGACGCTGCTGGCCTTCTCGCCGCTGGCCGCGGGCCTGCTGACCGGCAAATACCAGGGCGGGCAGGTGCCCGAAGGCTCGCGCATGGCGTTGAACGGCGACCTCGGCGGGCGCAAGACCGACCGCGCTTTCGAGGCGGTCGCGGCCTACGAGGCATTGGCCGCCCGCCACGGCGTCGACCCGGTGCACATGGCCATGGCCTGGACCCGCGCGCGCCCTTGGAACACGATTCCGATCTTCGGGGCCACCGACATGGCGCAGCTCGACCATATCATCGCCGGGCAGGACGTGACGCTGTCGGATGAGCTGATGGACGAGATCGACGCCACCCACCGGGCCCATCCGATGCCCTACTGACTTGAAGCGGCGGCGCAAATCGGGCCATCTGCGCGCAGAACCGAAAGGCGCGCGATGCCCCATCTTCTGATCTACGGCGACAGCAACAGCTTCGGCACCCAGCCGCGCGAGGCCTGGGGCGAATTGCCCCGTCTGGGCGACGACGAACGATGGCCGGGCGTTCTGGCCGCTGCGCTGGGGCCGGACTGGAAAGTGACGCCCGAGGCGCTGCCCGGCCGCACGATCTGCAGCGACGATCCCACCGCCGGGCCGTGGCGCAACGGGTTGCGCGTGCTGCCCGCCGTTCTGGGCTCGCACCTTCCCGTCGACATCGTGGCGGTGATGCTGGGCACCAACGACCTGAAGGCCATGTTCGGCTTCACCGGGTTCGAGGTGTCCGAATGCGCCCGCCGCCTGCTGGCCGAGATCCCGCGCCACGTGCCGGGGGCGCGCCGGCTCTGGATCGCGCCGCCGGAGCCTTACGCGGCGGGGCTTTACGGTGAGCTCTATCGCGGCGCCGAAACCCGCGGGGCAAGCTTGCCCGAGCACCTTGCCCGCGTGGCGGCAGAGGAGGGTGTGGCCTTCTTCGACGCGGGCGGCGTCATCGCATGCGACCCTGCCGACGGCGTCCATTTCCGCGCGCCCGCCCACGCCGCGCTGGGCCGCGCGCTGGTCCCGGTGATCCGGGGGCTGGCATGAGATCGCTGGTTCTCGCCTTCGCGGCGCTGCTCGCCCTGTCGGGATGTCTCGAGTCTCTCGACCCTCGGGGTGGAGAGGTCGAAGCGCCGACGCTGACGGTGCGGCCTGCGCCGGAAGGCCTGGAATTGCCCGCAGCCGCGCCTCAGCCTGAGGAAACGGCTGTGGCGTCGAGTGACGCCGCGCCGCCGACTGAATCGCTCGCCGCGCCAAAGACCGTCCGTGTGCAGTCGCTGGATGACCCTTCGAACGGTGACACGGCGACGCCCCAGACACCGCCGGCACGCACCCCGTCGCCGGCCGAACGGGCCTGCACCGAAGATGGCGGACGCTGGGGCAGGGCCGGCGAGTCCGGTTTCATCTGCTACCGCACCCCGCGCGACGCCAACAAGAGCTGCACCCGCGAGAGCGATTGCCTGGGCGCCTGCCTCGCCCGGTCGCGGACCTGCGCGCCGATCACGCCGCTTTTGGGCTGCCACGAGATCCTCACCGACAGCGGCACAAGGGCCACCGAATGCAAAGACGTCTGATCGCCGCGCTGGCGCTGGTCCTCGCCGCCTGCTCGACCGAGGCGCCGCTGTTTCCCGCCGAGGTGTACCGCGACACCACTGTTTCCATGGGGTCGATCGCGTCGTTCAAGCCCGACCGCTACGCCGGGCGCTGGTACGAGATCGCGTCCTACCCGGTGCCGTTCCAGGACGGCTGCCGCCAGACGCAGGCGGTCTACACGCCCCGCAACGACAACGGCTTCAACGTGCGCAATTCCTGCCTCGACGCGGACGGTGACCTGCGCAGCATCGAGGGGACGGCCAGGCCCGCCGGTCCCGGACGGCTGGAAGTGCGGTTCGACAGCGTTCCGTTCCTGAGTGCGCCCTACTGGGTGCTGTGGGTCGACGAAGGCTATCGCACCGCTGTGGTTGGCGTGCCGTCGGGGCGCGCCGGCTGGATCCTGAACCGCGAGCCCACGATTCCGCCGGACCGGCTCGAGGCCGCGCGCCGGATCCTGTCGTTCAACGGCTATGACCTCTCGCGCCTGCGGATGACGCCCCAGGCCGCACCGTGAGCCCGCGCGCCGCTATTCTCGGCACCTGTCCGCGCGCGGCGGGCTGGGCGGCCCGGCTGCTGATCCTGGGATGGGACGTGGCGGTGCCCGAAGACTTGCACGGACCCGATTTCGACGCGGTGCTGGTACGCGCGCGGCTGGCCTTGCCCGGGCTCTACGACCGGGCCTTGCCGCCCGAGGGGCGACTGACGGGACTCGATGCCATGGACGCTGCCACCGATACGGTCGTGATCGTGGGCAGCTTTGATCCCGCGGCGCTGATATCGGTCGAGGGGTCGGGAGCGCCGCCGGTCCTGCACGACGCAAACGGAGCGCCACGGCGCCTGGGCACCGTCGGGATCGAAGCCCATGACCCCGTCTACATTTGGCCCTCGGTCACGATCGCGCCGACCGATGCGGCCGCGCGTGACCATGCCGCGACCGTGCTGACCGAACTGGGCATGGTCCCGGACGGCCCGCCGCCACAGCCCGGCGGCGATGCGGTGTTGGTCGGCATCCTCCGCGCGTTGCGCCACGCCGATTGCGGGCTGGGTGCTCATCTGAAGGCGGACGAGTTGCGCTGGCCCATACCCGCACCGGACTGGAGCCGCCCGGTCGAGACGGCGCGGCGGGCGGTGCCGCTCGACTGGACGGATTTCAACGGCCACATGACCGAGTCGCGCTACCTGCTGGCCTTTGCCGACGCGACCGAGCGGCTGATGGACGACCTGGGCTGCACGCCGGACTACATCGCGTCCGGCGGCTCCTTCTTCACCGCCGAGACTCATATCCGCCACCTGTCCGAGATCTTGGCGGGCGAGGTGTTCCACATAACCACCCACGCCCTGCAGAGCGCGGGGGCCAAGCTGCACCTGTTCCACCAGATGTGGCGCGGCGAGACATTGCTGGCCACGGGCGAGCATTTCCTCCTGCATGTGGACCTGGAAACCCGCCGGCCCGGCCCGCCGAAGGGCACGGTGGCCGAGCGCATGGCACTGCTGGGGGCCGGGCACGCGGCGCTTGCGGCGCCGGCGGGCGCGGGGCGCTTCGTCGGGCAACGCCCGTGACGCGTATCTGAGGTCAGAGGAATGGAGCCCTGGATCATCGCGACGCTGGTGGCCGCCGCGGCGCAGACCGCGCGCTTCGCGCTGCAACGGCACCTGAAGCGCACGGGCCTGTCGGTCGCCGGTGCCACCTTCTCGCGCTTCGTCTTCTCGGCGCCTCTGGTGGCGCTGGGCGTCGTGACCGGCGCATGGCTGGCCCGGGTGCCTCTACCGGTTCCGCCGCCCAACTTCTGGGCCTTCGCGCTGCCCGGCGGGATCGCGCAGATCCTGGCGACCGCCTGTGTCATCGCCATGTTCTCGCTTCGGAATTTCGCGGTCGGCATCGCCTTCAAGAAATCCGAGGCGGTCCTGACCGGCGTGGTGGGCATCGTCGTGCTGGGCGAGACCCTGAGCCTCGGCGCCTGGATCGCCATCGGCATCGGCGTGCTGGCCTTGCTGCTGCTCAGCCAGGAGGACGCGCGAGGCTGGTCGTGGGGCGCGCTTCTCAGCCGCGCCACCGCGCTGGGTCTCGGTTCCGGCTTGCTCTTCAGCTTCTCGGCCGTGCTTTATCGCGGTGCCACGCTGCAGATCCCCGAGCTTCCGGTCCTGCTGCGCGCGGGGCTGACACTGGCCTGCGTCACCGCGTGGCAGACCTGCGTGCTGGGTGCCTGGCTGGCCTTTCGCGAGCGGGGCGAGCTGACACGCGTGGCCCGGCACTGGCGGGTGGCGGCGCTGGTGGGCGTCACGTCGCTGGTGGGCTCCTACGGCTGGTTCACGGCCTTCGCGCTGCAATCGGCCGCGCTGGTCAAGGCGCTGGGCCAGGTCGAGGTCATCCTGAGCATCCTGGTCACCACGCTGGTGCTCGGCGAACGGATGCGCGCGCGCGAGGGATGGGCCATCGCCGGTCTGACGGCGTCGATCCTGCTGCTGATCTGGGTGGGCTAGTCGCGATGCGCGTCGGCGATGGCGATGTCTTCCATGTGCCCGTGGAAAAACGGCACCCTGGGCGGCGGCGAAAGGTCGGGTAGGCGTCCCGCGACCTCGGCCAGCGCGACCTGGGTGATGAAGGGAAGGTCCGCCTGCCGGGCGTGCGACAGCGGGATCCAGCGCAGGTGGCTCAGCTCGTCAGTGGCGTGGCTGAAATCGTCGGGATCGCCCGCCAGCCTGTCGGCATTCACGGTGAAGAACCGCGCGTCGAAGCGGCGCGGTCGGCCCGGTGGCGTGATGGCGCGGAAAACATAGGTCAGGCCCGCCGCGTCGGGCCGGTGCCCGGTGGCCGCGAAGCTCTGCCAGTCGGTGGGCGCGTCGGCCCACATACCCGGCTGCCCGAGGATTTGCCCAGTCTCCTCCCACAATTCACGTATGGCGGCGGCGACCAGCGTCTCGGGCCGTGGCAGATCAGTTCCGCTGAGACGCGCCCTGCAGCGGTCGTCCAGTTGCCCCCCGATGGCGATCCGCGCGTCGCCCTGATCGACCCTGCCTCCGGGAAAGACCACCTTGCCCGGCAGGAACACGGCCGATTTGCCGCGCTGGCCCATCAGGACGCTCGGGTTTTCTTCCGGGTCCCGCACCACGATCACCGTCGCCGCGTCGCGGATCGGGACCGATGTCGTCAAAACCCGTGCATCCGCCTGGCCCACTGGAAGCCCACGACCATGCCCTTGATCCGCGGCAACAGATACAGTGACAGCGCCACGCACCCCACGCAGAACACCGCCGCCAGCACGATCGGGTCGGGCCGGAAGCGCACGAAACCCCAATGCAGCAGCGGCGCCATCAGGTGGCCGACCACCAGGATCGTGACATAGGCCGGCGCATCATCCGCCCTGGCATAGCTCAGATTTTCGCCGCAGACCGAACACTGGCTGTTCAGCTTCAGATAGCCCTTCAGGATCGGGCCAGACCCGCAATTCGGGCACCGCCGTCGGAATCCGCGCAGCAGCGCAGGCTTGAGGCTGCGTTCGGTCTGTGGATTGGCGATGCTGTCGTCGAACATGTCGTACCTCGGGTTCCCCGCGTTGATGTAACCTGACGACGCGTTCAACGGTAGGGGCCGCGTGAATCTTGCGGCGCCATGTCACGCCCAATCGACGCCGGGCTATACCGCGCGGTTACGGTGAGAGCCGAGCGGCACGATCCGGCCGGATGCATCGCCGATGACAGGTTCAGAACTGTCGGCCAGCACCACGCGGTTCCGCCCCGCGGCCTTGGCCCGGTATAGCGCCGTGTCGGCGCGTTCCAAAAGAGCTTCCGGGGCGCCCAGACCGCAGGCAACACCCACGGACAGCGTGACCCGGCAGTGCGACCCGTCCGGCAGGCTCATGGGCGCGCCGCAGATGGCGGCGCGCAGCCGCTCGGCCGTGATCCGCGCTTCTTCCAGGTTACAATCTGGCAGGGCGACAAGGAATTCCTCGCCCCCGTACCGGGCCAGCAGGTCGCCTTCCCGGACATTCTCCTGCAAGCGCCGTGCGATCTGACGTAGCACCTGATCGCCCGCCGCATGGCCATGGGTGTCGTTCACGGCCTTGAACAGGTCCACGTCGAGGACGAGCTGTCCATAGCCACGATCCTCGGCATGGGGCTGCTTGGCGAGGTTCAACAGATAGCGCATCGCGTAGCGGCGGTTGAACAGCCCGGTCAGCGGGTCATGGGCGGCCATCATCAGGTTGGCATCCACGCTGTCGCGCAGCGCGTCGGTCTGCCGTTTGATCCGGATGTGGCGCAGCATCCGCAGGTTCAGTTCCTCGACCGACGCATCGGAGCGGATGACGCCGTTCACGCCCTGGTCGAGCGCGCGGGCGGCAAAGATGCGGTCGTCGGGCCCGTACTGCGCCACGATCGAGGCCCGTCGCGCCCCGCGTCGGGATCTGAGCTCGGCGATCAGCGTCAGGGTCGAGTCGCTGTCGACGGCGGGGCAGAGCAGGAAGACCTCGGGTCCGCGATCGGCCAGTTCCGACGCATTGATCGCGTCCGTGGCCGTCATCAACGTGACCTCATCGACGGTGCGCCGCCGCAGCGAGCGGGCCATGGCGGTTCTATGCTGGCTGTCGCCGCCGACGATGGCCAGTCGCGCCGGGCGGGTAAAGGCGCCGGGGTCCTCGGCGAAGCCAAATTGCGCCGCCGTGTCGATGCGGCGGCGCAGCTCGGCCCGGGTCTCGTGGCAGCGCAGCAACGCCCGAAGATGGGTCAGCAGCCAGCCCCGATCTACGGGGCGGGCAAGCACGTTGCTGGCGCCCGCTCCCAGGGCCGCAAGCCGCGCGGCGTCGGTCTTTTCGTCGATGATCGTCAGCACCGGCGGCGCGATCTCGTTCCCGAGGGCCGTGGCCGCGACGCAGAAATTGTCCACGGTCATGTCGGGAAGCCATCCGTTGACGATGAGCGCATCGGGTATTTCACCGCGCATGTGGCGAACGCCCTCCTGGCCGGTCGCCACGGCGCGCACTTCGTAGTGGGCGGCCACGAGAGCCGCCTTGAGGGCAATCCGGTGCGTTGCTGTCGGCTCAACGATCAGAATGCGGCGCGCCAAAGGGCCCTCCTTGCTAGACAAACCCGATCATCAAATCCATTTATCATTAGGAGAGGTTAACAAAGCCTTTCGACTTTTATGAGTCAGTGACGTGAAGCAAAACTCCGCCGATGCCGTAAATGCAGCACAGGTGCTTGCGCTCGATGCGCTGGCCTGGATCGCCGGCGAGGGCGAGTTGCTGGATGTCTTCACCGGGTCGACCGGGATCGGCCGCGATGCGCTGACCGAGGCCATCGAGGACCCCGAGATGCTGGGCGCGGTGCTTGATTTCCTGATGATGGACGACGCGTGGATCGTGGCGTTCTGCGACGCGCGCGGGCAGCCCTACGACGCGCCGGCCCGCGCCCGCGCGGCGCTGCCCGGGGGCGCGCAGGTCCACTGGACCTGACCGGACTGGCGGGTGCGGCGAAACACCCTACCGGGCCGCCTCTGCGAACACAGCCTTAACGATTTGGCGCTACACCCGGCCCGGGGGACTGGGGACGTATGTGCACGGGTTGATTGTCAGATCGGTTCAGAGCTTCGTGACCGATGTCTACGGGGCGGCGCAGTGGCAGCGCGTGGCGGCGCGTGCCGATCTGCCCACCTCGGATGTCGAGGCCATGATGCGATATGCCGACGACGTGTTCGCGCGGACGGTCTCGGCCGCGGCCAAGATTTTGGACAAGCCCGTGGACGGCCTGCTCGAGGATCTGGGGACATACCTCGTCTCGCATCGGTCCATGGGACGGATCCGGCGCCTATTGCGGTTCGGGGGCGCGGATTTCGTCGAATTCATCGAGTCGCTGGATGACCTTGTGGGCCGCGCGCACCTGGCGATGCCGGACCTCGGACTGCCCGCGATCCAGGTCAGGGCGGTGGGACCGGGGCTCTATATCGTTTCCTGCGCCTGGGCCGCGATGGACCTGACGGCGCTGCTCACCGGCGCGCTTCGGGCCATGGCCGACGATTACGGCGCACTGGCCATGGTCGATGCCGCGCCCGCCTCAAAGGGCGCGGGCGTGCGGGTCACGCTTCTGTCCAGCGCCTTCACCCCGGGGCGTTCTTTCGAATTGCGGCGGGCAAGACCATGACGGAGCAGGCCGCGATCCTGGCCGAGCGCGCAGCCTTCGACGCGCTTCTGCCGATGCACGCACGGCTGGCCGAGGACGGGACAATCCTGCATGTGGGTCCCGGTCTCGCGCGGCTTTCGGGCGCGCGGCCTCTGCTCGGGCATCGCGTCACGCGTGTGTTTCGGGTCACGCGGCCCGATGGCGTGACCTCCATGGCCGATATGATGACACTGCAGGGACGGGCCATGCGGTTGCAGTTCGCCCAGGGCCGTCCGGTACGGCTGAAGGGAATGCTGGTGACATTCGATCGGCTTCGCGGCAGCATGCTGAGCCTGTCGCTCGCCCTGTCGGATCTGCCCGACCTGGGCGGTGCACCCCTGACGGCGCGGGACTTCGCGCCGACCGACCCTACCGTGGACATGCTGTACCTGATCGAGGCCAACGCCGCCGCCCAGGCCGAGTCGCGGCGCCTGATCGCCCGTCTCGACGGTGCCAAGTCGACAGCGGAGCGGCAGGCCTTCACCGATACGCTGACCGGCCTTGGCAACCGTCGTGCGTTGGACCGCGTGCTGGCGCGCTTGCTGGGTGAGGGGCCCGGGTTCAGCGTGATCCAGCTGGATCTCGACCGCTTCAAGCAGGTCAATGATCATTACGGCCATGCGGCGGGGGATGCGGTGCTGTGCCACGTGGCCCACGGACTGCGCAGTGCCGTGCGCGCGGTCGATACCGTGGTGCGGGTCGGCGGCGACGAATTCGTCGTGGTCGCGTCGGGGCTGACGGATCCCGACGCTGTGTCCCAGATGGGCGAGCGCATCCTGTCGGAAATAGCCCGGCCGCTGCCGGACAGCGACCGAGATCGGGTCGTCTCCGCAAGTCTCGGCTGCGCCATTTCGTGCCGATATGCCCGGCCCGATGCGGCGCGGTTGCTGGCGGCCGCAGATGCGGCCGCTTACGCGGCGAAACGGGCGGGCGGGGGCCGCTTCCGCCTGCATCCCGGCGACGGACGCGGCGCCTGCCCAGATCGCCGGGAGCGCGCGCGGCGTGGGCGCGACGACGCCGCCTGAGCCCGCCGCGCGCAGGGCCGTATGCTTACGACGCGCCGTCGATCTGCGCCGCCATGATCGCGATGGCCTGCTGGTACACCGTCGCCGCGTTCCATTCCTGGATCACCCGGAAATTCGGCTGACCCTGCTGGTAGCCTTGCCCGGGGCGCCAGCCCTTCTGCCGCAGGAAATTCGCGGTCGAGGCCAGGGCGTCCGTGATGTTCGTGAGGTCCACGCGCCCGTCACCGTTGGCGTCCACCCCGTAGCGCAGGGCATTACCGGGCAGGAACTGCGTGTGTCCCAGCTCGCCGTGCTTGGCGCCGCGGGTGTTGGCCGAGATCGCGCCGCGGTCCACCAGCCTGAGCGCGGCCAGCGCGTGCGGCGTGAAAAAATCCGAGCGGCGGCAGTCATAGGCCAGGGTCGAGATCGAGGCGACCACGTTGCTGTCGCCCATGAAGCGACCGAACCCGGTCTCCATCCCGTGGATCGCGATGATCACGCCGGCCGGCACGCCGTATTGACGCTCCAGCGCGCCGTAGAACCCGGGGTTCTGGGCCAGACGCTGGCGGCCCTGGCGCACGATGGTCGACGCACCGCGGACTTCCATGAACCGGTCCAGTGAGTAGCGGAAGCTTTTCTGGTTGCGGTCGGCATTGATGGTCGACTGCGCGTACGACGTCGATGCCAGCGCCTGAAGCCCGCGTTGCCCGATACCGGCGGCGGAGGCCTCCTGCGCGAATTGCTGTTTCCAGGCGCCGTAGCCGCCCGCGCTGTTGCCGCATTGCGCGGCCAGTGCGGGCACGGCGCCCGCGGCCAGGACGGCGCAGGCCGCCGCGATCCGTTTGAATGACTGCATCGGAAATCTCCCTGATCTGTTCAGTCAGGCTAGGGCCTTGCAAGCGCCCCGCCAAGGGTTTGTGGGTGAACGCGGATGCGCTAGTTGGGGTCCCATGAAACACATTGCCGTCATCGGTGCGGGCATGGCCGGTCTGGCCGCCGCGCACGACCTTTCCGGGGCGGGGCTGACCGTCACCCTCTTCGACAAGAGCCGGGGCACCGGCGGGCGCCTGGCCACCCGGCGCAGCGACGTCGGTGCCTTCGACCACGGTGCACCTCTGGCGCAGGGCGATGACTCCGCGTTCCACGAGGCCATGGCCGGCCTTGGCGATGCCGCAATGGCCGTGGATGACGGCTGGCGCGGACGCCCGGGGATGAGCGGTCTTCTGAAGCCCTGGGCCGCGGGTTTGACCCGGCACGCGGGCACCCGGATCGCGCGCCTCGACGACAGGCCCGAGGGCGTGCGGCTGACCGACACCGACGGCGCCGACTGGGGGCCGTTCGACGCGGTGGTGGTGGCCATCCCCGCGCCGCAGGCGGCCGAGCTGCTGCGCAGCGATGCGCTGTCCGAGGTGCGCATGGTGCCGGTCTGGACCGTCATGGCCGCGTGGGACGCGCCGTTGACGGCGGTGCCCGATCCCGCGCCGGTCCCGTTCGATGCCATCCTGCCGCAGGATCGCGCGGGCGCCGTCGTGGCCCACGCACGGTCCGACTGGTCCGCCGAGCGGCTGGAGACGTCCAAACCCGACATGGCGCCGGTCCTGGGCAAGGAACTGGCCGCCGCGCTGGGCCGGGACGCACCGGCGCACGCGGTGGCGCATCTCTGGCGCTACGGCCGGGTGGAGCGGGCGCTGGGCCAGCCGTTCCTGCGCGTCTCGCCGCGGGTATTGGCGGGCGGGGACTGGGCTCTGGGGCCGCTGGCGGGCGATGCCTGGGCCAGCGGGCGCGCCATGGCCGCCACCCTGACGGCGGAGGTCCGGCCTTGAAACCTTTCGCGCCAGACGCGCTGTCGGACCTGGTCCAGGCGCAATTCGACACGGTGATCGACGTGCGCTCGCCGTCGGAATTCGCCGAGGACCATGTGCCCGGGGCCATCAACCTGCCGGTTCTCGACGATGACGAACGGGCGCGGGTGGGCACCATCTACAAGCAGCAAAGCCCGTTCCTAGCGCGCAAGATCGGCGCCGCGCTGGTCGCCAAGAACGCCGCCGCGCATATCGAGGGGCCATTGGCGGGCCACGATGGCGGCTGGCAGCCGCTGGTCTATTGCTGGCGCGGGGGGCAGCGGTCGAACAGTTTCGCCGCGGTGCTGTCCCAGATCGGCTGGCGCGTCCGTGTTCTGGACGGGGGCTACCGCACGTACCGGAACCTGGTGAAGACGCGGCTTTACGACCAGCCGTTCCCGGCGCGCGTGGTGCTGCTGGACGGGTTCACCGGCACGGCCAAGACCGAGCTTCTGCACCTTGCCGCGCGGCGCGGCGTGCAGATCCTGGATCTCGAGGGGCTGGCCAACCATCGCGGGTCGGTCTTCGGCGCCATGGGCGAGCAACCCAGCCAGAAGGGGTTCGAAACCGCGCTGGCTGCGCAGGTGCATACGCTGGACCCGGCGCGCCCGGTGCTGGTCGAGGCCGAAAGCAGCAAGGTCGGCCGGATCATCGTTCCCCCGGCGCTCTGGGCCGCCATGCAGGACGACGCGCCGCGCATCCGGATCGAGGCGCCGGTCGCCGCGCGGGCGGCCTATCTCGAACGTGCCTACGATGACATTGCGCGTGACGCCGACAGGGTCGAGGACATCCTGGAAAGCCTCGTCCCACTCCAGGGCCGTGACCGGATCGACGCGTGGCGGGCGCTGGCCGTCGACGGTCAGACCAATGCGCTGGCGACCGAGTTGATGGTCCACCACTACGATCCGCGCTACGCCAAGCAGGCCGCCGGGGCGCAGGCGACGCTCACGCTGTCGACGGACAGGCTGGATGCGCAAGGGCGGGAGGATCTGGCGGACCGCATCGCCGAAGCCATGGACATGCTGGCGTCAGACAACCCGGATTGAGGGCGCGCCTTCCGTCAATTTTCCAATGATATTAGCGGTATATCCCGCACCCTTGAGATTCAACATGAAGTCTGGTGCGTCGGCGACTGCCACGGCGGCGAGCAGGCCACCCGCGGTTTGAGGATCGTAGAGAAGCTCGCAACGCGGATCGTCCGGGGCCTCGACCCGATCCGCCACCTGCCGGTTCGCTGCGTGCAGGGTCGACCGGGTGCCAGACCGCACCAAGTCCAGCGCGCCGGGCAGGATCGGCAGCGCGTCGAGATCCAGACGGGCGGCCACGCCGCTGGCCTCCAGCATGCCAATGAGATGCCCGGCCAGCCCGAAGCCCGTGACGTCCGTCATCGCGTTGGCGCCGCGCAGCAGCCGCGCGGCCTCGATCTGCGGGGCCGCCATTGCGCGCAGCGTGTCGGCCACTACCGGTCCCGGCGCGTCACCGGTCATGGCCGCTGCCATAACGACGCCCGTGCCCAGCGGTTTGGTCAGGATCAGCCTGTCGCCGGGCCGTGCGCCCGCCAAGGTCAAGGGGGCCGCGTCCAGCAGGCCCGTCACCGCGAATCCGATGGCGAGTTCCGCCCCCGTGGCCGAATGCCCGCCGACGATGCTGGCCCCGGCGGCGGCGAAGACGGCCTGCGCCGGGGCCATGACCTCGCGCAATGTCCGCGCCTCGAGTGTCGGCGTCGCCCGCGGCAGGGTCAGGATCGGCAGGGCGGTCTGCGGCGCCGCGCCCATGGCCAGGCAATCGCCCAGCGCGTGGTGGGCGGCGATATGGGCCATCAGGGCCGGGTCGTCCGTCACGCTGCGCAGCTGGTCCACGGTGATCGCCTGCCGCGTCTCGCCCATGCGCAGGATCGCGGCATCGTCGCCCGCGCCGGTCTCGACATCGTCGCGGGCGTGCACCGGAAGCTGGGCCAGCGCGTGCGACAGGGTCGATTGCGCGACCTTAGCCGCGCAGCCGCCGCAGGGCGCTTGTTCCGTCAGGGCGCGCAAGCCGGTGGCGGCCTCCTTCGGCGGGCGCGGTGGCGTCATTTCGGGCAGTTCCGACAGCTTGCCCATGAACTTACGGTCGATGTGGTCCTTCCAGCGCCAGAGCCAGCGACCACTCAGCCGCAGCCCCGCCTTGTCGGCCACCGCCGCCTTGCCGCCGGTCGAGATCAGCTTGAGGTAATCGCGCTGCGGATCGTAGCGATGTGTCGTCCCGGCTCCGAGCGCCGCGCGCAGGTTCTGCGTCAGCACCGGCGCCTGCCGCACGGCGAAGACCCCTGCCTTGGGGCGGGGCGCGTGGGTCATGTGGGCGCAGTCACCCGCCGCGAAGATCGCCGGGTCGGTCACGCTGCGCAGACGGGCGTCGACGGCGATGAACCCGTCCGTCAGCTCCAGCCCGGTGCCGCGCAGCCAGTCATAGGGTTGCGCCCCGGCCGCGCCGGTCACGAACCGCGCCGGGATCTCGCGACCGTCCTCCATTACCACGCCCTCGGCCGTGACCTGCGCCGCCTCGGCCTGTTCGATCAGGGTCACGTTGCGCGCGGCCATGGCGTCCAGCAGCGCACGCCGGGCCCCTTCGCCGATACCGTCCAGCGCCTTGCCCCGGTCGATCACGGTGACGGCCGCGCCGCCGCAGCCGAAGGACATGGCCATGGCCAGCTCCACCCCGCCGACGCCGCCGCCGATCACGGCCTTTGGCGCGGTGCGGTTCGGCCCGTCGCGGTGGGCCGCCCATCGCGCGGCGAAGCTGCCGAGCGGCTTGGCCGCCACCCCGTGCATCTCGAAGCCGGGCAGGGCGGGCATGTCGGAATGGATGCCGATATCGACCGAGGCCACGTCGTAGCCGACGCGCCGGGGGCCCAGGATCGCGTCGTCGACGGCGATCTCGCCCAGGCCCCGGTCGATGCCGGTGGCGTGCCCGAGGATCAGCCGTGCGCCCGCGAACCGTGCCAGCCGGACCAGGTCGATCTCGAGCGTGTCGCGGTCGTAGTGCCCGGCGACGAAGCCCGGCAGCATCCCTGTGTAGGGCGCGGTGGGACCGGGATTGATCAGCGTGAGCCGCGCGCCCGGCAGCGGGTCCATTCCCCATTTCCGTAAGACCAGCGCATGGGCGTGCCCGCCGCCGATCAGGACGAGGTCGCGGGTGGCGGGCCATTGGGGGTGCATCGGGTCGCTCCGTTGGGGTCGCGGTTTCCTAGCAAGGGCCGTGTCAGGGGGCCAGCCACGTTCCGGCGAAGCCGTCGTCGCGGGAGTAGAGCGCGCGGCGATGCTCCGGGCCCAGGTAGACGGCGTCGAGCGATTGCAGATGCCCGATCAGCTGCGTGTGCCGCTCGCGCGCCGGGGTCTTGTCGTAGGCGTCCGGCGCGCCGATGCTCGTGCCGGTCGAGGGCGTTCCGCCGTAGTTCATCCGGGCGCCTTCGCCCAGTTGCTCCCACGCCTCGGCATCGCCGGCGACCATTTCGACCCGGACGCGCGCACGCAGTTGCAGGTTGGATTTCGGATCCCAGAACAGAAGCGTGGCGCGTGGATCGGCGACCAGTTCCGCCACCTTGGCCGAGGCCGAGTCGGTGTGGACCTCAAGCGTGTGTCGTGACGGGCTGGCCGAGCGCAGGACCACGATCCGCGCTTCGGCGCCGCCCTCGCGCCCCGCCGTGGCGAAGGCGGGCCGGTGCAGCGGTGATTTCGCATCCGCCGCGCCCCGATGCAGCTTCTGCCACGCAAAATCCCAAAGCTTTTCCAAGTCGTTGGCCCAGTCATCCATATCCGGTCATCTCCAGGTAGCCGATCCCGCCGTGGCTGCCGGTGACGGTGACCGGCCCCTCCCAGTAGCCGAAGCCCAGGTCCATGAAGGCGTCCGGATTGATCGCCGCCACGGTGATGTCCACGCCGCGACCCGGCAGGCGCACGGCCCAGCGGGTGGGCACCTCGCGGCCCGCGACATCGCTGGTCTCGAGCGGCTCGGCCGCGAACGCGCCGTCGGGGAAGGGCATGGTTTGTCCGTCGGCGGTAATCCAGGTGGCGGCGGTGAAATCCTCGGCCCCGCGCAGCCGGAAACCCATCATCTTGTCGCCGCTGTCGAAATGGAGCGAGAACCAGTCCCACCCGCTCTGGTCCTCGGACAGGGGTTGCGAGGACCATTCGCGGTCGAGCCAGGCGCGGCCCGTCACCTCGACCTCGCCACCGGGCAGCATCAGTCGGCCCGACACGCGGTAGAAGGGCTGCGAATAGTAATAGCTCGCCTGTCCCGCGGCGGATTTCACCGAGTAGCCGTCGTCGCCCTGGAAGACGAACGGGCCATCGGCGTCGAGTTGCAGGTCGTAGGCGAAATCGGCGCCCGCCGCCCGCATGGTGACTTCGCCCAGGGTGGGGCCAGCAAGCGACCAGTCGTCGATGAATGCCTCGAACGGTTCGACGCTGACGCCCGCCTGCCCGGTGCCCCCACGACCCAGCCGCTCGGCCGCGAAATGCGCGTCGGGCGTGGTCAGGCCCGCATGGCCCATCCAGGCCTGCCGGCTGTCCCAGCCACCATCGCCGCCCGACGGTGCGAGGGCGGATCGAAACAGCGTCCACTGCACGCCGTAGGGGGTGCCGACGGGGCCTTCGAGGTTGGCGGTGATGTACCACCACTCGATGCGGTAGTCGGGGTGCGGTCCGTGATCCTCGGGAAAGCGGAAGGTCTTGCCGGGCGTGGGCCGCGCGAAGCCGTCGGAGGCGGTGCCAAGTCCTGCGAAGCCCTGGGCCATGGCCCTCGTGGCGAAGGCCGACAGCGTGGTGCCCAACAGGGCGCGTCGGGTCGTCCTAGCGTTCATGGGCGAAGACCTTCAGCAGCTCGTTGGGGGGCGTCCGGGCCAGCTTTATCGCCGGCAACAGGCTCGCCAGCCCGGCGGCCAGCAGCGATAGCACCCCCAGCCAGACCCAGTCACGCGGGAAAAGCTCCATGGGCAGTCGCCAGCCGAACGCCTCGACATTGATGACGGACAGCAGCACCCAGGCCAGCACAAGCCCCACCGGGACCGCGACCACGAAGGTAAGCGCGGCCAGCAGTAAGGCGCGCCACAGCTCGAGCCGGGCGAGGCGGCGGCGTGTGAGGCCCAGCGCCCAGACCGGGGCAAGCTGCGGCTGGCGCATGGTGGCGAGCGTCAGCAAGGACGTCAAAATCGCCAGCGCCGCCACCGACAGGGTGAGCACGTTGAGCGCGGCGGTCACGGTGAAGGTGCGTTCGAAGACGTCGAGCGAGAATTGCTTGATCGACGCCTGGTCGGTGACATTGCCGCCGGAGAGGCCGAATTCATCGATCAGCGCGGTGCGCAGCGCCTCGGGCCGGTCCGTGCGCAGGCCGAAACGCAGGCGCGGCGCCTCGGGGAACAGCGCGTCGAAGCGGTCTAGTCCGACCATGGCCTGCCCCAGCGGGTTGCCGTAATCGCTGTAGACGCCGGCCACCGGCGCGTCGGGCCAGCCGGGCAGGTCCAGCGTCGCGCCGGGCCAGAGACCTTCGCGCCGAGCCAGCTGTTCGTTCACCAGCACGGCCTCGCCGGCGGCGACGCGGTCCCAGACGGCTGCGTCCGCCTCGATCAGGGGCCAGTTGTCGCGATAGGTCGCGTGATCGGCCACGCCGAAGACTTCGCCGGGCGCGCCGGCCAGCTGGGCCTCGCTGCTGCGGATCGGCAGCACCGCGTCAGCGCGCGTGGCCAGCCAGGCGCGCAGGTCTTCGGCTTGCGCCTCGCTCTCGGCGGTCAGGTACAGCTCGGACGCCAGGCGCTGATCCAGCCAGCCGGTGAAGGTCGTGCGGAAGCTGCTGACCATTGTGCCCACGCCGATATTCGCCGCCAACGCCAGCAGCAGCGCCATCAGCGCCAGCGACAGGCCGGGAAGCTGCTGGCGCGTGTCGGCCCAGAACCACTCCGACAGAGGCCCCGCCGCGCCGCGCCCGAAGAAGCCCAGAACAGAATGCAGGATGATGGGCAGTACCAGCGCCGCGCCCACCAGAAGCGCGCCCAGCAGCGTGAAGCCCACCACCAGTCCGCCACCGGTCACGCCGAGCAGCGCGGCGAGAGCCAGCAGTACGACCGCCGCCACCGCCTGCAGGCGCATGGCCCGGTCCGACGCGCGCGCCCAGGCGCGGGGCTGCGCCGGGGCCAGCAGCGGCAGATGCGCCACCTTCCACAGCGACCCGGCGGCGGCAACGGCCGTGCCCAGCGTGGCGATGGCCAGTCCGCTCAGCCACCAGACGGGGCGCAGGCTCAGCGTTCCGTCGACGCTGGCGCCGTAGAGCCCGCGCAGCGTTGCGGCCACGTCGGGCAGCAGCAGGGACGCCACGAGGTAGCCCAGCGCCACCCCGATCAGTCCCGCGACCAGCGCGAGCACCAGAAGCTCGGCGGTCAGCAGCGCCAGCAGCGTCCGCGCGGGCATCCCCAGCGCGCGCAGGGTGCGAAAGACCCCGCGCCGCTGCTCGAAGGCCAGGCCGATGGCGCCGCGCACGATGAATAGACCCACGGCGAAGCTCAGCAGCCCGAACGCGGTGAGGTTCAGGTGAAACGAGTCCGTGAGCCGCGCGATGTCATTGCCGCCGCCCGCGCTGCGCCGCGCGAGCGCGGGTGCGACCTCGTCCAGCGGAGGCGCGGTCAACGACGGCGGCCCGGTCACGACCAGCCTGTCGATCTGCCCCTCGCGGCCCAGGAGCGTCTGCGCGATGCCGATATCGGCATAGGCGACGCCGGGCGGGATACCTTCGGCCGTCTGCCGCTGCGGCAGGTCGTCGGCGTTCGACAGACGCTCCTGCGTGCCCGGCGCGACCAGAAGCAGCCCGGGCGGCGTCAGGAACGCCATGTTCACGTCGCCCGGTTCGCTCGCATCCGTTACCGGCAGGTCGCCCGACGGCAGGGTGAAGCCGTCGATGCCGATGACGCGCAACGGTCCCGCGGGCGAGGGCACGCGCCCCTCGATCAGGGGTGAGACCTGCCAGCCCGCGCGTCGCAACGTGACGAAGAGCGCCTGGTCAATGGCCCCGCCGTCGCGGGCGACCAGCGTGTCGCGGTCGGGCCCGGCCAGCGTGCGCGCGGCCTGGTCATAGCTCGCGCGCGCCTCGGCGTTGATGGCCTGCACCCCTGACCAGAGCGCCGTGGCCGTCGCAAGGCCAAGCATCAGCGTCACCAGCTGAAAGGGTCGCCGGACCCAGTGCGACAGCAGCGCGGTCAGCCCGGCGCGGATCATCCGTCGATCCGCCCGTGCCGCAGGTGCAACTGGCGCTGCATATGGCCCGCCAGCGACTGCGAGTGGGTCACGGTCAGCAGGGACGCGCCGGTTTCCTCGACCAGCGCCAGCATCAGCTCGAGCACGCGGGCGCCGCTGTCCTCGTCCAGGTTGCCGGTGGGCTCGTCCGCCAACACCAGCGACGGCTTGGCGGCCAGGGTTCGGCCGATGGCGACGCGCTGCTGCTGGCCACCCGACAGCTGTTCGGGATATTTCTTCAGGTGATCGGTCAGTCCCAGCCGCGTGGCCAGCCGGTCCGTCCAGTCGCGGTCGTGCTTGCCCGCAAGCCGCGCCTGGAACGCGATGTTGGCGGCCACGTCCAGCGACGGGATCAGGTTGAACTGCTGGAACACCACGCCGATCCGGTCCCGGCGCAGGGCCGCGCGGCCCGCATCGTCCAGCGCGGTGATGTCGGAGCCATCCAGCGTGATCGTCCCGCTGTCGGCATGGTCCAGCCCGCCGATCAGGTGCAGAAGCGTGGATTTGCCCGAGCCGCTGTCACCCGTCAGCGCCATGGTCTGCCCGGCCTCCAGCCGCAGGTCCACGCCGCGCAGGACGGCGACCGGGCCGTCGGCGCCGTCGAAGGACTTGTGCAGGTCTTTGACGATTAACAACGGATTATCCCGTGCTTGGCTGCTCGGTCACGCACGTAGGGGCCGGGTTCCGCGCGACCAGTGGGTGCGTCAATCCACCGGCAGGCCCGAAGGCACGGTTTCGGGCTTGCCGAAGCGGAACGTCTCGGCCGTGGGGCTGGTCAGGGCGTGCAGGAACGCCTCGAGATCGGCGAGGTCGAGAGCGCCCAGCGGCAGCGGCGCGAGGTCCACCCGGGCCCGGTGGCGCGCGGCCTCGAGCCGGTCGGCGCTGGCGGCGAAGTCGCCCGCGGCCAGCCACGGCGCGTGCGGCAGGCGGGCCATGTCGCGTGTCCAGGCGTCCAGCGCGCCCAGCGGATCGGCGTGATGCCGCAGGATGCCGCGCAGGGTCGGGTAGGCGCCGTTATGCCCGTAGGGCGCGGTAAGGGCCACGTTGCGCAGCATGGGCGTGCGGAAGCGATAGGCGTCCTCAAGCCGGTCGGACTTGCCCATCCGTCCCACGTCGCGCGGATAGGGGTCGAAGCGACGGGTGCGGCCCGGACCGATCTGCGGCAGGGCCAGCGCGTGGAAGTCCTGATCGCTCATCAGCGGGCCGGCGTGGCAGGCATCGCAGCCGGCCTCGCCATAGAAGAGCTCCATCCCGCGCCGCTGCTGGGGGCCGAGCGCGTTCGGCTCGCCCGCCAGGTAAAGGTCGAACGGGGTGTCGAAGCGGCGGAACTCCAGGTCGATGTAGGCGCCTAGCGCGTTGCCGATCTCGACGATGCTGACCTGCTCGGGCCGGTCGATATGGTCGAAGGCCTGCACGAACATCTCGCCGTAGTCCGGGATGGTGCGCACGCGCTTGGCCAGGATCGGCCACGCCGCGTCGATCCGGTCGTGGACCGCGCCCGCGATCTCGTTCTCGGACGGGTTGCCGGCCATCTCGAACTGCGCGGTCATGGGAAACAGCGCCTGCGCGGCCAGCGGCGTGGCAAGGCCCTGCGGCAGCCATTCCTCGGCCGGGGTGTCGAAGCCGTTGCCGTAGATCGGCGAAGTCTTCAGCCGCCCGTCGTGGAACAGCAGGCGGATGTCACGCGCGCCCAGGTTCCACAGCGCGGGCGCGTTGCGCGGGATGCGCTTGGCGATGCGGTCCGATCCTTCGCCCGGGGTCCGCTCCGGCCCCACGCCGGTGCCGCCCTCGCCGATACCCAGGCTCAGCCCGTCGCCCGTCGCGTGGTCCAGCGCGTGACACGTCGCGCACGAGATGTTGCGGTTGCCCGACAGGATCTTGTCGTGGAAAAGAAGCTGACCGATCCGCGCCTGATCCTCGTCCACCGCGCGGAAATCGGCGTCGGACAGCGGCGGGGGCAGGGGGCCGGCATGAAGCGGCAGCGCGATCAAGAAGGGGGCGGCAAAACGGTACATGCCGCCATTCTGGCACTTGTGCTGGCGCTGCCAAGTCCCGTCGCGGCGAACCCGGTGGAAAATGCCCGCGACGCCATGGAGGCCGGGGATTTCACCGACGCGATGGAGCTGCTGCGCGGGCCCGCGCGCTCGGGCAATGCCGACGCGGAAGAGCTGATCGGCATCCTCTACGCCATGGGGCTGGGGGTGGAGCGGGACGACCGACGCGCCTTCGAGTGGTACCTGCGCAGCGCCATGAAGGGCCACCCGGGCGCGCAGTCGGGCATCGGCTGGTACTACGAGGTCGGCCGGGGCATGCCCGCGCCGGACCTGGTGCGCGCCTACATGTGGTACACGCTGTCGGCCATCGGCGGCGATCCGGACGCGGCGATCTCGCTGGAAGAGGTGGTGAAGAAGATGGACCAGGCGCAGATCGACGCCGCGCTGGAACTGGTCGAGGACTACAAGGTCTGGATGTACCCGTTCCGCTAGGTGCCTGATTCAGCTTCTGGAAATCGCACGACACCGTTTCAGAACGGATGCGCACGGCCATCATAGGTCTCGAACCGGCCCGTCGTCGCGACCGACAGCGCATCGAAGCGGTCGATCAGCCCCTTGGCCGAGGTCTCGGGCGAGATGGCCGCGCCCGACCCGCCCATGTCGGTCTGCACCCAGCCGGGATGATAGATGCCCACGGCGATGCCGTCGGATTTCAGGTCCATGGCAAGGTTGCGGCCCAGATTTATCATCGCCGCCTTGCTGGAGCGATAGATATAGTTGCCGCCGGACGCGTTTTCCGAGCTGCCCAGCTGGCTGGAGATCAGCGCGATCTTGCCCTTCGCCGCGCGCAGGTTGGGAAGCAGCGCCTGCACGCAAAGGAAGGCGCCGGTCACGTTGATGGCGAACATCCGCGCCCACATGTCGGGCGGGAACCCGTCGCCGAGCGTCCCGCCCCGGTCCTCGAACACGCCGGCGTTGCACACCAGCAGGTCGATCGGCCGATCGCCCAGTTCGGACGCAAGCCGCCCGACCGAGGCGGGGTCGGACACGTCGAGCGGGATATGGCCCTCTGCCGCGCGCGCCGTGCGCGTCACGTCATCGCCGCGGGCGGTCATCCGGTCGGCCATGGCGGCACCGATGCCGCGGTTCGCGCCGCTGATTAGGACATGCATGGCGGACCTCAGTTGGTCTTGGATTTCGGGATGAAGGGCAGGGGCGCGATGGGCACGCCGTCCTCGACCAGCGCGCGCGCTTCTTTCAGCTCGGCCTGGCCATAGATGGGCTGATGCGGCGCCGCGCCCTCGTGCATGGCGCGGGCCTGGCGGGCGAAATCGCGGCCCACGTCTTTCGCCTCGGACTCGATCTTGCGGCGCAGGCGGGCCAGCGGATGGGTGTCGTCCGTGGCCTTCGGCGGCGGTGCGTCGGCCGCGACCGGCGCGCCCCCAGACCGCACGCGGGGCGCCATGAGCGCCTTTTTCACATGGGCACTGCCGCAGTCGGGGCAGGTCACGCGCCCCGATTGCGCCAGCCGGTCGAAGGCCACGTTCGACGCGAACCAGCTTTCGAAATCGTGTCCGTCGGCGCAGGAAAGCGAAAAGCGTATCATATTGAAACCCAAAAGCTACACGCTGTTAGGTAGGCGCTGCGCGGCTTCCCGCCAATGCGGTTGATCGTCAAATCTTCAGGGCCTTCGGGTCGAAGGTTGCCAGCATGCGGGCGAGCTCGGGTTCCTGCACCAGGCGGGCGGCCTTCTTGGGGCTTTCCCACCGGCGGCTTCGCGCGGCTTTCTCAGGCCAGTCCTTCAGCACCTTCTTCACCTTCAGCGGGAACACGGCCACGACGCAGGGCAGGTCGTCGCCATCCATCTCCTTGATATAGGTGAAGATTCCCAGGCACTGGGGGCTCGCCACACCTTCGACGCCGGCTTCCTCGAAGGCTTCGGTACCGGCGGAGTCGGACGGGGTGGCGCCGTCCTGTGGCCAACCCTTCGGGATGACCCAGCGGCGGGTCCGACGGGTCGTGATCAGAAGGATCTGCAGCTTGCCATTGCGCACGCGGTAAGGCAGCGCGCCGAATTGCGTGCGCACATCGCGTTTGCCTGCGGGCGACAATCTCATTGGGCGTGCCACAGGGTCGCTCAGATCCATATCGGGCCTCCGGAAGCGGGCGTTCTTACCCCTTGTTGTTGATCCTATAACATAAATTACCTTTTCACCGCGCGTCAAATCGCCTGCGCCGCGGGGTATGCGACAATTCGGGCCATGTGATTGAATTGCCGTCCGCACAAGGTATCTGTCTCGCATGGAAAAGATAAACGCCTGGTTAATCCTGCTGGTTTCCGTCGTGTGGATCGGTGTGCCGGCTGGTGCGGCGCCCGACGGGTGGCGGTTTCAGCTGTTGGAGGGCGACACCATCTCGCTGGCCGATCGCGAGGGACCGGTACTGGTGGTCAACACCGCGTCGCTCTGCGCGTTCACACCGCAATACGAGGGCCTTCAAGCGCTGCACGATCGTTACGGCGCCAAGGGCCTTCTGGTTCTTGCCGTCCCCTCTGACGATTTCCGGCAGGAGCTGGCCTCCGACAAGGAGGTGAAGGAATTCTGCTCGGTCAACTTCGACCTCACCCTGCCGATCGCCACGATCACGCCCGTCCGCGGGCCCGCGGCGCATCCGTTCTTCGCCGACATGGCCCGCGACGAAGGCGCCGCGCCGCGCTGGAATTTCACCAAGTACCTGGTGCGCGACGGCGAACTGATCGGACACTGGCCCTCTTCGGTGCGGCCGGACAGCCGGGCGATCACGCGCGCCATCGACGCCGCGCTGCCGTGACACTGCGCTTCATCGGCTCCGAGATCTACCGGGGGTCGAGCTACGGTCCGAACCACCCCCTGCGGGTGCCGCGCGTATCGACCGTGATCGACCTGTCCCGCGCGATGGGCTGGCTGCCGCGCGATGTCTACATCCCGTCGCCGCGCGCCAAGCCCGCCTCCCTCGCGACATGGCACGACCCCGACTATCTCGAGGTATTGCAGCGGGCCGAGCGGCACGGCCACGTCACCGAGGCCGAGCGCGCGCGCCATGCCCTCGGGACCCTGTCGAACCCCATCTATCCCGAGGTTTTCCGCCGCCCGGCCACGGCGGCGGGCGGTTCGATCATGGCGACCGGTCTGCTGCGCGACGGCGGCGTGGTGTACAACCCCGGCGGCGGAACCCACCACGGGTTGCCCGACCGGGCCAACGGGTTTTGCTACCTGAACGACCCCTGCCTTGCCATCGTCGCATTCCGGCGCTGGGGATATCGCCGCATCGCCTACGTGGATATCGACGCGCACCATTGCGACGGGGTTGTGCACGGCTTCGGCGACGATCCGGATGTGCTGATCGTCTCGACCCACGAGGAACGGCGCTGGCCGTTCACGGGCGCGGTCGAGGATCGCGGCGCGGGCAACGTGTGGAACCTGCCGTTGCCGCGCGGGGCGCATGATGGTGACATGGCGGCGGCGCGGGACAAATTGATCCTGCCGCTGGTCGAGGGGTTCCGCGCCGACGCGGTGATCCTGCAATGCGGGGCCGACGCGGTGGCCGAGGATCCGCTGTCGCGGCTGGCGCTGTCGAACAACGCGCATTGGGCCATCGTCGCGGCGTTGCGCGACCTGGCGCCGCGCCTGCTCGTGCTGGGGGGCGGGGGCTACAACCCCTGGTCGGTGGGCAGGTTGTGGACAGGTGTCTGGGCCACCCTGTCGCGCCAGGAGATCCCGAGGCGCCTGCCCGAGGCGGTCGAGAACGTCCTGCGCGGGCTGGAGTTCACCGGCCACCGGCTGGGGAAGAACCCGCCGGATCACTGGTTCACGACCCTGCGGGATGCGCCGCGCGACGGGCCGGTTTCAGAGGTTGTCGCGGCGCGCTTGCGCCAGTTGGGGGACAGGGCCCGCGCCTGGGTCTAGGCGCGGGCAGGGTCCCGGTCAGAACAGGTCGGGAAACCTTTCCTGCATCTCGAGCGTCGCGTGGTGACGGTCGGCAACGGGAATCTCGGTGCTCGTGAAGGCAAGGGCGGCGGTGGCCGCAAGGCTCAAGCCCAGCACTGCGCCGAGAACGGCGGTATTGAGACGGGTATTCATCTTCGCGCTCCTCGATCGGCGTGTTTGCGTTCTAATGGACCATATACGCAGCCCACGCCGAGGAAGTTTCGCGCGTTTCCGCACAGATGATCACATCGCAATGACATGAGTGCGAGGGGCGCACTTCGGTAGCACCTGGCCACGCTTCGCACAGAGCGATCTTGGCACGCCCCTTCTCTGTTTGGCTTGGCCGATTACGTCGGCAGGTTGTGCTGTGAGGGCGGCGTGGGGCTCTGGGCATCGGGAGACGGCACATTTCGCGACCGGCCGGGGATCTGTCGTCAGACGCGTTCTTCGCCGGCAAGCCGACGGCCGGATGTCCGGTTTTGGCCGGTGCCCTGGGCTAAGGTGTTTCGGCGACGCTTGGGTCTTTTTCGTCAGGGTGGAAGCGCACAGCCCATGAGTTCTGACCTCATCCGAACCTGGCCGCAGCCTAGAAGGCATCCCAGCCGTCGAGATGCGCGGCAAGGTTTCCGGTCGACACCGGCAGTTTGACGGCCTGTTGCCGGGCAATCGACCTGGTGCCGGCCGAAGCGGGCTCGGACAATGTGATCACCTCGTTGCTTACCTGGAACCGTGCGGTCGAGCCTTTCAGCCCGTCGGCTTCCGTGGAGAGCAGGGCACCGGTTTCGCGCACCTCTTCGAATGCGGCGGCTTGCCTCTGCGTGTTCGTGTCGATCCGCGACACAGCGCTGTTGATCTCGCCGATCCCATTCACCTGCTCGGACATGGCGACCGCGATCTGATCGATCCGCTGCGAGACCTCGGCGACGCTCTTCGAGATCTTCGTAAGCGAGTCCTGCGAGTTGTTCACCCTGTCGACGCCTTCTGCGACGGCCTGGTCGCTGCGCGCGATGACTTCGTCGATCTCGCGGGCCGCGTCGCCCGCGCGTTGGGCCAGTTGACGGACCTCGGACGCGACGACCGAAAAACCACGGCCGGCTTCGCCCGCGCGGGCGGCCTCGACCCCGGCATTCAGGGCCAGAAGGTTGATCTGGAAAGAAATTTCGTTGATCACGGTGACGACTTTGGCGATTTCCTTCGATGCATCCGAAATGCGCCCCATGGCGGCGGCGGCGTCTGCTGCGACAGCACTGCCGGAATGCGCCATGTCCTTGGCCGAGCTTGCGTTCTTGTTTGCATCCACCGCGTTTTCGCTGACCTGCTTGATGCTGGCCGTCAGTTCCTCAATGGCGGCCGAGGTCTCCTCGAGCGATGCCGCATTCTGGGCGGCCTGGCGGGACAGCGCGTCCGAGGTGTCGCGCAATTCGTTGGAGGAAGACGACATGTGGGCGGCGCTGCCCGAGATCTCGCCGATGAGCTGCTTGAGCGACGCGATCATGTCGTTCACGTTGGTCTGCAACGTCCCGAAGTCGCCGCGGAAATCGCCTACCATCTCGGTCCGCAGGTCGCCCGAGGCCACCTGATCGAGGACGCGCCCGGTCTCTCGCAACCCGCTTTCCACCGACTCGAGCAGGTCGTTCAGCTTCTCCTTCAGGCCATCGAGTGTATTGTCATCGAAATCCTTGGTGACCCGCGACGAGAAATTGCCGTTGATCGCACTGTGGACGAGGCCGCCGAACTCGGTATCGAGCTCTTGCATCATCCGTTCGCGGGCTTCGCGGGCGCGCTGGTCTGCGGCCTGCGCTTCCCTTGCTTTCGACAGGGCGGCCTCGGCCTCGCGCTGAGCCGTATTGGCCGCATCTTTCGAGCTTTCCGCCTGCGCACGTGCCTCTTTCGCTTCGGCGATGGCATCCTGCGATGCTTGCAGGCTGGTTTCCAACTCGGTCGTCTTTTCCTGCATGCGCCTGTCGCTGCGCTGAAGGTGCAGGACGGTCCAAGTCAGCGCGGCGGCCTCGATCAGGACCACCACCGCGTGAAGAAGCGTGCGCGAGACGCTTTGCGCGACCGAGCCCGAGGGGAAGACAAGACTTGGCATCAGGAGTGACAGGGACAGGTGGTGGATGGCGATGATCACCGTTGCCACCATCACCGCGCTGACGCTTCGCAAACTTATGAGGCAGGCCAGCAGCGCGAAAAACAGCATGTGGCTGTCGATTTGCCACGCGTGGCCCTGAAGTCCGGTGGTCAGCGCGATGGCCTGTCCGATCAGCGCTGTCGCGGCGCCGACAGGCGCCAGAGCGGGCCGCAACAGGGACATGGCCGCCCCGAACAGGATGAAGACCAGCGCGATCGTTCCGGTCGAGAGGGTCGGGCCGCCGGCGAAGGTCACGGCCAGCAGGATGCTCGGGACCAGGGCCATCGCCAGCGAGAAGATGAGAAGGACAGGGGACGTAAAGATGCGCATGATCATGCTCGATCCTCAAAGACTGTCAGGTTCGCGGTCATTGGAGCCCGCAGATTTCAGCCAGGAAGCTGGCGGGGAGCACAAGGTAACCATTCTGGTTCAACAGCCTGTGCTGATCTGGCGATGCGACGACGAGCCGGCCGAACGGCGCCCGGCTGAGCCCGAGTTCACGCACCCCGTGCGACATCAGCCCGGCGGACGCATCACTGCCGGTACCGCGCCCCACAACGAGGTAAATGCCCGCAGGGTCCGGTACTCCCGCCTTCGCCGAAACGGAGGCGACGGGACCGGCCCAAAGAGCCAGCACGAAGGCACCGATGATCCAGACCGAGTTTTGCATCGCGGGAACTGATCGCACCGAAATATTGAAAGATGCTTAAACTCGGCAAAGCCGTTTGCTTTCCGAGATCCAACCATTGGTCCTCGGGTCCCATCGGGCGGATGGAATGGGTAGATCATCCAATACCGAACGATCTTCATGTCCCGATTGCCTGACGTAGGGTCGGACCGGAGTACCGGTGCCAGCGCGGTGTTCTCGCCGGTCGGCGAAAGCCGTACTAAAGTCCACGAATAATCTGTGGACCTAGCGGCTGTCTGGTGTCGCGCCGACGCTGTACCTCAAACGCTTTCCGCGAATCCCAACTGCGGGTGCGGCCAATATTCATTGATGGAGAACATTCCAAAGTGCGTTTGCGCCGAGCGGACGGCATCAGCGAGTCCGAGAGCCATGCGCGGACGCTGCGTTACCCCGCGTTCGGGGAAATGAACGGGTTGTTCAAAGAATTGCAGAAGTGTGCATGATTTGCTTAGATTCGTTCGCAAAAGCCGATCAAGGGTTTCGTTCTCATTACCCTCGTGCGAGGGTCGCCCGTCATCGTGTAACAGGGAGCCGATGTGACGAGCAGCACTAGACTGAGAGGCGTCGTCGGCGTCGGGGCCTCTGCCGGAGGGCTGGAGGCTCTCAACGAGCTTGTCGCCGCGATTCCCGAGGGCAGCGGGCTGGCCTTCGTGGTGGTTCAGCACCTGTCGCCCGATCATCCGTCGATCATGGACGAATTGCTGTCGTCGCACACGGCCCTGCCGGTGTGGAAGATAGAAGACGGCATGGAGATCTCGCCCGACCAGATCTTCGTCATCCCGTCCGGGCCCGCGCTGGAAGTCGTCGACGGACGGTTCCACCTTCTGCCGCGCGACGACCGCAAGGGCATCCGGACACCGATAGACGTTTTCCTGACGTCGCTGTCCGAGGCCTATGGCGAAGATGCGTGCTGCGTCATCCTGTCGGGCACCGGGACGGACGGAACCCTTGGTCTCAAGGCGATCAAGGCCGGCGGCGGCGTCGCCATCGTTCAGGAGGCGGCATCGGCCCGATTCCCCGGGATGCCGGACAGCGCGGCTGCCACGGGGGTCGTCGATGCGCGCCTGCCGGCCGGTGACGTGCCGGCCAACCTCATTTCGCTGCTCAATCACCGCGACGAAGTGCGCAACGGGCACCGCGGCGACGCCGTGTTCACGACGATCGAGGCCCGGCTGGACCAGATCCTGGAGCTGCTGGCGGCCGAGGACGGCCAGGATTTTTCGAGCTACAAGCCGGGCACCCTGGTGCGACGGATCGAGCGGCGCATGATGCTGCGGATGAAGCACGACATCGATGATTACGTGGAGCATCTCCGGGCCGACCCGGACGAGCGGACCCGCCTGCTTCAGGATTTCCTGATCGGCGTGACGCGCTTCTTCCGTGATCCGAAGGCCTTCAATGCCCTGACGGGGCAGGTCATCGCGCCTTTGCTGGATCGTGACTAGGACAAGTTCCGCGTCTGGGTGCCCGGCTGTTCCACCGGAGAGGAAGCCTACACCATCGGCATCCTGTTTTCCGAAGCGTTGCGCAAGGCCGACGACCGCCGTGAATTGCAGATCTTCGGCACCGATATCGACCTCAACAGCCTGCGCCATGCCCGGGCGGCGATGTATTCGGACGCCGCGCTCGAGGGGATGCCCGACGCATTGATCGAGCGGTATTTCACCGCGCAGGAGGGCTACCACCAGGTCGGTCATCGGCTGCGCGAACGGGTTGCCTTTGCGCCGCACAACCTGCTGCGCGATCCGCCATTCTCGCGCATCGATCTCATTTCGTGCCGGAACCTGCTGATCTATCTCAATGCGGACGGTCAGAATTCGGTAATGCCACGGTTCCACTACGCGCTGCGGAATTCCGGTTTCCTGTTCCTCGGGCCCTCGGAATCCGCCGATGGCCGGGGCACCTATTTCTCGGCCGTGTCGCGCGAACACAGGATCTACCGGCGCAACGACTCGGCGTCGGTGGGCTTTTCCGCTTTGACCGGCCGGCGTCCGCCGCAATCGGTGATGCCCCAACGCCATATCGACACGACCGAACCGATGTCCTTCGGCCATCCGCCCAAGAGCCTGGATTATGAATCCAGGATCGACCAGATGTTTCTCGAGCGGCACGCGCCGCCCTTTTTCGTCGTCAATGCCTCGGATGAGGTGAGCTATCTTTCGGGAACGCTGGGCCCTTACGTGCGTCCGGCGAAAGGAGCGCTGTCGGCGAGGGTCGAGGATCTTTTGCTGCCGGAGCTGCGGTCCGTGGTGCGACCCCTGGTGGCGCAGGTGCGCGACGAGGGCGGACCGAAGACCGAGATCGCGGTGATCACGGTGGACGAGCGGTCGCAATGGCTGCGAGTCACCGTCGACCGCCTGCCGTTCTCGGATGGCGACGCGATGATCGTGCTTCAGCAGGTCGAGCGCGTCAGCGAGGCGCAACCCGCACAGACACAAAGCCGGACCGACCCGATGCGGGCCGCCGAAGAAGAGCTGTCATCGCTGCGCCGGCGCCTGCACAGCGCCGAGGCCGGACACGCCGCGTCCGAGCAGGAGCTGCGCAGCGCCAACGAAGAACTCCTGTCGATGAACGAGGAATTGCAGAGCTCGAACGAAGAGCTCGAAACCTCGCGCGAGGAATTGCAGTCCATCAACGAAGAGCTCGAGACGATCAACGCCGAACTGTCGGAGAACAACGCGCAGCTGAACGAGGCCAATTCCGACCTGAAGAACGTCCTCGACAGCACCGATATCCCCAAGCTGATCCTGGCCCAGGGCCTGATCGTGCGGCGCTTCACCCGCAGCGCCCGTGACCTGCTCCATATCGACGACCGGGATGTCGGACGGAAGGTCACCGACCTCAAGTGGCGCATCGACTATCCCGAGCTTGCCGACGATGTGCGCCAGGTCGAAGAGACGCTCCAGGTGGTCGACCGTGAAATCACCAATTCCGCGACCGACGAATACTACCAGGTCCGGGTCCGGCCCTACCGCAGTATCGACGACCGGCTGGACGGCTGCATCATCACCTTCTTCGACGTCACGCGGCGCAAGCGGGCCGAGCTCGAACTGCGCGAAAGCCGCGAACGGTTGGCGGCCGCGCTGGAGGCCGGTGAACTGGGCGTGCACGTGTACTATCCCGAGACCGGCACGCTGATCTGGGATGACCGGATGCGCGAAATTTGGAACGTCGCCGAGGACCGCGAGATCGATTACGACCTGTTTGTCGACCGGATACACCCAGAGGACCGGGGGACGACGCAGAAGGCCGTGGATGCAGCGTTTGATCCGGACGGGGACGGTAAATACGTGGCCGAGTACAGGGTCCTGCAACCGGACGGCCCACCGAAATGGGTGCGCGCCGATGGCAGCGTGCGGCGCCAGGAAGGCGCGCCCGACCGCTTGGTGGGCACCGTCCGGGATGTGACCGAGCGGCACGAGGCCGAGCAGCGGATGCAGGAATACGCCGCCCGGCTCGAGCTGACCTACGAGGTCACGGGCATCGGCGCCTGGGAGTGGCACATGGAAGGGGATGTCTCGGAGTGGACCCCCAACATGTTCGACATTCTCGGGGCACAACGCGATGCGAAGCCGTCGCTGGCGATGTTCTCGGAGTTCATCCTGGACGACGATCGCGACCGGGTCATGGGCGAACTCGAGGCCGCCGTCGAAAGCGGCGAGCTGTTCGACACCCAGTTCCAGATCCGTCGCGGCGACGGGGAAGAGCGTGTGCTGATGGCCAAGGGGCGGGCCATCTACGATCGCTCGGGCAAGCCGGTCAGCATGGTCGGCATCAACTACGACGTGACCGAGGACGTCGAGAAGGAAGCACGGCGCGATCTGCTGACGAACGAGCTGAACCACCGCGTCAAGAACTCGCTCGCCACGATCCAGTCCATCGCGTCGCAGACCATCCGCCACGCGCCCGACATGGCGACGTTCAAGAAAAGCTTCCTGGGCCGCGTTCGCGCGATCTCGCGGGCGCATGACCTTCTGATCAACGGGGAAACCACCGAGGTGACGGTTGCCGACATGGTGGCGACCCAGGTCGAACCCTACGCGTCGCGCGCCGACGACAAGGTCGAGACCCGGGGCCCGCGCATCCTGCTGGGGCCAAGCGTCGCACACGCCCTTGGCCTGGTGCTGCACGAGCTGGCCACGAATGCCTCGAAATACGGCGCGCTGTCAAGCGACGCCGGCCGGGTCGAAATCAAGTGGGAAGCAATGACCCGGGAGAATACGCCGGCGGTGCGGATCGTCTGGCGCGAGATCGGTGGCCCCCCCGTGCACCCGCCGGAAACCACAGGTTTCGGATCGGTGCTGATGGAAGAGACCCTGTCGCACAGCATCGGCGGGCATACAGAAATCGATTACAATCCTGACGGTATCGTGGCTATCATCGAATGCGTTCTGCGGGCAGGGGAAGAATGATGGATCAACCGGTTCTCGTGCTGGAAGACGAGGCGGTGGTGGCGATGGACATCGCTGCCGAGATCAAGGACGCCGGCTGGCGCGTGCTGGGCCCCGCCGGCACGCTCGAGCGGGCCGCGGAATTGCTGAAGGTCGAACGGCCGGCTGCCGCCGTGCTCGACGTCAATCTCGGGGGCGAACGCTCGCTGGACCTGGCGAGACAGTTGCGCGACGACGGAGTGGCCGTCATGTTCCTCACCGGCTACGCGCCCGGCGTGATCCCGGACGAACTCTCCGGTTGCCTCGTCCTTCCGAAGCCCATCGACCTGGACGCGATGGTGCGTGCCTTGTCGGAGCTCGCACCCCGAAGCTGAGGGGCGATGTCATCAGTGGGCTTTGGCGGAGGAATCATCCAAGGCTGCAAGCTTTCTGTCCATTCCCGTCGCACGGCCGTAGGCGGTGTCCAGAACCGGGTCACGGAACTGGACGACGATGCGAATTGACCGGTTCGGCGCGCATACGGGACGCGGGGCGTCTCCTGCGCTAGGCCCATTCGCTGCCGGATCACGCCTTTGCAACGACCGAGCTCGGGACCGCCGACATTTGTTGCAACCCGGCGTATCCCCGAGCACCGTCACGCACCACGATGAAATGTTCGGACGCATCCTGAGCCGCGCACCGCGCGTCTGCTCATGAATCCGCTAAGCCAATGATTTTGAATGGAGGCGAGTACCGGAATCGAACCGGTGTACACGGATTTGCAATCCGGAAAACTTCTTTGATATCAAAGGGAAAAATTGTAAACGGACTTGTTTCGTTCAGGGTCAATTTTCAATAGGTTACGAGGCCCAAGTAAACGGTTTTTCACACTCTCCCGCTCTGGCGAAAGGGCAAAGAAAAACCGCTGAGGGGGCGGCCACCCACCTCAACGGCATAGAAGAATATTTCCGTCCCAATGGTTACGGCATTTCCGGTCTAACCTCAACCCAATTGGCGGTGAGACCATGAGCTGGCGCATTGCAAATGAATGCGCCGAGCGCCGCTTTGGCAGCGCCGCGCGCAAGCAGATCATCATGTTCCTAGCCGACAAAGCGAGCGACGATGGCTCTGGTATCTGGTGTTCGAAGGGGACCATCCAGCGCCACACAGAGCTCAGCGAGAGCACGGTCAAGCGCACCATCATCGACTTCCTACGCGAAGGCATTCTGATTGAGACGGGACGGCGGCACTGCAAGAATGGCTACACCGTCATTTACCGCATCGTTCTGGAGCGCGTGGCCGCGCTCGAACCCACGGCAGAGCCCGAGATTGAGACGGGGGTCTCTGTGAACCCCGTCCAGCCTGAACCCGGTACGGGGTCCACGGTGGACGGGGTACGGGGTTCACGGTGGACCCCAAACCACCCTAAAACCATCCATAAACCACCTACGCGCAGGCGCGAGGCGGCGGCGGAGGTTGAAGATCTTGAAGCTGAGAAGATCTTGGCGGCCTATCCCGAAGACAGGATCCGAGACCGGCGAACCAGTCTGCGCCTAATCGCTGCGGCCCTGAAGGCCGGTGTGAAGCCCGAAGACCTGCTTCAGGCGGTCAAAGCCTATGCGAAGGAAAGCGAGGGCTACACCCGCAGCAAGGTTTGTTTCTCGGACAACTGGTTCAAGATGCGGCGTTGGGAGAAGGGGCTGGCCCAGATCCAGGCCGACCGCAAGAAAGCGCGAGAGGCCGAAGCCAAGGGGCGCGCCAGCCTCGCCGAGTGGATCCACGAGCGCCATCCCTTGTGCCGCCACATCACCAACCGGCAGATCGAGGATTTGATCGCATCCAAGATGGTGACGCCTGAGCAGGTGCGGGCTGCGGGGCTGCAGGCGTGACTTTCGAGGGAAGGCAACGCAATCGTTTCGTTCGAGCAGACGCGTTGGATGAGTGCGGTTAGGTAACCGGATTGTGTGGCGTAATGGTAACTTTAACGCCCCCAGTGTTATATTAAGTTAACATAAGATGCGGCTGGTGTAGCGGCGTTGGGTTATGGAGCTAAGCGATGAAATTTGACATTAATGTTTTCTCAGCGTAACATATTGATGCTTAGTGTCGCTTGGAGATATCATTATGGCTGTTCCGATCAAAATGCCCAGGGCGGCGCGTAAGGAGCTCGTGGCACTTGGGGAAAACATTCGTGTTGCACGACTGCGCCGCAAACTGACCGCTGAGATTGTTGCGCAGCGTGCTGGCACAACGCGGCAGACCATCGCCAAGATCGAAAGCGGCAACCCCGCAGTGAAGATCGGCACTTACGTGGCCGTGTTGCAGGCGCTCGGCCTTCTGAAAGGTTGGGGGGATATCGACGATCCGGTTGGCGAGCAGATGGCCCTGGATGACCTCCCGCAGCGTGCGAGATTGAAAAATGGTTGAGGTCTGGATCGACTGGAAGGGGCTGAAACGGGTTGGCACGCTCCACCGCACAGCGGGGCGCGGCCGAGAGCGGGTGTCCTTTACCTATCATGACGGCTGGCTTGCCGACGAAAATGCCTTTGGGCTTTCGCCGGACATGCCTCTCGTCAGAGGGCAATTCGTGCCTGAGGCAGGGCAGGACATGCTTGCACCGCTTGGAGATTCTGCCCCCGACACTTGGGGCAGAACTGTGATGCGGCGCTATGAGGGGCGCATGGCAGAGGCCGAGGGGCGACGTCCGAGAGTGCTGCAAGAAACCGACTACCTGCTTGGGGTGAATGATGAGACCCGTTTGGGTGCGCTGCGCTTCAGGGTTGATGGCGACTTTCAAGCACGCGAAGGCATCGGCGTGCCTGCGCTCGTGAGCCTCGGGGATTTGCTTCATGCGTCTGAGCGCGTTCTGCGCGGGGAGGAGACCGCTGAGGACCTCAAAATGCTGTTTGCACCGGGAAGTTCTCTGGGCGGCGCTCGGCCAAAGGCCAGCATCCTTGACCAGCACGGCCGCCTGTCTGTCGCCAAGTTCCCGAAAGAGACCGACACCTATTGCGTGGAACGCTGGGAGGCCATAGCGCTGGAGCTGGCAAGGCGCGCTGGAATTACGGTCTCGGATCACACGCTTGAGATGGCTGGCGACAAGCCTGTTTTCCTGTCCCATCGGTTTGACCGGAACGAGGACGGCAGGATCCCGTTCATTTCAGCTATGGCGATGCTGGGCGGCAAGGATGGCGAAAGCTACAGCTATTTGGACCTGGCAGATATCATCACCTCAGAAAGCGTAACGCCCGACCAAGACCGCGAGGAACTCTACCGGCGGGTGGCCTTTTCCATTCTCGTGACGAACCTTGATGACCATATGCGTAATCATGGATTTCTGCGTGGGCGTGGCGGCTGGCACCTTTCACCGGCCTACGACATCAATCCTGTGCCGAACCAACCGCGCGTGCTCAAAAGCTACGTTGATGACGATAATCCGGATGCCAGTATCGCCCTGCACCGTGCGCAACATGAATCCTACCTTCTCGAACGCGGCGAGGCAGACCGCATCATTGCAGAGGTAGCCGAAGCAACTATGGCTTGGCGTGACGTTGCTCGGGCTTTGGGGGCTCCTGAGAGGGAAATCAAGGAGATGGCGACAGCCTTCGAGCACGAGGAAGCGGATTTGGCGCGAGCGTGAATTATGGTGATCGGCCAGCCTGGGGTTCTTGAGATGAGGACGCAAATCCATTGGCCTCGAATTAAAATACTTTGAAAGCGGATGCTAATGAGCAGATCCAAATTTGAACTTAATCTCGATACTGTTCGAAAATTGGCGCTTTTTGTTTTGAACAGCTTGGCGGATCAGCCAAAAGAGTGGGTTGCTGTCGGTAAGGCTTATCAGGAACTGCACGGCTTTGGCGACGATCCGATCTTCAACCAGGTTTTCGTGCGCCTCTTCACTGTGATGAGAGACGAAATGTGGGTCGGGTCTCCGCAAGAAGGACCGAAATTCACGGTCGGCCTGACTTTCAAAGGGCAAACCGTCATCCGCCACGAGGCGGAAATAGACTTGATCTACAAGCGACACTTTCATTCATGGGCAAAGACTATCGAAGCAGCTGCTAGAAAGCGGCGGCATCTCGATCAACAGCGGGCAGCCAAAGAGCAAAAAGTCCAAAAGATGCAGGAAAAGGCGAAATCAAAAGAAGCTCGCAGAAAAGAAGAGGTGAAGCGACAAGCAAAAGCTCGTCAGAAGCGAGAAATGTCATCACTCGTCGAAAGCGGAAAAAGAATTCGCTCTTCCCTGTCCAAGTCAAACAATGAGCAACTCTTAAACCTGTGGAAGGCAAACACATCACGTGCAGCCAATTCGACAGGCCAAAAGAAAAACGAACACCTTTTGATTGTTTCCGCTGTCGAAAAGGAGTGGAGGCGAAGGGTCCGAGATCTGCCCGAGGTGGAAGCGTTCAAATGGCCAACCACAGATGTGGGAAGCGGTCATGGTGGTGGCGATTTCGAGAGGGCTGAGGAAAGCTTTCTGAAAGTGCTCGGATATACCGTCGGGAAAACAAATGGCTTGCCAGCATCAACACGGCAGTTGATCCTGGACCGCTGCTTCTCGGGGCATCTTCCACCAGTCGAAGGGATTTCGGCGCTTCGTATGTGGGGCGAACCAAAGTCTGCTTTGAGGCTTAGAAAAATCGCTTATCACATTGCCGGTCTAGCGAAAAACTTCAAGAAAATGCAGTCACGTGGCTACGAGGATGCGATTTCGGATTGGGAAGACGATCTGAAGTACATGCATGATAAATACTACGTCCTTCATTTTGGTTTCAGTTGGCCAGGCCGTGGTCTCTAGTTCTGGTTCTTTTTTGAGGCTTTTGTAAGTTACGCAGCAGTATTTTGGGGATGCCAATTCTTCGTTCTCACTGTCGTGTTTCCGATTGCTGAACATAAGCGGGCAGCCGTGTCAGACGCGGGGCAGTCCCCACTTCAATCAGAAAATTCCCCTGCGCCAGCGCATTCCTCGCGAGGCAATTTTCTCGCTGACAGCCCCTTGGTGCCAGCTTTGGTCATGTTCATCGAAACATTCAAAGTGAGGATCGAAAAATGGCTACTCAAACTCTGAAACTGAACGTCAAATCCGGCGAAAAAGACGGCAAGAACTTCTGGGACCGCTGCGGCGTCCTCTTCGTCAACACCGACGACAGCGGCAACATCACCTCGATCAACGTCAAACACAGCATGTTCCCCGATGTCGAAATGGTCGCCTTCCCACGCCGCGATGAAGAACCGGTCAACGAGTGACCTTAGCGCCAGGGCGGGTTTCCCGCCCTGGCTTTCTTCTGGGGCGACAGAACTAATCTGTAGTTCGGCTTTCAGGTGAAATTTCGTGGGCATGGCCGATTGATTTCTGCCGTATTCACTTCGCTATCGGCTGGACTGTAAGGACGTATTCGCACCACGTCGCCGGTGCCCTTGGGTTCCCGATCATGGTCAGCTAGGTTTTCGAGATGTGTAGGAACGCCGCTGATTTCAGATTTGTCGATGTACATCCAAGAGTACTGCTGGTCGGGGCCTGTCCTGGACGTGAAGAAGAACGGGACGGACGGCCTTTCGCAGGGCAGTCCGGACAAAATCTTGAAATCATGCTGCGACGCTTGCAGGTCCTGCATCCGCTGGTTTTTCCATCGCCGCAACTAGATGCCTACAGCTTAGTCAATGCACATTCACTGCCAAGATATCCCGAGCGCGAGGGATATGATGGGAGCACGCAGCCACGCAGACAGGACGTTCTGGCACCCGAGAACCGGGCTAGGCTCATTGCCCGTTTGCAACGCGTTCAGCCCGAAATCATCGTTTATCTGGGAAAGGCGGCACAGTTCGCCCACGAAGTGTTTGAAGAGCATATTCCTGACATAAGAGCCTACCGAACAGGGCACCCATCAACCCAAGCCTGGAATACTCCGCGCCAATATCGAGGCATGCCGCGAGAAGAAAAAATTCGCCACTGGGCTGAAGACCAATTCGCTGCAGTTGAGTGAAGCCGGCGGACGGCCCAAAGCGTGCGAAATTGGGCTGCCTCTGTTCTGAGGTCGAAATCCCGATAGGATCCCCGACGTCGAAATGGTCCCCTTTCCGCGCCGGGACGAAGATCCGGTCACCGAGTGACCTGAGCGCCAGGGCGGGTTTCCCGTCCTGGCCTTCATCGCTGAAAAAAAGGTTGCCAGCTAGGTAGCTTCGTCTTGAGAGCGGACCTGCGGGTTTAGTCGCGAAAGCGGTTCGCTGAAAGCCGCTTCCAGTTTTTGGATATGAGCCGCAAGCCAACCAATCATCTCGGGCCATGCTTCCCGGTTGAAACCGTCAAAGGGTTGAGCGTAGACGATGCGGCTTGCCTTCTTGTCATCCATGCGTCGCCAATCAAGCTCAGCACCGAACGCCGCCTCGATCGTATCTTTCTGTCCATATAATTGATCGAACAGCCATTTGTTCTCTGCGGTTTCTGACCGCTGCAAGCTTATCTCGACCCGCGCTTCATCTCTCGAGAAGATCATCTGATAGGGGCAAGACCGGGTCCCAGATCCTGCGCTGAGCCAATGATCCTTGGTAGGGCTGATATTCTGGTAAAGTGTAACGCCGTCGACACGCAGCTGTTCAAGGGCCGCTTCCCAGAAGTCCAAGCGCAGTTTATGCCGCTTCTTCTGTGTGTCCTGAATGGCTTTCTCTTCGTTTTCTTTGCTAGACATTCCGATCATGAAGTCTGCCGCCTCAGGCGTAGGTATGATCTGCTGAATGTCGACCATCAGCTCGTCGCCAAACGAATATGGGGTCACTTTGAAGCATTGTGCGCGAATTCCGCGGCTAAGGAGCCACAGCACCGTTGCCGTGACCTCGCGCCGAAAATTGGCTGCGATGAAGATCATCCTTTGGTCATTACCGGGGTTCAGGACGGTCTCTTCCAACTCCTCGACCTCCATGAACTCACAGATCCGCACGGCCGCATTGCCACCGCCCGCATAGCGGTCGAGGTATTGCTGATAGATGTCGACGATCTGCGTCTTTGTCAGGCCCGAGACATATGCGGTGTATTTCAGCGCCTGCCAGGTGACATCCCTGCCGCTGTCATCAAGCTTGTTCTCGATCACAACGAGGTTGCCGTCCTTGTCGAGCGCCAAGAGATCCAGGCGTTCGCGGGTTTCATCAAACCCGTCGAACTCCTTCTGAATGATCAGCAATTCTTCACCGAGGGCGTCAGGCTGGTTCGCCAGCCACTCCTGCAGATGGTCGCGCTCGCGCAGGTTCAACTCAGAAAAGCGCTTTTGGGATAGGCGGGACAAACGGTTTTGGTTCAAATCAACGCGGAACATGGCTTGGCTCTTTTATGAAATATCTACTCAGTTTCACCGTTAGTCTTGCCGCACATAGGTCACATAGAAGTTCTTCAGCATGCGGTGCTCCTGCAGGCGGTCACCTAGGCTGAACCCGTCACGTCGCATAGGCGCTTGGAAAATATCTAGACCGCGATCAAGTACGATTTTCCAGCCGGTATCGGTGACGATATCTCTCGAGTGCGCGGTCCCTGAACCATCAAATGCCCAGGTGAAATCAACGCCCGAACCAATGCATGCCTCGGTAATGCTCTCCAGCAATTCGCGTTGCTTTTGCACGTTTCCGTCATCAGGCCCGGTGACAAGATGGATGGCCACTTGATCTTCCAACGCCTTGCGTTGAATGACCATTTCGACGAATTCCATCATGTTCTTGATCTGGTAAAAATAGCGAATGTAGGGGTCTGTCACCACGATCCGAGATGCACCGTCCAGATAGGGCCCAAACAGTTTATCGTAGCTGACGCCCTTTCGGTTTTCGGCGAATACGTGGTGCCCCTCTTCGGTGCGCGGCTTGGCGGGCGCTGAGGTCTCCGATGTTTCGCGCGGCACATGTTCGACTTCGATGACGTCATCATCGACTGCATCAGTGGATTGGTCCTGCTGCTTTGGGTCTAAGGCAGGTTTCAGATAGTAGAATTGGGGGAACTCTTGCTCTTCGACGGTTTGGACGCGCCGCTTTTCCCCGTCAGAGCCAGTGTAGAAGAAGTCGACATCTGGATAGGTCGCATCGATCCGAAACAGTTGGTCCTTTACGCGCTTTCGACTTTCAAGTGCGAGCTGCAAGAGCTCTTCAACGTCATCGGCTGTTTCATCTCCGGCAGGGAAAATCACCTTCAGGAAGCCCGACATGGTCTTGTAGACGGCGTCCCGATCACGGGTTGAAATCTTCTCGCTGACTTTGAAATGCAGGTCCGGCCGGTTGGAGAAGTCTTCTTGGCGCAAATGGCGAAGGATCTCGGCGAGGTAGTCGACAATGAACCCGTAGCCAGTGGTGAACATCTCGCCTCGGATCACGTCGATCTCCCAGCCAGGCAGATAAGCGTGGAGGCGGTCAATGAATGCAGAGTCATGGAACTGGGGCGGCAGGGCTTCGAACAAGTCGCTGTTCTTGAGCATGAATGGCACATTGTGGTCTGTGTTGCCGACAAACGCGAAGCTCGCTTCTGCCCCCATGGGGTTAACCCCGCGCGAGAAGGTCTTGTTTGCCATGTAGTTTTTCATGATATCGACCAAGGCTTTGTTCGCGGTTTTCTCGCGTCCCGCAAATTCATCAAAGGCCACGACATCCCAGTAGCCGACCAGTCCGATCCGCCCATTCGAGTTGTTTACAAACAGCTTCGGGATGGTCACTTCGCCGCCAGAGATCAGCTGGCCGTGTGGCGAAAACTCAGAGTAGATATGCGATTTACCCGTACCCTTTGGGCCAAGTTCGATGATGTTGTAATTTCGCTCGACGAAGGGGATCAGGCGCATCAGCTGCAGGAGCTTGCTTCGGCGGCCGAAGGCTTCAGGATTGAAGCCGATCGACTGCATCAGGAGATCGATCCACTCTTCTTTGGAAAATTGCGCGCGCGCCTCCTTGTACCCCTCGTAATCGACCTTTGCGATCTGAATGGGTTTGATGGTCTCGAGCACCCACGGAGATGTTCTTGCGTCCTCTGAAAACTCGTATTGGACATCGGCAATACACCATACGCCGGTCACAAGCAGCTTTGGGTGCGCTTTGACCGTTCCGCTATCCACCGCAACCTTTTTGATGCCCAGGTTGTCGAACGTGGCTTCGTAACTGTCTGTTTTTTCGTTCAGTGAGACGCTGATCTGATCGATGACCTTGTAGCGACCCTTTTCCTTGATCGTGGATTGGATCAGTCCCGCTTCGCTTCTGTGAACGTAGTGCTTTCTAAGGATTTCTTTGACGGTTTCGATGCCGCTCTCGATCGATGCTTCGTCGTCAGTCGCACAGTACTGCCCAAGCAGGTATTCGAGGACATATGTTGGAACGATTGCGTTGCCTTTGACCGCTTTAACAAGGTCTTTGCGGACCACGTAGCCCGCGAAATGCTCGTTAATCTTTTCGTCGAGTGCGCTCATGATAGGTCCTTAAAAGTCGAAATCTGTCGATATGCCACGACGCAGTTGGAAACGGTGGCTTGTGTAATCTTCGAAGTGGCTCGTTTTGCCGATACGTTCGCGAAGCTTGAGGAAGACGTCCTGGTCGTTGAACCGATCAGCATCGCGAGAAAGCAGGAACTTGATGGGCAGCTCCCGTTCGCGCGCATTTTGCGAGGTGTAGTCAAAGGTCAGCGGGTGCTCATCTGAGATGAGCGTGCCGTCCGAAGCGTAAATCCCAGCAAGAACATTACGCTGTTGCTGCTTCTCTGAAACTGGCTGAGTTTGATAGAGAGTGACGGCCGTTTGGCCGGAAGAGATCAAGCTTTTTCCAGTGACGATGATCTGCACTTCAACTTTTTCAACATCGGCTTCGCGTCGTTTGCCGACACGGAGTACGGGAACAATGACCTCTTGAAGCGTGGCCCCGCCATGTACGAACCGGCTTCCCGCTCCCTTGACGCGCATACGATTGATCGAATTGGGCAACAGAACGTCCAAGTTGCCTGATAGACCCAGATTTGAGGATGAAAACTTCTTCATTCCAGATGTCGCATCCAGGTCTCGCCCGATGATAAATCGACGATTTTTAACAAGGATTTCCGCACCAGCGGGAGCCGCTACCGAAAAGTCAGTCTCATCCAATGCCCGGTGCTGATAGATGAAGCCATGATCCGCCGTCACAAGGATGTTGGAAAAGTTGGCCGTCGTAAGCTTGCGGACCAGTTTGGTCAGATCCTCGACAGCGACTTCTGCAGCCTCTGTCACGCGTTCCTCAGTGGCGAGCTTGTCGCCAACGATGTCGATCCTGTTGTGGTAGAGGTAGAGAATGTCATGATCGCGGAAAATCTCTTTTCCGTCGTCCGCCTTCAAGCTCATGAAATCATCGGCCTTCATGGCTTTGACACGGTCTCCGGCACGCCCCATGCCCAGAACCTTTTCGCGGTTAGCGGTTCCCTGAGTAGGCAAGCCAAACGAAGACACGTTGCCGTCCTCCGACAGCTCCAGATCCTTGTTCGGTAAGAGCGCAGCCATGCCGAGTTGCGTGTAGCTGGGCAAAGCAGAAATCATCGGCTTTAGATCGGCGTCGAACCGGTTCAGTTTACGGATCTCGCGCAGGGCTTCTTCTGCAACCTCATAGCGCAACGCGTCAGAGATGATTACCACCACCTTCTGATCGCGGCGGCGGAATTCGGCGGCCTGGTCCATATAGAAATCGGTCTGATGCGCAAATCCCGATATCTTCCAATCGCTCAGTCCAGCGATCTGATCTTGCCAGGCGTCATTGACGGCAGACAGGAAGTTGGTCGTGTAGCGGTTCTCTACGCTTTCGAACAACGCGCTAAGCAGAGAGGACTGACCGCTCTTTTGCATATGATAGATGAATTTGCGGTAGAGTTGGTCGATCTTGTACCAATGCGAAACATAGCGCTTCACCCCCTCAGCGGGGGAGGTCATGGTCAGGTTCGCCTCAGCCAACGCCTGCTGGAATTCTGTGGCATAGCCGATGGCTTGATAAATATCCTCATAGGTCGGGTACCAATGGCTTTGCCGCCTCTCTCGCACGGTCTTCAGCACCTCGGCTGATGAGACCGTTTGGCTTGCCATCTCACGCACCAGAGAGCGGATGATCTGCCGGTCGATCTCTTCAAAATGGTCGATGGCACGCAAGGCCTTGATGTCGCGCTCTTGCACGTCTTCTGGGATCCGCAAGATTTCCTGGTACTTCCCACTCAGCGTTTCAAACGCCTGCGCCCCCAGCCGATTGTTCTTCCAGCGGCGGAAGACAAGAAGTGCCTCGCCGTTCAGCTTGCCATCTTCGCCCAGGGCGCGGGCATAGCAGGACTGGAACAATGTGATCGCGAAATCCTCAAAGTCAGGCGCATCGCTGACATAGCCGTAGGCATTCTCAACCTGCTTCCAGAAGAACTCTGTCAGACCGGACCGCTCCATCAGGCGCATCGCATCGTCGCGCTCGTCCGCCAGCTCTGCCAGCAGCTCCTCGATGACCGTGTCCAAGGCACCTTCAGCCCCGGCGCAGACGGCCAGCATGCGGCGTAGCACATCGGTCTTGGTGTCCGATGGCGTGAGCATCTGCTTCAGCGCCTCGATGCGGCTCTTGGCGCGGTAGAACTCCATGTGGTCGCGCACCGCGTCTTCGAACTGCAGCGGCAAACCCAGTTCAGCTAGCCAGATCGCCGCCTGATCGGCCTTGAAGACACCGCAGGCGAAATAGAGATCCAGCAGCCAGTTGTCGGCCATCTCGGGCGCGGGGCCGTCGTGGAAGACCAGAAACTTCTGTTTCGGTTCTTGCCGCAGCATCCGGTACTTCAGGCCGAACTCGTTATTGGCGATCTCGACCTTTTCCACATCCGGCAGGTCCACGGCGTCATATTCGGCCCGCATGTCGCGCGCGGCGTCGTACCAGAAGACAATCCGCTGATCGATAAACAGCCGCTCTAGGCCCGCCTTGATCTTTTCCGTCATGACAGCCCCGCGATCTTCTTCAGGGCCGTGCCGAACTTCGGATAGTTGGCCTTCACCCCGTCATCCAGATCGATCTCGATCTTCTGCTGTGCCAGCGGGAAGATCACGTCGCGTTCCCATTCGTTCAACTCGTCGATCTGCTTGGCAACCTTGGCCACATCCTTCAGCGCCTTGGTCTTCTGGCCTTGCGTCGCGGTCGGATCATCGGCCAGCTTTTCCAGCCGGGCGCGTTCGCCCTCCAGCTTGGTGATGAACTCGCGCAGGTAGTCGTTGAGCAGCACCGACACTGTGTCGCCGCGATAGCGATGCATGTAGATCAGGGCATTGAACGTCCCCTTGGGGCTGGAGACCATCCAGTAGATCGGGCGTTTCTTGTAGCGCTTCACGTGGTCGGCGTAGAAATCCTTGGTGAAATACTTTCGGGTGTCCTTGCCCAGAGAGTCCTCGATGTAGCGCAGGTTCTCGCGGAAATGCGCCTCGCCGAAGGTCACGCGCAGGAACAGGCGGAAGCGTTCGGTGATGTCGTCGGCGAACCAATCGCCATCGAGCACAGGGATGACGTTGTCTTCGTCCGGCATGAAGCGCGGTTCGGGGATGCGGGCGAGGTAGTCCTCCAGCCGCTCACCCTGATTGGCGAGGATCAGGCCCGGCGCGTCGAGGCTGTAGCGCCCGAACATGCAGCCCACGGCATAGCTGAGGAACTCGGCCATGGTGTCGGCGCGCAGGCGGGTTTCACGGTCGTCCTCGCTGCCCTTCACGCCATAGCGATAGGCGGGGTTGCAGGTGAGGGTGATTTCTTCGATCGGCACCTCGGGGGTCAGCTCGTCTTGCAGACCATAGGCGTCGATGAAGATGCGGTTGTTCTCTTCCTCAAGGCGCTGCATCTCGTCCGTCATGGACTGCCAGTGGGCGCGCAGCGTGGCATAGCTCTCCGCCAGCGTCTCGCCGCGATGATCCTCGGAGAGCAGCGGGAGCGTGGTGAAATCCCAAGAGGTTTCGTAGGCGTCCCAGTCGGATTTCACCCAATCTGCCAATTGATCTGCAGTTTGAGAAACACTGGGGCCAAGATCTGACACAAGGGGTAGGTTTAGGACGTGCCCAAGCTTAAAATCCATCGTAGGAGCGAGCATTTTAAGAAGATGATCCGCGACACGGCTATTCAGAAAAGCTGTAAGGTCAGCAGTTGTGGATGTTCCAGTCGGGAAGCCCATTGGCCCCTTTGCATCAAACATAAATCCTTCAGGGACATGTCTTACGGAGAAACTACCACTCGACATCCCAGACCAAGTGAACCCGCCGCGAAAACCATAGTCACCATTGTAATTGTGTGACCGAATTCGCCCAGTCTTAGGATCAGCAAACTTCCTAAGTTCCTGTCCATCATCATACCAATTTACGAAGTGCTCAAAGTTTCCGGACCAACGCCGATACTCCCCGCCTTTTACATACGGGAACCAACGATAATCTGTGGCAGAAGCCTCTTCCGTCGAGGTGATCCCTATACCTGCTTTGCCAAAAGATACTTCTTGCCATTCACGAAGGAAAAGATCATTGCTACCTGTTGTTAAGCCCTCTCTGGTTTCAGAAAACTCGGAGACCGCGGGGGTTTCTGTAAAGAGTGCTTTTACCTGACCAGAGCACCAATACACGACGGGAGTTCCCGGTAGACTTTCAAAATCTGCCGTTGTGGTAACTGAGGTCCTTTCATTCTCCAGTGGAAATGAATTCGGGACACCTCTCTCGTCGCATTCATAGTAGCGTATGCACTGGTAGTTCCCGGGATAATTCTCTTTCCGAGCTTTCTCTGCAACAAACGCAGTGGTCCCGAAATTGATTCCCATGCTGGTTCCACCTTTGCCAAGGTAAGGCATGTGAACCATCGATTGGATCGCTGATCGATCGAAAAAGCTGGTTCTAAATTTCTCATACCGTGAGATAAACATCCAGCTTTCCATTGTAACCAACGCGCTGAATGCCTTTCCCATGTTGAGTGCTTGGCACCGCTCAATGAAGGCGGCAAACAGATCGTACTTCGAGTTTGAATATTCAGCCTTTAGCTTTTCACTAAGGACGTCATTCATCCCTTTTCCGCCCATATACGGCGGGTTAGCTACCACCACGTGATACTTCGGCGACAGGGCCTCGGCCATGCGCAGCACGGCCACGACGCGCGCCTGCACGTCCTTCAGCAGCAGGTCGCCGCCAAAATCCCGCGCCTCGACCACCCGCAGTGTCTCGGCCGGGTCGCGCAGCTTCGGCACGATCAGCGAGCCGAAGTTCTTGGCCTGCTCGAACTGCCCCAGCGTCTCGCGCAGCTCATCGGTGAACAGATCCTTGCCCACCACAGCGACCACGTCCTGCATCTCGGCGTCGGTAAAGGCCACGTTCTGCAACACGCAGATGTCGGGTTTCGCCTCCATCCGCAGGAACCGCCGCCGCCCCAGCTTTGCCGCCGCCTTCATCGCCAGCGCAAAGGCAGCCAGTGCGCCCGCGCGGTCGTCAATCTCTACCCCGGTCAGGTTGTGCGTCAGGATCAGCGCGGGGATCTCGGTCGCGTCATATCCCTCTTCCTCGTAAATGGCGTAGAGCAGGTCAAAGGCATAGGTCAGCATGTGCCCCGAGCCTGCGGCAGGATCGCAGATGCGGATATCTTCTGGCTTGGTGATTTTCAGGAAATCCGTCTCGGGCTCTTCCGGCGCGATGTAATAGTCCATCTTGGCCGCCAACCCGCTGTGCGGATGGTTCAGCAGCCAGAGCCGCCCCAGCGAGTTCTCGACCAGATAGCGGACGATCCAGTGCGGGGTGAACAGCTGCGTCGCGGCGGGGATGTTCTCGGCCGTGATTTTCTGGTTCTTCTTGAGACCCGCGAAGACCTGGTCTTTCTTCTCCGAGATGTAGAACTGGTAGAGCCAGCCGATGATCTCGACATCCTGGCAGGCGTCCTCGGTCATGACCTTGCGCAGTTCGGCGAGGATGGAGGTCTGTGACAGCAGATCCTCGGGCATCAGCAGTTCGGTGTAGTCGTCGATCTGTTCGAACAGGAACGGCATGGGGCCGTGCCACTGGTTGCAGGTATGGACCAGCAGGAGGCGGTATGCCTCGGCCTGCGGGTCATGCGACGGCGTGCGCCCGTCGAGGAGGGATTGGATCGTCGTGGGGGCACCGTCCGGCAGGTTGCCCGCCATCGCTTCTGACAACAGCTCTGGTCGTGTGGCTCCGTCGGCGGGGGAGACAGTGCGGACCTGCGTGTAGCCGCCCGCATCCATGAAGCGCAGGGCGGTGAAGCGGTTGAACCAGGTGTAGGCGACCTGTTCGATGACCTGCTGTTTGTCGGCTTTGTTGATGGCGTTTTCGAGGTCTTTGACCGCCTTTGGGGCCTCGCGCCGCGCGGCGCTGCCCTCGGCCAACACGACGTCGAGCTTTGAGGTGACTTGATCGATCAACAGGTTGCGGGCGGCCTGGGCAAATTTCTTGAGCGCGTTGGTATCCATTACACAATAACTTTCTTACCCGCGCGGATTTCGGCCAGCAGGGTCTTTTTCATTTCTTCAAGGTACTGGTCGACGTCGGCCTCATCGGTCAGCAGCGTTTTGGGGGCTGTGACCTTCAGCTGCGAGGCGAGGACCGTTGTGGGGGGCTGCGGTGCGGGTGCTGGCCGGTCCGACATGCCGGGCTGCGACTCGGGTGCAGGTGCCGGGCGCGCGAGGCGGTCGAGTTCGGTGACAACGTCCGAAAGCAAGTTGGTGCGCGCGCCATTGGCACGGTCGCGCAGCACGGGGATTAGCGTGACCGTGTCGAGACCTGCCTTATGGCTCTCGATCCGCGTGGTGATGCGGGCCTGTTTGTCCGGGTCGAGCGCCTGGAAGTCCGGCATTTGTGCGATCTTAGCATAGACGTCTTCGACCTCTGCCATGACGGCTTTGCGTTCCTCAAGCACCTTGAGTTCGACCTTGTTTTTCAGATCAAACAGGTCGGATTTGAGGTTCTGGATCGACGACCCTTTAAAACAGGCCGGATCCTCCAATGCAGCGCGCAGCTTCGCCCCAGCATCAGGATCGACATAGTCGATGTTGGCAGATTGGCTGGTGAGCATATCGCGGGCATCGTCGTAGATACCCTTTTGTGCGCGCCCCATGAAGGACTTCACCTTGTCCAGGATATCCTCCTTCGCGTTCAGAAGGTCATCCTCGCGCTTGGGCGCGTCGGAAATATACCAGTTCGCTGGCTTGCCCTTCATGCCCCGCAGCAGTTCATGGAACGGCTCGAGCGCGGTCAGGAAAGGGTAGCGGTGTGACAGGCGAATAAGACCGTCTACCTCGGCTTCGAGCGTATCAATGCTTGTAGCCCATTCCGCACCCAAACCACGCGCGTCTGTTCCCGATGAGGGCTGCGCAAAGAGCTCCTGATAAAGTTCCTTCGCTCGACGAATTTCTGCAGCGGAGAATTCTGTCTGAGGGGTCAATAGTATGTTCGGAAGCGCGTGACTGTTGTTCAACGCCTTGGCAAGGTCCAAGCCTTCCTTGATGGCGCTGTCGACGCGCGCTTCGATCTTACCTTTGGCAACCAAGCTGCCCGCAAGGCAAAGGACTGCGGTAACTGGCCAGCCGTAGGGTTTGGATGTGAACCGATCAGCCAGATATTTGACGGAGACCTTCACCCCGTTGCGTGCCTGCGCGTTGATGAAGCTGAGGACGTCCTGTTCGGCTTCGTTGATACCCGTACCGTCAGAACCGAAGAGCCCGCTTTCCGATTGTACCGCTTTGTTGATATCGGCCTCAGTATAGCAGACGCCGCGCAGCATCGGGAGATTGGTGTAGACTTTGTCGACCAGGGACTGGAATGCCTTGCTTATGCGCTCTTGAGCATCCTCTCCACCGATCTCCAATTCGTCACCCCTGACGAAGAGTCGGGCGCTTCCCATCAATTTGCGAAGCCGCATTTCAAGGTCTTTTGCGCGGCGGCCGTTTTGTTCGCCTTTTTCTGCGACGATACGGTCGCGGCCCGGCTGCGGAGAACCGCTGCGGGACTGCCGGATGAACTTGTCCGTTTGCTTAAACAGGATCAGGTCGCGGACGAAGTTGGCATCTGGCTTCATGGCAACCGCGAGCTCTTCCCGAGACATGGTTTTCATTCGAATGCCATCGGGGCTTTCAACCTCGTCGCTGAGGGGCGAAACGAGATTGATTGCCAGTTCGTACTCGCGACCAACCGCGTGATCATCAAGCTTCCGGGTAAAGGAATATTCGCTGTTAGTTGCGAGATGCTTGATCTTGCGATGACGCAGAATGGTATCGAATGCGAGGGTTTCGAGTTCTTTTGAGAGCTCAGAAGGGTCTATTTCGAGGGCTTTGATTTCAGCTTCGACATCCTTTTCTTCGTTCGTCAGGAACTCGTAGACCTCGCCGTTCCGCTGGATATAGGTTTCCCTTTCCAGACGGCTCAATGCTTCCTCGATCTTGCGGCGTTGGCCCGTCTGGTCCGCCTCAAACTCTGACAGCAGCAGAATTCCGATGTTTCGAACCGACGGTTTGAAGCCTTTGACGTATTTGACGAGGAACAAGGATTTCAAAACCCGAACGGCAAAAGGATCGTCCAGGTTTTTTTCGGCAATCTGAATACTCTGTTGAACCGAAGATTTCAGTGCGGTGCGGATTCCTTCGAACATGAGATCGAAAGTGGCCAGCCCTCCGACTTCTTTGTCTTTCAGCTTCTTAGAGACCTCTTGGAAAACGCCCAACATCGAACGCTCACCGACCGAGCTGTGTTTGCCTTCAAATGCGTTGTGCTCCGACAAAGACGTGATCGCCATTTGGAAGAGGTCATACTGATAGGGAGGGAAAGGATAGCTTGAGATGAAGTGCTCGCGATCCCGGTAGTTTTTGAGCTTCATCGAGCCGTCAGCAAAATCGAACAGGGTCTTGAGGTTGTTTTCTTCGCGGTCATGAAGGTTGCCAAGCGTTACTTGCCCTTCCGACGTTTTGGCGAGGAGGCGGCGCTGGATCACTTCGGCGACGTCGGCCGAGTTCAGCGGCATGCGGTTGCTGAAGCGGGCCTGGATTTTGGAGAAGTCATTCTCTTGCTGTTGCGTCATGTCGCCGATAACCGACGCCATATCTTGCTGCGCAGTTACTATGATCCAAGCCTGCCCTTTGCATTTGGTGTTAAGGCTCTCTGCGATGGTTTGCAGGTTGGTCATTAGCTTAACATTGTCCGCAATATACTGGCCGACTTCGTCAACAAAGAAGTTTAGCCGGAAGCCCTTGGGCTGGTCATCGATCCAAGCTTTGATTGTTCCAGCGAAGTCCTCAATCGAGACGCGTGTGTCCTTCCGGTATTGGCTCAGGATGTCTTTTGCATCTGAAGGATCACCACCGGTTGCTTCTGCAAACGCTGTCGCAATGTTCTTGGCTTCGAGTAGCGCCTGTTCCCGACCGCGCTCCCAGTCTTTCCCGGCAGCGCTTCGAAAAGCTTCTTTGAATGCCTCGAATTGCCCACGCCCCTGCAAATCGCGTTCGAATTGCGCGATATGAGGCTGTTTGCCATAGAACCCGCAGGCTTCGTCAAAGACCTTTTGGAAGACAGATAGAAGCGCATCTACATCCGTTTTCGAGATCACATCTGCCTTCTGGTCGATATTGAACAAGATCGATTTCGACGGGATGGAAACGGCCTTGTTGAGTGCGCCTGCCAGCATTGGTTCGCCTTTGAGCTTCTCAGCGAAGATCTCGTGAGCGGTTTTGCCGTCGACTTCACGATTTTCAAGCAGTAGAGCCAGCATCTTCAGCAAGTGCGACTTACCAGAGCCAAAGAAGCCAGAGATCCAGACGCCATTTGAAGTGTCATAATTGTTGTAGGCCTCGAGGAACTGTTCCAGCCGTTGGCCGATCTCCCCCGTGATGACGTACTCGTCGAGTTCGACGCGAAGGCTTGCCTCGTCATCGGCCTTAATGACGCCGTCAATGGCGCGATCAACGGGTTTCTCAAAAATGTCTTTTAGCAGCTGGGCCATGGTCTTAGACCTCGTAATTCAGAATGTTGAAGGCGCGGTAATACTTGTCGTCATGAAGCTGACCAAAGAGATCCAATGACGCGCCAGTCGCCAAAGCATGGGTGTAGCTTCCTGGGAAGAAGAGAACGGTTGGTGCTTCTTTCGCAGTGCTTTGTAGGTTGTTCAGCACGTTGTGAGAGCGGATGAAAGGGTATACCTCACCAACGCCTGACAAGAAAATGACGTCATGTGGGGTCGCTCGGATCGCCTGGCCAATATGCGGGATCAGATGAGCCTGTGGGTCCAAGACGCCCTGTAGAAGTTCCTTGATCTCACCCTTGCTACTGTCGGCCTCAATTTCAAGAACCTGCTCTAAGATCCCGCGCTCTGAAAGTATCTCGAGCGCGAGATCGTAGAGGTTCAGGTCCAACACTCGAGTACCGGAGTGCTGAATTCGGGTCACAAGATCTTCACGATCCTCAACCATGGTGAGCCCTTCCTCGGCGGGAAAGGGATAGATGAAAAATGGCACTTCATTCCCTAGGCCTTGTTTGGTCAGGAAGCGTTCACTAGTGATCACGCGGTAAAGGTGCTCGGCCCGCTCTTTCCGGTTCAGTTCTCGTTTCAAATTAAGCTCCCTCAACCGGAACGCTGGGAAAAATGGCCAGCTCGCCGGGGTTGTGGTCTTCAATCATGTGTTTCAAACGTGTGGAAATAATCGCGGTTTGAATGCGATCATCTTCTGAAATGATCCCGGCTTCACGCATCATGCGAAACATGATTTGACGAAGTTTCAGGCGGGTCGACCGACTTAATCCGGCCAGTCCTTCATCCCATTCAGCTTTTGCCTCAAAAAGAATGTCAAAGCTTTCGAGCGGTAAATCGAGTTGGTAAGATAGGTATCGCTCTCTCACCACTTCCACCGCAAATTCACGAACGAACCGATATGCGCGGCATGTGGCGATCCACAACATCGCCTGCTGTTCGGAACGGTCAGCCTCTTCCACAAGGTAAGCGCGTTCCTCATCTGTAAGAGTAAGCAGGCGGTTAGAAATTTCGCGCAACGATCGACGGTTCGATGCTGATTTCGGTAGGCTGGTTGTGCCTTCCTCCATGGCTCTGAGAATTGTGTCTTCCCAGGCTTCACCGTCTTCATGCAAGCGCGCGACTTCCAGGCTTTCGTTCAGGAAGAGCCCGCCGGTGCTGAATGACATCTTGTAGTCTTGTCTCGCGAAAGCACTCATCGCCGCCCCCTTTCGAGAGCAGCGCGGACTTCTCCGTCATTAATCAAAACTATGTGCTGATCCTGTGGGGCGCGGATACTAGGATCAACGTCAAGGCCAAGCCGCTTTAGATTGTAGAACAACAGGCACTTTCGCACTGAAAGTTCTGCCGCCCCGTCATACATTGCATAGTCGAGCTCGACAATCCTGCGTTGGTTTTCAGACAGGCCAGGGTGCGGTGCGATTTTGAGCGTTATTGTTTGGTGCCAGTCTTCATCTGTACCGGCGTCGACATCTGATTGTTCCCCCAATGCGCTTTTCAGTATGCGTCCGAGAACAAAGTCTTTGAAGACCTGGTCTTTTGAGCATAGCGCTCTCGCATGCCAACGAAATCCGTCATGTGCGAGGGCATGAGGAATGATAACGCGAGCTTCTGGATCGGGGGACGACATCGACTGATAGCTTATTTGCAGCTCTTTGCCCTGTTCACAGGCTAATAAGACGTTGCGAAGCGTTAGCGCGCTAAGTCCGCGCCCAGGCACAGTGGTTGCCAGAATGTCCGGCTGATAGACAATCCAGTCTGCAGTGGGGACTGAACCGCCCCGTGAGATCGATAGGAGATCATCAAGATACTCTGACGGATCAAGCGCAGTGTAGTGTTCTTCGAACTTCGGGCCCAGAACGTAGGTCTTGGCCGTTTTATCGTAGATGATGTGTTCGGGATGATCATTGATGTAGCTATTGAGGTCTTTCGAAGCTTGAGCTCGACTAAGGCCCATAACGTCCATCAGATCCGCAAGGCCGACACGTCCACGCCAAAAGACCCTGTGCTCAATGAATGCACGGCGATCCTGCTGCCATCGTGAAAGACTATTCGATTCGCTTGTCATAGCTTAAGTCTAGTTCAACCTAGAGGATGGGTCTACATTTAAGAACCATATACTCAGCGGACCGTCTGCGATATCTTGTAATTCTGTCAGCGGGTTGTGGGACTGCTTTGGCTTTGTATCGCGCGCGGCCTGGGAAGTATCGCATGGTTTCAGAAGAACCCGCGCTTAAGCGCGCGGGCAACATCTCCCAGTAGACTGCACCGAGGCTCAACGGGCCGTTGGCCCGCTCACCCCGATCCAGACATCATCAATTTTGTTTGGTCCGCCCAACATCCCTGACCGTGGCGGTCAACCTTAGTCCATCCCCAAAATCAGCCACCAATTTCCCCTGTCTCGCGGGCGAGCCATTCCTTGCGGGGCAAATTGGCGTCTGATTTCGGCGCAGACATTTTCTTCGCAAATGTGGCCGATTGACAGCCCCGTTCAGGGCCGTGGGTCGGGCTTTGCCCTCTCCCACTCTGTTCCGCCGAATACATGCGTATTCGGTCAGATCAGGTGGCCGAGGCGCAGCCCATCTGCGGAAGGGGGCGCGAAGCCTCACCCGCGTCACTTTGATCGAGGAGGCCACAAATGGCACCGAAGTTTGATGTTTATGCCCATGTCACCGACACAATTATTGCAGAGATCGAGGCGGGCACGCCGCCATGGCGCAAGCCGTGGACCGGGAGTGCGTCCGGCATTGCCCTGCCGACACGGCACAACGGCGAGGAGTATCGCGGGATCAACATCCTGATGCTCTGGGTCATGGCGGCCGAGCATGGCTATGTGTCCAGCCGCTGGATGACCTACAAACAGGCGCAGGAGCTGGGCGGCCAAGTCCGCAAAGGCGAAACGTCGTCCACCGTGGTCAAATACGGGACGTTCACCAAAGAGAACGAATTGGGCATTGAGGAAGAGCTTCCCTATGCGCGCGCCTATCGTGTGTTCAATGCGGATCAGATCGAAGGTTTGCCGGAGGATTACTACATCCGGCCCGAGGCCCCGCGCGATCTTGGCACTGAGGCCGATCCCGAGCTTGAGGCGTTTTTTGCTCGCACGGGTGCGGAGATCGTGACCACCGATGAGCCGCGAGCCTATTACAGCCCGGCCAAGGATCACATCCATATGCCGCCCGTAGCGACCTTTCTTAGTACAAAAGGGTATTTTGCGACCCTTGCCCATGAAACAATCCACTGGACCGGTAGCGAAAAGCGGCTTGAGCGGATCAAGAAATTTGCGAACCGCGAAGCCTATGCCTTTGAAGAGCTGGTCGCAGAAATCGGCGCTTGTTTCCTTGGTGCCCAGATTGGTGTCCCGCCGGAATTTGACCAAAGCGCCGCTTATGTTGAAGGGTGGTTGAAAGCTCTCAAAGAGGACAAGCGGGCGATTTTTCGCGCGGCGTCCGAGGCACAGAAGGCAGCCGATTTTGTCTTAGCAGCCGCAGGTCAGTCGAAAGCGGCCGCAGCATGAGCGGCCCCGCAATCTTACCCCCAATGACGTGCCGCAAATGCGGCGCGTCAAACCCAGTGATCTTTCTCGCGCCGGTCATCGTGAAAGGCAGTTGTTCGTGCATTTGCCTAGATTGCGCCGAGGCCCGTTCATGGCTGGATCCGGACGGCAACTTGAAAGCCGGTGTTGAGCTTTGAGCACCTGCGGCCCGCTTCACGTGGCGGGGCGCAGGCATTTTTGATCGGGATGATAAATTGTGGCCCGTGCTGCTGCGCACGGGCCGCTCTGAGAAACGGACTGTGCGGAGGATCGACTGGCTTTCAGCCCGCTCACCTCCTTCAGGCTTCTTTCAATTTGATTGGTCCGCCCAACATCCCTGTCACGTCCCGTCAATGGGCAAGCGCCGCGCGGGCGCGTCGTCAAAGCCTGCAACCCGTGTCCTCGCGCGAAGGCGCGCTGCGGGCCGCACCAGTTGCTGGCTTTGACCCATTGACTGGCCGCTCCTGGGCCGTGGGTCGGGCTGTGCCCCCACCCACTCTGTTCCGCCGAATACATGCGTATTCGGTCAGATCAGATTGGCCGGTGTGCAGCCCATCGGCGGAAGGGGGCGCAAGCCCCAACCGCAGCACCCAAGAGGAGGCCACAAATGGCTCACAAATATCAGCCCCCTAAATTCTGGACCTGCGACTGTGATCGCGAGACCGGCGGTCACATCATCGACGGGCTTTATAGCACCTGCGTCTATTGCGGGAAGCATCGGCACGAGCTGAAGGAAATCGTTGTTCCGTCGGGTTTGGGCGGCGTGTTCTGCGTCAAGATCCTCAGCGTCGAGGATGATTGCGCCAAGGTGAAGGTGGTCAAAAGCTCGAACGGCTTTGACGCGCTGCCGCCCTTCACGGTGCCGTTCAAAGACATCGCTCCGCGTTGGAAGCACAAGGCGGGAGAAATCCAATGATCCCTGACTATCACAGTGATGATTTTGCGACAGCGCGTCTGGAAGATACCGTCATCCGCGCGCGATTGGATGCTGTTCAGGGCATCAGCGCAGCAGAACGCGAGGCCACTTCCCAACCGAGCCTCGTTGCACAGCGGAGAGCGCGCCGTGCCCAGAAGTAACCTTCCCAAGGGCGTCCACCGTGTCCGGCGCAAGGTCGTGTCCGGTGTTCGCTACCATTTCTATGCTTGGCGGGGTGGCCCCAAATTTTGGGAAGGGACGGACCCGAACCCCAAAGAGCCCGAATTCTTCCATGCGTTTTCACAGTGCGGTACGCCCGCGAGCCCGGCTGAATATCTGACGACTCACTTAGTCGACGATTTTCTGTCCAGCGCGTCCCTGCCTAAAGCTGAGCGTTCAAAGGCGGATATCCGCAAGTGGCTGGAGCTGTTTCGCGAGGAGTTCGGAGCCGATCCTGTCGCGATGTTCGAAGAGCGCGCCTCGCGGGGCGAGGTTAACAATTGGCGCAAGAAGTGGCTTCATTCCCCCAAGCAGCACGACATGGCGGGTACCCATGCGACACGCGTTCTGAATTGGGCGGTGGAAGAGGGGAAGCTGAAAGAGCATCACTGTCACAAGCTTAAGAAGCTCTACCAATCGAACCGGACTGAGATCATTTGGACGAGTGGCGACATAGCGCAGTTCAATAAGCACGCGCCGAAATGGGTGCAGAGGATCCTTACCGCAGGATGCGAAACCGGTTTGCGGGCAGCTGATCTGGTTCAGGTCAAAATGGACCAATTCGAAGACACGCCGCACGGCAAGCGCCTTCGTTTCAGGACCAGTAAGCGCGGCCAGATCGCATATATCCCGGCCACTTCAGCCCTTGAGAAACTGATCGCAGAGACGCCGGAGGGCCAAGATGTGCTGCTGGTGTCAGAGCTTGGCAGGCCTTTGACGGCCCGTTGGGCATCGAACCAGATCACCAAGTGGCGGCGCGAAGCGGAGATCCCACCGTGGATCGATGGGCGCGAGAAGACTTTGTCCGATACGCGCGGGACAGCGGCGACAAGATTGCTGAATGCCGATCTGTCTTTGCGCCAAATCGCAGTTCTGATGGGCTGGTCGGTTCGCTACGCGGCGCAGGTAATCGAGCATTATGCGCAGGTAAGCCCGGACGAAAGCGATGCGGTTCTGCGCAAGCTCAATCGAGCAAAATCACTGTCTCAAGACACAAAAATGTAAACGCCCCTGTAAACGCGGGGCCTCAAACACGGCAAGGAGTGATGTAAGTGATTGATTTTAAATGGAGGCGAGTACCGGAATCGAACCGGTGTACACGGATTTGCAATCCGCTGCGTCACCACTCCGCCAACTCGCCGCCGGTGGTGTGACGCGGGCATACTCCGAAGCGCCAGGCATCGCAAGCGGCGTTACGCGGGATGAGGCCGGAGCGGGTGCTTGGAACCGACTCGATGGCAGCTGGAAAGGGAGGGGGTCCCTTCGGGTGCGCTCGAACGTCCTTGGCGGGAGAAGCGCCGGCGCGCGGAGCTCGCTGGCACAGACGTGGCATCTGGTCTGTTCTCGGCACGCCTCTTCGGCATCTGCCAGCCTTTCTGATGACGGAACCTGGGACATCAGAGATGCAGAGGAATCGACATACGGCTCGAGGTTGTCATTGGGCAATCGATTGCGCTGCGCCGGTAACGGGACGTTCACCAACCGCTGGCAAGCTCGCGTCGGATGGCGGCTGCACTCTCCTTGGCATTGGCAACGAATGCGACGCGGGAGCGCCCGGGCCGCACCAGGCCCTCCGCTTTAGACGCGAATTCGAAAGCAGGTGACCGGACACTGCCCCGCATGCTGTATCCGGGCGGGCGACAGCGGGGTCTGTCATGTTCCCGCGACCGGATGGGGTGCCCGACGCTGGAAGTGATTTTGCTCTATCGGGGGGCGGCAGCGGCTGCTACGGGCAGATTCGACGCGGCCGACCGGACTGTGAAGGATCGGCACGCCGGAAGAGCACCGTTCGCCGGGCCGCACGTAGGGGGTCCCGCGCGGATCGAAAGCAGAGGGACGCGATATGTTCAATGTTCTGGCCGCCGCCTGGGCCCTTTTCCTCGGGATGGCCCTGCTCATGGTCGGCAACGGCATGCAGGGCACGCTTCTCGGTGTCCGTGGCGAGATCGAAGGGTTCTCGACCCTCGAGATGTCCTTCGTCATGTCGGCCTATTTCGCGGGCTTCCTGGGCGGATCGAAGCTGGCGCCCGAGATGATCCGGCGCGTGGGCCACGTGCGGGTCTTCGCGGCGCTGGCGTCGTTCATCTCGGCGATCCTGATTCTCTACCCGGCGATCACCCAGCCCTGGGCGTGGGTGCTCTTGCGGGTGCTGATCGGGTTCTGCTTCTCGGGCGTGTACGTGACGGCCGAGTCGTGGCTGAACAACTCGGTCACGAACGAGCGGCGGGGACAGGCGCTGTCGCTTTACATGATCGTCCAGATGTCCGGCGTGCTTGCGGCGCAGGCGCTGCTGGTCACCGGGGATCCGTCCGGCTTCGTACTGTTCATCATCCCGTCGGTCCTGGTGTCCATGTCCTTCGCGCCGATCCTGCTGTCGGCCACGCCGACGCCCGCTTTCGAGACCACCAAGCCCATGAGCCTGCTGCGGCTCTACCAGTCGTCGCCCCTGGGATGCGTCGGCATCTTCCTGGTGGGCGGCGTCTACTCGGCGCAGTTCGGCATGGCGTCGGTCTACGCCTCGCAGATCGGTTTCTCCGTTCGGGAGGTCGCCATCTTCGTGGGCGCCATCTACCTGGGCGGGCTGATCCTGCAGTTTCCGATCGGCTGGCTGTCGGACCGGCTGGACCGCCGGCTGATGATCCTCGGGGCTGCCGCGCTGGGTGGCGTGGTCTGCATTCTCGGCCTGTTGCCCGATCCCAGCCTGGCGCTGCTGTGCGTGGCGGCCTTCGTGCTGGGGGGCATGGCGAACCCGCTCTACCCGCTGCTCATCGCCTATACCAACGACTACCTCGATTACGAGGATATGTCGGCCGCCTCGGGCGGGCTGATCTTCATCTTCGGGCTCGGGGCCATCGCCGGCCCGCTGGCCATCGGTGTGCTGATCGGGTGGCTCGGGCCCATGGGGTTCTGGGTGTTCCTTGGCGTGCTGATGCTGGCGCTGGCGGCCTATGCCGGTTACCGGATGACGCGCCGCGCCTCGCCCGACCGGGACGAGTACGGTCAGTACATCCCGATCACGCCGACCACCCACGCGGTCACGCTGGATGCCGCGCAGGAGTGGCTGCAGGAGCAGGCCGAGGAAGAAGAGCAGCAATCCGCGACCGCGGATGGCACCGACGACACCGACACGCGCGCGGCGGGCTAGCCGCCCGCTCGCGCCTTGATAAGACGTTTCCCTTGCGGCAGGTTTTGAGTGCGACGACGGGATAAGGGCAGTGGAATGACGACACCCGAAGAGGTCCTGGCCTTTTGGCTGGATGAAGTCGGCCCCGAGGGCTGGTACAAGTCCGACGACGGGCTGGACGACACGATCCGCAGCCGGTTCACCCCCGTCTACGAGCAGGCGACGGAGGGGGGGCTGTCGCTTTGGCTGACCTATCCGTCGGGCACGCTGGCCTACCTGGTCGTCACGGACCAGTTCCCGCGCAACATGTTCCGCGAGGACAGCCGCGCCTACGACATGGACCGCTTCGCGCGCGCCGCCGCCAAGGTGTCCATCGCGCGGGGATGGGATCTGAAGATCGACCCGCCGGCGCGGCAGTTCTTCTACCTGCCGCTGATGCACTCCGAGAACCTGAGCGACCAGGACCGCTGCGTGCGCCTGTTCGCCGAGCGGATGCCCGAGGCCACGGCGAACCTGCTGCACGCCCGGGCCCACCGCGAGGTGATCCGCGACTTCGGCCGTTTCCCGCACCGAAACGCCGCGCTCGGCCGCAATTCCGGACCCAGGGAAAAGTCCTTCCTGGACGAGGGCGGATACGGTGCGACGGTCCGTCGCCTGCAGGCCGCCGCCTGATTGATCGGCCCCGCGCCGGAGCTAGCTGGCACGTGAAATCGAAGAAATACGCCCGGCGCGCATGATCGCGCCCGGGCGGGAAGGATATATGTCATGCGATTTGGTTGGGCCACGGCGGCGGCGATCGTGATCGGCTTCGTGCTGATCGTGCTGCCGCTCATGTTTCGTTCTGACGGCACCGATGATCTTGAAGTGACGGTGGTGCCGAACTGGCTGCATCTGTCGGGCTATGCCGTTCTGGCCGTGGGTGTTCTCATGTTGATCCGGGTGATCCGAAAGCGACGTTGATGCAGCACGCCAGTGTCGCGCCGGGCGCGCGCACCGCCACAGACTGGACTCTGGCCGCCGCGCTATTCGTTGCGGGCCTTCTGGCCGCCGGGCAATTCGCCAAGGTGGCCATGGGGCTTCCCGTGCTGGCGCAGACCTTCGACCGCCCGCTGACCGCTGTGGCGTTCCTCGTTTCGGTGCTGGGGGTCGTCGGCATTTTCGGCGGCGTCATGGCCGGCGGGGTGGTAGCCGCCTTCGGCGCGCGCCGGGTGCTGCTGACCTGCCTGTGGCTGGGTGCGGCGCTGTCGGCCTCGCAGGCCATACCTTTGCCTTTTCCCGTCTACGTCGGCCTGCGGGTGATCGAGGGGGTCTCGCATCTGGGGATCGTGGTCGCGGCGCCCCCGCTCATGGCCGCCGCGGCGACCGACCGGGACCGTCCGCTGGCCATGGCGATCTGGGCATCGTTCTTCGGCGTGTCCTTCGCGCTGTTCGCCGTCGCCGCGCCGCCGATCCTCGCCACGGGCGGGATGGCGGCCCTGACCGCGGCGCACGCCATGGGCATGGCTGGCATCGCGCTGGTTCTCGCGGCCCGGCTGGAGCGATCGACGCGCGCGCCGCTTCGGCTGGATCCGTTGGCGGCGCATGTGGAGATCTACACGTCCCCGCGTCTCATGGCGCCGGGGCTCGGCTTCGTGTTCTACACGCTCGCCTTCGTGGCGCTGGTCACGCTGCTGCCCGCTGCGCTTGGCCGGCCGCAGATGGCGGTCAGCCTGCCGCTGATCGCGCTTCTGGGCACTTTCGGGGCCGGGCCGCTCATGCGGCGCATGGCCCCGGACGTGGTCGCGGCCCTTGGCTTCGTCCTGACGGCCGCGACCGCGATCCTGCTACTGGCCGGGTGGGACGGCGCGGCGCTGCCTTTGTTTCTGGTGATGGGGCTGGTCCCGGCGGCGAGCTTCGCCATGATCCCCGATCTGAACGACACGCTGCCAGACCGGGCGCGCGCCACGGGTTGCATCGCGCAGATGGGCAACGTGGGCACGACGCTGGGCACGCCGGTCTTCGCCGCCGCCTACGCCGTGGCCGGGCTGCCCGGGATGATGGCCGCGCTGCTTGCCGCCTGTGCCGCCGGATTGGGCGTGACGCTGCTGATGCGACGGATTGTCCGTGCATCCCTGCCGCAAATGTCTTAATGTTCCCCTAACGTTCCAATTTGGTGATTGCGTTCACGGTGCCCGCGCCTATCTGGCAGAGCAACGGAAGAGGTTTTCATGGCCGAGCTGAAGAATATCGAGGTGCGCGGCGCGCGCGAGCACAACCTCAAATCCATCGATGTCGACATTCCCCGGGACCAGCTGGTGGTCATCACCGGCCTGTCGGGGTCGGGCAAGTCGTCGCTTGCCTTCGACACGATCTATGCCGAGGGGCAGCGCCGCTATGTCGAGTCGCTGTCGGCCTATGCGCGCCAGTTCCTCGACATGATGCAGAAGCCCGATGTCGATCACATAAGCGGCCTGTCGCCTGCCATCAGCATCGAGCAGAAGACCACGTCGAAGAACCCGCGCTCGACCGTCGGCACGGTCACCGAGATCTACGACTACATGCGGTTGCTGTTCGCCCGGGTCGGCACGCCCTATTCGCCGGCCACCGGCCTGCCCATCGAGGCACAGCAGGTGCAGGACATGGTCGACCGCGTGATGGAGATGGAAGAGGGCACGCGCGGCTACCTGCTGGCGCCCATCATCCGCGACCGCAAGGGCGAGTATCGCAAGGAGTTTCTCGAGCTGCGCAAGCAGGGCTTCCAGCGCGTGAAGGTCGATGGCGAATTCCACGATCTCGACAACCCGCCCACGCTGGACAAGAAGTTTCGCCACGACATCGACGTGGTGGTGGACCGCATCGTGGTGCGCGAGGGGCTGGAGACGCGGCTGGCCGACAGTTTCCGCACCGCGCTGGACCTGGCGGACGGCATCGCGGTGCTCGAGACCGCCCCGAAAGAGGGCGAGCCGGAACGCTTCACTTTCAGCGAGAAATTCGCCTGTCCGGTCTCGGGCTTCACCATCCCCGAGATCGAGCCGCGCCTCTTCTCGTTCAACGCGCCCTTCGGGGCCTGCCCGGATTGCGACGGCCTTGGGGTTGAGCTGTTCTTCGACGAGCGGCTCGTCGTGCCGGACCAGAACCTGAAGATCTCGGACGGTGCGCTGGCCCCGTGGCGCAAGGGGAAATCCCCGTATTTCCTCCAGACGATCGAGGCCATCGCCAAGCACTACAAGTTCAAGCAATCGGACAAGTGGGTTGACCTGCCCGACGAGGTGAAGAACGTCTTCCTGTTCGGCTCGGGCGAGACGCAGATCAAGTTCCGCTACGACGAGGGCGGCCGCGTCTACGAGGTCACGCGCCCCTTCGAGGGGGTCATCCCCAACATGGAGCGCCGCTATCGCGAGACCGACAGCAGCTGGATCCGCGAGGAGTTCGAGCGCTACCAGAACAACCGTCCCTGCGGCACCTGCCACGGCCACCGGCTGCGCCCCGAGGCGCTGGCGGTGAAGATCGCGGGCCTGCACGTGGGCGAGGTCGTCCAGAAATCCATCCGCGAGGCGTATGAGTGGTGCGAGAACGTGCCCGCGTCGCTGAGCAAGCAGAAGAACGAGATCGCGCGTGCCATCCTCAAGGAAATCCGCGAGCGTCTGGGCTTCCTGAACAACGTGGGATTGGAATACCTGACCCTGTCGCGCAACGCGGGCACCCTGTCGGGCGGCGAGTCGCAGCGCATCCGCTTGGCCAGCCAGATCGGCTCTGGCCTGACGGGCGTGCTCTACGTTCTGGACGAACCCTCGATCGGCCTGCACCAGCGCGACAACGACCGCTTGCTGACGACGCTGAAGAACCTGCGCGACCAGGGCAACACGGTGATCGTGGTCGAGCACGACGAGGAAGCCATCCGCGAGGCCGACTATGTCTTCGACATCGGCCCCGGTGCTGGCGTCCACGGCGGACAGGTCGTGGCCCATGGCACGCCGGCGCAGATCGTCGAGCAACCGCAGAGCGTGACAGGCGACTATCTGGCGGGGCGGCGCGAGATCGCGGTGCCCGCCGAGCGCCGGAAGGGCAAGAAGAACAAGTCCATCCGCGTCGTGAAAGCCAGCGGCAACAACCTGCGGGACGTGACCGTGGATTACCCGCTGGGCAAGTTCGTCTGTGTGACCGGCGTGTCGGGCGGCGGCAAATCGACCCTGACGATCGAGACGCTGTTCAAGTCAGCCTCCATGCGCCTGAACGGCGCGCGACAGACGCCCGCGCCCTGCGAGACGATCAAGGGGCTGGAGCACCTGGACAAGGTGATCGATATCGACCAGCGGCCCATCGGCCGAACTCCTCGTTCGAATCCAGCGACTTACACCGGGGCCTTCACGCCGATCCGCGACTGGTTCGCCGGTCTGCCCGAGGCCAAGGCGCGCGGTTACAAGCCCGGGCGGTTCAGCTTCAACGTCAAGGGCGGCCGCTGCGAGGCCTGCCAAGGCGACGGCGTGATCAAGATCGAAATGCACTTCCTGCCGGATGTCTACGTGGAATGCGAGACCTGCAAGGGCGCGCGCTACAACCGCGAGACTCTGGAAATTCAGTTCAAGGGCAAAAGCATAGCCGACGTTCTTGATATGACGGTTGAAGATGCGCAGGAGTTCTTCAAGGCCGTCCCGTCGATCCGCGAGAAGATGGACGCCTTGGTGCGTGTCGGTCTCGGCTACATCAAGGTCGGCCAGCAGGCGACGACCCTGTCGGGCGGCGAAGCGCAACGGGTGAAACTGTCGAAGGAACTGGCCAAGCGGTCGACCGGTCGCACATTGTATATCCTGGACGAGCCGACGACCGGTCTACACTTCGAAGATGTGCGCAAGCTGCTCGAGGTGCTGCACGAGCTGGTGGACCAGGGCAACTCGGTCGTGGTGATCGAGCACAACCTTGACGTCATCAAGACCGCCGACTGGCTGATCGATATCGGCCCGGAAGGTGGCGATGGCGGCGGCACCGTGGTGGCGACCGGCACGCCCGAGGACGTGGCCGAGATCGCCGAAAGCCACACGGGCCGATACCTCAAGCCCATGCTCCAGGCGCGGAAGGTGGCGGCGGAGTGATCCGCCGCCTCGCGGGCCTCAGTTCAACACCTCGGCCAGTGCGATGATGTCGAGAATCGCGCGCGTGGTCGGATCTACGCGATAGATCTGCCGGTCGTCGCGGTAATAGCGCACACCGTCCACATCGCGCAGGTTATAGCGATCGTAATCCGATATGCGGCGCAGCCGATCACGCAGGATGATCTCGTCCACGATGTCGCCCACCGTGTAATCGGGCACGCCGTCGTATTCAGACCGAGCGGCCTGCTTGGCCTGTCCCGGCGGCACGCAGGGCGGATTTTTCTTGGCAAGGCCGGGCGGGCAGCCGGCGGCGGCTTGCCCAACGGCTTTGCCATTCCCCTTGCCTTTCCCGTTGCTGTGACTGCCGGCCAAGGCCGGGCCTGCAAGGGCACAGGCCGCGACAAGTGCGGTTGCGATCAGGCGATTCATGGTGACCTCGTTCACTCATTCGGTTCGCTGCAAAACGTGTAACTATGGGTCGGGGTCCGGCGCTGCACCGCGATAGGCAAGGCGCCGCTCAATCGCGGACCAGCGCCAGAACCTCGCGGGTGCGGAAATCGACCCGATAGATGCGGTCGTCCAGCCGCACGTAGACCCAACCGTCGCGGGCGGGCGGCAGGCCCAGGTATGCCGTGCCGACCAAGGCATTGAAGTCACGGCCGTCCAGCCGGACGCCCACCGCAAGGGGCGGGGGCGTCGTGATGATTGGCGCGCGCTGCCAGTGCCCAGCGCCGCCGCCGCGCAGGCCTTCGTCCACGGTCACGCATTTCGCGCCGGTTCCGGCGGTCGTGCAGGCCAGCGCCGGGCCGGCGGACAAGGCGAGCAGAAGGGTTGCGAGCGTGCAGCGCATGGAGATCGAACCCCGCGCCGGCCCCTCGGGTTCCCGTCAGGCGGCGAGGTCGATCCAGACGGGAACGTGATCGCTGGGTTTTGCGCGGGCGCGCAGATCCTTCTCGATCCAGCAATCGTTCAGCAGATCCGCTGCCTGCGGGGTCAGCAGGTGGTGGTCGATGCGGATGCCGTGGTTCCGCTCCCACGCGTTGGCCTGGTAATCCCAGAAGCTGTAATGCCCGCCGGCCTGGTGGCAGACGCGGAACGCTTCGGTCATGCCCAGGGCCAGAAGGCGCCGGAAGGACGCGCGGCTGTCGGGCATCGCCAGCGCGTCGTCACGCCAGGCCTCGGGGTTCTGAGCATCCTCGTCCTGCGGTATGACATTGTAATCGCCGCAGAATACCGCGGGCTCTTCCAGCACGAGGGTTTCGGCCATGCGGTCGTGCAGCCGTTCCATCCAGGCGAGCTTGTAGTCGTATTTCGGTCCAGGCGCCGGATTTCCGTTGGGCAGGTACAGGCCGCAGACCCGAACGGGCCGGTCGCCCATGACGGTCGCCTCGATATATCGCGCCTGTTCGTCGCTTTCGTCGCCCGGCAGCCCGCGCGACACGTCCTCGAGCGGCAGCTTCGACAGGATCGCGACCCCGTTGAAGCCCTTCTGACCGTGGGTTTCGACGGTGTAGCCCAGGTCCTCGATGGCGGCGGCCGGGAAAGCCTCGTCCACCGACTTGATCTCTTGCAGCACGGCCACGTCGGGCGCGCTGTCCTTCAGCCACTCGCAAAGACCGTCAAGACGAGCCTTGACGCCGTTGATGTTGAAGCTGGCTATTTTCATGGTGATCCGGTCCCGTTGGCTTGGCGACCGGTATATCAAAGGGGCAGGGCGCGTCCATCGCGCCGGCTCTGACGGTCGAACCTCAGGTCCGGTTCTTGCCCTTTGCGCCTTCTGCGCTGTCAGTCTTGTGCATACGGGGCCGGCGTTCTGCAGTGTTGGCCGCGTTGCTGCTGCTGATCTGCGAGAACAGCATGCATTCAATGTCGGAAACGCTTCCGAACAGGCGATGTCCGCGCAGCCGTTGTTCACTGGCTGGCGTGTCGACCCGGCGGGCGAGCCGTTCGTCGATTGCGCGGGCGTGCATACTCATCACAGTCGTTCCTTTAAGATGCGAGATCACGTGGCCGCGACCACCGCGGCGTTCGGGCTCATCCGCGAGGCAGCGCTGCGGAACAGGCCGTCGCGGCGGGCGCGGATGGGGTGGCAGGGGGCGATGAACAGGTTGCGCTGGTTCATGCCCAGGGTCGAGAGGGCTTTCTGGCGGTTCTCACGGGCGATGGCGATGTAGTTCATTTTGGTTTCCCTTTTTGCTGGGTGGCTGTCTTTACACTCTCAGGTTGAGGGTGTGACGCGACGAAAGGGAAGCATGGGCTGCGCAACGACGCGTCCCGGATATCGAAACAATCCGACACATTGCAGACACAATCCGATCTTTTCGGTTAGGTTTTTGGGGAGGATCTGCCTTTTTTCCGCCTTATGCTGCCACGTCACGGATTTTGTGCCGACCGGATTTGCACAAAAATTAATCAAAAACCCGACCTGACCTTTTAGACAGGTTTTTAACCATCTCTTAAGAATGTCGCTGATTCGGCATTTCGGGCCGAATCCGGCATCGATGCGGCAGAACCGGTTGCATATCAGACCGCTGCGCGAATCACTGTTCCGGGCCGCTGTATGCAATTGGACACAGAAAAAGCGTCCCACGGGGACGCTTTGATCTGATCTTTACGCACTCAGATCGAAAAGGAAGTTCCGCAGCCACAACTGGAGGTGGCATTCGGGTTGTCGATGACGAACCGCGCGCCGATCAGCTCTTCCGAGAAGTCGATGACAGCGCCAGCGAGGAAGGGCAGGGACACGCTGTCGACCAGCACCCGCTCGCCATCCTTCTCCAGCACCAGGTCGTCGTCGCCCGGCGCGTCCAGCTTGATCTCGTACTGAAACCCCGAGCATCCGCCGCCTTCGACGGCGACGCGGAGAGCCTGGCCCTGGTCGGCCGCCCCGATCTCGGAAAGGCGGGCAAAGGCCCTGTCGGTGACTTTGGGAGGAAGATTCATGGTCCGTTCGCCCTGCATTGCTTGGCTGCCCTCGATATAAGCCCCGCGAGCGAGGACAACAAGAATGGCACAAGCAATGCAGGCGATCTTTGCCGCCCGGCCCGACGAAAGCCGCGGGCGACTGTACCCCGAGGAGGGATCGGCCCATCGCTCGTGCTTCCAGCGCGACCGCGACCGGATCATTCACGCCAGCGCGTTCCGCCGGCTCAAGCACAAGACCCAGGTCTTCGTCGAGCACGAGGGCGATTATTTCCGCACCCGACTGACCCATTCGATCGAGGTGGCGCAGGTGGCCCGCACCATCGCCGGAGTTCTGGGGCTGAACTCCGAACTGACCGAAGCGGTCGCTTTGGCCCATGACCTGGGCCATCCGCCCTTCGGACATACGGGCGAGGACGCGCTGGAACGGCTCATGACGCCCTATGGCGGCTTCGACCACAACGCCCAGGCCATCCGCATCGTCACGTCGCTGGAACGCCACTACGCCGAGTTCGACGGTCTGAACCTGACCTGGGAGACGCTCGAGGGCATCGCGAAGCACAATGGCCCCGTCGAGGCGCCGTATCCCTATGCACTGGCCGATTACAACGCGCGCCATGATCTCGAGCTGCACACACACGCCAGCGCCGAGGCTCAGGTGGCGGCGCTGTCCGACGACATCGCCTACAATCACCACGACCTGCATGACGGGCTCAGGGCCGAGTTGTTCTCCACGGACGAGTTGGCCGAGCTGCCGATCCTGCGCGACTGCTTTGCCAGGGTCGACACGCTTTATCCCGGTCTCAACTATTACCGCCGTCGCCACGAGGCCCTGCGCCGTTTCTTCGGTGTCCTGGTCGAAGATGTGTTGGAGGAAGCGCGGGGTGCCCTGGCGCAGCTCGACCCGCAAAGCGCGCAGGATGTGCGCATGGCGGGGCATCCCATCATCCGGTTCTCCCCCCGTATCTGGGAGGAGCTGCAGGTCCTGCGCGATTTTCTCTTCCACCGCATGTACCGCGCCGAAGAGGTGGTGGTCATGCGCCAGAAGGTGTCGCAGGTGGTGGACGATCTTTTCGCCTTATTCCTGCGTCGAACCGAACTTCTGCCCAAGCAGTGGCGCAAGGATGTCGAGGATGCGACAAATGAGACGGCGCTCGCTCGGATTGTTCTCGATTACATTGCCGGCATGACCGACCGTTTCGCCATTCAGGAGCACGAACGACTGGTCGGCGGGGGGCTGGCGGCGGCGATCTGAGGGTCTATCGACACTGAATTTTTACGTGCGTTCAGACTGTGGTCGCGCCCCGGGTAGGCCCGGAGCGTGATCTTAGCCATCTTGTGAGCGTGCTTTCCTAGGCGCGCAGCAGCAGACCCTCGTGCGGTGCAAGCTTTGAGATTTCCGCGAGGTCGCGGTCGGGCACGGTCGAGAACAAAGGCGTGCCGCCAAAGGGCAGGGGCTGCTTCCGGTCGGTGAAGTTGATCGCCACGTGCAGCACCTCGTCCCCGTGGCCGCGGGCATAGGCCAGCGTCTCGGCATCCGCGTGCAGCCGGCGATACTCGCCCAGCCGCAGCGCGGCGTGCTGGCGGCGCAGCCAGATCAGGTGGCGGTAGAGCACCAGCATCGACTGGGGGTCGTCTTCCTGAGCTCTGGCCGCCGGCACGGTTGACAATGGCAGCCAGGGCTCGCCCCGGGTGAAGCCGCGCCCGGCGCTATCGTCCCATGGCATCGGGATGCGTACGGGGTCGCGGCCCAGCCCGGTGCCCGGGTTGTTGATGGCCCAGGGATCCTGGATCATGTGATCGGGGACCGCTTCGTTCACCATGCCAAGCTCTTCGCCCTGGTAGATCGTGGGCGTGCCACGCAGGGTCAGCAGCAGCATCGCCGCCGCGCGCGCGGCGTCCGGTCCCCACCGCGTGGCAACGCGGTCGCGGTCGTGGTTGCCCATGACCCAGTTGGGCCACCCGCCTTCCGGCAGGGCGGCCTCGTAGGTGTCGATGTAGTCGGCGATGGCCAGCGGGTCCCAGTCGGCCTCGATCAGGTAGAAGTTGAAGGGCAGGTGAAAGCCCTTCAGGTCCTTGCCGTAATACAGCATGACCTCGTCCAGCGTGCCGTAGGCTTCGCCCACCAGCGCCCGGTCGGGATATTCGTCGGCCACCGCACGCATCTCGTGCACCGCGTCGAAGCCCGCGGGCTGGTGCGACGAAAACTTGCGGAACAGCGATCGCGCCGGACCCTGCTCGAACCGCCAGTCGGGGTTCGGGGGATTGTCGCGGCACTGGTCGTCGGGGGCCAGGTGCTCGACCGCGTCCACGCGGAACCCGTCGACGCCACGGTCGAACCAGCGGCGCATGATGTCGTACATCTCGGCCCGCAGGTCGGGGTTGCGCCAGTTCAGCGCCGGCTGCTCGGTCATGTAGATATGCAGGTAATACTGCCCGGTCGCGTCGTCCCATTCCCAGGCCGATCCGCCGAACTCGGCGATCCAGTTGCTGGGCGGGCCGCCATCGGGGCCCGGGTCGCGCCAGACATACCAGTCGCGCTTGGGGTCGTCGCGCGACGACCGCGCGGCCTGGAACCACGGATGCTGGTCCGAACTGTGCGATGGCACGAAATCCAGCAGCAGCTTCAGCCCGCGGTCGCCTGTGGCCCTGGCCAGCGCCTCGAAATCCTCGAGCGTGCCGAAGATTGGCTCGACCCCGTCGTAATCGCTGATGTCGTAGCCCGCGTCCTTCATGGGCGACGGGTAGATGGGCGAGATCCAGATCGCGTCGACGCCCAGGTCCTTCACGTGATCCAGTCGCTGGATGATGCCCCTCAGATCGCCCACACCGCTGCCGGTGCTGTCCTGGAAGGATCGCGGGTAGATCTGGTAGATGATGCCGTCCTGCCACCAGGGGGCGTCTGTCGCCTGTGTCATGTCTGCTCCTTCACGCTTGGATTGGAGCTAGGCCTCGGAATTGATGGAGACAAGCGGTCTAGCCCGACGGGCGCCATGGGCTATCATCCCATCGGATGCCGCGTGCGGCGTGGCTGTATAAGGGACTAGTGAGACATGGCGACCGGCGGAGCGGAAGGGGCATTGGACCCCGTCACGGCAATTGCGCTGGTGGGCGCCCTGGGTGTGGGCAGCCAGTGGCTCGCCTGGAAGCTGCGGATGCCGGCCATCGTGCTGATGCTGGTCGCCGGCATTGTCGCGGGGCCCGTGCTTGGAATCTTCGACCCGGCAAGGGATATCGGACCGCTCTACGCGCCAATGATCTCGATCGCGGTGGCCATTATCCTCTTCGAAGGCGGGCTGACCCTGAACTTCCACACCCTGCGCGATGCGGCCGAGGGCGTGAAGCGGCTGGTTTTCATCGGCGCGCCGCTTGGTTGGCTGCTGAGCACGCTGGCGCTGCGATACGGCGCGGGCACCAGTTGGGAAAGCGCGGCCGTCTTCGGCGGCATCATGATCGTCACCGGCCCCACCGTCATCGCACCGCTTCTGCGCAGTGCGCGGCTGGCGCGCCGTCCTGCTGCGTTGTTGCAATGGGAGGCGATCCTGAACGACCCCATCGGCGCACTGGCCGCCGTGCTGGCGTTCGAGGTGGTGCTGGTCCTGCGCACGGCCGAACAGGTGGGCGAGGCGGCGTGGTCGCTGATCCTGGGCCTGGTGGTGGCCTGCGTCCTGGGGGCCGCTGGCGGGTACGGCATTGTGTGGGCCTTCAAACGCGCCAAAGTGCCTGAATTCATGAAGGTGCCTGCGCTGTTCGTGGCGATCCTGGCCGTTTTCGCCGCGTCGAATCTTGTCCTGCACGAGTCGGGACTGCTGGCCGTGACGCTCATGGGGATCGTGATCGCCAACGCGGACCTTCCGTCTTTCGAGGAGATGCGCCGCTTCAAGGAACACGCGACCATATTGCTTGTGTCCGGCGTCTTCATCCTGCTGGCCGCGTCGCTGGATTTCGCGGCGCTGTCGCAGCTGACATGGCGCGCGGGCATCTTCGTGGTGCTGGTCCTGTCCATCGCGCGGCCCGTGACCGTTTTTGCTGCACTCGCATGGACCAAGCTGCCCTGGAAGGAACAGGTGCTGGTGGCCTTTACCGGACCGCGGGGCGTTGTGCTGATTGCTGTCGCGGGCCTTTTCGGTGAGCGCCTGGTCGAACTCGGCGTCGAGGATGGCGCGTTGATCGGTCCGCTGGCCTTCATCCTGGTGGCCGCTTCCGTGGTGGTGCATGGCTTCACGCTGAAGCCCTTCGCGCGGTTCCTGGGTCTTGTCGCGTCCGAAACGCCGGGCGTCATCCTGGTGGGCGGGTCCTACTGGACCACCGGGCTGGCGCAGGCCCTGAAGAAGGCCGACATTCCCGTGCTGGTCACGGACCCCAACCGCGGCCATCTGCGCCGCGCGCGCGAGGCGGGGCTCGAGACCTTCTTCGGCGATATCCTGTCCGAGGGCGCCGAGATGCGGATCGAGCTGAATGGCTACAAGCTGGTGGTCGCGGCCACCGACAACGACGCCTACAACACGCTGGTCGCCACTGATCTCGGCCCCCATTTCGGGCGCGAGAACGTGTACCAGATCGCCCGCGAAAAGGCCGGGACGGCACGCCACAGCCTGCCCGCCACCCTCGGCGGCCGGAAATTCGCGGGTGAGGCCACGTATAACGAGCTCAATCGCCTGATGTGGAACGACTGGACCTTCCGCGTGACCGGCCTGACCGAGGAATACACGATGGAGGACTGGCGCGCGAAACGGCCAGAGGCGCGCCTGCTCGCCTGGATCGACGAAGGCGGCGAGATCCATTTCGTCAGCGAGGACGACGAGGTCAGCACGGCGCCGGGCGTCCGGCTGGTTTCCATGTTGCCCCCCGAGGAGGCCGAGCGCGGCCAGGACGCGGCCTGAGCGGCGCGGCGGTCCGCGTTGCGATTGACCTGCGGCGGCGGGGTGGTATGACCCCGCAGATCAGCCGAAGGACAAGACCATGAACCTGTTTGCGCGGATGCGTGACGACATCCTGGCCGCGCTGGCCGACATGCAGGCCGCGGGCGAGCTGCCCGGGGGCCTCGACACCGCCAACGTCACGGTCGAGCCGCCGCGCGATCCCGCCCATGGAGACATGGCGACGAACGCCGCCATGGTGCTGGCCAAGCCCGCCGGCATGAAGCCGCGCGACATCGCGGCGGCTCTGTCCCCGCGGCTGGCCGCGCTCGACCACGTGGCCGGGGCCGAGGTCGCCGGCCCGGGCTTCCTGAACCTGCGACTGGCCGACAGCGTCTGGGCCGACGTGATCGCCACGGTGATCGAGGATCGCGATTTCGGCCGCTCCGACATGGGGGCGGGGCAGCGGGTCAACGTTGAATACGTCTCGGCCAACCCTACCGGCCCGCTTCACGTGGGCCACACGCGCGGCGCGGTCTTCGGCGACGCGCTGGCGAACCTGCTGGACTACACCGGCTGGGACGTGACGCGCGAATACTACATCAACGACGGCGGCGCGCAGGTCGATGTGCTCGCCCGGTCCGTCTATCTCCGCTACCTCGAGGCCCATGGGCAGGAGGTCGCCTTTGCCGACGGCACCTACCCGGGCGACTACCTTGTCGCCGTGGGCGAGGCGCTGAAGGAAAAGGTCGGCGACGCCTATGTCGACAAGGGCGAAGACGTCTGGCTGGAACAGATCCGCGATTTCGCCACCGACGCCATGATGGACCTGATCCGCGCGGACCTGGCCGCGCTGGGTGTCGAGATGGACAAGTTCTATTCCGAGAAGTCGCTTTACGGCACGGGCCGGATCGAGGCGGCGCTCGACACGCTGGACGGCAAGGGCCTGATCTATGTGGGCACGCTCGAGCCGCCCAAGGGCAAGCTGCCGGACGACTGGGAGGCGCGCGAGCAGACGCTGTTCCGTTCGACCGACCACGGCGACGACGTGGATCGCCCGGTGAAGAAGTCGGACGGCAGCTGGACCTATTTCGCGCCCGATATAGCCTATCACTACGACAAGATCGATCGCGGCTTCGACGCGCTGATCGACGTGTTCGGCGCCGACCACGGCGGCTACGTCAAGCGGATGAAGGCGGCGGTCAGCGCGTTGTCGGATGGGCAGGTGCCCCTGGACATCAAGCTGTGCCAGCTGGTGAAGCTGTGGAAGAACGGCGAGCCCTTCACCATGTCCAAGCGCGCGGGCAATTTTATCACCCTGCGCGACGTGGTGGACGAGGTCGGGCCGGACGTCACCCGCTTCACGATGCTCACGCGCAAGAACGACGCGCCGCTGGATTTCGACTTCGCCAAGGCGGTCGAGCAGTCCAAGGACAACCCGGTCTTCTACGTGCAATACGCCCATGCCCGCATCCGGTCGGTCGAGCGTAAGGCCGATGCGCTGGAAATCGCCATGGGGCCGCCGCAGCTGAGCGACCCGGCCGAATTCGACGTGGCCCGCAAGCTGGCCGAGTGGCCGCGCCTGGTCGAGATCGCGGCAAAGAACCACGAGCCGCACCGCATCGCGTTTTACCTCTACGACCTGGCGTCGAGCTTCCACAGCCTGTGGAACAAGGGCAATGACGACCCGTCGCTGCGCATCATCCAGGAAGATCACCCGCACGTCACGGCCGGCAAGCTGGCGCTGCCGCGGGCGGTTGCCACTGTCTTGACTGCGGGCCTTGGCATCCTCGGCGTGACTCCGCTGGAAGAACTGCGCTGATCCCAGGCGTGCCCCGTCGGCGACAGCCGGCAAAATTCGGCGGTCGCTCGCGGTTTCGGCTGGGCAGGCTGTGGTGGGATTGGTATCCATACGGCTGAGGTGACGGTCAGAGCGGTCCGATTAACGAGACCGCCGCGTTCCCTTCGTTGAGGCAGAGACAGGCGGTTTGGGGCCACCCCCGCGCCGCAAGAGGCAGGCATGGCAGAAATCGACTATCTAGAAGATTACGGCGTGTCCGAGTCCGCTGTAATGGGCGCCGGGCACAGTTTTGGCAAATGGGCGAATATCTCCGGCGCGGTGGTGTCACTGGCCCTGATCGCCGGATTGTCGGTCTGGGGATACAAGCTGCTCATGCGTGATGTCACCGGGGTTCCGGTGGTGCAGGCCATGGAAGGCGCATTCCGCGTGGCGCCCGAGGATCCGGGCGGGATGCGGACGCCGCACCAGGGCCTGTCGGTGAACGAGATCGCCGCCGTGGGCGAGGCAGGCGGCCCCGCCGAGGAAGTGACGCTCGCCCCGCCGCCCATGGCCCTGGACGAGGAAGAGGACCGCCCGGTCGCGGTTTTGAGCCGTATGGCCGAGGCCGATACGCAAGCAGACGAGGGCGAGACCGCCGACCTGGCTGCCGCGACCGAGATGGTCGAGGATGCTTGGCCCGGCGAGTTCCTGCCCGAGGACGACGGCGCGCAAGACGACATTGCCGAGGACGGGTCGCAGGATGCCTTGGCGACCGATCGCGCCGTGGCCGAAGCGCTGGGAATACCCGCACCGGACGAGGACCTGGCCGGATTCGAAGAAGACGGGTCTGACGAAGGCACCGAGATCGCGCTGGCCGACGGCGCAGCTCTGGATGATTTCAGTTCGCCCCGTCCGCCTCAGCGGCCCGCCGACCTGTCGACCTCCGTTGCGCCCAGCAATGTCTCGACCGTCGCGGCCGACCCTGTCGCGGGTCAGCCTGGCGGCGAAATCTCGGTCGATGACCTGGCCATCGGCACGCGGCTGGTGCAGCTGGGCGCCTTCGGCGACCCCGAGATCGCGCGCGAGCAATGGGTCGAGATCGCCGGCCGCTTCCCGGATTACTTCGAGGGCAAGCGCCGCGTGGTCCAGCGCGCCGAGTCGGGCGGCAAGATCTTCTATCGCCTGCGCGCCGAGGGGTTCGACGACCTGGCCGACACCCGCCGTTTCTGCACCGCGCTGGTCGCGGGCTCTGCCGACTGCATCCCGGTCGAGCTGAGGTGAGCCTCGCCTGCATCCTCGGCTGCGCGGGGACGCGGCTGGCCGAGGACGAGCGGCGCTTCTTCACCGATGCCGACCCGTGGGGATTCATCCTCTTCGCCCGCAACGTCGAGACGCCCGATCAGCTGCGCGCCCTGACGGAAGACCTGCGGGCCTGCCTGGGCCGCGACGCCCCGATCCTCGTGGACCAGGAAGGCGGCCGGGTGCAGCGCCTGGGCCCGCCGCACTGGCGCGACTGGCTGCCGCCGCTGGACCACGCCACCCGGGCCAGCGACCCCGAACGCGCCCTGTGGATCCGCTCGCGCCTGATGGCGGACGAGCTGCGGGCGGTGGGGATCGACGTGAACTGCGCGCCCACCGCCGACGTGGCGCGGCCCGACACGCACCCGTTCCTGCGCAACCGCTGCCTTGGCACCGACGCCGATACCGTCGCCCGCAACGCCCGCGCGGTGGCCGATGGGCTGACGGCAGGCGGCGTGCTGCCGGTGATGAAACACATGCCGGGCCACGGACGCGCGCTGGCCGACAGCCACAAGGACCTGCCGGTGGTCACGGCCGATGCCGATGCCCTGGACCAGGACTTCGCGCCCTTCGCCGCGCTGGCCGATCTGCCCATGGGCATGACCGCCCATATCGTGTTCCGCGCGCTGTCGGACCGGCCCGCGACGCAGGACCCCGCGATGATCGCGCTGATCCGCGAGCGCATCGGCTTCGACGGCCTCCTGATGACCGACGATTTGTCGATGGAGGCGCTGTCGGGCAGTATCGGCGACCGCACCGCCGCGTCCATTGCGGCGGGCGTGGATATGGCGCTGCACTGCAACGGCGACATGGCCGAGATGCGCGATTGCGCCTCGCATTGCAGCCCGCTGGAGGGCGCCGCGTTGGCCCGCGCGGATGCCGCGCTGGCGCGCCGCCACGCGCCCGACCCGGTTGACATCCACGCGCTCGAGGCCGAACTTGACGGCCTTCTGCGCGGACGGGCCGATGGCTGAAATCGAACACCTGCAATCCCACGTGAGCGACCGGCTGGCGGCCGAGGCGCTGATCGTGGACGTGGACGGGTTCGAGGGGCCGCTGGACCTGCTGCTGACCCTGTCGCGCACCCAGAAGGTCGACCTGCGGCAGATCTCGGTCCTGGCGCTGGCCAAGCAATACCTGGCCTTCGTCGAGCGCGCGCGCGAACTGCGGATCGAGCTTGCGGCGGATTACCTGGTGATGGCCGCGTGGCTCGCCTTTCTCAAATCGCGGCTGCTGCTGCCGCCCGATCCCGAGGATGACGGCCCCTCGGGCGAGGACCTGGCCGCGCACCTGGCGTTCCAGCTTGAACGGCTCGAGGCGATGCGCGAGGCGGGTGCCAAGCTGATGGCGCGCGACCAGCTGGGCCGCGATTTCTTCGCCCGCGGCATTCCCGAAAGCTATGAACGGGTGCGCCGCGTGCGCTACTCGGCCACGCTGCTGGACCTGATGCAGGGATACGCGCGCATCCGCACGCGGGATGAGTTCCGCCCGTTCGTGATGGACCGCCAATCGGTCATGACCATGGAGGAAGCGCTGGACCGGATGCGCAACCTGATCAATTTCGCGGGCAGCTGGACCGACCTGTCCAGCTACATGCCCGACGGCTGGGGCAGCGACCCGGTGCGCCGCCGCTCGGCCACGGCCTCGAACTTCGCCGCCTCGCTCGAACTGGCCAAGGCCGGCAAGATCGAGATCCGGCAGGGCGATACCTTCGCCCCCATCCAGATCCGCCGCCGCCACGATGGCTGAGCCCAACCTCAACCCGCCGCTTTTCGATGCGCCGCCGCTGGCCGACCAGGAGCGCATGGTCGAAGCGATCCTGTTCGCGTCGGCCGAGCCGGTGACGGTGGCCGAGCTGAACGCGCGCATGCCCCATGGCTGCGACGCGGCCGCGGCGCTGGACCTGCTGCGCAATCGGTACGAGGGGCGCGGCGTCACCGTGATGAAGGTGGGCGAGGCCTGGGCCATGCGGACCGCGTCCGACCTGGGCTATCTCATGCAGCGCGAGGTGGTCGAAACCCGCAAGCTCAGCCGCGCGGCGATCGAGACCCTGGCCATCGTCGCCTACCACCAGCCCTGCACCCGCGCCGAGATCGAGGAGATCCGCGGCGTCAGCGTCAGCCGCGGCACCATCGACCAGCTGCTCGAGCTTGAATGGATTCGCTTCGGCCGCCGCCGCGCCACGCCGGGCCGCCCCGTGACCTTCGTGGTCACCCAAGGATTCCTCGATCACTTCGGGCTGGAATCCGCGCGCGACCTGCCGGGGCTGAAGGACCTGCGCGCCGCCGGGCTGCTGGAGAACCGCCCCGTGCCGGGCACAGGTGGCGACGAGGTTGAAACCGACGACGACCAGTCCGACATGTTCGACGGCGAAGGCGAGACCGACGAGGGGGAGACCGACCAATGAATGCGAATGCGATGCTGCGCTTCTTCCTGCGCAAGGTCCTGCATATCGGCGTGAGCAAGGGGATCGATCGTGCCTACGGGGCCGGCAAGGCCAAGAAGGACATGACCCCCGAGGAACGCCGGCGCCACCAGGCCGCGCGCAAGAACGCGAACCGGTCCAAGCAGGCGTTGAAGATGATGCGCAAGATCGGCCGCTTCCGGTGAACGGCGCCACCACCTACGAGGCCGAGCCGCTGCCGGTGCGCGACCGGCCCGAAGACCCTGCACAGGCGGCCGAGGCGGCGTTCGCGTCCCTCTCCACGCGGCGCACCGTGCGCGACTTTTCCTCCCGCGACGTGCCCGAGGCCGCAATCCGCGCCGCCGTCGCCGCCGCGGGCCGGGCGCCGTCGGGGGCCAACCAGCAGCCCTGGCATTTCGTGGCGATCCGCGACGCCGGGACCAAGGCCGCCATCCGCGCCGCCGCCGAGGAGGAAGAGCGCGCCTTCTACGACGGGCAGGCGGGGCAGGCCTGGCTGGACGCGCTGGCCCCCATCGGCACCGATGCCGACAAGCCGCACCTGACCGACGCGCCGTGGTTGATCGTGATCTTCGCCCAGCGTTGGGGCGAGGACGGGCAGGGCGGCCGGGTCAAGCACTACTACGTGCCCGAAAGCGTGGGGATCGCCTGCGGCTTCCTGATCGCGACGCTGCACCAGGCCGGGCTGGATTGCCTGACCCACACCCCCGCGCCCATGGGGTTTCTGCGCGAGATCTGCGGCCGCCCCGAGGCCGAGAAGCCGGTGATGATCCTTGCCGTGGGCTACGCCGCCGAAGATGCGCGCGTCCCGGCCCACGCGGGAAAGAAGAAGCCGCTGGACGAGATCCTGACCATCCGCTGAGCCGGCGTCTCAGACGAAATGCTTGGCGAGCTTCAGGCCCTGTCCCTGGTAGTTCGACTTGATCTCGCGACCGTAAAGCGTCTCGGGCGTCTCCGACATGCGCTCGTAGATCAATCGCCCGACGATCTGCCCGTGTTCCAGAACGAACGGCGCCTCGTGGCAGCGAACTTCCAGCACGCCGCGCGCCCCCGCGCCGCCCGCCTCGGCGTGGCCGAAGCCCGGATCGAAGAAGCCCGCGTAATGCACCCGGAATTCGCCCACCATGGCCAGGTAGGGCGCCATCTCGGCGGCGTGATCGGGCGGGATGGTCACAGCCTCGCGGCTGACGAGGATGTAGAAGGCGCCGGGGTCGAGGATGATCCGGCCCGCGTCGGCGTGGATTTCCTCCCAGAACTCGGCGGCCGGGTAATGGCCCACGCGGCCCAGGTCGACGACGCCGCTATGGGGCTTGGCGCGGTAGCCCACCAGCGTGCCGTCCGCGGGCCGCAGGTCGACCGAGAAGCCAAGCCCGTCGTCGATATGGGGCGTTCCGTCCACCAGCCCCTCGCGGTCGTGCAACGCGGTCAGTGCGTCGTCGTTCAGCACCGCCTCTCCGGCGCGGAAGCGGATCTGGTTCAGCGCCATGCCCGGCCGCACCAGCACCGAGAACGACCGGGGACAGATCTCGGCGTAGAGCGGTCCGTCATAGCCTTCGGCCACACGGTCGAACTCGGCCCCGCCATCGGTGATCATCCGTGTGAGAAGGTCGAGCCGCCCGGTCGAGGACTTGGCGTTGGCGACCGCGCGCAGGCCGTCGGGCAGGCGCAAACGCTCCATCAGTGGTACAACGTAGACGCAGCCCTTTTCCAGCACAGCGCCATCGGTCAGGTCGATCCGGTGCATGGAGAATTCGTCGAGCCGCTGCGCCACGCTGGCGCCGTGCCCGGCCAGGAACGACGCACGGACGCGGTAAGCCACGTGGCCCAGCCGCAGGTCCAGCGACGCGGGCTGCACCTGCGCATCGGTCACCGGGACCTCGGCCGCGATGGCGCCATCGGCCACCATCCGGCGGATCGCCTGACTGGGCAGAACGCCGGTCAAACGGATGTCGGCATCGGGTGCCGAAGCTCAGGTGGGGTATGATTGGTCGGGCTAGCAGGACTCGAACCTGCGACCTTCCGTCCCCCAGACGGACGCGCTACCAGGCTGCGCCATAGCCCGACTGAGCGGCCTTTTACCCCAGCACACGGCAGAGGCAAGGGCCGAATGCAGGAAATCCGAAAAGCTTCAGGCATCCGCGCGGTCCATCGCGCGCTTGAGGCTTTGCGCCCGGTCGAGCGCGTGGGACAGCGCATCCGCGTGGCGCCTTTTCTGCGCGACGGTGAGCCGGGCGAGCCCGCTCAGAGCTGCCGTGACCTCGACCGAGATCGCCTGTTCGTCCAGTTCGTCAGGCTGGGGCAGGGGCGTGCGATCGGGCGCCTCGGGTGCTGATGAGCCTGCCGTCTCTTCGACGGCGGTATCCTCTGCCGGGGACTGGTCGGACGCAGAATCGTCGGACGCGGCCGCGTCGGACGGCTCGTCCGGCGCGGCGTCGGCGCTATCGACCGTCTCGCTTTCGGGCGCGTCGGCCTCACGCGTATCGCCCGCCGCGGCGTCGTCTTGCGGTGCGGGTGGGTTTTCGTTGACGCCAGCCGCGAACATGTCGCCCTGCGCCGCGGCCGACGTATCGGCAGCCGGTTCGCTCTCCTGTGCGTCGCCTTCCGGTGTTCCCGGTGCTTCGTCGTCAACGAAGGGCCAGCGGCCCAGCGCGGCATCTGGATCCTGCGCGGGGCTACCGGCGCGCTGCAGCGGCACGACGTTGCTGGACCCGCTGTCGTGTAGGGCCGGATCGGTTTCCAGCGGCGGCGACAGGGCGGCCACGTGGCGCACGCCTTCCTCGCGCAGGAGTTTCTGGACCCCACGGATGGTCAACCCGTCTTCGTGCAGCAGCTGCTTGATACCGCCCAGCAGCTCCATGTCGGCGGGGCGATAATAACGCCGTCCGCCCGCGCGCTTGACCGGTTTCACCTGGGTGAAGCGCGATTCCCAAAAACGCAGGACATGGGTTGGGACGTCCAGCCATTCGGCCACTTCGCTGATGGTGCGGAACGCGTCCGGCGACTTGGCCATGGGGTCAGCCCTTGTTGCCGGCCGCCACGCGGTCCTTCATCAAGTGCGAGGGGCGGAAGGTCAGCACGCGGCGAGGATGAATCGGCACCTCTTCGCCGGTCTTCGGATTGCGACCGATCCGCGCCGATTTCGCACGCACCGAGAAGGTGCCGAAGGACGAGATCTTCACCTGTTCGCCCGCGGCAAGGGCATCCGACATGTGACCCAGCACGGATTCGACCAGCTGCGCGGATTCGTTGCGCGACAGGCCGACCTCCTGAAAGACGGCCTCGCTAAGGTCCATGCGTGTTAAGGTCTTGTCCGACATATCCAAATCCCCCCGGAGCTGGCTGCGGGAACCATGGCGGCGCGTCGTTTCAAAGTCAATGCGAGCGCCGGAAAAGGCGTGGGGATAGCGGCTACCAGCGCAGAACGACGCTGCCCCAGGCCAGCCCGCCGCCGATCGCCTCGGTCACGACCAGGTCGCCGTCCTTGATCTGGCCGCGCTCACGACCCACGGACAGGGCCAGCGGGATCGACGCGGCCGAGGTGTTTCCGTGGTCGGGCACGGTGACCACGACCCGGTCCATGCCCACGCCCATGCGCTGCGCGGTGCCCTTGATGATCCGCAGGTTGGCCTGGTGCGGGACGATCCAGTTCACGTCGTCCGCGCCCAGACCGGCCTTGTCCAGCGCGGCATGGGCGGTTGCGGCAAGCTTCTCGATGGCGTGCCGGAAGACTTCCTTGCCCTCCATCCGCAGCTTGCCGACCGTGTCGGTGCTGACGCCGCCATCGACATACAGAATGTCGCGATACTGGCCGTCGGAATGCAGGTCGCACGCCAGGATGCCGCGATCGGTGGACGCGCCGTCGGCTTCGCCGGCCTCCAGCAGGAGGGCGCCCGCGCCGTCACCGAAGAGCACGCAGGTCCCCCGGTCGGTCCAGTCCATGATGCGGCTGAAGGTCTCGGCCCCGATCACCATGACGCGCCGGGCCTGCCCGGCCACGATCAATGCGTTTGCCGTGGTCAGCGCGTAGACGAACCCTGCGCACACTGCCTGCACGTCGAAGGCGAAGCCGCCGGTCATGCCCAGTTGCGCCTGCACCATGGTCGCGGCGGACGGGAAGGTCAGGTCCGGGGTCGAGGTGGCGACGATCACCGCGTCGATGTCGCTGGCCGACATGCCGGCATCGTCCAGCGCGGCCCGGGCGGCGGCCGTGGCCATCTGCGACGTGGTCTCGCCTTCGGCGGCGAAGTGGCGCCGCTCGATCCCCGAGCGGGTCCGGATCCATTCGTCCGTCGTGTCGAGCTTCTTCTCGAACTCGGCGTTCTCGACCACGCGGTCGGGCAGGTAGTGGCCCACCCCGCGCACCTGGGCGCGCAGCACGCTCACGATGCCGTCCTTTCGCCGTCCCCGGCGCCGTCGAAGCCCTCGGCAGACGCAACGCGGGCGGCGAGGCGCTCGTTAAAGTTCGACAGTCCCAGCTCGTAGGCGAGCTTGACCGCCGCCGATACGCCCGTGGCGTCGGCCGAACCGTGGCTCTTGATGACGGTGCCATTCAGGCCGAGGAAGACGCCGCCATTTGCGCGGCGAGGGTCAATCCGCTTTTGCAGCCGTTTCAGCGAGCCGAGCGCCAGGACGGCGGCGAATTTCGACAGGATGGAGTGATTGAAGGCTTCGCGCATGAGGTCTCGGATCAACTGCGCCGTGCCTTCGCCGGTCTTCAGGGCGACGTTGCCGGTGAAGCCGTCGGTCACGATCACGTCCACCCGGTCGGACGGGATGTCCCCACCCTCGACGAAGCCGACGAACTCGAAATCGGCCTTGGGGGCGTTGTGCGCGATCAGGTCATGCGCGACCTTCAATTCGGCCCGGCCCTTGTGCTCCTCGGTGCCCACGTTCAGCAGGCCGATGCGCGGACGCGCCAGCCCCATGCCGTTGCGGGCATAGGACGCCCCCATGAGCGCGAATTGCAGCAGGTCGTCCTCGTCCGCGCGGATGTCGGCGCCCACGTCCAGCATGACGTTGAAGCCCGACGGATTGCGCGACGGCCAGAGGCAGGCGATGGCGGGGCGATTCACGCCCTCGAGCTTGCGCAGGCGCACCATGCTGACCGCCATCAGCGCGCCGGTATTGCCGCAGCTGACGGCGACCTGCGCGTCGCCCGCGCGGACCGAGTCGATGCACGACCACATGGACGTGCCCTTGCCGTGACGCATCACGTGGCTGGGCTTCTGATCCATGGTCACGATGTCTTCGGCATCGTGAAGCGTGACGGCATCCTCGATCCCGTGCTTCGAGATCAGCGGACGCAATTCGTCGGCCCGCCCGTGCAGCAGGATGGCCAGGTCGGGGTTCTTCCGGATCGACTTGGCGATGCCTTCGACGACCGTGGCCGGCCCCTTGTCGCTGCCCATGGCATCCACGGAAACGGTCACGCGCCCCGGATGGGCGCGCTCGGGTTCCTTGGAATGGTGGGTGTCGGTCGGCAAGGCCGGTCGCAGCTTAGGCTGCGTCGTCGTCGAGATCGATCTCGTCGGCCTGGGCGACGACTTCACGCTCGGCATAGTGGCCGCAGGCACCGCAGACGTGGTGCGGGCGCTTCATCTCACCGCAGTTCGGGCACTCGGCCGGGTTGTCGGCGGTCAGACCGTCGTGGGCCCGGCGCATGTTGCGGCGCGATTTGGTGACTTTATTCTGTGGGACAGCCATGATGTGACCTTCGCTTTGAGGGGCGAATGCCCCGAGGCAGGCCTTCGCGGCCCGAATTTCGATTGAAGCCGCGCAATACGCCCTTCGCCGAAAAGGATCAAGCCCTGCGTCGGGGCGCGTTCGAAGATTTTCGGACCCTTTTCCTGCGGGGCCGACGGCACCTTGGCAAGGGGCTGCCGGGACGGTTACCTCGGCGGGACCCGCGCCCCGAATCCAAGGATATGACCATGCCCTTCCTGTTCGATCCCGCCCCCCAGCCCAGCGTCGAGATCGCGGGGCAGGGCGCCTATCCGATCCACCGCGTTTTCTGCGTCGGCCGGAACTATGCCGCCCACGCGGCCGAGATGGGCAACGAGGTCGACCGCGAGGCGCCGTTCTACTTCACCAAGTCCGCCCACGCGGTCATCGCGGCGGGCGGCGATCTGCCCTATCCGCCGCGCACCGCCGACCTGCACCACGAGGTCGAGCTGGTCGTGGCGCTGGGGCAGGGTGCAAAACCCGTCGCCTACGGCGTGGGGCTGGACATGACCCGGCGCGACCTGCAGGCGCGCGCCAAGGACAAGCGGCGCCCCTGGGACGTGGCCAAGGACTTCGAGGCCTCGGCGGTGCTGGCGCCCCTGCGCGCGGCGGACGAGGTGCCTGACATCACCGGGGCCGAGATCATGCTGTCGGTCAACGGCACGCTGCGCCAGCAGGGCCGCATCGCCGACATGGTCTGGAGCGTGGAGGAATTGCTGGCGGACCTGGGCGGGCTCTACACCCTTCGGGCGGGCGACCTCATCATGACCGGCACGCCCTCGGGCGTCGGCGCGGTGGAACGCGGCGACCGGATCGACGCGTCGATCACCGGCCTGCCGGAATTGCGGGCAACCGTGGTCTGAAACGGCCCATCGCGTCACCCTCTCGTTACATCCCTGTGCCCATCTTGCGGCCAGGCGCCGCATACCGAATGTGGGGCTTGTCAGGTGGAAACCGCCAGATATAGTCGAAGGTGTCTCGGGGGTTTTCCCGAAAGCCCCCGACGCGGCTGGCGCAGAACGGGCAGGGACAGGCGAACCATGGATGGTGATTTCAGGAACGAGTTCGTAAGAGAGCCGAATTCACTCAGGCATCACCCGGCCCTTGTGCTGAACGCGGATTACCGGCCGCTGTCCTACTACCCGCTCAGTCTGTGGCCGTGGCAGGATGCGATCAAGGCGGCCTATCTCGACAGGGTCTCGATCGTGGCGGAATACGACGCCTATGTCAGGTCCCCCACCACCGAGATACGGATCCCGTCGGTGGTCGTCCTCAAGGATTACGTCAAACCCCAGAAGCGCGTGGCCTTCACGCGCTTCAATTTGTTTCTGAGGGACGAATTCCGCTGCCAGTATTGCGGCAGCGTCAGCGACCTGACCTTCGATCACGTGGTGCCGCGGGCCCGGGGCGGGCGCACCAGCTGGGAAAACGTTGTGGCCGCCTGCGCGCCATGCAACCTGTCGAAGGGATCGCGCAGCCTGTCGGACACGCACCTGACCCTGCGCAAGCCGCCGCGCCAGCCCGGCGCGGAAGAGCTGAAGAACATGGGCCGCAGGTTCCCGCCCAACCACCTGCACGAGACGTGGCGCGACTTCCTGTACTGGGATGCCGAGCTGGAGCCGTAAGGCCCGGCGGTTCGTGACGCCGTCGCCACCTTTCGGGCGGCAAGGCTGTTAGCGCCCAAACTTCGCCTTGACCCGGACCGCGCAAGACGCATTCTCCGGCCCAAGGATCAGTGAAAGGACATGCCATGGTCTCGCGCGTCATTCCCGTGGACGATTTCGATCTGGTGATCTTCGGCGGCACCGGCGACCTGGCGCGACGCAAGATCCTGCCGGGGCTCTACCGCCGCTTCGTGGCGGGCCAGATGCCGGCCGAGGCGCGCATCGTCGGTGCCGCGCGTTCCGACCTCGACGACGAGGGCTACCGCCAGGAAGTGCGCGACGCGTTGAAGGAGTTTCTGGCCAAGGCGGACCAGAGCGAAGAGCAGATCGCCGCCTTCCTGTCTCGGCTGCATTACGTCTCGATTGACGCGAAGGGCGAGGATGGTTGGAAGGAGCTCAACCAGCTCATGCGCGACGGTGTCGTGCGGGCCTTCTATTTTTCGGTGGCGCCCGTGCTGTTCGGCGACCTCGCGGAACGGCTCCATCACCACAAGATCGCCGGGCGGGATTCGCGGATCGTGGTCGAGAAGCCCTTCGGTCGCGACCTGGAGTCGGCGAAGGCGCTGAACGCCACGCTGGCCGAGCATTTCGACGAGACGCAGATCTACCGCATCGACCATTATCTGGGGAAGGAAACCGTCCAGAACCTGATGGTCGTCCGCTTCGCAAATGTCCTGTTCGAGCCGCTGTGGAACGCGCAATATGTGGATCACATCCAGATTACCGTGGCCGAGACGGTGGGCGTCGGCGGACGCGGCAGCTATTACGACAAGTCGGGCGCCATGCGGGACATGGTGCAGAACCACCTGATGCAGCTTCTGTGCCTCATCGCCATGGAGCCGCCGTCGCGTTTCGATCCCGACGCCGTGCGCGACGAGAAGCTCAAGGTCATCCGCGCGCTGGACCCGGTCGATCCCGCCGACATCGTGCGTGGCCAGTACGAGTCCAAGGGCAAGGCGAATTCCTATCTCGAAGACGTGGAGAACGACGAAAGCCGGACCGAGTCGTTCATCGCCATGAAGCTGCACGTGTCGAACTGGCGATGGGCCGGCACACCCTTCTACATCCGCACCGGCAAGCGCCTGCGCGCGCGCCAGTCCGAGATCGCGGTGGTGTTCAAGGACGCGCCGCATTCCATCTTCGGGGCGCAGGCCGGGCGGCACCGCAACATCCTGACCATCCGGCTCCAGCCCAATGACGGCATGAAGCTGGGCGTCACCATTAAGGAGCCGGGACCGGGCGGCATGCGCCTGATCGACGTGCCGCTGGACATGACCTTCGCGGACGCGCTCGGCAGCGATGGCGAGGCGGTCCCCGAGGCCTATGAGCGGCTGATCATGGACGTGGTGCGCGGCAACCAGACCCTGTTCATGCGCGGCGACGAGGTCGAGGCCGCCTGGGCCTGGACCGATCCGATCATCAACGGGTGGCAGGACCGCGACGACCGCCCGCACGACTACGAGCCCGGCACCGCCGGCCCGGAAGAGGCGGCGATGCTCATGCACCGCGAGAACCGCCGCTGGCGCGACATCAAGGAGTGAGGCCCGGTCCGGCGCAGCCGGCGATCGCTCCGGTGGAGCGATCGAGGGGCGAACGGGCGGAGCCCCCCGGCCCGGCGCAGCCGGCGATCGCTCCGGTGGAGCGATCGCGGGGCGAACGGGCGGAGCCCCCCGGCCCGGCGCGGCCGGCGATCGCCGCTCGTGCCCTCGACAAGACGGCACCCGACGCGAAACAGCGGGGACCCGCCGGGCGATCCCCGCGCGCCCCATTGGATCGCCCGACCCAGCCTGCTAGCTTTGCAGCCGAAAGGATGCCCCATGGATCTGATCGAGTATCAAGACGCCGAGATGATGATGATGACGCTGGCCGACAAGCTCGCCAGCGAGATCAGCAATTGCCTCGCCGCCCATGACCACGTCTCGCTCGCCGTTCCGGGGGGCAGCACGCCCGGCCCGGCCTTCGACACGCTGGCCGGCGCCGATCTGCACTGGGACCGGGTGCACGTGCTGCTGACCGACGAACGCCGCGTGCCGCCCGATCACGAACGCTCGAACGAGCGGCTGCTGCGCTCGCGCCTCCTGACCGACAAGGCCGCGCGCGCGACGTTCGTGCGCCTCGTGCCGGACGAAGGCACCAGCATGGATGACCTCGCGCGGCGCATCGCGCCCGAGCTTCCGCTGTCGATCCTGGTGCTGGGGATGGGCGCCGACATGCATTGCGCGTCGCTGTTCCCCGGCGCGCCGCAGCTCGACGCCGCGCTGGCGCCCGATGCGCCGCCGGTGATGGAGGTCGACGCGCCCGAGGGGCTCGAGCCGCGGATCACGCTGACCGGGCCGGTGCTGCGTGGGGCGCTGTCGACCCACGTGCTGATCACGGGGCCCGAGAAACGCCGCGCGCTGGACAAGGCCGCGCGCCTGTCCCCGCGCGAGGCACCCATCGCCACCATCCTGCGCGACGCAACCGTTCACTGGGCTGAGGACTGAAAGACATGAAGGACATGTGGAGCACGCTGGCCCAGAAGGGCCAGGCGGCCGCCGGGCGATCGATTCCCGAACTGATGAGCGCCGAGCGCGCCGACGGCTACGCGGTCGAGGCCTGCGGCATGCGCTTCGACTATTCCAAGACGGCCATGACCGATGCGGACCGCGACCACCTCCTGGCCATGTGCGACGCGGCGGGCCTTTCGGAGAAGCGGCGTGCCATGTTCGAGGGCCGCGCCATCAACGAGACCGAGGGGCGCGCCGTGCTGCACACCGCGCTGCGCAACCTGTCTGGCGGCGCCGTCATGATCGACGAGCAGGACGTCATGCCACGGGTGCTGGGCACGCTCGCCCGCATGGAAGGCTTCGCCCGCGCCGTGCGCGAGGGCAATTTCCGCGGGCAGGGCGGGGCGATCACCGACGTGGTGAATATCGGCATCGGCGGCTCGGACCTGGGCCCGGCAATGGCGACGCTGGCGCTGGCGCCCTATCACGACGGGCCGCGCTGCCACTTCGTCAGCAACGTGGACGGCGCCCATATCGCCGACATTCTCGGCCCGCTGAACCCCGAGACGACGTTGATCATCGTGGCGTCCAAGACCTTCACCACGATCGAAACCATGACCAATGCCGCCACCGCCAAGGCCTGGATGGCCGAACGGGTGCGCGACCCGGCCGCGCAATTCGCGGCCCTCAGCACGGCCCAGGACAAGACGGCGGCCTTCGGCATTTCCGAGACCCGGGTGTTCGGCTTCGCGGACTGGGTCGGCGGACGCTACTCCATGTGGGGGCCCATCGGCCTGTCGCTGCTGATCGCAATTGGCCCCGAAGCCTTCCGCGCCTTCCTGCGCGGGGCCGAGTCCATGGATATCCACTTCAAATCCGCCAACCCGCTGGAGAACATGCCGGTGATGCTGGCGCTGACGGGCCTCTGGCACAACCAGGGCTGCGGCCACGCCACGCGCGCGGTTCTGCCCTACGAGCAGCGCCTGAACCGGCTGCCGGCCTACCTTCAGCAGCTCGAGATGGAGAGCAACGGCAAGCGCGTCTCCATGGACGGTGCAGACTTGCCGGTCGACTCGGGCCCCGTGGTCTGGGGCGAGCCGGGCACCAACGGCCAGCACGCCTTCTACCAGCTGATCCACCAGGGCACGCGCATCATCCCCTGCGAGTTCATGGTGGGCGCCGAAGGGTTCGAGCACGAGCTGCCGCACCAGCACCGCCTGCTGATCGCCAACTGCCTGGCCCAGGCCGAGGCGCTGATGAAGGGCCGCTCGCTGGACGAGGCCAAGGCGCTCATCAAGGACAAGTTCTCGGGCGACGAGCTCGAACGGCAGGCGCGCCACCGAGTGTTCCCCGGCAACCGGCCCTCGACCATGCTGGTCTATCCCAAGCTCACCCCCGAGGTCCTGGGCGCCATCGTCGCGCTTTACGAGCACCGGGTCTTCGTCGAAGGCGTATTGCTCGGCATCAATTCCTTCGACCAGTGGGGCGTGGAGCTCGGCAAGGAACTCGCCAAGGCGCTCGAACCCGTCGTGGCGGGCGAGACATCGGCCGACGACAAGGACGCCTCCACCGCGTCGCTGGTCGGCTGGCTTCAGCGCCACGGCGCCTGACGACCATCCCGGGGGGCGCGGCCGATCAGCCGTCGCGCCCCTGCTTCATCTTTCCCGAAATACCTCGGGGGAGTCCGCGCAGCGGACGGGGGCAGAGCCCCCATGCCGGTCTCACTCCAGCGACAGCCCCGATATCGTGGCGTCGATCACGCTGTCGGTGTCGTCGCTGTCGGCGCTGACGGCCACGCCAAGCAGGCGCGGAGGGCGGGTGCCGAACGCCTCTTGCAGGTCGGCGTCGAAATCCACGCGTTCCGACTGGCTGCCGGTGCCGGTTTCCGCCAGCACGATGGTCTTGCCCCGTTCGCCCAGGTAGGGGCTGTCCTGCATCGTGCCCGGCGCGACGTCGCCGCCGCGCACGTAGACGAGGATCCGCGCCGCCTCGGCGCCCAGCAGGCGACGCAGGCTGGCGCCCTGCAAGGCCTCGGCCGTGGCGTCGTCGGCGAACACGAAATAGAGCGCCAGGTTGCGATCATCGCCACCCTTCTGCGCAAGGTCGGTGGCCGGCACGCCTTCGGTCACGGTCCAGGACCAGCTGGCGCCGGTCGCATCGGGCACCTCCGGCGTGCGGCGATAGACCAATGACACCGTCCCCTCCGAACTCACCCCCAGCGTGTCGCCGTTCAGCGCGTATTCGTTGGCGGGCTGGAAGGGGAAGGTCTGCTCGCGCCATTGGTCGTCGAACGGGATCTCGGCCGCGGCCAGGGGCAGGGCGAACGCGGCGCCGAGCGTCGCGAGGGTCAGGATGTGTCGCATAAGGCTCCTCCAGCTTTGGTCAGCATCTAGGCGATGCACGGCGCGGACCACCCGTTTGGTGCGGTTCTGACGCAAGCGTGAGGAGTGAGCGAACACTTGTCGGCGCCGACCCTGATCGCGCTAGCCAGCAATCTTGTCCGTGGGCGGCCCGATTGCCGACTGGCCGCGGCAGACGAAAAAGGCCCCGGCGCGGTGACCGGGGCCTTTTCTTTTTGCGCAGAATGGGCCCCTGACGCCTGGCCGGGGGCGCTGCCGCCCTCAAAGCAGCGATTTCACCTTCTCGGCCACGGCATCGGCGGTGATGCCGAACTTCTCGAACAACTCGCCCGCCGGGGCGGAAGCGCCGAAGCTGTCCATCCCGACGAAGCCGGCCTTGGCCTCGCGCCCGCGCTCGCCCAGCAGCATGCCGTCCCAGCCCTGACGTACGCCGGCCTCGACCGCGACGCGCACAGCGGATGCGGGCAGCACCTTGCGGCGATAGGCGTCGTCCTGCTGCCAGAACAGCTCCATGCAGGGGACGGACACCACGCGGGTGCCGATGCCCTCGGCCTGGAGCGCCTCGCGCGCGGCCATGGCCACGGACACTTCCGAGCCGGACGCCAGCAGCACCGCCTGGCGCTTGCCCTCGGCCTCGGCCAGGACATAGGCCCCCTGGGCCACCAGGTTGCGGGTCTTGTGGTCGGTGCGCACCGTCGGCAGGCCTTGGCGGGTGAGTGCCAGGATCGACGGCTTGTCGGTGGTGGTCAGCGCCAGTTCCCACGCCTCGGCGGTCTCGACGGTGTCGGCGGGGCGGAAGACCAGCGTGTTCGGCGTGGCGCGGCACATGGCCAGGTGCTCGACCGGCTGGTGGGTCGGGCCGTCCTCGCCCAGCCCGATGCTGTCGTGGGTCATCACGTAGATCACCGGGTTGCCCATGAGCGCCGACAGGCGCACGGCGGGGCGGGCGTAGTCGGTGAAGACGAAGAAGGTGCCGCCATAGGGGCGCAAGCCCCCGTGCAGCGCGATGCCGTTCATGGCCGCGGCCATGCCATGTTCGCGGATGCCGTAGTGGATGTAGCGGCCCTTGCGGTCCTCGGCGGTGAAGATGCCCAGGTCGGCGGTCAGGGTGTTGTTCGAGCCGGTCAGGTCGGCCGATCCGCCCAGCGTCTCGCCCACCACGGGGTTGATGACCTCGAGCACCATCTCGCTGGACTTGCGGGTGGCGACCTTCGGGGCGGTCTCGCTGACCTGCTTCTTCAGCGCGCGGATGGTACCGGCGAGCTTCTTCGGCATCTCGCCCGACATCATCCGGTCGAACGTGGCGCGCTTGCCGGCGCCCAGGCTTTCGACGCGGTCGTTCCAGGCCTCGCGCTCGGCGGCGCCGCGGCGGCCGACCTCTTCCCACCACGACTTGATGTCGGCGGGAATGTCGAAGGGCGCATGGCTCCAGCCATAGGCCTCGCGCGTGTCGGCGATCAGCTTCTCGTCGGTCAGCGCGCCGTGGCCCTTGGCCGTGTCCTGCGCGGACGAGCCCAGCGCGATATGGGTCTTGCAGGCGATCATCGACGGCTTGCCGGCCTTCTTGGCGGCCTGGATCGCGGCGTGGATGGCGTTGGGGTCGTGGCCGTCGATGAACTGGGTGTGCCAGCCGGCGGCATCGAACCGCTTCACCTGGTCGACGCTGTCGGCCAGGCTGACCTTGCCGTCGATGGTGATGTCGTTGTTGTCCCAGAAGACGATCAGGTTCGAAAGCTTCAGGTGCCCGGCCAGCGCGATGGCTTCCTGGCTGACGCCCTCCATCAGGCAGCCGTCCCCGGCGATGACATAGGTGTGGTGGTCGACGATCTTCTTGCCGAACTTGGCGCGCAGGCTTTCCTCGGCGATGGCGAAGCCGACCGAGGTCGCGATGCCCTGGCCCAGCGGGCCGGTCGTCGTCTCGATCCCCTTCGCGTGGCCGTATTCCGGGTGCCCCGCGGTTTTCGAGCCCCACTGGCGGAAATTCTTCAGCTCATCGAGGGTCATGTCCTCGTAGCCGGTCAGGTAGAGCAGCCCGTAAAGCAGCATCGAACCGTGGCCCGCCGACAGGATGAAGCGGTCGCGATCGGCCCAGTCGGGCGCCTTCGCATCGAACTTCATGTGCTTCGAGAACAGCACCGTGGCCACGTCGGCCATGCCCATGGGCATCCCGGTGTGGCCCGAATTCGCGGCGGCGACCGCGTCCATCGCCAGGAAGCGCAGGGCAGCGGCCCGGTTCCAGTGATCGGGGTGAGCGTCGCGCAGCGTGTCGAGATCCATGGGTGTCCTCCTATCGGCGTCTGGGCGTGCAGTCGGCGCATCGATACCAGCACCGGGGGCAAGATCAAGCGTGGGCAGGGGGGCATGGGCGGCTTTTGGGGCTGATTCCCGGCGACTTATGCGATTTACTTGAACCCAAGCGCCCGAATCGCAAAATAGCGCCGACACCGGCGGACGAGCAGAAAGGACCGCGTGCCATGCAGGACGTAACCGAGCTTCAGCGGCGGATCACGGCTGCCTTGGGTCGGATCGGCGCGGGCTTGGACAAGCTGGACGCCGCGCGTCCCGATCCCGAGCCCGCCGACGAGGGCCCGAGCCCAGAGCTGCTTGCGGCGCAGGGCGAGCTCGAATCCGAGCGCGCGCTGAACGCCCAGCTGCAGGAGCGTATCCAGGCCAATCGCGACCGCTCGGAGGCGCAGGAGGAAAAGCTCAGGACCGAGATCGAGGAGCTGCGGGCCCTCCTTCGCAAGACCGAGGAGGATCGCGCGCAGCTGAAGGCCGTGAACGACGCCCTGCGCGACAGCAACGCGGCCCTGCGCGAGGCGAACGAAAAGGGCATGGGGGACGACGCGGTCGTCAATACGGCGCTGCAGACCGAGCTCGACGCCCTGCGGCAGGTGCGCGCCAGCGACCGTGCCGAGCTTGACGCCATCGTGCGCCTGCTCGAACCCGCCCTGTCCGAAACCACCGCGACAGAGGATGCCGCACACAATGCCTGAGGAAAAAGTCACGATCGGCGGCCGCGACTACGAGGTCGCCTGCCAGCCCGGCGAAGAGGGATTCCTGCACGCGGCGGCCGAGATGCTGGATACCGAGGCGCGCACGCTCGGCGCGCAAGTGGGACGCCTGCCCGAATCGCGGATGTTGCTGATGGCCGGACTCATGCTGGCCGACAAGACCGCCGGATTGGACGAGCAGATGCGCGCCCGCGATACCGAGATTGAGGCGCTCCGCGCCGAACTGGCCGCACTGAAAAGCGCGCCGCCTCCCGCGGCCGAAAAGGTCGAGGTCCCGGTGATCCCGACTTCAGTGCTGGAAACCATGGCCGAGCTGGCCGCCCGCTCGGAAGCCCTGGCGGACGCGGTCGAGACCAAGGCGGCACCCGAGGACTGAGCCTGCGCGACACGGAAAAACGAAAAAGCCCCCGCGGCGTGATGGCCGGCGGGGGCTTTTGGGTTCGCGGGGTATGGACCCCGGGCGAAGCCGATCAGGTGTTGGCTTCGCGGATCTTGTCGGCGGCTGCCTTGTCGAAATTGACGCCTTCCTTCTGGAACAGTTCGTCCAGCTCGCCCGACAGGGTCATCTCGGTCACGATATCACAGCCGCCCACGAATTCGCCCTTCACGTAGAGCTGGGGAATGGTCGGCCAGTCGGAATAGTCCTTGATGCCCTGGCGCAGTTCCTCGTCAGCCAGCACGTTGATGTCGGCGAAATCGACGCCCATGAAGTTCAGAACGCCCGCGACGCGGCTGGAAAACCCGCATTGCGGCATGGACTTGGTGCCCTTCATGAACAGCACCACGTCGTTGTTGGTGACGGTTTCCTTGATCTGGGTTTCGGCAGTCATGTCAGGTGTCCTTTGGGTCTTGGGTGTCTTTGGTTTTCGGGACGAACAGCCGGGCGTATTCCTGCGGATCGCGCGGCACCTTGTATTCTCGGGACTGGCCGCCGCCCATGCCCGAGAAATACTCGGATTTCAGGACGTGGTGGCCGGTGCCGGGGTCCGATCCGCGCCGGTCGTCGCGCTCGGCGCGCATGACGATGAACGCGCGCACCGCGAGGATCGCCAGGATCAGGAGGCCCAGCACGGCGGAAAGGGTATAGGGTCCCGCGCTCACGGCGCCCGCGTTGTCAGGGCCAGCGCGTGCAGCTCGCCCGCGGGGCCGTCCATCTTGCCCTTCAGCGCCGCGTAGACGGCACGCTGCTGCTGCACGCGGTTCATGCCGGCGAAGGACGGGTCGATCACCTCGGCCGCGAAATGGGCCCCGTCGTCGCCCTGGACGGTCACCTTGGCGTCGGGAAAGGCCTCGCGGATCATGGTTTCGATCTGGTGGGCGTCGATGGGCATGGCGGCGTCCTTGGTCGGTTGTTCTTCTATCACGTAAGTGGGGCGGGCCGTGGTCGCAAGCAAGGCTCAGGCGAAGGTGTCGGCGAAGGCGCTGCGATAGATCGCGGCGAGCTCGGCCAGCGGCGCCGACGCGCGGCCCAGTGTGACCTGGTCGCCGCCGAACTTGCCGATCACCGTCAGCCAGACCTGCATCTTGTAGGCCCGCGTCATCAGCGCCTCGGCCTGGTCGAAGCTGCACGCCAGCAGGTAGCGGCCCTGGTCTTCGCCGAACAGCCCGGCAGTGCGGCGTTTCTTGTCGATGGTCACGCCGATGCCGGCGGCCTCGGCCATCTCGAAGGCGGCCAGGGCGATGCCGCCGTCCGAGACGTCCTGGCAGGCGGTGATGCAGTCGCCGTTCTGCAGGATGAAATCGCCGTTCTTGCGCTCGGTCTTCAGGTCCACCGGCGGCGGCGGGCCATCGTGCCGGCCGAAGGCGGTCGCCAGCAGCGCCGAGCGGCCCAGGTGGCCTTCGGTCTTGCCCAGCGAAAGCAGGAGGTTGCCCGCCTGCGCCACGCCGCCGATCAGGTCATCCTCGTGGTCGATCAGCCCCACGGCGCCGATGGTGGGCGTGGGCAGGATGCCCTTGCCGTCGGTTTCGTTGTAAAGCGACACGTTGCCCGACACGATGGGCATGTCCAACGCGGCGCAGGCCTTGCCGATGCCTTTGATGGCGCCCACGAACTGGCCCATGATGCGGGGCTTCTCGGGGTTGCCGAAATTCATGTTGTCGGTGGTGGCCAGCGGCCGCGCGCCCACCGAGACGAGGTTGCGATAGGCCTCGGCCACCGCCTGCTTGCCGCCCTCGACCGGGTCGGCCACCACGTAGCGCGGCGTCACGTCCGAGGTGAAGGCCAGCAGCTTGTCGGTGCCGTGCACCCGCACCACGCCCGCGCCCAGGCCCGGGCCGCGCACGGTGTCGGCCATCACCTGGGTGTCGTACTGCTCGTAGACCCAGTGCTTGGCGGCATAGTTGGGGTGCGAGATCAGCGCGCGCAGCCCTTCGATCGGGTCGATCTTGGGCGCGTCGGTCAGCGGCGTTGAGGGGGGCGTTTCCTCCCACGGGCGGTCGTATTCCGGGGCGCTGCCCGACAGGGTCGCCAGCGGCAGGTCGGCCTTCACCTCGCCCCCGTGCATGACCAGGAACCGGTCCTCGGCGATGGTCTCGCCCACGATGGCGAAATCCAGGTCCCACTTGTCGAAGACGGCCTTGGCCTCGGCTTCCTTCTCTGGGCGCAGGACCATGAGCATCCGCTCCTGGCTTTCCGACAGCATCATCTCGTAGGCGGTCATGTTCGCCTCGCGCACCGGCACGGCATCAAGGTTGAGCTTGATGCCCAGCTTGCCCTTGTCGCCCATTTCCACGGCCGAGCAGGTCAGGCCCGCGGCCCCCATGTCCTGGATCGAAATCACGGCGCCGGTCTGCATGAGCTCGAGGCAGGCCTCCATCAGCGACTTCTCGGTGAAGGGATCGCCCACCTGCACCGTGGGGCGCTTGTCCTCGATGGTGTCGTCGAACTCGGCCGACGCCATGGTGGCGCCGCCCACGCCGTCACGGCCCGTGCGCGCGCCCAGGTAGACCACCGGCATGCCCACGCCGCTGGCGGCCGAGTAGAAGATCTTGTCGGCATCGGCCAGGCCGGCGGCGAACGCGTTCACCAGGCAGTTGCCGTTGTAGGAGGGGTCGAACCGAACCTCGCCGCCCACGGTGGGCACGCCGAAGCAGTTGCCGTAGCCGCCGATTCCTTCCACGACGCCGTGGACCAGCTGGCGGGTCTTGGGATGGTCGGGCATCCCGAAGCTGAGCGCGTTCATCGCCGCGATGGGCCGCGCGCCCATGGTGAAGACGTCGCGCAGGATGCCACCAACGCCCGTCGCCGCGCCCTGGTAGGGTTCGATATACGAGGGGTGGTTGTGGCTTTCCATCTTGAAGACCACGGCCTGGCCATCGCCGATATCCACGACGCCCGCATTCTCGCCCGGTCCGCAGATCACCTGCTCACCGGTCGTCGGCAAGGTGCGGAGCCATTTCTTGGACGACTTGTAGGAGCAGTGCTCGTTCCACATGGCCGAGAAGATGCCGAGCTCGGTGAAGGTCGGCTCGCGCCCGATGATGTCGAGGATTCGGTCGTATTCATCGGGCTTCAGCCCATGGGCGGCAACGAGATCGGGGGTGATGGCAGGCTCGGGCATGGGGTCTCCGCGGCGGTTGGCGGGTGTTTATGTCATCTGTGTCGCCGTGAAAAGCGGGAGGCGCGGCAGGATGTGACCCGGGGCGCGCCTTCCCCGCGATCAGCCTTCTCTGTGTGCTGAAGCCTCGGAGGCAGCGAAAAGAATGCGGCGGACGTGCTCAGCACCTGCGACCTGCTCGAACAGGATTGGCTCTACGCCCGCATACAATGTCGGATGTCTCGCAAATTCCGACCCGACTCGCACCGACGCATGGGGCCGCGTGTCGGAGATCGGGTAGGTGAAAGTGTGGGACAATGCGCAGCAGGTCAGACGGGCGCGTCGTGTCAGCGCCAAGGTTTTTACGTCGTGACACACGATCGCCCGACAGTCTGTCACGGCGTAATGGGCCCGGCCCAGATGGTCGGTACGCCCTACCGCGACAGCAAGCGCAAACAAAATTAGCAGCAGGGTTGATACCGCGCAGATCCAGATGGCAGCCGTCGGTCCGACAGTGCCACCCTCGGGAAGCAGGTACGGCACGGCCCAGATCACCGCGATGCCGACCGCGATCGATCCGTGCAAAACCCGTTCCTCCCCGATCGCTTGGTGCAGTCTTCGACCGTAATCCGGGCGGCTAGACCACAACGGCGTTTCATCGGGGTCGAGAATGGCGTCCCAGAGGATGGCGTCACTGCGCAGCTTTCGGATGAAACGCGTTACTTGCACTGGGGTCGCATCTACCGGGGATCAATCGTCCCATGATGGCATGCTTCGCGGTCCGCGCAAGTCAAGCGAGAGCGGCCGACAGGGTTGACCCGCACAAAAAAAAGGCCGGGCTGAAAAGCCCGGCCAGTCCAACAGGGAGGTAAAAGAAGCGAGAGCATATCGTCGCTGCTTTCAAAAGGGCATCTAGGCCGGGTGAAGGCACCCGGCAAGAACATATTGAAAGGCGAGATTGCATTGCCGCTATGACGTCAGGTCATAGCTGCGCGCCCATGCTTTCCAGCACCTTGGCGCTGAGCGCGAGTTCCTCGAGCACGAAGTCGCGGAAGGCGACGATCCTCTTGGAATTACGCAATTCTTCCGGATACGCAAGATAAACCGGGATCTCGGCCGACTCGACATCGGGAAGCACCCGCTTGATGGCGGGAAAATCGGCAATGACGTAATCGGGCAGCACGCCGATCCCCAGTCCGGCCAGCACGCCCTGCAACACGCCGAAGTAGTTGTTCACCGTCAGCGTCGATGGGATGCCGATGGACATGAGGCTCTGGACCAGAACCTCGCCCGCGGCGACCTGCGTGGCGGTGTTGTGCATCGAGATCAGGCGGTGGTCCGGCAGGTCGTCCAGCGTCTCGGGCGTGCCCACCCGTTCAAGGTAGTCGGGCATGGCATAGAGCCGCATCCGCACGGTGTTCAGCCGCTTGCGGATCAGGTCGGCCTGGCTGGGCTCTTTCATGCGGATGGCCAGATCGGCCTCGCGCATGGGCAGGTCCAGCACGCGTTCCTCGAGCATCAGGTCGATCTTCAGCTCGGGATACTGCGCGTAGAGCTTGGGCAGGCGCGGCACCAGCCAAAGGGTGCCGAAGCCTGTGGTCGTGGTGACCCGCAGTTCGCCAAAGACCTCCTCGCGGCTGTCGCGGATGCGTGCGGCGGCCGTTTCCAGGCGGCGGTTCATGGACGAGGTGGCGTCGTGCAGAAGCTCGCCCTGTTCGGTCAGGATCAGGCCCCGGGCGTGACGGTGGAACAGGGTGGTGTCCAATGCCTCCTCCAGCGACCGGATCTGGCGCGACACGGCGGATTGGCTGAGATGCAGCACGTCGCCCGCATGGGTCAGGCTGCCCGCATCGGCGACGGCGTGGAAGACGCGCAATTTGTCCCAGTCCATCATGGTGGGGATCCTATCAGAACGATTTTCTTCATCTGCGCCTCAACTAGGTGCCGAAGCGCCCGTTTATCAATCTCATTGAACCACGAAATGTGAATTGTTGGGTCAGATTTCTTGACCTAAGCTTAAAATGAGGCAGGGAGGGCCGCTCATGCGTCACGATGTGACTTTGCAGGATCGATACGATCTGACCAAGCGCGATGTGCTTCTGAACGGCACGCAGGCGCTGGTGCGGCTGATGCTGACCCAGAAGGCCCGCGACCGGGCGGCGGGTCTGAATACGGCCGGTTACGTCACCGGCTATCGCGGCTCGCCCCTCGGGGCCGTGGACATGCAGATGTCGCGGGCGGGCAAGCTTCTGGGCGAGAACGACATCGTCTTCCAGCCTGGTTTGAACGAGGACCTGGCCGCCACCGCGCTGTGGGGCGCGCAGCAGGCCGAACTGCGCGGAGAGGGCAAGTACGACGGCGTTTTCGGACTGTGGTACGGCAAGGGTCCGGGCGTGGACCGGTCGGGAGACGTGATGCGCCACGCCAATTTCGCCGGCACCTCGCCCCATGGCGGCGCGATCATGGCCATGGGCGACGATCACACGGGCGAATCCTCGACGACCTGCCACCAGTCCGACTTCGCCATGGTCGACGCTTATATGCCGGTGCTCTCGCCGGCGGGCGTGCAGGAGATACTGGACTTCGGTCTCTACGGTTTCGCGCTGTCGCGCTACGCGGGCGTCTGGGCGGGGCTTAAGCTGATGAAGGACACGGTCGAGGTCACATCGGTGATCGACGGGCGGCCGGACCGGATGCGGTTCGTCACCCCGGACCTGGAGTTGCCCGAGGACGGGGTGAACATCCGGCTGGGCGACCACTGGATCGCGCAGGAACACCGCGTGATCCACTGGAAGCGGCGGCTGGCCGAGGCGTTTTCCCACGCCAACCGCATGAACCACCGCGTCTGGGGAAAGCCGGGCGCCAAGATCGGGCTGGTCGCTGCCGGCAAGAACTGGCTGGACCTGACCCATGCGCTGGGCCTGCTGGGCATCGACGCCGGGCGGGCCGATTCGCTGGGCATCACCACCTACAAGGTCGGTCAGACATGGCCGCTGGACATGGCGGGGTTCCACGACTGGGCCGAGGGGCTGGACCTGATCGTGGTGGTCGAGGAAAAGCGCAAGCTGATCGAGGTCCAGATCAAGGAAGCGCTGTTCGACGACCGCCGCGGCCGCCGGGTCTATGGCTGGCACAAGGGCGACAGCTGGGAGCATGGCCAGAAGATCGAGCTGTTCCCGGTCGAATACGCGCTGGAGCCGGTGCAGATCGCCACGATCCTGGGCGACGTCCTGATCGAGGAAGGGCGCGACAGCGACGAGCTGCGCGGCCGGATGCAGATGCTCAACGACAGCCGTCGCGCCGACAACGCGGAAGAGCTCGCCTCGCGGCTGCCGTATTTCTGCTCGGGCTGTCCGCACAACACCTCCACCAAGGTGCCCGAGGGCAGCCGCGCCTATGCCGGGATCGGCTGCCATTTCATGGTCCAATGGATGGACCGCGACACCAGTGGCTTCACCCATATGGGGGGCGAGGGCGCCAACTGGATCGGCGAGGCGCCGTTCTCGACCACCGATCACGTATTCCAGAACCTCGGCGACGGCACCTACAACCACTCGGGTATCATGGCGATCCGCGCCGCCGTCGCGGCCGGCACGAACATTACCTACAAGATCCTCTACAACGACGCCGTGGCCATGACGGGCGGGCAGGGCAACGACGGGGGCCTAGGCCCCGACAGGATCGTGCGCGAGTTGCAGGCCGCTGGCGTGAATACCATCGACGTGGTCTTCGACCCCAAGGAAGAACCCGCGCGCGATGCGTTCCCGAAGACCATCGGCTGGCACGAACGCGACGCCATGCCCGAGGTCATGGAGCGGATGCGCACGACCAAGGGCGTCAGCGCCATCGTCTACGTGCAGACCTGCGCGGCCGAAAAGCGACGCCGCCGCAAGAAGGGCCTGTTCCCCGATCCCGACACCCGCATCTTCATCGACACCGATGTGTGCGAAGGCTGCGGCGATTGCGGCGTTCAGTCGAACTGCGTCTCGATCGTTCCGGTCGAGACCGAGTTGGGCCGCAAGCGCGCCATCGACCAGTCCTCCTGCAACAAGGATTACAGCTGCCTGCAGGGGTTCTGCCCGTCCTTCGTCAGCGTCTCGGGCGCCGAGATCCGGCGCGAGGCGACGGCCGAGGTCGAGATCGGCGATCTGCCTGCCCCCGATCTGCCCGCCATCGACGGGACGTGGAACGTGGTCATCACCGGCGTGGGGGGCACCGGCGTCGTCACCATCGGCGCGGTGCTGGCCATGGCCGCGCATCTGGACGGCAAGGGCGCGGGGATGATGGAGATGGCCGGCCTCGCCCAGAAGGGTGGCGCGGTGCATATCCACTGCCGCCTTGGCAATACGCCCGGCGACATTAGCGCCATCCGCGTGGCGGCGGGCGAGGCGGACGCGCTGATCGGTGGCGACCTGGTGGTGAGCGCGGGGGCCAAGACGCTGGGCCTCATGCGCACCGGCCGGACGGGCGGTGTCGTCAACAGCCACGAGATCATCACCGGCGATTTCACCCGCGACCCGGGCTTCCGCATCCCGGGCGAGGACCTGGGCCTCGCGCTGACGCGGCGGCTGGGCGACGACGTCCAGATGTTCGACGCCACGGCGCTGGCCGCGGCGCTCATGGGCGACAGCATCTATTCCAACATGATGGTATTCGGCGCGGCCTGGCAGCGCGGGCGCCTTCCCATCGCGCTGGACGCCATCGAAGGGGCCATCCGCCTGAACGGTGCCGCGGTCGACGACAACCTGCGGGCCTTCGCGCTGGGCCGGTGGGCCGCCCTGAACCCCGACGGCGTCGCGCGGGTGCTGCGGCCCAACATCGTGGAAAAGCCCAAATCGCTGGACGAGCGGATCGCCTTCCGCGCCGACCACCTCCGCGCCTACCAGGGCGAGCGGCTGGCGCGGCGATACCTGAAGCGGCTGGAGGGGATCACCGACCGCGACCTGAAAGAGGCCGTGGCCGAAGGCTATCACAAGCTTCTCGCCTACAAGGACGAATACGAGGTCGCGCGCCTGCTTTCGAGAACGCGCGCCAAAGTGCGCGCGCAGTTCGGGGACAAGGCCCAGCCGACATATCACCTTGCCGCGCCGCTGGTGGCGAAGAAGGGCCACGATGGACGCCCCGGCAAGCGCGCCTTCGGGGACTGGATCGAGCGGGTCTACCCGATGCTCGCGCGTGGCAAGGTCCTGCGGGGCACGCCGCTGGATCCGTTCGGCTATACCGCCGAGCGGCGGATGGAACGGCGGCTGATCAAGCAGTACGAGGCGGACCTGGACCGGGTGCTTCCCAAGATCGACACGGCCCGCGACGCGGTGATCGCCCTGGCGCGACTGCCGCTCGAAATCCGCGGCTTCGGGCCGGTGAAGGAGGCGAACGCCACCCGCGCCGAGGCGACCCGTGAAACGCTGCTGGAGGCCATTGCCAAGGGTGCGGCCCCCGTGCAGCATGCGGCGCAATAAAGGTCGCGGGCAGAGCAGGACATCCAGGCGTGTCGCAGCACAGCAGGACCGACCGGCGCGAGGCAACGCGCGACATCTCCTATGCCAGTTCCGTCCGATCACGCGGCGCGCGGGCGCTGGTGCGGACCATCGAGAACGCGACCGGACGGCTGTCGCTGATTCGCCGGGCCAAGGGATACGGTGACGATGTCGCCGCGGGCCGGGACTTCTGGCAGGTCATGGTGGACCGCTATGGCCTGTCGCTGGAGGTCGTCCAGGGCGCGCTCGAGGACATTCCCCGCGTGGGGCCGCTGATCGTCGTGGCGAACCATCCCTTCGGCATTCTCGACGGGCTGATGATGGGCCACATTCTTGCGGGCATTCGTGGGGATTTCCGCATCCTTGCCAACCGCGTGTTCCGCCGGGCCGAGGCGCTGGATCGGGTGATCCTGCCCGTGTCCTTCGACGAGACCAAGGATGCCCAGGCCGTCAACATCGCCACGCGGAAAGAGGCGCTGCGCTATCTGGCCGAGGGTGGGGCCATCGGCGTGTTTCCGGGCGGCACGGTGGCCACCTCGGCGCGGCCGCTGGGCGCACCCATGGATCCGCAATGGCGCAGCTTCACGGCCAAGCTGATCGCCAAGTCGCAGGCGACCGTGGTGCCGATCTATTTCGACGGGACCAATTCGCGGCTGTTCCAGCTGGCAAGCCACGTTCACCCGACGCTGCGGCTGGCGCTGCTGATCAAGGAGTTCCGGTCGCGGGTGGATGCGCCTTGCCGGATCAGCGTCGGCCGGCCCATCCCGCGCCACGAGCTGGACGCGCGGGCGGGCGACCCGCGGGCGATGATGGACTTTCTCCGGGACAGCACCTATGCCCTGTCGCCACGGCCGCTGCGCAGTCGCGGATACGGCTACGAGTTCGAGACACGATACAAGGCAAAGCCCCATGGCGGTAGGGATCTTCGATAGCGGCATCGGCGGGCTGACCGTCCTGGACGTCGTGCAGAAACGCCTGCCCGAGGTGCCCTTCGTCTACTTCGCCGACAGCGCCCACGCGCCCTATGGCGTGCGCGACTCGGACGACATTTTCGAGCTGACCACCGCGGCGACCCAGCGGCTGTTCGACGAGGGCTGCAACCTGGTGATCCTGGCCTGCAACACCGCGTCGGCGGCCGCGCTGCGCCGGATGCAGGAGACATGGCTGCCCAAGAACAAGCGCGTGCTGGGCGTCTTCGTCCCGCTGATCGAGGCGCTGACCGAACGGCAGTGGGGCGACAACTCGCCCCCGCGCGAGGTGGCGGTGCAGCACGTGGCCCTGTTCGCCACGCCCGCCACCGTCAGCAGCCGCGCCTTCCAGCGCGAACTGGCCTTCCGCGCCATCGGCGTGGATGTCGAGGCGCAGGCCTGCGGCGGCGTCGTGGATGCCATCGAGGACGGCGACATGATCCTGGCCGAGGCGCTGGTGCGCAGCCACGTGGACGCGCTGAAACGCAAGATGCCCCGCCCGCAGGCGGCGATTCTCGGCTGTACCCACTACCCGCTGATGGAAGAAACCTTTCAGGATGCGCTGGGCCCAGACGTGTCGGTCTTCAGCCAGGCCAGCCTGGTGGCCGAAAGTCTGGCCGACTACCTGGAGCGTCACCCCGGCATGGCGGGCACCGGGGCGGCCCGGTTCCTGACCACGGGCGATCCGCGCCGGGTGTCGAGCCGCGCCACCCAGTTCCTGAAGCGACAGATCACCTTCGAAGCGGCCTGAGATCATCCGCGATGATCCGACGGGGACCGCCGAGCGCAGTCCCGAAGACCTGGAGACCACCACATGAGCCACAAGATCGCCATCCTGGGCGCCTCGGGCTATACCGGCGCCGAACTCGTCAGGCTGATCGCCACCCATCCGGGGCTGGAGATCGCCGCGCTCAGCGCCGACCGCAAGGCGGGCCAGCCCATGGGCGCCGTGTTCCCGCACCTGCGCCATCTGGACCTGCCCGATCTGGTCACGATCGATCAGATCGATTTCGACACCATCGACCTGGTCTTCTGCGCGCTGCCACACGCCACGTCACAGGCGGTGATCCGGACCCTGCCGGCAAACGTGAAGGTCGTGGATCTCAGCGCCGATTTCCGGCTGCGCGACCCGGCCGAGTACCAGAAATGGTACGGCAAGCCGCACGACGCGACAGACCTGCAGGAGACCGCCATCTATGGCCTGACCGAGTTCTACCGCGACGCCATCCGTGACGCGCGGCTGGTGGCGGGCACGGGCTGCAACGCCGCCACGGGCCAATACGCGCTTCGGCCCCTGATCGAACGGGGGCTGATCGATCTCGACGACATCGTGATCGACCTGAAGGCCGGTGTCAGCGGGGCGGGGCGGTCGCCCAAGGAGAACCTGCTGCACGCCGAGTTGAGCGAGGGCACCCATGCCTACGGCGCCGGCGGCACGCACCGTCACCTGGGCGAGTTCGACCAGGAGTTCAGCGCCATCGCCGGCCGCCCGGTGCAGGTGCAGTTCACGCCGCACCTGATCCCCATGAACCGCGGTATCCTCGCCACCGTCTACGTGAAGGGCGACGCCGCGGCGCTGCACGCCGCCTTCACCGACTCCTATGCGGACGAGCCGTTCCTGGTCGTCCTGCCCATGGGTGAGCTTCCGTCCACGCGGCACGTTCGCGGTTCGAATTATGCCCATATCTCGGTGGTCCCCGATCGCCGCGCGGGCAGGGCCATCGTTTTCTGCGCGCTCGACAATCTGGCGAAGGGGTCTTCTGGGCAGGCGCTCCAGAACGCCAACCTGATGCTGGGTCTGCCCGAGACCGAGGGCCTGACCGCGCCGGCGGTCTTTCCCTGACGGGCACGGCGCACGGACCATGATGTCGCGACCCTGCGCCGGACCCTTCCACGGGCGCCCTTCGAGTGCTATATCTTAGGCCAATCCGGTGAAGGAGCGCCCATGGCCCTGACCACGCTGAAAAAGAAGCGCCGCATCCAGGTGATCGCCATCGGTATGGTGGCGCTCGTGGTGTCCACGGCGCTGATCGGCTACGCCATGCGCGACGGGATCAACTTCTTCCGCTCGCCCAGCCAGGTGGCCGAGGCGCCCCCGGCCCCGAACGAGGTGTTCCGCATCGGCGGCCTCGTGGCCGACGGAAGCTTGCTGCGCGGGCAGGGCGAGACCATCACCTTCGCGGTGACCGACGGCGCCGCGACGATCCCTGTGGCCTATACCGGCGTGCTGCCGGATCTTTTCGGCGAGGGCGAGGGTATGGTCGGCACGGGCCGCTTCGTCGACGGCACCTTCCAGGCGACCGAGATTCTGGCCAAGCACGACGAGTCCTACATGCCCAAGGAAGTGGTCGATGCGCTGAAGGAGCAGGGCGTCTACCAGGATCCGAACGCAGGCGTCGCCACGAATTAACCCGGGCCGCGCGATGGTCTGTCCCGACCTGATCGAGGACAGCCCATGCGCAGCATACATGACATCGCAGACGAGATCGTGGCCCGCGAAGGCGGCTTCGTGAACGACCCGGACGATCCCGGCGGCGCCACCAAGCATGGCGTGACGATCGGCACGCTCCGTCGGCTGGGGCTTGACCTGGACGGCGACGGCGACGTGGACACCGATGATGTCCGTGCCGTGAGCCGGGACCGGGCGCGCCAGATCTTCCTGCGGGACTATTTCGCGAAACCGGGTCTCGACCGACTGCCCGAAAGCCTGCAGGCGACCGTGTTCGACATGCAGGTCAACGCAGGCGCCAACGCGGTGAAGATCTTGCAACGGCTGCTGGGCGACATGGGGCACCCGGTGGCGGTGGACGGCATCATCGGCCCGCGCACGGCGGCGGCCGCCGCGCTGGCGCATGCGCAGGCGCCCCACCACCTGCGCGACGCCTACGGGATCGCGCGGCGGAATTACTATTATGGATTGGGGGACGCGCGGCCGTCGCTGCGCAAGTTCGCGCGACGGCGCGACGGCGGCAAGGGCGGCTGGATCACGCGGGCCGAGCACTTCGTCTCGCCCCGCTATCACCTCAGCGACGCGGAGCACCGCGCACGGGTGGCGTCATGGGCATGATCGACCGCGCCGTGGGCCTGCTGTTCGGTGCGGGCAACGACGCGTTGCGCGACACGATCGAGGTCTTTCGCGAGAACGCCGAGGGCCGCGCCACCCGCGACGCCGACCATCGCCGCGCCGTACTGGACCAGTTCTCGGCCGCGTTCGACCGCGAGGCGTCTGGCGGTTTCGACCGGTTCATGGACGGCGTGAACCGCGTGCCGCGCCCCGCCATGGCGCTGGGCACGCTGGGGCTGTTCGTGGCCGCCATGATCGACCCGGTCTGGTTCTCGGCCCGGATGACGGGGCTGGCTTCCGTGCCCGAACCGCTCTGGTGGCTGCTGGGGGCGATCGTGTCATTCTATTTCGGCGCGCGCCACCAGGTGAAGGGGCAGCAATTCCGGCGGTCCCTGCTGCGTGCAGCGGCCGCTCGAACGCCCGCGCCCGAGGGGAACGCCGCGCTGGACGATTGGCGAGCCTCCCGTGCCGGTTGAGCTGATGATGAAGCTCATCGCCGAGGACGGCCCGTGGGTCGTGCTGGTGTTCTACCTGCTCTACCGCGACGGGCAGAAGGACGCCGCCACGCGACAGGTGCTGAACAAGAACACCGCGGTGCTGGTCGAGATGACGGCCCTCGTGCGGGGGACAGTCCTGGGCGCGAAGGGCGGCCTGTGATGCGTCGGTGGCTGCGCGCGCTGCTGCGGGGCTGGCGGCTGACCCGCGATCTGGAGCGGAACCGCGCCGCTGCCGAGCGGCTGGACAGGGCGCTGCGCGAGGTGACGAGACCATGAAATCCGCCGCTTGTCTCGTCCTGGCCGTGCTGGTCTTGCTGTTCGCCGGCAGGGCGGCCCTTGGTGATGGCGCCGCATACCTGCTGGTCGGCGGCGCCATGGCGCTGATGGCCGCGCTGATCGCCGTCACCTTCGCGTGGCTGTGGCGCTCGAACGCGACGCCCCTGGCCTTGGGCATGGTGCTGAGCTGGTCCGGAACCGCGGGCATCCTGCTCTGGTGGTGGAGCGCGGCGCAGTGGGGGGCCGCGGGGCCGATTCCCGATCATCCCGGCCTCGCCCTCGGCGTCGCGCTGCACATCTCGGGCGCGGTCCTTCATTTCCTGGTCATCGGGCGGTCGCTGAACCTGCCGCAGGGGCTGGCCGTCGCAATCCCGCTCATCTCTGTCGCGCTGGTGGGGCTGGTCCACACGGTGATCTGATCCCTGCGGCGTGGCTGCCGCATTGGCCTTGGCCCCGGCCATCTGTATGATCCGGCCATGATTATCGAACTCGGTCACTTCGCCCTGATTCTGGCCCTCGTGCTGGCGTGTGTTCAGACGGTCGTTCCGCTTGTGGGCGCCTCGCGTAACTGGCCCGGTGCCATGGCCGCCGGGGGACCCGCCGCCAACGGGCAGTTCCTGTGTCTCGCGTTCGCCTTCGCGGCCCTGACCTACGGGTTCGTGACCTCGGACTTCTCGCTGCGGCTGGTGACGGCCAATTCCCATACCGACAAGCCGCTGATCTACAAGATCACCGGCGTTTGGGGGAACCACGAGGGGTCCATGCTGCTGTGGTGCGTGATCCTCGCGCTTTACGCGGCCATGGCGGCGGTGTTCGGCGGCAACCTGCGGCCCAGCCTGCGGGCCCGCGTCATCGGGGTGCAGGGCGCGATCAGCGTGGCGTTCCTGAGCTTCCTGGTGTTCACTTCGAACCCGTTCTCGCGGCTGGCGACGCCGCCCATGAACGGGCAGGACCTGAACCCGCTGCTCCAGGACCCCGGCTTGGCGTTCCACCCGCCGTTCCTTTACCTCGGGTACGTGGGGCTGAGCATGGCGTTCAGCTTTGCCGTGGCCGCCCTGATCGAGGGGCGCGTCGATGCCGCGTGGGGCCGCTGGGTGCGGCCCTGGACGCTGGCCGCGTGGCTGTTCCTGACCGTGGGCATCGCCCTGGGCTCGTGGTGGGCCTATTACGAGCTGGGCTGGGGCGGCTTCTGGTTCTGGGACCCGGTCGAGAACGCCAGCTTCATGCCGTGGCTCATCTCGGCGGCGCTGCTTCACTCGGCCATCGTGGTCGAAAAGCGCGAGGCGCTGAAAAGCTGGACCATCCTCCTGGCGATCCTCGCCTTCGGCTTCTCGCTGATCGGGGCGTTCATCGTCCGCTCGGGCGTGCTGACCAGCGTGCATGCCTTCGCCAACGACCCCGAGCGGGGCGTCTACCTGCTGATGATCACCGGGCTGTTCATGGGGGGCGCCCTGACGCTTTACGCCGCGCGGGCGGCGGTGCTCGAGGCGAAGGGCGTCTTCGCGCTGGCCAGCCGCGAGGCGGCGCTGGTTGCCAACAATGTCCTGCTGGCGGTCTCCGCCTTCGTGGTCTTCGTGGGCACTGTCTGGCCGCTGGTGGCCGAGATGGCCTTCGACCGCAAGCTGAGCGTCGGCGCGCCGTTCTTCGACGCGGCCTTCACGCCCTTCATGGTGGCGTTGGCGATGTTGCTGCCGCTGGGCTCGCTCATGCCTTGGAAACGGGCCCGGATGGACCGGGTGATGGTCCCGCTCTGGGGCGCTCTGGCCCTGTCGGTGGCGCTGGGTGCCCTGGTGTGGGTGCTACAGACCGGCGGCTCGATGCTGGCCCCGATCGGTGCCGTGCTGGCCGCCTGGGTCGGTCTCGGGGTCGTCGCCGACCTGTGGCAGCGCGCGGGCAAGGGCCGCGACCTGTCGGCCAAGCTGCGCCGTCTGAAGGGACTGCCGCGCGCCGACTGGGGCAAGTCGGTGGCCCATGCGGGCTTTGGCGTGACGCTGTTCGGGATCTGCGCGCTGACCGCGTGGCAGGTCGAGGATATCCGCGTGGCCGACGTGGGCGACACCTTCGACGTTGCCGGTTACACCATCGCGCTGGACGAGGTCCGGGGCGGGCGCGGCCCGAATTACCAGACCACGATGGCGTCCATCGAGGTCTCGCGCGGGGATCGCACCATCGCGACGTTGCAACCCGAGAAGCGGTTCTATCCCGTGGCGCAGATGCCGACGACCGAGGCCGCCATCGATAACGGCATCCTTCGTGACATCTACGTCGTGATCGGCGATCCGCAGGAGGGCGGCGGCTGGGCCGTGCGCACGTATATCAAGCCCTTCGCCAACTGGATCTGGGCGGGCTGCATCATCATGGCCCTGGGCGGCTGCCTGAGCCTGTCGGACCGGCGCCACCGTGTCGCTGCGGGGGCCGCCCGGACGCCCGCTGCCGGGCTTCCCGCGGAATGAAGCGTCTGGTCGTTCTGGTCTGGCTGGCATTGCTGCCACCTCTGCCCGCGTTGGCCGTGCAGCCCGACGAGGTGCTGGAGACTCCCGCGCTTGAGGCGCGGGCGCGCGAGCTGTCCAAGGGGCTGCGCTGTCTCGTCTGCCGCAACGAGAATATCGACGAATCCAACGCCGATCTGGCCCGGGACCTGCGCATCGCCGTGCGCGAACGGCTGGTGGCCGGCGACAGCGATGAAGAGGTCATCGACTACCTCGTGACCCGCTACGGCGAGTACGTCCTGCTGAAGCCGACCTTCCGGGGCGCGAACCTCGTGCTGTGGCTCGCCGGGCCGGTGATGGTGCTGGGCGGCGGACTGATCGCCGTGAGCTACCTGCGCCGGCGCCGCCCCGAGGATGCCGCGCCCCCCGAGGCGCTGAGCCCCGAGGAACAGGCGCGGCTGGACGCGCTCATGGGGGACAACCGCAGGCTCTGACCGGGCGTCACACTTCCCCCCTTTGACGCGCCGTGCCATCAAGGACGCGACACGCCCGAGGGGAGCCGCCATGAACTACCAGACCATCCGCCTGTCCCTGCGCGACGGCGTCGCCGTCATCACGCTGAACCGTCCCGACAAGATGAACGCGCTGAACACCCAGATGCGGGCCGAGCTTTTGCACGCCTTCCGCAACCCGGGCGAAGATGCGCGGGCGATCGTCATGACGGGACAGGGTCGGGCCTTCTGCTCGGGTCAGGACCTGGGCGACCGGGTGAACCTGAACCAGGCCGACCTGGAGCGCGTGCTGCGAGACGAGTACGAGCCGATGCTCAAGGCCATCTACGACTGCCCGCTGCCAACGATCAGCGCGGTGAACGGTCCTGCGGCGGGCGCGGGGGCGAACCTCGCGCTGGCGGCGGACGTGGTCATCGCCGCGGACTCGGCGGTTTTCCTGCAGGCCTTCACCCGGATCGGGCTGATCCCGGACGCGGGCGGCACCTATTGGCTGCCGCGCCAGATGGGGTTCGCCAAGGCCATGGGCGCGGCCCTGTTCGCCGAGCCGATCGGCGCGCGGCAGGCGGCCGACTGGGGCATGATCTGGGAAGCGATCCCGGACGAAGGGTTCCGCGACCACTGGTGGGGCCGTGCCGCGCACCTGGCCAGCGGGCCGACCGTGGCCTATCGCAACGTGAAGAAGGCCCTGCGCGCCACATACGACAACGGCCTGGCCGAGCAACTGGACCTCGAGGCATCGCTGCAGGGTGAATGCGGCGTGACCCGCGATTTCCAGGAGGGCGTGATGGCCTTCCTGGAAAAGCGCGCACCGGATTACGAGGGCCGCTAGGCCGTCGTCACGGACACGCCCTGCGAGATCAGGTTGACCCAGCCGTAGCTGGTGAGGAACGCGATGTCGGCGGCATCGCGGCCCACTCCGATGATGGCGATCTCGTCGGGGCGGCACATGCCCGTCGGGTCCACCAGGTGCCAGCCGCCGTCCAGCCAGACCTCGACCGTGGCGTGGAAATCGGGGGGCGTCACGTTCAGCCCGTAACAGCTGACCATTCGGGCGGGGATGGCCGCCGCTCGGGCCAGCGCGACCAGCACGTGGGCGTAGTCGCGGCAGATGCCGCGGCGCTGCACGAACGTGTCAACCGCGGTGGTCGACGCCGATGACGCCCCGGGCGTGTAGATGAACTTTTCCTGGATCCAGGCGGACATGGCCGCGATGGCCGCGCCGCCCTGCAGGTGGCCGAACGTGTCGGCGGCGTAGCTCTGGAACTCGTCTGAAGGGCAGAACCGCGACGACATGAGATAGCGCACGGCCTCGTGCGGGAGGGTGTGGACGGGGTCCTGTTGCAGCGACGGCAGGTCGGGAATGGCGCGGTCGATCTCGACCGTGGCGGTGTATTGGCAGCGCAGCCGCTGGCGGCAATGCAGCCAGACACGCGTGCCGATATCGTCCTCGGCGGCGATGCGGTGGAGGTGGCCCGTCTCGCCCGGATCGAAGACCGGATCGATGACCGACTGGCCGGGCAGGTTCGCCGCCTCGATCTGGACCAGCAGGTCGGCGGGCGTGTCTATGCCATAGTCCAGATGGGCGTTGACGTTCAGGCGCATCGTGGCCCTTTCGAAGATATATGTGGATTTTCGCAGATCGCTTGCGCGGTCAGTGCGGTCGGTCTGTTGGGAACGGCACGCGGTAGCCGACGTTCCTTGCGTGAAGCTTTTCTAATCATCGAAAGGACCGATGACCATGGCCGAAACACGAACCTTGTTCGATCCCGCCACCATGGGTGCGATCGAGCTGCCCAACCGGGTGCTGATGGCGCCGCTGACCCGCAACCGCAGCCAGGCCGACGGCACCCCGAATGCGTGGGCCCAGACCTATTACAAGCAGCGTGCCAGCGCCGGGTTGATCCTGGCCGAGGCGACGCAGGTCTCGGCCATGGGCAAGGGGTACAAGGACACGCCCGGTATCCACACCGACGCCCACGTGCGCGAGTGGCGCAAGATCACCGACGCCGTGCACGCCCAGGGCGGACGCATCTTCCTGCAGCTTTGGCACGTGGGCCGGATCAGCCACAGCTCGCTTCTGCCGGACAACGCCAAGCCACTGGCCCCGTCGGCTGTCCGCGCCCAGCAGCAGACCTTCACCGAGAATGGGTTCGAGGATTGCTCCGAGCCGCAGGCCATGACCATCGAGCAGATCCGCGAGACGGTCGAGCAGTTCCGCGACGGAGCCGAGCGGGCGAAAGAGGCCGGATTCGACGGCGTCGAGATCCACGCCGCGAACGGGTACCTGCTGGACCAGTTCCTGAAAGACGGGATCAACGATCGCGACGACGATTACGGCGGCAGCCCCGAGAAGCGGATGCGCTTCGTGTCGGAAGTCATCGACGCGGTGGCCACCGTCTGGCCGCGCGACCGTATCGGTATCCGCCTGTCGCCCTTCGGCAAGACCAACGACCTGTCCGACAGCGACCCCGAGGCGCATTTCACCCCCGTCTACAAGATGGTGAACGACAAGCGCCTGGCCTATATCCACGTGGTCGAGCAGTTTCCGGGGGCCGATGTCGCCGACGAGACGTTCGAAGCGCTGAAGCGCCTGCGCACGCTGTGGGACGGGTTCTATATCGCGAATGGCGGCTACGACAAGGACAGTGCCGTCGCGCAAATCGCGTCGGGCCATTGCGACGCCGTGACCTTCGGGCGCGACTTCATCGCCAATCCCGACCTGCCCGAACGGTTCCGCGTGGGCGCCGAGCTGAACGCGCAGGATCCCGATACCTTCTACGGCGGGGACGAGCGGGGCTATATCGACTATCCGTTCCTGCCAGACGGCACCGATATCGACGCGCAGGACAAGGCCGCCTGACCGGTCTCATCGCGCGGCCTTATGGCGCGATACCGCAAATGGAAACCGGCCCCGATTGGGGCCGGTTTTCTGGTTCAGAGGATCGAGATATCCTCGAAATACGTCCCGCCATCATCGAGCGGCGGGTCCGACAGCGCTGGATCGGACAGAAGCGGATCGTCGCTGGGCGGTTGGAGCAATCCGTCGTCGCCGGGGCCATCGAGCAGCGGATCGCCAGCATCGAGAACGCCGCCATCGTCATAGAGGAACTCGTCACCGGCGCCGAGATCGCCGCCGTCATCGGGGAAGTCGGGGAAGGTATCGGGATCGTCGGGCAGCGTATCGTCGCCGCCGTAGTCCCCGCCGCCGTCACCGACGCCGCTGTCATCCGCCGGCGCCTCGGGCGAGGTGCCGCCCAGCTTCAGCGAACCGTCGCGGCTTCCGTCGATTTCGCCCGTCGAGGTCAGGCGCACGGCAAAGTCCATCAACGCCACATCTTCCAGTGTCAGATCTTCGGTCTCGTGAGTCAGGGTAAAGGTGGCAGTCTGAAGGTCATCCTTCGCCATGCCTGAGGTGCCAAGGCGAACGCCCGCGTCGAACAGATCTGTGTCGTTGACCAGATCGCCCTTGATGTTCACGCCGCCGCCCAGATTGTCGACGCCATCGTATTCAAAATCGGTATTGGTCACCTCTGCGCCATCGGCCAGAAGCCCATCGACCAGAGCCGGATCACCGAAATCGAAGAAAAGACCGTTCAGGTCTCCAATCGTGCCGCCGCTTTCGTCGACCAAAAGGGTAAATACCAGTCCGCCAGTTCCGTCCTCGTGGATCGTTATCTGGACGGGGACTTCACCCTCGATAGTGAACGTCATGCTTCTGGAGGTATCGGTCATTGCTGGCTCCGCAGATTGTTGGACTGCGGGCACGCTGACGACAAAAACAGTCATGAAATGGGCGCCGCGAAGGCGCCCATCGGATCATAAGCAGCGATTTCGCGGCAAGGTCGCCGGTTCGGCGACAATGCCCCGATCAGGCGCCCAAAGGCGCGGGCTCAGCGGTTTTCGACGTTGGTGTAGTCGCGCGCCGTTTCGCCCAGATACAGCTGCCGCGGGCGGCCGATCTTGAGCTGCGGATCGCTGATCTGCTCTTTCCACTGGGAGATCCAGCCCACGGTCCGCGCCAAGGCGAAGATCGGAGTGAACATCGCGGTGGGAAAGCCCATCGCGTCGAGGATGATCCCCGAGTAGAAGTCCACGTTCGGGTAGAGCTTCTTGTCGGCGAAATACGGGTCTTCCAGCGCGACCCTCTCAAGCTCCTTGGCGACCTGAAGCGTCGGATTGTCCTCGATGCCCAGCAGGTCCAGCACCTCGTCCGCCGATTCCTTCATCACACGCGCACGCGGGTCGAAGTTCTTGTAGACGCGGTGGCCGAAGCCCATCAGGCGGAACGGATCGTTCTTGTCCTTGGCCCGCGCGATGTATTCCGGGATCTGGTCGGGGGTGCCGATCTCGCGCAGCATTTCCAGGCAGGCCTGGTTGGCGCCGCCGTGGGCCGGGCCCCAGAGACAGGCGATGCCGGCGGCGATGCAGGCGAAGGGGTTCGCGCCCGAGCTCGACGCCAGGCGGACCGTCGAGGTCGAGGCGTTCTGCTCGTGGTCGGCGTGCAGCGTGAAGATCCGGTCCATCGCGCGGCTGAGGATCGGGTTCACCACGTAATCTTCGGCCGGCACGCTGAAGCACATGCGCAGGAAGTTCGACGCATAGTCCAGGTCGTTGCGCGGATACACGAAGGGCTGGCCGATGGAGTACTTGTAGGCCCAGGCCGCGATGGTGGGCATCTTGGCGATCAACCGGATCGACGCAACCTCGCGCTGCCACGGATCGCCGATATCGGTGCTGTCGTGGTAGAAGGCCGACATGGCGCCGACCACGCCCACCATGATCGCCATGGGATGCGCGTCGCGGCGGAAGCCTCGGAAGAAGTTCATCATCTGCTCGTGCAGCATGGTGTGCTGCGTCACGCGATGCTCGAAATCCTCGAGCTGCGGGGCCGAGGGCAGTTCGCCGTAAAGCAGGAGGTAGCAGACCTCGAGGAAATGGGATTTTCCGGCCAACTGGTCGATGGGATAGCCGCGGTGCAGCAATTCGCCCTTGTCACCGTCGATGAAGGTGATGGTGCTGCTGCACGAGGCCGTCGAGGTGAAACCGGGGTCGTAGGTGAACACGCCCGCCTGCGCATACAGCTTGCGGATATCGATCACGTCGGGTCCCGCCGTGGGGCTGAGCACCGGCAGGTCCAGCGTCGTGTCGCCCAAGGTCAGCTTCGCGGTTTTCTGTTCGTCTGCCAATGCCAGAACTCCCTTTGTTGTATTGAGCGGACCGGCCACCGGGGCCGGCCGTTCAACCGTTCTTTTCCGGACCTTGCGGTCCGTTTTGGATGGCCTCGTCCAGGCGGGCCAGCGTTTCGTCGCGGCCCAGCACGACCATCATGTCAAAGACGCTGGGGGTGGCCGTCCGACCGGCCAGTGAGGCGCGCAGGGGCCCGGCTACCTTGCCCAGACCCACGCCGTGCGCTTCCGCGATCCGGGTGGCGACCGCCTCGAGCGTGTCGCGTTCCCAGCTAGCAGTTTGCAGGTGCGGCGTCAATTCGGCCAGTATGCCAAGGGATACCGTGTCCAGCGCCTTCGCGGCCTTCGGCTCGGGCACGATGGGACGGTGGATCATGGAAAACGCCGATTTTTCCAGCAGTTCGGGGAAGGTCTTGGCGCTGCCCTTGGTCAGGGGCAGGGCGCGGGCCAGGTCGGCCATGGCGTCGTCGTCCAGCGGCGGCTCCCCGGCGGCCGCCAGGTAATCGCGCACGCCTTGCAGGATCTCGTCGTCCTCCAGCATCGCCATGTGCTGCCCCGAGATGTGGCCGAGCTTCTTGAAGTCGAGCCGCGCGGGCGACTTGCCGATGCCGCCAAGGTCGAACCACTCGGTCGCCTGCGCGGTCGTGAAGACCTCGTCGTCGCCGTGGCTCCAGCCCAGCCGCGCCAGGTAATTGCGCATGGCCGCGGCGGGATAGCCCATGGCCGCGTATTCCTCGACCCCCAGGGCGCCGTGGCGCTTCGACAGCTTCTTGCCGTCCTCGCCGTGGATCAGCGGGATGTGGGCGAAGGTGGGCAGGTCCCATCCCATGGCGCGGTAGACCAGCATCTGCCTGGCGGTGTTGTTCAGGTGATCGTCCCCGCGGATGACATGGCTGACGCCCATGTCGTGATCGTCGACCACGACGGCCAGCATGTAGGTCGGCGTGCCATCGGAACGTAAACAAATCATGTCATCAAGCTGGTCGTTGCGGATGGTCACATTGCCCTGCACCCGGTCCTCGATCACCGTTTCGCCCTCGAGCGGGGCTTTCACGCGCACGGCGTAGGGTTTGTCGGGATGGGTCGCGGGATCGGCATCGCGCCAGGGCGACCGGAACAGGGTGCTGCGCCCCTCGGCGCGGGCCTGCTCGCGGGATGCCTCGATCTCTTCCTGCGTCGAGAAGCACTTGTAGGCGCTGCCCTTGTCCAGCATCGCCTGCGCCACCTCGGCGTGGCGGTCGGCGCGCGACGCCTGGCTGACCGGCTCGCCATCCCAGTCGAGCCCCAGCCAGCGCAGCCCGGCATAGATCGCCTCGGTCGCCTCGGCCGACGACCTTGCGCGGTCGGTATCCTCGATGCGCAGCAGGAACTTGCCCCCGCGGCCCCGGGCGAAAAGCCAGTTGAACAGCGCCGTCCGCCCGCCGCCGATATGCAGGAATCCGGTGGGCGACGGGGCGAAGCGGGTGACCACGGGACCAGTCGACGGTGACGCGTTAACCATTGGTAAACCATTTTAGGGGGACATTGGCGGCGGTGTAGTCAATCGCAGATTTGGAGGCAAGTGTGGCGCCGGGCCCGACAGATCGGCTGCGGGCGGTGCTTCGGCTGGACGGCCAGCGCGGCGCGCTCACGCCCTGGGTGCCCGTTTTCCTTGGGATTGGTGTCGGGATCTACTTCGTCCTCCCGGTCGAGCCGAGCGCGACAGGATGGGCCTGTCTTGCAAGTGCGCTGGCGTTGTGTCTGTTGATCATCTGGCGCGGCGGCTGGCGATTTCCATGGGTCGCCGCGGTCTCGCTGGTCCTGGCTGGCCTTTGCCTTGCGGGCTTGCGCAGCGCCACGGTCGCCGCGCCGGTGCTCGACTGGCGCTATTACGGGCCGGTGCAGGGGCGGATCGTCGAGATCGATCGCTCGGCCTCCGACAAGCCGCGCCTGACGCTGGACCGGGTCGTGCTGGAGCGCGTGGCGCCCGCGGACACGCCGCGCCGGGTGCGCGTCTCGCTGCATGGGCAGCAGGGCTGGATCGATCCGCTGCCGGGGCAGGTCCTGCTCGTCACCGCCCACCTGGGCCCGCCTCAGGGCCCGGTCGAACCCGGCGGGTTCGATTTCCAGCGCATGGCCTGGTTCGAGCGGCTTGGCGCCGTGGGCTACGCGCGCACGCCCGCCTTGCTCTGGGACGACACGGCGCGTGACCGGCCCGTCGGGCGCCTGCGTCACGCGATCGCCGAACATGTCCGCGCGATCTTGCCGGGGGCGCGGGGGGCCTTCGCCGCGACCATCACCACGGGCGACCGCGCCGCGATCCCGCCCGACACGCTGGAAGCCCTGCGCAAGGCCAACCTGGCGCATCTGCTGGCGATCTCGGGGCTGCACATGGGGCTGATGACCGGCGTCGCCTTCTCGGCGATCCGAGGGCTGCTCGCCGCCGTGCCGGGCCTTGCCCTGCGCCGGCCGATCAAGAAATACGCCGCCGTCGGGGCGCTGGTCGTCGGCGCGTTCTACCTGGCGCTGTCGGGCGGAAACGTCGCCACGCAACGCGCCTTCGTCATGGCGGCGGTGATGCTGCTGGCCGTGTGCCTCGACCGGCGCGCGATCACTTTGGGCGCGGTGGCCGTCGCGGCGACCATCATCCTCGTCCTCCGCCCCGAGGCGCTGACGCGGCCCGGCTTCCAGATGTCCTTCGCCGCCACAACGGCGCTAGTCGCGGCTTTCCGCGCGTGGCGGGACCACGGTCCGTCCGGCGGGGGGCGGTGGATCAAGGCCGCCGTGGCGGTGGTGCTGTCCTCGGGCGTGGCGGGGCTGGCCACCGCGCCCTATGCCGCGAGCCATTTCAACATGGTGCCCCATTACGGGCTTGTCGCGAACGTGCTGACCGTGCCGCTCATGGGAGCGGTGGTGATGCCTGCGGCCCTGCTGGCAGGGGTCCTGGCGCCGTTCGGGCTGTCGTGGATCGGGCTGGAGGTCATGGGGCCGGCGATCGGCTGGATCCTGTGGGTCGCGCAGACGGTCTCGGACTGGCCGCATGCCGTGTCGCGGGTGATCGCGCCGCCGGGCGCGGTGCTGCCCTTGCTGAGCCTCGGGATGCTGTTCTTGGTGCTGTGGCAGGGCCGCGCGCGCTTCGCGGGCCTTGTCCCTGCTGTCGCGGCCATGGTCCTTTGGACGGGCGCCGAGCGTCCGGATTTCCTGATCGCGCCAACGGGCGGGCTGATCGGGGCCTGGCAGGAGGACGGGCGGATCCTGTCCAAGCCGCGCGGCGACGGCTTCGCCGCGCGGAACTGGCTGGAGAATGACGGCATGGTTCCCGATCAGGAGGCCGCGGCCCTGTGGGACGCGTCGGACACGGTGACGTTCCGGCGCGGTGGCTTCGCGGTCACCCAGATCATGGGGCGCAATGCGCCCCCGCGGGCCCGCGCCGCCTGCGCGCGTGACGAGGTAGTTGTCCTGCGCCGCGCCTTGCCGGACCTGGCTGGACCCTGCCGGGTGATCGACGAGGAGCTGTTACGCCGCACCGGCGCGCTTGCGATCTGGCTGGACGCGGGCGGCGCGCAACTGGTCGCGGCCCGACACGTGACCGGACGGCGGCCCTGGAACCGTGGTGGAGCGTGGTTGGAGGATCTTCCTGAACTGGGGCGTCCGGCACACGAAGGTTCTCTCCAGGCGCAGATCACGCCATGAGGCCGCCGGTCAGCTTGTCGTCGCGCGTGATGGGCAAATCGCTTGGATCGAGGCGAAAACGGCTCAATAAGTGCGGATCAGGCCCACCAGCTTGCCTTGCACGCGCACGCGGTCCTCGGTGAAAAACCGCGTCTCGTAGGCCGGGTTCGCGGCCTCGAGCGCGACGCGGCCCGAGCTGCGACGGAAGCGCTTGAGCGTCGCCTCTTCATCCTCGATCAGCGCGACCACGATGTCGCCGTTGTCGGCCGTCGCGGTTTCGCGGATCACCACCACGTCGCCGTCGTTGATCCCGGCTTCGATCATCGAGTCGCCGCGCACTTCGAGCGCGTAGTGCTGGCCGCGGCCCGACAGCATGTGGCCGGGCACGGCGACGTTGTGGGACGCGTGGGAAATCGCCTCGATCGGGACACCGGCGGCGATCTGGCCCATGACGGGCAGCTCGGTCGCCGCGGCGCTGACCGATTGGGCGCGGGCGGGCGGCGGGCTGTCGGGGCGGTCGCCGTCGATGACGCGGGGCTGGAAACCGGGGTCTTCCGCCTTCGCGCCAGACTGTTCCAAGGCCTCGGGCAGCTTGACGATCTCGATCGCGCGGGCGCGGTGGGCGAGGCGGCGGATGAAGCCGCGTTCTTCCAGCGCGGTGATCAGGCGATGGATGCCGGATTTCGACCGCAGGTCCAGCGCGTCCTTCATTTCATCGAAGGATGGCGGCACCCCGTCGCGCTGCACCCGCTTGTTGATGAAATCGAGCAATTCCAGTTGCTTGCGGGTTAGCATGGCGGGGCGCATCCTTGGGGTGAATTTCCTGTTCCCCCAAAGTTCTAATGCTGTTCCCGCTTTGTGTCAACGTTTGGGCGCACGGTCAGAGCGCGATGACCTCGACCGTGTCGCCCGCGCCGCGTGGCGGATCGTCCGGCGGACGGATCACCAGCGCGTCGGCCCCGGCCAGCACCGAAAGAAGGGCGCTGTCCTGCCGGTCGGCCACGTGGGCGCGTCCGTCCTGCAAGGAGGCGCGCATGTAGTGTTCGCGCGGGCCGTTCGCCGGCAGGTCGGTGCCCAGCGGGACCGTTTGCCGGGGTGCGGGCGCCGCGGGCAGGCCCATGAGCACCCGCAGCGCGGGCAGGACGAAGACCTGGCCGCAGACCAGGGCCGACACCGGGTTTCCCGGCAGACCCAGCATCGGCGCGCCGTCGAGCCGGCCGGCCATGAGCGGCTTGCCGGGCCGCATGGCGACCTTGTAGAACGATTGCTCCATTCCACGACCCTCGGCCACCTGCGCCACGAGATCGTGGTCGCCCACCGAGGCGCCGCCGATGGTCACCACCATGTCGGCGCCGCGCGCCAGATCGAACGCGGTGTCGAGCGAGGCGGTCGTGTCGCGCGCGATGGGAAGGAGCCGCGCCCGGCCGCCTGCGCGGTCGATCATGGCGGCGAGGCCAAGGTTGTTCGACGCCACGATCTGGTCCGGACCCGGCGTCTCGCCGGGGGCCACGAGCTCGTCCCCGGTGGCGATGATCGCGACCTCGGGGCGGCGGGTCACGGAGACCTCGCCGTGGCCCATGGCGGCGATCAAGGCCAGGTCGATGGGGCGCAGGGGCCCGCGCGGCTGGAACGCGTCGCCTTGGCGGAAGTCTTGGCCGGCGGCGCGGACATGGTCGCCGGTGTCCAGCCGGTCGCCCAGCGTGATGCGATCGCCGTCACGGGTGACGTCTTCCTGGATGATGACGCGGTCGGTTCCGTCGGGCAGTGGCGCGCCGGTGAAGATGCGCACGCCGTCCCCCGCGCCGACAAATTCCCAGAAGCCGTGTCCAGCGGCGGATTCGCCTATGACGCGATACGTTGCGCCGGGCGCGGCGGTCCTGGCCGCGATGGCGTAGCCATCCATGGCGGCGGAGGGGAACGGCGGCTGGGTCAGGCGTGCGGTGAGCGGCGCTGCCAATACGCGGCCGAGCGCATCGCGCAGGGCCACGGTCTCGGACGGCAGAGGCGCGACGAGGGAGAAGACGTGGTCGAGCGCCTCGGAAACGCTGATCACGGTTGGGCCTCGAACCGCCCCGACTTGCCGCCGTCCTTGAAGGTCAGGTGGATGCCGCCGATCTCCATGTCCTTCTGCACCGCTTTCACCATGTCATAGATGGTGAGGCAGGCGGTCGACACGGCCGTCAGCGCCTCCATTTCGACCCCGGTCTGGCCGCTCGTCTTGACCGTGGCGGTGACGCGGATGCCCGGCAGTTCCGGATCGGGTGCCAGGTCGAGCGCGACCTTGGTCACCGGCAGCGGATGGCAGAGCGGGATAAGGTCGGACGTCCGCTTGGCGCCCATGATGCCGGCCAGCCGCGCGACGCCCAGCGCATCGCCTTTCTTGGCGCGGCCGTCGGTGATCATGTCCAGCGTTTCGGGGGTCATCCTGACCCAGCCGGTCGCGCGGGCCTCGCGTGCCGTGGCGGGCTTGTCGGACACGTCGACCATGTGGGCGTTGCCGTCGCCGTCGAAATGGGTGAGCGCCATCAGTGGGTGCCCGCCGTCAGCGGATCGGCGAGCAGCGCGCGCGTCGCCGCCGCCACGTCGTCCTGCCGCATGAGCGCCTCGCCGATCAGGAAGGCGCGGGCGCCGTATTCGGCCATGTCCGACAGGTCCTGCGCGGTGAAGAGGCCGGACTCGGATACGATCAACCGGTCGGCGTCCACGCGCCGCGCCAGGTCCCGCGTGGTGTCGAGCGTCGTCTCGAAGGTGTGCAGGTTGCGGTTGTTGATCCCGATGAGGGGCGAGGACAAGTTGTGCGCGCGGTCGAGCTCCGCGCGGTCATGCACCTCGATCAGGACCGACATGTTCCAGTCCTGCGCCGCCGCCTCGAGCTCGGCCGCCTGGCCGTCATCGACGCTGGCCAGGATGATCAGGATGCAGTCGGCCCCCATGGCGCGGGCCTCGGCCACCTGCCACGGATCGTAGAGGAAATCCTTGCGCAGCACCGGCAGCTCGCAGGCCTTGCGCGCCTCGATCAGAAAGTCCTCGTGGCCCTGGAAGCTGGGGGCGTCCGTCAGGACCGACAGGCAGGTCGCGCCGCCCTCGGCATAGGCGGCAGCGATGGCCGCCGGGTCGAAATCGGGACGGATCAGGCCCTTGGAGGGGCTGGCCTTCTTGACCTCGGCGATGAGGCCGTAGCCCTCGCGCGTGGCCGCGCCGAGCGCTTGGGCGAAGGGGCGCACGGGCGGTGCGGAGCGGGCCTCGTCCTCGATGGCGGTCTGGTCCCGCTCGGCCTTGCGGGCGGCGATCTCGTCGAGCTTGTAGGCTTTGATCTTGTCGAGGACGGTGGGCATCTCAGCGCTTTCTGGTCTGGTGGAGGGGGGCTGCCTGCCCCCCGCGGCCTGCGGCCGCCCCCCTGGGAGGTATTTGGGGAAAGATGAAGCCGGTCACGGCGCGATGGTCACGAGCGCGTGGCGCTTCTTGCCGGCGCTGAGTTTCACGGGCCGGGCGAGCGTGGCGCTGTCGAGCACGAGGCCCGCGTCGCTGAGCGGCGCGTCGTCCATGCGTGCGCCGCCCTCGGCGATCAGGCGCTTGGCGTCCTTGCCGGACTTGGCGAGCCCGGCCCGCACGATCAGCTGCACCACCGAAATCCCGCCATCGGCCTCGGCGCGGGGCAGGGCGAGAGTGGGCAGGTCGTCGCCGACGCCGCCCCGCTCGAATACCTCGCGGGCGGTGGCGTGGGCGGCCTCTGCGGCCTCGCGCCCGTGGCAGAGCGCGGTGACCTCGTTGGCCAGGATGACCTTGGCCTCGTTGATCTCGGAGCCCTGCAGCGCGCCCAGGCGGTCGCATTCCTCGACCGGCAGCTCGGTATAGAGCTTGGCGAAGCGGCCCACGTCGGCGTCGGTGGTGTTGCGCCAGAACTGCCAGAATTCGTAGGGCGAGAGCATGTCGGCGTTGAGCCAGACCGCGCCGCCCTGGCTTTTGCCCATCTTGCGGCCGTCCGACGTGGTCAGCAGCGGCGAGGTCAGGCCGAAGATATGCGCGTCGCTGACCCGGCGGGTCAGGTCGATGCCGTTCACGATGTTGCCCCACTGGTCGCTGCCGCCCATCTGCAGCAGGCAGCCGTAGCGGCGGTTGAGTTCCAGGAAGTCGTAGGCCTGCAGGATCATGTAGTTGAATTCCAGGAAGGACAGGCTTTGTTCCCGGTCGAGCCGCGATTTCACGCTTTCGAAGCTGAGCATGCGGTTCACGCTGAAATGGCGGCCGATGTCGCGCAGGAATTCCAGGTAATTGAGATCGTCGAGCCATTCGGCGTTGTTGAGCATCAGCGCGTCCGACGGACCGTCGCCGTACTGGAGGTACTTGGCGAAGACGCCCTTCATGCCCTCGATATTGGCGTCGATCTGGTCGGGGCCCAGCAGCGGGCGTTCGTCCGCGCGGAAGCTGGGGTCGCCCACCTTCGTCGTGCCGCCGCCCATGAGCGTCAGGGGCTTGTGGCCGGTCTTCTGCAACCAGCGCAGCATCATGATGTTCAGCAGGTGGCCGACATGCAGCGACTTGGCGGTCGCGTCATAGCCGATATAGGCGGGCACGATGCCGGCCGTCAGGGCGTCGTCCAGGCCTTCGTAATCGGTGCAATCGGCCAGGAAGCCGCGGGCAATCATCACCTGCAGAAAGTCGGATTTCGGCTGGTAGGTCATGAAAAATCGCTCCATCCTTGGCGGCACGGCTTCGTATATCGGGGCTCTTGCGGAAGGAAAACCCATGTTGAAGTCGGCGTTGAAGCAGGGGCCGGTCTGGGCGCTGGGGGCGATGTCGGGCACTTCGCTGGACGGCGTGGACGCGGCCATGGTGCTGACCGACGGCGCACGGATTTTCCAGTTCGGCGACAGCGATTACCGCCCCTACGACACCGAAGAGCGCGCGGTGTTGCGCGCCGCCATGGGGCGGTGGGACGGGCTGGACGACGCCGCGGCCATCGTCGAGACCGCCCACGCCGAGCTTCTGTCGCAGGTGACCGGGGCGCAGCTGGTGGCCTATCACGGCCAGACCACGGCCCATGATCCCGGCGGGCGTGGGACCTGCCAGATCGGCGACGGGCGGCTGCTGGCCCATGTGCTGGACTGCCCGGTGGTGTGGGATTTCCGCAGCGCGGATGTCGAGATGGGCGGGCAGGGTGCGCCGCTGGCCCCGTTCTTTCATCACGCCTGCGCGCGATGGGCCAAGGCCGAGGCACCGCTCGCCTTCGTCAACCTGGGCGGCGTCGGCAACCTGAGCTGGGTCGACCCGTCGATCGAGAACCCGTCGGCCCCGGGCGCATGCCTGGCGTTCGATACCGGGCCGGCCAACGCCCCGCTGAACGACCTGATGCAGGCGCGCCGCGGTGTCGACCTGGACGAGGACGGCGCCCTGGCCGCGCAGGGCACCGCCGATGCGGGCGTGCTGGACCGGCTGGCGGCGCACGGGTGGTTCCGCAAGGTGCCGCCGAAATCGCTGGACCGGAACGATTTCGCCTGGCTGGGCGACGCGGTCGCCGCGTTGGACGATGCCGATGCGGCGGCGACCCTGACGGCCGCGGCCGCGGCGTCGGTCGCCCTGGGGCTCGAACACTGTCCCAGCCCGCCCGCGCGGTTGCTGGTCACCGGCGGCGGCCGGCACAACGCGACGCTCATGCGGATGCTGGAGGCGGGGTGCGACTGCCCCGTCGCGCCGGTCGAGGCGGTGGGGCTGGACGGCGACATGCTCGAGGCGCAGGCCTTCGCCTATCTGGGCGTGCGGGTGGTGCGCGGATGGCCCACCTCGGCGCCGGGCACCACGGGGGTGCCCGCGCCCGTGGGAGGCGGGACCTTGTCCATGCCGTCGGACCTGGCCGTGGCGCTGGGGGCCGGGGGCTGAGAGCGTCGACGCGCCGTAGGGCTCATCACGGCAAAAGCCCCGGCGGCGCGCCGGGGTTGGATCAAGCGGGAGCGTGGTCGCCGATCAGGCGGCGATGTCGGCCACGGTGGTGGTCATCGCCAGCTCGACGCCTTCGGCGTAGATGATGTGCTCGGCATCGAAGACCAGCTGGAAGCTGCGCAGGGTCTGCGGTGCGTCGGCGACGGTGATGTACTGGCCGTCGGCCATGCGGGCCGCGGGGACCAGCGCGCTGTCGGCGGCGTAGAGAGCGCGGGACTTCCAGCCGCGGATCAGCAGCGGCTGATCGGGGGCGACGGTCATGTCACGCTCGGGGCGGTCATGGCCCAGCACCGACGCCGAGATCGTCACCGGGCGCACATCCGTGTGCACGGTCACCTTCACGCCGCGCAGCACGCTGACGCCGCCATCGCGCGTCACGACGCGGTCGCCCGGTGTCAAGAATTCCACGGGGATCATCCCGTCCAACGTCATCACGCGCGTGCCTGCCGCCAGACCGGCTTGCGTGGATCCCGCCCGGGCCTGTTTGCCGGCCGCTTTTCCTGGGATCTCGTGTGCCATGTCACTGTCCTTTGTCTTGCCTCGATCCCTCTCTTGCGCGCAAATGTGTCAAAAATTCGTTGAGCGGCCCTTTTTCGGTACGTTTTTTCCGCTCGCATCCGCAAACCGCCTTTGCTAGAGAGACGCGAATTTTGCGGGGCGCCGTGTCGGCTGCCCCCTTGTTTTGCGGGTGTGGCGGAACTGGTAGACGCACTTGGTTTAGGTCCAAGCGCCGCAAGGCGTGGGGGTTCGAGTCCCTTCACCCGCACCAGAAGCATGGAAGAGGAAAAAGGCACAATGCAGGTCAACGAGACGTTGAACGAGGGCCTCAAGCGCGGCTACCACATCACCGTGACCGCCGACGAGCTGAACGCCAAGGTCGACGAGAAGCTGAAAGAAGCCCAGCCCGAAGTCGAGATGAAGGGCTTTCGCAAGGGCAAGGTGCCGATGGCGCTGCTGAAGAAGCAGTTCGGCCAGCGCCTGATGGGCGAGGCCATGCAGGAAGCCGTCGACGGCGCCATGTCCAAGCATTTCGAGGAAAGCGGCGACCGCCCGGCCGCCCAGCCCGACGTCAAGATGACCAACGAGAACTGGAAGGAAGGCGACGATATCGAGGTCGAGATGACCTACGAGGCGCTGCCCGAGATCCCCGAGTTCGATGCTTCGGAGCTGAAGCTGGAAAAGATGGTCGTCACCCCCGACGAGTCGGCCGTGGACGAAGCCTTGGAAAAGCTGGCCGAAAGCGCCCAGAGCTTCGAGACCAAGAAAGGCAAGGCCGCCGATGGCGACCAGGTCGTGATCGACTTCTCCGGCTCCATCGACGGCGAGGTCTTCGAAGGCGGCACCGCCGAGGATTACCCGCTGGTGCTGGGCTCGAACAGCTTCATCCCCGGCTTCGAGGATCAGCTGAAGGGCGCCAAGGCCGGTGAAGAGGTCGAGGTGAAGGTCGATTTCCCCGCCGACTACCAGGCCGAGCACCTGGCCGGGAAGGAAGCCGTCTTCGCCTGCACCGTGAAAGAGGTGAAGAAGCCCGCCAAGGCCGAGGTGAACGACGAGCTGGCCAAGCAGTTCGGCGCCGAGGACCTGGAGTCGCTGAAGGGCCAGATCCGCGAGCGCCTGGGCGCCGAGTACGGGCAGGCCGCGCGCGCCGTCATGAAGCGCCAGCTTCTGGACCAGCTGGACGACAAGGTGTCCTTCGACCTGCCCCCGAGCCTGGTGCAGGCCGAGGCCGACCAGATCGCCCACCAGCTGTGGCACGAGGAAAACCCCGACGTGCAGGGCCACGATCACGAGAAGATCGAGCCCACGGACGAGCACCGCAAGCTGGCCGAGCGCCGCGTGCGCCTGGGATTGCTGCTGGCCGAGCTGGGCCGCAAGCACGAGATCCAGGTCACCGACGCCGAGATGACGCAGGCCGTCATGAACCAGGCGCGGCAGTACCCGGGCCAGGAGCGCCAGTTCTTCGAGTTCGTCCAGAACAACCCGCAGGCCCGCCAGCAGCTGCAGGCGCCGCTGTTCGAGGACAAGGTCGTCGATTACGTCTTCGACCAGGCCGACGTGACCGAGAAAGAGGTCAGCAAGGAAGAGCTCGAGAAGGCTGTCGAACAGCTGGAGGCCGAGGAGGCCGCGGCGTAAGCGACACCGCTTCGATGAATCCAAGAAGGCGCGGCCCGCTGGGTCGCGCCTTTTTGCTTGCCGGGTCGCGCTTCGCCTTGGCAAACCGTGCCACCGCGCCACGTCGGGCTGCAAAGACAGTCAGAACGGAGAGCGGAGCATGAAAATATCCCTGGACGGCAAGCGCGCCCTGGTGACCGGATCGACCAAGGGCATCGGTTGGGCCACGGCACAGGGGCTGGCGAACGCCGGCGCCCACGTGATCGTGACGGGCCGCGACGCGGCCGAGGCCGACGCCCGGGCGAAGGAGATCGGCGGCAGCGCCTACGCCGCGGACCTGGGCACCGCGGAAGGGTGCGACCGGCTGATCAGCGATGTGGAGCGCGTCGATATCCTGGTGAACAACGCCGGCATCTTTCAGCCGGTCGATTTCTTCGAGACCGACGACGCCATCTGGGACCGGCACTGGCAGGTAAACGTGATGAGCGCCATGCGCCTGTCGCGTGCGCTGGCGCCGGGGATGGTCGATCGCGGCTGGGGGCGCATCGTGATGCTGGGGTCCGAGTCGGGCTTCAACATCCCGACCGAAATGGTGCATTACGGCGTGTCCAAGACCGCCGACATCGCGCTGGCGCGCGGGCTGGCCAAGCGGCTGGCCGGGACGGGGGTCACCGTCAACTCGGTCCTGCCGGGCCCGACATTGTCCGACGGCGTGAAGGCGATGATCGAGGATAACGTAAAGGAAACCGGGGAAAGCATCGAGGAGGCCGGCGCGCGGTTCGCGCAGCAGGAACGCCCGACGACGATCATCCAGCGCACCGCCACGGTCGAGGAGGTGGCGAACATGATCGTCTACACCTGCTCGGAGCAGGCCTCGGCCACCACGGGTGCGAGCCTTCGCGTTGAAGGCGGGATCGTGGATTTCCTTTAGGCCGCAGTTCCAAAAAAGAAAAACGCCGCGCGGGAAGAACCGCGCGGCGTTGTCATTCCGGAAGGAAGGACGATCAGTCGTCGTCGTTCAGCTTCTCATCCAGCTCGGCCTTGTCCTGGGTGGCGGGCTGGTCGGTCTCTTGCTCGACCGGCTCTTCCAACTCGTCCAGCTGGGCGGCGCCGATGTCGTCGAACAGTTCCTGGATTTCGAACTCGGCGGCGGCCTCTTCCTCGGCAGCCAGCTCCTGGATCGACTTGCCCTGGGCCTGAAGCTCGGCTTCCTCGGGGCTACGGGCGACGTTCAGCTGAATCGTCACCTCGACCTCGGGGTGCAGGGTCACGATCACGTCGTGCAGGCCCAGTTCCTTGATCGGGGCCGACAGCGCGACCTGCTTGCGGTCAATATCGAAGCCGTTCTCGGTCGCCGCGTCGGCGGCGTCACGAGTCGAGACCGAGCCGTAGAGCGCGCCACCGTCCGAAGCGGAGCGGATGACGACGAACTGCTGACCGTCCAGCTTGGTCGCCAGCGATTCGGCTTCTTTCTTGGTCTCGAGGTTGCGGGCCTCGAGCTGCGCCTTCTGGTCTTCGAAAGCGGCGACGTTGGCCTTGGAGGCCCACAGCGCCTTTTTCTGCGGCAGCAGGTAGTTGCGCGCGTAGCCTTCCTTGACGGACACCACGTCGCCCATCTGGCCCAGCTTCGCCACGCGTTCGAGAAGAATAACGTCCATGGTCCGTCCTCCTTATTTCACGGCGTAGGGCAGCAGGGCGAGGAAGCGGGCGCGCTTGATGGCGCGGGCCAGTTCACGCTGCTTCTTGGCCGAGACGGCGGTGATGCGCGACGGCACGATCTTGCCGCGTTCGCTGACATAGCGCTGCAGCAGGCGCGTGTCCTTGTAGTCGATCTTGGGTGCATAGTCGCCCGAGAAGGGGCAGACCTTGCGGCGGCGGAAAAACGGTTTTGCAGCCATGTGTTCTGTCCTTTCCTGGGCTTAGCGACGCGACCGGCGGTCGTCGCGGTCGTCGCGCTTCTGCATCTGGATCGAGGGGCCTTCCTCGTGGGCGTCGACCTTGATGGTCAGGACGCGCATCACGTCGTCGTGGATACGCATCAGGCGCTCCATCTCCTGCACGGCCTCGGCGGGGGCGTCGGTGCGCAGGTAGGCGTAGTGGCCCTTGCGGTTCTTGTTGATCTTGAACGCCATTGTCTTGACGCCCCAGTATTCCTGATCAACCAGCTTGCCGCCGTTGTCCGACAGCACGGTGCCGAAATGTTCGATGAGTCCCTCGGCCTGCGCGTTCGACAGGTCCTGACGGGAAATGAAGACATGCTCGTAGAGGGGCATGGACTTTCCAGTTCTGTTGCGGGCGCATTTCAAAGTCCGGGATATGAGGCTTCCGCGCCCCGGACACGAGAGGCTGCGCCGTTCATCGTCTTCGCGGAAGTGGCCGGGACATAGAGCCCTTCGGCCCGCGATGCAAGGCCCGAGGCAGGCGTCCTGCAAAAGCTTTGCGACCGTCAAAGTTGCGCCCGAATTCGCCCGGAAAACCGGCGCGTGACCAGTGGGGGCGTTCGCATGATCCTTTCGTTTCTCAATAATCTCTACAACCGCTGCACGGTCGAGCATTTGCGGCTAGAGGAACGCGAAGATGCGATCGTTCTGCATCGCGACACCTGGATCACCCGGAACGCCCGGACGGTCGAGGGCGGGATGCTGGTCGCGGCCGCGGGGCTGGGTGCGATGGTGGTCGGGATGTGGGTGCTGCCGGGTGCCGTCTGGCTGGCGCCATTGCTGGTGCTGAAGGCGGCTGTAAGCCTGGCCGGCCTTTGGGCCGCGGCCCTCCTGGCCCGCTCCGCCCGACTGGGCGTGCGGGTCGGGACCCGGATCGACCGGCGCGCCGGTCGGCTGGAGATCGTGCAATCGGCTTTTCGTGGCCCGCCGCAGGTGATCGAACGGATTCCGCTCTGCCGGATCGAAAGCTTCTTCATACTGCGTGAGCGCGAAGGCCGCGCTGCCAGCCATCTCTATGCGCGCCTGGCCGAGGGCCGCGATGCGATCTACCTGGGCTCGGACAGTGATCCGGCGCTGGAAAGACTGCACGCGCAGCTGAGCGGCGCGTCGGTCCGGACCACCGAGGCCATGCTGACATCGCTGGTGGGCCGCGCGCGGATGCGAGAGGCGCGCAGCTTCGGCTGATAAGTGTGCGCCACCGCTCAGAACTTGTGATCCCATGCTGAATTGAGCCTCCCCCGGCTTCGACTAGCTGTCGGTGCATCGACAGACCGTCGTCCATTCAAGGAGGTTTTCATGACCCGTCTTCTGACCACGACCGCGCTGGCCCTTGGCCTTGCCGCCCCCGCCGCCATCGCCGAGCCCGTCGCCTACGAGCTCGACAGCAGCCACAGCCAGATCCTGTTCTCGTACGAGCACCTGGGCTTCTCGACCACCTGGGGCATGTTCTCGGGCTTCGAGGGCGACATCCAGTTCGACCAGGAAGATCCCGCGAATTCGAGCGTCGAGGTCTCGTTCCCCGTCCGGTCGATGTTCACCGGCTGGGAAGGCCGTTTCGAGCACTTCATGTCCGACGATTTCTTCGGCGCCGAGGAAGGCGACATGGTCACCTTCACCTCGACCGGGATCGAGGTGACCGGCGACAGCACCGCGAACATCACCGGTGACCTGTCCATGAACGGCGTGACGAGGGAAGTCGTGCTGGAAGCCACCCTGAACCAGGCCGGCGAGCATCCGATGGAAGGCAAGCCCTGGGCCGGTTTCGACGCCACCACGACGATCCTGCGCAGCGATTACAACGTCGGCATGTTCGCGCCCTATGTGAGCGACGAGGTGCAGGTGCACATCTCCATCGAGGCGATGCAGGCCGAAGGCACCGCGTCGTAAGATCGGCGATCATTGCGCCAAAAGGAAAGCCCGGCGATTTCGCCGGGCTTTTTTCGTCTCCGCCGTGTCCGGCTGTCAGTCGGCGCGGGTGGCGGTCACCGCGATGTCGACATCGACCGTGAAGCCCAGCGTGCTGGGATCGGTCTGGTTGTCGCCGATCCCGAAGTTGCGCCGGTCGAGCGTCGTGGTGCCGTTCATCGTGGCGGTATCGCCGTCGATGGTCAGGGTGAAGGGCAGGTCGACCTGCGATTCCTGCCCGGCGAGCGACAGCGTGCCCTCGGCGAGGTAGCCATCCTCCGCGGGCAGGATCGTCGCCTCGTAGACCGCCACCGGGTGGTCGTTGGCCGCGAAGTAATCGGGTCCGAGCGCTTGCGACGTGACCGACCCAAGCGTGAGGCTGGGGATGTCGATCTCGACCGTCACCGTGCCGTGAGTGCCGTCCTGCACCTCTTCGGTGAAGTCGATCTCGGCTGTCCAGTCGGCGAAGCCGCCCTGGATGGCCGACCCCATCTGTTGGACGGTGATCCCGATATCGCCGCTTTCGACCTGCCAGTTGCCGCCCGTGGCCGCGGCGGGGGCCGCTTCGGCGACCTCGGGCGCCTCGACGGGTTCATAGGCCAGGGCCAGCACCGACACGCCACCGAAGACGTAGATCGTGGCGGCCAGCAGCATGGCGGCGCCGGGATGCTCGGCCGGGGCGATGCGGCCAAGGTCGGCCCGCCCGAACCACATGCGCGACAGGGTGCTGTCGCGGTCGATCAGCGCATGCTTCAGCGCGCCCGCGATATGCAGGCCCAGCGACACGATCAGGATCCAGGTGAAGAGCCAGTGGGTGAGCTTCGCTGCCTCTTCCACCGCGTCCGAGCGGGGGACCAGCGGCAGGCTTTGGCCGAAGGGCCACCAGATGGGCGCGTAGCCCTGGCTGGCGGCGTGGCCGATCCAGCCCGAGAGCGGCACCACCACCAGCGCGGCGTAAAGGCACCAGTGAATGGTTTCGGCCAGAAGCGTCTCGGCCCGGCGGTCGGGATGCACCGGCGCGGGCTTGGGCTGGGTCAAAGCCCAGAGGATGCGGAGAAGCGCCACGAAGAACACGGCCACGCCGATGGTCTTGTGCGTGGACCAGATCACGGACAGCCGGGCGATGTCCTGCGATGTCTGGTCCGGCAGATTCTCGCCCAACCACGCCAGCGGGATGTTCGTGAGGATCAGAAGGGCGATCAGCCAGTGGAAGGTCTTGGTGATCGTTCCGTAGGTAACGTCTGTATTGGCCAGTTGCATTTCGGTGCTCCGAACGAAGTTTGCCGGGAAGTTAGCCGCCTGCACTGCGCGCGCAACGCGCCCGACCGCAGAGCGTCTGTGCGCGGATCGGCAATGATTGCGCCCGGGTGACGCAACGTTTATGCGGTGCGGAATTATCGCGGAACGGAGCAGTTGCATGGCGTTGGCATTGGTTTTTCCCGGGCAGGGCGCGCAGACGGTGGGCATGGGCCGTGACCTGGCCGACAGCTTTCCTGCCGCGCGGGCGGTCTTCGACGAGGTCGACGAGGCGCTGGGGGAAAAGCTGAGCGAGCTGATCTGGAACGGCTCGGCCGACGACCTGACGCTGACCGCTAACGCGCAGCCCGCGCTGATGGCCACGTCGCTGGCCGCCTTCCGCGCGCTGGAATCCGAGGGCTTCACCATGGACCGCGCCGCTATGGTGGCGGGGCATTCGCTTGGCGAATACTCGGCCCTGGCGGCGGCCGGGGCGCTCAGCGTGGCCGACGCCGCGCGGCTGCTACGCCTGCGGGGCACCGCCATGCAGAAGGCGGTGCCGGTGGGCGAGGGCGCCATGGCCGCGCTTCTGGGCCTCGATTTCGAGGCGGCGCGTGACGTGGCCGACCGGGCGGCGGGCGACGAGGTTTGCCAGGCGGCCAATGACAACGATCCCAGCCAGGTCGTGATCTCGGGCCACAAGGCGGCGGTCGAGCGGGCGGTTGAGCTGGCCAAGGAGGCGGGCGCCAAGCGCGCCGTGCTGCTGCCGGTGTCCGCACCGTTTCATTGCGCGCTGATGCAGCCTGCGGCGGACGCCATGGCCGACGCTCTGTCTGGTGTGAGCATCGCGGCGCCGGCCGTTCCGGTGGTGGCGAATGTCACCGCCGCGCCGGTGCAGGATCCCGACGAGATCCGCCGCCTGCTTGTCGAGCAGGTCACCGGGTCGGTGCGCTGGCGCGAGAGCGTTCAGCGCATGGGCGCCGATGGCGTCACGGAAATCTGGGAAGTGGGCGCCGGCAAGGCGCTTTCGGGAATGATCCGGCGGATCGACCGGGCCATCGAAACGCGGCAAGTCGGCACAGCCGACGAGGTAAGGGCGGCGTTGGGGAATTGACGACCTGCCTAAGGAATGAGGGAGGATGACATGTTTGAATTGAATGGCAAGGCGGCGCTGGTGACCGGCGCCTCGGGGGGGATCGGCGGCGAGATCGCGCGGGTGCTGCATGGCGCCGGTGCCAAGGTTGGCCTGTCCGGGACGCGACAGGGGCCGCTGGATGGGCTGGCGGCCGAGCTTGGCGAGGGCGCTTTTGCCCTGCCGTGCGACCTGGGCGACGACGACGCGCTGAAGGCCTTGCCCAAGCAGGCGGCCGAGGCCATGGGATCGCTGGACATCCTGGTCAACAATGCCGGCATCACCCGCGACGGGCTTATGATGCGCATGGGCGACGACGACTGGGCGCAGGTGCTGGATGTGAACCTGACAGCGGTGATGAAGCTGAGCCAGGCCAGCCTGCGCGGCATGATGAAGGCCCGCTGGGGGCGGATCGTCAACATCTCGTCCATCGTGGGCGAGACGGGCAACCCCGGGCAGGCCAACTATTCCGCCGCGAAGGCCGGTATGGTGGGCATGTCGAAGTCGCTGGCGCAGGAGGTCGCGAGCCGGGGCATCACCGTGAACTGTGTCGCGCCGGGCTTCATCGAGACCGCCATGACCGACAAGCTGAACGACAAGCAGCGCGACGGCATGCTGGCGCAGATTCCCGTCGGCCGCATGGGCACCCCAGACGAGATCGCGGCCGCGGTCCTGTACCTCGCCAGCAACGAGGCGGCCTATGTCACCGGTGCGACTCTGCACGTGAATGGCGGCATGGCGATGGTCTGAGCCGCGGTTTCACACGCGGCTTAGACGTTTGCCTCGGAAATATCCTATGCTATAGGCGGCTTCGAGCCCTTCCGGTCGGCGGCGCCCATGGCAATGCGGCGAAATGACCTGAACCCATCCAGGGCCGCAAGCGGCCAAACCACTAAGCGGGCGACGCCCCGAAAAAGGACAAGAGGATACAGTATGAGCGAAGGCGATATCGAGACGCGCGTCAGGAAGATCGTGGTTGAGCATCTGGGCGTGGAAGAGGAAAAAGTGACCGAGAACGCCTCGTTCATCGACGATCTGGGCGCCGACAGCCTGGACACCGTCGAGCTGGTCATGGCGTTCGAAGAGGAATTCGGCATCGAGATCCCCGATGATGCGGCCGAGACCATCCAGACCTTCGGCGATGCCGTGAAGTTCATCAAGGAAGCCGTCTGAGGCCACGCGCCAGACGTGTATTGCGCGCGCCCGCCCGGACCTCCGGCGGGCGCGTTTTACGTTTCCCGCCAGTGGCTTGAAGGTCTCCGGCAAGGTTGAGCCGGGATCGGCGGCGATCGCCCGGGGCTCTTTCCTTGGGAAGACGGGCCGTGTATCAGGCAAAAACCTGGCAAGATCGATCGAGGAGCGCCCATGCGACGCGTAGTTGTGACCGGATTGGGAATGGTGAGCCCGTTGGCCTGCGGGGTCGAGCCCACGTGGCGGCGGCTGCTGGACGGGCAATCGGGGGCGGGGACGATCAGCCGCTTCGACGCCTCGCACCTGGCCACCGATTACGCCTGCGAAGTCCCCCGCGGCGACGGGTCCGATGACACCTTCGACGCCGACGCGTGGATGGAGCCCAAGGAACAGCGCAAGGTCGACGATTTCATCCTGTACGGCGTGGCGGCAGCCGACCAGGCCATCGCGGATGCCGGAATCGGTGATGCCAGCGACGAGGAGAAGCTGGATATCGGCGTCATGATCGGATCGGGCATCGGCGGGCTGCAATCCATCGCCGAGACGGCGGTGATGATCAAGGAGCGCGGCCCGCGTCGGGTGTCGCCGTTCTTCATCCCCGGCGCGCTGATCAACCTGGTCTCGGGGCAGGTCAGCATCAAGCATGGCTTCAAGGGCCCGAACCACGCCGTCGTCACCGCCTGTTCCACCGGTGCGCACGCCATCGGCGACGCCGCGCGGCTGATCCAGCTGGGCGATGCCGACGTCATGGTTGCCGGCGGAACCGAAAGCCCGATCTCGGAAATCGGAATCGCCGGGTTCAACGCCTGCAAGGCCTTGTCGACCAAGCACAGGAACGACCCCGAGCGCGCCAGCCGTCCCTGGGACGCCGACCGCGACGGCTTTGTCATGGGCGAGGGCGCGGGTGTTGTCGTCCTGGAGGATTACGAGCGGGCGAAGGCGCGGGGCGCCAAGATCTATGCCGAGGTCATCGGCTATGGCCTGTCGGGCGACGCGCACCACATCACCGCGCCGCCGCCAGATCACGAGGGCGCCGAGCGCGCCATGCGCGCGGCCGTGAAGCGCGCCGGCATCGACCCGTCGCAGATCGATTACATCAACGCGCACGGCACCAGCACCATGGCCGACACGATCGAGATGGGCGCGGTCCAGCGCCTGCTGGGCGACGCGGCGAAGAACGCCACCATGTCGTCAACCAAGTCGTCGACCGGCCACCTTCTGGGTGCGGCGGGCGCTATCGAGGCGATCTTCAGCATCCTGGCCATGCGCGACCAGGTGGCGCCGCCGACCCTGAACCTCGAGTCGCCCCCCGAGGACGCCGTGATCGACCTGGCGCCGCTGAAGAAGGTCGAGCGCAAGATCGACTGCGTCCTGTCGAACTCGTTCGGGTTCGGCGGCACGAATGCGGCCCTCATCATGCGAAAGGTCGATGCCTGATGTGGAAACACGTCGCCGCCAACGGATTGTCGCTGTTGATCGTCGCGCTTCTGGCGGTGGGTGGCGTGGTGGCCTGGGGCAAGCGCGCCTATGAGCAGCCGGGTCCCCTGGCCGAGGCGATCTGCCTGCGGGTCGAGCCCGGATCGAACATGCGCCGCGTCAGCAAAGAGCTGGCGGCCCGCGGTGCGGTCGACACACCGCAGATCATGCGGCTGGGCGCGACCTACACCGAACGCTCGGACGATCTGAAAGCGGGCAGCTTCCTGATCCGCGAAGGCGCGTCCATGGCCGATATCGTGGGCGAGATCACCGCCGAGGGACAAAGCACCTGCGGGACCGAGGTCGTGTACCGCATCGGCGTGACCGAGAGCGAGATCCGCGTACGCGAACTGGACCCGGCCACGGGGCGGTTCGACATCGTGGCCGAGTTCGATCCGGCGGCCGAAGCCGAGGCGCCCGAAGCCTATACCGAGGTGGCCGACCGGAACGACACGCGCTTCCGCATCGCCATGGCCGAGGGCGTGACCTCGTGGCAGGTGGTCGAGGCTTTGAAAGCCGCCGATTTCCTGTCGGGCGATGTCGCGGGCGTGCCGCCCGAGGGGATGCTGGCGCCCGACAGCTACGAGGTGCGGCCGGGCGCCATCCGCGAGGACCTGCTGGCGCTGATGCAGGAACGGCAGGGCGACCGGTTGTCCACCGCGTGGGAAAACCGCGCCGAGGGCCTGCCCTACGACACGCCCGCCGAGGCGCTGACCATGGCGTCTATCGTCGAGAAGGAAACCGGTGTGCCGGAAGAGCGTGGGCAGGTGGCCAGCGTCTTCGTCAATCGCCTGCGCGAGGGGATGCGGCTTCAGACCGACCCGACGGTGATCTACGGCATCACCAACGGCGAGGGTGTCCTGGGCCGTGGCCTGCGCCGCAGCGAGCTGGATGCCGCGACCCCTTACAACACCTACCAGATCGACGGTCTGCCGCCGACTCCCATCGCGAACCCGGGCTTGGCCAGCATCGAGGCGGCGCTGAACCCCGACGAAACCGACCTGCTGTATTTCGTGGCGGACGGTACCGGCGGGCACGCCTTCGGCCGCACCCTGGCCGAGCACAACGAGAACGTGGCGCGCTGGCGCGCCATCGAGGCCGAGCGGCAGTCGAACTGACCGCGCGGAGCTGACATCCCCTCTTAAACGGTTCTTGCGAGTGTGATCGCAAGGAACGCGATGCATAGGCGGCGGCGGACCTGATCGGTTCGCCGCCGTTTCGCGTTCAGGGATCCAGACCGCGGGAGACAGCTGCATGGCCACACGGGATCGCGAGTCCATCGCGGGCAGCTGCGACATCGACCCCGAGCGTCTGCTGAAAGTGGCGGTGGCCAATTACGAGGATGTCATCCTCGACCTGCACGAGATGCGGGCGTCGCTTCGCGCCTCGGAAAGCTACTCCGAGACCGAGTTCCGGCGGGTGGTCACCATGGTCTCGCGCTCGGTGCAGACCGTCTACGACGAAAGGAAACGACTCGATGATTTCTGGAAACGCCAGGCCGGAGCCGGCGACGACGGCTCCTTCGACATGGAAGCCGCACGCGCTGAAATCGGGCGCCGCCTTGATCGCATCCGGTCCGCGCAAGACGCAGGAGACCTTCCTGGCTGATCTCGGCGAGGAGGCGCTTCTGGCGCTGCCCTACCTGTTCGAGTTCTGGGCGATGGACCACCAGTTGCCGCCCGATGGCGACTGGCGCAGCTGGGTGATCCTGGGCGGGCGCGGTGCCGGCAAGACACGGGCGGGTGCCGAATGGGTGCGCGCGCAGGTCGAGGGCAACCGCGCGACCGACCCCGGGCGCGCCCGGCGCGTGGCGCTGGTCGGCGAGACCTTCGACCAGGTGCGCGACGTCATGGTCTTCGGCGACAGCGGCATCCTGGCCTGCGCGCCGCCCGACCGCCGCCCGGTCTGGGAGGCGGGCAAGCGGCGGCTGGTTTGGCCCAACGGCGCCGAGGCAAAGGCGTATTCCGCGCAGGAGCCCGAGGCGCTGCGGGGCCCGCAATTCGACGCGGCCTGGGTGGACGAGCTGGCCAAGTGGCGCCGCGCGGACGAGACGTGGGACATGCTGCAATTCTGCCTGCGGCTGGGCGACGATCCGCGCCAATGCGTGACGACGACACCGCGCAACGTGGGCGTGCTGAAACGGCTTCTGGACATGCCGTCGACGGTGACGACCCACGCCACCACGCTGGACAACCGCGCGCACCTGGCGGCGTCGTTCCTGCACGAGATCCTGTCGCGCTATGGCGACACGCGGCTGGGCCAGCAGGAGCTTCAGGGTTGCCTTCTGGACGAGGTCGACGGCGCGCTGTGGACGCGGGCGATGATCGACGGGACCCGCGTGTCCGAGCACCCGGCACCCGCCCGTGTCGTGGTCGCCGTGGACCCGCCGGTGACGGGCGGGCGCAACGCGGATACCTGCGGCATCGTCGTGGCAGGCGTGCTGCCCGATGGATCGGCCGTGGTGATCGAGGATTGCAGCGTGCAGGGCCTTGGCCCCAACGGCTGGGCCCGCGTGGCCATCGCCGCCTATCACCGCCACGGCGCCGATCGCCTGGTGGCCGAGGTCAACCAGGGCGGCGACATGGTCGAGGAGATCATCCGCCAGGAGGACCGTACGGTGAGTTACCGCGGCGTTCACGCCAGCCGGGGTAAGTCTGTTCGGGCAGAGCCGGTGGCCGCACTCTACGAACAGGGACGCGTGGCGCATCTGGGTCTGCACGCGGAATTGGAGGATCAGATGTGCCAGATGGCGATATCGGGATTTCACGGCCAGGGCAGCCCCGACCGGGTGGATGCGCTGGTCTGGGCGCTGACCGAGCTGATGCTGGGACAGCCGCGGGCCACGCCGCAGGTGAGGTCGGTCTAGCCCCGCGCGGGGGCTGAGCCCCCGCGACCCGCAGACAGGACGACGACGATGACAGGTCGCCGGGGCCCGCCCCGCGCGACGGCGGGCCAGCCATGCCCGGACAGCAGACGAGGAGACGCCATGTTCGACTTTCTCAAACGTGCGGCGGATGCGCCCGGGGCCACGAAGGCCAGCGCCACTGGCGGCCTGACCCCGCCCGGCATCGCCTATGGCGGTGCGGGCCGTGTGGCCTTGGAGCCCGCGCGACACCGGATCGCTGACGCGGAACGGATTTCTCGGCAATCCGGTGGGCTTTCGCTGCGTGAAGCTGATCGCCGAGGCCGCCGCGGCGCTGCCGCTGGTGCTGCACGGTTCGGCCGGACGGTATGACCGCCACCCCCTGCTGGAGCTCGTGGCACGGCCCAACGCGGGGCAGGGCCGGTCGGAATGGCTCGAGGCGCTCTACGGCCAGCTGCTGCTGTCCGGCGACGGCTATGTCGAGGCGGTGGGCGAGGGCGGTCTGCCGGTCGAGCTGCACGTCCTGCGCTCGGACCGGATGAGCGTGGTGCCCGGCGCCGACGGCTGGCCCGTTGCCTACGAATACGCGGTGGGCGGCCGCAAGCACCGGTTCCGTGTCGAGGACGGCGTCTCGCCCGTGTGCCACGTGAAGGCCTTCCACCCGCAGGACGACCACTACGGCCTGTCGCCGATGCAGGCCGCCGCCACCGCGATGGACGTGCACAACGCCGCCGCGCGCTGGTCGAAGGCGCTGCTGGACAACGCCGCGCGGCCCTCGGGCGCCATCGTCTACCAGGGTGGCGAGGGGATGCTGGCGCCGGACCAGTACGACCGCCTCGTGTCCGAGATGGAGGCGCACCACCAGGGCGCGCGCAACGCCGGGCGGCCGATGCTGCTGGAGGGGGGGCTGGACTGGAAGCCCATGGGCTTCTCGCCCTCGGACATGGAGTTCCACAAGACCAAGGACGCCGCGGCGCGCGACATCGCGCTGGCCTTCGGGGTGCCGCCGATGATGCTGGGGATCCCCGGCGACGCGACCTACGCCAATTACGCCGAGGCCAATCGCGCCTTTTTCCGCCTGACGGTTCTGCCCATGGCGAACCGCGTGGCGGGGGCGCTGGGGCATTGGCTGTCGGGTTTTGCGGGCGAGGCGGCCGAGCTTCGCGTGGATCTCGACCAGGTGCCGGCGCTGGCGCTGGAGCGCGAGGCGCAATGGCGCCGCGTGGCCGAGGCCGACTTCCTCAGCAAGGCCGAGAAACGGGCGCTGCTGGGGCTGACCGCGGAATGAAGGGGGATCCTGCGATGACACTGGAACACAAGTTCTGCGCCGGCGCGACCGGCATGACACTGACGGACGGGCACCTGATCGAAGGCTATGCCTCGGTCTTCGGGGCCCGCGACCAGGGCGGAGACACCGTGGCGCCCGGCGCCTACGCCGCGTCGCTGGCCGCGCTGTCGGCGCGGGGCGGGCAGGTGAAGATGCTGTGGCAGCACGACCCGGCCCAGCCCATCGGCGTCTGGGACGAGGTGCACGAGGACGCCGTCGGGCTGTTCGTGAAAGGCCGGATCCTGACCGACCTGGACCGCGGGCGCGAGGCGGCGGCGCTGATCGCCGCGGGGGCCATCGACGGACTGTCGATCGGCTATCGCACGAAGCGGGCCACGAAGGACGGCACCGCCGGGCGGCTGCTGTCCGAGCTCGAGCTGTGGGAGGTGTCGCTGGTGACCTTCCCCATGCTGCCCGAGGCGCGTGTCGCGGGCGTGAAGGGCGAGGGCCCCGCACCCGATCCGCTTCGCGAGATGGCCAAGGTGCTGCGCGGCGCTTCGGCCGCCCTGGGCCGGACGGCCCCGTAGACCAAACCCCACCGGAAAGGACCAAAGATGAGCGAGACCGACACCCCGGCTTCGGCCGGGCAGGGCAGCGCCTTGCCCGACGCCACCACCGAAATGAAAAGCGCGATGGCTGATTTCGTCAGCGATCTCAGGGGCTTTCAGGCCCAGATGACGACCCGGATGCAACAACAGGAAGACCGCATGACCCAGCTTGACCGCAAGACCCGCCTGACGGGCCGCCCCGTCCTGTCCACCGCCGCCGACGAGGCCGCGCCCCACCAGAAGGCGTTCGAGGCCTATGTCCGCTCGGGCGACGATGACGCGCTGCGGGGACTGGCGCTGGAGGGCAAGGCGCTGAACACCGCCGTGGCCGGCGATGGCGGCTACCTGGTCGATCCGGTGACCAGCGACACGGTCCGTTCGGTCCTGCGCTCCACCGCGTCGGTGCGGCGGATCGCCAATGTCGTCAACGTCGAAGCGACGTCGTTCGACGTGCTGGTCGATACCACCGACATGGGCGCGGGCTGGTCGACCGAGACCGCCAGCCCGTCCGAGACGGCGACGCCCCAGGTCGACCGCATCACCATCCCCCTGCACGAGCTGTCGGCCCTGCCCAAGGCGTCGCAGCGCCTGCTGGACGACGCGGCCTTCGATATCGAGGGCTGGCTGGCCGGCAAGATCGCCGACAAGTTCGCCCGTGCCGAGGCGGCGGCCTTCGTGAGCGGCGACGGCGTGGACAAGCCGCGCGGTTTCCTCGACCACGCGGCGGTGGAGAACGCATCGTGGGCCTGGGACAGCCTGGGCTACGTGGCCACCGGCGTCGACGGGGCCTTCGGCGATGCCGACGCGCTGGTCGAGATGGTCTATGCCCTTGGGGCCGAGTACCGCGCGAACGCGACCTTCGTGATGAATTCGAAAACCGCCGGCGTCGTGCGCAAGATGAAGGATGGCGACGGTCGCTTCCTGTGGTCCGACGGGCTGGCCGCGGGCGAGCCGGCGCGGCTGCTGGGCTATCCCGTGCTGGTGGCCGAGGACATGCCCGACATCTCGAGCGGCGCCATGGCCGTGGCCTTCGGTGACTTCCAGGCGGGCTACACCGTGGCCGAGCGTCCCGACCTGCGCATCCTGCGCGACCCCTTCAGCGCCAAGCCCCACGTGCTGTTCTACGCGACCAAGCGGGTGGGCGGTGACGTCAGCGACTTCGCGGCGATCAAGCTGCTGAAGTTCGCGGTCTCCTGATCCGGGCGGCCCGCCCCTGCGCGATGCAGGGGCGGGCACCCTACGCCACCGGCCGGACGCCGCGCCCCCATCTTCAGGAGACAGCAGATGTACCTTGTCGAGCCCACGCCGCTCAGCACCGCGCGGCTGCCCATTCCCGGTTTGCAGGCGCATCTGCGCCTGGGCACCGGTTTCACCGATGACGACGCCCAGGATGCCCTGCTGGAGCAGGTGCTGCGCGCCAGCCTGGCCGAGGTCGAGCGGCTTTGCGCCAAGGCGGTTCTGATCCGTGACTTCGTCTGGACCACCCATGCGTGGCGTGACCCGGGCCGGCAGGTGCTGCCCCGGGGTCCGCTGGTGTCGGTCGAGGGCCTGACGATCACCGATATCGATGGCAGCGCGCAGGCGATCGCGCCCGACGCCTACCGGGTGGACCGGGACGCGCAGCGTCCGGCGCTGGTGGCGCGGGGCTTCGTTCTGCCGCAGATCCCCGTTGGCGGCAGCGCGGCCGTGACCTTCCGCGCGGGTTTTGCCGATGATTGGAGCGACGCGCCGTCGGACCTGGCCCTGGCCGTGCTGAGCCTTGCGGCCGCGCGGTACGAGGACCGGGCGGCCGAGGGCACCCTGCCGCCGGGAGTGCAGGCGCTGCTGGCGCCGCACCGTCCGCACCGCCTGCTGGGGGGCATGTGACATGGGCGGCGTGATCCTGGACCGACGCCTGACGCTGGAGGCGCCCGAGACCACGGCAGACGGGCGCGGCGGCTATGACCGCAGCTGGGTGGCCCTTGGCGACCTGTTCGCCCGGGTGGCCCCGCGGACGGGCCGGCTGGCCGCGGGCGTCGAGCTGAGCCTGAGCCGCGTGGGCTATCGCATCACGGTGCGCGCGGCCCCCCAGGGCGCGGTGTCGCGGCCCTTGGCCGGCCAGAGGCTGCGGGACGGCACGCGGGTCTTCGACATCCGCGCAGTCACCGAGTCGCGCGACGGCCCGCTTTACCTGGACATCTTCGCCGAAGAGGAGGTCGCGCCATGATCTATGCCCTGTCCGCCCCCTTGCAGGCAGCGGTCTTCGCGCGGCTGTCCGGAGACGCGGGGCTTGCCGCCATCGTCGGTGACGCGGTCTTCGACGCCGTGCCGCCCGGCAGCGTCCCGTCTCTTTACGTCGCCATCGGCGAGGAGATCGCGCGCGACCGGTCCGACCGCGACGGCGGCGGCGCGCGGCACGATTTCACCATCACCGTCGTGTCGGACAGGCCTGGCTTCGCCGCGGCCAAGGACGCCGCGGCCGCGATTTCCGACGCACTTCTGCTGTCGCCGCTGAGCCTGAGCCGGGGCCGTGTCGTGGGGCTGTGGTTCCTGCGCGCGCAGGCCCGGCGGACCGGCAGCGACACCCAGCGCCGCATCGACCTGCGCTTTCGCGCGCGCACCGAAGACAACTGAAACCCTGACGACCGGAGCACATCCCATGGCTGCACAGAACGGCAAGGACCTTCTTCTGAAACTCGACATGAACGGCGAGTCGCAATTCGAGACCGTCGCGGGCCTGCGCGCCACGCGCATGTCCTTCAACGCCGAAACGGTGGACGTGACCACCCTGGACAGCACCGGCGGCTGGCGCGAGATCCTCGGCGGGGCCGGGGTCAAATCGGCCACGATCTCGGGCGCGGGGGTGTTCAAGGACGACGCCACCGACGAACGTGCGCGCCAGGTCTTCTTCGACAGCGAGACGCCGCGCTTCCAGATCGTGATCCCCGATTTCGGGGTGGTCGAGGGACCGTTCCAGATCACCACGATCGAATATTCCGGCAGCTACGACGGCGAGGCGACCTACGAGATCAGCCTCGCCTCGGCGGGCAGCCTGCTGTTCACGGCACTATGATGGCCAACCCCCATGCAGGCGAAGTCGCGCTGGTCCTGGATGGCCGGCGCCACGTGGCCAAGCTGACCCTGGGCGCGCTGGCCGAGCTGGAAGAGGCCCTGGGCGACGACAGCCTGCCGGACCTGGTGGCGCGGCTGGAAAGTGGGGCGTTCTCGTCCCGCGACACACTGGCGCTGATCGCCGCGGGGCTGCGCGGCGGCGGTTGGGAGGGCGAGGCGCGCGACCTGCTGACCGTCGAAATCGAGGGCGGGCCGATGGCCGCCGCCACCGCCGCCGGGCAGCTTCTTGCCCGCGCTTTCCGCGCGCCGGGCGCATGAGCGGGCCGCAGCTGGACTGGCCGGGCCTGATGCGCGCCGGACTGCACGGGCTGGGTCTGAGGCCCGCCGAGTTCTGGGCGCTGAGCCCGGCCGAACTGATGGTGATGGTGGGGGAGGGCCGCCTGGCCGCGCCATTGGGGCGCAGCCGCCTGGCCGAGCTGTCCGCCGCCTTTCCCGATGACCAAAAGGAGTCCCCATGACCGACCGATCCGACCCCGACCAGATCGAGGAAATGTTCTTGTCCATCGAGGACACGGTGGGCGGCACCCGAGCCGTGCTGGCCGCCTTCGACGCGGAACTGCGCGCCATGGGGTCCACCGTGGCCGACACTTCGCGCGAGGTGGGAACGTTGTCGCGCGGTATCTCGCGCGGGCTGAAGCGCAGTTTCGAGGGACTGGTTTTCGACGGCGCAAAGCTGAGCGATGCGTTGCAGGGCGTGGCGCAGTCCATGGTGAACGCCGCCTACAACGCCGCGATCAACCCCGTGGCCAGACATGTGGGCGGCGTTCTGGCCACAGGGGTCGAGGGGGTGGTGACTGGGCTGATGCCCTTTGCCGAAGGGGGCGCCTTCTCGCAGGGCCGCGCGCTGCCGCAGGCCGGCGGCGGGGTCGTGTCGGGCGCCACTGCCTTTCCCATGCGCGGCGGCGCCGGCCTGATGGGCGAGGCGGGGCCGGAGGCGATCATGCCGCTGACACGCGGGGCCGACGGACGGCTAGGCGTCGCGGCCAGCGGCGGCGGCCGCCCCGTGCAGGTGACGATCAATGTCAGCACCCCCGATGTCAAAGGCTTCCGCCGCAGCCAGAGCCAGATCGCCGCCAGCATGGGCCGCGCTCTGTCCCAGGGGCAGCGCAACCGCTGAGACCTCCGCACGCAGGGTTAGCCCGCAGCCAACCCGGCGGCGGGCACCCTGCGCGCATCCCGTTCGACCTGACCGCATGAGAGGATCCCATGGCCTTTGACGATGTCCGATTTCCCGTCTCGCTGAGCTTCGGCGCCCTGGGGGGCCCCGAGCGGCGCACCGAGGTCGCAACGCTGGCCAATGGTCACGAGGAGCGTAACACGCCGTGGATCCATTCCCGCCGGCGCTATGATGCGGGGCTCGGGCTGCGGTCGTTGGACGACGTGCAGGAGGTTGTCGCGTTTTTCGAGGCGCGGCGCGGGCCGCTGAGGGCGTTTCGCTGGAAGGACTGGGCGGACTTCAAGTCCTGTCCGGCCTCGAAGGACCCCGATTACCTGGACCAGGACCTGGCGGTGGCCGATGGCGCGGGCAGCGTCTTTCAGCTGAGCAAGGTCTATGGCGCGGGCGACGCGGCCTATCGCCGGCCGATCACCAAGCCGGTGCCGGGGACCGTGACCGTCGGAATTGAACACGACCCGTTGCGCGAGGGCGTCGATTTCGAGCTCGACGCGCTGACCGGCATTGTGACGCTGTTCGACGTGCCGCCCGCCGGCGCGCTGATCACCGCGGGCTTCGAATTCGACGTGCCTGCGCGCTTCGATACCGACCGCATCGTTACCTCGGTCGCGACTTTCGAGGCGGGAGAGATCCCGGATATTCCCGTGGTCGAGGTGCGCCAATGAGTGGCTTCAATCCCGACCTCCTGGCCAGCCTGCGCGGCGGGGCGAGCACCGTCTGCCGCTGCTGGCGCGTGATCCGCCGCGACGGGCGGGTCTTCGGTTTCACCGACCATGACCTGCCGCTGACCTTCGACGGAACCGACTTCGCGGCGTCGGACGGGCTGTCGGCGCGCGCGTTCGAGCACAGCACCGGGCTGTCGGTGGACAACTCCGAAGCGGTCGGTGTTCTGAGCGACGCGGGCGTGACCGAGGCGGATATCCTCGCGGGCCGGTTCGACGGGGCCGAGGTGGAGGCCTGGCTGGTGGACTGGACGGATACCGGCGCGCGGCAGGTCGTCTTTGCCGGGACATTGGGCGAGATCGAGCGGTCGGGCGGGGCCTTCCGCGCCGAGTTGCGCGGACTGACCGAGGCGCTGAACCAGCCGCAGGGGCGCACCTACCAGGCGCCGTGCCCGGCGGTCCTGGGGGACGCCACCTGCCGGGTGGATCTCGACGCGCTGGGGCTGGCCGTGGCAGCGACCGTCGAAACGATCACGGACGGCCGGCTGCTTGGTCCCGGCGATCTCGACGGCTTCGCGCCGCGCTTCTTCGAGCGGGGGCGGCTGGTGGTGCTCTCCGGCGCGGCGTCGGGCGCGATGCGCATCGTGAAGCGCGACAGCGTCACCGAGACGGGCCGCGAGATCGAGTTGTGGGACAGCATCGGTCCGGGTCTCGCCCCCGGCGACAGCGTGCGGCTCGAGGCGGGCTGCGACAAGCGGGCCGAGACCTGCCGCGTAAAATTCGACAACCTTTTGAATTTCCAGGGCTTCCCGCACCTGCCCGGCGAGGATTGGTTGATGGCGTATCCGCGGCGTGGCGGGGGGACATCCGCATGAGCGCGCGCATCGTCGCGGCCGCCCGGGCGTGGATCGGGACACCTTACATCCACCAGGCCAGCACCCGTGCGGCCGGAACCGACTGCCTCGGCCTCATCCGCGGGGTCTGGCGCGACGTGATCGGGGCCGAGCCCCTGGTCCCGCCGCCCTATACCGCCGACTGGTCCGAGCCGCAGCGCAGCGAGGATCTGTGGCGCGCGGCGCGTCGCCACCTGCGGGATGCGCCGCCCGGACCGCCGGCGCCCGGGCAGGTTCTCCTGTTCCGCATGCGCGACGGCGCCGTTGCCAAGCACCTGGGCATCGTGGGGCAGGGCGGCGAGACGCCCACCTTCATCCATGCGTTTGCCGGCCACGCCGTGGTCGAGACCGCGCTGAGCGCGCCGTGGCGCCGACGGGTCGTGGCGCGCTTCACCTTTCCCGAAGGAGACACCTGATGGCGACGATCGTTCTTTCCGCGGTGGGTGCGGCGGCCGGGGCGTCGCTGGGCGGCGGGGTGCTGGGACTGAGCTCGGTCGTGATCGGCCGCGCGTTAGGCGCCACGTTGGGCCGGGTCATCGACCAGTCGATCCTGGGCGGCGGCAGCGATCCGGTCGAGACCGGACGCGTGGACCGCTTTCGCCTGACCGGCGCCGGGGCCGGCAACGCGATCCCCCGCGTCTTTGGCCGGATGCGCGTGGGCGGGCAGGTGATCTGGTGCTCGGACTTCGTCGAGGACGTGAACGTCTCGGGGGGCGGCGGCAAGGGCGCGCCGAAGGCACCCGAGGTCCGGGAATACAGCTACAGCGTCTCTCTGGCCCTGGGCCTGTGCGAGGGCGTGATCGGGCGCGTCGGGCGGATCTGGGCCGACGGGCAGGAGATCGAGCCCGGCAGCCTGACCATGCGGGTCTACGATGGTGGTGCCGACCAACAGCCCGATCCCCGGATGCAGGCCGAGCTGGGTCCGGATGTCGTGCCGGCCTATCGCGGCCTGGCCTACGTGGTGATCGAGGACCTGGCCCTGGACCGCTTCGGCAACCGCATTCCGCAGTTCAGCTTCGAGGTCATCCGCCCCGAACAGGCGGACGCCGACGGCCCGCGCCGCGACCTCAGCAGCCATGTCCGGGCCGTGGCGATGATGCCGGGCACCGGGGAATACGCGCTGGCCACCACGCCGGTGCGGATCGGCAACGACCCGGGCATCAGCCGATACGCCAACGTCAACACGCCCACCGGACAGACCGATTTCGCCGCTTCGCTGGATGCGCTGACGGGCGAGCTGCCCCGCTGCGCGGCGACGTCGCTGGTGGTCTCGTGGTTCGGCAACGACCTGCGCTGCGATCGGTGCGAGGTCCGGCCCAAGGTCGACCAGGCCGCGGCGGATGGACAGGAGCTGGCCTGGCGCGCGGGTGGCATCGGCCGGTCCAAGGCGGAGGTGCTGGCCCGGCGCGACGGGCAGGCGATCTACGGCGGAACGCCCGCCGACGCCTCGGTGATCGAGGCGATCCGCGCCCTCCGGGCGGCGGGGCAGGCGGTGACCTTCTATCCCTTCATCCTGATGGACCAGGACGAGGGCAACGGCCTGCCCGATCCCTACGGGGCCTCCGAGCAGCCTGCCTTGCCGTGGCGAGGCCGGATCACCCTTCCGTCGGCCCCCGGGCAGGCGGGCAGCCCCGACGGCAGCGCCGCCGCCGATGACGCGGTGGCCGCGTTCTTCGGAACGGCCGAAGCCTCGGATTTCTCGATCGGGGGCCACCAGACGACCGAGGCCGCCGCCAACGCGCCGCTCGATGGCGGCTTCGTCCCGATCAATCCTTACGCCCAGGGGGATCCGGCCGACGACCCGCAGGCCGACCCGATCCAATATCTCGGGCCCGATCCGGATGCCTGGGGCTATCGCCGCTTCATTCTGCACTACGCGCATCTGTGCGTGCGGGCCGGCGGTGTCGACGCGTTCTGCATCGGGTCCGAGATGCGGGGGGTGACCCAGATCCGCGGCGCCGCCGGATTTCCCGCCGTTGCCGAGTTGATCCGGCTGGCGGCGGACGTGCGGGCGATCCTGGGGCCCGATTGCAAGATCAGCTATGCCGCCGACTGGTCCGAGTATTTCGGGTATCAGCCGCAGGACGGATCGGGCGACGTGTATTTCCACCTCGATCCGCTCTGGGCCAGCGACGACATCGATTTCATCGGCATCGACAACTACATGCCGCTGTCGGATTGGCGCGGCACCGAGGGTGAGGCCGACGCGGCGGCCGGGTCGATCTACAACGTCGACTACCTCATGGCCAACGTGCAGGGCGGCGAGGGCTACGACTGGTTCTACGTCTCGGACGACGCGCGCGCCGCGCAGGAGCGCACGCCGATCACCGACGGCGCCTTCGGCGAGCCGTGGGTGTATCGCTACAAGGACCTGGCGAACTGGTGGGGCCTGTCGCATCACGAACGGATCGGCGGCGTGCGCCAGGTGGCCCCGACCGCCTGGGTGGCCCGCAGCAAGCCCATCTGGTTCACCGAGCTGGGTTGCGCGGCGATCGACAAGGGCACCAACCAGCCCAACAAGTTCCTCGACCCGAAGTCGTCCGAGTCGGCCCTGCCGCATTTCTCGAACGGGCAGCGCGATGACTTCATCCAGGTGCAATACCTGCGCGCCATGCACACGTTCTGGGAAGACCCTGCGAACAACCCGGTGTCGCCCTTCTACGGCGGGCCGATGGTCGACATGTCGCGGGCCCATGTCTGGGCCTGGGATGCGCGGCCCTTTCCAGCCTTTCCCGGTGATGCGGCGCTTTGGGCCGATGCGGCGAACTACGACCGGGGGCATTGGATCACCGGCCGGTCCAGCAATCGCACGATCGCGTCGGTCGTGACCGAGATTTGCGCGCGGGCGGGTTTGGACCGGCTGGACACCACCGCGCTGCAAGGGGTGCTGCGCGGATATATCGTCTCCGACATCTCGGACGCGCGGTCTGCCCTGCAGCCGCCGATGCTGGCCTATGCCTTCGACGCCATCGAGCGGGGCGGCGCGCTGGTGTTCCGCACCCGCACCGGGGACACCACGGCGACCGTGACCGCGGAGGAGGTCGCCGTCACGCCCGAATTGCCCGGCGACATCCTGGCCCTGCGCGCGCCCGAGCCCGAGCGTGTCGGCCGACTGAAGCTGCTCTTCGTGGGGGCGGACGGCGATTTCGACGCCGCCACGGCGGAGGCCGTCTTTCCCGACACGCGCAGCCACGGCACGGCGCAGACGGAACTTCCCCTGCTGCTGAGCCGCGCAGAGGGGCGCGCCATCACCGAACGCTGGCTGGCCGAGGCGCGGGTGGGCCGCGACCGGCTGCGCCTGGCCTTGCCGCCCTCGCGGCTGGATCTCGGGGCGGGCGACGTCATCGCCACGGCCGGTGGGCAGTATCGCATCGACCGGGTCGAGCAGTCTGGCCTGCAACTGCTACAGGCCGTCCGGGTCGAGCCCGAGATCTACGCGCCCTCCGACATCGTCGATGGGCCCGTCACGGTCAGCCCCTACCGCGCGCCGCCGCCGCCCGTGTTGCTGATGCTGGACCTGCCGCTGCTGGCGGAGGACAGCGTGCCCCACGCGCCATGGCTGGCCGCCAGCGCCGCGCCGTGGGGGCAGGGGCTGGCCGTCTATTCCTCGCGCGAGGAGACGGGCTACAGGCTGAACACCACGGTCGAGCAACCCGCCACGGTGGGCGTGACCGAAACCGACCTTGCCCGTGCGCCATCGGGCCGGCCAGACCGCGGTCCCGCGCTGCGCGTGCGGCTTGTGCGGGGGCAGCTGTCCAGCGCTACGCAGGTGGCGTTTCTCAACGGCGCGAACGCCATGGCGATCGGCAGCGGGCATGATGACCTGTGGGAGATCCTGCAGTTCCGCGACGCTACGCTGGTGGGCCCGGGAACGTGGGACCTGTCGTTCCGGCTGCGCGGTCAGCGGGGCACCGACGCGGTGACGCCACCGGTCTGGCCCGCTGGAAGTGCAGTGGTGATCCTCGACGAGCGCATGACGCAGCTGGACCTGTCGCTGTCGGACCGTGGCTTGCCGAAGTACTATCGAGCGGGTCCCGTGGAGCGATCGCTGGACCATCCCAGCTACCGGCAGGCCATCCGAGCGTTCTCGGGCGTCGGCTTGCGGCCGCTCAGCCCCGTTCACTTGCGCCTGCACGAGCGCGAGGGTGACCTCGAGGTCACCTGGATCCGGCGTACGCGGATCGACGGCGATAGCTGGCAGGGACTCGACGTGCCGCTGGGCGAGGAGATCGAGGCCTACACCGTCGAAATCCTCCGCGACGATATGGTGGTGCGGCGCGCCGAAACAACATCACCGGGCTGGACTTACGGTGCCGCCGAGCGGGCCGCCGATGCCGGGCCCGGCAGCATTCAGATCCGCGTAGCACAACTGTCGCGCGCCTGGGGGGCGGGGCCTTTCGCGACGCGCGATATCACCGGCTGAGGGCGCAGTGCGCGGTAACCATCGCGTGCCTTGATCACGCGCGTCGCGAGAAATCATTTTCCCGCGGCGCCCGGCTTCCTATATGCATGGGACCGACCGCTGCGAAGGAAGGCCCGGCATGAGCCTGAAACCGAACCCGATCACCGCCATCGACCCCGTGTGGGAACGCATACGCTCGGAAGCCGAGGCCGCCACGGCGGACGAACCGGTCCTGGGTGGACTGTTCCACTCGTCGATCCTGCACCACAAGTCCATCGCCTCGGCGCTGAGCTTTCGCATGTCGCTCAAGCTCAGTTCGGGCGAGATGTCCGAGCAGATCCTGCGCGAGATCGCGGACGAGGCCTACGCCTCGGACCCGGGCCTGTCCGAGGCCGGGCGCGCCGACCTGGTCGCCACGTACGAGCGTGACCCGACCTGCCACCGCTTCCTTCAGCCGATCCTGTACTTCAAGGGCTACCAGGCCGTGCAGGCCCACCGCGTGGCCCACTGGCTTTGGAAAGAAGGACGTCGCGACCTGGCCTACTTCCTGCAGATGCGCGTGTCCGAGGTCTTCGGGGTCGATATCCACCCGGCGGCGCGCATGGGCAAGGGCATCATGATCGACCACGCCCATTCCATCGTGATCGGCGAGACGGCGACCGTGGGTGACAACGTCTCGATGCTCCACTCCGTGACCCTGGGCGGAACCGGCAAGGAAGAGGAAGACCGTCACCCCAAGATCGGCGATGGCGTGCTGATCGGCGCGGGGGCCAAGGTGCTCGGCAATATCAAGGTGGGCCACTGCTCGCGCATCGCGGCGGGTTCCGTCGTGCTGGAAGAAGTGCCGCCGATGAAGACCGTGGCGGGCGTGCCCGCGCGCATCGTGGGCGAGGCCGGTTGCGCCCAGCCGTCGGTGGTGATGGATCACCTGTTCGCGGGCGGCTGAGTCCGCCCGCCCGCTCTCAGCGCAGGATGATCTCGTCGTTACGCACCATGCCCAGCACGTCGCGGGCGCGTTCGTCCAGCAGGTCCAGGTCCAGGTAGCGATCGGACAGGCGCCGCGTCTTGTTGCGCATCTCGGCTACCTGCGCGCGCAGCTGCGCGTAGTCGGTTTCAAGCTGGTTGCGCTCGGCCTGGATCTCCATCCGGCGCAGCAGCCCGAAATCGCCCTGCACCGAGGCGAAGGCGAAATACAGCCCCAGCACGAAGGTCAGCAGGAAGTAGATCAAAAGACCCAGCGCGGGCTGCTTGCGGGGATGTGCCATCGGTCGCCTCATGCAGTGGCGCCGTCTTGCCGCGGCGCCTTGGGCGGAACATAAGCACAGATCGCGGCCCCTGTGAATCCCATATCGGGGCCGCGATGCAGGGATGTATCAGGCGTTGTTCTTGTAGATGTCGACCAGCTTGTCGAACATCGCCAGCGCCTCGGATTTCTCGCGCTGGAAGCTGTTGCGCCCGATGATCGAGCCGTTGCCGCCGCCGTCGCGGATCGCTCGCGCATCATCGTAGACCGCGTCCTCGCCCTTCTTGGCCCCGCCCGAGAACACCACGATCCGGCGCCCGTCGAAGGCCGATCGCATGCATTCGGCCACGCGCGCGGCCTGGGTCGAGATGTCGATGTTCTGCTCCTCGAACACCTTCTTGGCCTCGGGCACCTCCAGGTGATCGGTGCTCAGCTTGATCTTGATGATATGCGCGCCGATCAGCGCCGCGATCTGCGCGGCGTAGGCGGCCACGTCCACCGCCGTCTCGCCGTCCTTGCTGATCGCCTCGCCGCGCGGGTAGGACCAGATCACCGTTGGGATGCCGACGCTGGCAGCCTCGCGCCGCAGTTCGACGATTTCCTCGTACATGCCCAGCTGCGCGTCCGAGCCGGGATAGATGGTGAAGCCGATGGCGGCGCAGCCCAGCCGCAGGGCGTCATCGACCGAGGCGGTGACCGCCTGGTCCTTGCCGGCCGTCCCGGACATCAGCGAGTTGGCCGAGTTCATCTTGAGGATGGTCGGGATCTGACCCGCGAAGGTGTCGGCGCCCGCTTCCAGCATGCCCAGCGGCGCGGCGAAGGCGTTGAGACCCGCGTCGATGGCCAGCTGGTAGTGGTAATGCGGGTCGTAGGCCGGCGCGTTCGGGCCATAGGTGCGGGCGGGTCCATGCTCGAACCCCTGGTCCACGGGCAGGATGATCATCTTGCCGGTGCCCTTCAGGCGCCCCTCCATCAGCATGCGGCAGAGGTTGCCCTTCACGCCGGGGCTATCGCCCTCGTAGTTGGACAGGATCTTCTGGACTTTGCGCGATGCCTTCATGGCCGTCTCCCTGATTGGATTTCGCGCATAGTGGTAGGGCCAGCGACGGGGGACGGCAACTGCAGCACGCTAACAGGCGTGAATTAACCGCTGACGAGGCCTGCATCTTTCCCGAAATACCTGCGGGGGGCACGCCTCGGGCAGGCCGGAGCGGCGCCCCCCCCCCGCGCGCTGGATCAGCGCTGGCCCATCCGCGCGGCGCGGCCGCCGCGCCGTTTCTTCAGGCGCGGGGCCCGGTCGGGCAGGTCGGCCATCACCGCGCGCCGCTCGTCATCCGTCATGCGCGACCACTGCGCGATCTCGTCGATGGTGCGCAGGCAGCCGGTGCAGATCCGCTCGGCCGGATGGATGACGCAGATATTGATGCAGGGGCTTTCGATGCCGCTGCGCAGGCGCGGGATATCGTCTTTCATGGCGTGTCTCTCAGGTGGCGCAGCCGGTCGAGCGCGCCTTGCAGGATGAAGCTCGCCGCCACGTGGTCGATGACCTCGGCGCGGCGGCGGCGGGACGTGTCGGCTTCCAGCAGCGCGCGCTCGGCGGCGACCGTGGAAAGCCGTTCGTCCCAGAAGGTGATGGGCAGGTCGGTGCGGTTCGACAGGTTCCGGGCGAAAGCGCGGGTCGACTGGGCGCGGGGGCCCTCGCTGCCATCCATGTTGCGCGGCAGGCCCAGGATGATGCCGCCGATCTCGCGCGCGTCGAGGATCGCCAGCAGCGCGTCGGCATCCTTGGTGAACTTGGTGCGCTTGATCGTCTGCAGCGGGGTCGCCACCGACAGCAGCCCGTCGGACACCGCCACGCCCAGCGTCGCGGTGCCCAGGTCCAGGCCCGCCAGCGCGCGCCGCGGCGGCAGGGCGGCGGCAAAATCCTCGATGGCGTCGTGGATCATTCGGAAAGCCCCGCGCGGTCCGCGGCGGCGGCGATGGCGTCGAGATCCGGCTGGCTGCCGGCGAAGACGCCGCGTGCCTCGTCCAGGATCGCGCGCGCCCGGTCGGTCTGCCCCAGCACCGACAGCGCCACGATCAGCCGCGCCCAGTCCGAGGACGGTCCGCCCTCGGTCGCCAGCCGTTGCGACAGGCCCGAGACCATGTTGCCGATCATCGCCTGCAGGTCCTCGGGCGACATGTCGGCGGCGGCTTCCATGTCCGCTGCGGTGGGCCCGCGCGGGGCGGCGGGGGCGGGCGCGTCGTAGCGGATGCCGGCGGCGGCCGCGACCTGGCCGATCTGGCCGCGGACGGGTTCGATCCAGGGCGCCTCTTCCGGTCCGCGCTCCAGAAGGCCGCGCCAGATGGCGAAGGCCTGGTCGGGCCGGCCGATCTGCGCCAGCGCGAGCCCCTTGTAATAGGCCGCCCGTCCGTTGCGCGGGTCGGCGGCCAGCGCCCGGTCGAGCACCGCCTCGGCCTCGGAGCTGACGAAGCCGCCGGCCGACAGCACCATCAGCTCGCCCCACATGGCCAGGTCCTCGGCGGTGACGTCCGGTCCCAGCAATTCGACCAGCCGTTCCTGCGCGGCACGGGCGGCCGGGAAATTGCCGATCGCGGCCTCGTTCCTGGCCAGCAGGCGATAACCCTGAAGATCGTCGGGGCGTTCGTCCATCACCTGGCGCAGCTGGGTCAGCAGCCGGTCAAAATCGGGGTCCAGTTCGGGCGGCTCGGGCATCATGGGGGCGGCCTGCGCCTCGGCCTCGGCCTGGCTGGGGCGGCGGTCGCGCGCGGCATCGGCCTGCGCGATGCGCTCGGCCAGCGGCAGGTCGGGATAGCCGGGCGCGCCCAGCAGGGAATAGAGCGCGAAGGTCCCCGCCGCGGCCGACAGCGCGATCACCCCGCCGAAGACCAGCGCCGTGCCGCGCGGCAGGCGCGACACCACGCCCCGCTCGCGCCGGTCGGCGTCGAGCATCCGGCGCTGCACCTCGATACGGGTGCGTGCGGCCTCGTCCTCACTCAGCAGGCCGCGCTCCAGGTCGCGTTCGACCTCGGCCAGCTGATCGCGATAGATGGCCAGGTCCGTGCCGCGGCCATCGCCGCCGCCCCGCAGCAGCGCCATGACCACCGGCAGCAGCGTCAGCACCACCAGCGCGCCCGTTATGAGCCAGAACAGCGTCACGGAATTCCTTCGAACCTCTCTTGCCGCGCCTCCATAGCCAATCGCACGCGCCGGTAAAACCCGGATCGCACCAGCCCGCGTCACGGCGTCGCGAGGGCCATGTCGCAAATGGAATTGCAGGTGCCGCTGGGTTGCCGCACAAGGCCCGAAGCCCGTCCTATAGCGGGCCAGACCCCAGCCCAAAGGTGCGCGCACCATGACACGTTATTCCGCCTTCGCCATCGCCCGCGAAGCGTTCCGCCAGCACAAGGGCTGGGACCGCGCCTGGGAGAATCCCGAGCCGCGCAAGAGCTACGATGTCATCATCGTGGGCGGCGGCGGTCATGGTCTCGCCACGGCCTATCACCTGGGCAAGAACCACGGCATCACCAACGTGGCCGTGCTGGAGAAGGGCTGGCTGGGCGGCGGGAACACAGGCCGCAACACCACGATCATCCGCTCGAACTACCTGCAGGATCCGTCGGCCGCGCTCTACGAGAAATCGCGCAGTCTCTACGAGACCATGAGCCAGGACCTGAACTACAACGTCATGTTCAGCCCCCGCGGCGTCATGATGCTGGCCCAGACCGAGCACGAGGTCCGCGGCTACAAGCGCACGGCCCACGCCAACGCGCTGCAGGGCGTGACCACCGAATGGATCAACGCCAAGCGCGTGAAAGAGCTGTGCCCGATCATGAATATCGACGGGCCGCGCTACCCGGTGCTGGGCGCGCTGTGGCAGGCCCGCGCGGGGACTGCCCGCCACGACGCGGTGGCCTGGGGCTATGCCCGGGCGTGCAGCGCCATGGGCATGCACATCATCCAGAAATGCGAGGTGACCGGCATCACGTCGCAGGACGGCCGCGTCACCGGCGTCACCACCAACCGCGGCGATATCGGCTGCAAGAAGATGGGCATCGTCGTTGCCGGCCATTCCGGCGCGCTGGCCGAGATGGCGGGCTTCCGCCTGCCCATCGAGTCCGTCGCGTTGCAGGCGCTGGTCTCCGAGCCGATCAAGCCCTGCATGGACGTGGTCGTGATGGCCAATACCGTCCACGGCTACATGAGCCAGTCCGACAAGGGCGAGATGGTGATCGGCGGCGGCACCGACGGCTACAACAACTACACCCAGCGCGGATCCTTCCACCATATCGAGGAGACCGTGCGCGCGCTGGTAGAGACGTTCCCGATGATCTCGCGCCTCAAGATGCTGCGGCAGTGGGGCGGGATCGTGGACGTGACCGGCGACCGCTCGCCCATCCTGTCGAAGACGCCGCTGGACGGCTGCTTCATCAACTGCGGCTGGGGCACCGGCGGCTTCAAGGCGACGCCGGGGTCCGGCTGGGCCATGGCCGAGCTGATGGCCAAGGGCCATTCGCCCCTGACCGACGCCTTCGGGCTGGAACGCTTCCGCGAGGGCCGCTTCATCGACGAGTCGGTCGCGGCGGGGGTGGCGCATTGATGACTATTTCGCTGAAAGATTTCGTGCAACAAGCGTTGATGGAAATAAGTGAAGGTGTGGCGTCCGCGGCCGCGGAATCACGATTTCCAATCGGCGCGTCTGGCAATGGTACGAAAGACGCCGGTTTGCCCTTTCAACAGATCGACTTCGACATTTCAGTTCAGGTTCAGAAGTCTGTATCGGGATCAGGTGCTGGTGAAGGATCTGTCGACTTGAAAGCACCGTTAATTGGTGTTGTCGAAGGAAGCCTAGCAATCGAGGGGAAGGCAGCTCGAAAGTCTGCGGAAACTCATCGGGTTAGCTTTTCAGTGCCGATTTGGTTCAGCAAACCATCTGGTCGAAGGAAAGGCGATTGAAATGCTGACCCTCCAATGCCCCTATTGCGGCGTCCAGTGTGACGAGACCGAGCTCACCGCTGGCGGCGAGGCACACCTGACCCGCCACGGCCCCGGCAGCGACGCGGACACGTTCGAGCAATACCTGTTCCTGCGCGAGAACCCGCGCGGCGTGCATTTCGAGCGCTGGCGCCATGCCCACGGCTGCGGCAAGTGGTTCCACGCCGCCCGCTCGACCACGACGCTGCGGGTCTTCGGCACCTACAAGGCCCAGACGACCGAGCCGCCGCAGCAGATCCGCGACGCCATCAGCGCCGTGCATCCCGGCTGGTCCTGGCGCAACTTCGGAGAGACGGCATGAGCTTGCGACTGTCCACCGGCGGCCGGCTTATCGACCGCACCACGCCCGTGTCCTTCCGCTTCAACGGGCGGCACCTGAAGGGCGTGAAGGGCGACACGCTGGCCTCGGCGCTGCTGGCCAACGACCAGATGCTCATGGGGCGGTCGTTCAAGTATCACCGCCCGCGCGGCGTCATGGCCGCCGGACCGGAAGAACCCAACGCGCTGATGGGCGTGGGCCGAGGCGAGCGGTTCGAGCCGAACCAGCGCGCCACCCAACAACCGCTCACGGGCGGGCTGACGGCCCAAAGCCAGAACCACTGGCCCAGCCTCGAGTTCGACGTGGGCGCCATCAACGCGCGGCTGTCGCGCTTCCTGCCCGCCGGGTTCTACTACAAGACGTTCCTGTTCCCGCGCCCCGCTTGGAAGCACGTGTTCGAGCCGGTGATCCGGCAATCGGCCGGCTTGGGTCGTCCGCCCGAGGGGCCGGACCCGGACCGTTACGAGCATTTCAACGTCAACGTGGATATCGCCATCGTGGGCGGCGGCATCGCGGGCCTGCAGGCGGCGCTGATCGCGGGCCGCGCGGGCAAGACCGTCCTGCTGATGGAGCAGACGGCGCAATGGGGCGGCCGCGCGCCGGTCGACGGCGACCTGATCGACGGCGGCCCGGCGCAGGCCTGGATCGACGCGGCCGTGGCCGATCTCGCGGCCATGGAAAACGTGCAGATGCGGCGCGAGACCATGGGCGCCGGCGTCTATGACCACGGCTACCTCCTGGCCCACGAGACGCTGTCGCACGGCGTGCCCGAGGGGCCGCGCCAGCGGCTCTGGCGGATCCGCGCGGGCCATATCGTAACCGCGACCGGCGCCATCGAACGGCCCATCCCCTTCGCGGGCAACGACGTGCCGGGGGTCATGCTGGCGTCGGCCGTGCGCGATTTCGTGGTGAATTACGGTGTCGCGCCGGGCAAGCGCACCGTCATCGCCACCAACAACGATGATGCCTACCGCACTGCGCTGGCGCTGCTGTACGCGGGGCTGTCGGTGCCGCTGATCGTCGATGCACGGCCCGAGGTGACCGGCGCGCTGCCCGAGCAGGCCCGCGCGCGCGGCGTCCGGATCGAGGCCGGGACCGCCATCGCCAAGGTCAAGGGCGGCAAGCGGGTCGAGGGCGTGGCGCTCTGCGCCCAGGACGGCGAGGGCGCCGTGACCGAAGAGGTCGTCTGCGACGCGGTCGCCATGTCCGGCGGCTGGTCGCCGGTCCCGCACCTGTGGTCCCATTGCGGCGGCAAGAACACCTGGGACGCCGCGCAGGCCCATTTCGCACCCGATCCCGACCGCGCGCCCACAGGCGCCGACGGCAGCGCCTTCGTCACCGCCGTGGGCGCGGCGGCGGGCACGTTGCAGGGCGATGTCGCCCTCGGCTCGGCCACCGCCCGCATCGCGGCGCTGGTGGACGTGTCGGCGGATGCGCCGGCGGTCGAGGTCGCGGCCGAGGCGCCGCTGGCCGCGTGCTGGATGATGCCCGCGCGCGCGTCATACGAGCTGCGGTCGAAGATGTTCCTGGACTTCCAGAACGACGTGAAGGTCAGCGACGTGCAGCTGGCCGCGCAGGAAGGCTTCGTTTCGGTCGAGCATACCAAACGCTACACGACTCTGGGCATGGCAACGGATCAGGGGAAGTTGAGCAATATCAATGGCCTCGCTATCCTTGCTCAGGAACTGGGTGAAGAGATCCCGAACGTCGGCACCACCACCTTCCGCCCGCCCTACGCGCCGATCTCCATGGCGTCGATCGCGGGCGAGGCCCGCGGCGAGATCTTCCAGCCCTTGCGCCGCACGCCGATGCACGACTGGCACGAGGCGCACGGCGCCACGTGGGAACCGGTGGGCCACTGGCGCCGTCCCTATGCCTTCCCCCGGTCAGGCGAAAGCGTGCACGACGCGGTCCAGCGCGAGGTGAAGAACACGCGGCAGAACGTGGGCCTGCTGGATGCCTCGACCCTGGGCAAGATCATCGTGAAGGGGCCGGACGCGGCGCGCTTCATGGACATGCTCTATACCAACATGATGTCCACGCTGAAGCCGGGCAAATGCCGCTATGGCCTCATGTGCAACGAGAACGGATTCCTGGTGGATGACGGCGTGGTCGCGCGGCTGGATGAGGACACGTTCCTGTGCCACACCACCACCGGCGGGGCCGACCGCATCCATGCCCACATGGAGGAGTGGCTCCAGACCGAGTGGTGGGACTGGAAGGTCTTCACCCTGAACGCGACCGAGCAGTTCGCTCAGATCGCGGTGGTGGGCCCCAAGGCGCGGGACCTGCTGCACAGCCTTGGCGGGATGGACCTGTCGAAGGACGCGCTGCCCTTCATGGGCTGGGTGGACGGCACCATCGCCGGCATCCCCGCGCGGGTCTTCCGCATCTCGTTCTCGGGCGAGCTGAGCTTCGAGGTGGCTGTGCCCGCCAACCGGGGCCGGGCGCTCTGGGACAAGCTGGTCGAGGCCGGCGAGGCGCTTGGCGTCATGCCCTACGGGACCGAGGCGCTGCACATCATGCGGGCCGAGAAGGGCTTCATCATGATCGGCGACGAGACCGACGGCACGGTGATCCCGCAGGACCTGGGGCTGGACTGGGCGATCTCGAAGAAGAAGGACGACTTCATCGGCAAGCGCGGGCAACAGCGCAGCTTCCTGGCCGCGGACGACCGCTGGCGCCTGGTGGGGCTGGAAACGCTCGACGGATCGGTCCTTCCCGATGGCGCCTACGCGGTGGCCGAGGGCACGAACGCCAACGGGCAGCGCAATATGCAGGGGCGCGTGACGTCGTCCTACCATTCGCCCACGCTGGGCCGTGGCATCGCCATGGCGCTGGTCGAACGCGGGCCGGAGCGGATCGGCGAGGTCGTGAATTTCGCCATGACCGACGGGTCCGAGGTTCCCGCCCGGATCTGCTCGCCCGTGTTCTTCGACCCGAACGGAGAGAAACAGGATGTTTGACGTGCAAACGGCGCTGGACGGCGCAAGTTTCGACGGCGCGGTCCGCGTGGCCGAGCTGACGGGGCAGGGGATGATCTCGCTGCGCGGTGACCTGGGCGACGCGACCCTGCGCGACGCGGTGAGTGCGCTGACCGGCCACGACATCCCCGCGCCGCTCCACGCGGCCTGGAGCGGCGAGGTCACGACCGTCTGGATGTCGCCCGACGAGCTCTTGATCCTGCTGCCCTACGCGGATGCGGCCGGTGCGGCGCGGGATTTGCAGGGCAAGCTGGCCGGAACCCATGCGCTGGTCCACGACATGTCGGACGCCCGCAGCCTGTTCCGCCTCACCGGACCCGCCCTTCGCGACACGCTGGCCAAGCTGACGCCCGCCGACGTCTCGCCCGCCGGGCTGCCCGTCGGCATGGCGCGGCGCACGCGGCTGGCGCAGGTACCGGGCGCCTTCTTTCTGCGCGATGCGCAGACGGCCGATCTGGTCTGTTTCCGGTCGGTCGCGCGCTACGTCTTCGACCTGCTGAAGACCGCCGCCGACCCGGCGGGGCGCGTCGGGTATTTCGAGGGTTTCCCGGAACCCTGATTGGGCTATGTCGTTGGTCGGATGAGACGCCGGGCCGCGGCAGGATGCCGCACGCCCACCCGACAGCCGCCACGAATAACAGCAAACGGAGGAACCGATATGGCTTTCGAACTTCCCGATCTTCCCTATTCCCACGACGCGCTGGCCGATAAGGGCATGAGCCGCGAGACGCTGGAATACCACCACGACATCCACCACAAGGCCTATGTCGACAATGGTAACAAGGCCATCGCCGGGACCGAGTGGGACGGCAAGTCGATGGAAGAGATCATCAAGGGCACCTACGACCCCAGCGCCACCGCGCAGTCGGGCATCTTCAACAACATCAGCCAGCTTTGGAACCACAACCAGTTCTGGGAAATGATGTCGGGCGACGACAGCAAGATGCCCAGCGAGCTGGAAAAGGCCCTGTCCGACAGCTTCGGCTCGGTCGAGAAATTCAAGGAAGACTTCTCCGCCGCCGGCGCCGGTCAATTCGGCTCTGGCTGGGCGTGGCTGGTCAAGGACAGCGACGGCAGCCTGAAGGTCACCAAGACCGAGAACGGCGTGAACCCCGTCTGCTTCGGCCAGACCGCTCTGCTGGGCTGCGACGTGTGGGAGCACTCCTACTACATCGATTTCCGCAACAAGCGTCCCGCTTACTTGTCGAACTTCCTCGACAACCTGGTGAACTGGGAAAACGTCGCCTCGCGCATGTGACGATCCCGCACCGACAAGGTGTGAGAGAAAACGGCGGCCGCATCTCCTGACGGAGGTGCGGCCGTCTTCTGTTCGGGCACAGCGGTGGGTCGTGGGCGCCGGTCGCCATTCTTTCCGCGCCATGCTAGGGCGGCTTCCATGCTGATCGTCTTCGAATCCATTGACGCCGAGACCACGGCCGTGCTGCGCGCCCCCATGCGCGCGCCGGGCGGCGTGGCGTTCCAGCCGGTGGACATGCAGACCGCGCTGGACGGCGAAGATGCCTTCCGCCTGACCGCCAGCCTGATCCTCACCCCCGAGGCCGACAGCACAGAAGCCGCTGAATGGCTGTGGGAGCGGGTCGAAGAGGCCGCGCCGCTGGTTCTGAAGGTCGGCGCGCAGCGGGCGCGGGTGGGCGCGCCGGATGCGCTGGCATGGCTGATCGACAAGGCCCGCAGCGAAGGCTGATCCACGGAACTCCGGCCCGTGTTCAGGGTTGATACACTGAACAAATAAAGGAGTCCGATATGGCCGAACGGCACCGATCCAAGGACGGCACAAGCGAGACCGAAGAATTCACCGGCGACGCCGCGACCCCTTCGCATTCGGGCCGCGCCGATGGCGAGCTCGAGCGCAAGGTCGGCACCCGCGACCTGGAAGACACCGTGAAGCACGGCGAGGGCGCGACCCGCGTCACCAAGTCCGACGAGAAGGGCGAGGGCAATCTCGGCGGTCACCACGGCACCGGGGAGGACGACTGACATGGCACGGATGACCAAGGGCACCTGGGTGCTGATCGCCGACGGCGAGAAGGCGTTGATCCTCGAGAACCAGACCGATCACGACGATCCCTACCTGACCGTCCTCACGAAGGAAGAGCAGGAAAATCCGCCCGACCGTGAACAGTCGGCCAACCGTCGCGGCCGCATGGCCGACGGGATGGCGGGGGACGGCAACGGCGGACAGCGCTCGGCCTTCGAGGATACGGACTGGCACGAGCTCGCGAAGGAACGCTTCGCCTCGGACCTGTCCGACATGCTCTACAAGCGGGCGCATAAGGGCGCGTTCAAGGAAATCGTTCTGGTCGCGGCACCCAATGTGCTGGGCAAGCTGCGCGACGACCTGCACAAGGAGGTCAAGAGCAAGGTGATCGCCGAAATCGACAAGAACCTGACCAACCACCAGCTCGACGATATCGAGAAGATCGTGAAGGCCGAGCTGGACGCCTAGGCCAGACGCTTCACGAACCGCCAGAGATCCATGGCGAAGGGGCCCGCGGACGTGTCGACATGGTCGATCACGCGGGCCTCATACTTCCAGTCGCATTTCCGGTAGAACCGCGCGGCGCGTTCGTTGCCGATCGCGCAGTTCAGCCACGCCGCATCGTGACCCGCCGCCGCGATGCGCCCCTCGGCATCGCGGATCAGGTCCGGCGCGATGCCCGTGCCGCGCGCGGCCTCGCCCACGTACATCTGGTAGAGCTCGTCGGACTTCACCATCGTGAATCCGGCCACCGATCCGTCGCGCCAGGCGACCCGCGTCAGCGGGATGAGGGTGCGTGTACGGGCGCGGAACTCGGGCAGGGTACGCGTCGCCTCGAGCGCCTTCGGTACCAGCCCCGCATGCGCGTCGATCCAGCCCTGATGCCAGAGCCGCGCAATCGCGTCGGCGTCGTCGTCGCTCGCGTCGCGCAGCGTGGCCAAGGCCTCAGTCGGTGCCGCGATAGGGCGGGACGTACTGCATCGCCATGTCCCACGGGAAGAAGATCCACGTGTCCTGGCTTACCTCGGTGATGTAGGTGTCCACCTGCGGGCGGCCCTTGGGCTTGGCGTAGACGGTGGCGAAATGCGCGTTGGGATACATCTCGCGCACCAGCTCAAGCGTCTTGCCCGAATCCACCAGGTCATCGACCACGAGAATGCCGGTGCCGTCGCCCATCATCTCGGCGTCCGGCGCCTTCAGCACGTGGGCCTTCGAGCGGGTCTGGTGATCGTAGCTTTTCACGCTGATCGTATCGACCGTGCGGATATCGAGCTCGCGCGCGACGATCATCGCGGGCGCCATGCCGCCGCGGGTGATGGCGACCACGGCGCGCCAGCCGCCCCCCTTGTCGCCCGCGTTACCGTCGGGGCCGGCCCCGTCCAGCCGCCAGGCCAGCGCCCGGCTGTCGCGGTGGATCTGGTCCCACGACACGTGGAATCCCTTTTCGTGGGGCAGTCGTTCGGTCATTGCGTCACCCTTGCTCAGCCTAGCGCGACTTTTGCCCCGAGCGCGGCAAGGAGTCCACCGAAGCCGCGGTCGAGCGTCGTTTTCGCCCGGCCGTAAGCCGCGCGTGCCCGGGGCTGCGAAAACGCCCAGGCGACCAGCAGGTACCAGGCCGTTTCGACCCACAGGATGTTGAAAAGAACCAAGGCCTTGTCCAGCACCCCTGCGGCGGCGGGGACGAGGCCCACGAAAACCGCACCGAAGAAGATTGCCGGTTTCGGATTGGCCAGCATCGCGGCCACGCCCAGACGGATGGCCGCAAGGGTGCCGCGCGGGGCCTGGCCAGCGTCGACCGTGGGCAGAGGGGCAGGAGCATGGCGCCACATGGTGATGCCAAGCCAGACCAGGAACAGCCCGCCCAGAACCTTCAGCGCGACGAAGACGGGCGGCAGGATTTCAAACACCAGGGCCAAGCCGGCCAGCGCCGCCGTGGCCCAGAGCATGGCGCCGATACCGAACCCCAGGGCCAGACCGGCGGCGGGGCGGAATCCCTCGCCAATGGCGGTGCGCACCGAAAGCACGAAGGACGGGCCGGGGCTGATCGCCGCCAGCAGATGCGCCAGCGCGACGCCGAAGAAAGCCAGCAGCGACACCTGTCTACTCTACATCTTGCTCATGTCGGGCGCGTCCACGGCCTTCATGCCCACCACGTGATAGCCCGCGTCGACATGCAGAACCTCGCCCGTGGTGCCCGCGCCCAGTTCACTCAGCAGATACAGCGCCGATCCGCCCACGTCGCCGATGGTCACGTTGCGCCGCAGCGGCGAGTTGTACTCGTTCCACTTCATGATGTAGCGGAAATCGCCGATGCCGCTGGCCGCAAGGGTCTTGATGGGCCCCGCGCTGATCGCGTTCACGCGGATGCCGTCCTTGCCCAGGTCCTCGGCCAGGTAGCGCACGGACGCCTCGAGCGCGGCCTTGGCCACGCCCATGACGTTGTAATGGGGCATGACCCGTTCCGCGCCGTAATAGGTGAGCGTCAGGGCCGACCCACCGTCGGTCATCATCTTCTCGGCCCGCTGCATGACGGCCGTGAAGGAATAGACCGAGATGTCCATGGACATGCGAAAATTCTCGGGGCTGGTGTCGACATAGCGGCCGCGCAGCTCGGACTTGTCCGAGAATCCGATGGCGTGGACCACGAAATCCAGCTTGCCCCAGCGTTCCTTCAGGTCGTCGAACAGCGCGTCGATGCTGGCGCCGTCGCTCACGTCGCAAGGCAGAACGATGCCCGAGCCCAGGCTTTCGGCCAGAGGGCCCACGCGCTTCTTCAGCGACTCGCCCTGGTAGGAAAAGGCCAGCTCGGCCCCCGCGTCGGCCAGCGCCTTGGCGATGCCCCAGGCGATGGATTTATCGTTGGCCAGGCCCATGATCAGGCCCCGCTTGCCCGCCATCAGATCGTTCGCCATGGTGCCGTCCCTGCCATTTCCTATGCTTCGCAAAAGGCTTAGGGTATCTGCCAGACCCCTTCAAGACGCGGGTGAACGCTCATCATGACCCAGACCTCAAGCATCTTCGGCGCCAGCGATCCCGTCACGCTGTTCCGTGACTGGCTGACCGAGGCCGAAGCGTCCGAACCGAACGACTCCAACGCCATCGCGCTGGCCAGTGTCGACGCGGACGGGATGCCAAACGTACGGATCGTGCTGTTGAAGGAGATCGAGGAGGACGGCTTCGTCTTCTACACCAATTACGACAGCACCAAGGGGCAGGAACTGGCGCAGTCGGGCCGGGCGGCCTTCGTGATCCACTGGAAAACGCTGCGGCGGCAGATCCGGGTGCGCGGGACAGTCTCGCGGGTCGAGGCCGCACAGTCGGATTCTTACTATGCCTCGCGCGACCTCGGGTCTCGGCTGGGGGCGTGGGCGTCGCTGCAATCGCGGCCGCTTGACAGCCGTGAAACGCTTGAGGCGCGAGTGGCGGAAGCGCGAAACACGCTTGGCGATAATCCGGGTCGCCCGCCGCACTGGGGCGGCTTCCGCTTGCGGCCTGAATCGATTGAATTTTGGGCAGATGGCGCGCACCGGCTCCACGATCGCGAAGTTTGGAGCCCCGAGCCGAGCGGCAGGGGCTGGCGGACACTACGTCTTTTCCCATAGTATAAATCAAAGCATTACGTATTCGTTGTCATGACGAGTGGAGAGGGTACCTGAAATTTAAGGGACGGCGGAGAACCCGCCGTGGTGCATTATGACTCACACCGGAGGTGAGGACGGGGAAGTCATCATCGGCCACGTCAAGTGGTTCGACACGTCGAAGGGATTCGGCTTTGTCACTGCGCCCGATGTGACCGGAGACATATTGCTCCATGCCAATGTCCTGCGAAATTTTGGTCAAAGCTCGGTGGCCGAGGGCGCGCGAGTGCGGATCCGCGTGATCGAAACCCATCGGGGAAAACAGGCTCACTCCGTGCTCGAGATCGAGCCGCCGGACCCCTCCGAACATCCTCTGGGCGCCCCTCTCTCCGAGCCGCAGGTCGTTGATCCGGGCGGGCCTCTTGTGCCCGCGCGCGTAAAATGGTTCGACCGGTCCAAGGGGTTCGGCTTCGCCAACGAGTTCGGCAGCAGTGATGACGTGTTCATTCACGTGGACGTGCTGCGCCGCTCGACGCTGGCGGATCTGCAACCGGGAGAAGCGGTCGCCATTCGCGTGGCCATCGGCGAGAGGGGGCGTCTGGCGACGCATGTGAGCTTATGGGAAAGCGCAATCAATTCCACCGACTGATCTTCGCGCTCGGGTCCGTGTTGCTGGCCGGAGCGGCGCAGGCGGACTGCCGCAATGGCGTGGTCGAGCTGCGGGGCGATTTCGGGCAAGCCTCGTTCCGGGTGGACCTGGCCGATGATCCGCAGGAACGCGCCCGGGGTCTGATGTTCGTCGAGGACATGCCGCGCGGGAAGGGGATGCTTTTCGTCTACGAAAGCCCGCGCAGTGCGTCTTTCTGGATGCGCAACACGCTGATTCCCCTGGACATGATCTTCGCCGACGAAACCGGCACCGTGACCCGGGTGCACGAGAACGCCGTGCCTCTGGACGAGACCTCGATCTCGGGGGGTGACGGGGTGCTGAGCGTGCTTGAGATCAACGGCGGGCTGGCCGCGCAGATCGGTATCACGCCCGGCACCCAGATGCGCCACGCGGCGCTGCCACAGGATGTGGCCGCCTGGGCCTGCTCCGAGGGTTGAAGCCCACCGATAATGGCTTTCCATCGCGCGGGCCTGCGTCTATGCAGGCCGCGTCGGGGCGTGGCGCAGCCTGGTAGCGCGGCGGTTTTGGGTACCGTAGGTCGTAGGTTCGAATCCTATCGCCCCGACCACGCCTTCCACATCTGGTGGAGCGTTTTTTGACTGCAACGAAATCTGGCAGTTATCCCCACAGTTCGACCTTGACCGCGTCCGCTTCGCAGCGGCAGTGATTCGAGCTTCATCGCCATCGGATTGTGCGCACCTTGTCTAATTAACTATAAACAAGGGATTTTCTCCGATCGGATGTGCGATCGTCGAATTCATCAAGTTCCTTGGCATTTTTTAGCTGTGAATAACGGCGAATTTTACGTTGACCCCTGGCGGCCCGATACTGCACCAAGTGTGGGCAAGCCAGACGACCACCAGATATAGTGGATACGCATAGGGCAGGGGATGCGCACACATCCTCGGCCCACACCCCCCTCATGTCCGGGGCGGTCCTATGGCTTGCACGAAAAATCACGCGGATCACCGCGGGCTGACAACCAAAGTGACGGGGCATTTGACATGAAGATCGACCGCAAATTCACCAAGGCCGGGCAGGACGCCTACGCGGAGCTGGAGTTCACCACGACGGTGTCCGAGATCCGCAATCCCGATGGCACGGTGGTGTTCCACAACGACGCGGTCGAAGTGCCCACGAGCTGGAGCCAGGTGGCCAGCGACGTCATCGCCCAGAAGTATTTCCGCAAGGCCGGCGTCCCGTCGAAGCTGCGCCGCGTGAAGGAGCGCGGCGTGCCCGAGTTCCTGTGGCGCTCCGAGGCCGACGACGGCGCCGTAATGGGCGGCGAGACCTCGTCCAAGCAGGTGTTCGACCGTCTGGCCGGCGCCTGGGCCTACTGGGGCTGGAAGGGCGGCTACTTCTCGAGCGAAGAGGACGCGCGCGCCTATTACGACGAGATGCGGTTCATGCTGGCCACCCAGAAGGCCGCGCCGAACTCGCCCCAGTGGTTCAACACCGGCCTGCACTGGGCCTACGGCATCGACGGCCCGGCGCAGGGTCACCACTATGTCGACTACAAGTCCGGCAAGCTGACCAAGTCCAAGTCCAGCTACGAGCACCCGCAGCCCCATGCCTGCTTCATCCAGTCCGTCAGCGACGACCTGGTGAATGACGGTGGCATCATGGACCTGTGGGTCCGCGAGGCGCGGCTGTTCAAGTACGGCTCGGGCACCGGCACCAATTTCTCGAGCCTGCGTGCCGAGGGCGAGCCGCTGTCGGGCGGTGGCCGGTCGTCGGGTCTTATGGGTTTTCTGAAGATCGGTGACCGGGCAGCCGGCGCGATCAAATCCGGCGGAACCACCCGTCGAGCAGCGAAGATGGTGATCGTGGACGCGGATCACCCCGACATCGAGGCCTTCATCGACTGGAAGGTGCTGGAAGAACAGAAAGTCGCCAGTATCGTTGCCGGATCGAAGATGCACGAGAAATATCTCAACGACATCTTCGCAGCTTTCAAATCCTGGGACGGGAAGGCCGAAGATGCCTATGATCCGACCCAGAACGACGCCCTCAAGACCGCAATTCGCGCGGCCAAGCGGGTGTCGATCCCCGAGACCTATATCAAGCGCGTGCTGGATTACGGCCGCCAGGGCTACGACCGTATCGAGTTCCCCACCTACGATACGGATTGGGACAGCGAAGCCTACAACTCGGTCTCGGGGCAGAATTCCAACAACTCGATCCGCGTGACGGATGCCTTCCTGAAGGCGGTCGAGGACGATGCCGACTGGCAGCTGATGAACCGCACGACGGGCGAAGTGGCGAAGACCGTGAGGGCCCGCGACCTGTGGGAAAAGGTCGGCCACGCCGCCTGGGCCTGTGCCGATCCGGGCATCCAGTACCACGATACCGTCAACGCCTGGCACACCTGCCCCGAGGACGGGCCGATCCGCGGCTCGAACCCGTGCAGCGAGTACATGTTCCTGGACGACACCGCCTGCAACCTGGCGTCGATGAACCTGCTGACCTTCCTGAAGGACGGCGTGTTCCAGGCCGAGGACTATATGCACGCCACGCGGCTGTGGACCGTGACGCTCGAGATCAGCGTGCTGATGGCGCAGTTCCCGTCCAAGGAAATCGCGCAGCGCAGCTATGACTTCCGCACGCTGGGTCTTGGCTATGCCAATATCGGCGGCCTGCTGATGAACATGGGGCTGGGATACGACAGCGATCAGGGCCGCGCGTTGTGCGGTGCGCTGACCGCGCTGATGACCGGCGTCAGCTACGCCACCTCGGCCGAGATGGCGGGCGAACTGGGACCCTTCCCGGGCTACGCCAAGAACCGCCAGCACATGCTGCGTGTCATCCGCAACCACCGCACCGCGGCACAGGGCAAGGCCAGCGGCTATGATGGGCTGGCGGTCAAGCCGGTCCCGCTGGACCACGATAACTGCCCCGACGCCACGCTGGTCGAGCTGGCGACCCAGGCCTGGGACGAGGCGCTGTCGCTGGGCGAGACCCATGGCTACCGCAACGCGCAGGTCAGCGTGATCGCCCCCACGGGCACCATCGGCCTCGTAATGGATTGCGACACCACCGGGATCGAGCCCGACTTCGCCCTGGTGAAGTTCAAGAAGCTGGCCGGCGGCGGCTACTTCAAGATCATCAACCGCTCGGTGCCGAACGCGCTGGAAAACCTCGGCTACGGCAGCGCGCAGATCAGCCAGATCATCAGCCATGCCGTGGGTCACGGGACGCTGGGCAACGCGCCGGGCATCAACCACCAGTCGCTGATGGGCCACGGCTTCGGCCAGGCCGAGATCGACAAGATCGAGGCGGCGCTTCCGTCCGCCTTCGACATCCGCTTCGTGATGAACCAGTGGACCCTCGGGGCCGATTTCTGCACCGAGACGCTGGGCATCCCGGCCGAGAAGCTGACCGATCCGTCCTTCGACCTGCTGCGCCACCTGGGCTTCAGCCGAGCCGATATCGACGCCGCGAACGACCATGTCTGCGGGACCATGACGCTGGAAGGCGCGCCGCACCTCAAGGATGAGCACCTGCACATCTTCGATTGCGCCAACCCCTGCGGCAAGACCGGCAAGCGGTACCTGAGCGTCGACAGCCACATCCACATGATGGCCGCCGCCCAAAGCTTCATCTCGGGTGCGATCTCGAAGACGATCAACATGCCGAACTCGGCCACGATCGAGGATTGCCAGCGCGCCTACGAGCTGTCGTGGTCGCTGGGGGTGAAGGCCAACGCGCTCTACCGCGACGGCTCGAAACTCAGCCAGCCGCTCGCCTCGGCCCTCGTGGCCGATGACGACGAGGCCGAGGAGACCCTCGCCACCGGCAGCGCCCAGGAAAAGGCGACCGTGCTGGCCGAGAAGATCGTCGAGCGCGTGGTGATGAAAGAGGTCGAGAAGGCGCGCGGGCGCGACAAGATGCCCGAACGCCGCCGCGGCTATACCCAGAAGGCCATCGTCGGCGGGCACAAGGTCTACCTGCGCACCGGCGAATACCGCGACGGCCGCCTGGGCGAGATCTTCATCGACATGCACAAGGAAGGCGCCGGCTTCCGGGCGATGATGAACAACTTCGCCATCGCGGTGTCGGTGGGCCTGCAATACGGCGTGCCGCTCGAGGAATTCGTGGACGCCTTCACCTTCACCCGGTTCGAGCCGGCGGGCATGGTGCAAGGCAACGACAGCATCAAGAATGCCACGTCGATCCTCGACTACATCTTCCGCGAGCTGGCCGTCAGCTATCTCGACCGCAGCGACCTGGCCCACGTGAAGCCTGAAGGTCAAAGCTTCGACGACCTGGGCCGGGGCGAGGAAGAGGGCAAGCGCAACTTCTCGGACGTGCCCGACAGTGCCGGTGCCTCGCCGCTGGACGTGCTGCGGCAGGTCGCCTCGACCGGGTACCTGCGGGGCCGGGCGCCCAAGGACTTCGTGGTCCTGCAGGGCGGGTCCTTCGAGGAGCGCGCGCTCGACACCGGCGACGCGGCGGTGGCCGTGGCGACCGAGACCAAGCCGGCGGTGTCCATGGACGCCCGCGCCAAGGCCAAGATGCAGGGCTACGAGGGCGACCCCTGCGGCGAGTGCGGCAACTACACTCTGGTGCGCAACGGCACCTGCATGAAGTGCAACACCTGCGGCGGGACGTCGGGGTGCAGCTGAGAAATTGAGGGTTGGGGACCGATGTTGGCGCATCGGCCCCCAGCTCATCCGGCAATCGCCTAGCACGCTGCCGGTAAGCTAGTTCGGCTCTCACGAGTCGATAAGACGAAGAAACATCGGCGGACTAAGCAATCAATAGCGTGCTTGTCTCTATCCACCAGTTTCTCCGAAGCGGAGGACAGTATGTGGACAACTTAGGAGCCCACCATGGCTGCCAAGAAAAACATCAAGGTGACGAAGGAGACCCCAACTGGTCTGAACATTGGCTTCAATGTTCCGGGGCGGGGGCACATGCCACGGCATAAACTCGTGAAGGAAGTCGAGCGTGGACAACACCCTGGCTACCACACTCGCGAAACATGTAGTGGCACAAAATTCGTCGCTTCGAACCCAGACAGATCCAGAAGGAACAATCTAGGGTGATTACCGGTCACGGGGCGGGTGCGCTCGCCCTGGACGTCGGCCAGGCCACAGGCAAAAATTTATATCGAGCAGCAATGACAGAGCCTGGTCAACGAAACTCAGGGCCCCCGCGGGGGCCCTTTTTATTTGTCCGGGCCGCCGTCCACGTCGTCGCCTTTGAACGCCACGAAGAATTCCCAGACGCACAGCGCCGTCATGACGCCGAAGACCCCGGCCCAGAACGTGTTGCCGGAAACGAGTTCGACGATCGTCCAGGCGCCGCAGATGGCGGTGACCACCACCCGCCGCCAGAGCGGACGGAAGAACGGGTGCTGTCCGTCCAGGATCTTCATCGGCTGCGGTCCTTCGGCTGGGAAGCCTACTCGGGATACATGCCGGGCACGACCTGGTCAAAATCGATCAGCGCGCCGGTCATCACGCCCGCGTCGTCGCTGAGCAGGTAGGCCGTCAGCCCCGCCACGCTGTCGGGCTGCACCAGCTTGCCCATGGGCCGCCCCTCGGCTGCCTTCAGCGCCCAGTCGTCGTCACCGCCGTGGAACTTCTTCTGCACCTCGGCCTCGCCCGGGGTTTCCATCCATCCCACGTTGATGCCGTTCACCCGGATGTGGTCTTTGGCCAGCACCGACGCCGCGTTCTTGGTGATGAGCGCCAGGGCCGATTTCGACGCGGCGTAGGGGGCGAGGAAGGACTGCCCGCCGTGGATGTTGATGGTCAGGATGTTCACGCAGGCCGCCTTGTGGCCGGCCTCGCGCGCCCGTTGGGCCACGCGCTGCAGCGCGAAGAAGGGCGACTGGGTGTTGATCTTCAGGATGCGGTCGAACAGCTCGGGCGTGGTGTCGAGGATCGTGCCCCGGTCGGTCAGCGCGCCGGCCACCACCAGCGTATCCACCCGGCCCATGATCCCGGCCGCGCGGTCCACGGTGTCGATGGTCCCCGCCACGTCCTCGAGATCGGCCTGAACGAAGGTCGCCCCGATCTCGTCCGCCGCGCGCTTGCCCTTGTCCGCGTCGCGGCCGGTGATGACCACGTGCTCGCAGCCCTCGGCCATCAGCCGCTTCGCGATGGCGAGGCCCACGCCCTGGGTGCCGCCGAGGATCAGGGCGCGGGAATCGGTGTGTCGTGCGTTCATGTTTTCTTGCTGCCTTGGAGTTCTGCGTTGCAGCGACAGATAGGGCAGGGCGCGCCGGTGTCGCGTGCCGATGCCGCGCGGCGGCGAATTATGTCCTGTGACATCCTGTCCGGGTCGAGACGGCGCCGCGGGGCCTGGTTCTATGAAAAATAACCCCTTTTCTCAGGGTCTTGGCAGATTCCTCAGGAACTGCCCCGGGCGGGGTGTCCGTTGGTCCATCAGCAAATCGAAACAAGAAAGGGTTTAGCAATGAAAATTCTGACCACCACCGCACTCGCCCTTGGCCTCGCAGCGACCGGTGTTCACGCCGAGAACCACAGCTCGGAAAACGGCGACAGCATGCAGTCGGAGGGCGCGATGACCGCCACCGACAACCAGATGGCCAACGCCGACAGCGCCGACCTGATCCGCAGCCGCGACATCACCGGCGGCAATGTCTACACCACCGCCGGCCTGGACGACTGGGTCGAAGGGTCGATGTATGACGCCGTCAGCGGCGACTGGACCAATATCGGCGAGATCGAGGACCTGGTCCTCAACAAGTCGGGCCAGATGATCGGCATCGTGGCCGAGATCGGCGGCTTCCTCGACGTAGGTGACAAGACGGTCATGATCCCCGTCGAAGACGTGAACCTCGTCGCGGTGGACGATGCCACCTATGGCTACGTCACCAACCGCAGCGAAGAAGAGCTGGAAGAGCTTGAAGGCGTCGACGAAGGCTTCTGGAACTGATCCGGCCTGCGAAAGACGACTTGAGGAAGGGCCCCCGCGCGGGGCCCTTTTTCCGTTCGGGTGCTGAAGGTTAGCCGCGCGGAATATCGAAACCCGGCGCCGCCAGCGTGAAACCCTCGAACCGGAAGCCCGGGCTGACCGTGCAGCCCACCAACGTCCAGCCGCCATGCGCCCGCGCCATCTGCCAGTGGTCCTGTGGCACGATCACCTGCGGCGCGGCGCCGGCGGCCAGGTCCGGGCCCAGGGTATGGTCGGTGGCCGGGCCGTCCTCGTCGGCGGCGATGGACAGGGTCAGCGGCGCGCCGGCGTAGAAATGCCAGATCTCGGTGGCGTCGACCCGGTGCCAGTGGCTGGCCTCACCGTCCCTCAGCAGGAAGTAGATGCAGGTCCCGCTGGCGCGCGGCGTCTCGGGACCTTCCCATGTCCGGCGGTAATGCCCGCCCTCGGGATGAGGGCGCAGGTCCAGCTGTGCGACGATCTCGTCGGCGGTCATGACAGCAGTTCGGCCAGGTGGTTGAAATCGCGCGCCACGAGGTTCCAGTCGCCATCGGCCGCAAGGTCGGTCGTCTGAGACGTTCCATGCTCGGTCGGGCGCGGGACGAAGGCGGTGAGAAGCCCCGCCGCCCGTGCCGCGTGCAGGTCGCCGTTATGGGCGGCGACCATCATCACCTCGCCCGGCGTCAGCCGCAGCGCGGCGCAGGAGGTAAGGTAGACTTCGGCCTTGGGCTTGTAGTCGCGCGCGATCTCTGCCCCGAGGATGCAATCCCACGGCAGGCCGCCCCACTTGGCCAGACGCGTCATCAACGCGATCGACCCGTTCGAGCAGGGCGCGATGATGTGGCCCGCCTTCAGGGCCGTCAGCCCGGCGACGGTGTCGGGCCAGGGATCCAGCCGTTCCCACGCGTGGTTCAAGGCGTCCGGATCGGCACAGGAGGCGCCGAACCGGTCCAGCACGATGTCCAGATTCTCGCGGTGCAGGTCGTCCAGCGGCACGTAGCCCCGCCCGCCCGAGCGGATCCGCTCCATCGCCGGGTCATACTCGCCGCGCCACGCGTCCGCGAAGGCGAAGGCATCGACCGACGGGATCGCGTTCGCCACGTCGCGGGCCACCGAAGCCCGCCAGTCGACGCAGGTGCCGAACACGTCGAAGATCAGCGCGGCAGGCGCGCTCACAACGCGGGGACCATGGGCGCGGCCTCGGAATCCAGCACGCCGATGGCGCGCGGGTCGGGGAAGATGTTGACCTCGCGCCGCTCGGCCTCGAACCCGTGCTTCATGTAGAACGGGATCGCCTTCGGGCTGTCGAGCGAGCAGGTGTTCAGCCGCACGGTCTTGGCGCCGCGGTCGAAGATGCGGCGCTGCACCTCGGGCATGAGCCACGATCCGATGCCGCGCCCGACCGCCGCGGGGGTCAGCCCGAAAAAGGCGATCTGCGGGTTGTTCTCTTCGCGGAAGTCCAGCTCGACCAAGCCCAAGGGGCCGTTATCGCTTTCGACGAGGTAAAGCTCGACCTTCGGGTCCAGGATCACGTCCAGCAAGTCTTCGTCGCCCAGCATCAGGCGGCTGGTCCACAGCCAGTCGCGCCCGATCAGCCGGAACAGGTCGCGGTAGGTGGCCGCCGGCATCCGCGTCTCGCGCCTCAGCCGCACACCCGCCGGGGCGGGTTGCGCCGGCGCGGGACGGTGGCACACGAGATGCGTGACCACCGCCGCCAGCATGCCTTTCGGGACGTCGTGGTGACCTTCTCCCAGCATCAGCGCAGGATCGACTTACCGGCGAACTCGGCCGACTCGCCCAGGATCTCCTCGATGCGGATGAGCTGGTTGTATTTCGCCAGCCGGTCCGAGCGTGCCAGCGATCCGGTCTTGATCTGCCCGCAATTGGTGGCCACGGCCAGGTCGGCGATGGTCGCATCCTCGGTCTCGCCTGAGCGGTGGGACATGACGTTGGTGAAGCGCGCCCGGTGGGCCATGTCGACGGCCCTGAGCGTCTCGGAAAGGGTGCCGATCTGGTTCACCTTCACCAGCATCGAGTTGGCGCAGCCCTTCTTGATGCCGTCCGCCAGTCGCTTGGGGTTGGTGACGAACAGGTCGTCGCCCACCAGCTGCACCTTGCCGCCCAGGGCGTCGGTCAGCATCTTCCAGCCATCCCAGTCATCCTCGGACATGCCGTCCTCGATCGACAGGATCGGGTAGTCGCTGCACAGCTTTTCCAGGTAGGCGACGTTCTCTTCCGAGCTCAGCGTCGCGCCTTCGCCCTTCATCTCGTACTTGCCGTTCTCGTAGTACTCGGTCGCGGCGCAATCCATGGCTAGCATGATGTCGTCACCGGGGGTGTAGCCGGCCTTCTCGATGGATTTCAGGATGAAATCCAGCGCGTGGCGGGTCGAGCCCAGCTCGGGCGCGAAGCCGCCTTCGTCGCCCAGGCCCGTGGACATGCCGGCGGCCGACAGTTCCTTCTTGAGGGTGTGAAAGACCTCGGAGCCCATGCGCACGGCGTCTCGGATGTTGCCCGCGCTCACCGGCATGATCATGAATTCCTGGATGTCGATCGGGTTGTCGGCATGCTCGCCGCCATTGATGATGTTCATCATGGGCACCGGCAGCACCCGCGCGGCCGTGCCGCCCACGTAGCGGAACAGCGGCTGGCCGGTATATTCGGCGGCGGCCTTGGCCGTGGCCAGCGAGACGCCGAGGATAGCGTTGGCGCCCAGGCGGCCCTTGTTGTCGGTGCCGTCCATCTCGATCATCGTGGCGTCGATGGCCTGCTGCTCGGTCGCATCCATGCCCACCAGGCCCTCGGCCAGCTCTCCGTTCACGGCGGCCACGGCCTCGAGCACACCCTTGCCCATGTAGCGCGACTTGTCGCCGTCGCGGCGCTCGACCGCCTCGTGCTGGCCGGTGGACGCGCCCGAGGGCACGGCGGCCCGGCCCATGGTCCCGTCCTCGAGCACCACGTCCACCTCGACCGTCGGGTTGCCCCGGCTGTCGATGATCTCGCGGCCGATGATGTCGATGATCGTGCTCATGGGTCTCTCCTGTCGGTATGGCTTGCGTTGCCCGATACCTAGCGCAGGGCCGGTGGCGATGAAAGCTATTGCGCTAACATGCGGGGGCGGCGGCCGCGCGGGCCAGCCGTCTTTCGCGCAGCACGGTGTAAAGGCCGGTGCCCACGACCAGCGCCGCGCCCAGAAGGGTCGTGGCCGCGGGTCGTTCGCCCAGAACCAGAACCCCCAGCGCCATGGCGAAGATCAGGCGGGTATAGCGGAAGGGCACGACGGCCGAGACCTCGCCCAGGCGCGTGGCCGTGGTCAGGGCCCAGTAGCCACTGGCGCCCATAACCGCGCCGCCGACAAGGACCGCCCAGGTCGCGGGCGCGGGCACCACCACGCCGGGCTGGAATGGGAACAGGATGACACCGCAGAGCACGTAGGACGAGACGCCCCAGAAGGTCAGCTGCGGGGTGGGGATCGTCTGCGGGATGCGCCGGGTCGCGATATCGCGCAACACCAGGCCAAGGACCCCCAGCAGCGCCAGCAGGGCCTCGGGGCGGAAATCCGCGCCGAACGGGTCGAGGATGATCAGGATACCCACCATGCCCAGCCCGACCGCCACCCACCGGCGCCAGCCCACCTGTTCGCCCAGCACCAGGGCCGCTGCGGCCGTGACCGCAAGCGGGGTGCCCTGCAGGATCGCCGTGGCCAGCGACAGCTCGACCAGTGTCAATGCCGTGACGAATCCCAGTGCGGCGATGATCTCGCCGGTATTCCGCACCAGGACCAGGGGATGCAGGAACGCGCGCGAGATCAACGGCAGGCCATGGCGGCGGCAGAGGCTTGCGAACATGACAAGGCCCACGCCGCCCATCAGCAAGAAGATCTGCCAGGTCGGCAGGTCCCGCGCGACGATCTTGATGACCATGTCCTCGATCGCGAAGCAGGCCATGGCCACGCACATGAGCGCAATGGCGCGCAAATTGTCCATCGTGACCCCGTCGATCGGTTAAGACTGGCGGCGCCGTCGACTGTCGCGCGCGCCGCATGGCCATCAGTGGCCCACGGCCGTCATTCGGTCAACGGAGGGGCAGGCCGGCTCAGCTCCGGCGCCGCACGCCGTAGAGCTCCAGCTTGTGGCCCTTCAGCTCGTATCCGAGCCGCTTTGCAATGCGTTCCTGCAGTTCCTCGATCTCGGGATCGACGAATTCGATCACGTCCCCTGATTGCAGGTCGATCAAATGATCATGGTGATCGCGCTCGGCATCCTCGTAACGGGCGCGTCCGTCGCCGAATTCGTGCTTCTCCAGGATGCCACTTTCCTCGAACAGCTTCACGGTGCGGTAGACGGTGGCGATCGAGATGTTGGGATCCGCCTCGACGGCGCGGCCGTACAGGGTTTCGACATCCGGGTGGTCGCGGCTGTCCTCGAGCACCCGCGCGATGGTGCGGCGCTGTTCGGTCATGCGCAGACCGTGCGCGGCGCAACGGTCGAGGATGGTGTCTGACATGCGGCCCCCGGCGTCTCAAGGCGTGCCCTGTCTATCGCCGGTTGCGATCGGCGACCACCGCAAATCCGGCCGCTAGACCAGCAACCGGCCTTCCATGACCCGCACGGCACGGCCCGAGATCGTGACACCGTCCGGTGTCGCGATCACGCCGATGCGGCTGGGCCGGCCCATGGCTTCGCCCTGCCGGATCTCGAGCCTGAGCTCGGCCGCGTCGCCGCGCAGGTAGGCGCCCAGGGCCGCCGCCGCGCTGCCCGTGGCCGGATCCTCGGGGATGTTGTCGAGCGGCGCGAACATCCGCGCGTCCACCCGCTCGCCATCGCGCACGTAGGCGAGGACGGCGAAATCGAACTCGGACGGATAGGCCGCCTGGCCGCGTCGGAAGGCGTCCATGTCGGTCAGGCAGGCGTCGAGACATTGCAGCGATGTCATCTCGGCCAGGACGAAGGGCAGCCCGACCGACGCCATGACCGCGCCGCGGATCGAGTGCGGCGGCAGCGACAGGCAGCGGGCCACCAGGGCCGGGTCGGGCCGGTGCAGGATCTCGAGCGGGGTGGTGCGGGTGAACTCCCCGCGCCCGTCCGCGATCTGTGCCGTCACGGTCCCATCCCGCAGGGCCAGGGACAGCTGGGGGCCGTGGCCCGCATCACCCAGCGCGACCGCCGCGCCGATCAGCGGGTGCCCGGCGAAGGGCACCTCCTGCAAGGGCGTGAAAATCCGCAGCCGGGCGGTGGCGTCTTCCGCGGGGAAGAGGAACACCGTCTCGGAAAAATTGAACTCCCGCGCGATGGTTTGCAGCCGGTCCTGCGGCAACGCGCTGGCATCGGGGAAAACCGCCAGGGGGTTGCCGCCGAACGGGCGGTCGGTGAAGACGTCGTAGACGAGGTAGGGAACCGGCACGCGTGTTCAGACCGTGTAGAGCGGCGGCTTGCCCTGCGCGTCGTGGATATCGTTCACCTGCTGCTGGCCCAGCGACAGACCCTTGGCCAGCGTGTCGAGGAACACGGCTTCGGCGCGGTTGTCGGGATCGATGGCCAGCACGGCGGAAGTATAGACCTCGATCTCGTGGCCCTGCGGCGTGTCGCGGGCCAGCGCCTCGGGATCGACGGGCGCGGTCATTTGCGCCTGGATGAATGCCGTCTCCTGCGGGTCGCTGTCGCCGATGATCTCCATCAGCGTGGCGCGCTCGGCCTGGTCGATCTCGCCATCGGCGCGGGCCGCCTGGATCATGGCGCGGATCATCAGGCCCGAGACCTGTTCTTCCTCGGCCGTATCGGCGGGCGTCTCGCGCGTGGTGTCGAGCAGGCCCTTCATCTTGCCCGCGCCCGCGCTGCCGCCCGCGACACCGGCGAGCCCGCCCAGAAGCCCGCCCAGCGAGGACGATCCGCCAGCGCTGCTGCCGCCGCCACCAAGGCCCAGCTGGCCGAGAAGCCCGTCGAGCCCGCCGGTCGAGGACGGCGCGCCCGCGCTGCCGCCCTGTGCCTTCTGCTGTGCGAGCTTGCGGCGGATGCCGTCCATGCCGCCTGCCTGCTGGTAGGCCTGCACGCCCTTCGCGGCGGCGAAGGCCAGCGCCATTTTCACGGCCATATTCTTCAACGACATGGTGTTCTCCCGCCTTGGATTGCTATTGCAACAAACCTAGGCGCGCCGATCCCTCCGCGCCAGTGAGCGGGCCGAAGAATCGGCGTGAACCGGCCAAGCGGTCGAAGTCTCGCGGATCTGGAAAACTGGAGCGGGTGAAGGGAATCGAACCCTCGTCTTAAGCTTGGGAAGCTCCTGCTCTACCATTGAGCTACACCCGCCTTGCTCCATCCCATGCGCCAAAGCGGGCGCGCCGTCAAGCGGCCTCGGGCGGCTCAGCCCCGGCGGCGGCGGCGTCCGCCTTCGCGGCCTGAGGTGTTGAAGCTGGGGTCGGGCAGGGTCGCGATCTTGCGCAGCTCGGGAAACGGGTCGGTGGCGTGGGGGATGGCGTTGGCGGCCACGAAATGCTCCTGGAAGCGGGGCTCGATCGCCGTTTCCACCTTGTGGATGCGCCGGACCGTCGACTCGATCTCGGACCGGGCGGCACGGTTCAGCAGAGCGATCCGCGCGCCGGTGCCGGCCGCGTTCCCGGCGCTGGTTACCCTGTCGAGCGGGACGTCCGGGATCATGCCCAGCACCATGGCGTGCAGCGGGCTGATATGCGCGCCGAACGCGCCGGCCAGGACCACGCGGCCGACCCGGTCCACGCCGCGTTCGTCCATCAAGAGCCGCGCCCCGGCGTAAAGCGCCGATTTCGCAAGCTGAATGGCACGGATGTCGCCCTGCGTGACGGTGATGCGCCGTTCGCCGTCGTCGTGGATCACGTAGGCCTGCGTGCGCCCGTCGGGTTGCATCCGGTCGGTGCCGGCCTGTTCGGCATTTGCGATCAGGCCGCCCGCGTCCAGAAGGCCCGCCATCCGCATCTCGGCGACGGCCTCGATGATGCCCGAACCGCAGATGCCGGTGATACCCGTGTCCTTCGTGGCCGCTGCGAAGCCCGGGTCGTCGGACCAGAGATCGCAGCCGATGACGCGGAAGCGCGGCTCCTTCGTCTCGGGGTCGATGCGGATCGCCTCGATGGCGCCGGGCGCCGCCCGCTGTCCGCTGGAGATCTGCGCGCCCTCGAAGGCGGGCCCCGTGGGGCTGGAGCAGGCAAGCACGCCGTCGCGGTCGCCCAGCAGGATTTCCGCGTTGGTGCCCACGTCGATGATCAGCGTCAGGTCCTCCTGCGCGCCCGGCGCCTCGCTGAGGGCGACCGCGGCGGCATCGGCGCCCACGTGACCCGCGATGCAGGGCAGAAGGTAGGTTCGCGCGGCGGGGTTCACGCAGCCGATATCCAGCTCGGCCGCGTCCAGCGTCAGCGCGTCGGCGGTGGCGAGCGCGAAGGGCGCCTGGCCCAGTTCAACCGGGTCGATGCCCAGCAGCAGGTGGTGCATCACGGGATTGCAGACGACGGTGATCTCGACCGCCGCGCGGGCGGGGATATCGGCCTCGGACAGCGTATCCTCGATCAGCCCCGACAGCCCTTCGCGCACGGCGCGGGTCATTTCGGCGTCGCCGCCCGGGTTCATCATGGAATAGCTGACCCGGCTCATCAGGTCCTCGCCGAACCGGATCTGCGGGTTCATGACGCCGGTGCTCAGCACGACCTCGCCGGATTGCAGGTTGCACAGGTGCGCCGCGATGGTGGTCGAGCCCAGGTCGATCGCCAGGCCGTAAAGCCCGCCCTCGTAGAAGCCGGGCCAGACGTCCAGCAGGCGCGGCGCGCCCGAATGGTCGTGGTGGATGGCGCAGGTGACCTGCCACTCGCCCTTGCGCAGCGCGGGTTGAAGCTTGGACAGCACCGGCAGGGTCACGGTCAGGCCGTCCACCTGCCATTGATCCTTCAGCGCGCGCTTCAGCCGTTCGAGATCGCCCGAGGGCGTGTGCATGTCGGGTTCTTCGACCTCGACCACCATCAGGCGCGTGGCCGGGTCCATGACGATGTCGCGGGCGGTCGCGGCCTTGCGCACGACCTGACGGTGGACCTGGCTGCCGGCCGGCACGTCGATGACCACGTCGTCCTGGATCTGGGCCTGGCAGCCCAGGCGGCGACCGGGTTTCAGCCCGCGCTTCTCGTCGTAGCGCTGTTCGACCTTGTTGAACGGGCTCAGCGCATCCTCGCGCACCGTGAGACCCAGCTTCGGGAAGGCGCCGCTGCCGGGGCTGACCTGGCATTTGGAGCAGATGCCCCGCCCGCCACAGACCGAGTCGAGGTCGACGCCGAGCTGGCGGGCGGCGGTCAGGACGGGGGTGCCGGCCGGGAAGCGGCCGCGCTTGCCCGACGGCATGAAGACGACCAAGGGATCAGACATGCGTGTTCCCCGTGGAAAGCGATTTTCGGTTCGAGAATATCGAAGAATTTGCGACGCAAATTCGGGTCAGCAGATCATGTCGATGCCGCCGCGATTGCAGATGATCACGTATTGAGGGCCGCAGGCGATCATGTGAAAGCCGCGGCTGCGCACCTCGGCGATCAGCCGGTCGCGCCCGATCTCGCGATCCGCCCAGGCCCGGTTCCATCGGACCACACAGCCACGTGCGACAGCCTTGGCCGAAAACAACTCGGCCACGTGATGACCGTCGAACGGGGTGGGGGGGGATAGCATCATCCCCCGATCTGAACCGGCGCATGGTAAACATGGGCTTAACCGCGGCGCCGCCGCCGTCCGCCACGCGTCCCGCCGGCGGCCTGCGCGGCCTTCGAGGCCTCGATGAAGCTTTCGCCGCCATCGACCGCATCCAGCACGCGCGAGAACTTGATCCACTCGTAGCCATTGTCGTCGTGGTTCATCAGGAAATTGGCGGCGCGGATCGCCTCCATCTCGACGGCGCGCATGGGGTTCATGATGGCGCTGGTCATGCCCGCGCCGATGGCCATGGGCAGGAAGGCCGCGTTGATGCCGTGGCGATGGGGCAGGCCGAAGCTCACGTTCGACGCGCCGCAGGTGGTGTTGACGCCCAGCTCGTCGCGCAGGCGGCGGACGAGGGTGAAGACCTGCTGGCCGGCCGTGGCCATGGCGCCGATGGGCATCACCAGCGGATCAACCACGATATCGTGGGCGGGGATGCCGAAATCGGCGGCACGCTCGACGATCTTCTTGGCGACGGCGAACCGCACCTCGGGGTCTTCGCTGATACCGGTGTCGTCGTTGCTGATCGCGACGACCGGCACGTTGTATTTCTTGACCAGCGGCAGGACCAGTTCCAGCCGTTCTTCCTCGCCCGTGACCGAGTTCAGCAGCGGGCGGCCCTCGGCGGCTTCGAGCCCGTTCTCGAGCGCACCGGGGACCGAGCTGTCGATGCAGAGCGGCACGTCCACCAGCGACTGCACCCGCCGCACGAGTTCCGGCATCAGCTGCGGCTCGACGAAGTTGTTGTCGGCGTAGCGCGGATCCTCGGCCATCTTGTTGGTGAAGACCGCGCCCGAGTTCACGTCCAGCACCATGGCGCCGCAGGCGACCTGCTCGATCGCGTCCTTCTCGACGGTCGAGAAATCGTCCATCTCCAGCTCGGCCGCGAGCTTCTTGCGGCCGGTGGGGTTGATGCGCTCGCCGATGACGCAGAAGGGCTCGTCGAAACCGATGGTGACGGTCTTGGTCTTCGACTCGATAACGGTACGGGTCATGGCTTTCCTATCTGGCTGCGGCGCGTTGGCCGCCGTGGTCGCGCGCCCAGTCCGCCGTGGCGGTGATGCCGCCCAGCGGGAAGAAGTGCACGCTTTCGATGTTGAACTCGGGGTGTTGCGCCTTGTGCGCGGCCAGCGCGGCCACGACGTCAGTGGGCTCGTAGGGCAGCAGCAGCTTGGTCACGTCCATGGCGCGCTTCTGCAGCACCGACAGTGACGGGCCCACGCCGCAGGCGATGGCGAACTTGATCAGGGTTTGCAGCTTGGCGGGACCGGCCACGCCGATATGGATGGGCAGGTCGATGCCGGCCGCGCGCAGGCTGTCGGCCCAGTCGATCACCGGCGCCGCGTCGAAGCAGAACTGCGTCGCGATGGCCATGCGCGCGTCGGTGGTTTCCGAGAAACGCTGCTTCCATCGCAGCGCGGCGCTCACGTTGTCGGCGCCGCCCGACGGGTCGATGTCGCGGTTGCCCTCGGGGTGGCCGGCGACGTGGATTCGCGTGAAGTCGCCGAACAGGCCGGTTTCCAGCAACTGCATGCTGTCCGTGAAGTCGCCGTTGGGCGTCGCCAGGCCGCCCGCCAGGACCAGCGCCTGGTCCACGCCGGCCTCGCCGCGATAGCGCGCGATCCAGTCCGCCAGCGTCGCGCGGTCGGGGATCACCCTGGCCGGAAAGTGCGGCATGACCGGGAATCCCTGGTCGGCCAGGCGCCGGGCGGTGGCGACCATGTCGTCGATGGGCGTGCCGTCGATATGTGCGATGTAGACGCGGGTGCCCTCGGGCAGGATCGCGCGGAAATCGTCGATCTTGGCGGCGGTGCGCGGCATCACCTCGATCGAGAAGCCGTCGAGAAACGGCGCCATGGCGCCGTGGGCGGGCCTGGTGGTCGGGGACGGGCGTTTGAAGGACAGAAGCGACATCAGGGTCTCCAGCGAGCGAGGGAAACGGGGCAGGGGTCAGGCCCAACCGTCTTTGGCGATCAGGGTCTTCAGGCGGTCGGTGTCGTACTCGGCGTCGATCCGGTCGGCCTCGGCCCTTGCGACATCGGCATCGTCGCCGTCCACGCTGTAGGGAGGGGCCTTGCGCCATTCGGCGAGGTAGTCATCGGTGGAGGCCGCGCCCGATTTCATGGCGGCGCGGTCGATGGCCTGTTCGAACCGTTCGGGCAGCGCCAGCTTCGTGGCCCGCCGCCCGCGTCCGACGATGACCTGGGCGGGCATGTCGCGCCAGTACACGATGGTCACCTCGGCCATAGTCGGATCTCCTCTTTCCCGTTTCCGATAGGACGCGACAGGCCCGCCGGAATGCCGATTTTCGACATCCTGTCGGGACAAGACGACGCGCCCGTCGCTCACGCGGCCTGAGGTAAGCCCAAGCGACCGGGATGGCCAGCGGCGGGGCGCGTCATTCGGCTCAACATGATTATGAAGGCGTGCGGCCGGGGCAGGGCGGCGCGCGACCGGTGAGAAGGCTTGCAAGGTGCGGGCGCGGGGCCTACGCTTGCGGTAAGTGTAAAGGAGGGCGTGTGAAAATGGCGCCCAAGCGTCCCATAGGTGCGGGCGTGTTCCCGAAACCGGTAGAGCCGCCCGGCACCCAGAAACCCGATCCCGCGTCGCTTTATGCCGCGCTGGATCTCGGCACGAACTCGTGCCGCATGCTGATTGCCCAGCCCAAGGGCAACCAGTTCCATGTCGTGGATTCCTTCGCCAAGTCCGTGCAGCTTGGCCAGGGGCTCGAGGCGAGCGGGCGGCTGAACGCCGCCGCCATGCGCCGGACGGTGCACGCGCTGCGGATCTGCCAGTCGAAGCTGCAGAAGCACAAGGTCAGCCACATGCGGCTGGTCGCGACCGAGGCGTGCCGGCGTGCCACCAACGCGGGCGACTTCATCCGCATGGTCCGGCGCGAGACGGGTCTGCGGCTGGACATCATCCAGCCCGAGGAAGAGGCGCGGCTGGCCGTGATCTCCTGCGCGCCGCTGGTCAGCACCAAGACCGAGCAGCTGATGGTCGTGGATATCGGCGGCGGCTCGACCGAGCTTGTCTGGATCGACCTGACCCGCGTGCCGCGGGTGGAACGGCCCCGCGCCATCATGCGGCTGCACGCGGGCTTCAAGCCCGCGGACGGATCGCCCTTCCCGGCGGCGCGTGTCGTGGACTGGATCAGCGTGCCTCTGGGTGTCGCCACCCTGCGCGAGCAATTCGACGACGTGAAGAACGACGCCGCCCGCTTCGCGCTGATGAGCTGGTTCTTCGAGGAAAACCTCGTGAATTTCGCGCCTTACGCCACCGAGCAGAAGCGCGAGGGCTTCCAGATCATCGGCACCAGCGGCACGGTCACGACCGTGGCGGCCAGCCACCTGGGCCTGCGTCGCTATGATCGCAATCGCGTGGACGGGCTGCGGATGACCAGCGCGCAAATCGATGCCGTCATCCGCGATTACCTGACCCTCGGCCCCGAGGGGCGCCGCGCCGATCCGCGCATCGGACGCGACCGGCACGCGCTGATCATGTCCGGTGCGGCGATTCTGCAGGCGTTGCTGCGGGTCTGGCCCACCGACCGGCTGAGCGTGGCCGACCGCGGCCTGCGCGAGGGGTTGCTTTACGCCCAGATGTCGGCGGACGGCGTGCTGGAGGACGGCCCCTACTGATCCGGCGGCAAGGTCAGGACGCGCTGGTGGCGATCTCGGAGAAACCGCCGAAAATCATGCGCTTGCCGTCGAAGGGCATCTGCATCTCGGGATCGTTCTCCATCATCTGCTTCCAGCCCGCGTCGCGCGTGGCCTTGTCGGGCCAGACGATCCAGCCCGCGGCGACCGTTTCGTCCGGGCCGCACTTCACGGCCATGGGCAATGATGTCAGCTCTCCGCCGGGGACATCGTCGCCCCAGCAATCGACCGCCCCCGTGGCGCCGATGGACAGGAAATAGGCGTGCGATTTGGTGCAGAACTCGGTATAGGCCTGCTTGTCGGCGCTGGGAACGGCGGCCACGAAAAGATCGAAATACGGCATGGTGCGAACTCCTTCGTCTGCGGTATCCCCATGGATGCCCGGCCGGGTTCGATTTTCAACGATTTGTTTCGCGCGACCGCGCGGGCGGGGAAGGATGGCGATCATGGCCAAGAAGACCAGCGGCCGCGGCGCGCGCGACCTGACCGTGAAGGTGAAGACGGCGCGGGGGCGTCGGTCCTCCTCGACCCGCTGGCTGCAGCGGCAGCTGAACGACCCCTACGTGAAGCGTGCGCAGGCCGAGGGGTATCGCGGCCGCGCGGCGTTCAAGATCATGGAACTGGACGACAAGTACGGCTTCCTGCGCCCCGGCGCGCGGGTGGTGGACCTTGGCTGCGCGCCGGGCGGCTGGCTGCAGGTGGCCGTGCCGCGCATCAACGCGCTGGGGGATACGCCGGGCAAGCCCAAAGGCCGCATCCTCGGCGTTGACCTGCAAGAGGTCGAGCCGGTGCCGGGCGCCGAGATCCACCAGATGGATTTCATGGATGAAGGCGCCGACGACCGGGTCAAGGAATTGCTGGGCGGGCGGGCCGACGTGGTCATGTCGGACATGGCGGCCGCGTCCTCGGGCCACAAGCAGACCGACCACCTGCGCATCATCGCTTTGTGCGAGGCCGCGGCCTACCTGGCCTTCGACGTGCTGGACGAGGGCGGGACCTTCGTCGCCAAGGTGCTGGCCGGCGGCGCCGAAGGCGACCTGCAGAAGATCCTGAAACAACGCTTCGCCAAGGTCGCCCACATGAAACCGCCCAGCAGCCGGTCGGACAGTTCCGAGAAATTCGTGGTGGCGCAGGGCTTTCGCGGCGTCGACTAGGGTCGCTCCGCTCGCCGTGACGGTCTCGACCGGAAGGATCGTGGGCCAGTGGCGCGCGGTCTCGTCCTGAGGCGCGTCGCCTTCGCGGCTGGCGAAGACCACCTCGGTTCGGTGTCGCAACGAACGGCCGCCCTGTCGGAGCGGACCGTCGCCGTGGCCTGCCTCGATACGGTAAAACGCCGTTTTCCTGCGCAAGCACCGCGCGCTGATCGGTCCGGCTCTCGCCCCGGTGCGACAATTTTCAACCCGCGGCGCTGGTTGGGCTGCCGTTCGCGACCCATCACGCCCAAGCCAACCCTATGTTGCCGGCTGAGCGGTCGAGGCCGGCACGGAAAAGGTGCCGGCCTCGTTTCCTGATGCCGAGGCGAGCCTAAGGCGGTGCTTACACAAGCTCGCTTGCAGGATCGTTGTCTGTAGCGGCTAATTCCATGGGCGGCGCCCCGCGCTTCACCGCGCCAGGACGATATCCGCCTTCAACCCGCCCAGACGTTCGGACCGGTCCAGCCGCAGGATGCCGCCGTGCTGTCGCGCGATGTCCATGGCGATGCTCAGGCCCAAGCCCACGCCGCCGCCCGCGTTCTGGTTGCGCGCGGCATCCAGCCGGGCGAAGGGGCGCATCGCCTCGTCCCGTGCCGCCTCGGGGATGCCGGGACCGTCATCCTCGACCGTGAAGACCAGCGCCTTGGGGGTCAGCGACAGCGACAGCTCGGCCCGGCTGCCATACCGCACGGCGTTGCCCACGAGGTTTTCCAGCGCGCGGTTGATCGCGACGGGCTGAAGCAGCGCCTCGCCCGAGCCGGTGATGCGGTGGATATGCGCGGCCTGTCCCGCGCGGCGGCTGTTCTCGACCAGATCCTGTAGCAAGAGGGCGGGATCGACCAGCGTCGGATCGTCCAGCGTGCCGTCGCGGGCGAAGTCGAGAAAGGCGTCCAGCATGCGCTGCATCTCGTCCACGTCGCGCAACAGGGCAGGGGCCTCGGGGTCGTCCATCATCGACAGGCTCAGACGCATCCGGGTCAGCGGCGTGCGCAGGTCGTGGCTGACGCCCGACAGCATCAGCGTCCGCTGCTCCATCTGCCGTTCGAGCCGCTGGCGCATGTCGAGGAAGGCGGCCCCCGCCTGCCGTACCTCGGTCGCGCCGGAGGGGCGATAGGGCTGAAGCCGGCCGCGTCCGAAGGCCTCGGCCGCCGCGGCGAGGCGCTTGATCGGTCTGAGCTGGTTCTTGAGAAACAGGTAGGCGATCACCGTCATCAGGATAGACGTGCCAACCATGAGAACCAACAGCTGATGCGGGTTCTCGGCCGACACGCGGTCGCGGTCGAAACTGAGCCCCACCGGTCCTTTTGACGTGTCGATGGTGAGGAACACCGCGCCGTCGTTGCGCGCGAGGTCGATGCCGGTGATGCCCGGCAGATCGTCGTAAAGCGTGGGGAGGACCAGTCGCCCCGACAGGTCGTAGAACAGGCGCGCGTCCCCGGTCACCGGATCGGGGTCGGGCAGGGCCAGCTCGATGTTCAGGGCCTGCGCCAGCCGGCCGGCTTGATCTCGGGCCTCCTCCGGGTTTGGCGCCTCCTCGATCAGGGTGACGAGCCGCGACAGCTCCAGCGCGACATTCGTGGTCATCTGCTCGGTCACGTCCTCGAACAGGCGCTGGATGAAGACCACCGACACGACCAGCTGGATGGTGATGACCGGCAGCAGCAGGATCAGGGCGGCCCGCCCGTAGAGCGATCTGGGGATGTAGCGTTTCATGCCATCGACTGTCATGCTGGCCACGCTACTGCGTCCGTCGGACAGGAGGAAGGCCATGGCCGCGCCGTTCACGCTCGGGCCCGGGCTGCGCCGGCTGCGCGCGCCGAACCCGTCGCCCATGACCCATACGGGCACCAACACCTACCTTGTGGGCGAGGGCCCCTGTGCTGTCATCGATCCGGGGCCGGACGATCCCGCGCATCTGGACGCGATCCTCGCGGCCTGTCCCGAGGGGGTGAGCCACATCCTCGTGACCCACGCCCACCTGGATCACTCGCCCCTGTCCCGCGCGCTGGCGAAGGCCACCGGCGCGCCGATCCTGGGCTTCGGTCCCGCCCATGCCGGCCGCGCGCCGGTGATGGAGCGGCTGGGCGAGCTGGGCGGGGGCGAGGGCGTTGACCATGCCTTCCGGCCCGACGAAACGCTGGCGGATGGCGATACCGTTCGCGGCGAGGGCTGGACGATCCGCGCGCTCTGGACGCCGGGGCACCTGTCGAACCACCTGAGCTTCGCCTGGGACGACACGCTGTTCACCGGCGACCTGGTGATGGGGTGGGCGTCGTCGCTGGTGTCGCCGCCCGACGGCGACATGACCCAGTTCATGGCGTCCGTCGCGCGGCTGGCCGAAACCCACTGGGCCCGGTTTCACCCGGGCCACGGCGACCCGGTCGACGCGCCGGCCAAACGGCTGGACTGGCTCATTGCCCACCGCAAGGGCCGCGAGACGCAGATCCTCGACGCCCTGGGACCCGCGCCGCTGACCGCCGCCACGCTGGCCGCGCGCATCTATACCGACACGCCCGCCCGTCTTCTGCCGGCCGCCGCGCGCAACGTCCTCGCGCATCTGATTGATCTGCATGGTAAAAACGAGGTGTCCGCCACGGGGCCGATCCATGCCGAGACGATGTTTCACCGCTCGTGACTTTTTCCTCCCGGCCCTCTTGTCGCCCCCGAACACCCTTGCTATACGCCCCTCGTGTTCCGGCGTAGCTCAGCGGTAGAGCAGTTGACTGTTAATCAATTGGTCGTAGGTTCGATCCCTACCGCCGGAGCCAAATTTTCCAACTAAATCAGATACTTGGGTATTGCTGCGCTGCAGCAGCGTCCGTCCGTCCGTCGCCGTCCGTGACGGACGCTCCGTCTGATGGATAATGCGAGTTAAGATTTCGGGTACGATCAGCGCCGGCGGCCGACCGAATTGTCAGCCGGCCGCCTCTTGTCACAGATCGAGATCGACGATAAACCGGAAGGTTCGAGGCGTGATCCTTGGACCATCGAAAGTCATGAACTGACTGCGCTGTGCAGCGTCTCTCGCGGCATCTTGCAGATATCGGCTGGCTTCATGCTCGGCGTAAGCCTCAACTTCTTTCACCACGTTTTCCACCGTATCGCCCCGATCGCAGTTGGGGCACGCGACAGTGTCTTTGGGTCCTGGATCTTCCGGCCCCTGCAGGGGCACTTTGCAGGAACCGCAAAGAATGGTTTTACTTTCACCGTCCATCAGGTGGCCCCCCGAGCTGTCTGAGCATTGGCGGAAGGAGACAAACCATGAAGAAGGTCACGTTCAATGCTAAGGCGCTCGGCGTGTCCAGGAACCCACATCGCACCGATATGGGTCATACCGAGCGATCTGGCCCGTCGGTAGCCGTCGTGGGAGGTGACACCCAAATTGAGTCTCTGTTTGAGAGATTGGGTTTCACCGATGTAAAGCGCTTCCCACGTATCGGAAATCACAGGTCTACCTAAGACGTAGACCCCCGGAATCGGATTGAACTCCGTCCCGACGGGGTGCATTTCGAACGTGTACGGACGACCGCTCGCTCCGTGCCATATTACGTTTTGTGCCATGGATCTGGCCTTTCAGATTGGCCGGATCAGGCTTGACGCTGCGATTAACACCTGTAGAAAGTACTCGTGAGCTCACATACATCGGCCTGACCCGGCTGGTTACAAATAGAGGCGGCAGGTGGGAAGACCTGACCGCCTCAATTTTTGCTGATATCACAGGCATCTCTACCGAGTCTAGGAAGACACGGCGCTATCCACACCAAATGTGGAATCTTAGGCTAGCGTTAGTGCGTCCACCAGATCAACGTCCGTCCGATCACCTTGGACTTGACCGCCTCGCCCAGCAGGTTCTCGATGAAGAAGTCCTCGAGCTGCTCGAAGCTCAGGAAGCGGCGGCGATTGTAGATCACGCCGTTCTTCTCGAATGTCTTGGTCACGTCGACCGCATGGCGCGCGGCAATGTCGGCGAAGGTGTTTCCGCGTGTGCTTTCCGCGTTCATGCGCTCGGTCCTTCCTCGCTCGATTCCGATGGACATCGCTGAGCTGGATCAGGCGTCCAGCATGATATGGACACGGGTGGAATGCTTCGAGCACTGAACTCGTTCCGGGTCGCCGCGAAGATCGTGATTGCCTTCTCGGCGGATCTGCCAGCCATCTTCCGTCCCGCTCGGAAACTGCGTCTCGGCGAAGTCTACGACCTGGTCGTCCTTCCAGTCGGAGGGGACGCATACCTGTAAATCGAAGATTCCGCGACGGGTGAGTTCTGCGGCGCCGGTCTGCTCGCTCATCGTTTCACGCCTTCCTCTTTTCGGGCCCCTTGGCGGGTCGGGTGATCGCGCCGATCGCGCGCATGGCGGCCGGGAAATCAGCGGGCATGTAGGTTTCGCCCAGGAGCGGATCCCGCGCGGCCGAGTTGCCCAGGACGTCGCCGATATCGTCGCGGCCGACTGCGGCCGAACGGGCCATGACACCGAAGGTCCGGCGCAGGTCGCGAAATTGCAGGGTGGCGACGCTGGGCAGCGCCTCGGCCGCGGTTGTGCGTAGGCGTTGCCAGCGCGTCTGGAACGTCTCTTCGTTGAACGGCGCGTCATTCACCGGATCCGCGAAGATCGGCGCTTCAGGCGCCAGGTCCTCGCGAGCATCGAGCATGGGGGCGCAGGCGTCGTGCACGGGCAGGACGCCCTCGGTCCCGCGTTTCGAGCGGGTCAGCTGCCACAGCCACAGGCGGCGCGGGGAAGCATCGCCGGGAAGCTGCACGTCCTGTCGGCGGAAGTCGGCGCGGCGGGCCAGGATCAGATCCGTCTCGCGCTGGCCGTGATAGGTGGCGAACAGCACCATCTGGCCCATGACCGGCCAGCCAAGCGCGTCTGCCGCCTGCACCAGGGAGTCAATCTCGTCCCAGCTGGCGGTACGCTTGCGCGGCTTCGGCGTGCGCATCTTGAGCCGCAGGCAGGGGTTGCTGTCCTCGGAGCGCCAACCCAGCAGCTCGGCATGGCCCATGAGGCTCGACATCATGCGCACAAGCGCCTGGGCGCGGCGCGGGCTGCCGGTCCGCAGTAGCGCCTGGTACCAGTTGTAGATCACCGGTTTCGTGAAATCCGAGACGTGATCCTCGCCCCACTTTGCCGATATCAGTCGCAGCAGGGCGTCGTAGCTCTTCTGCGTCTTCGGCGCCAAGTCCGGGAAGGCTTCGGCTCGGTAACGCTGGATCACCGCGTCGATCGAGCGGCCTCCGGTGCGCGCCGGCGTCTTGCCAGCGCGGGCCAGGTCGACGTCGCGGTTCAGCTTTTCTGCTTCGCGGATTGACCAGGTCGGCTTGTCGGCTGAGAGCTCGACTGATTTCCAGCCTGCGGCGGCCAGCGCCTTGCCCGGTTCCCACCACACCCGCCAACTGCCGTCGGCTCGGCGCCGCTGGCGCAGTCGCTGGGGCATCTTGGCCTTGGGGATCGGCGGCTTGCTCAATGTAGGGCCTTCGCGCCGCGCTTTCGGGCTGCCGTGCATTTCGGGCAGTCGCACGTCCCGAGCTGGCCGGACAGAAGCGCGGCCAATACGTGGCAGAACATCAGCGTCACCTGGTCGCGATCCGTCCCGATGCCGAGAAACAACGTAACGGCCGCCAGCAAATAATCCGCTGCGACCTGACTGACCTGTGAATTGTCCAGGCCGTCGGCGTCTCGCAGGATGGTTTGGACTTCGGCGCGCGACTGCTGAAAAACCACTTCTGTCATGACCTTCTGGCTCATGCCGTTGCCGCCTTCTGCATGAGACGCACAACGTTCCCGCCGGTCGGCGTCAGCTCGGGCGGCAGCTCGGGCGTCACGTCGCGGGGCAGACCGTTCTGGGCGATCCAGGCAGCGACCTGGCTGCGGCGCCATTTCAGGGGCGACTGCATGTGCGGCATGGGCAAAGGGAAGCGATGGTCGGCCTCGAGCTGGTCGCGCCGGCGCAGGAAGGTGGCGCGGCTGCAATCCAGCATCCGGGCAAAACCGGTGGCGTCGATGAAAGTGGGATCTGGCATGGTCTTTCCTTGTCCGGCCCGCCGCGCTGTCGGTGCGGCGGGCGATGGCGGGGCGTCCGATGAGAAGGATCGGCCGACAGACCCCGTCGCGGCCCTGGCAGAGGCTTACGATGCGCGAAACGCGGGGTTGTTGTCCCAGTGACGGGCGGCCTGGCCGCTGGTCACGCCATTCTGAAGGGCGCGGCAGAGGCGCAGAAATTGGTTGTCAGGCACCAGCGACAGCTGGCAGTCGCGGCTGGCCCGGCGGGTCAGGTCGTTCAGCGTGGCATCGGGCGCGCTGCCAGCGAAGAGCTGCAGCACGCGATACGGATCCAGTTCGCCGTCGAGCATGGCCGCGGCCACGTCGCGTTCGTCCAGGCGGCGGGTCACGGCCGGTCCCCCGGGCCCAGCAGCGGGACCACGTTGGACGGGGTGATATCGGGTACGAGCTCGAGCCCCGCGGCGGCGCGGCGGCGGCTGTCCAGCAGCTCTTCGAGGCAGGGCTGGGCGCAGATGAGCAGCAGCGCGGCCTTGTCCTCGGTCGTGGAGCCAGTCCGCGCGTCTTCGGCTATGCCGATCAGCGTCTCGAGCAGCTGGTCGCTGATCGTGGCCGGGTCGGCCGCGGGCAAGCTGGGGATTTCGCGGGCCGCGCTCATGCCGCCACCCGCGTATCAAGGGGCAGACCGTCGCGGCCGGTGCGCAGGCGCAGCAGCGGCAAGCCGGTGGCCAATGCCACGGTCAGGGCCGTGTCGAAGTCCTCACCCTGAAGCATGAGATTGCCGACCTGGTGGCCGAAGATCGATCCGCAGTGACCGTCCAGGTAAACCCGGGCTTCCAGCAGGCTGACCTGGTAATTTCGGCAGACCAGGCGCGCGGCCAGGTCGAAGCGACGCTCGCGCTCGGCCGGGTTGACCTCGGCCTCGGCATCACTGGCGCAGTTCAGGCTATCGCCGTCGAGGATCTTCCACCGCACGGCGGCCGCGAAGCCCCCCAACGGGTTCTTGGTTTCCAGACTTGGCACGAGCAGTCCCTCCTGTGTGCGGTACGCACTCAGAGGTAAGGTGCCCACTTTGCACCGTCAACGGAAAATTTCCGAAAAACGGAAATCAGTTTGCGGAGGCTTGCCGCACTCTGGCTTCGTAGTCGATGCTGAAATCTTCAATGAATGTGATAAGCTCATGTTCTGGGCGCCCAAGAAATCCGACCGCTTCCTCTGTATCGGGATCGGTCACGGCGCGGGCAAACATCTTGCAGAGTTCGTCTTCGGCCCGCTTCCTGGTGGCGGGTGAGGTCTGCAGACGGCCCTGCCGGATCTTCTGGAGCGTGAAGCCCATGCGGATTGATTGCTCTCTTTTGGGTCGGTGCCACGTACGCTCGACCTTGTCTAAGACCTTGAAGCCGGTCAGCCAGCCAGTCTTCACCTGCCAGATCGCGTCTTCGAAGAGGATCATTGAAGCCTCCAGCTCGCGATGACCTTGCCTCTTATGACGACATTGTTGTGATCTACGACGTAGGTGCGAGCGTCGTCCGGATTTGGTGACGCTGCTACAAGTACAGGGGGCTCATGTCGCCGTAGAATGGTTCGAGCGCGGCCACCGCTGTGCTCGTAGATCTGTGCGAGCACAACATCGCCCGCCTTGGTCAGCTCCGATTGATGCGCATCCACCGCGATGGCATCGCCGGGCATGTATCCCATGAAGGCGAGAGAGGGTTCGCGAACCTGCCAGATTTCGACGCCGGAACGGCCTCCGCCCATGGCTTCGATGATCTGCAATTGTCGGTGGTTGGATGCGTCCCCGTGCACCTTGTATGGCGATGCGTCACCGTCGCTAAGGCTTGGCGTGACAGTCTTGGCATCTTGTTCGCCAAGTACTCCGGCGTGCGACAGCACCTCATCGAGCGAAAGATCAAGCGCGCGGGCGAATGCTCGAGCCCAATCCAGGCTCATCTTCTGTTCACCCGAGTAGATGCGCGAGACGGCCGAGCGCGCGCGGCCCATTTCGGCCGCGATCTTGTCGGCTGTTACGTCCTTGATCTTCTGTTGTTTCTTGAACCAGTCGACATCCATTTCCGCTAAGTAGGCACTCTTCACCGAAAACTGATGTTCGAAAAACGGAAAAATATGCTGGACAGCGGAAATCGACTTCGCCTACATCTTGCGTATGAGTGCGAACCTTACACCAGTTGAAGTAGCAAAGTGCCTACTTGGCACCATAGAGGACGTCGCTATCGCAGCGGGCTTCGACCGCAAAACAGCGTTCAAGTGGGTCAACCCTTCTGCGTGGCGTGATGCTGGCGACATTCCGTCCGCTCGATCCATGCGCCGCCTTCTCGACTACTCCGACGCGCGCGGGCTGGGCCTGACAGCTGAGCACCTTATCCGCGGTGCGACGCGGGCCGAGGTCGATGCGATTCTGGCCGCACGCCAGGACGACGCGGCATGAAGCCGGCAATGCCCCCTTCACAACGAGTCCTTGCCTGGGTGATCCTGACCGGGGTTGCGTCCTGGACGTGGCTGGTGATCGATGCGGTCAAGCGCCACGAGCGGCGCGCCCCTGAATTCGAGACGTCTCAGTCGGTGCCTGCCGATCTGAGCCTCGCGGCCCAATCCTCCCGGGCCGCTACCTCCCCGCGCGAAGGCAGCTCGCGCGGGGATTTTCCCTTCCTTTCGGCCCGCGTTTCGAGCATTTCCGCGGGCCGGGCGGACGCGGCGCCTTGGGGATCGCCCGCCGCGTTCGCTGAAATCCCGGCCCCCACCGGGAGCGCCCGCCCCATCCCCACGCGTCCCTCGCACGGGGCGGGCGCATGACCTATTCACCGCGTGTCCAGGTCGGCCTGCAGGCCTCGACCGTCGCCCTGCGCGCCAAGTCCGGCCAGATGACCGGCGCGGACGTGGAAGAGCTGCAGGCCGTGGCCGAGCAGCTGCTGGCGAAGGACGACGCGCTGTTCCTGGCCGTCAGTGACTTCGCGACGCAGTACCTTCTGATCAGCCACGACCAGCCCGCGATCGCGGAGCGGGGCGCCTGGCTGCTGGATGCGATCGAGCGGGCGACCCGGCCGGATCCGGTCGATTACACGCGGTGCGATATCCATGGATGAGCTGCGCCTGGCCCCAAACGATCACGTGCTGATCAACGCGCTGGCCGCGATTTTCGTGAGCCACGTGCGGCCGGGTCCGCACGAGGACATGATGATCGAAATCGTCCGCGACGCGGTGAAGAAGGCCAACCGCCAGCACCTCTATGTCGGTCCGCTGGTTGCCGCGGTCGAAGATTTCCTGAACTCCTCCCAGGCTGGGCTGGGTGCCAATCACGCGGAATACGCCGTTCGTGTCCGCCTAGTGGCCGTTCTGTCCTGGCGAGCGGGCCACGCCCTGGACGCGCTCCGCGGGGCGGCGGCATGAACGAACGCCGCTATGCCCACAGCATCGACGACATCAAGCACATGCTCCTTGCACAGGTGGACCGGGTCGCTCAGACCTACGCGCCGGCCGCGCCCGGCAGCTACACCGACAAGGGCAAGTATTTCACGCTGAACCCGGGGCGCGTCGATCGCAATGTCGGCAGCTTCTACGTGAACCTGTCCGGACCATACGCCGGACGCTTCCAAGACCACGCCACGGGGCAGGGCGGTGATCTTCTGGACCTGATCCAGCTGCACCTGAACTGCGACCTGGCCGGCGCGCTGCGCGAGGCGCGCGCCTTTCTGGGCCTGGAGACCGTGGATCCCGCCACACGCGCGCAGCGTGAACGCGCCGCGGCCGAGGCCAAGGCGCACCGTGCGCAGGCCGAGCGCGACGAGCGTGAGCGCGCCGATCGCCGCGCGCGACAGGCAAAGGCCCTATGGCTCTCGGGCGTCGACGGCATCGAGGGCACGCCCGTCGGCCAGTATCTGCGCGAGCGGCGGGGCATCGACCTTGCGCGCCTTCCGCGCCGGATCCGCGTGCTGCGCTACTTGCGCGATTGCTTCTACAGCCACACCGATCCGGAAACCGGCGAGGTCATCGAGGGCAGCTATCCCGCGATGGTGGCGCCCGTCGTGGATGCGAGGGGCCGGGTCGTCGCCTGCCACCGGACTTACCTGGCGCTGGGGCATGACGGTCGCTGGGACAAGGCGCCGGTTCCGAAGGCCAAGAAGGTCCTGGGGATGTACGGCGCCGGCGCGATCCATGTCTGGCGCGGAAACCACCCCGGCCCGCGTGGCGGGCAGCCGCCGAGCCTGAAGGACGCGCCGCACGGCACCCGCGTCTTCATCGCCGAGGGCATCGAGGACGCGCTGAGCTGCGCCCTGGTAGTGCCGGAGCACCGGGTCCTGGCCGCGATCAGCCTGGGCAACCTGGCCAACGTGGTGTTGCCGCCGGCCGTGACCCGCGTGACGCTGATCGCCGATCGCGACGAGGGTGAGCAGGCGCAGAAGCAGCTCGAGCGCGCGCGCCGCGCCTTCCTGGACCAGGGCCGCGCCGTAGCTGTCTGGCAGAACGGGCAGGGCGGCAAGGACCTGAACGACGCGCTGCGCGCGGCCGGTGCCGGCGGCGTTGTCGCAATGGGCGAGGGCGCAGCATGACCGACGCCACCCCCCTTCACCAGCTCGGCGAAGAGCTGCGCAATGCACTCGAGGAGAAACCCGATGGTCGGAATGATGACGGACGCCAGGATCGACACGCTGGAAGCGATGAAGCTCGACCGAAAGATGGCGAGGCCAACTCATCCCGCAGTGGCGGCAGCGGTGCGCGCGGTCGTGGACGAGCGCATGGCACGATTTTCGACGGGTGCCCGGTCATACCTCTTGGGGTCAACGGCGATGCCTGCTGGTACCTGGACGTCCGGGGACAACTGAGAGCCGTCACAAAGCACGACAACCAGAAGATCCTGTCGCTGTTCGGCGGACGCCTGGCGCTGCTGGCCCATCACTTCCCGAGCTACAAGCAGGACGGCGAGCCACGCCGCAACGCTTTCGACGCGCAGATGTGCAGCTCTGTCATGATGGCTGCCTGCGACGAATGTGGCGTTTGGGAACCAACGGGTGCCGTGCGCGGAACAGGTGCCTGGACCGACGACGACGGTAACCTGGTTCTGCATGCCGGCGACGAGGTCAAGGTCAAGGGCAAGTGGCTATCGCCAGGAGTTCACGAGGGCAAAGTCTATTCAGCTGCGCCCCGCACCCCTCGCGCCGATGCATCCACCGGGCCCATCGATGAAGACGACAAGGACGGCTCAGTCGATACGGCCGACAGGATCGCCAATCTGATATCGACCTGGAACTGGCGGCGCCCCGATGTCGATGGACAGCTGGCGCTTGGGCTGATCTGTGCGCAGATGCTGGGTGGCGCGCTCAGCTGGCGGCCCGTCGGATGGCTGACCGGCGACCAGGCCACCGGCAAATCGTCCTTCCAACAACTGCTGTCCTACCTGCACGGTGGCGAGACGGGCCTGAAACAGGCCAGCGACGCCACGGAGGCCGGGATCCGCTCGGTCGTGGGCTTCTCGAGCCTGCCCGTGGCGATCGACGAGTTCGAGCCGGATCCCGAGAACCCGCGCAAGACGCGAGCCGTCATCGAGCTCGCTCGCCGCGCCGCGTCGGGCGGCCAAATCTTCCGCGGATCCTCGGACCAGAAGGGCTACCAGTCGAACGCCTACAGCTGTTTCCTGTTCAGCTCGATCCTGGTGCCCGACATGCCGTCGCAGGACCGGTCCCGCCTGATCCTCCTGGACCTGGACCGACTGCCCCAGGGCGCGCCGAAACCCGACCTGAACCCGCGCCGGCTGCGCACGCTGGGCGCCAGGCTGCGACAGCGCCTGATCGATGGTTGGCCCACCTGGGACGCCCGGCTGGACCTGTGGCGCGCGGCCCTCGCCCGTCACGAGCAGACCGGCCGCGCGGCCGACAACTACGCCACCGTCCTGGCCATGGCCGACATGGCCCATAGTGCCGAGCTGCCCCAGCAGGATGTCCTGGACAACTGGGCGGCCAAGATGGCGCGCGTGATCGTCGAGGACAGTACCGAAGTCGGCAGCAACGCCGAGGACATGCTGACCTGGCTGCTGTCGCAGTATTTCGACCCCTACCGACGCGGCGAGCAGTTCACCATTGCGCAATGGATCATGGCGGCCGCCATGCTGCCGGGCGCACCCCCCCAGCTTTCCTCCGACGACATCGATGCGCGCGACAGGGCAAGGAACGCTAATCAGCATCTGGCCAAGATCGGTCTCCGTGTGCAGGGCGAGAAGGAGAACGCGCAGTTGTTCTTGCCCAACAAGCCTTTCAGCGGGCTTTGCCGGCTCTTCGAGGGCAGCGCCTGGGAAAACGGTGTCTGGGCACAGGCCGCTCGGCGCCTGACCGGCGCCGAGCGCACCAAGGCCCTGACCCTCGCCGGCGTCGCGTCGCGTGGCCACTACGTGCCCTTCACATCGATCCCCGGTCTTCTGTCCTTCCCCATGGACCGCGACGGCCGAGACGCCACGACGCCCGCGCGCGACAACCTTCCCCACGACATCGACGATTTAGGCTGACCATCACCATGGCCCGCAAACCCCTGATATCGCGCCGTCTTGCCCGCACCCGCACCCGTAGGCGGGCCTATATTTTCGCGGATCTGGGCCTTTGGCCGGTGGGTTCGGGGCCACGACGCCACGACAGCCATTATCGCCGTTGTCGTGGGCGTGTCGTGGGCGAATATCGTTTGGGATCAATGCTTTACATCGAATCCACGACACCACGACAGGTTTTCAGCTTCTCTCACATGTGTGTGCATGCGCGCGCCCGCGCGATGGCGGTAACGTGTCTTCTGCGTCGTGGCGTCGTGGCTCTCTCTTATCTCTTTGAAAAGATGGAAAGAAAGGTCACGACAAGTCCCACGACACGCCCACGACACGTGGCCGAAACTGTCGTGGCGGCTGGCTATCCCTTTGTAATCGTTGAAAAGGGTGCATTTTGATGCCCGGTCGTGACACGCAATACCAGGCGCTGGCGCGGGAGGCGGCCGAACGGCTCGATCACGATCAGGACCTGGTCAAGCAGCTGTCGCTGCTGCCCGACGAGCAGGACAGCGGCGCGGCGGACCAGGGCGACCGGCCGACGCGCGGCAAGGGCAAGCAGCTGAGCCAGCTGCGCGAGTTCCTGGCGGCAAAGGGCTATCGCCTGCCCGAGCAGCAGCTGGCCGAGATCGCCGGCCTGACGACGGGCAAGGACGCCATCGCCACCGCCATGGAGCAGGCCGAGCGGATCCTGTCCTGGGCGCGGCACGGTGCCGAGCCCGACGAGCTGAAGGACGGGACGATCAAGCGCGACCGCGTGAGCCTGGCGAAGCGGCTCGAGGTCTTCCAGCAGTGCTACACGGCCCAGCTGCGCGCGGCCGACGCGCTGATGCCCTACGGTGCGCCCAAGGTGACGCCCGACGTCCACGTGACCCAGCCCGTTGCGATCTTCACGGCCCCGCAGCCGACCGGCGATCGCGCCGATCGGGCCCGCGACGTGACGCCCGCGAGCCGTCGGATGATGCCTGCGGACGTGGCGCACGAAATGCAGCGAAATCAGCAAGTTAGCGAAAGCGACGTCGAAGTGACGGACGGCGAGGGTCGGACGGAGTGACAAAAGACCAGCAAAATAAGGGCCAAATGGCCACAGCCCAGTTGATCGAAAATCAACCGGTGACGGACGCGCGCGGCCTCGATCGCGCGCACCAGGCGCGCCAGGCGCACGCGCGCGCGACCCCCCGGGGGGGCCTCGCCGCCCCTGTCCCTATGCCCCCCTGTGTGACCCCATACAGCGTTTTGGCCGATCCGCAGGTGGGGCCATGAGCGTAACCTTGGGACGACGGGTCGGGGGGCAGGGGGGCCTCTGGACCGCCCCGAACGAGGGGTGTGGGGGATCAGCGCCCGCTGGCCGCATGGGTGCGGACAATGGGAGTACGGGCGCGCAGCTGGAAGGGCTGTTGGCGAAAGAGGCAATCGCGAGCTTGGACGAAACCGCCCTGGGGCGCAAGTTCGCAGATGAGGCCGAGTTCGACCGGATCGACGACAGCACCTTCCCGGGTCCGATCGCGGAAAACTTCTACTGGTCCGACGACGACGTGATCGGGATCCAGGGCCCGGTCGGATCCGGCAAGACCACGACGCTGATGAAGTCCCGCCGGCGCCGGGCGATCATGATGCCCCGGTCCACGGTCGACGGCGTGCGGCGCTACAAGGTCCTCTTCATCCGCGAGACTTACCGGCAGCTGTGGTCGACGACGATCCCGTCATACCTTGAGACCTTTCCGAAAAGCCTCGGGACCTGGTCCGGCGGCCGCGGCGATCCGGTGACCCACGTGATCCAGTTTCAGGACGAGCACGGGCCCATCGAGTTCACCGCCGAGTTCATGGCGTTCGGCGACGACATCGCCGCGTCCATGCGCGGCATCCAGACCACCGATATCGTCATCAACGAGGCCGACACGGTGCCGGTGGATGTGATTACTGTCGGCATCGGCCGGATCAACCGCTACCCCGCCGGTCAGCATTTCAAGGGCCTGCCGATCGAGCTGCAGCGATATGGTCAGATCTGCTGCGACTTCAACGCGCCCGACGAGGAAAACTGGACCTTCCGCGTGTTCCACAACGAAGGGGAGCGCCGGAAAATGGAGGCCGAGCTGACCATGGCGCTGGAAGAGGGCGCCAAGCCGATCCGTATGGAATTCTTCCGCCAGCCGGGTTTCGGTGAGCCGGGCACGGAGAACCTGCAGAACCTGAAGGCCGGGTATTACGAGCTTCAGATCGCCCTGAACAAGGCGGCGGGACGAAGCGATTTCACCGACCGGCTGGTCTACAACAAGATCACCTATCTGCGCGCGGGCGAGCCGGTGTTCCTGCGAGAATTCAAGCGGCATATCCATGTGGCGCAGGGGACGATCCCCTTCAACCAGGAATTGCCGGTCAGGATCGGGCTCGACCAGGGCTTCAAGGGTGCGGCCGTCATCGCGCAGCCCGCGGGGTTCTGGCGGTGGCGCATCCTAGCCGAGCTGCATTTCCCGAACGAACGCTTAATGGCCCATGTTTTCGGCACGCGGCTGCGCGAGTTGCTGGACGAACGCTGCCCAAACGCTCGGATTGAGGGCGCCTGGGGCGACATGGCGGGCGAGCATGGCGCGAGCCACGCGGCAGATGAAAATGCGACCTGGAACCTGATGGTGTCCCGCGCGGCCGGTTTTCACATTCGGCCGCAGCGGATCGGCACCAATCGCATTCATCCACGGCTTGAGGCCGTGCGTGCGGCTCTGGAGGCCCCGCTGGAAGCTGGCGAGCCCGGCCTTCTGGTCGACTCAAGCTGCAAATACCTGATCCGGGGTTTTGAAGCCCGATACGTCTGGACGGACGAAATCGACCGCAACGGCGACAAGCGCAAGGTGCCCAACAAGCAGCTGACCGAGGCAAACGTCATGGATGCGGGGCAGTACCTGCTGCTGTCGGCGCACCGGGCCGACGGGATCAGCCCCTACATGTCGCGGCTGGACGACAAGCGCCGCCGCGAGGGCGAGGCCGGGCAAATGCCCGGTAGCCGCCGACCGCCGAAGTCCCAGGGCGGCCTGACCACCAGCTGGGACGTCCTGAGCCCCTACGGAGGGATGCAATGAAGTTTCGGAAAAAGCCTGTCGTGATCGAAGCCACGCAATGGTTTCAACACGGTGACCACCCCGCGGTGAAACGTGAGATCCTGAGCCAGTGGGCGACCGAAAAGGTCGGACCCGAGACGCACGGTCTGATCGAGACGCTGGAAGGCGATCACATGGTCAGCCCTGGCGATTGGGTCATCACTGGCGTTGCGGGCGAGCATTACCCCTGCAAGCCTGAGATCTTCGCGGCTACCTATGAGCCCGCCAATCGCAAGTTCGCCTTGAGCTTCAGCGAAGCGCTATCTGCTCTGAAAGCCGGAGCAGCTGTCGCCCGTGAGGGATGGAACGGCAAGGGCATGTGGATTGCGCTGACGCCTGGATCCGCTTTCGAAGCGAAATACGCGAAATGCGGCCATGCAGCTGCAAAGCGTGCTTCCGAGATCCTTCCCGACGAGGAAATCGAGCTCCTGCCGCACATCGACATGCGGGCCGCCGATGGCTCGATGGTGATCGGCTGGCTGGCCTCGCAGACCGACATGCTGGCCGAAGACTGGATGATCGTGGCGGTCGGAGAAGGGCAATGACCGAAATTCAGAAGATCCAGGCGCGCGCGGTGCAGCGCTTGGGATGCTTTGCGATCGAAGGGCTGATCCTGCTGAACGCCTTGATGGCGATCGTGGGCAACCTCGGCGATGGCGTGAACCTTTGGTTCATCTGCGGACTGATCGCGGCCGCGGTGGCGCTGGCGATCAGCTGGGCCATCGGCATGTTCCTGATCGCCGACCCCGACGCTGCGATCGCGGAGACGCGGGCCGTGATAACGCTTCAGGGCGTCATGCCCATCGTATCGCTGGTGCTGTTCTGCGCCGGCTGTCTTTTCCTCTGACCGAAAGGAGCCACCCATGGCCGAGACGACCAAGAAGAAGCCCGCAGCGAAGCGGAAACCGAAATACGACACCGACGAGTTGCGTCGCATCGCCGACGTGATTTCCGGGTTCCCGGATCCGGGCCGCACCGACCTGATCCACCGGCTGGAAACCGAAGAGGGCATGAAATCCCGCGAGACGTCCGAGGGCCGGATCTACGTGAAGATCGCAAAGCTCGAGGTCGGCACGCGCGGGCCCATGGGGCAGGCGATCCAGAATTGGGGAAACCGCGCGCGGCGCATTGCCCAGGGCCTGGACTGACGCCATGATCGAGGCCGCCCCCTTCGACAACCACGCCGCGCTGGCGATCTTCGCCAGGCTGGACCACAGCGATTGGCTGGAAGCCCAGGCGGTGCGCGGGGGCGGCGCCGATCATCTTGATCTTTTCGGGGACTGGCGCGGGGCGCAGGCCGGTGCGATCCTGTCTCTGGTCCTGCGCGATAGGCGGCGGGGCGGCGAGCCCTTCGCGCTGCTGATCCTGGGGAACACGGGCCAGGCGGGCGTCGCCCAGGCGGCCCTGCTGGCCCGGTGCCACCAGACCTTTCGCCGCGGGATCGCCGCGGCGGCGGTGCAGATCCGCCGCGACATGCCTGTCTTCTGCGTCGAGGCCGGGATCCACCGTGTCGAGGTGCGTTGCTGGGATCGTCACCCGACGGCGCCCGATTTCCTGCTTCACTGCGGGTTCGAATTCGAGGCCAGTTTGCCCGGTTTCGGGGCAGGCGGGGCCGACCGCTTCCTTCAATTCGCCTGGACCAATCGAAAGGACCCCTGAAATGTGCATGTTTTCCAAGCCTGACATCAAAGCCGCGCCGCAGATCATTGCGGCCAACCCGAACCGCGAAGCCACCCGCGGCGGTGACATGGAAGCGCGCCTGCGCCGGGCGCGTGCCAGCCGGGCGTCCTCGATCCTCACAAGCCCGGTGGGTATCCCGGCCGGGCAGACCACCCGCCAGCTGGGGGCGCCGGCATGAAGCCCGACCAGGTCATCGCGCAGGATCCGCGCGCCCGGGCCGCGATGGACCGCTGGGGCGAGCTGATCGTCGAGCGGCGCCGATACGAGCAGGACTGGGAAGACATCGCCCGCCTGATCCGGCCGCAGCGGGGCGGTTTCGGCCTGGACAGCCCGTCCATGCGCGAGCTGTCGAAACCCCTGTCGAGTGTGCCCGTGACGTCTCACGGCAATTTCGCGGCGGGTATCTATGCCGGCATCACCAACCCGGCCACGCGCTGGGGCGGGCTGCGCACCCCCGATGACGATCTCAACCGTTGGCCACCCTTCGCCGACTGGCTGGACCGGCAGACGGCCAAGGTGATGGCGAGCTTCAGCCCGTCGATGTCGAGCTTCTATCCATCGAGCTACCAGGCCTATGCCGATCTTTCGGCCTTCGGCAACGCCGGGACCTACGACCAGATGGACCGCGAAAACCGGCGGTTCCTGGACGTGACCTTGTCCCTGGCCGAGCTGGTCGTGTCGGTCGATTTTCACGGCCGTGTGGACGAGGTGGTGCGGCGCTTCAAGCTCACGCCGCGCCAGGCCGCACGGGAATTCAAGGCGCTGCCGCCGAAAGTGCAGGAGCTGGCCGAGAAGGGCTCGACCGAGAAGCACACGTACTACCAGCACGTGGTGCGCAATGACCAGTTCGTGCCGCGCGCCCTGGGGCCGCGGGGCAAGCGCTGGCTGTCGATCTATGCCTGCGAGGTCGAGGAAAGCCTGGTGCGCATCGCGGGCTACGACGAAATGCCGTTCAACTTCCCGCGCTGGGACGTGGACAGCGGGATGACCTACGGCACGGGGCCCGGCTTCATCGCCCTGGCATCGGCCCGTGTGAACGACCGCATGGAGGACGCGACGCTGCGGGCGGCGCAACGCGCGGCCGATCCGACCCGGTTGGCGCCCGATCGCGACGCGGTCCCGCTGAATGGCACGTTCCGGCCGGGCGCAGTCGTCTACGGCGCGATCGGGCCGAATGGACAGCGCCTGGTGCAGTCGGACGACGCTACGGGGTCGATCGGTCTGACGATGGAGGAAAAGCGCGCCAAGCAGGAAGAGATCAAGGACGCGTTCTACTACACGGTCATGAGCCTCACGGGCCGCACCGGGATCTCGGACGACGAGAACCGCGTCATCGAGGAAGCACGCCTGCGCAACTGGGCGCCGCATGCCGACCGGATCATGGAGGAATACGCCGCACCGAAATTCGAGCGGCGGTTCCGAATGCTGATGCGCGCGGGCCAGATCGATCCGGCGCCCGAGGGGACGCCCGGCGACGTGCCGCTGCAGGTGCATTACACGTCGCAGACCGCCCTGGCGCTGAAGGCGTCGGAGGCGTCGTCGGTGCGGCGGTATATCCTGGGCGACCTTCTGCCGTTGGCGCAGGTGAAGCCCGAGCTCCTGGACCGGATCAGCGCCGATGATTACGCCGAGGTCCTGCACGAGGCCAGCCCGTCGCTTCCGCAGCGGCTCCTGGTACCGCGGGAAGTCGCGGCTGCGCGCGCGCAAGCCCGTGAGCAGCAAATGCAGGCCATGCAGGCCACGCAGATGGCCAAGGATGGCGGGGCGGCGCTGCGCGACATGGCGCAGGCCGGTGCGGCCATGCAGGGCGGGAGCGCAGCTGATGGCAATGATTGATCGGATCAAAGCCGAATATTTCCGGCTGGCCAATGAAGGCTACGAGTTTCAGAAAATAAAGATCACGAACGATGCTTACTGCACTCTGATGCGGCAAATGTCGCTGGAGAGTTCCGTGACGGCTTCAAGCGATTGCACTAATCCAGAACCCGTGCCGAAGCTCATGGGGATGCCGATCGAGCGGGTCCCCGTTGGCGCACTTGATGCGCCGTGTTGGCAGATCATAACGGGGAGACATCCGTGAAAATCTCCAACCCCCTTGCCGTGCTGCGGTCGATCTTTCCGCAGCACGCGCCCGAAGCGGCGACCGGCTTTGCCGCGCGATGGAGCCGGGCGTTCGCCCGCGACGAAGAGCTGATGGGAGACTTGATCGTCCACGGAGGCCTGATGGTGACCCAGCCCGTCCAGATGGATCAGGGCTTTCCGTCGCCGGCGCCGATCGATCCCTATCGCCTGGCCTACGAGGCCGGACGGCGCGACCTGGCCGTGCAGCTGCTGTCGGCCGGCAACGTCACCCACACCGACATCCAGAACATGCTGAAGGAGCAGAGATATGACGATTAATCGCTTTTGGGGGCGGCCCGGTTGGCGCGAGATCCTGCGCCAGGGCGAAGGCGAGGGCGGTGCCGGCGGCGGTACCGGTGGCGAGGCGGCGGGCGGCGACGGTGGCGCCGGCGGCGAAGGGACGGGCGGCGATGGTGGGACCGGTGGCGAAGGAGCTGGCGGCACCGGTGGCGAGGCGCCCTGGTGGAAGGGCGATCGGTTCAACGATCAGACCCGACAGATGCTGCAGGCAAAAGGTCTGACCGTTGACGATCCGGTCGAGGCGATCGGGAAGCTGGCGGATTTCTACAGCAATGCCGAAAAGCGCTTGGGCAAGCCCGCCGATCAGCTGATGGACCGGCCCAAGGAAGGGCAGGACGTGGCCGAGTGGCTGAAGGCCAACGGCGACGTGTTCGGGATCCCCGAGACGGCCGAGAAATACGACATCGCCAAGCCCGAGGCCTGGCCGAAGGATCAGCCGTGGGACGAACAGCTCGAGGGCGTCGCGCGAACGAAGGCGCACGAGCTCGGAATGACGCAAGCCCAGATGGCGGGGATGACCGAGCTCTTCGCCGGGCATATGGCCAAGATGGTGGGCGATGCCGAAACCGAGGCAGGCCTTGCCAACACCAGGCTGCAGGAGGCGCTGCAATCCGACTGGGGCGACCAATACAGCGCGAAGGTCGCCCAGGCGCAGCAGGCCGCCAGCGCGATCGCGGCCGAGGCCGGGCTGGACGGCGACGCGATTTCTGCGCTGTCGGGCGTCCTGGCCGCGAAGACTGGCGACGCCAACACGATCAAGATGTTTGCGGCTATTGGTCAGATGATGGGCGACGACAGCGCGGCCGGTATGCGTACTGGCGGATCCACCCTGGGCGTCACGCCGGCGGATGCGAGGTCGGAGCTCGAGGCGATGATGAAGCCCGACAGCGACTACCAGAAGGCGATCAAGGCGAAACGGATCGGCCAGCCCGGGCACGATTTCGACCGGTTGCACAAGCGCTATACCGAGCTGTCGAAGCTCGCGGCCGGGTAGTCGCCTTGCCAACGTGATGGTTGTCCACTTGAAACTCGACTCCAACATATGAGTTCTGCCATGCTTTGCATATGCGTCGATTCTGGACCTTTGTGTGGACTGTCGGAACCGGTATTCCCGGTCTCGTCGGAGCATATGAATTTTACTATACGCTTCCGGGATGGCTGGGCGCGTTCTGGGAGCAGCACATGAGTGGCGTACCGTGGTTGCCCTTCGTCTCTTTGGGTCTCTCTGCCATTGGTCTTTTTGTACTGATTTTCTGGAACCGCATATTCGCGGGAAAGCGCGCAGCTGATCAGCGGACGGATGAGACACCAGAACCTAACGCCGCGGATTCGTATTCTCACTTTGATCAAAGTATCAAGGTGAAAAAAAATATTGGAAAGATCTCTCCATTATACGACAATTCAAGAGGAAACCAGCGAAATGGCAGAAGATGACGAGTATAAAAAAATCTACGATCAGAGCGTTAACGTAGGAGAAAACAGCGGTACCGTTTCCCCCACCTACAATAACACCACGATCAACCAAGAGGTCGAGCCGGAGCTAGAGATAGTAGAGGGTCCGACGGTTGAAGAGTGGCAAGGCAACAAAAAAGTGACCATCATTGCTCGATTGACAAAACCTGTTTCAAGACTGTCCGTTCAGGCGCAAGGTCAGAACGTAACTGGTCTGGGAATAAGGCGACCGGTAACGGATGGCGCAAGTTCAACTGTTAAACCCGGTCTAAAGAAATGGAGTAATCCGGAAGCGGGTGTCGTTGAAGAATCGTTCGAAAACGCTTCCGGCACTTATGAGATCGCTGCTGTCTTCACTGATGGACCCGAGCCAGTTATTGCCCATAAAATCGAGCGCTAGGTAACGAGCACAATCACTCATCCGGTCTAGCATTTGAATAAAACCCTTGACATGGCCGCTAGATTTGCGGCCATGTTCCGTTTGAAGGGTAACCCGTGCGTCGGGTCCTTCTGCACCGGATAAGCTCCGGCGGTCAGGCCACGATACGGTCAGGGCGGGTCCGGTTGCCGGGCAACCCCTCCGAAAACTCACACACATGATTTTTCGAGAGGGGTAGGGCATGTCCTATCGTCAATTGGTCGAGCCGCATCACAAGCTGACCTTCCAGAACAACATCAAGATGACGGCGCAGCAGATGTCGAACCCGCTGCGCGCGGCCGTCACGACCGTCACCTGCACCGGCGAAGCGCAGGACATGGCCGATCTGATCAACGAGATCGACTACCTGCGCGGCGAGGACTACGGGCGCCGCAACCCCGAGAACCCGCCCAGGCGTTCGCGCCGCTGGCTGGTCCGCCCGGGCGTGATCGAGAGCGGGCAATACATCACCAAGGAAGAAAAGTTCGACCAGTCGCAGGATCCCAGCTCGCAGCTGGTGACTGCGCACCTGAAGGCCGTCGAGCGCGGTGTGTTCGATACGATCCTCGGGATCGAGAAAGCGACGGACGGGACTTTCCGCCTGCATGGCGGCGGCATCCTGGGCCCCGTCTTCGAAGGCAAGACGCCGACCAGCACCGTGTCGCTGCCGGCCGCCAACTACATCGCGTCCGATTACGAGACCCCCGGCACGCATGTTGGCCTGACAACCGGCAAGCTGCGCGCCGCGACCGAGGGGATGGAGCTGGAAGAATTCGGGCTCGAGACCGACGAAGAGGTCTACGGCCTGATCACGCCCAAGCAGAAAACCGACCTGATCAATATCGCGCTCGAGACCAAGGGGTCCCTGAACGCGTTCGAGGTCGAGACGATCCGCGAAGGCAAGCCCACGCGCCTTCTGGGCGTCAACTGGCTGTTCACCAACCGCCTCCCGCGGGATGCGAACGGCCGTCGGCTCTGCCCCTTCTGGCTGAAGTCCGAGATCGTCTGCGGCTTCTGGCAGGACGTGCAGGGCGACATGTGGAACGACACGGCCGCCAAGAACCTGCCCTACGCGCATGTCGACTGCTACCCGGCCGCCGGCCGCGTGCAGGACGGCGGCGTGCGGGTCATCCGCTGCGCCGAGTGATCTAAGCGGGCCGCCCAGTGCCCGCCGGGCGGCCCCCCTTCTGACCTGTGAAAGGAGGGCGCACCATGCCCGTGACCAACAAGACTTCCAACCTGATCCACGATCCGATGACGCCGGGCTCAGTCCCGGCGGATCCGCAGAAAGCTCGAGGGCGCCTGATCGTCGCCACCGGGACCGTGGAAAACGCAGCCGACGACCTGAGCGGGTCGAAGTTCCACCTGGCCTCGATCCCGTCGACGGCGCTGCTGCATGAAGACACTGCCTTCGACGTGGAAAACTGGGGTTTCGCCCAGATCGTCATCGGCACCGAAAGCGACACCGATGCGCTGATCGATCAGACCAAGGCCACCGAGAACATCGTCACGCCCGTCGCCTTCGGTGACGCATCGCACGGCCTGATGATCTGGGAGGTGCTGGGCCTTGCCTCGGATCCCGGCGGCAATGTCGAGCTCTGGGCCCATGCCGAGGCCGACGCCACGGGCGCCGGTGCGCTGCCGTTCCGCGTCGCGTACCTGGCCCCCTGATCCAAGCGGCCCGGGCTATCCGCCCGGGCCGGTCTGACCCCGAGGGGCGCGCGTGACCGTCGACATCGCCACCAGCACAATTGTCGCCCAGGCCTTCGATTTCATGGAGAAGGCCGAGATTTCGTCGTTTGGCGATGAAAGCTCCGAGGCTGCGAAGGCCGCCCAGGTCTATCCCCGCGCCCGCGACATGGTTCTGGAACACTACGATTGGTCGGCGGCGCGAACTTTCGCGAGCCTGCCCGAGGCAACGGCCGTCGCGCAGGATCCGGATCTGCCCGTGGGATACGTGCTGCCCACCGATTGCCTGATACTGCGCAGCGTCCGATCGCGCGACGTATGGCGGCAAGATGGACGCTTCATCCGAGCCATGCAGGCTGGCGGTCTGGACATTCTCTACACCCGCAGGATCGAGGTCGAGGCCGAGCTTCCTGCCTTCCTGCAGACGGCCATCGCCAGCCAGATGGCGGTTCTTCTGTCGCCGAAATTCGTCGGCTCACGGACGAAGCGGGCAGATCTACGTGTCGAGCTCAACGATCTTCTGATGGCGGCCAAGCGACATGACAGCCACAGCGCGTCCGGACACGCGATCGATGCTGCCATGCCCGATGGCGATTGGGTCTGTGAGGCCCGGTTGTGACCCGGGCGCGCGTGGTCCAGAACACGTTTTCGGGCGGCGAGATCGACCCGCTTCTGTATGCGCGGGACGACTTCCAGCGGTTCAAGACGGGGATGTCCGCTTGTCGCGGTTTCATCCCCCTGCGCCAGGGCGCCTTCGCCAGGGCGCCGGGATCTATTCACCAGGGCAGCACGCGTCTCGATCTGCCGGCGCGCCGGATCCCGTTCGAATTCGCGCTGAACGACGCGGTCGAGCTCGAGTTCACCGACGGCGTCATGCGGGTCTGGCGGTACGGTGTCCTGGTGCAAAGGGACGGCGCGCCTTTCGAGCTGGCCACGCCCTACCAGGAGGCGGACCTTCCGAACCTCGATACGGCGCAAGACGGCGATGTCATCTACATCGTCGATGGCCGGCAGCCGATGCACAAGATCAGCCGCCTGGCGCTGGACGACTGGACCATCGCGCCGGTGGACTTTCAAAGCGGTCCCTTCCGTATCCAGAACCTGGACGAAGCGAAGACCATCCAGTGCAGTGCCGTGTCCGGCAGCGTGACGGTCTGGACCGGCAGCCCGCCCACGGGCGATGCCACCGCCGATCAGTCCCTCGCGATCGGAGATCTGTGTCGTCACGACGGCCGCGTCTACACGTTCTTGGGCGTTCGCACCGACGGCGGCGCGCTCGGCGATGGCGCTGTCGGCCCGACCCCGCCGACCCACACGGCCGGCGAGCAGGATTACGACTGGGGAACCAGCCCCGTCTACACCGCGAGCTGGCGCTACGAATACGCGACCGCGTCCGAGGGCAATATCGACCTGACCGCCGTGGGCGACGTCTTCCGCGATAGCCACGTCGGAAGCGTCTTCCTGATCCGGCCCACCGACTTTTCCAATGTGCCCCTATGGGTCGGAAACGACGGCGATGCCCGGAACGGCGACCTGGTGACCTATGACGACAAGATCTACGAGCTGGTCGCCGGTGATCATTCGGGGATCAATCCGCCCACCCACGAGAGTGGCACGCGACGCACCGATGCGTCGAAGGACACCAAGTATCGTTTCGTCTCGACCCTCGAGGGTGTGTTCCGTGTCACTGAGGTTCTGAGCGCCAACCAGGCGCGGGCAGAGGTGCTGCGCACCATCCCGCAGCCCTGCATCGACGATCCCAGCTACCGCTGGTCCGAAAGCGCGTGGTCGGACGACTATGGCTACCCCCGCGCGATCACGCTCTACGAGCGCCGCCTGTTTGCGATTTCCTCGCCCTCCGAGCCCCGTACCGTCTGGGCGTCGACGCAGAACGCCTTCGAAGATTACCTGCCGGGCAGCGATGCAGATGCGAGTTTCGCGTTCGAGCTGGAAAGCGACGGTCGGAAGAACAGGCTGTTCTGGCTGCAGCGGGCGCGACGAGGCCTGTTCATCGGGGCGCTCGGTGAAGTCTGGCGCGTGTTTTCGAGCGTATCGGGCGAGGCGATCGGTCCCACGACCTTCGATACCGAGCTGGTGGCGAATGATGGCGTCGCCGACACGCCGCCGATCCTGGCTTTCGGGGACCCGGTCTATATCTCGCGCGACAGTGCGCGGGTGAACCGGATCCTCTACAGCTTCGAGGAAGACGGATCCCGACCGATCGAGCTGTCGCTGCCCGCCGCGCATTTGGGCGCGCGGGCCATCGTCCAGATCGTCTGGCAGAGCGCACCATTGCGGACGGCCTGGATGCGAACCCGGGACGGGGATCTGATCGCCATGGTGTTCGATCCCGACCAGGATGTTCTGGGCTGGGCGGTGGTGCCGGTCGCGGGTGGTCGGGTCATCGATCTGAGCGTCAGTCCGAACGCCGCCGGAACGGCCGACCAGGTGTCCATGGTAGTCGAAAGGACTGTCGCGGAAACCACCCGGCGATTTGTCGAGGTGCTGAGCGATACGACGCACCTCTTCTGCACGGTTTCGCTTTCGGCCGATCCGGCGCGCGAACAGTTTCTGGCGCCGCACCTGGCGCTGACCAGCCTGCATGCCTGGACCGATGTCGGGGACCAGGGCGGATTGTCGGCGGACGCCCAGGGCACGGTGCAGCTCGCCTATCCGGCGACGCGCGCGACCATCGGGCTTCTGGACCAAACGCATTTTGCCGAGACGCTTCCGATTTCAGCCCCGGCGCGGGACGGCGACGCCCGTGGCCGGGGCCGCCGCTTGCATAACGCCGCAGTGGCCATCCACGAGACGGCCGGCGGACGTGTTCAGGCGGTCGAGCGCGATGCCGGCGGGAACGTGCATCTTGGGGCGGCCAAGCCGCTGGTGCGCCGGACCGTGCTGTCGGATGCCCGCACGACAGAGAACGCGACAATCCTGACCGACGTCCAGTCGGGCACCTGCAACGACGTGCGGCTGCGCTTCACACCCGAAGGCGCGGCCCCGATGACGGTCCTCGCCTATTTCGCGGACATTGAAGAGATGGGTCCCTGATGTGCGTCCCAACGCTCTTGACCGCCCTGGCGGGCGCAGGTGGCACCGCCACCGCAGCGGGCGCAGCGGCCGGGGCTGCGACGGCGGGTGCCGGCATTGGTGGTGCGCTGCAGACGATTGGCCTTCTTGCCAGCGTGGGCGGATCCTTCGTGCAGGGGATCCAGGCCAAGAAGACCGCGGAAGCGCAGGCCGATGCCCTGGAAGTGCAGCGACAGGAAGAGGCGCGCCTGAACGCCGTCGAAGACTATCGCACCCGGAAGAAAATGCGCGCCCAGACAGCTCAGCAGCGTGCCGGGTTTGCAGCCCGGGGCGTGTCAGCCGGAAGTCCCACCGCCATCTATTTGGGTCAGACGGCCGCGCAAGAGCTGGCTTTTGCATCGCAAAGCGTCCGCCAGCGCGGTGCGGCCACCGACACGGAGCTGTCGAACAGCGCGCGGTTGGTCCGTGCGCAGGGTAAGCAGAGCATGATCCGCGGCATGTTCAGTGGCGCGGGGCGCCTCTTGCGCGGGGCGCCAGAGGTCTGGCCGGAGCTCTTGGCATGAGCCGCATGGTCGTTCCCACGGCCGGGACCGATCCCGGCCGCGCTGCCCGCGCCCCGCAGCTGCAAACGCCGCAGCTGGGCGCGGCGATCGCCGAGCTGGGCGATACGGCGCTGCAGGTTGGCACCGCGCTGGAAACCGATCGCCTGCAGCGGTCGCGCCAGCGCAACACGATCGATCTGACGGCCGACATGAACGATCTGCGTCTGTCGGTCGAGGCCATGGGCGATCCGGACCAGGCCGAAGCCGCCTGGCAATCAGGGATCGAGGATCTGCGCGGCCGATACCTCGGCGGACCCGATGGCGCGCCCGGTGCGGTCGACCCGAAGAACGCCGCCGATTTCGAGCTCACCTTCGACGAGCTGGCAAATCGCCAGGGCTTTTCCCTGGGTAAGCGCACCCTGGCGCTGCGGCAGTCCGAACGCCAGGCGAATTTCCTGCGCTATTCCGACACGGCGGCGCGGGTCGCAACCAGTGCCGATCCCGAGACCCGCGCGGCCCTGGTCGCGGAAGGCGAGGACATCATCGCCCAGAACCTGGCCGCCGGTGTCATCGATGCCGAAACGGCCGAGCTGCAGCGCCAAGGGCTGCGCGGTGATATCGCGAATGCCCGGGCGATCGGTCTGATCGATGAGGATCCACAAGGGTTCATCACGGCGGCCGACGCTGGCGACTTCGATGGGCTCGGAGGCGAAACGCTGGCGCGGTACCGGACCCAGGCTTCCGGCGCCCTCGAGCGCCAGGCGGCCGCGGCGGCGCGCGAAGCTGAGAAGGCCGCCGAGGCTCGCCAGCGGGAGATCGGCGAGGACCTGGTCGCGATCCGCGAGATCGCCGCCGCCGGACGCGAGGCCGTGGACGAGCGCAAGTTGTCGGATCCCGCCTACCAGCAGCATCCGGGATACGGCCGGACGGCCGCGGCATTGGATCTGCGGAGAGAGCAGGGCCAGCTGCAGCTGAAGACGCCCGGCGAGCTGCGCGCGTTGATCGATGCCGAGGAAAAGCGATCGCTGGCGCGCCCGTGGCAGGCAGAACGGCTCGAGGTCCTGCGCGGGGCGCTGGACGACACACTGGACGAGTTCGCGAAAGATCCAATCGCCACGGCCGCGGCGCGTGGTCTGATCGATGACACCCCGCTGGATTTCGACAACGCGCCGGCCGGCCTGGCCCGCGACGTCGTTCGCCGCGTACGGGAAGGCTACGAGCTGGCTGACGCGGGATATACTGAAACCGCAACGGTCTTCACCGCGGAAGAACGCGTCGAGCTCAAGACCCGCCTGCAGGCGACCGAGGATCCCCGCCAGCGCGCTTTGCTGGCAGCTACGCTTGCAAGCACCCTGCCGGCCGACGGGCCCGATAGCCTGGTCGGCGTGACGGGCGATCCGCTACTTGGTCACGTGGGCATGCTGGCCAGCGCCAGCGGATCCGTCGGCCTGTCGGCCGAGATCCTGCGCGGGCAAGAAGCGCTGGCGCGTGACAACATCAAGCTGCCGCCGATCGCCGATCGCGCGGAGACGGCTTTCGGCGTCATCGAGACGGTCTTCACGGACATCCCGGGTGGCGAGGCCTATCGCCAGGCGGCCGTCGCCGCGGCTGACGCGCTCTACGCGCGGCGCATGGGCCGCGTGGATCCCGACGAGGGCTTCGACGAGGATATCTATCAGCAGGCTTTCCACGAGGTGATGGGCGGCATCGGCAAGGCCGACAGCAGCTCGGCCCGCGGCGGTATCCAGGACGTGCGGGGGATGCGGACGATCCTGCCACAAGGCGTTGCCGCCGACCGCGTCGACAACGCCCTCGATCGCCTCGGCATCATGGAGGTGCCCACGGGGCCGCGCCAGACAGCAACCAATCAGTTCGATGCCGAGACGCTTCTGACGCAGCTCGGGCAAGCCAGCAACGGGCAGCGTCCGGACATCATGGGCGAGCTTCCAGACGCCGCGACCATCGCCAGCCTGCAGCTGCAGGCGGTGGGTGACGATACCTACGTGTTCGTCCGCCCCCGTCGGAACGGCCGGCCAGAGGTGCTGCTGAACGATGCCGGCGCACAGTTCACCTTCAGCCTTCGGGCCCTGATGCAGGCGGTGTCGCCATGAGCTTCATGCTGCGCAACGCCGAAGCCGCAAGCCAGCTGGATCCGCTGACCCGCCTGCCGTCGGATTTCGGCGAGACGTTCAACGCGGGCGTGACCGCCGCCCGGATCGAGATGGACAGCTTCAACCGGCGCAACGTCGATCGACAACGGGCCATCGCGGAGATTTCCGACCGGCTCGGCTCTGCCTATGGCGACGGGCCCGGGTTCACCGTCGGATCCTTCGACAGGATCGTCGACGCTCAGGTCGGCTACGCGACCGATCGCGTTGCGGCACTGCGCGAGAACGATGCCGACGGCCGCTACGACGATTTGCCAGCTACGCCGGAAGAGTTCGAAAAGCGTGTGACCGCGCTGCGCCAGGCGGAATATGAGGCGCAGCAAGACATTCTGGACAATGGGAGTGCGGCGGCCGGCATCCTGGGTGGCCTGTGGGCCGGGGTCACGGATGAAAGCACCCTGGCATCGCTGCCCTTCGGGGTCGCGGCCGGCACGCGGATCGGCGTAGCGGCCGGCGTAGAGGCCGGCGTGAGCGTGGCGACCGAGGCGGCCACGCTGCCGCGTCAGTTCGCCGTTGCCGACGAGCTGGACCTGCCCATGGGCGTCGGTGACGTGGCATTGTCGCTCGGCACGGCCGGGATCCTCGGCGGCGCCTTGGGTGGCGGCGTCGCGGCAGCGCAGCGGTATTTCGATGTGCGGCGCACGCGTCAGGAAACCACCGGGACCCGTCGCCCGCCCGAGGCCGACCAGGTCACCTTCGGCGACGCTGTCGATACTTCCGAAGAGGCCATGAACGAGGGGCGCGAGGTCGACATCGATCCGATCTACCCGCCCGGCCAGGTCATTCCCGAGAAGATCCGGAACGGGATCTTCGCGGGCGAGAGCGGCGGTGATTATGACGCGCTGTTCAGTTTCCAGAACCGACCCGGCGGACGCTTCGCCGATGTGAAGCTGACGGAAATGACCGTCGACGAGGCGATCGCCTTTTCGGCCCCGCGCGGTCGATACGGCCAGTGGGTCAAGTCACGGATCGGGCGGGTCGCAACGCCCATGGGGGCCTATCAGATCGTCGGTACGACGCTCCGAGCTGCCAAGAAGGGCCTCGGCCTGCGCGGCGATGAAGTCATGACCAAGGCGCTGCAGGATCGGCTGGGCTGGTGGATCTGGCGCCAACAGGGGACGGAAGCCTGGGAAGGATACCGCGGCCCCCGTGACACACCGGTCAGGCCGTCAGGCGGCGCCGCGCCGGATGCCGGCTCTGCCGATTACATCACTTACGGCGATCGTCGCGGCTATACCCAGCGCGGACAGATCACGGCCGGCGACGATCTTCGGATCGATGTGGATTACGAGGTGGTCGACGCGCGATCGCTGGTCCGCGCCAGCGGGGATCTGCAGCCGCGCGATCGCAGCCGTCGATCGAGCGATGAGCAGGTGGCCGAAATGGCCGCCAGGCTGGATCCCGCGCGGCTGATGCCCTCGCCCGAGGCCGATCGTGGCGCGCCCATCGTCGGGCCCGACAACGTGATCGAAAGCGGTAACGGACGGGTCATGGCGATCCAGCGCGCCTTCGAGCGCAACCCGAACCGGGCCGATGCTTATCGCCAGCAGATCGAGGCCGCAGGCTTCACAATTCCCGACGGCGTTGATCAGCCCGTGCTGATCGCGCGGCGGAGCTCCGATCTGTCAGCCGAGGCCCGCAAGCAATTCGTGCGTGCCGCCAACAGCTCGGCCGTGGCGCGCATGTCGGCGACCGAGCGTGCCGCAGCCGACGCCCGGGCCATCGATGCCGATACCGTTGCCCTCTTCGATCCGTCGCGTTCCCTGGCGGCAGCAGAAAACCAGCCCTTCGTGCGCCGCGCCCTCGATAGCATGCCGCAGGCCGAGCGCAGCGGATTGGTCGATGCAAGCGGCGCGCTGAATGATGAAGGGCAACGGCGGATCCGCCAGGCTCTTTTTGCACGGGCTTTCGACGCGCCCGACATACTGTCGCGCTACGCCGAAACCGGCGCCGGCGATTTGTTGAGCCTGATGGAAGCGCTCGAGCAGTCGGCGCCTGGCTGGGCCGCGCTGCGGGGCGCCGTCAGCGACGGCCGCTTGCGTCCTGAATTCGACGTGACGGCCCATGTCATGGACGCGATGCGGATCATCGCGGAGGCGCGGGTGGTCGCAAAGGCCGGCGGCCGGCCGGCCGATATCCTGGCTGAAATGCTGGCCGATGAAGATCTGTTCGACGGAGCGGTCGCACCCTTGACGGCCGCGCTGGCGCGGCGGTTCTACAAAGGCGGCCGCGCCGCCCGGGCCGACCAGGTTACCGACCTCTTGACGCGCTACGCGGCCGAGGCGCGTCGCATCGGCACCACCGACGCCGCCTTGTTCTCGGACACGCCCGGCCCGCTGGACGTACTGAAGGCGATCGATAGCGAGGCCTTCGGCGAGTTGGACACGATCGGCGCGGCGCCGGCAGCGCGATCGCAGCCGATCGCGGCCGCGGCGGATCCGGCCGACGTTGCTTTCCCCGATGGGGCAATGAGCGAAGAGGCCGCGGCCGCGGACGCTGCCCTCGAGCAGGGATTTACCCGGCCCCTGTCGCGCCAGGCGACTGATCCGGTGACCGAGCTGCGGCAGATGAAGGACGATCAGCCGGCCGACAGCCTGGATGAACTGTATCTTTTGGCCCCGGGCGCGAAGACGCAGCTTGACGAACTGGGCGACCGCATCGCTGCCGATGCCGGCGCGACATTCACGGCAGCCGCGCTGAAAGACATGGACACCGCCGCGGCCAAGATCGAGCGCAAGCGTTATCGCAGCGTCCGCGAGCTGACCGACATCGTGCGCGGCGGGTTCCTAGTCAATACGGCCGAACAGGCCGACCAGGTCGTCGAGAGCCTAAAGGGCAGCGGTCGGATCATTGACGAAGGGTGGTCACGGACCCCCGAGGGCTACGCCGATCGCAAGGTCCTGTTGCAGACCGAGAGCGGCCTGATCGCGGAAATCCAGATCTGGTCGCCCGAGCTGTTGAAGGCGAAGAAGGCGACGGGTCACAAGCTCTACACCCGCGCGCGGTCGTCGAGCGATCCGGATGAAATCGAAGAGCTGACGCAGCAGATGCGGACGCTTTATGCCGAGGCGCTGAGCCGCGAGGACCCGTCGATCGCGAAGCTCTTCGGCACTTCGAACGATCCGAACGCGCCCGCGAACCTGTCGACCAGCGCGGCTTCCGACGGCAGCACCGATGCGGTGTTGGAAACGTCCAGCGCGTCGACCGCTTCCCAGGTGCCGTCGGGCTCGAGAAGCGCCAGTGCCTCGCCCCGGGCGGCTGAGAACAGCACCGCGGGTCGGCCGTCCCAATCGACGAATGTTCGATCTGACATGGGGGATACCTCCACCCCAGATATAGGGGATGATGGCGCGCCAGGCAATACGGGCGGCCTCGAGCTGGCCGAGGATTTTGCCGACCTCGAGATCACGCTGGACGACGGATCGCGCATGAGCGTGCGCGAAGCGCTGGACGACCTCGAGGCCGATGACGCCCTGCAGCGCGCGATCGACGGCTGCCCGATCGAGGGGACAGCCGATGGCTGATATGCGTAAATGTCTGACCGATGCGCTGGCCGCAGGGGATATCGACCAGGGCCGCGCGGACGCGGCCCGTGCGGAATACGAACGCCAGGTGGCCCACTACGAGCGGTTTTTGCCGCGCCACCAGGCCGAGGCGGCCGCCGCTGCCGACCTGAAAGAGGCAACCAGACGGCAGCGGCGGTCGCGCAGGCACATGGTTCTGAACCAGCTGGGCAAGATGCGCGAAATCAAGGCGCGGCTCGAGACGACGCCTGATGTGGCGACGGCGCTCCTGGACATGTTCGAGACGGTTCCGGGATCGACCTACGAGGGGCAAAGCGTGCGGTTCCTGCAGGACGCCATTCAGGCCCGCATCAGGGCCGATCTGCAGGACGGGCTGCGGGCATATGGCCAGAACGTTCTGGGCCGGTCCCGTGACCCGGTGATCCTGCGCAACGTGGTGCGCGAGCTCCACGGCCAGGACAGCGGCAGCGACATCGCGAAGGCCTACGCCGCATCGGTTCGCAAGGTGCAGGGCTGGCAGCGCCAGAAGATGAACGCGCTTGGTGGTGATATCGGCGAGCTCGCCGATTACGGCCTGCGTCACACCCACGACGCGCGCGCGATTGAGGATGCCGGCTTCGACGCCTGGGCGTCGCGGATCTTCGACAAGCTCGACTGGTCCCGGATCGATGATTTCTCGACGGGGCGGCCCTTTGCGCCCGAGGGCAAGACGCCGAGCAAGGCGGCCGCGCGGGCGTTCCTCGAGGACGTGTATCGCGGGATTACCACGCGCGGATGGGACAATCGCGAGCCTGCCATGACCTTCGGTGGGGCGGCCATGTATCGCAAGCGCGACGAGCCGCGCCGGCTGCATTTCCGAGACGGCGACGCCTGGTGGGATTACAACGCCGAGTTCGGCATGTCCGACCCGCTGGCATCTATGCTAGGCCAGCTGGACGTCCAGGCCCGGGATATCGCGCTGATGCAGGTATTCGGGCCCAACCCGACCGCCGGGTTGGAATACGCGACGCAGGTGGCGACGCGCCGCGCAGAAGTGTCGGGCAATAGCCGACTGAAGGAGGGCGTCGACCAGCGCGTAAAGCGCGCCCGGGTGCTGCTGGCCCATGCCAGCGGCGCAGTGAACCAGGCCGAGCACGAGGGTTGGGCTCGGTTCTTTTCTGGCATCCGCCACCTGAACGTGGCGACCAAGCTGGGATCTGCCACCCTTTCGGCCGTATCGGACCTGGCCACGATCAGCACGGCCGCAACCGTCATGCGCGGTCACCCCGGCAACATGTTGAGCCGGGTCGTGGGGCAGGTGGCATCGAGCGCGAGCCGCGAGGACGCGCAACGCATGGGGTTCGTGGCCGAGACGCTGATGTCGATCGCGTCGACCTCGGCGCGGCTGACGAACGACGTGGTGGCCAACGACACGCTATCGCGCCTGTCTGGCTTCACCATCCGCGCCAGCGGGTTGGGTGTCTGGACGGATACCTTGCGCGTGGCGGTGCAGATGGAAACGGCCGGCCACCTGGCCAGCCAGGCTGGTCTCGCGCTTGGCGATGTCGACGGCATGCTGCAGAACCTTCTGCGCCGGCACGGCATCACCGAGGCCGACTGGGATGCCCTGCGCGCGCCAGACGGCCGATATGTGACCGATGGCGGCGCCGACTTTATCTCGCCCTTCTGGTGGCTCGAGCACCAGACCGCGCTGCCCCGGGCCGAGGCCGAGGACCTGGCGCTTCGCTTGCAGGCCGCACTGGCCGACCAGGTCGAGCTGTTCATCCCGTCGAAGCGGATGCGCGCGACTGCAGCTGTCCGGGGAGACACCCGCCCCGGGACCTTTAGCGGTGAGCTTCTTCAATCGACGGGTGGGTTCAAGAATTACGCTTTCAGCTTCACCATGGGTCAAATCGCAATTTTCAAAGCGATCCCGACGCCGCTGGGCAAGGCGAAATACCTGGCGGTCATGGGCAGCTCCACGCTGGTCATGGGCGCGCTGGCGCTGCAGCTGAAGGAGCTGGCGAAGGGCAGGGATCCCCGACCCATGGACGAGGCCAAGTTCTGGCTGGCGGCCGAGATCCAGGCGGGCGGCCTCGGGATCTTCAGTGACTTCCTGTTCTCCGAGAAAAATCGCTTTGGCGGCGGGATCGAGCAGACCCTTGCGGGACCGGTTGCCGGGTTTGCTGGCGACGTGATCCGCCCGATCGTGGCCAATACCACCGCCGCGATCGAGGGCAATGAGACGTATTTCGGTCGCGATGCCGCGAATTTCTTTCGATACAACACGCCGATTTTCTCGAGCTTGTGGCCCGGGCGTGTCGCCTTCGATCGCTTGGCCGCCGACCAGCTGCAGCTGATGCTGGATCCCGGAGCCCGCGATGCCTGGCGCCGCCAGGAACGCAATCGCGAGCGCACCTACGGCAACCGCACCTGGTGGGATCGCGGCGCAGCTGCGCCCGACCGGGCCCCCGACATCACCAATGCCCTGGGAGATCTGCAATGACCGTCGACGTCTTTACCGCGCCGCCGAGCTATCCGGACATCCAGTCTGCAGGTCCATACCCGGTGACGTTCGAATTCGCCGCAGCGGCCGACATCGTTGCCCGGGTCACCGACCTCGCCGGCCTCGAGCAAACGCTTGCGCCCACGAGCTACACGATCCTCCCGCAAGGGCCCGCGGAAAGCGGTGCGCTGACGCTGACAGCCGAGGCCTTTGCAGAGCACCAGGGCAAGCGGCTGGACATCCTGCGCGCCACCAGCGTGCAGCAGGGCTGGGTGGGCACCTCGGCCCGCGAGCGCGGGCTAGAGCGCCAGCTGGACCGGCTGGCAATGGCGGCGCAGGACAACTCCGAGCGCACCCGCCTGGTCCCCCAGCTGGCCGCGCCGCCGGCAGACGGACAGCGCAGGACGCTGCCCGAGCCGGAAATCAATCGTATCCTGGTCGGCACCGAGCGCGGCTGGGAGAACGGGCCGAGTGTCCTGGTGCTCTCTGAGGCGGACACGATCATTTCGACGTCGAAGGTCGAGGTCACACCGTTCAGCATTACGGCCGACGGCACAGTCGGGCCCTTCGCGCTGCCGGATGATCCGATCGCCACGAAGTATATCGAGCTCTGGATCGGCGGCGTGCGGCAACGGCCCACCACCGATTTCGTCCTGGTGCCCATGGCGTCGTCGCCATCGGGGCAGGGCGTCCGGCTTGTCGAGACGGCCGCGGCGGGGTTGGCGATCGACGGCAATATCGTCACCCCGTCCGCCGGCGTCTCAGCCACCGACGCGGATCTGATCGGCACCGACGAGGGATTGTCGGTCGCGGAGTGGCTGCGGCTTGGCGGCGGGTTCGCGGGTCGCGCCGCGCTGGTCGCGTGGTGGGCGCTCTTCGCATCCCAGGTGCCGGGCGGCACCAAGGTGAGCGCCGGCGATCTGTCCTATGTGAAGATCCCGGCCGGGCATGTCCTTTTCGGGACGAACCCCATCGCGGATATGGCGAACGCGATGCCCACGGTCGAATGGATCGACCCCGGGCATTTCGGCTCGATCGGCGAAGGCGACATGGAGGCCGACAACGCGGCATCGCAGGCCGCGATCAACTTCGCCAGCGCCATCGGGGGCGGTATGGTCGAGCTGCCCGAGGGAACGTTCCTCGTCGACGGCGCGAAAGGGGATCAGGAGACTTTCAACGCCAACCTCGGCGGGGGCTTGCGGCTTCTGGATGGCGTCGTGCTTCGCGGCCGGGGGATGGGAAAGACCATCCTGCGGAACGCGGCCAACGAGTGGCGGTCCGTTATCGGCATTCGCGGCATCCGCAATTGTGGCGTGATGGATCTGACCATCGATGGCGATTGGCCGGCTCTCGCGCCGCACCCTACCGATCCGAAGCGCGGCGAGGGGATCATCACCTGGAACGACGCGACTTCGCTCGTCAACGCGCGGATCGAGCGCGTGGAGTTCAAAAATTGCGCTCACTACGGGTTCGGCGGCCAGAACGTCAGCCACGAGGGCCTGACGCTGAAAAGCCTTGTCTTCGAGAACATCGGCGGCGATGCGATCGATATCAAATCCTTCACAGTGATCCTCGGACTGCCTGTCACCCCGGACCGCATGACCTCGATCCAGCAGATCTGGATCAAATCCTTCATGCAGAACCCGGATCACGATGATCAGGCGGGCCTTGACATTCGCGGGACGGTCCGTGCGGACCATATCTGGATCGAGGAAACCTGGGACCTGAAGCCGGGTCAGACGCGGAAGACCGGCATCCGCATGAACGCCCCGGTGAATGCCAGCAATCGGCTGGGCGGCGCCCGGTCGGTTCTCGGTTTCCACAACGTGACGTCGACCAAGCCCGTAGGCAGCGGCAACACCACCACCGAGTTCATTACCGGCGTCGAGGTGAACGATGCCTATGTAACCCTGACGGGTGGCACGGTGTCTGACCAGTTCTATGGGTACCGCGCGACAGCGAACGGCGACGGCTTGCCGGTCGGTCTGTCCGGGCGCGGGCTGAACGCAATCCGGTGCCGAGGGACTGGTGGGGCCGGGCGCGGCCTGGATTTCGGCGCCGATACCCGCCACTGCAACGTCGAAGCCTTCGCGGACGATTGCGACGTCGCTTGGGATACTGGTGGACTTCAAAACAGGTTCGTCGGTTCCGCGCGAAACTGCGGCACCGGCCTGCGCTACAACAGCGCCAGCGCGAACGTCCATCAGATCCAGTTCGAGGGCTGCGCCACTAACGTCGAGGACATTGCGGGCGTCTACGCGGGGTCGGGCAACATTTTTCCGGGCTCGGTGTCCATCATCGGGCCGCGAAACAACTGGATCGACATCGTCGCGACCGCCGATGACAGCGGCTGGATCGACGAAAACGGCAAGGCTGGCGGTTTCCGCATCTGGAAGGCAGACACCACGGGCGACAACGATGGCCTGTTTCTGGAAGCCTCCCTACGCTCGACAGGGTCGACCGGCGGCAACTTCAATATGTGGTTCGCTGTCCAGGATGGCGCCGGCAATTTGGTTGACGTCATGCAACTGGACGATGCCGGCGTGATCTTCCTTGTGCCGCCGCAGGCTCCACCGAAAACGGTCGCGGAGCTGGCTACCATCTCGGTGGCCGATGGGTCGATCGCCTATGCCACCGACGGGCGGAAGGCCGGCGAGACCGCTGGCAACGGCACGGGCGTGCTCGTCCATCGCAGCGGCGGGGCCTGGCTGACCTCCTACGACAACACCGCAGTCCTGGCGTGAGGGAGTAATCATGGCCCTACTGGATACCCGCATGATCGACTGGGCGCCCGCGGGGGGCGTCCGGATCGCGTCGCCTGCCTTTTTCGCGTCCGGCTCGGTCGTCCCGTCGATCCTCGGGCACAACGGCCGCGTGTTCCTAGGCGACGGCTACCTGCACGGCGCGCAGGTGGATGGCGCGGTCACCGGTGGATCGTGGCTCGAGCTGATCGGCGACACCGCACCGACCGGCAAGGGCTGGGATTACCTGCAGGACCTGTTCCGCATGGCGGTCATCACGTCCGTCGGCGGTGCGATCAGCGGCGTGGCGCGGACAAGCGACGATACGGACGCGATCGGTGTCGCTGCCATCGGTCTCAACCGGCACGCCTACGCGACCGGTCGCAAGGGCTGGAGCTACTACGGCGATTTCCGCAGCCTCCTTGGCGCACTCGGCTTCGGCATCGAGCAGAACGTCAGTATCGAGGTTCGATCCGAACACGGCGCTTCTGACCCGCACAAGGCGCCGGGCCAGGGCCTGGTCCAGGGTATCCGCCTCATGGCCGGGTCGGACGCGGCGGTCTTCGGCCGGTCCTATGGCGTACCGGCCGGTATCTTCCTCGGAGATAATGGCGCGAAGTTCCTTTCGGGGCTGGTCTTCGGCTTCAACGCCCTGCTTCGCGACGGCGAGGAAGACAACCCGTCGGCCACGGGATGGACCGACGGGAACGCCCACGCCATCCGCATGGCCTACCGCCACATGCTGAGCTGGTCCTCGCGCGACCCCGACGTGGACGGCGTGCGGCCCGAGGTTTTCAGCATCGCCAGCGCCATCCAGAATTCGGCCGTGCGGATGCAGATGCTTGTGTCCGACGGCGGCCTGGCGATCGGCGAGCTGATCAACCCAGCCAGCAACCTCTTCGTGGTCGCGTACCAAGCCGCGGCGACTGCCCACGTTCGCGTCGAGGCAGCGACCGGGTCCGGCGCCCCGCTGATCAGGGCGGCGAACGCGCTGAATGACAGCCGCAACCTGCACCTACAGGGGCAGAACGGCGGACTTGTCGCCTGGGGCGCCTACACAGCCGGAGCGCCGCCAGCGGCCGACGGCTTCATCCGGGTCGTCACCTATGACGGCGATATTCGCGACATCCCGTGCTCAACACCAGCATCCTAAGGAGCTCACCATGAAGATCGATTTCGGCGCCATCCTTGTCGGACCCACCGGCCAGCCCTGGGAAGAGAAGATGTTGCCCAGCGACGACGAGAAGAAGCCCGTCACGCTTGGCATCCTCTGCGCCTTGGCGGCTGATCAGCCGCCCATGGACCCACGGGATCAGAACAAGATCCGCGACCTGACCCTTGGCGGATTGGTGGCGCCTATGATGCAGGGCGGGGTCCTCGACCTGAAACCCGAAGAGCTCGTCATGGTGCGCGAAGCCGTGATGCAATTTCACCCGGCGACCCGTCACTTCAAGCGCCAGGCGCACGACATGCTGGACGGAAAGCCAGCCGAGGGAGGCTGACCCCCGTGTTCGACAAGCCCCACGAGTATTGGGCCGCGTTCATCGGCATGGTGGTCTACATCTTCATGCGCGACCGCAAGTCCGAGACGCTGATGGCGAGCGTCGGGAAGACCATCGCCTCGGCCCTGCTGACCCTGGCCCTGTCGCCAACGGCCGCGGCCTATACGCGCGACAACGAGATCCTCGCGGCCGTCGCACTCATGGCCTTCATCCTGATTGCGCTTGACGTGGGGACCGCGCTCTTCAGCGACCGCGACTTCGTCAAGGAGCTGATCCGCAAGAAATTTGGGGGCGGCAATGGAAAAAACTAGGGTCGCCGTTCGGAAATCCCTGACGCCGTTCGTCCTGGTGGCGCTGATCGTGGGCTATGCGTGGACCGAGCGCCTGCCGGAATACCGCTGGTATCGCGACCTGATGGGCATGACGCCATTTTCGGAGGTGTCCGTCTCTGCGCAGGAGATTGCCCGCGGCGGCTTGGTCGTTCAGGGCTGGATGCGCAAGGACCGCTGCGAGTTCGATCATCTCACCGCCTATGTGATCCGCAACGATGGATCCCGGGCCTGGGCGCCGCTGGATGTTTCTCCGGAACACGGCGTCTGGCGCGGTGGAAACCGCCCGCCATCCGACAGGATCGAGACCTGGGGCCCGTGGGTCATCGTCCGGCCTGAAACCATCGAGCCGACCGGCTGGGAGATCCTGGTGACGCACACCAATTGCCCGCGCGGCCCGGCCCGTCAGACCAACACGTTCGCCGCAGGCGATTGGCAAGACCAATGAAAGGACATGGAATGAAGATCGCTATCGTCATCGGGCATAACGCCCGCGCCCAGGGCGCTGTTCGCATCACGGATGGCCGCACAGAGTATGACTGGAATGGCCAGTTGGCCGAGCTGATCCGGGCGCACGACCCCGAAGGCGTGCGGATCTTCCGCCGGGATCCAAGCGCCGGCGGGTACAGCCGCGAGATCGACAAGGTCTATGCCGAGACCGATGCCTGGGGCGCCGACGTCACGGTCGAGCTCCATTTCAACGGCTCGGCCGACCCGCGCGCGACAGGGTGCCTGACGTTGTCCAGCGGGACGCCCGGCAGCATGGCGCTGGCGCGCGAAGTCCAGGCCCGCATGCTTGCCGTGATGGGCAACGAGGACGACGGCGTGCAAGTGCGCGGCAGGCATGACCGCGGCGGTCGCTCCTTGTGGCAGGGCAGGGCGCCCGCGATCCTGACCGAGCCTTATTTCGGAGGGAATGCGCAGTTCTGCCACGCGGCCGACGCCAACATGGACGAGCTGGCCGAAGCGATCTATCGCGGCTGCATGGCGATTGCGCCCGCAGAGCAGTGCGCGGCGTGAAACAGATCTTGGCATACGCGCTCTGTGCGGCCGTGCTGGCGCTTGGAGGGGCCGCTGGATGGGGATACGTCCAGACGACCCGCCTTGATGCCCAGCGGGCAGAAAACGCGACCCTGCGATCCAGCAATGCCGCGCTGCTGCGGCAGGCCGACCAGGCGCGGACTGCGCGCCGGGTCGAAGCCGCCCGCGCCGAGCTCCAAGCCCAGGAGGCCGCCGAGGCCCGCGCAACCATCGAACATCTGCAAACCGCTGACATGGGGGAGTGTGCCGATGCGCCTCTTGATCCTGCCATTCTCGACGCTCTTGGCCGCGGGCGCGTGCCAGCCCGAGCGGATCGTTTACCTGCCACCACAGATCCCGGCCGAGACGCTAACGCCCTGTCGGATCAGTGAGCGGCAAGCCGAGACCTACCGAGATCTTGCGGTGCTGGCGACAGAGCATTTGACCGCGGCCCGCTGTGCAAACGGCAAAATCGAAACCATGGCTGAGATCCTGAAGGAGACCCCTGATGCCCCGCAACAGTGAAGACGTGACGCTCGATGCAGATGTCTGGACCGAGATGACCAATGCCGATGCCAGCGTCGTGTCCGCGCATGTAATCGATCCGAAGGGAAAGGAGATCCGGATCATGGGTCGACCGGACGACACCCCGCCGACTGGAACCGACGGGCGGATCATCGGCACGGTCGATCGAGAGATCAAGATCGACCTGGTCGAAGCGTTCGGGCCCGGGACCGTTCGGCTTTTCGGCCTTTCGGCCTCGAGCGATGCAACCGTGAACGTCGATCATCGGGACATCGCCTGATGCGCGGCCGCGCCTTCCAGCCCGGTTTTCAGCCGGCTTTCCCGCGCGCCTTTCCACGCGCGTTCGGAGCGGAAGTGGCCGCGGCCGTCATCACCGCCACCACCGCGCCGGTCATGGCGAGCCTGGCGGACGGCGCCACTTTGGCTAGCGGGTTCACTCCGGGAGTATACACGTCCAGCGTGGGCACGATTAGCAGCCAGGTGGCGACCTACTATCTGAACGGCTCGCCCGTGGCCGGAACCACGACGATAGGCGAGGGCGACACCTACTACGCCATCGAGACCGTGACGAACAGCGAAGGCAACAGCCAGCCCTTCGCCACTGCGGCGCAGACCCTGCCGGTCCCGCTGAGCATCGGCACGCTGGCGAACGTGACAGAAACCCAGGCGGCCGGCGGAACCGTGCAGGTGGCCCTGTCGGCCAGCGGCGGCACTGCGCCCTACAGCTTCAGCTCGAACGTGGGCAGCGTCTCGGGCTCGATCCTGACCCTGGCGCTGGACACGGTGCAGACGACGGCCGTGACCGTCACGGTGACCGACGACGTGGGAGCGACGGCGCAGGACAGCTTCACCTTCACGGTCGAGGCGCCAGCGGCGCCCGCGCCCATTCTGGACACGGCGTCTTTCGATCCGGCGACGAACACCCTCAGCTACACCTACTCGAACAGCGTGACCGGGTTCCGTCTCTACGCGGCGGCCGCCACAGCGAGCATCGCCGTCAACACGGGCAACCTCTACAATGGCACCGGCGGCACGGGGGTCCTCGAATACACCAACAGCCCGATCGGGGAGGGTGTCACGAGCGATTTCACCACGGCGGCGGACGGCGCGGTGCGGATCGCGATCTGTCTGATCCGCGAAAGCGACGGGGCCGTGGCCTCGAACATCATCATCCTGACCGTCGATCCGCTGTCCATCGGGGCGAGCGGCGGAACTCTTACGGGACTGGCGCACCAGGTCACGGATACGTTCGGGACAGAGAACGCGCAGCCCTACACGGTGAGCGGCGTTCCCATCGGCACGGCGGCGGCAAACCGCTGGGTCGTGGTGATGACGACTGTTGGCTTGCAGGCGGCGACCGACGTGCAGCTCACCATTGGCGGCGTGGCGGCGCAGCCGCTCGGGACACCGCAGAGCAGCGGTGCGCTGCGCATGCTGGCCTTCAAGGCCGCCGTGCCGACCGGCACGACAGCCGACATCGCCTGGACGGACAGCCAGACGACAGCGGACCCGTTTTTCGACATCGGCCACGCAGTCTACACGATGCTCGGGGAGCCGGTTCTTCACGACGAGGCGTTCGATGACACGCCGGCCACGAACCAGTGGGCCGTGCTGATCGACGTGCCGGAAGGTGGCGTCCTGATCGGTATGTCGCGGGACAACTTCAACTCGAACCTGACCACCTGGACCGGCCTGACCGAAGACGCGGACACCGGCACGCGCATGGTGGCCTCGGGCAGCGCTAGCGGTCTGAGCGCAGAGATCGACCGCCCCGTCACGGTCACCAGCGACGGCGGGGCGACCGATTTCGAAGACGGCTTCTACGTCATTTCATTGGAGCTTGCAGCGTAATGCCCTCGATCATTTTCGATGGAACCCCGACTGTCATCGTGTCCGGAAACGTGACGATTACCGTGGTCCGACGGTCGAGGTCGAATGCCGGGTTCGATGTGGCTTTCATCGAGCTTGACTTGAGCGCGACAGGGTTTGCGCAGGGCAACGACGGGCTTCACAGGCACGAGGTCTACCTGGCGCTCGACGGCGACGTGATCCTGTCCAGCGTGCCGTTCGCGACCGCAGAGGGCAACGGGAACGCGCGCTACCTGATCGGGCCCGACGCGATGATTTACCTGCCGACGGAAGGGACGCACACCCTGACGGTCCTGGTGCGCGAGGTAGGGGCGGACATGGTCCTGACCGGGCTGGGGGCCACGGGCAGCACGACGATCTCCGTGGGATCGGAGAACGCGGCCTATCCAGGGCAAGACACGATCTGCCTCTCGCCCTCGGGAAACTTCGAAGGTGCGCCCGCAGGCGCCCGGCTGATCACGGGCAACGACATTTCGGCGGCCATCCGGGACTGGTCCAACGGCACGACCGCGCCCAAGCGCATCATGCCGCGCGGCGGTGAGACCTTCGTGCAGGCCGCGCAAGCCGTGACCGGGGGCGATCTTCTCATCAAGGCGTTCGGCACGGGCCGCGCGCTGATCCCGAACGCGGGAGGTTTCAACCTGTCGCCCGCAGCCACTGTCGCGGCCTACTCGCACGACTTTCGGCTGTCCGGCCTGGACGCAGACGGGCCGTATGACAGCCTCGCGGCCAGCGGCCCGGACACGAGCTTCATCGGCGCGCTATTCCCGAACACCCCGCGCAACCTGATCCACGTCGACAACTGCGACATCCGCGGCTTCAACTTCCACACCAATTTCGCGGATGACGGGGCGCACCTGGACGTGGGCTTCGCGGCGACCGACAGCGTGTTCAAGGACTTCGGCCACAGCATCTTCTACCAGTTCCAGACGCGGGATTTCGGGCTGGTTGGCGTCGATTACGGCGCACTGGACGGCGCGCGGACGGACCAAGGCAACAACGGCGGGTTCCCGCTGCGGATCGACACCAGCCGGGTTCAGAGCGTCAGCCACAGCCAAGGGACATCCGGGCACGGCTGGTCGGGCTGGATCAACGGCGAGGTGGCGATCCAAAGCATCGGGCGCTTCGGGACCGGAACGACGCGCACTGATCGGATCAGCGTGACGAAAAGCGTTTTGCGCGGTGGATCCACGATGCTCTCGGCCGGCACGGTGGAAGAGGGCGCGTCCTCGATCCCGCGTGCGAAGGCGCGGATGCGGGTGGAGGGCAACACCTTCATCGGCGATCACCAAACCTCGACGATCGCGAACGTGAGCGTGTCGCCGTTCCTGATGCGCAACAACAAGGCGTTTCTGCCGACCATGGCGGGCCGGAACGGCTTCGATCCTGCGCTCCTTCAGCTGGGGATCTCGAACGGCGACGGCGCGGCGGAACCGAGCCTGTTCACGGGGCTGATCGCGCTCATCCACAACACGGTGGTTAACGACCTCGACGGGCCGCTGACCGAGCTTGTGAACCCGCAGACCAGCTACACCGATGTCGTGGTCGGGAACAACGCGCTGGTCGAGGCGAACCTGGGCACGCCGAACATCAGCGACGGGCCGCTGGACGAGACACCGATCTACGACCCCAGCACCACGGGCTACGTCGATGGGACCGGAACGCCAGTCGCGGGCACGGGCATTCCGTCCGATGCGAGCGGAACGCTGGTGCCGCAGGTTGGCGCGGGCGTGATCGAGGATGCGCTGGGGCCGATCACATTCCGCGACGGGGCGAACGTGCAGCGCGCCGATCCGGCCAGCCGCGGCGCCCTGGAACCGGCGTGAAGCTGGGCGGAGCCGTAACCTATTGGAAACGTTCAACCCAAAAAAACGCTTTAGATCGACTAAGATACTGTTTTAATTAGATTAATCTTTGACTGTTAATCAATTGGTCGTAGGTTCGATCCCTACCGCCGGAGCCAAAATTCCCTAAGTGGTTGATTTCATTGGATGAGCCCCGACCGGAGTCGGAGCCACCTGTGCACGTGCACAAATTGGTGCACAAACGCGTGCCCGAACCGGTGCACGGATCCCGACTCCCGGATGCCCTGGAACCGTTTTCGGAGCACCTGCCATGGCCGGAGTCGCACACACCCCCCATCTCGAAAAACGCCCCTCGGGCTTCTTCTTTCGGCGCCGCCTGCCGAGGGCGCTCGTCGAGATATCGAACCCTGGTCAAAGTTCGGCCATCTGTCTCAGCCTGCGGACCGACGTCCTCTCCGAAGCGAAGATCCTCGTCGCGCGCCTGACGGTGCTCACCGACGCGGCCTTCGCGCTGACGACGGAGAGACCGGTGGATCATCTGAAGCCCGAACATGTTGCCCTGCTGACCGAGTTGGCGCGCTGCCAGATCGCGGCGCACGAGGCTCTGCGCGCCTCCGCCGAGCCGCGTTCGGAAGAGGCGGCGAATTTCGCGGCGCAGACCGAGCGTGCGACCCAAGATATGCTGCGGCGTGCCCTCGCGCTCGGCGACCGGACACCGGTCACGGATCCCCTGCGCGAGATGGCGAGGCAGTTCGGCGTGACTCTCGACGTGAGCACCGCTGACTGGCGCGCGCTCGCCTTCGAAGCGCTGCGGGTCATGCTGGATGTGTCGCGCGAGCGGGAGAAGCGCGAGGTCGGAACCTACGAAGACGTGACGCCGATCTTCCGGTCGGTGATGGCGCGCCGCTCGGCCGCCCCGGGCGCTGTCCTGCCCCAGGTTGTCGCACAATCGCACGCGCCCGCCCTGACGATCCCGGCAGCAGCTGCGCCTGGTGCGGTTTCCGTGCCGGTGTCAACCATCCCGTCGGGCACCGCCCCGGCCGCGCCACAGGTGGCCTCTCCGGCTCAGACCCCGGCCCAGGAGGCTCCCGCCACGCCGAAGACGGCGGAATTGGGTGTCGCGGACACTGTGTCCAGCCGAACGCCCAGCCACGATCGCGAACCCGAACCTATCGTTGCGTCGCCCGAGCCGGCGCCGAAGGCTCCCGCCATGCCGCGCGAAGAACCCCGGATCCTGATCGATCAGTCGCTCCTCTCCGACAAGGCGCGCGCGGCCCTGGCGAAAGGCCCCAATATCGAGTTCCGAGAGGCGTTCGACCTGTATTTTGAGCTGAAAGAACTCGGCTATGGGGACAATTTCGAAGCACGTCAGAAGAGTTTTCCGGACAAGGGTCGGAACTGGGTTCGGTCCTCGAGGGGCAACGCAAGGAAAGCCCGCGATATTTGGGTCGATGTCTTGGGCAACCAACCGCTCAAACAGATCGACTGGACGGAAGTCGACGGTGTCCTGAATGTCATTCGCCGGATCCCCAAATACCACGGCAAGAAGAAGAACCTTCTCAATACGAAAGGTTTCCGCGATCTCGTCGAGCGTGCCGACGAGCAGGAACTGGCCACGGCGATCGCAGCGAAGGAAGTTCTTGCCGCAAGAGGCAAGGTGACGCCGGCCGAACTCGAACGCGCGGCCCTCGACGCGAAGATCCCGCGGCTGCGTGTCGCGACCTTCCTCCGCCACGGCCGCATGGCGAACCGGGTCGGCAAGATGCTGAAGGCCATGAAGCTCATCGAGGAGAATCCGTTCGAGATCTGTTCCTGGACCAACGACGAGGAGAAGGACATGAAGGCGAACGAGGAAGATCGCTCGCGCATGCTCTGGGACGACAAGATCCAGAAGCTCTTCGCCTCTCCGGTCTACCAGGGGCAATGCGAGGAGAAGGATTACCCGCTGTTCTGGGGCCCTCTCATCGCGCGCCTTGCAGGCTGTCGCGCCGAGGAAATCCTGCAACTCGGGCCGGAGGATTTCGGCTCGGAGAACGGCATTGCCTATTTCACGGTGCGCAACGTGACCGGCAACCACGTGAAGTCCACCGCCGGGGAACGTCGCATCGCCGTGCACCCGAAGCTCGTCGAGCTCGGACTTCTTAACTTCGTGGAGATGCGGCGGCGGCAGAAGCAGTCGCGCCTGTTCCCGAACCTCAACCGCGGCCAGACCAAGGACACGTTCTCCGAACTCTACAGCAAGGCCTTCGGCTACTACCGCAAGACGAACGACTGCTACTGGCCCGGGCTCGACTTCCATGCGTTCCGCACGACATTCCACAACGACCTCGGCAACCTGCTCTGCCCCGACATGGTGCGCCGGCGCCTGATGGGGCACGAGAAGCCGGTCGACGAGGGTGACGGGTCCTACACGCGCGAGATCTGGGTGAAGACGCTCCACGAGGTCATCAGCCGGATCGACCTGGATATCTCGAGGATCAAGAGCCCCTTCGCTGCGCAAAAGGCCGCAGCTCCCAAGCCCGTGCCGACTGAGACACAGGACAATCACGGCAATGTCGTCGGGTTTCGGCGTCGACCAGCCTGATGTTTGAGCCAAGCCATCGCATTTTCAGGCGACATCACGAAGGCGTGATGCGGCGCCGGAGTTAACGATCCGAAATTTTGACTCAGATCAACTGTTTCCCGCGAATCCGGGGCATAGGGGCAGCATTCCCACACGAACGGAGACCCAGGAAATGCGCGTTAACCTCGCAAACGAAACTGCAACCACAATATGGCGGACAACGGCCGACCAATCGGTACCCCGCCATCTTCTTGACCCCGCCAATCGCATTGAACAATCGCAATTGATCCTTGCCGGCGAACACCAGGTCTGCCTGTCAGAAGCCTTCGACATCTTCATGGATGCAAAGTCGCGGGGCTATCGGTCTGGTGCTCGATTACTCGATGCCGTTCGTGGTGAACACTGGCGCCGGATCAGCGGTGCGAATACCCAGAGCGCGAAGCGCGTTTGGACGTGGGCCCTTGGGAATCCGATCTTCTCCGACATTGATCGGGAAGATGTCGTCCTCGCATTGGCGAAGATCCGAAACCTTCCGAAATACTTCGGCAAACGCTGCAGCAATGGCGCCGTTAATGAAAGTGGGCTGGGAAAACAAACTTCTGCACCCGACCGCATCAGTATCTCGACATTCCTGAAGTTCGGGCGGACGGCACGGCAGGTTGGCGATCTACTGGTCGAATTGAATCTCGAAGACGCGAACCCGTTCGACATCTGTTCCTGGTCGACGGCCGAGGAGGCCTGTCTGCGGCAGCAGGAGCGCCCATTCGAGGTCGTGTCGCGGAGGTGGTGGAAATTCGAGGGCGGCGTAATCTCCGGGTGAACTGACACCCACCCAACCGGCGGCGGCAACCGCCAGGGAGATCACGCCATGAACCAGATTACCGACACCGCGAGCTTTGCGCTACTGGCCGAAGAGGCCGGGTTCGATCTGATCGAAGAGCGGCTTCGAGCCAACGTGCGCGCGACCATCGAAGCCGTGTTCGAAGAGGAGCTGGCCAGCTTCCTCGGCCGGCTTCGCTACCGTCGTGGGGACGGCCCGGCAAAAGGCTATCGCCACGGTCACCGGAAGCGACAGCTCACCGGCACCTTTGGCACCGAGACG
>NZ_FOCM01000016.1 GCF_900110115.1 Palleronia pelagia | reverse complement strand
AGGGCCCCAAGCCCTCCCATATGGGTTCGCGATTTGACCTGGAGAGCCAGACCGAGGGGCAAGCCGACACACACACAAAGCCGGCCACGATCGAAAGCAGTGTGACCTCAAGATTATAGGTCAGCGCCATGTCGGGCCGATAGCCGAGCATGGCGACAAAGTGCGTGGCCCATACACCGACACCCGCAACAAGAGCGGTCCAGAATCCCGCCCGTTTACGTTGCGCCTCTGTCGCGTGGTCGATGTTCCGCCAGATCAAGATCAGCGTGACGGCCATGATCACGCAGACACCGGCCGCGGCGAGGATGAAATTGAGCTTGGTGGCGAAGATGCCGCCGAGGAAAATGGGGATAGACATGAGGGACGTTCCCATAATGATACATCATATTCCAATTTGAGTATCAAAGCGAAAAGCGGTCGCAAGATGGCCAGCCCGGGGCAAAGGCGAGTTTTCCCTGGGATCGTCGCCAGGAAGTTGACGATTGGTAAGGAGGCGACTGGGATCGGTCGGGGCTAGCTTTCACCGTCACCCATCATCTTCTCGATCAGGAAGCCCCGCGCCAGGGCCTCAGACAATCAACCCAACAGTCCCTAGCTACGCCAGAGAGATCCGGCCTTCTTTTCTCAGGGTGCAGCTTTCGAAAGGTCAAAGCTATATTTGAACAATACTATTGTCATAGCGGCATAACCAAAAACAAGCGATGCAATGATCAATCCTACAGGAAACAAGTTGAGCTTAAGTTGTGCGCCGGCCGTAGGCGGGAGCAAAAATATAAAAGAAGCCGGAAATGCGGAAATTATAAATATTATGCCAGCGGTTATAGCATTAATAATTTTTTTATCCCTTGAGCCCGCCACAACAAGGCGGGCAAGACAGTAAAATATTGATAATAATAGTGAAATAGAGCATGCAAAGTATATAGCAATGTTGATGGCGAGAGCTGGCGAGCTAAAGATATTATCTACGAGCTGATTCGATCTGAGATTCAGGATGCGATAATACTCCGATCTTCCACCGGAATACCAGACGACCAAGAACAGAATACTTGGGACGTACATGGCCAGGTGCAATATTTTCTTCGAGTTCATGTGTGCCGGTATCAGGTATCGAGGCGCAAGAAAACGGATTTTTTTGCAATAGTCAATGATGGTCTCTTATTTTTCCGGGAGCATACCTGAAGGCCCACCGAATAGCGTCCAGTATAGGCGTCAAAAAGGGCAGCATGAACACCAAGTCGCACGCCACCTGCGATACCTGGGACCTCCTCTCAACCTGTTCGTCACGGAAGGAGAGGTCAGTGGTTGCATCAGTGCCCACGCGCTTTGCGACAGTCTGCCAGATGTCGAATGGCTACTCGGAGAAAACGGACCAAAGCATGTTCCCGAAGGACCTCATGAGAGAGCTGCAGGGCGATATTCAGATCGACTACGCTAAACCAGCCCGTCAGCGGGATCACATCGGTGACGGAAATCTGTTGGCGAGGGGGGGCTCATTACTGAAGTCCTGGCCTAGCCATGGTATATCTGCAAACAGAGCAAACCCACTAAAAAGTAGAACAGAGAAAATTGCCATGACGACCAAATTAAATATGAACTGTTCGCTTTGTGAGTCAAAAAGCTCATCTCTTGAGAAGGGCCTCACAAGAAAATGTATAAAAAATGTGAACGCTAAGAACAAAATTACCCCAAGTACCCAAAATGCCTCAATTTCCGCTCTATAGTCCATAATTATCTTTTCCAAGTACGAAAACAACAGTTATCCTTTCAGTGCGGAGATTTCACGTTCGTTTTGCCGTAGGATAGAGAATTGCCTTTGTGTGACAAGCCATGGTGCAGTTCAGACTGCACGTCAAATATTCAGGAATCTGATCTCAGGGCGGAGACCTTGGCACTTGACGCGGCCAGTGACCGTCGCTAGCTGTCCTTTATGCATTGTCATTCACCAGTACATAAAAACCTATAGCATCGATGCGATGGAGGTAGAGATCTTTATTTTTGGAGCTAACGATCCCGACAGCAAGTATGCAGTTTTATCGTTAATAATTATTATACTTACCTCTTTCATTTTTACCATAGCCGCAAACAGCGCTGTTCATTTGTTATTTATATTACTATCAGTCGTCGTACTTATGATTTATATATCATCGTGGATGATAAAAAGACGTTCACAGGTCACCTTTAGATCAAAGTTCGCGGAATCTCAATTCATCCCGAGCAGCCGAAAGGCGACGATCGTTTATAGTGCTTTCTATGGCATAATTTTTGTCGTCATCTTCTTACCTGCCTGCTTCCTGGCTTACTCAGGCAATTTCGAGAGTATCGCGACAAGCGACCTGTACGTTTATTTGTTCGGCTTTTTTATGGGTGAGTCAGCCTTGTTCAGTATTGTTCATTACATAGTCATCAAAGCAAAAGGGTAACCCTACAGATGATGGGCCGCAAAACGTCGCCGGAACCTTTATATCTCGGGCATATATTTTTTGTGGCGGAATTGCATGGACAATGGAATATTTCCTGCTTCAAGGATAATTTTCAGGGAAACCGAAGTCACTGCGATCAAGGTTAGGCAACTATTCGTAGCCCCGCTTTGCTTTCTGCATGTTGAGCGCGAACCGCGCGTCCTTTGCCTGAGCCTCACTTGCAAACCAGTCCGTGCGGACCTGTCCGGCCCGCCCGATGCGGCCCCACTCGCGAACCAAACCCCACTCTCCGAAGAGTCCGGGCACGATCTCCATCCGGTAGAAGCGGTGCGTGTTCGTCTCCGGGTTGGACCTTGTCAGTCTCATGCCCCCTGCCCCCACATCCTGGCCGCGATATCCTGCTCTTCTTTGCCGACGGCATCGGCGTAGATGACTGTCGTCGTGAGTTGCGCGTGCCCGAGCCATTTCTGAAGCATGTGTAGGGGCACGCCGCTCACCACGGCATTAATCCCGAACCCATGCCGGAGACCCTTGGGGCTGCGATGCGGCGCATCCGGTATCCTGGCCTCGATCATCACCCGTTTCACGATCTGCCAAACCCGCACGCGGCTCAAGTTCCAGATCGGTGCGCTAGCCCTCTTGCGGGACGCCTGGGCCTCTCTGAGGCCATGGGCGGTGTTCAGGGTGTCCAAGTAGTCCGGTGGCACCGGAACGGTCCTGTAGACGACCTTCTGTCGCCCCGAGCCGTCCCGGCGCTTCTTGAGGCTGCGGATTGCGATCGTGCCACCGGAGAGATCCACACGGGCCGGCGTGATCTCCAGAAGCTCGGACGGTCGACATCCGGTATGCAGCAGCGTCTCGCAAAGGGTACGGTCGCGGGCGGGCTGTCGACGCGCTGCGGCCAGGAAGGCAGCCCGCTCTTCGGCGTTCAGGTAAAGCCGGTTTCCGGCGGTGTCATAGAGGCGCATTTCGCTCATGATGAACAGTATGCATCAATACTGTTAAATCACGAAGCCCTTTCGAGCCCCCTGCCCTACCTGTCCACAGGATCGACGGGCACAGGACTTAACACTATTGATAATAGTGTTAAGCGGCTTGCCAAGGGCAAGGTAGTCTTGGCAACTCTCCGTGAAGAGGTTAATATCTATCACCGGAAATTTATTTATAATAACAAAGGTATTTGAGAATATATAACACGCTTTCGGAGAAGCAGTTGATAAAACCTAACGAAGCACTGCCCTGGCTTGATTTATTTTTTTCTGATCCTTTCAGCGGGGCGCTGACACTTTCGTCCCTCCTGGCTCTTACCTACATGTTTGCAATGGCGAAAAATTTGGCCGATCCTTCAAAAAGGGCGTCAGATCATATAAAAGGATTTAGTATAGCCATACTAATTTTTTCGGGATCGCTAGGGGGCGTCTTCTTCAAAGAAAAATTTTCCACTAGCGGCCTGGAATGTCCAGAGTCCTGCAATCACACTATGTCTTGGGAGGAGTACAGGGAATGCAGAAAGTGCAATGGACTACCGCTCTAGCGGTTGTCGGAGGTCTGTCGTTGGTTGGGTCGGCCGCCGAAGCAGAGTGCGCGCAACAACTGACAGATGATGCGCCCGTTTCAGAAATAATTCAATGTATGAGAGATCAAGAAGCTGAACTCGACTCAATCAATCGCGCCGAAACACTGGGTCCTTTGCCAATAGGGGCTGTTATTTCCTTTGATCGTACTGATGGCTGTCCAGAAGGATGGACTGACATGGGATCTATCTGGCGCGGGCGGACAGTAGTAGCTGCTGTGGAAGATAGTAACGACGATTTCACGTTCCGCAGAACGGGAGGTTCTAGCTCGGTCAGTCTAGAGATAAGTAACATGCCGGCCCACAATCATGGGGGCGCAACCGGTACGGAAAATGTTAATAAGTCAGGAAGCGGTATTTGGTTCGATGGAAGTGTGGCTTCGAATTACTATGTAAATAGAGGTTCGCCGCAGCTCGGCCTGGACAACAGCGCCAAACACACTCATTCCATTCAGATGCAAGGCAATGGCATTCCATTCGAAATTATGCCGCGGTTCGTTGCGTTGTTCCTATGCAAAAAGGTAAGCGAATGATGGTTAGCTTCCGCGCCCCTTCGTATCCACATATGCCCAGCACCAGTCGGTAACTTATGAGCAGAATTAGTAATAGTGTTAAAAATCAGACTAAGAGATTGAGTCCCTTTTGATATCCGGCGCGAACGTGACGATAGATTTAAAATTCTGAATTAGTTGCTGTCTCACGTCTTCAGGCGGTATTGACCAAAGGCTGGCGAACGTCTGAATCACAGCCTCAGCGTCGTTAGGCTCAAGCGGCCTACCTTTAATCGTCCCGAAAGGGCCATCCGTCTCAGGTAGGATCTGATCTCGAGGCATCATCGCGGCTCGTGCCCTTCCGGCCTTGCTTTTAAGCATGGCCGGACCAACGGAGAACCAGCACCCAGCATTGATGGCATTCTGAAGCTCGCTCGGTCCGCCGGTAAACCAGTGCAAGACTGGTATACCGGCGTCGTGGGAACGGAGCAGTTCAAGAACTTCCTCGGCCGCACCTCGGCTGTGGATCGACATGACCCGGCCTCCGGCTCGCTCGGTCGTCTTTAGGACGTGGGCAAACACCTTTCGCTGAAGAGAGACGTGCTCCCGAAGATGCTTGGAGCCATCGAGCCCAACCTCTCCAACGTACGGCGCTTCGTCGATCAACGTGTCGAACAGTCCCAACTCGCTATACCGCTCGTGTGCGAGTTCGGGGTGGAATCCCAACGCAGTGCGGATGCGCAATCGTCCTTTCGCCAACTGTTTCGTGCCCAGCCATGCCTTCGGAATCGTCGTAACCGATAGAACGTAGACGCCAGCTAGGTCCGCTCGCTCGATGATCGTCTGCGGCTTCGGGTAAAGATCGAGGTGGCAGTGGAAATCGATCAAGCTGCTACGCCCTGGGAGCGGATGAATACAGCGAGTTCGTCACGCCCTCGCTCGACGACCTGAAGAAGCTGCGCCCGCTCGTTCGAGTTAATGGGCAGAGTTCCCGCACGGATTACCCAGCGAGCAATGCTTTCCGTCCGCGACCGTCTGATGGCATAGATGACGGAGAGAAGATCGGCTCGCCGGTCGGGCTTGTTCATCACCTGCTTGAGATCACCCAACCAGTATTGCGTCCCGTCGGTAACGTTGCTCGCGTGGAATGCCGCCCGTCGGATCAGACACGGAACGCAATGCCCGCACTGCATCCGCTTCCGCTTCCATCGGCCACAGGACACGGTGTTCGACGCCAGGCTGCGCGCGAGCGGTGCATTCGAGTTACCCCTCAGCATTTCGCCCTTCGTCTTGTGTCGGAAGGGGTTCTCGATCGTAACGGGGATGCTTCCTGCGTCCAGGATGCGTTGGATGCCCGACAGGAACTCAGGATGCGCCGTTCGCGTACTGAGCGCTCCTACCCTTCGCGGGCTGAGCGGCGGGTTGAGGGCGATGAAGCCGTTCTCAGGGATGTAGAGCGGAACTTGACCGGCGGCCGAGAGAAGTCCGTTGCGCTCAGCGATTGCGGACGCCACGCACACGCCCATGGCTAAAAAAAGGAGGCTGCGCGCTCGTGTGGTATCTTCCCTCGGATAGGCACCGTACTGTCCCTCGGGTCCTTGCGGCGCATCGTTCGCCCCAAGGTGGGGCCGTGATGGGAGAAGGGCTCGGAGATTGGTCTGATACATCTTGTCCCCGGTACTCTCTCGGCTGACCAGGAACGGCGATCGATTGGCATCTTCAATTAGGTCGATGGCTCCGAGCAGACTATCAAGCCCCCCGGAGAAGAGGCAAACACAGTTCGAGTCTAGGAGCTTCGTACGTTGCCTCAGACCCTTCCGCGATGCTGCAGTCGGAGCGGACCGCCCCTCGCCGACGAAAGTCATTTCCCAGCGATCGCCGGTCAGGAAGTTAAGGGCCTCTTCGAGATCGCTTGCTTGAGCTTTCCAGAATGCCGGGTCCTGTACGCTCGTAGTCAGCTCGATCGCGCGCGAGAAGCCGTTCGCAGAACTGGCGCGAGGCACGAAGACGTCCGCCGTCACGGCAGAGAGGGCGATTGACAGGAAGTCGAACGCCTTGGGCGAGATCGTTCCCTCGAGGCGACGCATCTGGTCATAGAGCCGCGCTCCCGTCGCCGCAGCATCTGGGACGTCTCTGCGGCGGCCGAACAAGCGAACACGGCGGTCCGCGTTCGAGGAGCGAAGAGCTGCCGGGTCCGCGAGGCAAGCGACGCTCGTCATTCGTCGCTCTCCCATATCTCGAGCGTTCCCCTGACCACATCGAGCTGAAGGTCGCGAAGCTCATTGGCGGACATCTGCGAAACTGGCGTGCCGCCGCGTTGGGAAAGCACGTTGTCGACCGTCGCCCGAACCGTCTCCCTGAGATCATTCTCGCGATCCATCAGAGCTTCCGGTGATGCGTTCCGGTTCACAGAAGCTCCCGCCTCCCGGAACCACAGATCGTGAAAGACGCAGGTGGTCACATAGACAGCTAGGAGATCGTGGAACTGATCCTCCGTCATCGCCGACGGATCGAATGTGTCCTGCTCGGATAGCACTTGGCAGATCGCATCCTGGATGGCGGCGCGCACTTCGTCGCGATCTTGGCCCTCCGGAGCTACAGCGTTGGCGATAATTTGGGCGGCTTCTTCGACCGGTCTGCCGATCGCTGAGCGGAGGTCGCTTCCGGTTGCGTCCTGTCCAGTTCCACCACGACTGAGGTCGCCAATCCCGGCGATGCCCGCAGCACCGGATCGAGCGTTGGCCCCCTGCCGTCTATACCCGTTCGCGGAGCCGCCTACAGCGTTGCGTGCATAGCTTCGAAAAACGGCACGGCGATCATCAGCACTTCCACTACGAATGTAGCGCGTTACGGAACCCCTGTAGCTGCGCAGCGCGTTGGGCTCCCGCGAAGGGAGGGGCTTTCCCGGTTCAGCATCCGCGTGCTCGGGAACGAGGGGGGATCGATCATTCGATCCCGAGCCATCCTTCGAGGTACCCATCACTCAACCCACCAACTCTTGTTCTTCAACGCGGCACTCAACCAGTTCGGGTTCTTCGCGAAATTGCGGGACCGGATGAACGTAGCGAGGTCTTTACCGGAATCCGCGTCGTAGTCCGCGAGACCGATCGCGCCATGGAAGCCGCTGGGCATTGATTTCCAATCGGACACCCTCCCGAGGTGTTCAATGATGCCCCGCATGACCAACGGCCGCTCGTCTGGTAGCACCCCCTCGCGCACCTTCCTGACCGTTGGAGAGTTCGAACTCTGAGCCTTCAGGAGGGTCCGCAGGGCTGACTCGCCGATGGCGCTGAGGCCTTCAGTAGACATTCGAACCGGCTTCAACTCACGAGTGAGGTAGGCCACTGGCCGAAGATCGACGTCGGCCAGCTTCGGTTCCAGTTCGATCCACCCGCGCACGAACTCCGACTCACTCGACCCTTGCCATTCCTTCGGCAGCTCCACGGAATGAGTTTCCTTGTCGGCGTCGGCTTCCAACGTGCTGAGTAGTTCGGGTTTGCCGTCCTTGGCATTACCAATCTCGGTCAGCAGGACGTTAGTCGCTGCCTCCCCCATGCAGCGCTCGAACAGCGCCATCTTCGCGAGCAAAGCCTCGTTGAGAGGCATTTGCCGGCGTTGGGCGACGGAGAGACGCATTCGCACCGTGTTGAGCATTCGCTTCACGATCCGCGGGTTGCCACCTACCCTCGCCGAAGTCGCCAGAAGCGGCGCAAGGCGTTCCGCGATCTGAACCGCCTCCACGAGGACTTGCCCCTGATCCGGGGTTGGAGGCGTACCGCTAGCAAGCGCTTCTTCCAGAGCCTTCAGCCCAAGCGGTCCGTCCTTCCACGTGTTCCGAAGGTTCTCGACAAGAGCACCAACCACCACCCCTAGATGCTCGGGTGATAAGGCGCGGCGGGTATCGGAGGGTTGCGAGATCAGGAGTGCGATGAGGTACGCGCGCACCTCGGCGACGCCGACCCGTGGGACGCGGATCGGGAACTGGACGAGCTTGTCGAGGTAGTCGGTAACCAGTCGATCCGCGTTAGCCTTGTAGTGCTCAGCTACAGCTAGCCGAACCATATCCTCGTCCGCCGCGATGACGAACGCGGTGCCCGGTACGAAGAGGAAGAGGCGTACCGCCTCGAGGGTTAGGATCGTATTGCGCGGGAGGCATCGATCAAGATTGTCGATGAACACGACGAGCGTCTTGTCGAGTTCACTCAGCAACTCTTCCAGCTCACGCCGGAACAACTCGATCTCCTGCGGAGGGCTGCGTTTCTGCTCGGGATCGAGAAGCCCTTTGGTCTTCTTCGCAACGTCCTCTCCGGCCCTACGGACAGCTTCGACGTCCTCTCCGTCGCCCTCGCCTGCCCCGATGTCGCCGAGCCCTTCGATGCCCCTACTGAGGATGCCGAAAGTCGGCGCGCCGAAGAGCGCCGCCCCACCCTCTGCCAGGAGGCCGAGGACGCGAAGTTTGTTCACCCGCTTGAGGAGCGAGACCGCCTTCTCCGCTCCAGTCTCGGAATCCTTCGCCACGACATAAAGCGCCTGCGAAATCTTCTCCAAAAGTGCCGCACGGGCATCATCAAAGTCTTGGTAGAGCCAGGCGTCGAACTCGACGACGATGTAGGGGTCGCCCTCCGCCTTCATGAGGTCTTGCACGACCATCTTTGAGAGCGAGCTTTTTCCGGCACCCCATCCCCCGAAGAGGCCAATCGAGAGGGGACGAAGATCCTCCCGAGCAAGGAGATCGGTCACCAACTCGACCGCCTCTCCGTAGTTCAGAAGGTCAGTCGTTGTTTCGTTGTCAGACCACATGGTGACAAAACTCGTATCGCAAGTTCATTTAAGCAAGATGCCCATCTCGGACCTGTCCGACTTAAGCTTAACAGAATGACCCAGCCCGTTAAGCGCCACGGCGTATCCTAGATCCCATATTCGTTCTTCAATGTCAGGAGATCGCTCCTGAACTGATCGTGCATTTGCTTGGTGTAGATGCGGGTGATGCGGCCGTCGTTTTGTCGCTGGATGATTTTGCGCAGATCATTGGCCCGTGCCTTCCAGGTCAGTCCATCTGTAATGAAGAGAAGGCTCGCATCATGCCGCTTCGCGGCAATGATGGCATCAAGATCGCCGATGATGTCGCTCATCTTGGAACCAGTCGCCCCATAGCCTTTCGACTCGATCAGAATAAACGGAAGGCCCTTGTTCGGAATGGCGAAATCGCACTTCGCGGGACCGGCTGCACCTTGAAATGTGCAGCGAGGCTCATAAGCCGCTCCGAAGACTTCCTTGATGATTTCTTCGGCAAAGTCTTCGAGCCCCCTACCCCGCTGCTGGCCCTGGATCGCGCTGCCACGGCCTGACCGCAGGCGCTCCTTCAGGATGTCGCTCCAGACCGGTATCGTGTTTACGGTTGTGGTCATGGCATCGATCAAACCCAAGTCAGCAAGGACGTCGAGATAGGCGTCCTGATCGCTTTGGTATCTCTTGATACCAGTGCCTCCAGATCCGAGCCGATCAGTCAGCTCAACCTCCAATTTGTCCTTCGAAAACCCGAGAAAAAGGCCGACACAGAACTTGGATACTTGGAAGGACGGACCGTCCTTGGCGTCGATAAGAGAAGCGATGTCGTCACGGCTAAACTCAGCCTTCATCGGAACGTCTTGGATCCGCTCCATGATCGCCTCGGCCATGTCGTCCATCCAGTCTGCTTCGAGCGGCGAAAGACTGTCGATGATCTGATCGAAACTCTGGTGAACAACCCGCATTACTGCCCCACGATCAAATATTCTTCGACGGAGGCCCGCTTCACCTTGCTATGGGTGCCGAAGTGGTACGTGTGGTTGCGGCGGAAGACCCTCACATCCCGTTTTGTTTTTTTCATGATGTCGGTCAGTTGATCGAGGTCGGGATACCCGTTCGAGCTATAGGACAGCACGATCTTCTGCTTGCCGAACCGCTGAAAAAGGCGCTCGAATGCCTCGGCGGCCTGCTTGCGATAGCTGAACGGCGTGAAGCGTTTGGGGATCTTTCGGACCTTGGTGGAATAGTCGATGTCGAGCCCCTGCCAGTAGCAAGAAAGCCCTTCCAGAAAGTGATAGCGCTTGATGTAGCAGTTATCATCCGCGCGTGGGACATAGGGCGGATCTAGATAAACGAGATCGACGCCCCGTGTTTCAACCTTGAATACATCGCTTCGGACGGCATGGTTGCGCCGACCATTCGAGAAAACAGCTTCGTTGAAGGCATCGACTTGTTCGAAGAAATGCTCTTCGATGGACAAGCGCAAGTCCCGGCGTCCATCATCGTACTTGGACAGGTCACCTGAAATCGTGAACACGCCGCGCGGCTGACGTTTCACGCAGGAGCGCATAAGCGCCGCCATCGCCAGGGCCTGCTGGTGCGGGTTGTCAAGTTGACGGAGATTTCCTGAAATCCTGTCCAAGAAACGCAAATCATCTGGAGTGTAAAACACACCAGAGAAGGTCTTTTCTATGAAATTGTGCGTATTAGTAGGAGCGGCCAACAAACCCTTCATGGCGGGACCGTCGAGCTGGGCACTGTTGTTCTTGATGAGCGCCTTGCCGATGGTCGCAGACATGTTGAGAAAATCACTGGCGATCACGCGGCGGTCCATCGCCTTGATGAGATATCCGACTGCATTGCTGCCGCTAAATGGATCCAGAGCCGTTTCGAAATCGAGCGCGTCCAGAGTTTCGTGAATCCAGGGGAGAAGACGACGCTTGGAACCCATGTAGCGCAGTTCAGGAAAGCGCTCGACTTGCTGAAGCGCCAAGGGCCGCGCCCGGCTATCGGGTACGGCCTTCTCTTCTGGCCTGATGATGCGAAGTGTCTGCTGCCCCATGGTCACTCTTTTTATTTTTTATTATTATATACAGTTTCTTACGATCCGCAAAGCCGAAGTGAAATGACGTCTTCTTCTAAGATCTAGCACAAACCCACATTTGTGCTTTTGTTTATTTGCGGGTTATGCCCGCCTCGCCTTCGAGCTCTTGCGTGCGCTTCTCTATGAAGGCTTGCAGCTCTCCAACCATCTTCCGATCCGTAGCGCTACACGCCGTTTTGAAGCGCGTGTGCAGGCTGGCCGGAAGGTCCAGGCTCAGACGCTTGGTCGGCTCATCCGGGACAGCCTTGGCGACTGGCCTTGCTGTCCGCGTTGTGTCGTGCCCTGCTCCACCGCGCTCAAACGCCAAGATTTGGTCATCCGTTGGCTGCTGCTTCGGCTTCGGAGCCGCTGAAAATGTCTTCTTCGACATATCGCTCGATCTCTTTCGTTAGTTGTTCGATCTCGCGGGCGGCGATGCTGTCGCCAGCCCACTCGAAAATTGTTTGACCCATGGTCATGCCTTCTGCGAAAGCCACCCGTTGCTCGATCTCGCTCGCGAGGATCGGAAGGCCCGCCTGTGCCGCCATGTTACGAATATCTCGACCGATCACAGTTTTCCCAATTTTGCGGGAAACCACAAACCCACATTTTAGGGATGGTTTGAAGTCCTGCGCCTCCGTCACCTGTCGAACCGTCAAATCAGACGCCCAGGTCGAGAGCCCAGATGGCTCGATGGGGAGAGCGACAAAGTCAGATGCGACGATGCAAGACCGGGCCACTTCTTCGGCATGGGGCGGCCCATCGATCACGGTATGTGTGTAGTCGTGTGCAAGCTTCAGGGCATCTCGCGCCATGTTCGCCCGCGCCATGCTGACCACCTGGAAGGGCGCGTCCTCTCGCAGGCTCGCCCAGGTGCTGGCTGAGCCCTGTTTGTCGGCGTCGATCAGCAGAACCCGATGACCTTGTTGTGCGAGGCACCCCGCCACGTTCACAGAAAGGGTGGTTTTGCCAACGCCACCCTTTTGATTGAGAAATGATATAATCATGCACTCAGCACACCACATTCGTGGTAAGTCGTAAAGACACAAATGTGGGTTTGTGTGCTAAGGTCGTCCGCGCTTCTGGAACACCTTCTTACAGAAACCGATAAAGGCAGCATCCGGGTTGCGGGGCATCTCGTTCACCCACTCGCGCCACTCTTGTTCCAGTACTCGAACGTCCCATCCTGGCGCGGCCAAACGCGCCTCATGGTATGTATCCGGAGATAGGGTAGGGATCACGAGATGATCGACCACGACGGGGTCTGAAAGCAGTGTGCCGCGATTGGTGAATGTCACCATGTCGGTCTCTTCGTCGAAGGTTACGTTGTAGTCCGGCAGATGATCGTGCTCGACCAGGTGCCTAAGCGCGCGTCGAAATTCTTTGAGAGAGGATTTGGACCCTGCCTTCTTGAGCAGCAGCTCCAAGCCGACCGACCAGGTCGGCTGGCGGCCACAGTGCTTTCTTGCGATCTCATAGACACGCCGCTCAATAGGTTTGCGGAGACGGAAATAGTCCTTATGCAGAGTCAGGACTTCCTGGGCGCGGATCGCGCTGAAGACCCAGTCTGAAAGCTTCACTTCGCACCATAGAAGGCGACCGTCGAGGCCGTGCTTCCGCCGGATCGAAGCGGTTTCGATCAAACCGAAGGTATCGTATTGCTCCTCGTCGCCGGTACGGATGTTCGTGCTAATCCGTGTCCCAGCTAACCGATCCACAGCCTCACAGAGCGCCGAGTAATCTTTGCCTGCGGTGCCGCGGTTCGTGAAGACGAGCAGGTCCCGCGAGTTTATGCGCACGCGCGGCGAGACCTCCTCACCGTTCCTGAGCTTATGCATGATCTGCGAAATGCAGTAGATCAGGATGTCCTTATCGTAGATCGTCGCTAAGCCTTTGACGCTCGGCGTGATCTCTAACCAATTTCCGTTGTGCTCGTACCGGCGGACGGTCGTCTCCGGCTTCTTGGAGAGCGAGTAGAATGGGTGCTCCATATGCGCCATCACATCCTTCAGGACAGCGTCAGCCACATCGCAAATGAATAGATCATGCTGCGGGTGCCGGTCGGGGAGGAGGGGCACAGTCGAATTCGGGGTTTCAGACACCATGTGAATCATGTTCGGGGTTTCGCACACCACCGTCAACAAATTTCGGGGTTTTACCCACCACCTTCAAGATTCGGGGTAACACACACCAGGATTCGGGGTTTTACCCACCGAGATTCGGGGTTTTACCCACCGGACGCTCCGAAATAGCATTATGTTTCAATTGCTTACGACCATTTATCCACAGCTTAACACTATATTAACACATACTTAACACTGACGCGGGCCGACTTCGCACTATACGAGTTCCTTAATCCTCCCGCTCCGCGAGAATCGGAATCGGCCTGGCGGCCGATACTCTAGCCGCGATCATGCGCCCTTCGGACGCACGCGGCCAGGTTCAGCTTCAGACTCACCAAAGATCAGGGGCGTGCCTTGGATGGTCGGAAGCCGTGTCGCCTGAGGGGATCCCTGAGTGCTTCGAGAACCTGGATACAAGGGGTGGGTCCTCTCCATGCTCGGGCTTCGCCCTGCGCGTGGGTCCGGTCCCGTCTGCGATGCCCTTGATCCAGAACCATCGAACCCCTCTTGCCGGGATCAGGCGACGACGGCTCCGAAGATCAGGCACTTGAAGCTCCGATCCTTTCAGGGGGATGAACACCGTTCCAAGCGATGGCACAAGAGCCTGAAGAACAGGGAGAATACTCAATGAGTGACATGACTGCGCATATCAAATGCGACGTGGAGATCGATGTAAGCGGCCCTAACGATAGGACCGTCGTCAAATGGACGGCTGATACGCTCCGTCGTATTGCCGACCGGCTGGAAGCCGATAGCTACGAAGACGGCCACCATGATGTATCGGACAACTCAGGCCGACCGGTGGGAACTGTGTATTTCGATTTCTACGATTCCGACTGAAGGCACACAGAGACGAGCTGAGAGCTATGAAAGCCATGTTGCGGCAGGAGTGGGAGGACAAGCGGTCAGCGCTCACACAGCGCCATACTGCCGAGCGTGATGCCATGAAGCGCGAGCATGGGCGGTTAGCCTCGCGGGTGCTTCGGATTATCGACGTGACGGGGCGGACCCGGCGCAACCAGGACGCTGAGCGCAAGGAGATGCAGGAACGCCAGAAAGCGGATCGGCAGGCGGTCGTAGCGGATCATCGCGCCGGAAAGGTGGAGCGCCGGACAAGCCTGGAACAGAGGTATGGCCTCATGCACCGCGAACTCCGTGCTGCCCACGCGCCGGGTTTGGATCGATTGCGGGATCGTCATCAAGACGCAGATCGAAAGGCAGATCGGGAACGCCAGATAAGGGCCGCAGATCGAGAAGTGGTAGCACAGAGAACCGAGCAGGCGATCAGCAAGGTCGAAAGAAGGCACGAGGCATCGGGGCGCTCTACTGAGCGGGGACGCAGCTTCAGCCCCGAAAGGTAGGCAGGATGCTAGACAGATCCGGGCGCGAAAAGAAGCGTGCGCCCGGACCACTTCTCTATTTGGCTTGGAGCACTTGGGCGAGGAGCCATGAGGCCATCACGAAGCCCAGAAGCGCGAACACGCACATAACACTTGATCCGATCATCCAGCCATACCCAAACCATTGAAGGTTGCCGCCAGCTTGGAGCGCGTTTCGGAGGGGGTTCTGATGGCCGGCCGCACTGGGTTTCCGCAGATTCTCTAGGAGCTGCGGAACAGAACTGCACAAATTGGTCAGTCCGGCACTCCACCCAACAATTTCGACCAAGAAAGGATCAAGCATCATCTGATCTCCTCTTTGACCACATAATTGGGCCTACAAGAGGAGCCCACCTTTCGTTGTCTTCCTCAATGACTTCTCTTCTGAGCTGGGCGAGTAGAGAGCATCGTCTCGGTCTCTTGATGCACTTGTCAGGCTGCGCGTACTTACAGCCACAGGTTGGGGCTGGCATGGCTTGATCACCTCTTATTGGAGTTGCCATCCGCCGAGACGACCTGTAGGTCGCCGGAGCGCAGGCAACTGCGTGACTACGGGTTATCGGGGGTCCTGTGAGAGAGCGGCCCTCGATAGCCTCATTTGTCGGATGGAAGACAGTGTCGTGCCAGAACGAAGTTTTCCCACCTCTGGGCAATAATCCGTCAATGCGAAGCCGTCTTGCGCAATTTTATTCACAGGGCAGTGGCTCTGGGCGAGAGCCGTCCGGTAGTGGCCGGATTCCGTCTTGTCATAGACGAAATCCGGCGTACGGTTGGGCGGTGTTTTGGAGGGGGTGCCGCGTGCATGGAGCTATCGCTCGGCTGGAACGAGCAGAACAAGATTTGGCAAGGCTGATCGATATGTGTACTGAGAAGCGAAACCGGCAGGTTTTTTCGAAATTAGACATATCTAACGATTTGGGAATTCGATCTGAAAAAATAAGAAATTTTATTAGCGAAAATAAAAAAAATGAAAAGAATGACGCTGTGTCTGGGGCTTCAAGACGTAGGACTGCTCTTTCGACGGGGGAGTTCTGGAGCCTATTGCGGTTTGTTGAGGAGCGCCGTGACGATATCAGAGCCCTCTCCGGAGAAGCGGCTAAAGCATTCGATAGGATTTTTGAGGTGGTTGGTGGCCCAGTTGATAATTCAATTGAGTATGTTGACGTTGTCGACTTAGCCGCTCTCGTCGAAGCAACGCAAGCCCCGCAGCAGATGAAAATTTATATAAAGGGCAGGTACCTAACTTTTCGACGCATGCCATCCACCGATAATATAATGGTATCAGCTTTAGAGGTGCTTGAGGATCCTGAAAGACAAGCTCTAATTTGGAAAAACAAACATCCTTTGTCTCGGGGTTTTGTGGAGTACAGTGGCATTGTGGGGTACTCAAGCGACCATTTTATTATGCTGGGTCAACGAGAGGATGCCAGGTCAATTGATGCACTTGCCCTGCGCTTGCCAGACGTAGCCCCAACGCCAGCAACTCAAATTAACGAGTGGCATGGTATTGCTTTCGTAGAAACAAGTAATATTCCAACATGCTCTCGGCTATATATGGTGTCCCGAAAAGAGTCGTTGGATGATTTACAAGAGCACTGTGGAATTAAGGGATTCGATTACTGCAGGGATCTTGGATTGTCGTCGAAAAACCTAATAGATATATTTGACTTACCGGGTGGAAATCTGCAAGACTTCCACGAAAGAAATAGTCAAGCATTTACAGCGAGGAATTATTGAGATGGATGGTGTCGAAGAAATTGGAGTGGAAGAGATTAATAAAGTATTTGACGAGGTTCGCGCTATGTCAGCATCGATTGATGCTGATGCGGCCATTCGGGCCGGGTATCATTATACGTCTAAACTTCTGAGAGAAATAGAAGCGGATATTGAATCGGTGGATCATAGCCGGACGAGAAAGCGTAGAATAATACAAGCAAGAAGAAGATTTGACCTCTGGTTAGAGAACCATCCAGAGGTTTTGCGGCGCGTCCTTAAGCCAGCCTGACAAGCACAAGTATTATTACCTCGAAACAGAGATCAGGAAATCTTCCAGAGACTTACCAGCGTCGAGACCTTCTTTGATCCAGGCAGGTTGCCGACCGCGCCCTGACCAGGTCATCTCGGGGTTCTCAGGATGCCTGTACTTGGGCGGGTTGATAGGCCCTTTACCCTTGCGCGTCGAGGCGTCGCCCATGAGCTCGGAGAGGGAGAAGCCGGCCTCACGGGCCGCGGCTTCGGCTTTGGCCAAGGCTTCCTGCTTCTTGCGCTTTTCGTAATTTGAGATCGCCTTATCGACATCTTTGCGCAATGCCTTCAGCTCGTCGAGTGTGAGCTTGTCGAGGTTGATGTCGGCCATGATCTAAATTCCTGCTCATTTCATTTGTCGGAATGGATACCACCTTTGACGTGGTTTTCCACAGGATAATTCCGGATCGCGATAAATCTCTTCCGAGCGCTTTGGGCTCATGCAATAGTTGAGAGCCTGCGAATTTCTCGCCCGCGGCGGACATGTCCGGCGCGGGCCGGTGGGATGTGCGCTTCGATGCTACGATTGCCCGGCCTTGTTGCTGGAACATGTGCGAAGCCGACACCCATGCGGGCCTTTGATTTGGCAACGAGACCCTGTTCGGCCTGACCTGCAAGGAGGGCCCGCACCACTGGCCTGCGGCCACCGTGTATCTCCTTGCAGCTCCGCCCCTCGGAACAGGGTTTATCCGCGCCATCAAGGCCGCGATGAGCGCGGGCTCGATCCGAAACCCAACCAACAAAGGAGGACATCATGTCTGACACCGACACCACATCATCAAATCGCCCCACGCACCGACTGTTTCACGTCGTCGGGGAGGCCGAGAAAGCCAACTGGATCCGCATTGGTGCCGCCTGGCCGCACAAGGACAGCAAGGGCTTCAACATCGACCTGGAATATATCCCGCAGAAACGAGGTCGCATCGTTCTTCGCGAACAGACCGACCAGGAAGAGGGGCAATAGCCCCCTTCCACCCTTCAAAGGATTCAAGACAATGATTTTAGGAAGAATTACCAATGAAACAGGATATTTATGACCGCATAACCACCCGTATCATCGACAGCTTGGAGGCCGGCGTCCGGCCGTGGCTGAAGCCCTGGAACGCCGAGCATGCCGCCGGCAAGATCACCCGCCCACTGCGCCATAATGGTCAGCCCTATTCCGGGATCAACGTGTTCATGCTTTGGATGGAGGCGGAGTCCGCTGGGTACATTGCACCGATCTGGATGACGTTTCGCCAAGCCCGTGAACTGGGCGGGCACGTTCGCAAAGGCGAGACTGGCAGTCTGGTCGTCTACGCCAACAAGATCACCAGGACAGAAGCCGATGAAACGACCGGGGAGGATGTCGAGCGCACCATTCCCTTCATGAAGGGCTACACGGTTTTCAACGTCGAGCAGATCGAGGCATTGCCCGCGCATTACTACGCCGCGGCTGAGGCGCCCGTGCTCGATCCAGGCGAGCGACTGGCGCCCGTTGAGGCCTTCCTCGACCATACCGGTGCGGATATTGCCTACGGCGGAAACCGGGCCTTCTACATGCCCTCCGAGGATCGCATCCAAATGCCGCCTTTCGAGTTCTTCCGCGACCCGGAGAGCTACTATGCGACTTTACTGCACGAGACCGTGCACTGGACCAAACATCCCAGTCGACTGGACCGGGAGTTCGGCCGCAAGCGGTGGGGCGATGAAGGCTACGCCATGGAAGAGCTGGTCGCTGAGATCGGCGCCGCGTTCCTGTCCGCGGATCTCGGGATCACCCCGGTGATCCGTGAGGACCATGCCAGCTACATCGCATCATGGCTGAAGGTGCTGAAGGACGACAAACGCGCGATCTTCTCCGCCGCGGCCCATGCGCAGCGGGCGGCGACGCATCTGCACGAGATGCAGCCGGCATCGCCGGATCCTGAGCTCGGCGATCGGCTCGATCGCCAACGGGCACCGATCGTCCCTCAGCCCTCATGACCTGGAAGATCGAGAACCACCCGAAGGGCGGCCTACAGATCGCGCACCTGGTCTCGCCGCGCTTCACTGCCCGATGGACGACCGGTGAGTTTCCGATCGAGGGCGTGCGAGAGGGCGCGTTTTTCTGGACCGATGAGGGCAGCGGGCTGGATGACGCCATTCATCTCTATGACTTTGCCTGGGATTATCTCGTCCCAGATCAGGAGCAGCTGAGCCAGCTCATGGCGAATGCCACGAGCGAGATCGAGCGGTACATCATGACAGGCGCGTGAGCCGAGCTGGCGGTTGTACTGGCTTCAAGTGCGTCTCATTTTGGCGTTTGACCTACTGAGACGTTGAAATCTCCGACCCGCGTACAGCCAAAACCCGTCGCTGGTGGAACGTCGCGTTCACGGTGATCGCGAACACTGCGATCGAGGTTATAGCCACCATGATGGAGAGCCCGTCGGTGCCCAGGCCTGAACCGCCCACTGCCATTCGCTGAAGCGAAGTTCCGGACAT
>NZ_FOCM01000009.1:5000-126131 GCF_900110115.1 Palleronia pelagia | reverse complement strand
ACAGCTTGGAAGAAGCAGGCGACCGGCTATTCACCTTCACACGGCTCGATCCGACGCAATGGAAATCCGCGCGCACGACCAACGCCATCGAACGGCTGAACGGCGAATTTCGGCGCCGCATCAAGACGCAGACCGTGCTGCCATGCGCAGAGACCGTGCCCATGCTGCTGTGGGCGCTGCTCGCCTCCGGCCAGATCCAGATGCGCAAGGTCGACGGATGGGAGACCCTCTCTCAGCCCCTCGGACCCATGTCCCTTGACCTCGCCGCCTGAGAGGCCGAACCTTCACATGCCCGGAACACGCTGCCAGGGAATTTCCACAGCATTCGAGACACGACCCTTGGCGAAGCGGAAAGTCCTGCGCGATCAGAATATCCTCTCTATCGGCGACGCATTCGATGATGGCTCCCGGCCATTGGAAGCCGACGTCGAGGACCTTCTCGACGCGGATGTCTACGAGAGGCTGGTTCGGGAAAGCCATTCCCCCGACCTCGGCAAGAAAAAGATCGCCGTAAACGATCGAATCCCCAGGTTGGCGAAGCGCATGGAGCAGGCCCTCAAGGGCGCGGACGTGGAGTTCAGCAAGACACGCCCGGCTCGCCTGTTTCTCGAGAAGATGGGCCAAGCACCTGACATGGTGCTGACCCGGGATGCCGTCAATCGGTTCGAGCGCCTCTTCATGGCCATCAACGAGAAGCTCAAGCGTCATGTCGCCCGGGATGCCGGTGCTTTCCGGTGAGGTCGGCCTGCTGGCAGCTGCCAACGATCCCTAAGAGAGTTGAACATGGCAAATCTCAGACCCATCGAGATCAAGCTCGTCGATGAGCTCACGGGCATGTCGAGCGGCTATATCCTCGACTTCTCGAACCGGACCTTCGCCGAATTCTTCCAGGACGAAATCGGCGTCGACATCTACGATGAAGCCTACAACGAAGACACCGGTTCAAAGGGAAAAAGGTTGCGGGCGTTCCTTCGCAAGGCGCAGCCCCTTGCTGTGGCACGGCTGCTGACCGCGCTCTGGGAATACCGTGAGATAGCCCGGATCGAAGCTGGACAGGAAGAGACGATCCACAACTGTTGGGCGCGACTGTCCGATATCGTCGAGAGGCTGGGCGGGAGTGCGCTGCCCTCCCATGACCAGCAGCCTCCTGAAGAGGCCATTGCGACAAAACCAGAAGCCGAGCGACACGGACCTTTGGAAACTGAGCGCCAGAAACTGCGCGACGAGTTTCTCCAGCTGTACGGCATGTCGCCTCAACCAAGAGGATATGCCTTCGAAGGATTTCTGACGAGGCTCTTCGATGCCTGGAAACTCGATGCTCGAGGCGGGTTTCGGAACACTGGCGAGCAAATCGATGGGTCGTTCGTGCACACCAACGAGGTCTACCTGATGGAAGCCAAGTGGCAGAGCGAGAAGACCAACGCAGCGACGCTTCATGCTTTCCAAGTGAAGGTCTCCGAGAGGCCGCTCTGGGCCCGGGGAATGTTCATCAGCTACGAGGGCTTTTCTGATGACGCTTTCGCGGCCTTCTCCTCTCGCCAGATCATCCTGATGGACGGCATGGACATCTTGGACATCCTGAGCAGAGGGCTGCACCTCGACGAGGTGATCCGGGAGAAGCTCAGACACGCAGTGGAGCGCAAGAAGCCCTTTGCGCGTACACGAGAGCTCTTCCCGTAGATTTCAGCCACCCGTGTAGGTCAGGTTCGGATCAATCGCCCGAATGCGAGTCCGACTGCTCCCGAGACAGGAGCTCCGACTTCGGCAAGCGTCCACGGAACCTTTCGAGGCGGAGGTATGGCGCATTCCGCACCAAGGCATCGATTTCTACCTCGGGGAGCTTATCCTTCCGAGGTCCCAGAATGACGATGGGCACCGCCGCTCCTCAGGGTCCGATGGTCTTGTCCCGTAGCGGCCCGGGCATGGCTACGGACTCAAGGCTCATCGAGTGGGTTAGGCGTAGGCCTCCGCATAACCGACAAACTCCTGTTGAGGCGAACGCTCCGTGCTCCAGTTCTTGGCCCCGTCCGGACGATCCCGGTGCTCGCAGATCGTAAGCACCAGCCGCTGTTTGGCACGGGAGATGCCGACAAAGAAAGCCGGTCGTTCCTCGGCGATCTTTCCCCAGAAAGTCTCGTTCTCGACGCCCATCATGATCACGGTGTGAAACTCCAGCCCCTTGCTCTTGTGGATTGACATGATCCTGACGGAGCGATCGGCCGAGAACGCCGTCAGCGCTGGGCCGATGTCCGTTCCATCCTGAGTCAACTGCGATATGCGGGTTACGGTATCCTCTATCAACTGATCGAGCCTGTTGCCCTGAGCATAGTCTGCGGAAAGGGCGACGACAGCGTCCCGGCCAACCAGTTCGATCAGCTCCGCCACCAGCGCCGCGAGCGCATCGCGATCGGCATGTTCGATCTGTCCCGCCGCCGCCCTCGCCCGTATGTCCGCGACGAACCGTTCCCATCGCGAGCGGGCTCGATATTCCTGTTCCTCATCGAGACCTTCACTGTAGACGATGGCTTCGAGCAGGCGGCGAAACGCTTCCGGTTGTGCGCTTCCCCCGACCACAAGAAGAAAATCGGTGATCAGACGAACAACCGGTTCGGAGGCGAAGTCCTGCGTCTGGTCTTCCTCGCGAAACGGAACCTTCCGGTCCCGCAATGCGGCTCGCAACTCCTGGCAATAGAGGTTCTGCTGCTTGCTCACCAGCACCGCGATGTCGGAAGGGTCCAGGCCGTCATTCTCGATCCATCCCTTGATCGTGTCGGCCAGATGTGAGGCTTCCTGACTGGCATTCTTGAAGTGAGGGATCTCGATCTCGCCATCGTCACCCTGCAGTTCGTCGTCATCAAGCGCAGCAGGCGGGTCCATGACCCGCACCATCGCGTTCTGCATCCGGCGAAGTCGCGGCGCAGAGCGGAAGTTCTGATAGAGGTTCAGCGCTTTCGCGTCGAAATCCGCAGCATAGGTCTTGAAGATGCCTTCGAGCGCCCCAGCCCAGCCCATGATCCGCTGCTTGGTGTCGCCGACGGCAACGAGCATCGCGCCTGAGTCGAGGAAGCAGGCTTTGATCAGCGCATACTGCTCTTTGGTGCAGTCCTGGAACTCGTCCAGAAACACGTGACTATAAGTCTGTCGTATGGAGTTCCTGGCGATGGCGCTGGTCTCGAGGATGGTAACCGCCAATGGCACCATGTCTTGGAAGGTGATCGACTCTCTCTGGACCCGTGCCGGCCCGACACTGTAATCCGCATCAAGGGCATCGCGCCCGGTGAGCGCCAGCCGAAAGCGGTCGATGATGCGCTTGCCGAACGCGTGAAATGTGTGGCTGTCGAGCCGCGCGGCCAGCTCGGGACCGCAGCGCTTGCGGACGCGTGCCTTCAGATTGTGGCTCGCATCGACCTTGAACGAGATGGCGAGGATGCGCTTGGGGTAACGACAGGTGCCGGTGCGGAGGAGAAAGTCCGCCCGTTGCGCCAGCATTTCGGTCTTGCCCGCTCCTGGCCCTGCGGTCAGCGTCAGGTTTCTCTCGGTCTCTGTTGCCGCAAGGAGGGCATTCGGCTCGAGCTTGAGGTTGTCCGATGGAACCCAGCGGTCAACGCGCATCATTCCGGCAACGCCTTTAGGTCGTCGCGGACACGTGCGAGCAACCGCTCGAGGACTTCGGGCATCTCCTCTTTCAGTTCCTCGTCCGTCAGGCTGGCCATCGCCTGGATGTGCCACACGGGCTTGCTGCCCAGCTTGAACCGCCTGTGATAAGCGTCGAAGTACTCGAGCTCGTCATCCTCATATTGGCCGTCGACAATGTCGTGCTTCTTGCCCAGCACCGCCTTGAGCGCATCTTCTTCCGGATCCTCGAGCTCCTTGTCTTCCACGCCATATGCGTTTGGGTAGGCGGTCATCATGAGGAAATCGAGATCGAGCGGTGAGGAGAAGAAGACGCCGTGTTCTTCAAGGCGTTTGAACCACCCGTCGTCTGCCAGCATCAGGCCCTGCTTATCATCCCACACGGGGATTGATTTCACCTGGGTGGCGGTGAACCCCGCCCTCGTCACGTCACCATATGCCAGTAGTTGCCTGGCGGCGTATTTTATCCGCCCCCACCCGCCCTGAAATCGCGCCAGATCCAAGTCCAGCAGGGTCACATGAGGGATCCCGAGTCCATGAAGGAGTCGCCAGAAATGGTTGACGTGCCGGCCGCCGAGCGGCACGACCGAAATTGATGCGTCGTCAGCGAGTATCCCCTCGGCCGCCAGAAGCCTCGGCAGCACGACTTCCTCACTGTCACCCTCCCCGAGAACGACGAAGCGCGAGAAATAGAGTTCGGGAAAGGCTTGGACCGCCTCGCGAACGAACTTGTGCGCCTCCGCCTCCTCGGGAAGCTCGATGTGCCTCACGACGGTAGTGCGCTTTTCATCGAGCCGCATGTATCTGACGGCTTCCGGAGGAACGCGGCGCATCAGCGACGGGGAGTGCGTAGCGAGCACCGCCTGCGCATCCTGTCCCCCGGCGAATTCTTCGAGGGCTCGGACGACTCGTCCCAGGTAATGCGGCGATAGGCTGTTCTCGGGCTCTTCCAAGGCGATCAGGGTGAAGACGGCCGGCCGCAGCTTGTCGATGTCAAAGGCATCCGGCATCTTGCCACTCAGCACATCACTTCCGATCTGGTGCATACCCAGCACGATCGAGAGATAGAGAATCGACTGCTGCCCGTCGCTCAGGCGAGTGAAATCGACCAGTTGCTCGCCGTGGCCTGGGGTGAATCCGACGTTCAGGTGGCGCAGGAGGTTTTCCAGTTCGCTCCGACCGAATGAAATCGATGGGTCGGCGAAATAACTGCCTTTATGCAGATTTCCCCACTGATCCGACAATGCGTCCGTCATGCCCTCAATGGCTGCATTGCCGGCAAGGGTCGCACTGATCTCATCGGTCAAATTGGAGATCTTGTCGCGTTCGCCCGCCCAGTCCGCCGAACGCAGTGCGCGGCCCAGCAGCGCATTTGCCGAGTAAGAGATATGGTCCGCAGGATCGCGCCGAGCTGGCAGGTAGTGCACCTGAATGGCATTCCGATCGTGCTTTGCGACCCGGCCTTGCTCCAGCGGGTTCCCTTCAGCATCGACCTTCATGACGTAGGTGAGGTTCTCTTCGATATCCTCATCCTGGTCGAGCGTAGCATCGAGCCGGAACCGGACCTGCGCTGGCCCATCGACCCCCATCAGTTGCATATGCGCGAAGCTTCCGGGAACCGCAGGCGCCTCTTCATTGCCATTGCCCACCAGCTCGGGAAACTCGAAATCTGCCTCAATCCAGAGCTTGCGCTCCGCCGGCGCTTCTTCGGGCTTCTCATCATGCGGGACGTGAAAGTCGGATTTTCTGATCTTGCGCTGGGCAGGATCGAGACTGAACAGTCTTGCCAGAGCTTGCAGCACCGTCGTCTTGCCGGCGCCGTTCGGGCCGAGCAGAAATGTCAGATCGTCCAAATCCAGTTCTACGAAATCATTACAGAACGATCTGAAGTTGCTGAGCCGCAAGCGGACAAGTTTCATGTTCCCCCTCCCGTGAGCACTCGCCGTTTAGCTACTTCGGCGCCTATTCTTGGGCAAGCCAATACGCCAAAAAGCGGCCGGACCGGAATTGGCGCTCTGGGCAAGATTCTTAAACCCTATCTTGAAGCAAACACGTGTCTGTCGTCCAAGCTCGCTCCCGAAACCGGACTTTGGCTGACGGCCCCAATCCCGCCGTAGTGGGCGTGCCCGCAATGTCGGTGTTCGGGAAGGCGTCGGTGAACTTGAAACGACCGCCTTGGGGTCGCAAGTGAACCAGGCAAACTTCGCCTTGTGGCCCAGACGCTGATTGGCAGCTTACCGCCGGGTGTCCCACCAGACTGTCCGGACACGGCCCCATTGCGGCCCAATCTTCGTCCATAGGATCACTGATGGGCAATGGGCGCGCCGATGCACGACATCGGTCGACAGCGATTTGCGATCGAGACTGTATTGCGGAGAAGAACGATAACGAGACCCGCGAAGCTACTCTCGCAGCTTGGGACCTAAATATCTAAAAATAAGTGTATTCTTGTTGGTGTCGGGTGCCCGCGACACGAAAAAATATGCGCAACGCGAAAAAACACCCGCTCACCTACAATTTGACTAGGTGTCCAGGTTCTCCACCGACAGCGCGTTCGAGCGGATGAAATCGCGCCGCGGCTCCACCACGTCGCCCATGAGCTTGGTGAAGATGTCGTCGGCCTCGGCCACGTCCTCGATCTTGACCTGCAGCAGCGTCCGGGCCTCGGAATCCAGCGTGGTTTCCCACAGCTGGTCCGGGTTCATCTCGCCCAGGCCCTTGTAGCGTTGCAGCGTCAGCCCGCGCTCGCCCTCGTCGGTGATGGCGTCCAGCAGGTCCAGCGGACCGTGAATCAGCTGCTCGCGTTCCTTGCGCACCAGCTTGGCGGGGTCGCGGTAGACGCCCTGCAACGCGCCGGTCTGCTCGCCCAGCCGCCGCGCCTCGGACGACCGAAGGACGGCGCCGTCCAACGTGCGGATCTCCTCGACGCCGCGCAGGACGCGCGCCAGGCGAATACCGTGGTCTTGGGTGATCCGCCCCTGCCAGCCCGTTTCGTATTCCAGCGCGACCTGGTCCAGCCGCGCGGCCACGCGGTCTGCGGTGCCTTGCAGGTCAGCATCCGCCTGCCCCGGGGCAAAGGCGCCCGCGATGGCGGCCTGTTCGAGGATCTTCATCGGGTAATGGGTCGGGAAGGCCTGCAGGATGCGGCGCACGGCGCGCGCCTCTTCCACCACGCGCAGCAGATCGTTGCCCGCGATTTCCTGCCCGTCCTTCAGGCGCAGAACGGCGCCGTCGACGCCCTGCTGGATCAGGTAGTCCTCGAGGCTGGCCTCGTCCTTCAGGTACACTTCGGACTTGCCGCGCATCACCTTGTAGAGCGGCGGCTGCGCGATATAGAGATACCCTTTCTCAATGATTTCAGGCATCTGCCGAAAGAAGAACGTCAGCAGAAGCGTGCGGATATGGGCGCCGTCCACGTCCGCGTCTGTCATGATGATGATCTTGTGATAGCGGATCTTCTCGATGTCGAACTCGTCGCGGCCGATGCCGGTGCCGAGGGCCGTTATCAGCGTACCGATCTCCTGGCTGCCCAGCATCCGGTCGAAGCGGGCGCGCTCGACGTTCAGGATCTTGCCCCTCAGCGGGAGAACCGCCTGGTTGAACCGCGCGCGGCCCTGCTTGGCCGAGCCGCCGGCGCTGTCGCCCTCGACAAGGAAAACCTCGCGCTGGGCGGGATCCTTCACCTGGCAATCCGCCAGCTTGCCGGGCAGCGACGCCACGTCGAAGGACGACTTCTTGCGCGTCATCTCGCGGGCCTTGCGCGCCGCCTCGCGCGCCAGCGCCGCCTCGACGATCTTGGTGACGATATTGCGGGCCTCGTTCGGGTTCTCCTCGAACCACTCCGCCAGCTTCTCGTTCATCAGGCCCTCGACCGCGGGACGCACCTCGGAGCTCACAAGCTTGTCCTTGGTCTGGCTCGAGAATTTCGGGTCGGGCACCTTCACGCTCAGCACGCAGGTCAGCCCCTCGCGCGCGTCGTCTCCGGTGAAATTGATCTTCTCCTTCCGCGCGATGCCCGAGCTGCCGGCGTAAAGGTTGATCGTCCGCGTCAGCGCGCCCCGGAAACCCGCCAGGTGGGTGCCGCCGTCGCGCTGCGGGATGTTGTTGGTGAAGGGCAGCACCATCTCGTTGTAGCTGTCGTTCCACCACATGGCGACTTCGACGGTGATCCCGTCCCGCTCGCCCGAGATGAAGATCGGCTCGGCCATGACCGACTGTTTCGAGCGGTCGAGGTATTTCACGAATTCCCGCACGCCGCCTTCGTAAAACAGGTTCGCCTCGCGGTGCTCGGAATGGCGCTCGTCGCGCAGGATGATGCGCACGCCCGAGTTCAGGAAGGCCAGCTCGCGCAGGCGCTTTTCCAGCGTCTCGAAGCTGTATTCCAGGTTGCTGAACGTGTCCGTGGCGGCCAGGAACCGCACCTCGGTGCCCTTGCGGCCCTCGGCGTCGCCCACGACCTCCAGGTGCTTGACGGTCTCGCCCCGCTCGAACCGGGCGTGGTGCTCCTTGCCGTCGCGCCAGATGCGCAGGTCCAGCCAGTCGGACAGGGCGTTCACCACCGATACGCCCACGCCGTGCAGGCCGCCCGACACCTTGTACGAGTTCTGGTCGAACTTCCCGCCCGCGTGCAGCTGGGTCATGATGACCTCGGCCGCCGACACGCCCTCTTCCTCGTGGATGCCGACCGGGATGCCCCGGCCGTTGTCGCTGACCGAAACGCTGTCGTCGGGGTGCAGGATCACCGTCACGGCGTCCGCGTGGCCCGCCAAGGCCTCGTCGATGCCGTTGTCGACGACCTCGTAGACCATGTGGTGCAGGCCCGATCCGTCATCGGTGTCGCCGATATACATGCCCGGGCGCTTGCGCACGGCCTCCAGGCCCTTGAGAACCTTGATGGAATCCGCGCCGTATTCTTCCGGCTGAAGGGTCTGTTCGCTCATGTCCGCCTGCACATTTGTTGTCACCGGTTTCTAGTGGTTTTTCACCACCTTGTCACGCGCCGGGCACAATATTTGGTGTTACACGAAGGGGATCGCCAGACCTACGCCGATCAGGAGGATCCCCGCGGTCGTGTTCGTCCGCCGCACCGCGGCGGGCGAGGCCAGGATCGCCCGCACCCGGTCGACGCTCAGCGCGAGGATCAGGTTGCCGACAAGCGGCACGGCGGCCGACAGACCGCAGATCACCACGATGTCGAAAACCGTCAGGGCGCCAAGGTCGAAGAAGCCCGGCAGCATCCCCGCGTAGAACAGGATCGCCTTCGGGTTTCCCAGGATCACCGCCAGCCCCGCCAGGAATCCGGCCATCATCCCCGGTCGCGTCAGGCGGCTGTCGCGTCCGATCTCGGCGTCGCGGTGGCGCAGGATGGCGGCCCCCATGCCGATGAAGACGAGGCAGGCCACCCATTTCAAAAGGTCGAGGAACCCGCCGTAGATCGAGACCACCCACGACACGCCCAGGATGGCGAGCAGCGGCCAAAGCACGTCGCCCACGACCACGCCCAGGGCCAGCGGCCAGGCGGCGTGAAATCCGCCCGACAGCGCGCGCGCCAGCAGCGCCACCCAGACCGGGCCGGGCGTGAGGAACAGGGCGAAAAGCCCCGCGGCGTAGAGAAACAGATCGGTGGGCGACAGCGTCATGGCGCGACCAAGCGCGCGTTACGCGGCGGGCGCAAGCCCTAATGCAGGACCACCCGGCTCTGCCCGTCCTCGTCCTGCACCTCGACCCGCTGGGCCCGGTCACCCAGGTCGTCGAACAGCTCGGGGCCGGTGCCGGTCATGAAGGCCTGCACGCCCAGCGCGCAAATCTCGTCGTAAAGCGCGGCACGCCGTCCGGCATCCAGATGCGCGGCGACCTCGTCCAGAAGGACCAGCGGGGCGTGCCCCGTCTCGGCCCGCAGCGCGCGGCCATTGGCCAGGATCAACGAGATCAGCAGCGCCTTCTGCTCGCCGGTGGAACATTGCGCGGCGGGCACGCCCTTGGCACGGAACACGGCCGTCAGGTCGGCCCGGTGCGGCCCGGTCAGCGTGCGGCCCGCCGCCATGTCGCGCCCGCGCCCCGCCGCCAGCGCCTCGGCCGAGAACGGCGGCGCATCCTCGGGGTCGGCGATCGCCAGGTCCGAGACCGGAAACGCCGTCGCCGCGTCCTCCTGCGCCGCCTGCAACCGCGCGACCGCCATGGCGCGACCCGCGATGATATCGGCGCCCGCCTCGGCCATCCGGGCCTCCAGCGCGGCGTACCAGCCCGCGTCGCGCACCCCGTCCTTCAGCAGCCGGTTCCGCTCGCGCATCGCGCGCTCGTAGGCCAGCGAGACCTCGGCGTGACCGGGCAGGAAGCTCAGGGTCAACCGGTCCAGGAACCGCCGCCGCCCCTCGGCCCCCTCGATCCAGAGACGGTCCATGCTGGGCTGAAGCCAGGTCATCGGCACCAGCCGCCCCAGCGCCGATTGCGGCGCGGCCTTGCCGTCGACGCGCAGCGATCGCCCCTGCCCCGGCGCCGTGCGGGTGTCGATCTCGTGGGTCTCGGGCCCGCGAACCACCTCGGCGCCCACGCGCCAGCCCAAAGCGGCGGGCCTCTGCGCCATGTCGTCGCCGGTGGCGCGGCGCAGACCCCGCCCGGGGCTCAGCATCGACACGGCCTCGATCAGGTTGGTCTTGCCCGCGCCGTTCGCCCCGAAAATCGCCAGTGGGCGCCCGTCCAGGTCCAGCACGGTGCGGGAATGGGTGCGGAAATGGGAAAGCTCCAGGCGCGTCACGTGCATGGGTGCGCGCCCCCGGCTTCATCTTTCTTGAAATACCTCCGGGGGGTTCGGGGGGCTGGCCCCCCAAGGCCCGTCCGGGTCACACGCGCATCGGCATGACCACGTAGACCGCCGAGGTGTCGTCGCCTTCGCGCATCAGCGTCGGGTCGCCGGCGCTGTTGAACAGGAACACCGCATTCTCGCGGTCCACCTGGTTGGCGATTTCCTGAAGGTACTTGGCGTTGAATCCGATCTCGAGCCGATCGTCGGAATAGGCGACGACCAGCTCCTCCTCGGCATTGCCTGCGTCGGGCGCATTCACCGAGAGGATCAGCCGGTCGTCCTCCAGCTGCATCTTCACCGCGCGCGACCGTTCGCTGCTGACGGTGGCGACCCGGTCCACCGCGCGGGCGAAGTCGCTGGCGTCGACTTCGAGCTTGCGGGCGTTCTGGGTGGGGATGACGCGGGTATAGTCGGGGAAAGTGCCGTCGATGACCTTGGTGGTCAGCGTGATCTCGGGCGTGGCGAAGCGCACCTTGGTTTCGCTGACCGAGACCGAGATCTCGGTGTCGTCGTCGGTCAGAAGCTTGCCCAGCTCGCCCACCGCCTTGCGCGGCACGATGACGCCGGGCATGGTCTCGGCCCCCTCGGGCAGCGGCGCGTCCACGCGCGCCAGGCGGTGGCCATCGGTGGCCACGCAGCGCAGCACCTGCCCGCCCTCGCCATCGGCGACATGCATGTAGACGCCGTTCAGGTAGTACCGAGTCTCCTCGGTCGAGATGGCGAATTTCGACTTGTCGAACAGGCGGCGCAGCACGGGGGCCGGCGCGGTGAAATTGGCGGTGTACTCGGCGGTGGCCATGACCGGGAAATCCTGGCGCGGCAGCGTGGCCAGCGCGAAATTCGACCGTCCCGCCTCGACCGCCAGCCGCCCCGAGGCGCCGTCGTCGGTCAGGTTCACCAGCGCGCCGTCGGGCAGCTTGCGGACGATGTCGTGAAAGGTCACGGCGTTCACGGTGGTGGCGCCCGCCCGCTCGACCTTCGCCGGGGCGTGATCGACCACCTCGATATCCAGGTCGGTGGCGCGGAACGTGACGGTGTCGCCCTCGGCCTCGATCAGCACATTGGCAAGGATCGGGATGGTGTTGCGCCGCTCGACCACCGATTGGGCCCGGGCCACGGCGCGCAGCAGGGCGCCACGCTCGATGCTGGTTTTCATGTCACGCTCCCACGTCAAGGCGACACGCATGTGTCGGGACGGTCACGCTAGCCGAAACAGGCCGCGATGCAACGGGAAAGGCACGAAAAAACCGGCCCCTGTGGCCCGATTGCTAAGCTCGCGACACCGGTGGGGCGGCGGCACGGCGCAAACCGCCCGACCCGCGGTTCAGCGGTTGCCCAGCGCCCGCATGAGAAGGGTCAGATCCTCCTCAATCTGGACGTCGTCCTGGCGCAGGTCCTCGATCCGGCGGACACCGTGCATGATCGTGGTGTGATCGCGGCCGCCGAAACGCTTGGCGATGTCGGGCAGCGAGCGTTCGGTCATCACCTTCGACAGGTACATGGCGATCTGGCGCGGGCGGGCGTAGACCCGGTTGCGCTTGGGGCCCAGCAGGTCCGACAGGCGGATGTTGAAATGGTCGGCCACGGTGCGCTGGATCTCGTCGATGGTCACGCGCTTTTCCGAGCTGCGCAGCACGTCGCGCAGGCATTCCTGCGCCAGCGGCACGTCCACGACGCGGTCCATGAAGGCGCCGTGGGCGAACAGCCGGGTCAGCGCCCCCTCGAGCTCGCGCACGTTGGATGAGATGCGGTGGGCCAGGAACTCCAGCACGCCGTCGTCGAAGGTCACGCCGGCGAACTCGGGCGAGAATTGCTCGACCTTCTGCTGCAGGATGCCCAGGCGCAGCTCGTACGAGGTGGGGTGCAGGTCCACCACCAGCCCCGACTGCAGGCGCGACACGATGCGCTGGCTCATGCCCTCGATGTCGCCGGGCGCGGTGTCGGCGGACAGGATCACCTGCTTGCGCTGGTCGATCAGCGCGTTGAACGTGTGGAAGAATTCTTCCTGGGTGCTGTCCTTGCCGGCGATGAACTGCAGGTCGTCCACCATCAGCACGTCGACCGAGCGGAACAGCTCCTTGAAGTTCATCATCTGCTTGTCGCGCAGGGCCTGCACGAACTGGTACATGAACTTCTCGGCCGACAGGTAGAGCACGCGCAGGTCCGGCCGCTTGGCGCGTAGCTCCCAGGCGATGGCGTGCATCAGGTGGGTCTTCCCCAGACCGACGGTCGAATACATGAACAGCGGGTTGAAAGAGACGGCCCCACCGGCGGCGACGCGGCGGGCGGCGGCGTGGGCCAGCTCGTTCGGCTTGCCCACCACGAAGTTGTCGAAGGTGAAACGCTCATCCAGCGGCGCGCCTTGGTCCGAAAGCGGGGCGCGGGCGACCTTTCCGGGGGTCGCAGCGGGCGCGGCCGCCGGCGCGGGGGTCGATGCCGCGGGCCGGGGCGCATCGGGCTGGCGGTGGGCTGCGGTCTGCGGGCCCGTGGCGCGCGCCGTGGGACGGGATTTGCCATTGGCCGGGCGCTGAACGTTGAAGGCCAAACGGCGCACGTCCTGCCCGGTCTGCGCGTGGACCTCCTGTAGGATCGAATCGCGGAAGTAGCGATCCACCCAGTTGCCCATGAAGTTGGACGGGACTCCGAAGGTCAGCACGCCGTCCGACAGGCTGTCGAACTGCAGAGGATCGATCCAGGCCACGAAGTTGTTTCGCCCGACCTTGCCCTCAAGCCGCTCACACACACGCGTCCAAATCTCCTGAGTCATTTCCAATCTTTCTGTCCCTGTTGCCGTAACCCATGCCCCCGCGGGCCTCTGCGCCGCAATACACGCAGGGGTTGAAAGGCGGTGGCAACAGTCGATGACCGGCCAGAGCCGGCAATCCGCCACGCTTCGGAAACAAATCAGCCATCGCGCCATTCGGCGCGAGACACCACTGCCCGTTCCTAACTTGGACATTAACCGTCCCGAAAGCGTTCACCGAGCAGGGCCCATAGAGGCAGCACACACATCCTGCAGCGGCGATTTTCTTCGGTTCGGCGGGGTCAGGTCCTGTTTTTCTTTCGGAACCTTCCGGCGCGAGGCCGCCCCATGTCCCCCCAATCGTGAATCGCAACACGAAGTTAGACCGCGGCTTCACGCTCTCGCAATGACACAATTCGGATTGACTCACGCTTTCGTGGACCCGAATCTCGTAGCCCTTTGAAACATCGTGGAAACCGGTTCAAGCACACGCATAGAACGAAAAAAGCACGCCGTGGCGTGCTTTCTCAACCGTGACATTTTCGCAATTTGCCGCTTATCCGAGCGCTTTCACGCGGGCGGAAAGACGCGACATTTTGCGCGATGCGGTGTTCTTGTGGAAGACGCCCTTGGTCACGCCGCGCATCAGTTCCGGCTGGGCCGACCGCAGGGCGGTGGTGGCGGCGTCCTTGTCGCCCGAGGCGATCGCCTCTTCGACGCGGCGCAGGTGGGTGCGGATACGCGAACGGCGGGCTTTGTTGATCAGGGCGCGGGTCTGGTTCTGACGGGCGCGCTTCTTGGATTGCGGCGTGTTGGCCATTGTATCGGATCCTTATCGGGTCATCAGCATGTCTTGGCGCACGGAAGACTCCGACCCCGGGTGCTCAAGGCGACCGGGCAATCCGACCAGGGCGGGTCTCACGCGCATATGGCGGGGCGCATACACCAGCGCCGGGCGCTTGTGAACCCCCTGCGGTGCGGTATCGGTTCAACGGTCGCGGAACTGCGCCTCGCGCTTCTCCAGGAAGGCGGCCATGCCCTCGGTCTGGTCGTTGGTGGCGAACAGCGACTGGAACAGGCGGCGTTCGTGGAGGATCCCCTCGGCCAGCGTCGTCTCGTAGCTGCGGTTCACCGCCTCCTTGCAGGCGACGACGCTCAGCTGCGACTTCTCGGTGATCTTCTGGGCCGCCGCCATGGCGGTCTCCATCAGCTTCTTGGCGGGCACCACGCGGCTGACCAGCCCCGCACGCTCGGCCTCCTCGGCATCCATGAACCGACCGGTCAGGTGCATCTCCATGGACTTGGACTTGCCCACCAGCCGTGTCAGGCGCTGCGTGCCGCCAAGGCCCGCGATGACGCCTAGGTTGATCTCGGGCTGGCCGAACTTGGCGGTGTCGGCGGCGATGATGAAATCGCAGACCATGGCCAGCTCGCAGCCACCGCCCAGCGCGTATCCCGCCACCGCGGCGATGATCGGCTTGCGGCACTGTTCGAGCGGCGTGAAGCTGTCGCCGAACAGGTTGTCGCTGTAGACATCGACGAAGGATTTCTCGGCCATCTCCTTGATGTCGGCCCCGGCGGCGAACGCCTTTTCCGACCCGGTGATGACGATGCAGCGCACCTTCTCGTTCTGGTCGGCTTCGCGGACCGCCTGGCCAAGCTCGCCCAGAAGCGCGCTGTTCAGCGCGTTCATCGCATCCGGCCGGTTCAGCCGGATCAGCGCGACGTGGTCTTCGATCTCGACGATGATGGACTTGAACGCCATTGAGATGGCCCCTCACTGTTTCATCAGATCAGCAGCCTTAACAGCGCCCGCCGGGCGGTCAAACTATCTTTGACACACCGGACAATGAAATGTGGAGCGCCCGGACTGCACGATCCGGCGCACCGTGCCGTCGCATCCGTCGGTCACGCAGGGGCACCCTTCGCGGTCGTAGACGCGGAACGTGTGCTGGAAATAGCCCAGCGCGCCGTCGGCCTGGCGGTAGTCGCGCAACGATGATCCGCCCGCCGCGATGGCGTCGTCCAACACCCGCCGGATGACCGGCACCAGCCCCCGCACCCGCGCCGCCGCGATACGGCCCGCGCGCCGCGTGGGCGCGATGCCGGCGCGGTGCAGCGCCTCGCAGACATAGATGTTGCCCAGGCCCGCCACGATCCGCTGATCCAGCAGCGCCGCCTTCACCGGCGTCGCCTTGCCCCGGAACGCGCGGACCAGGTGGTCCTCGTCGAAGGTGTTGCCCAGCGGCTCGGGTCCCAGCTTGGCCAGCAGCCAGTGGTCCTCCAGCCGGTCGGTCGCCACCAGGTCCATGGCCCCGAAGCGGCGCGGGTCGTTGAAGACGACGCGCCCGCCGTGATCCATGTGGAAAACCACGTGGTCGTGCTGCGCCAGCCGCCCGGTCTCGAGGTGGAATACCCCCACCGGCGCGTCCTCGACCACCATGCGGCCCGACATGCCCAGGTGCACGATCAGCGTCTCGCCCCGGTCCAGGTGCAGCAGCAGGTATTTCGACCGCCGCCCCAGCGCGTCGATTCGCGCGCCCGTCAGCCGCTCGGCCATCCGGTCGGGGAACGGCCAGCGCAGATCGGGGCGGCGGATCTCGGCGCGCGCGATCACCCGGCCCTCGAGGGCGGGCGTCAGGCCGCGGCGCACGGTCTCGACTTCGGGCAATTCGGGCATCGGTGCTTTCCGATTTCGGGCGGGTCGTTATATCGAGGCCGTCGGGCTATATGGCAAGACGGAACCACGAAGGGCGCACTTGATGAGCGACGGACGCGACGACACCACCACCCATTTCGGCTACCAGACCGTGCCAGAATCGGAAAAGGCGGGCCGGGTGCACGGCGTCTTTTCCTCGGTGGCGTCGAAATACGACGTGATGAACGACGTCATGTCCGTGGGGATCCATCGCCTGTGGAAGGACGCCATGATGGACTGGCTGGCGCCCCGGCCGGGCCAGCGGCTTCTGGATGTGGCAGGCGGCACCGGCGACATCGCGTTCCGCTTCCTCGGCCGTGCGCCGGGCGCCAGCGCCGTGGTGCTGGACCTGACCGAGCCCATGCTGGTCGAGGGGCGCAAGCGCGCCGAGGCCGAGGCGCTGGGCGACAAGCTCGACTGGGTCGTCGGCGACGCCATGGCCCTGCCCTTCGACGACAACAGCTTTGACACCTACACGATCAGCTTCGGCATCCGGAACGTCACCCGCATCCCCGATGCGCTGTCCGAGGCGTTCCGCGTCCTCAAACCGGGCGGGAGGCTGATGGTGCTGGAGTTCAGCCAGATCCCCAACGACATGATGCAGCGGATCTACGATCTCTATTCCTTCAACATCATCCCGCGCATGGGGCAGGTCATCGCGGGCGATCGTGACAGCTATCAGTACCTCGTCGAATCGATCCGCCGTTTTCCCGATCAGGAAACCTTCGCCAACATGATAGGCGACGCGGGGTTCGAGCAGGTGCGCTATCGCAACCTGTCCATGGGGATCGCCGCGCTCCACTCCGGCTGGAAGCTCTAGGACGTGCGCGGACCCCACAACATCTGGCGGCTCGTTCGCACGGGCGCCACTCTGGAGCGCACGGGCGCGATGCCCGTCGTGCTCGAGGCGTTCTCGGCGCCGCCCTCGGTCCGGTTGGCCGCGCGAATCCTCGGCTGGCCGTTCAAGTGGCTGGGCTACAAGGGCGACCCCTCGCAGCCCCCCGCCACCCGCGCGCTGACCGCTCTGGGGCCCGCCTACATCAAGTTCGGGCAGGTGCTGTCGACCCGGCCCGACGTGGTCGGCGACGAGCTGGCCGCGCAGCTGCGGGTGCTGCAGGACAAGCTGCCGCCCTTCCCGCTGTCCGAGGCGCGCGAGGCCGTCGAACGCGCGCTCGAGATCGAGACCGACACCCTGTTCTCCAGCTTCTCGGAACCGGTTGCCGCCGCGTCCATCGCCCAGGTGCACCGCGCCCGGCTGGCCGAAACGGGGCAGGAGGTCGCGGTGAAGGTGTTGCGCCCGGGCATCGAACGCGCCTTCCGCAAGGACGTGGATGCCTTCTACCTCGCCGCGCGGATCGTCGATCTGCTGGCCCCGCAGGCCCGCCGCCTGAAACCCATGGACGTGATCCGGCATTTCGACGGCGTCGTGCAGGGCGAGCTGGACCTGCGCATGGAAAGCAGCGCCTTGGCCGAGTTCGCCGCCAACACAGAAGGCGACGAGGGCTTCCGCGTGCCCGCCATCATCTGGGGCGCCTCGGCGCGCCGGGTGATGACGCTTGGCTGGGCCGAGGGCATTCCCGCCAACGACATCGCCGCCATCGAGGCCGCGGGCCACGACCGACGCGCCCTGGGCGAACGGGTGCTGCAGCTGTTCCTGAAACATGCCCTGCGCGACGGGTTTTTCCACGCCGACATGCACCAGGGGAACCTCAAGATCGCGCCCGACGGCGACATCATCGCGCTGGATTTCGGGATCATGGGGCGGCTGGATGAATACACCCGTCGCGTCTACGCCGAGATCCTGTTCGGCTTCATCCGCAAGGATTACAAGCGCGTGGCCGAGGTGCATTTCGAAGCCGGCTACGTCCCCGCCGACCGCGACGTGGACGAATTCGCCCGCGCCCTTCGCTCGGTCGGCGAGCCGATTTTCGGCATGGATGCCAGCCGTATCTCCATGGGCCGGCTGCTGTCGTATCTCTTCGAGGTGACCGAGCGGTTCGGCATGGAAACCCGGACCGAGCTGATCCTTCTGCAACGCACGATGGTGGTGGTCGAGGGCGTGTCGCGCTCGCTTAACCCGCAGATCAACATCTGGGAGGTCGCCCGCCCGGTGGTCGAGGAATACATCCGCGACAATATCGGGCCGAAAGCGCTTGTCCGCGACCTGCGCAAGACCGCCGTGGTGCTGGCCCGTTTCGGCCCCAAGCTGCCCGGCATCGCCGAGGCCGCGCTGATTGCGCAATCCCGCCCGGCCGAACCGCAGCGCCCCGCCCGTCTACCCTGGGTCGTGCTGGGCGCCGCCCTGACACTGGGGGCCATGGGGATCGGGGTGCTAGCGGGACAGATGCTCTAGCAGGTAGACCTCGGCCCGCGCGCCCGCCGCGTAATCCGGGTGTCCATGCCCCGCCCGCCAGGCAGCATGCGCCGCGAAACGGTAGGACAGGCAGGCCCGCCAGCGTCTGAACCGCGCCGCGATCGCCCCGTCTCCGTAGCCCCGCAGCAGATCGTCTAGCTCGTGGTCGGAGAGCGGATCGACGCCCGCTGCCAATCGCATCGAGGGCGCCGCGAAACAGGCGAGGTCGAACACCGGATCGCCCGTGGCCGGGCATTGCCAATCGACGAACCGAATGCCCGCCGCTGTCGCCAGCACGTTGTCCGGTGCCGGGTCGCCATGCAGCAGTCGGATGGATCCGGTCTCAGGCGCAGGGGTGTCGGGAGGGATGGCGCTGATCGCGGCCCTCAAAACCGGCGGCGCGGCTGCCAGCATTGCCTCCGCTTCCGCCAGCAGCACGGCGCCGTCCAGAACAAGCCTTCGCGCTCCCGGCAAAACCGGGACCCGGTGAAGTCGGGCCAGCGCCCCGCCGACCGCAGCGGGCGTCGCGGGACCGGTGACAGCCAATGCCTCCATTATCAGCACCGCCCCCCAGGGCGAGGCAATGGCGGCCACCGGTGCGGGCGCCAGGCCGGTTTGGGCGAGGTGATCCAGCCCCGCCGCCTCGGCCGCCGGGTCATTGGGGAAGATGGGTGTGGCGTGGTCGGGCAGCCCGAGCTTGCAGATCAGCGGCGCGCCGACCGGCGAATCCAGGCGCCACACGCGGTTGCTGCGCCCGGCTCGGACGCGCGTCCAACGTGTCTCCTTTGACATCACACCGCGCTCGGCCAGCCAAGCCGCCAGCGCGGGTGCGTGGCAGTTCATGTTGGCGTGACGGGGTCCGGACGGGCACATGGCGTCTAGCTATCGCCATGCCCCCCGATTCGACAGGCATTCCCTTGCGGGCGGAGGCGGAACAATATGCGAGTCGAGCAATCGAGATCCTCGTTGGAAGCGACCAGCGTCTCGACGACCCAGACAAGCATCGACGCGGCAAGGCACCTGCCCGCGCCCTGGCCGGCAACGGAGTGCGCGCCCTCGTACGCCACGCTTCGCGGCCCCCGACGACGTGGCGTTTAACGGCCGCCTCTCCGGCCAATCGCCGCTTCGCGGCGAGGCCGTGATGTCGTGGCAGCGCGAAGCCGGCGAGTCTCGCAGTTCTTCTCCTGTCGCCACGCAGCCAATGGCCTCCCCATGCAGTTCCTTTCAAATCCTTTTCTCGAGCCGGCGTTGCCCGGCCGCGCAAGCAGGCCCTGTCGGTCGCGGCAGAGCAGCCCGTCCGGTCAATCCAACGCGCGCAGAGCCGTAGCGTGCTCTACGCCGATCTCGACACCCCCCGCGAAAATCAGCCGTGCGCCGTCAGGCGCGAATCGGACCTCGGACACGCGGGCATATGTCTCGACCGGTGCGCTGGCGGCGAGGCTCTCGCCCTCATAGCTTTCGGCGACGAAGCGATAGACCCCGTCGGGCGCCGCTCCGCCGGTTCGCAGTCGGCCATCCCAGGCCACCGGGTCACCGCTGCCATCGATCACTCGGCGGTCGATCTCTGTCCCCGATGCGTCCAGTACCACCAACGCGTGACGGTCGCCCGCGGCGGCCGGTTCGGGGTACAGTGTCACCGGCGCACCGTCATAACGAGCCGCCATCGGCGCCCGTGCCTCGCGGCCGATCCAGCCCGCAAGGTCGCCGGATCCGCCCGCGCCCTGCCCGGCAAGGATACGCTCCAGCAGATCATTGGTCCGAACGCTCTGCTCGACCGTCGAGAACGTGGCGAGTTGGGAGGCGAACTGCTCGGGCTTCATGGGGTCCAGCGGGTCCTGGCTGCTGATCTGGGTCGTGAGCAACCGCAGGAATGTCTCGAAATCCGAGCTGAGCTTGTCCGCCGCGGCGGCGGCCTGGGAGCCGCTTTGTGCCTGTGCGCCCGAATTCCGGGTCGAAACGGGACCGAGATCCATCATCTTCTTCTCCTACATCCGCAAGTCGAGACGGCCGTCCGGGGCGCCGGGCCGGCTTTTGGGTTGGGCCGCCACCGCATGGCCCGACAGGTCGGACGACCCTGCTTCGGACCGCGGCCCGGTCTCATCGCGCCGTCGCTCGGGGTCAGCGCCCCCGCCGGCGAAGGAAATGTCGACGCTGCCCTGATCCAGGGCCGTGAATGCCTCGCGCAATTGCTCGCCGTGGCGGCGCAGCATCGCCATCGTGTCGTCCCGCTCTGCCAAAAGCACGACCGACAGGCCCGCCTCGCCGCGATTGAGCGTGATCGTGACGCGTCCCAGTTCCTCGGGCGCGAGGGACAGCTCGATCGACGAGGTCCCGGCCGGCGCGGACGCCACGGCCACCGCGATCTGTGCCGGTACGGGCCGGGGCGCCGTCGCGTTCGGCGTGGCGGATGGTGTGGCCGCGAGTGCAGGCTCGGAACGGGCCGGGCGCTCTGCGCCGACCGTGACGTCGCTCGCCAGAACCCGCTCATCCTGCGCGATGATCCCTAGCGGCGGGACCGACTTCCTTGCATGATCTCCCGGCGCGGCAACATTCGACGGGTCCATGGCTTGCACCACCGCCGGTGAGGCTTCGATGCGGCCGTGGCCGGGCGCAGCGGGCGGAATTCCGCCCTGCAATCGCGTGTCGCCCGGCTCGGACACCGCCTTGACCGATGGCCCAAGATCGCGGGTTTCCGATCCGGTTGGACGCGCGGATTGGAATGTCAGCTTGGCGGCGCCCCGACCGGAGGGGAGGGCCGCCGCTCGTCCATCCGGGTCCGCGGCGAATGCCGAGGCGCGGGATGACATCGCGCCCGAAGGTTCTTCCTGACGGGCGGCATCACGGGCAATACCCAACGGGCCGTTCTGATGAACCGCCCCCCCGGCCCGTGCGATGTCTTGATCAAGGCCTGGCGAGCCGACCGCCGGAGCCTTCGTGGACACGCTGGGGCCCACGGTCATCGTGGAAGCTTCTGGGCGAACTGACACCGTCCGGGTTTCACGACCGGCCGTCATCGGCACATCAGCACGTGCCGTGGCCCCGAGAGGCACAGCGTCTCCGCGCTGCGCCGCAAAACCGCCTTGCCCGGAGGGTGATGGAATCTTCCCGCTTTCGACGGCCCGCGCAGGTGGCGTCGGGCTGGCTGAGAGCCCGGAAGTAGTGACTTCCGGCCGGATGGTCCCGGCCTTGGTGGCTGCGGATTCCGCGGTCTTAGGGATCAGTCCGTCGGCCTTCGCCATGACGTCGTCGATCGTCGCAGCCGAGGTTGGCCGGATCATCAAGCGCCCGTCGTCGAAAACCCGGGCAGCCGCGGCGGCATCGCCGCCGGCCCCTTGGATCCGTTCCGATGAAGACGCTTTTCTTGCGAACCCGGCGGGGTCGAGAACGATCTCCTGGGTCTTGGCGGACATGGTGTCGTCCGCGTTGAGGGAGCGCGCCGGAGATGTGGAGACGGGCACCTGCACGGACGCGCCGGCGGCTTTCGTCGGCTGAAATAGCGGGTTGGCGCCGTCCAAGCGGACCGTGCTCACCTCGGACCGCGGCGACCGGGGCAACGCAAATGCCTGCGTTTGCGCGGGACCCAATGGGATCTCCGTCTCGGGCAGCCGATCGGGGATTTGCGGAACAGCGGGCAGACCTTGGTCCACCCCCTGTTCCGCAACGTGGTTCTGCACGGGGTCCCGCGGCCCGTCCGGATGCGGTTGCCTGGCTGACATGCCTTCGTCACCGATGTCGGCCGGACTCCCGCCGTCGGGTCGCGGTCCTCCGATCAGGGCCCGAACGGCCGCCTCGACGTCTGACTCCAGTGGGGCGGGGACACGCGCGACGGTTTCCGACCGGGCGTCCCCATCGGCGGGGTCAGCGCCGGGATGATCCGGCGACGCCGCATCGCGCGCGGGCGCAGAAGCCGTGTCGGCCGGGCCGCGCGCGTCGCCCGCTGGCGCGCCTCGGCCGGTTTTCGCGCCGCTGCCGCGATGTTCCGCATCATGCCACGTTCGCTGGTCGCCGGATTGGTCAATCAGCCGATGGAAACCCGCCACGTCGCCGCGTAGCGCGTCGGACCGGGGAGGCCGAACTGGCGCGCCTTGCGATGCGATTGTCTCGATCTGAACCATTGGAGTTCCGTCCTCTCGCTGCGGATGAGACTCCGCGCAAAAGCTTACCTTTTCTTTACCGCCATCGGATTTTCTGACCTTGAGACGCAAGGAGACGCCGATGACACCGATTCCAGTTTCCCCGCCTTCGAGCCCGCCAGCGGTGGAGTCCGCGCGCCGGGCAGAGCTGCGCGAAACCGCCATGGCGCTTGAGGCGACGTTCCTGTCGCTGATGCTGAAGGATGCTGGTCTCGCACCGCAGGCCGGACCGTTCGGCGGGGGCGCGGGCGAGGACCAGTTCGCGTCCCTGATGCGAGACGAGCGGGCACGGCAATTGGTCGAGGCAGGCGGTATCGGGCTGACGGAACAGATCTTCGATGCGCTCATGAAACGAGAGGCCCGCAATGTTTGACGGCCCCTACCGTCGCATGGTTGCCCTGCTGGACCGGGAACGCGACTTCCTGCGGCGAGGCGACGTGCGCGGGGCCGCGGATCTGGCCGATGCCAAGGAACGGCTGATCGCCGCGTTGCAGGCGCGCCAGCCCACCGCCGACGAAGTCGAAACGCTGCGCCGGAAGGCAGACCGCAACCAGGCACTGGTGGACGCGGCCGGGCGCGGGATCGAGGCCGCGCGCGATCGGCTCGACGCGATCCGGCGCGGGCGCGATATCCATGCCTATGCGGCCAACGGCACGCGCGAGGTCATTCGCCCCCCGGAAAACCGGCTGCAGAAACGGGCCTGAATCGCCTATAACGGCGCCCTTTGAAACGATTGGGGCGCCCTGCTCACTTTTGCGGCACAGTGATTGCCACGTGCGGTGCCGCTCGGCATACCTTCGCCACAAGGAGGAGCCGGCACCGTGTTCGACGCCCGTATCAGACCGATCATCGACCCTCCGCTGAACCGGTTGGGCGCGCGCGTGGCGCAGGCGGGCATCGGTGCGAACGCCGTGACTTTGGCGGGCCTGGGCCTGGGCCTGCTTGCTGCTGTCTGCATCGCCGTCGAAGCCTACCTCATCGCCCTGCTGCCGCTGCTGGCCTCGCGCCTTGCCGACGGGCTGGACGGGGCCGTCGCGCGGGCAAGCCGCAAGACCGACTTCGGCGGATACCTGGATATCGTCGCCGATTTCGCCTTCTATGGGGCGATCCCGCTCGCCTTCGCCGTGGCGGACCCGGCCACGAACGCCATCGCCGCGGCCTTCCTGCTGGCCAGTTTCTACGTGAACGGCACGAGCTTCCTGGGCTTCGCCATCCTGGCCGAAAAGCACGGGATCGAGACCGACGCGCAGGGCGAGAAATCGCTTTTCTACTCGAACGGGCTGCTCGAAGGGTTCGAAACCATCGGCTTCTTCGTCCTGATCTGCCTGCTTCCAATGTATTTCGCGCCGCTGGCCTGGATCTTCGGCGCGCTATGTCTGGCCACGGCGGTCCTGCGCCTGCGCACCGCCCATCACCTGTTCCATTCCTGACACGACCCCTGAAAGGTATGCCCATGCGTCTGCTTCTTGCCGCCCTCGCCTCCCTCACTCCGGGGCTTGCCTCGGGTCAGACCGCGCCCGATCCGTCCGACTGGGACAGCGTGCTCGCGGCCGCCGAGGGGCAGACGGTCTACTGGCATGCCTGGGGCGGATCGACCCAGACCAACGACTTCATCGCCTGGCTGGGCGAGCAGGTGGCCGAGCGCCACGGCGTCACGCTGGAACACGTGAAACTGACCGACACCGCCGACGCCGTCACCCGTGTCCTGTCCGAGCGCGAGGCGGGCCAGACCGACGACAGCGCGGTCGACATGATCTGGATCAACGGGGCCAACTTCGCCGCGATGAAGGACGCCGACCTGCTGTTCGGCCCCTTCGCCACCCAGCTGCCGAACTATGACCTCGTCGCCGAGGACGAGGCGATCACCACCGATTTCGGCACCCCGGTGGACGGCATGGAAAGCCCCTGGGCCAAGGCGCAGTTCGTCTTCATGTACGACAGCGCCGATGCCGAGCCGCCCGCGGACATGGACGGGCTTCTGGACTGGGCCGCGGCCAACCCGGGCCGCTTCACCTATCCCCAGCCGCCCGATTTCCTCGGCGTGACCTTCCTGAAACAGGTGCTGGTCAGCCAGGTGGACAGCGACGCATTGCGATCGCCGGTGGACGAGGCCGATTTCGACGCCGTCACCGCGCCGCTGTGGGACTATCTCGACGCGCTGCAGCCGAACCTCTGGCGCGGCGGCGACGCCTACCCGACCTCGGGCCCGGCGCAGTTCCAGCTGCTCACCGACGAGGAGATCGACATCGCCCCGTCGCTGTCGCCGTCCGAGGCTTCGGCCGCCATCGCCAACTTCCAGCTGCCCGATACCATCCGCACCTTCGTCCCCGAGGGCGGGACCATCGGCAACGCGAGCTTCGTGGCGATCCCCTTCAACTCGGGCGCCAAGGAAGGCGCCATGGTCGTGGCGAACCTTCTTCTGTCGCCCGAGGCGCAACTCCGCGCACAGACGCCCGATATCCTGGGCTACGGCACCGTGCTGGACATGGCGGCGCTGTCGCCCGAGATGCGGCAGGCCTTCGCGGATCTCGACCTGGGCATCGCCACCCTGTCGCCGGCCGAGCTGGGCCCGGTCCTGCCCGAGCCCCATTCCAGCTGGTCCACCGCCATCCAGGACGCCTGGATCGACCGCTACGGCGTGAACTGAGCCCCCGGGGCCGGTCTTGTCCCGTCCGCTCGCCCTTCTACCCACGCTGATGCTGTTGGCGATGCTGGGCCCGGTGGCGGCCGGGCTGTGGGGCGCGCTGCTGCCCGCCATGGGGCACCTGCCCGCCGCCGGTTTCATCGGACCGTCGCTCGAGGCTTGGAGCCCGCTGGGGGCGTGGCCGGGATTGGGCGACTCGATCCGGCTGTCGCTGGTCACGGGACTTCTGGCCACGCTGATATCGTTGGCCATCGTCACGCTGATCGTCGCCGGCTGGTGGGGCACGCGGCCCTACAACTGGATCGAGCGCGCCTTGTCTCCGCTCCTCTCCGTGCCCCACGCCGCCGCGGCGTTGGGGCTCGCTTTCCTCATCGCGCCGTCGGGCTGGCTGGCCAGACTGGCCTCACCGGGCATCACCGGCTGGGACCGGCCGCCCGACTGGCTGATCCCGGGCGACCCGTGGGGCCTGTCGCTGACCGCCGGGCTGGTCGCGAAAGAGGTGCCGTTCCTGCTGCTGATGACGCTGGCCGCGCTGGGGCAGGTGCGCGCGCGCGCCATGCTGATCTCGGCACAGGCCATGGGATACGGCCGAATCGCCGCGTGGCTCAAGGTCGTGTTCCCGGCGGTCTATGCCCAGATCCGCCTGCCCGTCTTCGTGGTGCTGGCCTACTCCATGTCGGTGGTCGACATGGCGCTGATCCTCGGCCCCTCGACCCCCGCCACCCTGTCGGTTCAGATCGTGCGCTGGATGTCGGACCCGGACCTGTCCATGCGGCTGGTGGCCTCGGCCGCGGCCCTGCTACAGCTCGCCCTGGTGCTGGTGGCCCTCGCCGCGTGGCGCGGGGGCGAGATCGCGCTGCGCCGCTGGGGCATCGCCTGGGCCACGGGCGGCGGGCGCGGCGCGATGCTCGACCCGCTGCGCCCGCTCGGGCTGGGGCTGGGCGGGCTGTCGGCGCTGGCGGTTCTCGGCGGGATCGCGGCGATGGCGCTGTGGTCCGTCGCGGCAGGCTGGCGGTTTCCCGACGCTTTACCCGAGGCATTGACCGCGCGCAGCTGGATGCGTCACGCCGACGGGCTGGGCGCGGCGGTGGGCGACACGGCGCTGGTTGCGCTGGTGGCGGTCGCGCTTGCCGTCGCACTGACTGTTGGCTGTCTCGAGGCCGAGTTCCGCCGTGGCCGTCCCATCGGTCGCGCGGGGATCTGGCTGCTCTACCTGCCGCTGATCGTGCCGCAGACGGCGTTCCTGCCGGGCCTCCAGACCTTGCTTCTGCGGCTGGGTGCGGATCGCGGGGCGTTGCCGGTGATTGCCGCGCACTTGGTCTTCGTCCTGCCCTACGTGTTCCTGTCGCTGGGCGATCCGTGGCGGGCCTGGGACACGCGGCAGGCAACGGTCGGCGCCGCGCTGGGCGCATCGCCCGGCCGCGTGTTCCTTCGGGTCAGGCTGCCAATGCTCCTGCGTCCCATCCTCGTCGCCGCGGCGGTCGGCGCGGCGGTCAGCGTCGGACAATACCTGCCGACGCTGCTGATCGGCGGCGGCCGGGTCGCCACCCTGACGACCGAGGCGGTGGCGCTCGCCTCGGGCGGCGACCGGCGCGCCATCGGCGTGTACGCGCTGGCGCAGACGGGTGCCGCACTGCTGCCATTCGCGCTGGCCACGCTGCTGCCCCTGGCTCTGTGGCGCAACCGCAGGGGGCTCCATGGCTGAGGGACTGACCATCCAGGCCGTCGAGATCCGCAAGGGCGACCATCCCCTGATCGCGCTGGACCGAAATGTGCCGCCCGGCACGGTCCTGACCGTCATGGGGCCGTCCGGCGTGGGCAAGTCGACGCTGCTGTCCTACCTCATCGGCACGCTCGATCCCGCGTTCACCGCGCGGGGCCGGGTCATCCTGAATGGCCGTGACGTGACCGATCTGCCCACCGCGCGGCGCGGCATGGGCATTCTCTTCCAGGACGATCTGCTGTTCCCGCATCTCAGCGTCGGCGGCAACCTGGCCTTCGGGCTGGCCGGCGGCGACCGGGCCGCGCGGCGCGAGCGCATCGCCGCCGCGCTGGACGAGGTCGGTCTGGCGGGGTTCGAGGACCGCGACCCGGCCACGCTGTCGGGCGGGCAGCGCGCGCGGGTGTCCCTGATGCGGATGCTGCTGGCCGATCCCTACGCATTGCTGCTGGACGAGGCGTTCTCGCGGCTCGACGCCGCGCGGCGCGAAAGCACCCGCGCCATGGTGTTCGACACCGCCCGCGCGCGGTCTCTGCCCGTGGTCATGGTCACCCACGACGCCGACGACGCGGCGGCCGCCGCCGGGCCGGTGATCCGGCTGGGCGATCCCGCGCGTTAATCTCAAATCCGGCGCAAAGCCCCCTGCGGGATTAGCGTTTCCTTAGCCCTTCCGGCCGATCTTGTCGCCATGTCCAGCAGGACAGGCGGGCCGGAACGCGGGCCGCCCCCGTCAGAATGGCGTTTCACCCGGCCCCGCGCGCGACGCGCGGGCCAACACGACATTGGGGCGCAAAAGCGTCCCCAAATCCGAGGAAAGCGAATGTCCAGCATTCTGACCAACAACAGCGCCATGGTCGCGCTGCAAACCCTGAAGGGCATCAACAAGAACCTGGGCGAAGTGCAGTCCCAGATCTCGACCGGCAAGGCCGTGGCAACCGCCAAGGACAACTCGGCGATCTGGGCCATTTCCAAGACGATGGAATCCGATGTCAGCGGCTTCAAGGCGATCTCGAAGTCGCTGTCGCTGAGCGAATCCACCGTCGCCGTGGCTTCGGCCTCGGCCGAGCAGATCACCGATATCCTGAAGGATATGAAAGAGGTGATCGTCTCCGGCACCTCCGAGAACGTCGATTTCGCCAAGATCCAGGCGGATATCGACGAACGTTCGGCGCTTGTGTCGTCGATCATCGGCGGCGCCCAGTTCAACGGCGCCAACCTGCTGGCCACCGACGTGGACGGCGCCGGCGCCACCGGCCTGACGGTCCTTGCCTCGCTTGACCGCGTGGGCTCGGGCGCACCGACCACCACCACCTTCTCGGTGGCGACGGTCGATTTCGAGGCGAACCTCGATCTGGCCACCAACCTGACCGCGATCACCGACAGCGCCACGGCCGCCACGGCCCTGGGGGAGATCGAGACCTTCCTGCAGACCGCCATCGACGGCGCGGCTGCGCTGGGTGCATCGGCGGACCGTATCTCGAACCAAAGCGAATTCGTCGGCAAGCTGACGGACGCGCTGAAGTCGGGCATCGGCTCGCTGGTGGATGCCGACATGGAGGAATCCTCGGCCCGCCTGCAGGCGCTGCAGGTGCAACAGCAGCTGGGCACCCAGTCGCTGTCCATCGCCAACCAGGCGCCGCAGCAGCTCCTGTCGCTGTTCCGGTAAGCTGACCCCGGGGCGCGGGATCGCGGACCTCGTCCGCCCTCGCGCCCCGGATTTCCGTCTGAATTTTCCCATGGCCTCGACCATGCCCGTCTCGAGAAGGACAAGACGTGAATACTTCGTTGCTCGCCCAGAATGCCTATGCCGCGCGGTCCGGACCGACCCGCACGGCAACCGGACAGGAATACGACACCTTCGCCCGCGTCACATCGGCTCTCCGAAGCGCGGAAACCATCCACGACAAGGCGCGTGCCATCCACCGCAACCGCGAACTCTGGTCGATCCTCGCCTCGGACGTGGCGGGCATCGGGAACCAGCTTCCCACGGAATTGCGGGCGCAGATCTTCTACCTCGCGGAGTTCACCGCGCAGCATTCCTCCAAGGTGCTGACGGGGGGCGGCGACGTGGACGTGCTGGTCGACATCAATACGTCGATCATGCGGGGGCTCCGGGGCGACCGGGCGCGGGCCACATGACCGGGCTGGTTCTGAAGCTGGGGCCGAACGAGCGCGTCCTGATCAATGGCGCCGTCATCGAGAATGGTAACCGGCGATCGCGGCTCAACATCGTGACGCCCGGCGCCAACATCCTGCGCCTGCGCGACGCGATCCATCCGACCGAAACCAAGACGCCGGTACGCCGCCTCGCCTACATGGCGCAGCTGCTCCTGTCGGGTGATGCGGGGCTCGACGACCTGCGGGACGACATCTCGCGCGGGCTGGATCAACTCAGCCGCGCCATGACCGATCGCGACAGCCAGGCGACCCTGGCCGAGGCCAAGACGGCGCTGCTCAAGGGCCAGGCCTACGGTCTTCTGAAATCGCTCAGGAGGCTCATCCCGCGCGAGGACGCGCTGCTCAAGAGGCCGCGGCCGTGACCTTTCAGCCCCTCGTCCCGTTCTCTGGCGCGGCCGGCTACGCGTTTCTCGAACGGACCCGCGAGCGACAGCTCGAGACCTTCCAGCAAAGCGCGTCGGTTCAGCGCAATGTCGACGCGTTCCGCGACCGCATCGCCGGCATCACCAGCGCCGAAGCGTTGGTGAAAGACTACCAGCTGCTACAGGTGACGCTGGGTGCCTTTGGCCTGGACGAGGACATCAACAACAAGTTTCTGATCCAGAAGGTACTGTCTTCCAACACTGCCGACCCCGAGGCGCTCACCTCCCGCCTCGCCGACAAGCGCTACGAGACGATGGCCAAGGCGTTCGGCTTCGGCGATGTGCTCGGGCCACGGGTCGGGCTCCCCGGGTTCGCCGACCGCATCGTCGAGGCCTACACCACCCGCCAGTTCGAGATCGCGGTCGGCGAGCAGGACCAGACCATGCGACTGGCCATGGGGCTGGAGCGTGAACTGGGCCAGATCATCGACAAGGGTGCCAGCCCGGACGCGACCTGGTTCAACGTGATGGCCAACAAGCCGTTGCGGCAGGTCTTCGAAACGGCACTGGGCCTGCCGCAAAGCTTCGGCGCGCTTGACCTCGACCGTCAGCTGGAGGGCTTCCGCGCCAAGGCGCAATCCGCATTCGGCGTCTCCGAGATCGCGGATTTCGCCGATCCCGAGCGGCAGGAAGAGCTGCGCCGCCTGTTCCTCGTCCGCGCCCAGGTGGCCAATGGCCTGTCAGGGCCTGCAACGCCGGCCAGTACGGCGCTGACCCTTCTGACGAACGGCTCGCAGGGCTTCTGAGACGGCGTCACCCGCTGGTCGCCCATCCGGCGCGACAGATCGACCGAATGTGCTGAGCTGCCACCGTTCATCGGGAATCTCGCTACGGGCGCGTGCAAAGCGCCGCCGCACCTCGGGGATCGGACCGTCCTCCCGCACTACGCAGGTGTCTGGTCTCCCGGCTCATTCCGCCCCGACAGGCACCGCGCCAATCCCTTGAAACTGTCACGGATATCGCGCGGCTCGGACTTGCCCAGGAATGCATCCAGCCGCGGCCAGGCCTGGATCGCGGCGTCTACGGTGCGGTCGCTGCCCGTGGAATAGAGCCCCGCCTGGATCATCATCTCGGACCTCTCGTAGGCCCCGATCAGGCGCCGCGCCTCGGTGATCAGCGTGTTTTCCTGCTCGCTCGCCGCCCCGGGCAGGGCCCGCGACACGGACCGCAACAGGTCCACCGCCGGGAACCGTCCGCGCTCGGCGATCGACCGGTCCAGCACCACGTGCCCGTCCAGCACGCCGCGCAACGTATCGGCGACCGGCCCGTCCATGTCCGACCCCGCCACGAGGACGGTGAAGATCGCGGTGATGTCGCCCGTCCCGTCGATGCCCGGCCCGGCCCGCTCGCACAGCCCGGTGATCCGGGCCACCATCGACGGCGGAAAGCCAGACAGCGATGCCGGCTCGCCCTGCGCCAGCGCGATCTCGCGGTGCGCCTCGGCGAACCGGGTGACCGAATCGCACAGCAGCAGCACCTGCTTGCCCGCGTCGCGGAAATGCTCGGCCACCGCCATGGCGGCGGGCGCGCAGCGCCGCCGCAGCGCCGCCGCCGTGTCGGACGTGGCCGCGACGATCACCGCGCGCGACAGCCCCTCGGGTCCCAGGACGTTTGCCACGAAGTCGCGCAGCTCACGCCCCCGTTCGCCCACCATGGCGATCACCACGACATCGGCATCGACCTTGCGCGCCAGTCCGGCCAGAAGGGTGGATTTGCCGACACCGGCGCCCGCGAACACGCCCATGCGCTGCCCGCGCACGATGGGCAGCAGCGTGTTGAACGCGCAGAACCCGGTGGACAACCGTGCGCCCAGCCCCCTGCGCTGCGTCGGCGACGGCGCGGGACCCTCGACCAGCCGAGGGGCGCGACCCGGCAGCAGCGGGCGCCCGTCCAAAGGACGCCCCAGCGGGTCGATCACGCGGCCCATCCAGTGGTCGCCGGGCGCCAGCTTCGCCGCCCCGCCATGAAGCGCCGCGTCCCCGATGGCACAACCGGCGGCGCCCCCGTCGGGCAAAACCGACACGGCATCACGCTCCAGCCCGACGACCTCGCCCGCGAGGGACGCACCGCCTGCCATCCGGCAGGTCACCCGGTCGCCCAATCGCGCCACGCGCGACAGGCCGCCCACCTGGATCAGCCCGCCGCCCAGGCCGGTCACCCGCCCCACGGCGCGGCTGATCCGAACCTCGTCCAACGCCGCCGCGACGTTCTCGAATCCTGCCTGGTCCATCGTTCGCTCCCTTCGGTGTGGCGAAACGGTTTCTAAACGAATCGCCGTTAAACCTTCGTTTCATCCGAGACAGAAAGGGTTCGGGCATGGACGGAAACGGCCTGATGAAGATGGTGCACGATGCGGCCCGCCACGCCGCGGCGCGCCAGGCTCAGATCGCGCGCAACGTCGCAAATGCCGACACGCCGGGCTACCGCGCCCAGGGCATCGGCAGCTTCGCCGACACGCTGCGCGAGCCTGTGACCCCGCTTCGGCGCACCCGTCCCGGCCACCTTCCGCCGACCGATGGCGGGATCGGCGCAACCCGTGCAACGCCGCGTGCGTCGGCGGCATCGCCTAACGGGAACACCGTCTCGCTCGAGACCGAGATGATGCACGCCACCGCCGCCAAGGCTGAACACGACACCGCCCTGTCGATCTATTCCAGCGCGCGCCAGATCCTCGGCGCCACGCTGGGCCGCCGCTAAAGAGGGGACCCGATCGCCATGACCGATATCCTGCGCACCCTTTCCGTCGCTTCCAGCGGCATGCAGGCCCAGGCCGAACGTCTGCGCCACACGTCTGAAAATATCGCCAATGCCGACACGCCCGGCTACCGCCGCAAGACCATTCCCTTCCGCGAGATGGTGGATGGCGGCGGGGTCGAGGCCGGGCGCCTGTCACTCAGCCAGGCCGAGCTGCCGCGCGTCTACGATCCCGACCATCCCATGGCCGATGAAACCGGGCACTACGACGGATCCAGCGTCGACCTGGTGATCGAGATCGCCGACGCGCGCGAGGCACAGCGCTCATACGAGGCCAATCTCCGGATGTTCGACCAGGCCCGCAAGATGACCGACGGCCTGCTGGAGCTTCTGCGCCGCTAACCCTTCCAACCACCCCGATCCAGGAGGTCCAGAATGGACATGAATGCCGCCTTTGCCGCCCGCGGCTATGCCGCGACCCGGCCCGCCACTGCACCCGATCCCAGCGTTGCCGCCGCGGGACGGCTGGCCGGCGACTTCGCCGCCACGCTTGGTCAGGCCGAGGCGGCGGGAACCTCGGCCCTGACGGGCGGGACCGACACCCACACGCTGGTCCAGAAAATGGCCGAGACCCGCTTCGCCGTCGAGACGGCCGTGGCCGTGCGCGACAAGGTCGTCGAGGCCTACCAGGAAATCCTGCGGATGCCGGTCTGACCCATGACCGACCTGATCTTTTACGACACCTTGCGCCAGGGCATGTGGGTCGCCGTCGAAATCTCGACCCCGATCCTCGCCGTGGCGCTGGCCGCGGGTCTGACGGTCGGGCTCTTCCAGGCCCTGACCTCGGTGCAGGAAATGACCCTCACCTTCGTGCCCAAGCTGCTGGCCATCGTGGGTGTCTTCTGGGCGACCATGGGCTTCATGACCCAGTCGCTCGTTTCCTATTTCGACGGCACCGTGGTGCCGCTCATCGTCGGGAGCTGAACCATGGAGAACGCGGGTTACACGACGCTGACGCGGCATTCTTCGCTCATGCGCGAGATGCAGATCATCGCCAACAATATCGCCAACGCCTCGACCGGCGGGTTCCGGTCCGAGAACATGGTCTTCTCGGAATACATCAGCGCCCTGGACGGCACCGCGCCGTCGCTGTCCATGGCCGCAGGGAACGCGCGCTTCGCATCGTCGATGCAGGGCGGCGTGGAACAGACCGGCGGCACCTTCGATTTCGCGATCCAGGGTGACGGGTTCTTCCTGATCGAGACGCCCGAGGGCGACGCGCTGACCCGCGCAGGCAGCTTCACCCCATCTGACACCGGTGAGCTTGTAACCTCCGACGGGCTGCGCGTGCTCGATGCGGGCGGCGCGCCCATCTTCATCCCGCCCGACGCGCAATCGCTGTCGGTCGCCGCCGACGGCACGCTCAGCGCCGATGGTCGCCCGCTGTCGCAGATCGGTCTGTGGCGCCCGGCCGACGACACCGACCTTGTCCGCCGCGAGGGCGTCTTATTCACCCTCCGGAACCCGCCCGAACCGGTCGAGAACGGCGTGATCCTGCAAGGCTTTCTCGAAGGCTCGAACGTCGACCCGATCTCGCAGATGGCCCGCATGATCGAGGTGCAGCGCGCCTATGAACTGGGCCAGTCCTTCCTCGAGGAAGAACACGGGCGCATTCGCAATGTCCTGTCCACCCTCGGCCGTCCGTAAGGAGATTTTCCATGCGCGCTCTTTCCATTGCAGCCACGGGCATGTCGGCTCAGCAGATGCGGGTCGAGGTGATCTCGCAAAACCTGTCCAACATGAGCACCACAGGCTACAACGCCCGCCGCGCCGAGTTCGCCGACCTGCACTACCAGCAGATGGCGCGGCCGGGCACGATCAACGCCACCACAGGCACGCAGCTGCCCACTGGCGTGCAGCTGGGGCTGGGCGTACGTCCCGCCGCCGTGTCGGTGACCGTCGCGCAGGGTGCATTGATCCAGACCGGCGGCGATTTGGACGTGGCCATCGAGGGCGCCGGATTTCTGGAAGTCACGCTGCCGTCCGGCCAGTCCGCCTATACCCGCGATGGCGCGCTCAAACGCAGTGCCGACGGGCTGATCGTCACGTCCGACGGACACGCGGTCGCGCCCGATATCACCATCCCTGCTGACGCGGTGTCGATCTCCATCAATTCCGCGGGCGAGGTCTATGCCGATTTCCGCGACCAGGTCGAACCGCAGCTTCTGGGCCAGCTGACCCTCTCGGGCTTCAGCAACGTGAAAGGGCTGGAAGCCATCGGATCGAACCTCTTCGTGGAAAGCCCCGCATCGGGTCCGGCCCTGGTATCGAATCCTGGCACCGATGGCCTCGGGACCCTTCGACAGGGTTATCTCGAAGACAGTTCGGTCGATGCCGTCCGCCAGATCACCCAGCTGATCGAGGCGCAGCGTGGATACGAATTGAACGCCAAGGTCATCACCGCCGCCGACCAGATGCTCGGCGCAACGACGCAGATCCGATGATCCGCGCCATCGCTCTCTCGCTGGCCCTAGCTTCGCCAACCGCCGCCGACACGCTGGTCGCCGCCCACACGATCCGCGCGCAGACGGTTCTCGCACCGTCCGACCTGGCCCTGGTCCCGGGCGACCGGCCCGGCGCGTTGACCGATCCGGACCAGGCCATCGGCCAGGAGGCGCGCGTCACGCTCTATGCCGGGCGTCCGATCCGGGCAAATGACCTCGGCGCGCCCGCAATCGTCGAGCGGAACCAGATCGTGAACCTGACCTACTCGAACGGCGCGATCACCATCATGGCAGAGGCCCGCGCCTTGGACCGCGCCGGCGTTGGCGACCGGCTCCGCGTCATGAACCTCTCTTCGCGCAGCATCGTCTCGGCGGTGGTGCAGTCCGATGGTCAACTCCTGGTTACGGGGGCCTTCCAGTGACACGTCTCACCCTTCTTGCCATCTGCACTCTTGCCATGGGGCTCGCGGGCTGCGGTCGGCTCGGCCATCTCGGCCAGGCGCCCGATCTCACGCCCGTGTCCGAGAGTCCCGAACTCGCGGCCATGCGCAGTCCCGGTCTGCCCGTCCGGCTCGAGCCGAACCGCCCCGTGGATCAAGCCTCGCTCTGGAGCGGGGATCGCGGGTCGCTTCTCGGCAACCGTCGTGCCGAGACGCGTGGCGACATCCTGACGGTCGTGATCGAGATCGACGATCGGGCCGAGATCTCGAATTCGACCGCCCGCTCGCGCTCGGCCAACGAATCCATGGGGATCCCGTCCTTTCTGGGCCTGCCCCAGCGTATCGACGAGAACCTGCCCGAGGGCGCAACCATGGCCGATGCCGTTTCGGCCAGCTCGGGGTCGTCCTCGGGCGGCGACGGATCGGTGCGCCGCAACGAACGCCTGACGCTGCGCGTCGCGGCCACCGTCACTGATGTCCTTTCGAATGGCACGCTCGCCATCGAGGGTCGTCAGGAGGTGCGCGTCAATTTCGAGATCCGCGAACTGATCGTTTCCGGCTTCGTCCGCCCCGAGGACATCGCCCGCCAGAACGAGATTACCTACGACAAGATCGCCGCAGCCCGTATTTCCTATGGCGGCCGCGGCCAGATCACCGATGTGCAACAGCCGCGCTATGGCCAGCAGATCGCAGACATCATCCTTCCCTTCTGACCGGTGCCCCGATGATCAAGAAACTCCTTCCGCTGGTCCTGATCCTGGCCGGTGCCGGTGCCGGCGTGGGGGCGGGCATTGCCTTGCGGCCTGACCCTGACCCGGCCAACCTGCCCGAAGATGGCGCGATGGCCGACACGGGCGATCCCTGTGGCATCGACCCGAACGCAGCCTCGGACGACCTCGGCGCAGGACCCGAGCTGGCCCCGGCCGAGGCGGCGGCGCTGTCGGAGTTCGTGAAGTTCCCCGAACAGTTCGTGATCCCCGTGGTCGAGGACGACAAGGTCACCGCGCTTGTGGTCATGCGACTGACGATCGAAGTCGCGCCCGAGATGAAGGACATCGTGACCGCGCGTATCCCCAAGCTGCGCGACGGGTTCCTGCGGATCATGCTCGATCATGCCAATATCGGCGGATTCGACGGGCAATTCACCTCGAACGGCTCGATGGAAACCTTGCGCCGCGGCTTCGTGGACTTCGCGGCCGCGAGCTTCCCGGCCGGCATCCACGATGTCCTGATCCTCGACATCAACAGACAGGATTATTGAAAGCGGCCAAGCGTTGCGGTGCAGGTACCCTGACGCACTGCCAGCGATCTCTGCGCAACCCGCTGGGAGCTTAGTCTCATGACTATCTCCCGGCCCGCAAGACAGTGGCTCAGCCGCGGGGGCGGAACAGGCAAGCACGACGACCTGCATCCGGCGACACGCTCGGGCGCACCCTACCGCCTCTTGCCTTGGCGCGCGGCCTCGGACAGCTTTGAAAGGACCTCGGCGCGGCCGAAAGCCCGGCGCGCATCGCTCAAAGCCGCCTCATGCGAGGCCCGGAGGGCCGCAAGCTGACCGAGCTTGCGGCGTATCTGCGCATCGACTTGGCCCGCCCAGACCAGGTCCATCCCCGTCTGGCGCGCGGCATCCAGATCGCCCTCGGCGCCCCGCCTGGCCAGGCTGTCGCGCAGCCGGGCGATGTCAGCCTCGATCCGCGCCATGTGCTGCAGCGTCCGCGCGACCTTGGCCAGTTCACTGTCCCGGATCATGCCGGCCAGGTCGGCCATACCCGCGAGATTGCCATCGCGTCGCCCGCTCATCGGTCCGCAGCCTTCTTGCGCATTTCCTCGGCAAAGCGGATCGCGACCGCGACGGCGGCGAAATGCTCGGGCCGGATCTCCTGCCCGATCTCTACGGTTGCGTGCAGCGCGCGGGCGGTGGGCGGGTCTTCGTGGATCGGCACCGCGTGTTCGACCGCCATGCGCCGGATGGTCGCCGCCACCTCGTCCACGCCCTTGGCCACGCAGAGCGGCGCGCCCGCATCCGCGCGCGACCACTTCAACGCCACGGCGAAATGAGTGGGGTTCACCACCACCACCGACGCACCCGGAAGATCCGCCAGCATCTGGTTCATGGCGATGTCCTGCGCGCGCTGGCGACGCTGCTGTTTCATCATCGGGTCGCCTTCGGCCTGCTTCTGCTCGTCGGTCATGTCCTTGTGCGACATGCGGTGCTTGCGCAGATGCTCGGACCGCTGCCACAGGAAATCGGCGCCGCCGATCACGACCGAGATCAGCAGCACCAATGCGAAGAACCGCAGGCATAACTCCAGCAGTAGCGCGACCGCGTGATGCGGGCCCATTGCGACCGAGGCGAGGATTTCGGGCATCGCACGCGCCAGGAACCACAGCAGGATTGCCGTGTAGATCGTCATCTTCACCGTCGACTTGGCGAACTCGAACAGGCCGTTGCGGCCGAACTTGTTGCGCGCGTTCGACAGGATCGAGACCCGCGACAGCTTGGGCTGCAGCTTGGACCCGGTCACTGTGAACGCCCGCTGCGCCACGACGGAACCCAACGCCAGTCCCATGGGCAGCAATACGAAGGCGGCCAGCGCTGTTCCGGTCCGCGCCATGACGCCCCCCACGATCGGCAGCCCGCCGCCCGCGCCGATATCCGCGGCCAGTTCGGGCGCGCGGGCGATCAAGCCCGCAAGCAGCCGCCCCATCGAGTCGAGCGCGCTGCCACCCGCCGCGACCCCGGCAAGGAGCAGCCCGGCATAGGAGCCGGTGGTGATGAGGTCGGTCGAGCGGGGCACTTCGCCCTTGGCGCGCGCGTCCTCGAGCTTCTTCGGCGTCGGGTCGTATGGCTTGTCTGCGCCTTCTTCCTCTTCGCTCACGGACCCGTCCCCCCGGGATCGGCGATGAAGCTATCCATCGCCTGCAGCCAGACCTGCAGCATGAGCGGCAGGGCCAGCGCCATCAGGATCAGGCCCCCGGCGGTGATGGCCGGGGCGCCGACGAACGCCACCATGAGCTGCGGCATGGCCCGGTTGATGACGCCCAGCGCCAGGTTGTAAATCAGCGAGGTGATGACGAAGGGCGCCGCCAGGGTGAACCCAAGCGCGAAGGCCTGCGCCGTCCGCGAAATCCCCCAGGCCAGGAAATCACCGGGATCCGGAAAGTCGCCGGCCGGCAGGAGGTCGTAGGAAAACACGATCATCTGGGCGACCTTCACGTGCAGCCCCGACAACACGGCCAGGCAGAGGCCCGAGATGACGATCACGTGGCCGATCGCGGGTTGGGGATCGATGCTCTGGCCACCGAAGATCTGCGCCAAGGAGACTGACTGGGCGGCGATGCTGCCGGTGATCTGCAACGCCAGGACGAACAGCCGCAGCGCGGCGCCGAGACCCAGCCCGATGACCACCTCGGTCGCCAGCAGCCATCCCGGCCGGTCGAACATCGCGGGGTCGATCAGCGGCACCACGGCGGGGGCGGTGATGACGGTGAAGGCCAGCGCCAGGACCAGCCGGACCCGCATCGGGATCATCCGGTCACCGAAGGCGGGCAGAAGCGCCATGATCGCCCCCACGCGCAGGAACACCACGAACCCGGTCCACAGCGCCGCGCGCGCCGTATCGAGCAGAAGGGCGAGGTCCTCGCTCATGCCGCGACCATGCCCACCAGCGCCGGCCGCGCCTCGGTCCCCAGTTCCTCGAAGCTGAGCACGGGGTTCGTGATTCCGCGGGCGGACATGACCATCCGCATGAACCGCCGCCGCCGCGCGGGCGTGACCAGCGCCGCCGACACGCCCTGCTCGGCCAAGGCGGCAAAGCGTTCGGCCGTATGCTCGACCAGCCGATTGAAGTCTTCGGGGGGCAGGGCGACGTTCAGACCCGCTTCGTCGCCGTCCAATTGATGCGCGGTGAAGACCTGGTCCCACTCGGGCGCCATCTGCACCAAAGGCACGGTTCCGTCCGGCCGCTTCAGCTCGGCCACCATCTGATAGCCCAGGCGCTGACGCACCAGCTCGCAGATCGCCTCGGGCGAGACGGCCGTGCCGCGCGCACCGGCCACGACCTCGAGGATCACCGGCAGGTTTCGGATCGACACACGCTCCTCCAGCAGCAGGCGCAACACCGACAACAGAAGCTCGACCGGCACCTTCTCGGGCACGAGACTGTCCACCAGTTTGCGGTTGGCCGCCGCCCGGTCGGGATCGCTGGGTTGCACGAATTCGTCCAGCAGTCGGCGAAGGGCCTTCAGCGTCAGAAGACGCGGGAAGTTCTGCTTGATGACCTCCAGCAGGTGGGTGGCCAGCACCTCAGGCGGGGACACGATGGTCAGGCCCGTGGTCGCCAGCTCGTCGCCGTCGCCGGGTTCGATCCAGCGGGCGGGCGCGCCGTAGACCGGCTCGTCCACGTCGGTGCCGGGCGGAAGGGTGACCGAGTCTTCCGGCACGAGCGCCAAGACCTGTTCGGGGTAGAGCGTGTCGCTGACCCGTTCGACCCCGTGAACCCGGATCACGTAGCGGCCCGGGGGCAGGCCCGCGTCGTCGGTCAGCCGGATCTCGGGCAGGATCAGCCCGAAACGGGCGGCGACGTGGTGGCGCATGTTGCCGATCCGCGCGTCCAGCCCGTTGGCCGGATCCAGGACCATGGGCACCAGGTCGGACGCGAATTCTAGGTGGATATCGTCGAGATCCAGCACGTCCCCCATGCTCGGGCCGGTGGGCACGGCCGCGCTTGCCGCATCGTCAGTCTCGGGGGACGCACGCGCGGCCTCGCGCGCGCGGGCCGCGCGCCAACCGGCGAACCCCATGACCATGCCCCCGGCCAGGAACGGCAGGAAAGGCAGGCCCGGCACCAGCGCGAATAGCCCCAGCAGAACCGCCACGGTAATCAGCGCGGCGGGGTGCCGGCCCAGCTGCGAAACCACCGCCAGGTCGGTCGAGCCGGTGGCCCCGCCCCGCGCCAGAAGCAGCGCCGAGGCGATCGAAATGATGACGGCGGGGATCTGGGTGACCAGCCCGTCGCCCACGGTGAGGATGGCGTAGGTCTCGAAAGCGCGACCCAGCGGCATCCCGTGGATCGCCAGCCCGATGATCAACCCCATGACCAAGTTCAGCAGCGTGATCAACAGCCCTGCGATGGCGTCGCCCTTCACGAACTTGGACGCACCGTCGAGCGAGCCGAAGAAGGTCGTCTCCTGCTGCTCGGTCTCGCGGCGCAGTTTCGCCTCGGCGTGGTCGATCGCGCCGGCGCTCATGTCGCTGTCGATGGCCAGCTGCTTGCCGGGCATCCCGTCCAGGGCGAAGCGCGCGCCAACCTCGGCCATGCGCGCGGCGCCTTTCGTGATCACGATGAAGTTCACGATCAGGAGCACGCCGAAGACCACCAGGCCCAGCACGACGCTGCCACCCATGACGAACATGGCGAAGCCCTCGATGACCTCGCCGGCGGCGTTGGTGCCGGTATGACCCTCGCCGATGATCAGCTTGGTGGACGATACATTCAGCGACAACCGCAGCATGAGCGACGCCAGCAGGATCGTCGGGAAGGACGAGAAATCAAGGGGCCGCTCGATGAAGAGCGTCGTGGTGAACATGGTGATGGCCAGCGCGAAGGATGCCGCCAGGCCCGCGTCCAGCACCCGGGCCGGCATGGGCAGGATCATCATCACGATCACCGCCATCAGCGCCAGGGCCAGCAGGATCGTTGGTTGGAAGATCGAGCGCAGGTCAAGCGTCACGGCGCACCTTCCGGATCCGAAGGCACATGGGACGGCGGCAAGTTTCCGGTCGGGACGAGTGGGCGATCATGTGCGGTCCTTCTAAACCTGTCCGGGGACCAGTCCCGGAATTTCGTGCGGGGTAAGCGCGCTGTCATTCCTCGGACAGCAGGGCGTCGATTTCGTCACGTAGGGTCGCGCTGCGGGCCAGAGTCTCGATGCCATCGGCGATCTCGGATCGTTGCAGGGCTGGTGGCGGCGCCGCCGCGGTCTCGGCCGGCGCGGCTTGTGCTTCGGACGCGGGCGGCGCCTGGATTTCGGCCAGTTCGGTGCGCAGGGCTGCGATCTCGGGGCCTTCGAGCCCGGTGATGTAGCTTTCGGCGATCCGCGCCTTGCCGTCCTCGGCGGCGATGCGGGCACGCAGCACACGTTCAGCCCGGACGGGCACTTGGCCCGACGCGTCGATCACCCGCTCCGCGGCCGGCATCAGGCGCAGATCGGCCAGTCGGGTCGCGATGGCCAGCCGCGTATCGTCGTCGGCCACCGGGCGATCGGTGAGCGGCACCATGGCCCGCAGAAAAGCGGCGTCTGAGGGCAGCGCTGCGATTGCCCGGAACAGCAGGCGCTCCACCGCCGGGAAAGGGCCCCGCCCCGCGCGCGCGAGGGCATCCATTTCGTCCGCGACCTCGGCAAGGCGTCCCGCCGCGATGCCGGCCCGCAGGATTTCGGCTTCGAGCGCCGCACGGTCGGGATCCGCCGCCTCGAACGCGAGGGCGCGAGCCTGTTCCAGCAGATCGGAGGGCACGCCCCCCTCGCCACCGGCCACAGCGGCGATCAGAACGCGCATTGCCTCGGCCGCACGGGGCGCGCGCGTCTCGACCACCGGCCGCATGCGGTTGGCCGTTGCATCGGGCGCCGCCGCGCGATCCAGCGCATCGGCGGCGAAGGCGTCGGCCACGGGATCGGGCGGGGTGCCTCGCGCATAGCTGTTGCGTGCGGTGATCGCCGCCTCGGTCGCGCCCATCCGCGCCAGCCGTTCAGCCACGCGAGGGCCCAGCAAGTCGCGCAGGTGTCGCGGCAAATCGGCCAGGCGGCGCAGTGCGGGATCGGGATCCTCGACACCTGACAGTTCAGGATCGAGAATGGCCAATAGCCCGGCAAAACTGTCACAATCGGCCTGACCCGAGAGGAGAGCACCGGGCGTCTCGCCATCCAGAACACGCGCGATTTCATCCAGCAGGCGGGTTTCCTGCCGTTCCAGCATTGCGCGGGGCAAAAGCGCACGTGCCTCGGCCCCGAAGCCCAGGTAAAGCATGGTGCGCGCGCGCGTTGCGTGCGCCGACGCCACCGGCCGACCGACATCGTCGTAAAGCGCGTCGACCGGCGCAGACGGCCACCCGGCCTCACGACCATCGCCCCACAAGGTGACATCCGATACCGCTTCCGGCAGGCAGGCCACCCGGGCGGCCAATGGCCCTGCCCCAGCGCTGTCCCGGTCGACCTGGGTTTGCACCCGCAAATTCGGCAGTTCTTGCGCAGGCACCGGTGCCGTCGGGGCCGCCGGAGCGGTGTCGGCGTCGGCTGGGCCCTGCGATGGCACGGCCGCCCGGATCAGACCTTGCGCCGCACCGCGGGCGAACTGTTCGGACAAGGATGCGCGCAGCTCGGTCGCAGCGTCGGCTAGAGGCGCGGAATCGTCCGCAAGGCGATTGGCCAACAGTCCCGGGAGGAATGTGGGGGGCGGAGGAAGGTCCAGCGCCTCGCCAAGGGTCGGGGACGGCGTGGCGACCTCGGCGCGCGCCTCGCGGATCGCCGGCGGGCGCCCGTTCGGCCCCGGGTCGGCCACGTCGATGACCAGGCCGCCATTGGGCAACCGGAAGCTTTCAAAGGGACAGTCGCAGGCCAGTTCTATCACCAGCTGTCCGGGACCGTCACCGACGATGCGCGCGACACGTTCACGCGGGATGCGGCGATAAACCCCGTCGAGTTCGAAACGTTCGCCCCCCTCCGAGCGAACGAGGATCCGTTCGCCTTCACGCGAGACGTCACGCGGGGCGTCATCCTCGAAATCGACCACGACACGAGTAAAGGTCAGGTGATCCGCGCTGCGCACTGACACGTCCTGCGCCGCCGCCTGGGCGGCCAGCGTCAGGCCGAGCACCACAAGCCCCAACCGGAGGAAATTCAGGTCGATCATGCCGCCTTGGCCTCCTTCAATGCCTCCTCCAGCTCGTTGAAACCCGGACGGATGTGGCTGGGCGTGTTCTGGCGACCCACCTCGATACAGATCGTCGGGCTGTGGTTGTGCATGTTGGCGACCAGCACCTCGCGGATCAGCTGGTAGAAATGGGCGTCCTCCTCGATGACCGCCTTCAGCTTGGCCGCGCAAGGCCCGACGAACCCGTAGGCCAGAAACACGCCAAGGAAGGTGCCCACCAGCGCGCCGCCAATCAGGCCCCCCAGAACCTCGGGCGGCTGGTCGATCGAGGCCATGGTCTTGATCACGCCCAGCACGGCCGCGACGATTCCCAGCGCGGGCAGGCCATCGGCGACGGTCTGCAGGGCGTGGCTGGAATGCATGGCGTGATGGAAATGCGCCTCGATCCGCTTTTCCAAGACCTCTTCCACCTGGTGCGGATCGTCGTAGTTCATCGAGGCCGAGCGCAGCGTGTCGCAGATCAGGTCGACCGCTTCGTGGTCGGCCTGGATCCGCGGGTACCGGCCGAAGATCGACGAGCCCTGGGGGTTTTCGATGTGCTCTTCCACCTCCAGCGGCGAAGACTTGGTCAGGCGCACCAGTTCGAAAAGCAGGCACAGCAGATCACGGTAGTCCGAGTGCTTCCATTTCGGTCCGGCAAAGACCCGTTTCAGGTCCTTCATCGTGTGCTTCATGCCAGCCGCGTCGTTCGACAGGATGAATGCGCCCACGGCGGCGCCCATGATCATCATCATCTCGAACGGCAAGGCCTTGATGATGATGCCCATCTTGCCGCCGGCGGCCAGATAGCCGCCGAACACCATGCCCAGCACCACGACGATTCCAATGATTCCGATCATTTGAAGTGTTCCCCAGAGAGCCCGATTGTCACTCGCCGTTGCGCAGGGCCGAGTGGCGGCCCGCCAGCATGACACTGATGGAATAGGCGGTCTCGGCATCGAGCCCGCTCATGATCGCCGCCGCGGCCTCGGGGCGCATGCGTCCCAGGAAACCGGCGGCGAAGGCCGGCTCCATCTGCGAGAACAGGGCCGCCGCCTCCTTGGCCTTCATCGTCTCATAGACGGTCGTCAGCCGGGTCAGATCGTCATCGGCGGCCGTTTCCGCCAGCTTCAAAAGTCGAGAAAGGTTTTCCTCGGCTTCGGTCAACTCGGTCATCTGGGCTTGCAGACGGCCTTCAAGCTCGGACAAACGCGCCTCGCGCGCGGCCAATCGGGCCTCTCGCTCGTCCAGCAAGGACTCACGCTCGCGCAGGGCGGACAGGATCTCATCCAGGTCCGGCCCGGCATCGGCGCCCTCTTCCTGCACTGGTGATTCAGGCGTCGCCGCGACAGCCACGGCCCCAAGGCCGCGCAGAACCGCGCTGGCGGTACCGTCGCCCAGGCGCACGAGGCCCGACGCCATCAGCAGCCCGGCGAGGATCGGAAGCGCGCCGAGGCCCACGCGGCGCAGCCTTGTCCCTCTCCGACGCACTTTCCGAGCTCGCACACCCATTACGCCACCTCCTTCGTGCTACGCTTGGTTGCGAAGAAGGACGGGGTCGCCGCCGTCGCGGCAGTGGGCGCGGAGCGCGGTTCGGGCGCGTGCGCAGACGACGCGGCCTGCGGGGGCGATCCCCCGTCCGGCAGGTCGTGCAGTGACGCCACATGCAGCTCGAGCTTGCGCGACACGACCTCGGCCCTTTCGGTCAATGCTCGCAGATCGGCGCCGGATTCGGCCGTTTCCGCCCGCGCCCGCTCCAAGGCCTTCGTCAGATCATCGACCTGGGCCGACAGAACGGCCACGGCGCCGCCGACCCCATGTTCGAGATTGGTGAAGCGCGTCAGCCGACGCGAGAGAATGAAGCAGTAGAACGCGACGCCCGCCGCGCCGAAGATCAACAGCATATCCGCAATCAGGTCCATTCCGGCCCCCTTCAAGTCAGCACGAATTCCATCACCAAGAGGTCGTTCACGCGGTCCTCGCCCACGACCATCCGCACGCGGCGAAGCATCTGCGCACGCAAGCGCGTCAGCGCGTCGGGTGCGCTCAGAACGCTGGGCTCGACCGCGCGGAGGTAGCCGTTCAGCACGTCGATCACCCGCGGCATCAGCTCGGTCACAGCGGCGGCACCGTCGCCCGGCACCTCGAGCTCGGCGCGGAACCGCAGATGCGTGGCGCCCCCGCCGGGCTGGAGCGAGACCATGATCGGCTCGAGCGGGACGAAGGCCACATCGGGGAGCGGTTCGGCCTCGGGCGATTCCGCCGTTTCCTCCGGCGCGGTTTCCGTCTCGGCCGCAGGAGGGGCGAGAATCAGGCCCTGGCTCACGGCGAAGAACCCGCCGCCACCGGCCGCCAGCGCACCGACAACCCCGAGGATCAGGCCCATCTTTCCCGATTTCCCCGCCGGCTGCTCGGCCGTTTCGTCCGAATCCGCCATGGTCTGCGCCCCTTTGCGATCACTTTCGTCGGGGGCCTGCATAGCCGGACTTTAACTAACCGATTGTTAAGCGGCGCCGATCTAAATGGGTCGCACAAGACGCGGCAGAAGCCGCCCGGGTGATAGGAGATCGGTCTTGCAGCAATTGGCGAATACCTGGTCGGACCTCAGTGTGCAGAAGCGTGTGGTCGCCGCGCTCGCGCTGGTGGCCGTGGTGATCATGGTGATCGGACTGGGGCGCATGGCGACACGGCCGGGCCTCGCGCTGCTCTACGCCGAGCTCGACAACAGCGCGGCGGGCGAGGTCGTGTCGGCGCTGGAACAGCGTGGCGTGACCTATTCCGTCCGCGGCGGCGCGATCTATGTCGATTCGACCCAGCGCGACCAGCTGCGCATGACCCTGGCCGCCGAAGGGCTGCCGGCCAATTCCGGCCAGGGCTACGAGCTTCTGGACCGGATGACCGGCTTCGGCACCACCAGCCAGATGTTCGACGCGGCCTACTGGCGCGCGAAAGAGGGCGAGCTGGCCCGCACGATCGTCGCCAGCCCCGCGATCACCGCCGCGCGGGTCCATATCGCCAATTCGGGCACCAAGCCCTTCCAGCGGGACGTGACCCCGACCGCCTCGGTCACGGTCACACCGGCGCAGGGCGGGCTGGGCGCGGCCCACGCGCGTGCGCTGCGGTTCCTGGTCGCCTCGGCGGTCAGCGGCCTCGCGCCCGAGAACGTCTCGGTGATCGATTCCAATGGCGGCGTCATCTTGGCAGGACCCGAAGGCGACACACCGGCCGGCGACGCCGCCGACCGCGCCGCCGCGCTGAAACGCAACGTGGAACGGCTGCTCGAGGCGCGGGTGGGATACGGAAACGCGGTGGTCGAGGTGAACATCGAGACCGTCACCGACCGCGAGCAAATCACCGAGCGCCGGATCGAACCCGACAGCCGCGTGGCCATCAGCCAGGACCGCACCGAATCGACCTCGAGCGAAAGCGGCACGGGCGGCGCATCGGTCACGGTGGCGTCGAACCTGCCGGATGGCGACGCCGACGGCGGAAGCGAACAGCAATCCCAGGCCTCAAGCTCGGAAACCCGCGAACGCACCAATTTCGAGGTCTCCGAGATCCAACGCGAGATCCTGCGCGCGCCCGGTGCCATCGACCGCATCACCACGGCGGTGCTGGTCGACGGGATCACCGCGCCGGGGCCCGACGGCGACCCCGCATGGGCCCCCCGCCCCGAGGACGAGATGGAGGCCCTGCGCGCCCTGGTCGCCGCTGCCGTCGGGTTCAACGCCGAGCGGGGCGACGAGCTGACGATCCAGACCATGCAGTTCCAGCCCCTGCCCGACGACGGCACCGGGCCCGGCGGTCTCATGGGCGCGGGCCTGGCCATCGACGCGATGCGCCTGATCCAGCTGGGCATCCTGGCCGTGGTGGCCCTGGTCCTCGGCCTGTTCGTGGTGCGCCCGATCCTAACCCAGAAAGCCGCCTCGCCCGAGCCCGAAGCGCCCGCCCTCGGGTTCGAGCCGCCCCCGTTCATGTCGGCGCCGCTCTTCGGTGAGATCGACCCCGACGACACGCCCGCCAGCCTGAAAGAGACCCAGTCGCTGGCCGACTTCGGCGGAGGGTCCGACGACGCGGATGATGCGACGCCCGGCGCGGTCGAACGGCTGCGCAACCTGATCGACGAACGGCAGGACGAATCGCTGCAGATCCTGCGCAGCTGGATGGAAGAAGACGAGGTGAAGTCGTGACCGCCCGCCCCATTGCCCTCGAGAATTTCGATGATTTCGCGCCCGAGCCCGAGACCTCGGTCCAGGAGGTGACCCAGCAGGATCGGCTGGCCGCCTACGATGAAGGCTACGGTGCCGGTTGGGATGACGGCGCCGCCGCCACCCGGGCCGAGATCGAGGGCGCCGAGGCCGAGCTTGCCGCCCATCTGCAGGACCTGACCTTCACCTTCCACGAAGCGCGCGCGCACGTCATGCGCACGGTCCAGCCCCTCCTGATGCAGGCGCTGTCCCACGCCCTGCCGCGCATACTGCACGAGACGCTGGCCCATCGCCTGGCCGAAGAGATCGACGCGCTGATCGATGCCGGCGCCGCGCCCGAGATCACGCTGCTCGTGCCGCCCGGCGCGGCCGAGACGCTGGCGCCATCCCTGCGTGATGTCGCAGGATTGCCGATCGTCCCGCGCGAGGATGCGGACCTGCCCCCCGGCGAGCTTCACCTGCGGCTCGGCGCCGAGAGCGAGCTTCGGCTGGATCTCGGCGCGCTCGACCGCGTGCTGGACGACGCCTTCGCCGCATTGGACACCATCAACAAGGAGACACTGGCCCATGGATGACGCGATCCAACCGATGGATGCCGCCGAGGACGACAAGGGGGCGACGCCCCTGTCCCAGCATCCGTTCACGCAGGTCCCGGTAGAAATCACCGTGTCGGTGGGCAAGGCCCGCCCGCGGCTCAGCGACCTTCTGCGAATGGGGCAGGATGCGATCCTGCCGCTGGACAGCCATGTGGACGACCCGGTCGAGCTTTATGTCGGGGACCGGCTCATCGCCCGCGGTGCCTTGCAGGAGCTCGAGGGCGGCAGTTCGGGGCAGCTCGTCGTGCGCCTGACCGAAGTGGCCGATTTGAAATCGGGCCTGTGACATGGGCGCTGCCCGTCGCCTGATCGCCCTCATGGCGCCCGCGTTGGTGCTGTGCCTCATCCTTGGGGCAGGCCCAGCCACCGCGCAGGAGGTCAGCATCGATTTCGGCAGCGACGGCAGCCTTGCGGGTCGGGCGGTGCAGCTCCTGGTGCTGCTCACGGTGCTGAGCCTGGTGCCCGGGCTCGCCATCATGATCACCTGCTTTCCGTTCCTCGTCACGGTGCTGTCGATCCTGCGACAGGGCATCGGCCTGCAGCAATCGCCGCCCAACATGCTGATCGTCACGCTGGCGCTGTTCCTGACCTATTTCGTGATGGAGCCGGTCTTTCTCACGGCTTGGCGCGACGGGGTCACGCCGCTGGTCGACGGCGCCATCACGGTGGAGGAGGCCCTGCCGCGCGCGCTGAACCCGTTCCGCGACTTCATGGCCGGGCGCATCGACCCGCGCACATTCGAGGCGCTGTCGACCCTGCGGCCCGAGCCCGTCGCGCCGCTGACCCCGCAATCGCCGCTGTCGCTGCTGGTGCCGTCGTTCCTGCTGTCCGAGATCGAACGCGCCTTCCAGATCGGCTTTCTCATCTTCATGCCGTTTCTCATCATCGACCTGGTGGTCGCGGCCGTGCTCATGTCCATGGGGATGATGATGGTGCCACCGGCCATCGTGTCGCTGCCGTTCAAGCTGGCCTTCTTCGCCGTGGCCGACGGCTGGACCCTGATCTCGACCGCGCTGGTGCGCAGCTACTTCTGAGATCCTCGCGCGGGCGCCAAAGAAAAAGCCGCCCGGCGAGGGGCGGCTTTTCGGTCGTGTCGCTGTGCGATCGGATCAGCTTCCGCTGTCCTCGGGGCCGTACTGCGCGAGGAAGGCGATGACATCCCTCGCGTCCTCTTCGGACCGCACACGGTAGCTCATCTTGCCGCGCGCGCGGCTGTCGTCGAGATACTCGCGCAGGTAACCGGTCGGATCCTGCAGGTAGGCGGTCAGGCTCTCCTCGTCCCAGACCAGCCCGGCTTCGCCCGCCTCGACGATCGAGTCGCCATAGCGGAAATCCTCGGTCCCGGCCTGGCGGCCGACGACGCCGTACAGGTTCGGCCCCTGGCGCCCGTTGCGACCGGCCAGCGTTTCGCCGTCCTCGTTCTGCACCACGTGGCAGGTCTGGCACTGGTTGAATACGCTTTCGCCCGCGGCGGCGTCGCCGCTGACATGGCTCTCGGCCCAGGCGGGTGCCGACAGCAATGCCGCGGCAATGACGGTAGTGACGTGGGTCTTCATGGAATCCTCCGAACTGATGCACGCTAAAGCGTCCCGAACGGTGCCACCATGGCGCAAGCCAAGGGGCCGCCGCCCGCGACTTACGGACGCGCCGAGTCCAGAGCATGGCGTACATGTGTCACAAGTCCAGTGGTTTGCCGGAAAAATTTCCGCACAAACGGAAACGGCGACGCAATCGCGCCGCCGCCGCCAGGTCATTTTATCTATGACGATCGCCGATCAGCTGGCCGTCTCGGCCATCATCTCTTCGGCCCGGGCGATGTAGTCTTCCCAGCGCGCGCTGGCGCGGCCGCGCACGCGGACGTCCCGCAGCGCGTCGAGATTGTCGACATTGTCGCCCACCAGGATGATGCCGACCATGCCCGCGGACAGGTGCGGCGTGCAGTGATAGCCATAGGCGCCCTCGGTATCGAGGGTGATCTCGAACTCCTCGTTGATGTTGCCGTTCCAGGCCTCGACGCCCTCGGGCACCGCATCGTCGAAGGCTTCCGAATTGTGCCCGCGGTCGGTGGCCACGAAGCGCACGGTGTCGCCGGGGTTCACCTTGATGACGGCCGGCCGGAACACCATGATATCGCCGGTGTCGGGGTCGCGGTTCAGCATCTCGACCTCGTGGACCGTGGGCTCGCTGTTTTGCGCGCGCAGCGCGGCGGGCGACAGGATGGCGGCGGCCGAGGCCGAGGCGATCAGGTTACGACGGGTAATCTTCATTGACGTCCTCATACTCTTCATCTGGCTTGGGGGGCCGGGCGGCCCCGCTTACGACGAACGAGTTAGAGACGGCCCGCGGGCGATCAACGCGATGCGACGTCACGCCACCCGTCGGGCCAGGGCGCACTGGCCCCACAGCGTGTTCAGCGCGGCGACCAGGTGGTCGATATCCGCGTCGCTGTGTAGCGGCCCGGGGGTGAAGCGCAGCCGCTCGGTCCCCTTGGGCACGGTGGGATAGTTGATGGGCTGCACGTAGATCCCCCAATCCTCCATCAGGATGTCGCTGATCATGCGGCACTTGACCGGGTCCTTGATCATCACCGGGATGATGTGGCTGGGGTTCGGCAGGTGCGGGATGCCGTGGGCGTCCAGCTTGGCGCGCAGCTGGGCCACCTGGCGTTTCTGCATGTCGCGCTCGACCCCGCTGGATTTCAGGTGCCGGATCGACGCCGTGGCCGCCGCCGCCACGGCGGGCGGCAGGGCAGTGGTGAAGATGAACCCGCTGGAGAACGAGCGGATGAAATCGCACAGGGAGGCCGAGCCGGTGATATAGCCGCCGAAGGTGCCGAAGGCCTTGCCCAGCGTCCCCTCGATCAGGTCGATGCGGTGCATCAGCCCCTCGCGCTCGGCCACGCCGCCGCCGCGGGGCCCGTACATGCCGACCGCGTGCACCTCGTCGATATAGGTCATGGCGCCGTGCTTCTCGGCCACGTCGCAGATCTCGGCGATGGGGGCGATGTCGCCATCCATGGAATAGACGCTCTCGAAGGCGACGATCTTGGGCCGGTCGCCGCAGGCCGCCAGCTTGCGGTCCAGGTCCTCGGGGTCGTTGTGCTTCCAGATCACCTTGTCGGCGCGGGAATGGCGGATGCCCTCGATCATGCTGGCGTGGTTCAGCGCGTCCGACAGGATCACCGCGTTCGGGATCCGCGCGCCCAGCGTGCCCAGCGCCGCCCAGTTCGAAACGTAGCCGGATGAGAACAGCAGCGCGTCCTCTTTTCCGTGCAGGTCCGCGAGTTCCGACTCCAGCGCCACGTGGTGATGCGCGGTGCCCGAGATGTTGCGCGTGCCGCCGGCGCCAGTTCCACATCTCCGCGCGGTGTCCACCATGGCCTCCACCACGTCCGGATGCTGGCCCATGCCCAAGTAGTCGTTGGAACACCAGACGGTGACCTTGTCCGGCCCCGGCCCGTGGTTGCGCACCTTGGGAAACGCGCCGCAGCGCCGTTCCAGGTCGGCGAAGACGCGGTAGTTCCCCTCGTCCTTCAACTCGTCCAGCTGGGTGCGGAACAGCGCGTCAAAATCCATGGCGTTTCTCACTTTTCGGCAAATCGTCAGTCGGTCGCGGCGCCGGGATCATCCAGCGCCAGAGTTTCGCGTCGGGCAGCGGCAGCACCATCAACCAGTGTTCGAGCAGGGCCAGCGCGGTCAGGGTCAGAAGCAGGGCGAAGCGCGTCTCGCCCGTGACGGCCAGCCGTTCGATCCAGCAGAAGACGGCCAGCGTCAGCACAAGGATCGACAGTGGGAACAGCCAGCTCACCGGCCCCTGCCGGAAATAGCTGGGCAGGTGCGCCAGCGGGGCGGGCAGGAACTCGGTATTGATGCGCGGCACGCCCAGGAAGATGTTCAGCTTGGCCGAGATGCGGGCGAAGAACAGCACCGCGTAGGTCCAGAAGGCCAGGTCGTTCGCCGCGCCGAAGGTCGCCAGCGCCACCAGCACGAAGCCCGCCAGCAAAAGCAGCTCGTGCCACGCCAGCACCGCCCAGGCGGCGCGGAACCGTTGGCCCTCGGTCATGCAGAACGGCAGCGGCCCGCGCCCGGGCCCCGTGACCGTGCCGGTGAGGAAGGCCATCTCGATCCAGCCCCAGACGGCCAGCGCCGACAGGAACCCGCCGTAAAGCGCGGGGGCGCCCACGCTGTTGCGCGTCAGGATCACGCCGGCCACGCCCGCCACCAGCAGCGGCAGGCCCAGCAGGACCACTCGCCCATGGGCGCCCGGCCCGCGCCCGTCGGCGCGCTTGACCGCCCACAGGATCGCGCCGGTGGAAAACCACCAGACGAACAGCGCCAGGGCCGCGGCGATCCAGGGGTTGGTCAAGCGTCTCTCCTCCTTCCAGGTCCGACCCTCCGCAGAGGGATCGGACCGCGCCTCAAAACGCCGGCTCGAGCCGGACGTTCTCGGGCACCTCGTTCTTCTTCACCGGGATGGTGTAGAGGTTGGCGAAGGCGAAGGCCGCGTTGGCCCCCGCCGCGATCCGTCCCAGCAGACCGCCCACACCGCCGCGGGCCTTGGCCGCGTCCATGGCGATGGCCGCGCGGTTCATCCGCTCGCAGCCTGACCGAAACCGCGGGTTGTCGATGTCCAGCTCGATCGGGAACACCTGGCGCGCGATGGTGCTGGTCTTGCGGAAGACCTCCATGTCGTACCAGTCGATATCGACGCCCAGCGCCTCGTGGAACTTCGGCCGCGCGTGGTCCCGCACCCACATGGTCGAATAGACCGCCGTCAGGAAGAACCGGATCCACAGGCGGTTGGCAAAGCTCTGGGTGATCTTCGGATCGGTGCGCATCAGCAGGGCGAAGGCCTCGCCATGGCTGAACTCGTCGTTGCACCACTCGCGGAACCACTTGAAGATCGGGTGGAACCGATGCTCGGGGTTCGCCTCGAGGTGGCGGTAGATCGTGATGTACCGGGCGTAGCCGATCTTCTCGCTCAGGTAGGTGGCGTAGTAGATGAACTTCGGGCGGAAGTAGGTGTATTTCTTCTCGCGCGTCAGGAAGCCCAGGTTCACCGCTACGCCCGCCTCGCGCAGGGCGTCGTTGATGAAGCCCGCGTGCCGCGCCTCGTCGCGGGACATGTAGGAAAACAGCTCCTTGATGTCCTCGTTCGTGCCGCGTCGCTTCATCTCCTTATAAAGCACGCAGCCCGAGAACTCGGCGGTGCAGGACGAGATCAGGAAATCCAGCGCCTCGGCCTTCAGCTCGGGATCCATGTTTTCCCAGTCGACGGCGTCCCAGTCCTCGGTCTTGCGGAAATGGCCCTTGTTGGGGTCGTTGCGCATCTGCTCCATCAGCTTGTCCCAGTCCGCGCGGACCGGGCTGACGTCGATGGCGTCGAGCTCGTCGAAATCGGTGGTGTAGAAGCGCGGCGTCAGCAGCGTGTTCTGCATCGCCAGGTCGGTCGCGGCCTTGCTGTCGAACTTCGACTGGGCCTGCTGGATGGCAAGCCCCTCCTCGACCGTGGTGGCATCGGCGGTGTGGCTTGCGGGTTGGGTCTGAACGTTCATGCCGCGATCCCCCCGGTGCCGGTGGCGCGCGTCTCGTCCGAGAACGAGAACTCGCACAGCTCCATGAACTCCATATCGCCGGTCAGGCGGGTCCACAGCCGCTCGATCAGGCTGGCGCGGGTGATGGTGGCCATGCGCTGTTCGCTCACCGCCTCGCCCCAGGGGGCCATCACCGGCGTGCCGTGCACCAGCACGCTGTCGCCGGGATTGATCGTGGCGCCGTTGTCCAGCCGGACATGCGCGCTCAGCTCCTCGAATTTATGCACCACCTCGACCGTGCAGGGCGCGGTCTCGGTGTATCTGGTCAGAAGTCCCATGTCGGTTCCCTTTCTCAGTTGTCGAACAGCACCGCCCAGTGACGGGCATTGCCCGCCCCGAAGGAGGTGAGTTCGGCGCTCCAGCCCGTGGCCGGGTCTGAAAGCACGAGCCGCCCGTTGGCGAGACGCGACAGCGTGACGGGCGGATTGCCCTTGATTCCATGGACTAGACGCACCCGCGTTAGGGCATCGTTAACCACGGCGATGAAGGCTCCGTTCTCGGTATCGAGAAGGACGGTGCCGTCGGGCTGGACGGCGCTGACGGCCACGCCGTCGCCATCCAGCGAAAAGGTGCGGCTTTCCAGGACCGCGGCGGGCTGCGGCTGGGCCGAGGGGACGCGGTCAGTGACCGACGCGTAAGTGGCCAGCGCCAGCGCCCCCAGCGCCAGGCTGACCATCGCGATCAGCAGGCCGCGCGGGATCATCTCGCGGTCGCGGCGGGCCATCTCGCGGGCCTCGGCGTCGAAATACAGGCCGGTGTCGATACGGTTGCTCGGCATGGTCTGGTCCCCCTATTCGGCCGCGACGGCGGTGGGCGCGCGGCTGATCTGCGGCTCGGATGTGCGGATCTCGGCGGCTTCGGCAAAGATCGCGGCCACGGCGCGGGCGTCGGGAATGCAGCGCAGCGCGGGCTGCACCTTCTTCATGTGCCACGGCCGGACATGGGGCCACAGCACCAGATAGCTCAGCCGCGTCTCGCCCTCGGTGTCGAAGACGATGGTCCCGGTGCCGCCCGGCGCGTCCGCGATCTGCGCCGTCGCGATGCGGCGGAACGGCAGGTTCAGCGTCAGCGTCAGCGCCGCGCCTACCCGCATGGCCACGCGGTGGGTGGTGATGGTGTAAAGGGTGGCGCGCGCCTGCACCCAGGCGATCCCCCAGATGATGGCGCAGGCCACGACACCCAGGCCCAGGAACGGGATGGCCAGCGGCGCGGCCCCCGCCCATCCCATCTCGACCGACGAGGCCGCGACGCGGGCAAAGGACAGCAGCACGAAATACCCCGCGATCCAGGTCAGCCCCATGGACGACCGCGCCAGCGCGGTGGTCTCGGGACGGCCCTGCCACAGGATGCGCTCGCCCTCGGGCAAGGCTTCGGGCAGGCCCGGCACGGGCTCGAACTTGAAGTCCGGATCGTCCTTGTAGGACATGGTGTCTCTCCCTCTGTCAGTCCCCGGGATGTCGCGCGCGGTGGCTATTCCGCGCGCGCCGTCATCGCTCAGCTGTAAAGCTTGCCGCCCCCGAAGAAGCCCATGATCTTCTCTTCTTCCAGAAGGCTGATCTGGCCCGGCGTGGCGATGCCGGGGATCTGGGCCATGCGGTGGCTGTCCAGCGACGTGATATCCAGCCAGCGCGGCTTGATCTTCACCATGGTCATGGGCGCCAGCTTCTTGCCGCCGCCGAACTCGGCTTCCAGCTCGAACTCGACATAGCGGACCAGCTGTTCGGCCTCGTCGATCCACATGTCGGTGACGGTGCCGACGACCTTGTCGTCGCGGCAGACCACCGGCAGGCCGCGCGGATCGCGTCCGGCACTGACGAAGAAGCCGTCGATGCCGTCCATCGGCTTGATCTTGGGGTGGCCGTGGCCGTCAAGCTCGGGCACGTCGCGGCGCGGCACCCACGAGGCCGGGCCCACCCCGTCGATCAGCGGATCGCCCGTGGGCTTGTGCGGAAAGCCCTCGCCCACGGCCGTGCGGGCCATGGCGAGGTTCTCGCGCCGGTGCGCGGCCTCGTTCTCGGCCGAGGGAACCGTGTAGGACCCGCGCCCGTGGGGCAGCTCGATGGTCTTGGGCGACGGCACCGGGAACGGACCCTGGTTCGGCGCGATGTCGCCGTCCTCGGTCTCGAGCGGATAGCCCTCGCGCATGTTCTCGGTCTGCAGGTAGTAGACCAGCAGGGCGAAAAACAGCCAGAAGCCCCAGATGGCGGCACTGGCCAGATCGAAATTTCCGAAAAACGTGACACCGACCATGATGTCCTCCTCTCAGGTTGGAAAATCGGCAAGACCAAGCTTGCCGTCCGATTGCGTTGCGGGAACGGGGTGAACGAAGGACAGCCGCACCAGCGGCCCCAGCACCACCAGCGTGACGAACAGAAGCGCGATCTCGATGTGGTAGACGGTGGTATAGCCCAGCGCCGAGGCGCCCATGGCATCGCCGAACGCGCCCGTGGCGGCCCAGCCGGACACCGCGTCGCGGATCCCGCCGCCCAGCCCGATGGCGACACCCGCCGCCGTGGCCTGCGCCGCGCCCCAGGCGCCCAGCGCCAGGCCCCGGCCCGCCACGCCGCGCGCGGGCAGCGTCATCGCCGCGGTCAGCGTGGCGATGGCGAACAGCCCGCCACCCAGCCCGATGCCGAAGGCGCCCAGAACGAACAGCACGGGCGAATCCATGGGCGCCGAGAACACGACGCTCGAAAACGCGCAAACGCCCAGCAGGATGCCCCGCGCCGCCATGCGGAACGGGTCCAGCCCGCGCGCCAGCCAGCGCGCCGCCAGGCCGAAGCCCAGCAAGGCGCCACCGGCCCAGACCGCCGACAGCCCGGTCGTCGCACCGACGCTTAGGCCCAGGATCTCGCCGCCATAGGGCTCCAGCAGCACGTCCTGCATGGTGAAGGCCACGGTGCCGACGAAGACCACGGCCAGAAGCCGCCCGGCATCGCCACCGCTGGCGAAATCGGCCCAGGCATCGCGGAAGCTGGGGCGCGGCTCGGCACGCTCGGCGGCGCTCATGGCACGCACCTTCTCCTGTTTCCACAGCGCGACCAGGTTCAGCACCAGCGTCGCGACAGCCGCGCCCTGCACCACCCGGATCAGCCGCAGAGCCGAGAACTCGGCCAGCAGCCCCCCGAGGATCAGCGCGCTCGCGCCCATGCCCAGCAGGAACATCACGTAAAGCAGCGCCACGACCCGGGGCCGCGTGGCGTCATCGGCCCGGTCGCTGGCCAGCGCCAGACCGGCGGTCTGGGTCATGTGCAGCCCCAGTCCGGTCATCAGGAACGCCAGCGCCGCCAGCACCTCGCCCGCGAAGGGCACGTCGTGCACCGTGTCGCCGCCCAGCACCAGCAGGGCGAAGGGCATCAGCGCCAGCCCGCCCATCTGCCAAAGGCTGCCGAACCACAGGTAGGGCACGCGCTTCCAGCCCAGCGCGCTGCGATGCGTGTCCGAGCGGAAGCCCAGCAGCGCGCGGAACGGCGCGATCAGCACCGGGAGCGCGATCATCAGCGCGACCAGCGTGGCGGCCAGCCCCAGCTCGACGATCATCACGCGGTTCAGGGTGCCCAGCAGCATGACGCTCGCCATGCCGACGCTCACCTGGAACAGCGACAACCGCAGAAGCTGGCCCAGGGGCAGCCCCTCGCTCGCCGCGTCCGCGAATGGCAGGGCCTTCAGGCTGAGGTGCTTCAGGCTCATGCCGCGACCTCCAGGCAGTGCGAGATGTAGAACCCCGAGCTCACCCGCTCGACCGGGCGCAGATCGCCAGATACGCGGGCGGCCAGCCGCCGCGCCGAATGGGGCACCATGCTGGGCGAGCGGTCGGATTTCGGAAACAGGCGCCCGGCCTGCCACATGGCCATCAAAAGGGGCGTGCGCGGCGCGACGGTGAAGACCAGCCGCGGGCTACGGGCCGACAGCGCGTCCAGCGCCGCCACCAGGTCCCGCTCGCCGTAATAGATCAGCGAATCCATCGCCAGCACCGCGTCGAAGCGGCCCAGTTCGGCCGACAGCATGTCGCCCGCGCGGAACTCGACCTGTCCCGGCAGACCCTCCGGCAGGCGCCGCGCGGCGATTTCGACCAGCCGGGGCGAGATGTCGATGGCCACCACGTCGGCGCCGCGCGCGGCCAGCGCCGCCGCCCCCGCACCGGTGCCGCAGCCGGCATCCAGAACGCGGGCGCCGCGCAGGTCCCGGGGCAACTGACCCAGCATCACGGCGCGCATCCGGTCGCGCCCGGCCCGCACGGTGGCGCGGATGCGGCTGACCTCGGCATCGCTGGTCAGCTGCTCCCAAACCTTGGTGGCACTTCCGTCGAAATACCGCTCGACCCGGTCGCGCGTGGCATCATACGCCGTCGGCCTTCCGCCCTGCGCGCCGTGCACCGGCGGTGTACGGCCCGTGGACACGGTATGCACGCCGTCGGCCCCGCCGTGCACGCCCCCTGCACCCGCGCGGGACGCGGGCGGCACGGTGGCGGTACGGTCGGTGGACGGGGCGTGCATGTTCATCAGTCGAATCCCAGCAGCTCGAAGATCTCGCGGTCGGGCAACGGCGCGGGCGCCAGTGGATCGGTCCCGGCATAGAGCTTCTCGGCCAGCCGGATGTACTCGGCCCGCGCCGCGACGATGTCCTCCTCGTCGGGCATCTCGAACAGCGTCTTCTTCTTCAGGCGGCTCCGGCGGATCGCGTCGATGTCCGGCATGTGCGCGATCCGGTTGAAGCCGACGGTATCGCAATAGCGATCCACCTCGTCGGTGTCGCGCGAGCGGTTGGCGATGCAGCCCGCCAGCCGGACGCCGTAATTCTTGGCCTTGGCCTGCACCGCCGCGATGATCCGGTTCATCGCGTAGATGCTGTCGAAATCGTTGGCCGTCACGATCACCGCGCGGTCCGCGTGCTGCAACGGCGCGGCGAAGCCACCGCAGACCACGTCGCCCAGCACGTCGAAGATCACCACGTCGGTGTCCTCCAGCATGTGGTGCTGCTTCAGCAGCTTGACCGTCTGGCCCACGACGTAGCCGCCGCAGCCGGTGCCGGCGGGCGGGCCGCCCGCCTCGACGCATTGCACGCCGTTGAAGCCCGTCGTCACGAAATCCTCGGGGCGCAGTTCCTCGGCGTGGAAATCGACCTCCTTCAGGATGTCGATCACCGTGGGCTGCAGCTTGCCGGTCAGCGTGAAGGTGCTGTCATGCTTGGGGTCGCAGCCGATCTGCAGCACCCGGTGGCCCAGCTTCGAGAACGCCGCCGACAGGTTCGAGCTGGTGGTCGACTTGCCGATCCCGCCCTTGCCATAGACCGAGAAGACCTTCGCCCCCTCGATCTTCATGCTGGCGTCCTGGTGCACCTGCACCGAGCCTTCGCCGTCTTCGCCCAGCCGGGGCACGCCGGCCGCCTTGCGCAGGGTGGTCACGTCGTCTCTGGGGCTCATCGCTCACCTTCCCGAAGAACGGTCCGTCCTTCATCTTTCCCTAAATACCTCCGGGGTCCGGGGCAGAGCCCCGGTCCGGCCTTTCCGAATGCGCGTCGCCCGGTCATTCCGCCGCGATCCCTTCCATCCGGTCCTCGAGTTCGTCCGCCGCCATCTGCAGCGCGTCGAGCGTCGCGGCGTCGGGTTGCCAGTAGTTGCGGTCCGACGCCTCCAGCAGCCGCCCCGCCATGCGCGACGACGCCACCGGGTTCAGCTCCGACAGCCGCCGACGCATGTCCTCGTCCAGCACGAATGTCTCGCTCAGCCGCTGGTAGACCCACGGCTCGACCTCGCCGGTCGTCGCCGACCAGCCCAGCGTGTTGGTCACGTGCGCCTCGATCTGGCGCACGCCCTCGGCCCCGTGCTTCAGCAGCGGCTCGTAGAAGCGGGGATTCAGGCTGCGCGACCGTGTCTCCAGCGCGACCTGGTCCTGCAAGGTGCGCACCTTGGCCGCGCCGCGGGTCTGGTCGCCGATATAGACAGGCGCCGACTGGCCGCCCTTGGCGCGCTTCACCGCGCGCGAGATGCCGCCCAGCGTGTCGAAGTAGTGATCGACGCTGGTGACCCCAAGCTCGACCGATTCCAGGTTCTGGTAGGCCAGGTCCACGTCGCCCAGCGCGCGCTGCAGCAGCGCCGATTGCGCGGCGGGCTTGCCAGACCGTCCGTAGGCAAAGCTCTTGCGCGCCTCGTAGGCATCGGCCAGCTCGTCCTCGTCGTCGAAGCTGGACCCGTCCACCAGTTGATTGACGTTCGAGCCATAGGCCCCTTCCGCGTTCGAGAAGACGCGCAAAGCCGCCGTCTCGAGATCGCATCCCATGGTCTCGGCATAGGCCAGGGCATGGGCGCGGACGAAGTTCTGATCCAGCGGTTCCTCGGCCGTCGCGGCCTTCCACGCGGCCTCGGCCAGCATGCGGGTCTGCAGCGGCAGCAGGTCGCGGAAGATGCCCGACAGCGTCATCACCACGTCGATGCGCGGACGGCCCAGTTCGGCCAGCGGGATCAGGTCTGCCCCGCACAGCCGTCCGTAGCCGTCGAAGCGCGGCCGCGCGCCCATCAGCGCCAGCGCCTGGGCGATGGGCGTGCCGTCGGACTTGATGTTGTCCGACCCCCACAGCACCAGCGCGACGGTCTTGGGCAAGGTCTTATGGGTCTCCAGCAGCAGCTGCGCCTGCTTGGCGCCGTCGGCCATCGCGAAGGCGGTCGGCATCCGGAACGGGTCGAACGCGTGTATGTTGCGCCCCGTGGGCAGGATCTGGGGCGACCGGATCAGGTCGCCGCCCGGCACCGGCGCGATGTAATGCCCGCCCAGCGCCGCCATCAGCGCGGGGATCTCGGTCTGCTGCCGCAGCTTGGCGTCCAGCGCCGCGCGGCCCTCCTCGGACTGGTCGGGCAGCAGGTCCAGAAGCCGCGCTCGCTGGTCGTCGCCCATGGGGCGGCCCACCACGTGCAACCCGTCGGGGATCAGCGCGTCCTCGAACTCCAGCAGCTTCAGCCACAAATCGCCGGGTGCCACGCCGCCAAGATCCACCGCCGCCGCCTGGCTTTCGATCAACGCCTCGAGCTCGGCACCGCCGTCACCCGCGCGCCAGCGCTGAAGGCTGTCCTTCAACTCGGCCAGGCCCTTGTAAAGCCCCGCCTGCCCCAGCGGCGGGGTCAGGTGCGTGACGCAGACCGCGCCCGAGCGGCGCTTGGCCAGTGTCGCCTCGGACGGGTTGTTGGCGGCGTAGAGGTAAACGTTGGGCAGGTTGCCCATCAGCCGGTCCGACCAGTCGGACGCGCCCATGCCCACCTGTCTGCCGGGCATGAACTCGAGCGCGCCATGCATGCCGAAATGCAGGACCACGTCGGCGCCGAAATCCTCGCGCAGGTACTGGTAGAAACCGTTGAACGCGTGGGTCGGGGCGAAGCCGCGCTCGAACAGCAGGCGCATGGGGTCGCCCTCGTAGCCGAAGGCGGGCTGCACCCCGACGAAGACATTGCCGAACCGGTGGCCCAGCACGAAGACGCCGCTGCCATCGCTCTGAACCTTGCCCGGCGCGGGGCCCCAGGCCGACTCGATCTCGGCCAGCCAGGGCGTGCGGCGCACCAGCGTGTCGGCACTGACGCGGGCGGCCACGTTGGCCTCCTGCCCGTATTGCGCGGCATTGCCCTCCAGCACCAGCCGCCGCAGGTCGTCCACGCTTTCGGGTGGGTCCAGCTCGTATCCCTCGGCCTTCATGGCGTGCAGCGTGTTGAACAGGCTCTCGAACACCGACAGGTAGGCGGCGGTGCCGATGGCGCCGGCGTTGGGCGGGAAGCCGAAAAGGACGATCGCCGCCTTGCGCTCGGCCGCCTCCTGCCGCCGCAGGCGGGCGAGCCGCCCGGCCCGCTCGGTCAGGGCCGCGATCCGCTCGTGGCAGGGCGCCATGGCTTTCACCTCAGATCCGTTACGGCAGCGATGGGCGCAGCCCGCGCAGCCATCGGCGCCGTGGCGGCCCGCGAACACGGTGGGGTTGGTCGCCCCGTCGATCTCGGGCAAGGCGATCAGCATGGTCGTCTCGACCGGTCCCAGCCCGGTGCGGCTGTCGGACCACTGGCCCAGCGTCTGGAACTCCAGCGGATGGGCCGAGAGGTAGGGCACGTCGAAGCCGCCCAGCGTCGTGACGGCCGCGTCGCTGTCGTTGTAGGCGGGCCCGCCCACAAGCGAGAAACCGGTCAGCGACACGATGGCGTCCACCGAGACGTGACCGTCCGCGTCGCGGAAATACCGCTCCATCGCCGGGCGCGCGTCCAGCCCGCCCGAGAACACCGGGACGCAGGCCAGGCCCGCCGCCTCGAAGCTGCGGATGACGGCGTCGTAATGCGCGGTGTCCGAGGCCAGCGCATAGCTGCGCAGGATGACCAGCCCGACCGTGGCGCGCGCGCCCTCCGGCCGGGGGAATTCGGCGGCCTCGGTGGTGATGCGGTGATCGGCCAGGTCGGGGTGGTAAAGCCCCACCTCGGGATACTCGATCGGGTCGGCCACCGCTGCGCCACGCCAGCCACGCTGGCTGGAATAGCGCGAGATCGCCAGCCGCAGCATCTGTTCGACATTGTCGTCCGAGCCGCCCAGCCAGTATTGCATCGTCAGGAAATAGCCGCGCAGGTCCTGCGCCTTGCCGGGCAGGTAGCGCAGGATCCGCGGGATCCGGCGCAGCATCTTCATGTGGCCTTCGCCCGAGGCGCGCTTGCCGGCCTTGGGCTTCAGCTTCTTCAGTATCGCCATGACGCCCGAGGCGGGCTTGGCCATGTCGAGGCTGCCCATGCGTGTCAGGTTCACGATCTGCTGGTCGGCCACGATGCCGATCATGGCGTCGCAATGATCGCGCCGCGCCTTCAGGTCCGGCAGGATCGCCGAGATATGCTCTTCCAGGAACAGCAGGGTGACGATGACGATATCGGCATGGCGCACCGCCTCGCGCGCGGCGTCCAGCGCGTGGGGCGTCTCGGCCCATTCGGCGGCCGCGTGCACGCTGACAGACAGGCCCGGAAAGTCGCGCGACATGCGCGGCAGAACCCGCGCGGCCGGGCCCGCGGCGTGGGCGTCCAGCGTCACGATGGCGATGCGGTAGCCCGCGTCGATATGGCCAAGGTCATCGCGCATAATGGGCCTTCGCCTCGTAAAGCGTGTCTACGCTGATCTCGCGCACGCCGCGCTCGGCCGCGAAGGTCTCGGTGTTGCGGCGCGCCTTGCCGCGCACGAAGAACGGGATCTTCTTCAGTTCACGCTCGGCCTCGGCGAGCCACGTCACCACGTCCGCGCCGGTCTCTTCCATCACTGGTCCCGAAATACTCCGGGGGTCCGGGGGCTGGCCCCCGGCGTCCTCGGCCCGCGCGACGGCCTTGCCGCCGTGATGCGACGGGCCGGCGGCATCGTGGAACTCGAAATCCTCGCGGAACATGTGCAGCAGGTGCTCTTCCAGCCCCATGACCAGCGGGTGCACCCAGGTGTCGAAGATCACGTTCGCGCCCTCGAACCCCATGACGGGCGAATAGCGGGCGGGGAAATCCTGCACGTGGACGGGGGCCGAGATCACGGCGCAGGGGATGCCGAGCCGCTTGCCGATATGCCGTTCCATCTGCGTGCCGAGGATCATCTCGGGCGCGGCGTCCTCGATCGCGCGCTCGACCTCGAGATAGTCGTCGGTGATCAGCGCGCTCAGCCCGTATTCCTTGGCCGCCGCGCGCATGGGCCGCGCGAATTCGCGGTTGTAGCAGCCCATGCCGCAGACCTCGAACCCCATCTCGTCGCGGGCGATCCGGGCGGCCGCCATCACGTGGGTCGCGTCGCCGAACAGGAACACGCGCTTGCCGGTCAGGTAGGTGCTGTCGACGCTGGCCGAGTACCAGGGCAGGCGCAGCCCCGCCTCGCTGGGGGCGAGCGCATCGGGCAGCATTGCGCGGATCTCGGCGATGAAATCGCGGGTGGCGCCGACGCCCATCGGCACCGTTTTCGTGAAGGGCTGGCCCAACGTCTTCTCGCACCAGCGCGCGGCCGTCTCGCCCGTTTCCGGGTAGAGCAGCACGTTGGCATGCGCCGCGCCCAGTCGCGCGATGTCCGCGGGGGTGGCGCCCATGGGGGCGCAGACATTCACCTCGATCCCCATGTCGGCCAGCAGGCCCGTGATCTCGGCCACGTCGTCGCGGTGGCGGAAGCCCAGCCCGGTGGGCCCGAGGATGTTGACCGTGGGACGGGCCGTGCGCTCCATCGGCTGGGCGAGCCGCTTGACGACCTGGTAGAACGTCTCGTCCGCGCCGAAGTTTTCCTTGCGCTGGTAGGACGGCAGTTCCAGCGGGATCACCGGGATCCCGCCCAGGTCCATGGTTTCTGCCATGCCGCCCGGGTCGTCCTGGATCAGCTCGGCCGTGCAGGACGCGCCGACGATTATCGCCTCGGGCCGGAAGCGCGCCACGGCGTCCTCGCAGGCGGTGCGGAACAGGTCGGCGGTGTCCGAGCCGAGGTCGCGCGCCTGGAACGTGGTGTAGGTCACCGGCGGACGGCGGTCGCGCCGCTCGATCATGGTGAACAGAAGGTCGGCGTAGGTGTCGCCCTGGGGCGCGTGCAGGACATAGTGCAGACCGCGCATCCCGGTGGCGACGCGCATCGCCCCGACATGGGGCGGGCCTTCATATGTCCAGACGCTGAGCTTCATGGCGTGCGGCTCGCGTCGAGTATTTGGAGACCAGTGATGGAATGGGTCATTCCGCCGCCTCCAGCCGGAGCTTTTCCTTGCGGCGCAGTGGGCGGGCGAACAGACCGGCGAGATCGCCCGCCTGTTCGTAGAAATGGACCGGCGTGAAGACGAGCTCGATGGCCCACTTGGTCGTCAGACCCTCGGCTTCGAGCGGGTTGGCCAAGCCCAGCCCGCAGACCGTCAGGTCGGGCCGCGCGGCGCGGGCGCGGTCCAGCTGCTTGTCCACGTCCTGGCCTTCGCTGATCGTCGGTCCCTCGGGCAGCAGGTCGAGGTCCGGGCCGACGATGGCACGGTGAATGAAGGGCGCGCCGACCTCGACCGCGTCCATGCCGCATTCACGGGTCAGGAACCGCGCCAGGGGGATTTCCAGCTGGCTGTCGGGGAAGAAGAAGACCGACTTGCCGTTCAGGGTCTCGGACGCCGCGGCGATGGCGCGCCGGGCCCGGGCGCGCGGCGCCTCGGTCACCCGCGCGAAGGTGTCGGCGTCGACGCCCATCTCGCGCGCCACGGCCCAGAGCCAGGCGGTCGTCCCCTCGTCGCCGAAGGGCAGAGGCGCCTCGACATGGCGCGCACCGCGGCGGGTGAGCGCGGCAAGCGTCTCGCCCAGGAACGGCTGGACCAGGGCGACCACGGTCTCGGGGCCCACTGCGGGCAGGTCTTCGGCCCGGCGGGCGGGCAGGCAGGCGACGTCCTCGATTCCCATGGCGCGCAGCAGGCCCAGCATCTGGTCCTCGACCACATCAGGCAGGGCACCGGCGATCAGCAGGGATTTCGCGTTCGCCTCGGGCAGCGCGGGCACCATGGCGGCGAGACAGGCATCCTCGCCCTCGGTGAAGGTCGTCTCGATCCCCGACCCCGAATAGTTCAGCACCCGAACATGGGGGGCATGCACCGCGCTCAGGCGTTCGGCCGCGCGGCCGAGATCGAGCTTGATGACCTCGGACGGGCACGAGCCCACGAGAAACAGCTGCCGGATATCGGGACGGCGCGCAAGGAGCTGCGCCACCTGGTTGTCGAGTTCGTCCTGCGCGTCGGCGAGGCCCGCCAGGTCCGTCTCCTCGAGGATGGCTGTGGCGAATCGCGGCTCGGCGAAGATCATCACGCCGGCGGCGGATTGCAGCAGGTGCGCGCAGGTGCGCGAGCCCACGACCAGGAAGAAGGCGTCCTGCATCTTGCGGTGCAGCCAGATGATGCCGGTCAGGCCGCAGAAGACCTCGCGCTGGCCGCGCTCCTTCAGGACGGGCGCAGCGCCACAGCCGGTGGCGGGGGGCTTGGGCATCTGGGTCACAGCGCGCCGTCCAGGCGCGCGCGGCGCAGCTTGAGCAGGAATTGCGCGGCGTTCACCACGTAGAGCGCGTAGGCCAGCAACGCCGTCAGCATCAGCGCCTGCGGCGTGAACCAGCCACCGAACAGAGCCACGAGATACAGCGTGTGCACCGCGATCACGGCGAAGCTGAACATGTCTTCCCAGAAGAAGGCCGGGGCCAGCAGGTACTGGCCGAACACGGCTTTCTCCCAGATCGCGCCGGTCACCATGATCAGGTAGAGCACGCCGGTCTTCACCACGATCGACGCGGTGGCCACGGCGTAGCCCTCGCCGGTGGCGAGATAGCGCAGCACCAGCGCCAGCGAGACCAGGAAGACCGCGAATTGCAGCGGCGCCAGAACGCCCTGGACCAACGTCCAGGGGCTTGCGTCACGGCGGGCGCGCTCGGCAGGCGTGTAAAGCGGCGGGTGGGTCGAGCCCGCCCCGGCCGCGGGAATCTGGGCATCGGTCATGCCTTACCATGAGCATTCGACCCCAAAAGTGTCAACTCAAACTTACACTTTGAAAACTGACGCCTGTCAGGCTGTGAAATCCCATGCAGCCTTGACCGGCCGGCTTTTCAACACAATTTGCGGGACTGTCCGCGGCCCTTCTGTCAATTGGCTTTGACATTTTACAGTCGAGGGCAGACAGTGAAGGGGATCGTTCGCGCCCCTGGACACGTAACGGACGGTCGCGAAAGGCTCGCATCCCTATGACGGCCCGAAACCTGAAACCGGCATCGCCCCCGCAGCGCGAAAGCGGACCCGGCGTCAATGCGCTGGCGCGAAAGGCATTGGCGGTCCTTGCCGCGCGCCGGGCCAGCCGCCCGCCCCTATCCGAGACGTTCCTGTCCGAAATGCGCGCCGCCATCGCATCGCCCGACAAATCCCGCCGCTGGGACCTGATCCACCGCATGGAAGAGGCCGGGATCAGCCGCGACGACATCTGCGACCTTTACGTGCCGCAGGTGGCGCGGCGCATGGGCGACGACTGGTGCGACGACGAGATGAGCTTCGCCGACGTTTCGATCGGCGCGGCCCGGCTGCAAGCCATGGTGCGCGACCTGGTGCCGGAGAAGGGCGAGAGAACCGATGCCGAAGGACGCGACATCTCGGTCCTGGTGCTGGCAAACGAGTATCACACCCTGGGCGCCATGGTCCTGACCGGCCAGATGCGCCGCGTGGGCGTTTCGGTGCGGCTGATGCTGGGCCGCCCCGCGAGCGAGGTGGTCGAAACCGTGCGCGCCGGGCGTTTCGACGGCATCATGATGTCGGTCGCCGAAAGCGACGACCTGACCCCGGTCCGCGACCTGGTGCAAAGGCTGTCCGCCGTCCTGCCCGCGCGGGTGCCGCTGATCGTCGGCGGCGCCATCCTGGGCGCGGGCCCCGAGACGGTGACGCGGCTGACTGGCGCCGCGCACGCCACGAACGATTTGACAATCGCTCTGTCGATGTGCTGTCAGACAGACGATCGAGGCACTGCGCCATGATCCGCAGAGCCTCAACAGTACCAAAGACGCCATGACCTCGCGCGGTGCGAAATACTGGTCCACCGGGACCATTCCGCTGATCGCTCCCGATCTGCTGGGGTCGATCATCTCGTCGGCCTCGGACATCGCCGTGGTCGTCTCGGACATGGGACAGATCCTTTCGGTGCTGGTGAACCCGCAGCAGAAGGGGCTCGACGTCCAGGAGGACTGGAACGGGCTCGACATGCGCGAGGTGCTGACGCCCGAGTCGGCCACCAAGCTGGAGCGCCGCCTGGCCGAGTTCGCCAGCGGGGTCGAGAACGACAAACCGCTGGAGCTGAACCACCGCGGTTCGTCCGGGCTGCAATTTCCCATCCGCTACAGCTTTCACCAGGTCGGGCCGGACGGCGCCATCCTGCTTCTGGGCCGCGACCTGCGCCCCATCGCCGAGATGCAGCAGCAGCTGGTCGAAGCCCAGCTGGCGCTGGAGCGGGACTACGAGCTGAACCGCGACATCGCCACGCGGATGCGCGTGCTGCTGGATATCAGCCGCGACGCCATCGCCTTCGTCGCGCTGAACACCGGGCGTATCACCGACCTGAACGGATCGGCCGCGCAGATCCTGGGGGGATCGGTCGAGGACCTGAAAGGCGCCGCCTTCGCCGACGAGCTGACGGGCGGCGCGGGCACCGACGTGCTGGACCAGCTGGCGCGCGCGGGGCGCAGCGATGGCGCCGCGCGGACCGAACTGACGGCGCGGCGCACGCGCACGCCGCTGATGGTCGGCGTCACGCTGTTCCGCGCGGCCGGCGAGCGGATGCTGGTCTGCCGGATGGACCGCGCCGACCATGCCGCCGCCGGGACCCAGGCCCTGAACGACAACCTGGCGCGGCTGTATGACAGCTGCGCGGAAGGCATCGTGGTCACCGACCGGTCGGGACAGATCGTGTCGGCCAATGACGGCTTCCTCGATTTGGCGGACCTGGACAATTCCGGGCTGGCCCTGGGCCGGAACCTGTCGGATTTCCTGGTGCGGGGCGGCGTCGACCTGAAGGTGATGTCCGACAACGCGGTGCGCAACGGCCAGATCAAGCTTTACGCGACCCGGTTCCGGACCGACGTGGGCGTCGAACTGCCGGTCGAGATCTCGGTCAGCTATCTCGACGACGCAGAAAGCCCGATGCTGGGATTCATCCTGCGCGACGGCACCCGCAACGAAGCCCCCCGCGCCGCGCCCGGTGGGGTGGACGACGACACCATGCGCTCGATCCGCGAACTGGTGGGCACCGCTTCGCTGAAGGAGCTGGTGGGCGAAACCTCGGACGTGGTCGAGAAGATGTGCATCGAGACCGCGGTCGAGCTGACCGGCAACAACCGCGTTGCGGCCGCCGAAATGCTGGGCCTCTCGCGCCAGTCGCTCTACGTGAAGTTGCGGAAATACGGCCTGCTGGCGCGCAACGACGACTGAGCCGCCCTCGGGCCCTCCTGAAATCGCGATCCAAGGAAAGGAATGATCGAGCATGACCGATCAGGCACATCGAGTCGTTTTGGCCGCCCGTCCCCAGGGTGAGGCGACGCTGGACGACCTGCGGCACGAGGCGTTCGACCCGCCCGCCCCCGGCGACGGCGAGGTCGCGCTGCGCACCATCTGGCTGTCGCTGGACCCCTACATGCGCGGCCGCATGGACGACGCGAAAAGCTACGCCAAGCCGGTCAGCCTTGGCGAGGTGATGACCGGCCAGACCGTGGGCGAGGTGACGGCGTCCAATCACCCCGACTTCGCCCCCGGTGACATCGCCACGGGCATGACCGGCTGGACCAGCCACGCGGTGATGCCCGGCGACGAGCTGCGCAAGCTGGACCCGTCCCGCGCGCCCGTGCAGGCGGCGCTGGGTGTGCTGGGCATGCCGGGCCTGACGGCCTGGGTCGGCGTCAACGACATCCTCGAGGCGCAATCGGGCCAGACCTTGCTGATCTCGGCCGCCACGGGCGCCGTGGGCACGGTCGCGGGACAGGTTGCCAAGGCCAAGGGCTGCCGCGTCGTCGGCGTCGCCGGCGGCCCCGAGAAATGCGACTTCGCCACGTCCGAGCTGGGCTACGACGCCTGCATCGACCACCATGCCCACGCCGATGGCCGCGCCATGGCCGAGGCCATCGCCAAGGTCGCGCCGGACGGCGTGGACGGCTATTTCGAGAATGTCGGCGGCAAGACTCTGGCCGGGGCCATCCAGAACATGAACGATTTCGGCCGCATCGCCATCTGCGGCATGGTCGCGTGGTACGGCGGTCAGAACCTGGACCAGGGGCCGATGGGCCCGGTGCTGTGGCGCAACATGCTGACCCGCAAGCTGACCGCGCGCGGGTTCATCATCTTCGACCACTGGCACCGCTTCCCCGACTTCCTGGACGAGGTCGCACCGATGGTCGCCGATGGCCGCGTGAGCTACCGCGAGAGCGTGACCGAGGGGCTGGAATACGCGCCCAAGGCCTTCCTCGACATGCTGAAGGGCGGCAATTTCGGCAAGACGCTGGTGCGGGTCGGCGCCGACCCCTAAACCTCGGGTTGTATCCTGTCGCCGCGCGTCCCATGCTGCGGCGACAGGAGGACAAAATGCTGAAAAAACTGACATTTACCGCCGCCGTCGCGGCCCTTCCGGCGTGGGCGGACCACCCGATCGACGTGGTCCGCCCCGACGCGCCCGCCCTTGCCGCCTTCGGCGACCGAGTGATCGGCGTGCGCACCATGACCTTCACGCGCGAGGGCGTGGTCGACGTGCTGAACGCGACCGAGGACGCGCAGCCGACCTATGACCGCGACCTGACCGTCGAGATATGGTACCCCGCCGCCGAAGGGACCGAGCCCGGCGGCACCTACGAGGCCACGCTGCGCGACGGCGAAACGACGACCACCCTCACGGGCCGCGCGGCCCGCGACGCTGCGCCGGCCAGTGGCGAGACCTTCCCCCTGGTCCTGATCTCGCATGGCTATCCCGGCAACCGCTTCCTCATGAGCCACCTGGGCGAGAACCTGGCGTCCAAGGGATATGTCACGGCGTCGATCGACCACACCGACAGCACCTATTCCGACATGGCCGCGTTCGGCTCGACCCTCTACAACCGCCCGCAGGACCAGGCCTTCGTGCTGGACCAGATGGCAGGGCTGGAGGGTGAGCTCGGCGCGATCATCGACGGCGACACCGCCGGGCTGATCGGATATTCCATGGGCGGCTACGGGGCGCTGATCTTCGCAGGCGCGGGTCTGGACGCCGCGCCGCTGGACCTGGCCTACGCCCCACCGGGTGGCCTGCTGGAAGAGCTGCAAGTTGGTGCAGACCGGCACGAAAGCCTGTCCGACGAGCGGCTGAAGGCCGTGATCGCCATCGGCCCCTGGGGGCGCAACCGCGATTTCTGGAGCGCCGAGGGCCTGTCGCAGATCGACCTGCCGCTGATGATCATGGCGGGGAGCGTCGACGACGTATCGGTCTACGACGACATGCGCACGATCTTCGAAGAGACCACCGGCACCCGCCGTCACCTGCTGACCTTCGAGGACGCGAACCACAACGCCGCCGCGCCCATGCCCGCGCCCCCCGAGGCGATGGATCCCGACCTGGGCATCTTCAGCCACTACGGCGACGCGGTCTGGGACAATCGCCGCATGAACAACATCGCCCAACATTTCGCGACGGCCTTCATGGACCTGCACCTGAAGGGCGACAGCGCCAAGGCGGACTACCTCGACCTGGTCGAGAACGCGTCGGACGGCGTCTGGTCGGTGAACGACGACGGGACCGAACAGGACGACCACACCTACTGGGAAGGCTTCCCCGAGCGCACGGCGGTGGGCCTGCGGTTCGAAACGCGCGACGCCGAGTAAGGGACTATCCAAGATAGTCTTCCGCACATCATCTTCGGATCTTGTGCGGGACGCCGCCTAGCGCGGCATCGGCGTGGCGGCCTTGTTATAGGCGCTCCAATCCTCGATCTCGGGATAGTTCTGCCGCCGCCACGCCCGCACCCGCGGGTTCATCATCCTCCGCCACAGGGGCGGGATCATCGCCACCATCGTCATCACCGGGTAGCCCGCCGGCAGCTGCGGCGCCTCGTCCGCCGAATAGTTCTGAAGCAGCGGATAGGGCCGGTCGGGCTTGAAATGGTGGTCCGAGTGGCGTTGCAGGTTGATGAGCAGCCAGTTCGACGCCCGCTGCGCCGCGTTCCACGAATGGCGCGGCTGCACGTGCTCGTATTTCCCGCCGCCCAGGTGTTTCCGCGTCAGCCCGTAGTGCTCGACGTAGTTCACGAGCTCCAGCTGCCAGATCGCCACGCCCGCCTGCACCAGCAGCCACAGAACCCCCTCGAACCCGCCCAGCAGCAGCGCCAGCGACGCGAACCCGGCCTGAAGCGCCCAGTAGCGCCAGAAGGGGTTGCGCGCGTCCCACCACGGGCGGCCCCGCCGGGCCTGCATGGCCGCCTCGGCGCGGAAGGCAGAGCGGAAGCACTGCCACAAGACGCGCGGATAGTAGCGGTGAAAGCCCTCGTTGTAGCGGGCCGAGACCGGGTCGCGCGGCGTGCCGACATAACGGTGATGGACCAGCAGGTGCTCGGACCGGAAATGCGAGTAGAACACCATCGCCAGCAGCAGGTCCGCCATCCAACGCTCCAGCCGCGAGCGCTGGTGCATCAGCTCGTGACTGTAGTTGATGCCGACGGTCCCGGACACGATGCCGAGCCCGAAGAAGATGCCGAACTTCTCCCACCCGCTCAGTGTGGGGTCGCGGGTGACGAGGTAGATCGCGCCGAAGATCAGGATGAATTGCAGCGGGAACCAGATCAGCGTGATCAGCCGGTACCAGAACAGTTGCGCATCCGGGGTCTCGGGGTCCTCGTTCGCCTCGTTCAGGCCGGCAAAGCTGTCGATGATCGAGAACAGGTACCAGGTGACGGCGGGCATGAGCAGGACCCACCATCCGCCCTCGACGGTGATGAACACCGCGATGGGGATCAGCGCCACCGACAGCCAGAAGGGCAGTGCCTTGGTTACTCGCGACATCTCGGACATCCGTGCGGGGAACAGCTTGCGCGCAATATGCCCCCGCCCGCGCCGTCACTCAATCGGCGGCAGTGTCGCGGCAGCCAGATCGTAGGCTTTGCGCATCACCGTGGGCAGGTCGGCCGGGCGGAAGCTGTCGCGCGGGACGAAACGGCCGCGGTCGGGCGTGACGTCACCGACCTGAGCGACGCGGAGCGACAGCGACAGGTGGAAGTGGGTGAAGGTATGGCGCACCTCGGCGCCCGGGTCGGTCCAGTCGGCGGCCAGGGGTGGCGCGTGGTCCGGCACCGCTTCGGCCCAATCGCTGCCCGGCCAGCCCAGCATGCCGCCCAGCAGCCCCTTCTCGGGCCGCGTTTCCAAGAGCCACGCCCCGTCGCGCCGCCGCGCGAGGTAGGCAACGCCCTGGCGCACCGGCCTGGCGGCCTTGGGTCGCTTGCGCGGCAGCTCCGACTGGAGGCCCATCGCCCGCGCGCGGCACGGGCCCGACCACGGGCAGATTCCGCAGGCCGGGCTGCGCGGCGTGCAGATCGTCGCGCCGAGGTCCATCACCGCCTGCGCGTAATCCCCGGGCCGCGCTTCTGGCGTCAGGTCCGCGGCCAGCGCGGTCAGCTCGGGCTTGGCATCGGGCAAGGGCGTCTCGACGGCATGGAGCCGGGCTATCACCCGTTCGACATTGCCATCCACCACGACCGACGACCGGTCGAAGGCGATCGCCGACACGGCAGCAGCGGTGTATGGGCCGATCCCCGGAAGTTTCAGAAGCGCTTCGTAGGTGTCAGGAAACCGCCCGGCATGCTCGGACGCGACGACGCGGGCACATTTCAGCAGGTTCCGGGCGCGGGCGTAGTATCCCAGCCCCGCCCAGGCGGCCATGACATCGGCATCCTCGGCCGCCGCGAGGTCGGTCACCTTGGGCCAGATCCGCGTGAACTTGAGGAAGTAATCCCGCACCGCCGCCACGGTGGTCTGCTGCAGCATGATCTCGCTCAGCCACACCGCGTAGGGGTCGGGGCGTACACCACGGGCGCGATCGGCGGGCGACACGCGCCACGGCATGGTCCGCGCGTGGCGGTCGTACCAGTCCAAAAGCTCGGTACTGAGGTTCATGGCGCTGTCGTCACGCAAGTTTTATGCTCTCCCAACGCATTCCCGGCTGGTCCGAATCCGGCCCCGCCCATAGATACGGCATATGGCAACGACACCCCATCGGCGACCCTACCGTCGCAGCGCGCAGCGCGCCTCGACCCTGCTCGAGCAGCAGATCCGCCGCGTGGGCGAAAGCCGGGGCTTTGCCGTCAGCCGCCTGCTGACCCACTGGCCCGAAATCGCCGGCCCCGACATCGCCGCGATCGCGCGGCCCGTCAACGTGCGCTACGGTCGCGGCAGCATGGGCGCGACCCTGACCGTGCTGACCACCGGCGCGCAGGCCCCGATGCTGGAAATGCAGAAGGACAAGCTGCGCGAGCGGGTCAATGCCTGCTACGGCTACAACGCCATCAGCCGCATCCGCATCACCCAGACCGCGCCCACCGGATTTTCCGACGGCGCGGTTGAATTCACCCCGGCGCCGAAGCAGGCGCCACGTCAACCCACACCGCAGGCCGTCACCGCGGCCCGCGCCAGCACGTCCGACGTGACCGATCCGGGCCTGCGCGCCGCGCTGGAACGGTTGGGCAGCCACGTGCTGGACACGACACCTACCCCGAAAGGACCCAAATAATGAACAAGATCGTCCCCGCCATCGCAGCCGCCGCCGTACTGGGCGCCGGCGCTTGGTATTTCTCGACCACCCCCGGCGGCGCGCCCGGCGCCACGTCCTTCCAGGTCGAGGCCCAGGAAAGCAGCGAGGCCGATCTGTCGCTGGTGCAGGAAATGTCGATGGGCAACCCCGACGCCGACGTGACCGTCATCGAGTACGCGTCCTTCACCTGCCCCCATTGCCGCACCTTCCACGACAACGTCTTCGACGACCTGAAGGAAAACTACATCGACCCGGGCAAGATCAACTTCATCTACCGCGAGGTCTATTTCGACCGCTACGGCCTGTGGGCCGGGATGGTGGCCCGCTGTGCCGGGCCCGATCGCTATTTCGGGATCGCCGACCTGATCTACGAACGGCAGAGCGAATGGGCCCAGGGCGAGCCCGCGCAGATCGCGCAGAACCTGCGCCAGATCGGCGAGACGGCCGGACTCGGCGATGATCAGCTGGACGCCTGCCTGAACGACGCCGCCAAGGCCCAGGCCCTGGTCGCCACCTACGAGCAGAACGCCGCCGCGGACAATATCCGCGCGACGCCGAGCTTCGTGATCGACGGCGAGAACTACTCGAACATGAACTACGCCGACTTCTCGGCGATCCTGGACGAGAAGCTGGCCGACTAAGCCTCGAACAGCCGCGCCAGGGCCGTATCGAACGGTTCCGGCGCGGCGATCTCGAGCCGCACCGGCAGGGTCAGAACCTTGGTGCGAAAGCTTTGCGGCAGGCGCACGGCGTCCTTCTCGGTCGTGACCAGCTGGGCGTTCATCTCGCGCGCGTCGCGTTCCAGCCGGGCCATCAGCGCGGGCGACAAGGCCTGATGATCCTCCAGCGGCTCGGCGTGGATCAACTCGGCGCCGAGCCCCCGCAGCGTATCGAAGAATTTCTGCGGCCGGCCGATCCCGGCGAAGGCAAGGGCGCGCAACCCCTGCCATGGCATGCCTGTCGGCAACGGGGCCAGCCGCGCGGCGACCACCGGCAAATCCACGCCCTGCCCCCACCGAAGGGCGAAGTCCCGCTGCGCGTCTTCGTCGCCGATGGCCAGCACCAGGTCGGCGCGGGCGAGCCCGGCGGCCACCGGCTCACGCAGGGGGCCCGCGGGCAGGACACGGCCGTTGCCGAAGCCGGTGGCGGCGTCCACCACGACAATGGACAGGTCCTTGTCCAGACCCGGGTTCTGCAGCCCGTCATCCATCACCACCACGTCGGCGCCCGCGGAAACCGCCGCGCGGGCGGCGGCGGCGCGGTCGCGGCCCACCCAGACCGGGCAGAAGGCCGACAGCAGCAGCGGCTCGTCCCCCACGGCGGCGGCGTCGTGAATGGCGGGATCCACGCGCAACGTCTCGCGCTGCCGTCCGCCGTAGCCGCGCGAGACGACATGCGGCGCCCGCCCCATGGACTGAAGCCGCTGCACGACATGGATGACCGTGGGTGTCTTGCCGGTGCCGCCCGCGTTGATGTTGCCGATGCAGATCACCGGCGCCTCGACGCGCGCACCGGGGCGGGCCACCCGGCGCGCGGTGGCGCTGGCGTAGAGCGCGCCCAGCGGCGCCAGCACCCGGGCCTGCCAGCCGGGGCTGTCGGGCGGGCGGTTCCAGAAGGCGGGCGGACGCATCAGGCGGGCTCCTTCAGGGCGCGCACGGCGCGATCCAGCGCGGCCAGCACCGTGTGGGACGCCTCGGCCCCGCGCGTCAGGACGTCCCAGGCGCGGTGGGCGAAGGCGGCGGCACGGTCGGGCACCAGCATCTGTTCGACCGCCTGGCCCAGCGCGTCCGATCTCAGGACGATCTGCGCCGCCTGCGCCTGGTCCAGCGCCGACAGCGTGCGCTGGTAGTCGCCGCCCATGGGGCCGTGGATCACGACCGACCCCAGCGCCGCGGGAATAGCCGGGTCGCAATCACCGCCGCCGCTGAGCGTGCCGCCCATGTAGGTGATCGAGGCGAGCCGCGCCCAGAGCCCGATCTCGCCCGGGTCGTCGGCGATCAGCACCTGGCAGTCGGGGGCGGGTTCGTCGCCGACCGACCGCAGGGCGACACGCATCCCCATGTTTTGCAGGCGATCCGCGAGGGCCAGGCCCGCCACGGGATCGGCAAGCTCGAGGATCAGCAACAGCCGGTGCGACAGCTGCGCGGCCGCGCGATGGGCGGCGAGCACGGCGTCGACCTCGGCCGGGGGCGTGGCGGCCGAAAGCCACACAGGCCGCGACGCCAGCAGCCGGGTCATGTCGTCGAGATCACTGGCGATGACCGGCGGTGGCACGGGCGTGGTCGCCAGTGGCCCGAGTGGGCGCACCACGTCCGACAGCCGGGGATCGTCGCGGGTGGCATGCACCAGAACGAAGTGATCCAGCGGCCGCACCAATGCGATGGCGTGGCGTCCCGGATCGGCGTCGATGGCCACTTGCGCGATCCCGCGGAAGTGACATTCCTCCCACGTGATGGGCCATGGGTCGGGTCCGGAAAATAAAGCAATATCAGGATCCCAGTGATTGAGAAAGGCCAGCGCGCCGCCGCGCGTGTCGACGGGTTGCGAGCCAAGCACGAGGTCGGGGCGCCACGGCTCCTGGTCGCCGGTGACGAGGATGTTGAGCTCGGGGAAGCGGCGCGACAGGGCGTCGATCACCAGTGTCACGCCGGGGCGCGGGCCGCCGTCGCAGAATTGCGCCCAAAGCAGAGGACCTTCGGGCCGCTGGCCAGAATCGGGCGTCGGGGCGAGCGGCGCGGGCGTGGCGCGGCGGACGGCCAGGCGATGGCGCAGGAGGGAAAGCGAGAACGCCATGGGCCGGTTCAGCGCGGCCGGGCGGCGATGCGGGTCGGGGGGCGCTGATCCATGGGCGGGCTCCTGCGGTTGGGGCGCGAGGGTACGCCAGCGGCCCGCCGGGTCAAGTGACCGCCCGGTGTCCCGCCCGTGTGCACCGCCGGTGCCGCAACCGTCCCCCGCCCGTGCGCCACGCGTGCCGCAACCGTGCGCCGTTCGGCACGGGCCGTGCAGACGGGGTCGGCGTCCCGATGCCCTTTGTGCACCTCCCGTGCACAGTGGGTCGGACATATGGTGCACGTCCGATCGGCGATTTCCTCAAAGCGCTTATCGCGGGCCGTCATGCGTGACGGCTGGCTGACCGAAGGCTCGGGCTGCCCGACGTTCGCGCCGTCCGGGGATCGCGCATCCGATGGCCCACGACCCTAGGCCAGCCGCGACAGGATCTCGCCGTGCAGCGCCGGGTTCGCGGCCAGGACGCCGTCGGTCTGCCGCCCGGGCGAGTTGAACCGCAGCGCGGCCCCGCGGCGGTCGGTGACCGTGGCCCCGGCCTCGGCCGCGATCAGCACGCCGGCGGCGATGTCCCATTCCCACGCGTCGCGCAGGGTGATCATCGCGTCGAACCGGCCTTGCGCCACCACCGCCAGCCGATAGGCCATCGAGGGGCGGAAATGCTTCGAGAACCCCGGCACGCCGTCGCGCCAGTGGCGGTCGGCATAGGTGCCCTTGGACGTGATCAGCCGCGCGCCCTCGGCCCCCGCCGTGGCGGTGACCGACAGCGCGGAATTCGCGTCGCCCGCGACGATCAGGCGTGCGCCCTGTCCCTGCCCCGCCACGTAGGTCAGGCCCTTGGCCGGCATGTGGATCACCGCGTCGGTAACCGTGCCGCCGCTGGCCACGGCGAGGCTGAGCGCCCAGTTCTCCTGCCCCGACAGATACGCGCGGGTGCCGTCGATGGGATCGACGATGAAACAGCGCTCGCGCTCCAGCCGCGCAGCGTCGTCTGGGGTTTCCTCGCTGAGCCAGCCGTAGCCGGGGCGCGCGGCGGTCAGGGTGCGGCGCAGGTCGGTGTCGACCTCGATATCGGCCTCGGACACGGGCGTGCCGTCGGACTTGGTCTCGGTCTCGGGGTCTTCCCGCCAGTGCGACATGGCGATCTCGCCCGCGTCGCGCGCGGCCGCCAGCAGAAGGTCGAGGTCAGTCGCCGGCAAGTGTCAGGCCTTCGACCAGAAGCGACGGCACCACCCGGCTGAGATGCGTGCGCGCGTCGTTCGCGGGCCGGATCCGGGGCAGCATGTCGCGCAGGTTGCCCGCCAGCGTGATCTCGTTCACCGGGTAGGCGATCTCGCCCCCTTCGACCCAGAAGCCCGACGCCCCCCGGCTGTAATCGCCGGTGTTGGGGTTGATGGTCGAGCCGATCATCGAGGTGACGAGCAGGCCTGTGCCGATCTCGGCCATCAGGTCCGCCCGGGACTGGGTGCCCTGCGTCAGCGCGAGGTTGGTGACCGACGGCTGCGGCGGGGCGCCGGTGCCGCGCGCGGCGTTGCCGGTGCTGGGCAGCCCCAGCTTGCGGCCCGTGGCCAGGTCCAGCGTCCAGCCGGTGAGGATGCCATCCTCGACGATGGCGCGACGCTGGCGCGGCAGGCCCTCGCCGTCGAAGGGACGCGACCCCGACACGCGGGGGCGGAACGGATCCTCGACCAGGTCGATGCCCCTGGGCAGGATCTGCTGGCCCAGCAGGTCGCGCGCCCAGCTTGAGCCGCGCGCGATGGCGGTGCCGTTGATGGCCATGACGAGGTTGCCGATCAGCGACGACGCGATCCGTTCATCGAAGATCACCGGGTAGGCGCCCGTCTTGGCGCGCCGCGCGCCCTGGAGCGCTACGGCCCGTTCGCCCGCGATGACGCCGATGCCGTGCGGGTCGGGCAGGTCGGCCGCGTAGACGCGGGATTCGCCGTTGTAGTCCCGCTCCATCCCCGTGCCATCGCCGCTGATGGCGACGGCGGAATACGAGGTCGAGCTGCGGCGGTATCCGCCCGAGAAGCCGTTGGTGGCGGCCAGGTGGATCTCGGCCCAGCCGTGCCCGGCCGAGGCCGATTGCACCTGCGTCACCCCGTCGATGGAGGCGGCCCCGGATTCGAGCGCCAGCGCGGCGTCCTGAAGCGCGGCGGGGGCGGGCTCGTCCGCCGGGTCGACAAGGTCGAGCGCGGCGGCGTCCCAGTCGGTGGCAAGCTGCGAGGGGTCGGCCAGGCCCGCGCCCGGATCCTCGGGCGCGAGGCGGGCCATGGTGACCGCACGTTCGGCCATCTCGGCGATGGTGGCGTCGGTCAGGTCCGAGGCCGACACGCAGGACTGCCGCCGCCCGATCAGCACGCGCAGCCCGATATCGGTGCCCTCCGAGCGTTCGGCCTGTTCCAGCGCGCCGCCGCGCACGTCGATGCCGATGGACGCCTCGCGCACCGCGATGGCATCGGCGGCTTCGGCCCCGGCCTTCAGGGCGGCGTCGAGCAGGCGGGCGGTCAGCTGGTCGAGCGGAGCGGGCATCGTCGGTCCTTTGCGTCGGGATCCACCGCAGGTAGCCCGCCCGGCGCCCTGCCGCAAGACCGCCGCCCGCGCCCGGTCAGCGCAGGCGGGTGCCGTTGACCGAGATCGCGCCGTCGGGGCCGAAGGTCACGTCGCTGCGCAGGCCCTCGCCGTCGGGCTCGGGTTCGGTGAGGAACATCAGCCCCATGCGCGCGCCCACGTCCTGGCCCGGCGGCAGCAGGCCGGTCTGGCCCAGGTCGCCGATCAGCTCCAGCAGGCCGGTGCCGATGAAGCTGAGCTGCCCGCTGCGCGCCGGGGGGTCCAGCGGCGCGGTGACGCTGCCGCCGCCGGTGATGCTTGCGCCCAGCGCCGACAGGCTCAGCGTCTCGAGCGTCAGTTCGGACAGCTCGTAGGCCAGGGGCACCGGCAGTCCCGGATGCACCAGCTGACCCGTGCCGCTGATCTCGGCGGTCAGGTTCAGCGGCGTGCGGGCGAGAAACCCGGAGGGATCGAACGTCTCCCAGGCCGTCTCGGACGGGGCCAGTGCGTCGACCGACAGCGACAGGCCAAGCTCGGTCTGTTCATCCTCGGCTGCCACCCCGGGGATCGTGCCCGACCATTCGAGACGGTCGAGCGTGCCCAGCACCTGGACCGGCGCGCCCGGGGCCAGGGCAGCGGACAGCTCCACGCCGCCGAGCGTGCCCTCGGTGCCCTGCCGCGCCGGCGCGGAGCGCGTGGCGATCGAGGTTTCGGCGATCGCCAGCTCGACCGCTTCGGCACCGCCGCCCAGCCCGCCGGTCAGCCGCACCAGGATATCCTGCGTGGACTGCTCGGCCTCGAACGCTCCGGCGCCGCTTTCTCCGCCGCTGGCGAACAGCCCGGCCACGGTTTCGGCGCGCGTGGTTCCTTCGGACGGGCCGGTGACCAGCTGGAAATTGACGGTCCCCGAGTCGCCCGGGAAAAGGCCGGTGACGCCGACGCCTTCGGACCGGCTGGACACGGTCAGCGCGTCGGGCGCGAGCTCGAGCGTGGTCTCGGCGCCGTTGACCAGCGCCTCGATCGGGGCGGGCAGCTCCGGCCCCTCGACCCGGAGCGGCAGCGTGGGCGACAGCGCGTCGTAGCTCAGCGTCCCGTCCGCGCGGCTGACCGTGACCTCGGTCGTCTCGAGATCGAGGATCACCGCGACATCGGGCATGTCGTCCCGCGAAATCGTGGCCGATCCGGGCACCCGGATCGCCACCGTACCATCGGACCGGTCCGTCATCTCGACCCGGTCGATGGCCAAGACCGTCCGGCCGCCGTCGTCATCCGCGATCTCGACCGAAAGGTCCGCGAGCGACAGGTCCGAGCCGTCGCGGTCGACCTTGGCCGTGGTGGTCACGCCCGGGCCGCCATCCTGCCAGGCCGCCCAGATCTCGTCGGCGGTGACCTGGGCGAGGGCGGCGTGGGGCAGGATCAGGCAGGCGGCGGGCAGAAGGGCGCGCGTGGAAAACATGGCGGACTTTCGGATAGGCTGCAGGGCGTGGTCCACGATGGGCGCGGCGCGGCGCGCGGTCAAGCGCGGGGTCGCGTGGTGCGGCTGTCGCCGCGGCGATCCGGCGGAGGGATCGCGTTCCCGTTGGACGGGCCGGGCCGCGTGCCCTAGCCTTTGACCCGAGGCGCGACGCGCGCAGAGGCAAGGTCGAAGGAGCACGGTGATGGGCAAGATGGACGGCAAGGTCGTGATGGTGACGGGGGCCAGCCGCGGCATCGGCGCGGCGGCGGCGCGGGAATTCGTGGCCGAGGGCGCCAAGGTGGCCCTTCTGGCGCGTTCCGGCGACGAGATCGGCGCCATCGCGGGCGAACTGGGGGCCGACAACGCGCTGGCGATCCCCTGCGACATCAGCCGCTACTGGGAAATGCGCGCCGCCGTGGATGCCTGCGTGGGGACCTTCGGGCAGCTGGACGTGCTGATCAACAACGCGGGCGTGATCGAGCCGATCTCGCACCTGTCGCAGGCCGACCCCGAAGCTTGGGGGCAAGTCATCGACATCAATCTCAAGGGGGTCTTCAACGGGATGCGCGCTGCGATGCCCACCATGATCTCGGCGGGCGGCGGGACGATCATCACGATCTCGTCCGGCGCGGCGCATGGCCCGGTCGAGGGGTGGTCGCATTACTGTGCGTCCAAGGCCGGCGCGGCGATGCTGACACGCTGCGCCGACAAGGAGGCCCGCGAGAGCGGCGTGCGCGTCATGGGCCTGTCGCCCGGCACCGTGGCCACCGACATGCAGCGCGAGATCAAGGCGTCGGGCGTCAACCCGGTCAGCCAGCTGGACTGGTCCGAGCACATCCCCCCCGAATGGCCCGCCAAGGCGCTGGTCTGGATGGCTGGCCCCGAGGGCGACGACTTCCTGGGCGAGGAGATCTCGCTGCGTGACGAAGGGATCCGCGCCCGCGTCGGCCTGACCGGATGAGCGACCACGTGCGCGTGACGCACGCCGCGGGCCGCGTGACGATCACGCTGGACCGGCCGGGCAAGGCCAACGCCCTGACCGAGGAGATGCTGGACGCCGTGGCCCGCGCCGCCGGGACGGCGGACGCCCCGGTGCTGGTGATCACCGGCGCGGGGGGCGTGTTCAGCGCGGGCGCCGACCTGGAGGCCGCGCGCGCGGGGCTGGCGACATCGGCCGCGTGGGAACGCGCGTCGGGCGCCATCGCCGCCTTCCCCGGTCTCAGCATCGCGGCGCTGAACGGTCCGTGCGCGGGCGGCGCCATGGGGATGATGCTGGCCTGCGACCTGCGCGTCGCGGTGCCCGGCGCACGGTTCTTCTACCCGGTGATGAAGCTGGGGTTCCTGCCGCAGCCCTCGGACCCCGGGCGTCTGCGCGCGCTGGTGGGGCCGGCGCGCGCCAAGCTGATCCTCATGGGCGGCGCGCGGGTCACGGCGGACGAGGCGCTGGCCATGGGGCTGGTGGACCGGATCGCCGAGGATCTGGGGGCCGAGGTCGATGCGCTGTCGGCCGACGCGATGGCGGCGCGGGAGGGCCACGCGGCGGCGATCAAGGCCATGCTCGGGTGAGGGAAGACTGACTGCGCGTTCCGGCGCGAGCCTGACCCGGTCGGCCCCCTTCCCGAGTTTTGCCGTTAGCCCGGAGGGCCGCGCCCGGCCGCGGGCGGGAGCGAAGCGCCCGCCCAGGGGGGCGGTCGGGCGCTGCCCGGCGTGGCCGCCGGGCGGGTCTTCTGCTGGCAAAGGTCGGCGAGATCGGGTCGTGACCCATGGTCAGCCGTCCAGCCGGTCTTCCCCGCGCGGGAGGTCCAAGGAAGGGATCGCCAGCCCTAAAGGTATGAATTTAGCGCAAAGGGCCGCGCCCGGCCGCGGGCGGAAGCGAAGCGCCCGCCCATGGGGGCGGTCGGGCGCTGCCCGGCGTGGCCGCCGGGCGGGTCCCCTGGTGGCATAGGTTGGCGAGATCGGGCCGCGGCCCATGGTCAGCGGTCAAGCCGGTCTTCACCGCGCAGGAGGTCCGAGCGAGGGTTCACCAGACCGAAGGATTTAAGATCGGTGCAAAGGGCCGCGCCCGGCCGCGGGCAGCAGCGAAGTGGGCCGCATCCGCCCCGGGCTTGATCGAAGGACCACCCGACGCGGGCCGCCCCCTTACCGCCGGTTGCGCCCCGCCCGCCGGCCGCCCGGCGTCTTCGAGCGGAAGCCGGGCGGGCGCTTCGACACCCAGGCGATGAACCGTTCGATCCGGGGATGAGCGCGCAGCGCCTCGATGCTGGCGAAGTTGCGGGCGAGCTCGGCTTCGGAGAGCGTGGCGTGGATCTCGTTGTGGCAGATCTGGTGCAGCAGCACCGTGGGCCCGCCCTTGCCGCCGCGCAGCTTGGGGACCAGGTGGTGCGCGCTTTGCGGCACGTCGGGCGGGATCGGGCGCCCGCAGAGAGGGCAGATGGGATCGCTCATGGACTTGGACTTGCGGCGGCGGCCCCCGGGATCAAGCGCGGGAACCGGGCGCGGCGACCGGGGCTTGGGTCGGCATGACCGAAAGGCAATACTGGATCTCGGTGGCGTCGAAGGACCACCTGGACGCCGCGGTGGAGTCGGCGCTGGTGGTCTTCGGGCCGGGCCGCGACAGCGCGGCCGCGCGCCCGGCGCGGGGCGACTGGGTGGCCAGCTACGCGCCCGCCGAGACCATGGACCGCGACACGCCCGTGCGCCGCTTCGTCGCCATGGCGCGGATCGACGACGACACGCCCGAAAGCCGCCCGGTCAGCGATGGCGGGCAAGCCATGTCGCGCCGGGCGACCTATCACCACGACCATGATGCCGACATCTACGACCTGCTGGACGCGTTCTCGTTCGTTACCGACCGGTCGCATTGGGGGGTGCATTTCCACCGCTCGCTGTTCGAGGTGACAAAGGACGACATGCTGGCCATCGCGCGGGCCATGGGCGTAGATGGCCGCAAGTTGTAGCGAACGGGGACAGCACCATGGAGCACCTGGACGAGGGCGCGCGGCCCGAGCGGGTCGACGCGCTGGTGGCGCTGGTCGAGGCGAGTTTCCGTGACGCGGCGGATTCGGACGAGGCGCGGATCGTGTCCGACCTGGCGCGCAGCATTATCGCCACCACGCCCGCGTCGGACCTGAAGGTGTGTTCGGCCCTCTCGGACGGCGCGCGGCGGGCGGTGATCCTGTTCACGCGGATGCACCCGGCCGAATCGGGGCGCAGCGTGTTCCTGCTGTCGCCCGTGGCCGTGGCGACCGACGCGCAGGGCCAGGGCGTGGGCAGCGGGCTGATCGCCTTCGGGCTGGAGCGTCTGCGGCAGGACGGCGCCGACACGGTCGTCACCTACGGTGACCCCTCCTTCTACGGACGGCTGGGGTTCGCCGCGCTGGACCCCGACGCCGTGCCGCCGCCCCATCCGCTGAGCCAGCCGGTGGGATGGATCGGGCAGGCGCTGGATGGTGGCGCGGTGCGGCCGATGTCGGGTCCGCTGAAGACCGTGCCCGCCTTCGACCGGCCCGACATCTGGTAGCCGGGATCAGTCGGCCTCGTCAGCGCGGTTCCGGGGGTGCGAGGCGATGCCGGGGATCGGCGGAAGCCACGACTCGCGCCGGTCGCACCAGAGTTCGTAATCCGGGCGAAAGAGGTCGGGCGCGTCCATGGCGCCCAGGTGCAACTCGATCTCGTTCCCGGACTCGGCGAAGACCGACGCGCCGCAGCGCGGGCAGAACGCGCGGCCCTGGTAGCTGGCGGGCGCGCCGGTAACGCGAACACGGTCAAGCGGGAAGATGGCGGCGGCGTAGAAGACGGCGCCGTGGTGCTTGCGGCAGTCGAGGCAGTGGCAGAGCCCGACGCGGTCGGGCTGTCCGGTGGCGGTGAACCGGATATCGCCACAAAGGCATCCGCCGGCGTAGCTGTCCATGGCGCGGGCCCCGATACGGCGCGGGCCGCCCCAGGCAGGACCGCCCGCGCGAAGGTTTCAATCCGGACCGCGGCTCAGGCGGCCTGTTGTGACGGGTCGGGTTCCTTGGCGCCGGTCATGTAGGCCACCGCGTCGGACATGGTGCACTTCCTGGGGTCCACGACCGTCAGCCGCTTGCCCAGCCGGTGCACGTGGATGCGGTCGGCGACCTCGAACACGTGGGGCATGTTGTGGCTGATCAGGATGATCGGGATGCCGCGGGATTTCACGTCCATGATCAGCTCGAGCACGCGGCGGCTTTCCTTCACGCCCAGCGCGGCCGTCGGCTCGTCCAGGATGATGACCTTGGAGCCGAAGGCCGCGGCGCGGGCCACGGCGACGCCCTGCCGCTGGCCGCCCGAGAGCGTCTCGACCGCCTGGTTGATGTTCTGGATCGTCATCAAGCCGAGGTCGCTCAGCTTCTGCCGGGCGAAGTCCTCCATCTTCTTCTTGTCGAGCATCCGGAGATACTTGCCGAGGAAACCCTCGCGCCGGATCTCGCGGCCCATGAACATGTTGTCGGCGATGGACAGCGCGGGCGACATGGCAAGGGTCTGGTAGACCGTCTCGATCCCCGCCTCGCGCGCCTCGATGGGGTTGTAGAAGGTGACCTTCTTCCCCTCGAGCCAGATTTCGCCCGAATCGGGGACCACGGCCCCCGACACGGCCTTGATGAGGCTGGACTTGCCCGCGCCGTTGTCGCCGATGACCGCGAGGATCTCGCCCGGGTAGAGGTCGAAATCCGCGTGGTCGATGGCGGTGACCCGGCCATAGCGCTTGACCAGGTTGCGTGCCTTGAGGATGGGTTCCTGATCGCTCATGCCGATGCCTTTCTGATCCATTGGTCCACGGCCACGGCGGCGATGATGAGCACGCCGATCAGCAGGTAGGTCCACTGCGCGTCGGCCCCGGCCAGGCGCAGACCCATCTCGAACGCGCCGACGATCAGCGCACCGAGGAACATGCCCACGATGGTGCCGCGTCCGCCGAAGAGCGAGATGCCCCCGATCACCACGGCGGTGATGGCCTGGATGTTGCCGAGCTGCCCGGTGGAGGCCGAGGGCGAGACGGACCCGAAACGCCCGATCATGACCCAGCCGGCGATGGCGCAGAAGAACCCCGCCAGCGCGTAGACCTGGATCAGCTGGCGCGAGCGGTTCACGCCCGACAGCTGCGCGGCCTCCTCGTCGTCGCCCACGGCATAGACGTGTCGGCCCCAGGCGGTGTGGCGCAGAACGTAGGCCATGATCGCCACCAGCACGAGCAGAAGAACCACCCCGTAGGTCACCCGGGCGTCGAAGACCTCGAAGGTCGAGCCCCAGAATTTCAGCACCGGCGCCTCGGCGTCGAGCTCCTGGCTGCGGATCGTCTCGTTCGCCGAGTAGATGTAGTTCGCGGCGAGGAAGATCTGCCAGGTGCCCAGCGTTGTGATGAAGGGCGGTATTCGGAGTTTCGCCACCAGCACCCCGTTCAGCGCGCCCATGGCCGTCCCGGCAGCGAGGCCGATGACGATCGCGGCCGAGGGCGGGATGCCGTAGCGGAAGGTGAACTGGCCCATGATGACCGAGCTGAGCACCGCCATGGCGCCCACGGACAGGTCGATGCCGGCGGTCAGGATCACCAGCGACTGCGCGATCCCCAGGATGCCGACGATGCCGATCTGCTGGAAGATCAGCGAAAGGGTCGAGACCCGCCAGAAATTCGCGTTGAGAAGCCCGAAGACGATGACCGCCAGAACCAGCACGATCAGCGGCACCAGCGCAGGCGAATGGTGAAGGATACTGTGGATCCGGCCCAGCAGGCCCTTTTCCTCGTACTCGAATTCAGCCTGCGAGTCTGACTTGCCGCCCCGCGTGCTTGCCTCGTAGTTGTCGGCGTCGCTCATGGCTCTCCCCCCTATGGCATGCCGGTACGGGCGGCCCCGACCGGGCCGCCCGTCATGTGTTTCAGCCAGGTGTCACATCAGCCCCAGCAGAGCTCGAGCCCTTCCTCGACCGAGATCGAATCGACCCCTTCCACCGGCGCGTCGGTGACCAGGGCGACGCCCGTGTCGTAGAAGTCCTTGCCTTCGGTGGGCTCGGGGACGGTGCCGTCCTTTGCGTACTGGGCAATGGCCTCGATCCCCAGCGACGCCATGCGTAGCGGGTACTGCTGCGAGGTCGCGCCGATCACGCCGTCGGCCACGTTCTGCACACCCGGGCAGCCGCCATCGACCGAGGTGATGATGACGCCTTCGGTCGAGCCCATCTGCTGCAACGCCTGATAGGCACCGGCGGCGGCGGGTTCGTTGATGGTGTAGACCACGTTGATGTCGGGATCCTGCACCAGCAGGTTCTCCATCGCGGTGCGGCCGCCTTCCTCGTTGCCGGCGGTCACGTCGTGGCCGACGATGCGGGGATCGTCCTCGTCACCCCATTCGTCGGGGTTGCCGATGTCGATGCCGAAGCCCGTCAGGAAGCCCTGGTCGCGCAGGACGCCCACGGTGGGCTGGCTGATGGCCAGGTCCAGCATGGCGATCTTGGCGTTCTCGGCCTCGTCGCCCATGGTCGCGGCGGCCCAGCGGCCGATCAGTTCACCGGCCAGGAAGTTGTCCGTGGCAAAGGTGGCGTGGGCGGCGTCGATGGGATTCAGCGGCGTGTCGAGCGCGATGACCAGCAGGCCCGCCTCCTTGGCCTGCTCGACCGACGGCACGATGGCCGCGGTGTCGGACGCGGTGATCAGGATCCCGCTGGCGCCGTCGGCGATGCAGGTCTCGATCGCGGCGATCTGGGTTTCGGTGTCGCCGTCGATGCGGCCCGCGAAGGTCTTGAGCTCGATGCCCAGTTCCTCGGCCTTGGCCTGTGCCCCTTCGCGCATCTTCACGAAGAACGGGTTGGTGTCGGTCTTGGTGATCAGGCACGCCGAGACGTCGCCATGTTCGGCGGCCTGTGCCGCGCCGGACACGGCCACGGTCATGAAAGCCGTTGCGGTAAGTATCTTCTTCATCTCTTTCCTCCCGGTTGTGTTATGCAAGCCTGTAACGAACCTTGAACAACGCTCAATCCGTACCAAGTTTACACAATTTTTCAAACCTTTCAGAATTCGCGACGCTCGCCAACGGAATAATTCACTTAACCTGACGTTCCCGTTGCGCGTGTCGGTTTTTTGGGCAATCACTTTAGGGTTGAGTTTCTGGGAAAGTGGGGACGATGAAGGACATGAAGTTGAACGTGGGCGCCGGCGTCAATCAAAGCGGGCTGCGCGATTTCAACGAACGGCTGCTGTTGACCATGATCCAGAAGCTGGGTCCGCGGCCCGGCAGCGAGCTGGCGCGCCAGGCGAATCTGTCGGCCCAGACGGTCTCGGTGATCCTGCGCGGGCTGGAACAGGAAGGGCTGGTGCGCAAGGGCGAACCCATGCGCGGCCGCGTGGGCAAGCCGTCGGTGCCCATCGCCCTGAACCCCGACGGCGCGTATTCCTTCGGACTCAAGATCGGGCGGCGCAGTTCCGAGGTGGCGCTGGTCGACCTGATGGGCAACATCCGCGCGCAGGAGCGGCTGAAATATCCCTATCCCCTGCCCGACCGGATCTTCGGTTTCCTGAAGGACTGCATCGCCCAGATGACGGCAGACATGGCGCCCGCCCAGATCGACCGCATCGGCGGGATCGGCGTGGCGACCCCGTTCCAGATCTGGGAATGGCGCGAATCGCTGGATGCCCCTGCCAAGGAGTTCGAGGCCTGGATCGACCTGGACTTCGCGACTGAGATCGAACGCTTCAGCCACCTGCCCGTTCACGTCGTCAACGATGCGACCGCCGCCTGCCACGCCGAGAACGCTGTCGGCGCGGGGCGCGACCTGTCGGACTTCGTGCATTTCTTCGTGGGCACGTTCATCGGCGGCGGCATCGTGCTGAACCGCGCGGTCTATGAGGGCAGCTTCGGCAACGCGGGGGCGCTTGGCTCGATCCCCAGCATGGGGGCCGACGGCGAGAGCCGCCAGCTGCTGCACACGGCATCGCTGTTCCTTCTGGAGAAGGAGATCGCGGCCAAGGGCGCGGATCCCAGGGCGCTTTATCGCGACCTGAATGACTGGAGCGAGCACGCCGCCGAGGTCGACGCCTGGGTGGACCGAGCGGGCGCCGAGATCGGGGCGGCCGTCCTGTCGGCCTGCGCGATCATCGACTTTCCGCACGTGGTGATCGACGGGGCGTTCCCCCGCACGGTGCGCGCCGCGCTGGTTGACCGGGTCGCGGCGGAGCTGGCGAAGCTCGATTCGCGCGGCCTGATCGTGCCGAAGGTCCACGCGGGCAAGGTGGGCCCCAATGCCCGGGTCAAGGGGGCGGCCTTCGGACCGCTGCAAGCCCAGCATTTCCTGCAGCAAAGCCCGTTCTCACCGGCTTTCCCATACGCCACTGCCTGATTTATTTGCACTTTGTGAACGCCTCGCTAATGTGCGCGGGCAAGGGATCACGAACGTGATTCCGGTGTGATCCGCCGCGCGCGATGCGCGGGGCGCCGATCCGCCGGGGCCTGGGATTGCAACGTCGGGAGGAGTTGGCGTTGCAATCCCTGTGCCCGGCCCGCCCGGCCCGGTCAGGCGGCCGCAGACCGGGGTGAAACGATCAGAAATCGGTTAACAAATGACGTGCTGGCATTGCCCCCCGGGCTGGGCGTGCCATAACTGCACCATGTCCTTGTTTCTGATCGTTGCCTTGCCGTTCCTCGGTGCGCTGCTGCCGGGCCTGATGATCCAAGCGGGTCGACAGGCGTGTTTCATGGCCACCTTCCTGGTGACCCTTCTGACCGCCGTGGGCGTCGCCGTCCACGCGCCGGCGGTCCTGTCGGGCGAAGTGATCACCGCGCAGGCCGAATGGCTGCCGGGGCTGGGGATGAACGCCAACTTCTTCCTCGACCCCCTGGGCCTGATGTTCGCGGGGCTGATCCTGGGGATCGGCCTGCTGATCATCGCCTACGCCCGCAAGTACCTGTCGCGCGACGACAACATGGGCGAATTCTTCACCTACCTGCTGCTGTTCCAGGGCGCGATGGTGGGGATCGTGCTGTGCGACAACATCCTGATGCTCCTGATCTTCTGGGAGCTCACGTCGCTGTCGTCCTTTCTGCTGATCGGCTTCTGGAAGCACCTGCCCGCGGGCCGCCAGGGCGCGCGCATGGCGCTGACCGTCACCGGCATGGGCGGGCTCGCCCTGATCGGCGGCATGCTGATCCTGGGCAACATCGTGGGCAGCTACGACCTGACCGTGATCCTCGAGAACCGCGAGGCGATCCAGGCCGACCCGATGTACCTGCCCGCGCTGATCCTGATCCTGCTGGGCTGCTTCACCAAGTCGGCGCAGTTCCCGTTCCATTTCTGGCTGCCCCACGCCATGGCGGCGCCGACGCCGGTGTCGGCCTACCTGCACTCGGCCACCATGGTGAAGGCGGGCCTGTTCATCCTGGCGCGCATGTGGCCGGTCCTGTCGGGCACCGACGCGTGGTTCTGGCTGGTCTCGGGCGCGGGCATCATCACCATGGCGCTGGCCGCGATCATCGCGCTGTTCAAGGACGACCTGAAGGCGCTGCTGGCCTTCTCGACCGTCAGCCAGCTGGGCCTGATCACCTTCCTGCTGGGCACCGGCACCGGCTATGCCGCCATGGCCGCGGTGTTCCACATTCTCAACCACGCGAGCTTCAAGGCCGCACTTTTCATGACCGCGGGCATCGTCGATCACGAGGCGCATACCCGCGACATTCCGCGCCTGGGCGGGCTGCGCAAGCTCATGCCGATCACCTTCGCCATCGGCACGCTGGCCGCGCTGTCCATGGCCGGCATACCGTTCTTCAACGGCTTCCTGTCCAAGGAGATGTTCCTGGAGGAGGCCGCGCATACCAAGCTCTTCGGCAGCTACTACGCCGTGCCGGTGATCGCGACGGTGGGCGCGCTGTTCTCGGCCGCGTACTCGTTCCGGTTCATCGTGCACACCTTCCTGGGCCCGGTGCGCGACGATTACCCGGCCAAGCCGCATGATCCGCCCACCGGCATGTGGCTGCCGCCTGCGATCCTGATCGTGCCCGTCCTGCTGATCGGCATTCTGCCCTTCCTGGCCGAGCCCTTCGTCAAGACGGTGACCTATGCCGTCATCGGCGACGCGGTCGAGATGCCGGACGCGCACCTGAAGCTTTGGCACGGCCTGACCCCCGCGCTGTACATGTCGATCATCGCGGTGGTCGGCGGCTTGATCCTGCTGGCGCTCTATTCCCCGCTGGCGCGTGGCTGGAATGCCGTCCCGCGCCCCGAGGCCAAGCCCATGTTCGACGCGGTCATCGCCGCGGCCGTGGCGCTGGCCGGGCGGATCACCCACGGGCTGCACAACGGCAGCTTCACCCGCTACGCCGCGATCATGATCGTCACGATCATCGCCCTGGGCGCCCACGCCTGGATGACCGGCGCTTTCGCGGGGTATACCCGCGCCGCGCTGGACATGACCGCGAATGCGGTTGCCGGGTGGGGCATGCTGGTGGCCGCGACGATTACGCTGGTCATCGTGCACCGCAACCGGCTGGCCGCGCTGATCCTGATGGGGATCGTTGGGCTTATGGTGTCGGTGGGATTCAACTTCTTCTCGGCGCCCGACCTGGCTTTGACGCAGATCAGCGTCGAGGTGGTGACGATCATCCTGCTGCTTCTGGCGCTGAACTTCCTGCCCAACCGCACGCCGCGCGAGACCAGCGGCCTGCGCAAGACCCGCGACGCGGTGATCGCGCTGGCGGGCGGCGGTGCCGTGACAGCGCTGATCTATTCCATGCTGCGCACCGATTTCGCGGCCGAAAGCATCTCGCAGTACCACCTGGACAACTCCTACAAGGGCGGCGGCGGCGACAACGTGGTGAACGTGATCCTCGTCGACTTCCGGGGCTTCGACACCTTCGGCGAGATCATCGTTCTGGGGATCGCCGCGCTGGTCATCTACGCGCTGACCGAGGCGCTGCTGTCGTCGTCGGTGCGCGCGCGGCTGCTGAACCGCGGCTACGAGGAACGCCGCGCGGGCGACGCCCACCCGGTGATGATGGTCGTGCTGACCCGGGTGCTGCTGCCCATCGCGCTGATGGTCGGGTTCTACATCTTCCTGCGCGGCCACAACGAGCCGGGCGGCGGCTTCATCGCCGGCCTGGTCGTGGCGATCGCGGTGGTGATGCAATACATGGCGTCGGGCTTTGCCTGGGCGGCCAAGCGACAGCGATATCCCTATCACGGGATCATCGGGGCGGGCGTGCTGATCGCAGGGCTGACCGGGATCGGGGCGTGGTTCTTCGGCCAGCCGTTCCTGACCTCGGCCTTCGGCTACTTCCGCATCCCGCCGATGAACGAGTTCGAGCTGGCCACCGCCATGGGCTTCGACCTGGGCGTCTTCCTGGCGGTCGTGGGCGCGGTGATGCTGTCGCTGGAAAGCTTCTCTCGGCTGGGACGCCGGTCGGGCGAGGACGCGCCCGAGCACGCCATGGACATTGACCCGTCGCGGGATGACGACGACGACAAGACCGACGGAAAGGGCCACTGACATGGAGCTTCTGGTCGCATCGGCCGTGGGGGTGATGACCGCGGCGGGGATCTACCTCGTGCTGCGCCTGCGCACCTTCCCTGTGATCATCGGCGTATCGCTTCTGACCTACGCGGTGAACGTGTTCCTGTTCGCCAGCGGACGGCTGGCCATGGACATGCCGCCGATCCTGCGCGACGGGGTCGAGAACTACACCGATCCGCTGCCGCAGGCGCTGGTGCTGACGGCAATCGTGATCTCGTTCGGGATGACGGCCGTCGTGGTCATCATCGCTCTGGGATCGTGGCTGGCCTGTGACGACGATTTCGTCGAGGCGGTGGAGCAGCATGATCCGCGCACCAAAAGCGCCGATCGGGCCCCGCGCGGACAGGACGCGGCATGAGCCACTGGATGACCCTGCCCGTCGTGCTGCCCGCCATGCTGGCGGCGATCATCGTGCTGTCCGCCCGATTCCACATGAATTTGGCACGGACGTTCTCGGTCGCGGGAACCGTCGCGCTGACCCTGGTGGCCGCCGGGCTGTTCTGGCGGGCGAGCGACGGGACCATCGACGTCTACGCTTTGGGCAATTGGACGGCACCCTTCGGCATCGTGCTGGTGACCGACCGGCTATCGACGCTGATGCTGCTGCTCACATCGCTGCTGGCGCTGCCGGTCCTGCTGTACGCCATCGGGTCGGGCTGGGACAAACGCGGTTGGCACTTCCACGCGCTGTTCCAGTTCCAGCTGATGGGCATCAACGGCGCCTTCCTGACCGGCGACGCGTTCAACCTGTTCGTGTTCTTCGAGGTGCTGCTGATCGCCAGCTATGGCCTGATGATCCACGCGGGCGGGGCCGAGCGGTTGCGCGCGGGCGTGCAGTACGTTCTCTACAACCTGCTGGGCTCGACCCTGTTCCTGTTCGCGCTGGGCACGCTCTACGCCGAGACCGGCACGCTGAACATGGCCGACCTGGCCGAACGGGTGTCGATGATGGGCCCCGACGCCACGGCCGGGATCCGGGTGGCATCGGTTCTGCTGATCCTGGTCTTCGCGGTGAAGGCGGCGGTGCTGCCGCTGCATTTCTGGCTGCCGGCCAGCTATTCCGAGGCGCCGGGTCCGGTGGCGGCACTGTTTGCCATCATGACGAAGGTTGGCGCCTATTCGATCATCCGCTTCTACACGCTGGTTTTCCCGCCCGACCTCGAGATCACGCAGGGCCTGTTCGGCACGTGGCTTCTGCCCGCCGCTCTGCTGACCCTGACCGTGGGCATGGTGGGCGTGCTGGGCGCGCGGCGGCTGGACCGGCTGGTGGCGTTCTCGGTCATCGGCTCCATGGGGATGCTGCTGATCGCGGTGTCGGTCTTCACCGAGACCGGCATTTCGGCGGCGCTCTACTATGCCCTGCATTCGACCCTGGCGACCGCGGCGCTGTTCCTGCTGGTCGACACGGTGCGCGAGCGGCGCGGCGGCATCGGCGCGCGCCTGCAGGACGCCACACCGATCATGGGCGGGCCGCTGGTCGCAGGCCTGTTCTTCGCCGCGGCCATCGCCATGTGCGGGCTGCCTCCGCTGTCGGGCTTCGTGGGCAAGCTGCTGGTGCTGGACGCGGCGCGGGACAACGCGCTGGCCGTCTGGGTCTGGGCGGTGGTGCTGTCGACATCGCTGGTGGCGATCGTGGGCTTCGGCCGCGCGGGCAGCCAGGTGTTCTGGAAGGCCCACCAGGTCGCCGCGACCCGCGCCGACGGGACCGAGCGCGACGCCGAGGCCGACCTGGACAACGCCCCCGACCCCGAGCCGTCGCCCGCCGCGCTGCCCATGGTGGCCATCGGCGCGCTGATCGCGGGGCTGGTGGCCCTGACTGTGGCGGCGGGGCCGGTCAAGCGGACACTGGACGCCACCGCGGCGCAACTTTTCGCGCCCGAGCCTTATATCACCACGGTGATGTCCACCGAAGGCAAGGACCTGTCGGGCTATGGCCATGGGGACGAGGGCTACGGCGACGGCGAAAGCAAGGGTGATGACGGTGCCCATGGCGGCAGCGCGGACGATACGTCGGATCCGGAGGGCCACTGAGATGACACGGCTGTTCCCCCACCCGTTCCTGACACTGACGCTGATCTTGGTGTGGTGCCTGCTGTCGCAGGCCTTCACGCTGGGCACCGTGGTCTTCGGCACGATCCTCGGGATCATCATCCCCTTCGTGACCGCCGCCTTCTGGCCCGACCGGCCGAAGATCTCGAACCCGTTCAAGCTGCTCGTCTACATCGTGATCGTGATCTACGACATCATCGTCGCGAACGTGGTCGTCGCGGCGATCATCCTGTTCAAGTCCAATGCCGCGCGCCGGCCCGCCTGGGTGCCGATCCCGCTGGAGCTGAAATCGCCCGAGGCGATCACGGTGCTGGCCGGCACGATCACCCTGACGCCCGGCACGGTCAGCGTCGACCTGTCCGAGGACGGCCGGTCGCTTCTGGTGCATGCGCTCGACGCGCCCGACCCCGACGGCGTGCGCGACGACATCAAGTCCCGATACGAATCCCGGCTGAAGGAGATCTTCGAATGATCGACATCGCCCTTGTCTTCGCCTTCGTCACCGTGGGCGCCGCGCAGGTCATGGCCATGATCCGGCTGATGCGCGGCCCCCATATCGGCGACCGCATCCTCGCGCTGGACACCATGGTGATCAACGCCATCGCGCTGATCGTGCTGATCGGCGTGCAGTGGGGCACGCAGATGTATTTCGAAAGCGGCATGATCATCGCCATGCTGGGCTTCATCTCGACCGTGGCGCTGGCGCGGTTCGTGCTGCGCGGGGACATCATCGAATGACCGAGTATCTGGAAATCGCCGCCGCGATCAGCCTGTTCATCGGCGGATTCTTCACGCTGGTCGGGTCCATCGGCCTGCTGAAGGTGGACACGCCCATGTCGCGCCTGCACGCGCCCACCAAGGCCAGCACGCTGGGGGTCGGGTCGCTTCTGCTCGGCTCCATGCTGGCGGCCTTCGCGCGGGGCGAGGGATCGCTGCACCAGGTGCTGATCCTGGCGTTCCTGTTCGTCACCGCACCGATCACGGCGAACTTCATCGCCAAGGTCCACCTCCATGGACGGAGCTCGCAGAAGAGCCCCCCGCCCCCGCCGACGGGCGGCCGGTGGGCCACCTACGACACTCCACAGGACGACGCGCGCAAGCCGGTCGAGGGCAACTGAGCCGTCACTTCCAAATACTCGCGCCGGTCGGATTCTGCCCCGAAGCCGGGAGCCGGGAGCCGGATCTGTTCGCCGACGGATTGAACGCGCATGACAACAACCGTGCGAGCAGAGAGAACGATCTCAAGGCCCGACCAATGTCCCTAATTTGTTGAAATTCGTCCGCAGCCTGTATACCGATCCGGAGGTTTCGGATGGCCGCGCACCGGCGGCAGGGTCTTCGTGCATTCTGACCAGCGCCCGCGCGATCCGCGTTGGGATGTTCGAATTGCCGGACGCGCGATGAAAGGAAAGACGACGTCATGAGCAAGCCGCGCACGGCCTTGGTCACCGGCTCGGCCGGGTTCATCGGCTTCCACTTGGCGCAGCGCCTTCTGGAGGAAGGCTGGACCGTCGTCGGACTGGATGCTCTGTCGGATTATTACGATGTCGGGCTAAAGCGGGATCGCCATGGCATCCTGTCTCGTTTCGACAGCTTTACCCCGGTCATCGAGCGGCTCGAGACGCCCGGCGTTCTGATGGACCTGATGCGCGAGCGTCGGCCGTCCGCCGTGATCCACCTCGCCGCCCAGGCCGGGGTCCGATACTCGATCGAAAATCCCCGTTCCTATCTTGAAAGCAACCTTGTCGGCAGCTTCGAACTGCTCGAGGCCGCGCGGGCGTTCCCGCCCGATCATCTGCTCATGGCCTCGACCTCGTCCGCGTTCGGGGCCAACGACAGGATGCCGTATGTCGAGACCGACCGCGCCGACCACCAGATGTCGTTCTACGCCGCGACCAAGAAGGCGAACGAGGCGATGGCCCACAGCTATGCGCATCTCTACGATATCCCGACCACCATGTTCCGCTTCTTCACGGTCTACGGGCCGTGGGGGCGGCCCGACATGGCGCTGTTCAAGTTCACCCGCGCGATCCTCGCCGGGGAGCCGATCGAGGTCTACAACCACGGCAACATGCGGCGCGACTTTACCTATATCGAGGATCTGGTGCAGGGCATCCGCCTGCTGATGGATGCCGTGCCGCAGCGCGCCGAGCGGGACCAGATCCCGGAGGGCGACAGCCTGTCGCCGGTCGCGCCCTTCCGGGTCGTCAATATCGGCAATTCACAGGCCGTCCAGCTGATCGATTTCATCGAGGCGATCGAGGACGCCACCTGCCGCAAGGCAGAGCGGAACATGATGCCCATGCAGCCCGGCGACGTGCCCGCCACATGGGCGGACGCGTCGCTGCTGCACCGGCTGACCGGCTACCAGCCGCGCACCACGGTGCGCGAGGGCGTCGCCCGCTTCGTCGAATGGTATCGCGATTACCACCAGGTCTGAGCGCGCGTCGCGCAGGACCTGATCCTCATGCGCCAGTCCGGTTCTCGCGTCGCAGCAAACCGCAGCGCTCAATCGCCTTCCGCCTCAGCCCCCCCTGCGGATAGAGAGGCGAAGTAGGCAGCGAGGGCCGCAATATCGGCGTCGGACAGATCCTGTGCGGACTTTGCCATCAGGTTCGCCCGCGCGGCACCACCCCGATCCCCGTCACGCCAAAGGCGCAGTTGCTGGGCGAGGTAGCGCTCGCTCTGGCCGGCGAGCCGGGGGAAATCTTCGGCGCGTGGACCGGCTTTCGGACCGTGACACGACGTGCAGGCGGGAACATCCCGCGTGCCCCGCGACGCCAGGTCCGCGCCCTTCTCGACCAGGGCCGCGTCGAGGTTTCGCGTCGCCGGGTCGGCCACGGGGTCGCGATCGGCGAACCACGCGGCCAGTTCCACGAGGTCGGTCTCGGGAAACCGGGACGCCGCCATGTGCATGATGCCGCTGCTGCGCGCGCCGTCGGCATAGGCCAGCAACGTCCGTTCAAGGTAGGCCCGCGGCTGGATGTCCAGCCGGGGGATCCATTGATTGCCGCTCCGGCCGTCCAGTCCGTGGCACATCGCGCAATAGGCGAGGCCATCGGGCGCATCGTCGGGGACTTCGGGGCGCGCGGTGAGATCGTCGTATTCCGCGCCGGTCATGTCGCGAACCTCGATCAGGAACGCCACGACCGGCCAGACATCGTCCGTGCGCGTGGCGGGCCAGTGCGGCATGCCCGACATCTTCACGCCCTCGTCGACGATCCAGTGCAGCTCGTTCGGCTTCCACGACGGGTCTATCTCGGACACGTGGGGCGGCCGCGGCACCATAGCGGCGGCGACCGCCGATTGCCGGTGTCCCGGTGCCGCGTGGCAGGTCCGGCAGCCCTCGTCGAAATGCCCGGCGCCAAGGGCGACCATGCCGTCCCGCGACAGGTCGGGCACCTCGCTTTGCGCCGGCGCGCGCAGCTCGACCGAGTTGCGAAACGTGGTGTGCAGCAGCCACGGCGTGATCGCCCAGTGCCCCGCGCGCGCCGAGACGTTGAACAGGCCGCCGAAGACGATCGCGGCTCCGGCAATGGCGGCCAGGACCGCCAGGGTCGCGAGGGTCTGGAGGACGCGTTTCATGCCATCTCGTCCTTCGTGTCTTCAAGGGATCGGGCGACCAGCCACAGCCCCGCGATCAGGTAGATCGGCGTGCCGATGGCCAGCATCAGCATGCCGCCGAGTTGTTGTTCCTGCAGCGCGCCGGCGTGGTCCAACGCATAGATCACGCGCGGCGACAGCGTCAGCAGCGCGCCCAGCAACGTCATGTGCATGGAGGTAAGCAGCAGCCCGCCCGCCCCGGCCAGTCCGCCGGTCCGCACGCATCCCGCCCAGACGACGACCCCGACGATCAGGAACAGCGCCTGTTCGATGAGGAAGGCGACGGGGCTCGCCATGGCGGCCTCGTGCAGGACGGGAAGGTGGAAGCCCCACACCACGAGAAATTCCAGGACGGCCCCCGCGAGCGGAGACAGGGCCAGCGGGTCCGCCAGCCGTGGAAACCCCAAAACGATCAGCGGGGCCACGACGGCGACAAGCCCCATGTGCCGGATCATGTGCGCCGGGAAATGGCCCAGCCAGTCGGACCATGGCAGGCCCCAGATCGCCAGCAGAAGCGCGCAGGAGAGGATGGCCGCGACATTCATCGGCACGACCCGGCCAGCAGCACCGGCAGGACGACATAGACCACGCCAATGGCCGAGACGACCGCGAGAAGCACGGAGACATGCCCCAGGAAACGGTCGCGGCTTTCCACGTCGTCGATGCCCGGGACCGCGCCGTCCTCGCCGTAGCCGCCCTTGGTCCAGTTGCGCCAGCCCAGCCAGCCGCTGAGCCCGATCCCGACCAGCGCAAGGACCGTGAGGGCGATCAGCGCGAGTTGCAGCGCGCGGGGATCGGCATCCGGCGCGATCTTCGCGCACCAAACCGCTGCCGCCCCGTACGAGATGACGAAGTGGAACGCCCAGATCCACGGCGCGATGGTGATCTTCAGCAGGATACCGACGCCGACGCCGAATTCGTTGGGCTCGGTCATGTCATCCACCCCGGCAGCAGGCCGATGACGGCCGAGGTGATGAGGGCCTGCACCACGATGAAGTGCCACAGCAGCGTCGTGTTCGTCAGGTCGGCGTCATAGATCGGCGTCGTGTGCCCCGCGAGGCTGCGCGCGAGAGAATAGCCCTGGGCGATCAGCCCGAGGCCGAGATGCGCGCCCAGCCAGACCGCGAGCGCACAGACGATCGCGGGGTAAGCGTGGCTGGTGGGCGCGAGGTCGGCCACGGCCAAATAGAGCCCCGCGCCCCCCGCGACGGTGCAGGCCATCCCCACCGCGAGGAGGATCCGTGCCTGCCGCACGTTGCCGTGCCGGTTGGTGGCCTTCGCGCTGCGCGTCGCCAGCCACGACAGGCTCAGAAGCACGGCGGCGGCCAGCAACGCCGCGCCGCCGGCGTGGTCCGCGCCCATGGGCGGGAAGTCCGGGCTGGCCGTCCAGTAGAAGAAGAAGCCGAAGACGAGGCTGGTGAACGCCGTCGCATCACCCAGCATGGTGATCCAGACCGCCCACCATCCCGGCGCGTTGGGCCCCGACGCATAGCGCGGCAAGCGCAGGCCGAGCCCCACGTCGCTGGTCGGCTCTTCCGGGACCTGCGCGGTTGCCGTCCAAAGCCAGTATAGGACGCAGACGATAGCGAAGGCCCCCGAGATGATGGCGGGCACGTACATCGAGAAGGTGGGAAAGATGAACGCCCCGCCGGTGAACGCGGCCGCCATCATCGTGATCCAGGCGGGTCCGGTGACCCGCTGGACATGCTGGGGCCGGGCGTCCAGCACCGAGGTGACGATCGTCTCGCGATAGCCGTATTTCGTGTCGCTCAGGTAGAAGCGGCCCGCATCCATTCGCTCGACGATCTTCGGCTGGTCCCAGAGCGGGTAGCGCGAGGTGATGAACGGGATCGACCGCACGCCCCATTGCTCTTCGGGGACATTGTGCGACCACTCGAGCGTGCCGGCATTCCACGGGTTGCGCCGGGATGCGCCCTCGTTGCGCTTGGGCCGCAGCAGGTCCCACACGAAGACCGCGAAGCCGGCGGCGATCACGAAGCTGGCGACCGTGGAGAGCATGTTCAGCCAGCCCCAGCCCATCTCCTCGCCGTAGGTGAAGACGCGGCGCGGCATGCCGATCAGGCCTGTGTAGTGCATCGGCAGGAAGGTCAGGTTGAAGCCGATGAAAATCAGCCAGAAGGACCAGCGCCCCAGCGTCTCGGACATCATCCGGCCTTTGCGGAAGAACGGGTAGAAGTAGTAGACCCCCGCCATCACCGGAAAGATCATCCCTCCGAACAGCGTGTAGTGCAGGTGCGCGACGATGAAATAGGTGTCGTGCACCGCCCAGTTGAAGGGCGCGATGGCCAGCATCACCCCGGTCAATCCGCCCAGCACGAAGATCGCCAGCGCCCCCGCGATCCAGAGCATCGGCAGCGATCGCTTCACCTTGCCCACCATCAGCGTGGCGGCGAAGACGAAAAGCTGAATGCCGGTCGGGATGACGACCGCTTCGGACGCGGCGGAAAAGAAGCCCAGCGATATGTTCGGCAGTCCCGTGGTGAACATGTGGTGGACCCACAGGCCGAAGGACAGGAAGCCGACGCCCACCGCGCTCAGCACGATCCAGGAATAGCCGACGATCGGCCGCTGGGCGACGGTCGGGATGACCATCGCGGCGATGGCGATGGAGGGCAGGAAGACGATGTAGACCTCGGGGTGACCGAAGATCCAGAACAGGTGCTGCCACAGCATCGGGTCGCCGCCGCGTGTGGGGTCGAAGAAGGGCCAGTCGAACGAGCGCTCCATCTCGAACAGGAAGTCGCCCGCGATGAGGGGCGGAAAGGCGAAGAGGATCATCCCCCCCACGACCAGCACGTACCACGCGTAAAGCGGCATAAGGTTCACTCGCATCCCCGGCGGGCGGCACTTGAGCACGCCGACGATCAGTTCGACCGCAGCCGCGATGCTGGCCACCTCGATGAACGACAGGCCGAGCAGCCAGATATCGGCCCCGATGCCCATGTCCTCGGTCGAGAGCGGCGGGTACATGAACCAGCCGCCGCGCGGGGCCACGTCGAACAGGACCGAGCCCATGACGAAGCAGCCGCCGATGACGAAGCACCAGAAGCCGTAGGACGACAGGCGGGGGAACGGCAGATCGCGCGCCCCCAGGAACGCCGGAAGCAGGAGGATGCTGATGGCCTCGAACATGGGCACGGCGAAGAGGAACATCATCGCCGAGCCGTGCATGGTAAAGAACTGGTTGAAGCGGTCAGCGTCGAGGAAGTCGTTCTCGGGCACGGCGAGCTGGATCCGCATCAACAGCGCCAGCACCCCCGCGGCCAGCATGAAGAACAGCGCCGTCAGCGAATACCACGCGCCGACCTTGTCGTTGTTGACCGCGCTGAAATACGCCCATCCCTTTGGCTCGTCCCAGGCCCTGCGCAGGCGGTCGGCGCGGCGCGCTTCCTCTTCCGTGTCGACCGGGCGCGCCAGCATCTCGTCGGTGGGGGGGAACGTGCCTTCCGGTTCGGGCCGGTTGGTGCCGGAATATTTCGCGAAGGGATCCTCGGTCATTTCAGCCCCACAAGGTAGGTCGCCAGCGCCAGGAGGTCGTCCTCGGGCAGGTCGTCGTAGGCCGGCATCTCGACCTCCGGTTTCAGATCGCCGGTATGGTCGATCCAGGCGATGAAGTTATCGACCGTGGGAGCGAGTATGCCCGCGCCGAGGCTCATCCGGCTGCCCACGTGGGTGAGGTCGGGGCCGACCTGCCCCACCGCTTCGGTCCCGCGCACGGTGTGGCACGCGCCGCAGCCCTGTGCTGAGAAGACATCCGCGCCTTCGATGGCGGCCTCGCCCTCGGGCGACTGCGCGGGGCCGGCCTCCTCCGCAAGCCAGGTCTCGAACTCCTCGGGGTCCATGGTGACCACCTCGAAGGCCATCAGGGCGTGGGAGGCGCCGCAGAACTCCGCGCATTGGCCGCGAAAGGTCCCGGCCTCGGTGGGCTCCAGCGTCAGGAAGGTCTCGCGGCCCGGGAACATATCCATCTTGCCGCCCAACGCCGGGATCCACAGCGAGTGGATGACGGCGGCGCTGCTCAGCTCGAAGGTGGACCTGCGTCCGACGGGAAGCCTGATCTCGTTGGCCGAGACGATCGGCTCGTCCGCGCCGTCGGGCCAGTAGGCGACCCGCCACCACCATTGTTCGCCGACGATCTCGACGCGCAGGCCGTCGCCCGGCGCCCGCTGATCGGGCATCATCGACAGGCCCCATGCAAGCAGGGCCGCGATAACGACCGTCGGAAATACGATGCCCCCGCCCACGATCAGTTTGCGGGCGATGGACTCGTCGTATTTCCGCGGGCTCAGGTGGTGGAAGAAGAACATCATCCCGTTGATGAGCAACCAGATGACAACCAAGCCGGCCAGCATGACCCAGAACAGGGTCAGCAGCGAGGCGGAGTCCTGTCCGGCCGGGTCCAGGATGGACTGACGGCCGCTGCACCCCGAGAGCGCCACGACCGGAACGAGGCCTGCAAACAGCCGCTTCACGAAGCGCCAGCGCAGGATGAAGGGTAGCACTCTGCTACGACCATGAATGACTCCGCTCTCGGGCGCGAGCGCTCGGATCTGGTCCGGCCACCCGATGGCCAACAGCCCCGGGGCAATGTTGGTTCCCCGTCATCATTGACGCCGCGGCCTACCGCGTCTGACCGGGTCGTGGACGCCGCGATGCGGATCCACGGGAATGTCCTTGGCAGGCGCGCCTAAAAATCGAACCATCGTGCGATGCGCCTCACCCCGCACCCTCATGTGAACCGCAATCCGCCATCCACGAGGATGCGCTGGCCGGTCACGAAATCCGCGCGGGGCGAGGCGAGGAACGCGACCACGCCGGCGATGTCGGAGGGCTTGGCCAGCCGACCAAGCGGAATTTGCTCGGCGTGGGCCGCGCGTTCGGCTTCGGACACATCGGCGTGACGCTCGACCGGCGCGAAGCCCGGCTCGACGAGGTTCACGGTTATTCCGTCGCCTCCGAGCGCGTTGGCCCACGAGCGGCTCAGGCCGATCATCGCGCTTTTCGCCGTGGCATAATGCGCAAGCTCGGGTGGGCCCACATGCGCCGCCTCCGACCCGATATTGACGATGCGTCCGCTGCCGCGCCGCCTCCAGTCGCCCAGACACGCCTGCATCAAAAGCAGAGGCGCGTGGACGAAGAAGGCAAGTTGCGCCTCGTAGTCAGACCACTCCTGCTCCTCGATCGGTTTCTCGGGCTGCGGGCCGGTCGCGTTGTTCACTAGCAGGTCCACAGGTCCGAGCGTCCCGGCGATCTCGGCCAGGCCAGTCTCGATCGCGTCGGGATCGAGCACGTCGAACTGCACCTTCGACGCGCTGCCGCCGTCTGACCTGATATCCGCCGCGACGGCGTCCGCGCCCGCGCCGTCGCTGCGATAGTTCACGGCGACCGACCAGCCGTCGCGACCCAGCGTCCGTGCGATCTCGGCCCCGAGCCCGCGAGACGCCCCGGTGACGAGCGCGACCTTCCCCGCGTTGGCACGGTCGTCCGGGCTAACGCTCATTCTTCGGGAAGGGCGTAGACCGCGAGGTGGTCACCGACCTGGTCCTTGATGATCGAGTTGCCGCCGGCGGTGAAAGCCACGTATTGGCGGCCCTCGTGCTCGTAGACGGCCGGGTTCGAGACGGCCGGCGCCATGACGGTATCCTCCCACAGCTCTTCGCCCGTCTCGACCGAGTAGGCGCGCACCTTGGCGTCCATGGAGGCGCCGATGAAGATCAGCCCGCCGGCCGTGACCGCCGGCCCGCCGATGGTTGGCGAGCCCATGAACTCGGGCATGTAGAACCCGTATTTCTGCGATGCCCCCATGGGGCGGGACCACAGCGTTTCGCCCGTGGTCATGTCGATCGCGCGGATATCGCCGTAAGGCGGCTCCCAACATGGCATGCCAAGCCAGTTGAGCGGGATGTAGAGCTCGAACCCGTAGGGCGCGTTGTGCTGCGGGTAGAACCCCGTCTCGTTGCCCGAGCTGCCCGCGATACGCTCGTATTCCTCGCGGGGGTACATCTTGAGCATCTGCACGGCGCGCGACGAGTTCACGATGGCAACCTGATTTTCAGGATCATACCCGATGCCACCCCATTGCTGGCCGCCGAAGGTCGCCGGGTAGACCAGCGTCCCGGTGCCCTCGGTCGTCATCGGTGTGTAGATCCCGTCGTAGCGGGCATTGTCGAAAATGCGCGAGCAGTTTCCGAGTGAGACGAGATCCGCGATCCACCAGACATCCGGGCGGTTGCGCAGGTCGACGACCGGCTCGGGCCGGGTCGGCACCGGTTGCGTCGCGGGCAGGACCTCACCCTCGATATCTGTGTCGGTCGGAACCTCCAGCTCCTCCACGGGCCAGATCGGCTCGCCGGTCTCGCGGTTGAGCGCCCAGAGAAGTCCCATCTTGCTGGCCTGCAGCAGCGCGGGGATCTCCTCGCCGTCGACGGTGATGTCCATCAGCGTGGGGGCGGAGTTGGTGTCGTAGTCCCAGACGTCGTGCTTGACGTATTGATAGGACCAGACAACTTCGCCGGTCTCGACATCGACGGCCGTTGTGGACGTGGCAAGCGGGATCTCCTCGACCCGGTTGCCGCCCCAGTAGTTCGGCGAGGGCGACGAGACGGGAAGGTAGACGAGGCCCAGTTCCTCGTCGGCGCTCATCGCGGTCCAGACATTCGCCGTGCCGGTGCGCAGGCGCACCTCTTCCGGCAACAGGTCCACGGTCCATTGCAGCTCGCCCGTCTGCGGATCTACGGAAAAGACCGTTCCGGGCGGCGCTTCGGACCACTCCCAATCCATGCCGGCCCAGCCGATCACGACATGGTCGCCGACGATGGTGGGCGGCTGGAGCAGCGACAGGGGCCAGCGATCGTTGGTGTCGTTCCACTGGTTGACGTCAAGCGCGCCGCCGTCGCCGAAGCTTTCGCACAAGGCGCCGGTATCCGCGTCCATCGCGAAAAGCTGGGCGTCCATGGTGCCGAGATAGATGATCTTCTGGCACGCCTCGCCATCCACCGGATTCTCGGCCTCCCAGTAGGACACACCCCGGTTCTTCAGCGCGGGCTGCGTCAGGGCCTCGAGCGTGCTTTGGGAGTCGAAGCTCCAGACCTCCTCGCCCGTCGCCGGGTCGAGCGCCAGCACGCGGTAGAAGGGCGTGCCGATATAAAGCATCCCGTTGGCATAGATCGGCGTGGCCGACCAGACGGTCCCCGGCAGGTCGCCCGTTCCATCGGACACGTCGCCGGTGAAGACCTCCCACGCCTTCTCGAGCCGCCCCACGTTCTCGGTCGTGATCTGGTCCAGCGGCGAATATTTCTGCGCGTTGAGCTGTCCGTGGAAGCCGGTCCATGTCGGCTCATCCGGGACCAGCGGAACGGGTTGCCTTTCGGCGGCCTGGGATTGCGACTGGGTGGAAGGAGCCGCATCTTGCGCCGTCGAGCCGTCCGTCGTGGTCTGCTGCGCCTGGGCAGCGGTCGCCAGGCAAACCACCGAAAGCGACATCACTCGGTTCAAGTTTCCAGTAAAGGTCATGCCGTCACCTCCGTGCGTTCCATGCCCGCGCCGACAGCGTCGATTGCGATGCCGACGAAGGCGACCGCCAGCAAGAGAAGGATCCACCAGCCGTGTAGGAAGAACGCGGCGACGGCCGTGCCGAGCACGCCGAGAATAGTGAGCCAGCGCCATCCTCTACGCCCCGTGACCGCCATGAACAGCGCCCCAACAGCGATTAGGATACAGCCGAGCATCACCAGCAGCGCACCGGATGTTCCGGTGACACCGGTCAGCGGCGTCACGTAAAGATTGAAGGCGAATAGCGCGGCAGACAGCGCCGCAATCGCGGTGATGCTCGAGCCGAGGCGCCTCCGGCCTGAGAAACGATTGGTCATCGCGTGCCTCCTCATAAACAGGACGTGCGACAAAACAGCGCGTAACCCCGCGATGCGGTTCCACGCGACGCCGCCCTTTCACACGGCAATGCGAAGAATGGGCGTCTTTGCGGCAAAACCGTCCGCGAGACGCCTCGCCATCCCGTGTTGCAAGGGCCGGGACGCATGGCGGGATGCCTGCATTACCGCTTTGATGCCCCGTTTGCGCCGCCGACTTGCAACAATCCGGTGCGACGCTCCGGCGTGACGAAGTCTCGAAACCCGCACCGGACGCTGCATCGAGGTATGCGCGGGTCGGCGGCGACGTGAACGATTGGACCCAATTCGATCGCCAATTTGTGTTGGCGTTTCGAGGAATAACAGCAAGGACCCGACGTGTTCGAAGAATTGGCTTGGTGGTATCTGGATTTGCCGAGGGAAGGGACGTGATTCCTGGCCCTGGGCCTTGCCTATGTCGGCGGTCTCATCGCGCTTCCCCGTGAAAGCAAGACAAGCGCAGCCATCGGCCGCTCGTACTACATTGCTTGTACGGGCCTGTTCTTCATCGCGGTCGTTGCGGCGCAGCTGCCGTGGTTCCTGGTGGACTCTTCTGCGTCCTCTGGCGTGATCGAAGCCCTTGTGATCTGGGACCTGATCTCTCCGATCGGGATCGGGTATGTTTTCGGCATCGTTGCGATGCGCCGCTCACGTGACGGATGGGGCCATCCTGGCCGGTTCTTCCTGGCCTACGTTCCCGTCGTGAATATCTGGTTGATGCTCAAGCCGCCGTTGAAGGCTGATCGCGTCGCGACGCGACCGACCACCGGTCGTTTGCGGGCGCTCGCCAAGGTTGCCGCTGGTATCCTGTTCCTGGGCCTGGCCAGCACCTTCAGCACGGCCATGGAGAAGATCGTCGACAGCACGCAACGACTTGAGCCCTTGCAGCTCAGCGATATCAGCCTCGATGAATAGCGACAGCTGTTTGAGCGCCTGACGCTCTTCACGACCAGCCCGCTGCGGTGGGTGGGATGTGGAACCCAGCGCGATCGCACTCCTGCCGGGCCGTCCCATGCAGTGCTGCTGACAGTCCGGAAAGGGCCTGAAGCCGTCGCAGCGTCATCGTTTCCCCCATCGCGTCACGGAGCGGACCCAGCCGGATTGATCGCTGTGGTCTGCCGGGCAACGCGGCCATCCGGTCGCCGCCGGATCAAGGATTGTTGGCAGGTCGTACTCAGCCGTGTGCGGTAACACAGGGCGAGACCAGCCATTTCCAAGACCGTCAAAATTTTCGGTCCTCCTCCCAAGGCATCGTGCGGACACGGGTCGCGCAAACACGAGCGCCGCCCGGTAAGGCGGCGATCAAGAGATTAATGACGAGTGGTAATCTGGTTGCGGGAGCCTGACACCCCCAAGGTCTTGGCTGTCGAGACTTTCAGACACCCGAACGGCAATTTATGGGCGCCCAGGCATGGTGCCTGCTGATGGTCGAACGCTTCTATCCCATATCGGCCATTCGTAGCACCCGCGGCGAGCGTCCGCTCCTGAATGAGCTGGCCGCGCTGAGCGCAGAATTGCTTGAGGTTGCTGCGCCTGCGCGTCTACCACATCGTCTTTAATCCGACGTTGCTGAAAAAGGTCACTCACGACCGTGCCGAAGAAGCGCCCCTGTCATTCATGGTCGCCAGGACGACAGATCGTCCTGAAAAACCCGCCGCTCTCATGCCGCGGCCCGAAGCGTCGCCTCGTCCAGCGGCTTGGCCACCCAGGCCCCATCCTGGTAGCGGCGAACGCCGGACCCGGCGGTGTTCAGAGACAGCAATGTCAGCCAGCCGTTGTCGAAGAGCGCCCGGACGTCAGGCCGACGGTCGAGCACGCACGAGATCATTTCTTCAGGTGCCTCCACCGCCACCACAAGCCGGCTCGGCACGTGCCGCAAAGCCTGCCCATCGTGCACCGATTGCCAGGGTAGTCCCGCGCGCAGCGGCCCATTGTTGCCTTCCAGCACCCCGATGCCCCCAACAACGTTATGCAGAAGCTTGTTGCCGGCGCCGAAGGTCTCGGGCGCAATGGCCGAGCCGTGGTATTGCAGGGCGATCCAGCTCGCGACGACGACCGGGGCGCTGAGGATCAGCTCCACCGTCGCGGCGCCCTCGTCCTGCCGCCAGTCGTAATCATGCAGAAAGACGGTGCCGCCGAGATCCTGCCCGGCCGTCCGCGCCCGCGGCGCGGCGACAAAGCCGCGACAACCGGCCAGCCCCCATTCCGGCCGCACCTCGGACCAGTCCCGACCCCGGCTGACCAGACCCGCTTCCGACCCGTGGGGCAAGCTCTGAGCGCGCTCCGTCCGGGTCAGGAGGCCTGCTTTAGCCAGAGCGGTGCGCAGCCGCTCCACCTCGGCCCGGCGGCGCGCCGGCAGCGCCTCGTCGAACAGCCGCACCGTGTCGGACACCGTGTCGTGCAGACCGGCGAGGAAATATGTTTCCTCGGGGATCGTGATCCCCTTTGCCCGTAGCCCGGCCCGCACGTCGGTCTCGTTCAGCAAAGCCGCCAGAAGCCGCGCATTGACGTCACCGGCATGGCCCCCACAAGCGCCGCATTGCAGCGCGCTGGCATGGGGAGCGTTGGTCACCGTCGCGCCGTGACCGCAGACCAGCACCAGAGGAGAGAAGCCTTCGGTCAGCGACATCGCCCGAAGCGCGCCTTCGGTGGCCGCGACACGCTCCGACAGCGGCAGGTCCAGCACCGGCGCCGGATCGGGTCGCGAGGGCATCGCGAGGCAAAGGCTGTCGCGCACGAGCTTGGCCACGTAAAGCGGCCCCGCCGCCTCCACGAAGGCGAAGGCCGAGACTGCGGCGCGCTTGAACCGGCCCCAGGCGCGGCTGGTCCGCAGCCTGACACGGTCACCGGCGTCGCGCCCCGCCTCGTCTGCGGCGCGGGTCTCGATTCCGGGGCTCAATAGCACCGGGGCGCGCGCTTCGACGATGTCCGAGGCGTGGCCGCGATGGCCGAGTGGGAGGCCGAAGAAGCCAGCGAAGCCGATGGTGCGGATCTGCGGATCGGACGCTTCGAGCGCGCGGCGCAGCCGCTCGGAGCGCACGTCGATACAGAATGCCGCCTGAACCGCCGGGGAGGTCTCAGGGCCCCTCTCTGCCTCCCGCGAGAGTTGGCAGGAGAGCCGACGCTCCACGCTGCGGTCATAAGCCTCCTGAAGCGCGGCATCGAGGGCCATTTCCCGGTCGAGTGTCACTGGCAGGACGCATTCGGCGCGGGCCTGCTCCCATTCCTCCAAGGGGGCCTTGCCCGTCTCCAGCAGCAGGGCCTCCCAAGTCAGGCGGACGGTCAGAAGCTCGAACAGCGTGTTGTCGCGGTTACCGTCGCGCTCTGCCGTCCAGTGAAGATGACGGGCATATTGCGCCCAGCCGGAGAGCGTGACGAGCAGCCGGTGGAAGTAGAGCGGCGCGGCCTCCGCTGTGAGGCCCAATGACGCGCAGGCTTCGGCAAAGGCCGCGCGCGGATCGGATGGCATCGCTGCTACCCGCGCCGCGAAGCCCGGCAGCCCCGCGATCTCAGGCGTCAGGTCGCGGCTGGCAAATGCGCGCCAGCCCGCCCAGGCGCCGCAGTCGGGGGCTGGCCAGAAAGCCTGGCCTTGGTCGAACTGCGCCGCGGCCCAGAGGCCGATCCGCTCCTCCACCAGCGCCGGCCAGTCGACACCGTCGGCCCTTTGCGCAAGGTCCGCCACTGTGGCCAACACCCTGGGGGCTGGCGCCCGGGCGGTCGCGGCGCGGCGCAGATCATCGGGCGCGAGACGATGCGCCGTGGCGGCTGCGCCGATGTCCTCGGCCGTAATGTCGCCCGCCGCGATCATCGCGGCCACGGCCTCGCGCGGCAGGAACATGCGGCCTCCGCCGACGCGGGCCAGCCGGACGGCTGCCAAGCGACGATCCTCGCCTGCCTGGCCCAGCCAGGGATTGACCGCGACCGTTGCATCGAGCGGGAAGGCCGGGGGGATCTGCCGCATGGCCTCTTCCGCAGAGGCGAAGAGTTCGAGGGTCTGGCCGGGCCAGTTCATAGGCGCGTTCATTGCGTCGCTCCGGTCTTGAAGGTCCAGCGGCCGGACAGCCGCTCGAGGATGGCGTTAAGATAGAGGCCGTTCATCAGGTGCACGCGGAAACCGGCAGCTGCGGGGTGCCCGGCCCAGAGCGGGAAGGTCGTCTGCGCCACTGCGGAGACGGCGAAGCTCGCCAGCGTAAGGGTGATCGCCGCCCAGATCAGCCCGTCGGGCGGCGGCGGGGCTGGCAGGGTGCCTACGGCAACCCAGCTTGCCCCCTGTTGCAGGGCGAAATAGGCAACCGTAGCGAGCACTGACAGACCGACAGTCCGCCAGGTCAGCGCACGGGGCGCCCGGTCGGCCAGGCCTTGCGCGACCAGATAGACCACGCCGAAGATCAGGATCGCGCCAAGAGCCACGGTCTGTGGCGGCTTGTCGGTGATGCCGAAGGCCAGCCCAACAACGAGATAGAGCGCGAGGGCGAGGCCGAAGGCCCGCACCACGGCGGCGAGGTCGGGTACCGCGACCGGGCCGGGCCGTCGGCTGGCCACTACTTCGGCCACCGCCCCGCCGGAGGCGAGGAAGGCATGCGCCTTGTAGAGTGAATGCGCCCCGATGTGCAGCAGGGCCAGCGGGAACAGCGCCAGCCCGCATTGCAGCACCATGAACCCCATTTGCGCGCAGGTGGACCAGGCCAGCGAGGTCTTCACCGCCGGCTGCGTCAGCGCCACCGCCGCGCCCATAAGCGCGCTAAAGCCGCCCACCAGCGCCAGCATCGCCAGCACCCCCGGCGCGGCGACCAGCACATCCGCGAAGCGGATCAGGAGGAAGCCACCCGCGTTCACCACGCCTGCGTGCAGAAGGGCCGAGACGGGGGTGGGCGCCTCCATGACCTCGGTCAGCCAGCCATGGGTCGGCACCAGCGCCGATTTGAAGATCGCCGCCAACGCGATCAGCAACGCGGCCAGCCACAGCAGGGACGGACCTTTGCCCGCCTGCGCGGCGGCATTGATCGCGGCGATGTCGGAGGTGCCGTAACCCGCGACGAGGATACCGCAGGCGAGCAGCAGCGCCGCGCTCGCCACGATCCCGCTCAGCGCCTTCTTCCGCGCCGCCCGGCGCGCCCTCGGCCGCTCGGGGTAGAACAGGAGCAATCGGTGCAGGGCGAAGCCGGTGGCGACCCAACCGATGGCCAGCTGCACGATATTTCCCGCGCCGACCAGCAACAGGACGCAGGCAACGGTTGCGGCCATCCAGCCCATGAACGCCGTCTGCCGCGCCTCACCATCGAGCGCCACACGCGAGAAGCGCAGCACGGCCCACCCGACGAAGGCGACCGTCAGCGTCATTGCCACGCTGACGATATCGCTGCGCGCCGAGAGGCCGATCGCGGCAATGCCGACAACCGGGCTGGTCGACTGGCCCGCCACTGCGAGCTGAATCGCGGCGAGGACCGCCACCGCCAGCGCGACGAGGGCGGCGGTCTCGGGCAGGCGCAGGCGCCAGCTCCCACGGGGGGGTGAGGAACGTCTCATCGCGAGGGCAGCGGCGGCCAACGCGAGTGGGGGCAGCAGGAGCAGGAAACTCATAGAAATCCTCCACGGTGGAATTTCGGTCGGGGTAAAGCGCCAAGGACCTAAATAAAAATACATTGTATGGATCAAAACGTTCTGTTTATCAGAACGGTATGCGGCTCAACTATCACCACCTGCGCTATTTCCAGGAGGTTGCCCGGGAGGGGAACCTCACCCGCGCGGCGGCCGGGCTGAATCTGTCCCAATCCGCCCTGTCGACGCAAATCCGCCTGCTGGAGGATCGGCTGGGCCATGCGCTGTTCGATCGCACCGGCCGGGCTATGCTGCTGACCGAGGCAGGACGGATCGCGCTCGATCATGCCGAGCGCATCTTCGCCGTCGGCGACGACCTCGTGGCCACGCTCACCGGGGGCGGCGCAGCGCAGTCGCCACTGCGGGTCGGCGCGCTCTCGACGCTGTCGCGCAACTTCCAGCTTCGGTTCCTGCACCCAGCGCTGGCGGCCGATGCCGAGCTGGTCCTGTCCTCGGGCAACAGTCTCTCCCTGCTGCGGGCGCTGGAGGATCTCGCGCTCGACGTGGTGCTCTTGACCGATCCGCCGCCGAGGGACAGCTTTCCCGGCCTCGTCGCGCACCGGATCGCCGAGCAGCCGGTCGGCATCCACGGCACCGCCCACCGCCTGGGGCATGCCACGCCCGCGGACCTTCTCGCATCCGAGCCAGTCATCCTGCCGACCGAGAGCTCAATTCGCACGGGGTTTGACAGTCTCGTCACGCGGCTTGGCGTGGTGCCGCGGATCGCCGCGACCGTGGATGACATGGCGATGGTCAGGCTTCTCGCACGCAGCGATCTTGGCCTCGCGATCACGCCGGCCGTTGTGCTCGCGGACGAACTGGAGCAGGGCCTGCTTGCGAGCGCACCTTTTCCGCTCGACATCGTCGAAAGCTTCTACGCTGTCACCGCGCCCCGAACCTTTCCGCATCCGCTACTGGAAAAGCTCATAGGGCCATTGACGGACCATAATGAGGTCTGATGCGTGCTCGTTGCTTGAGACCGTGGCGGGCCAGTGCAGTCCGCAGACGGTGCGCAGCGAATGACCGCATCCCGCCCTTCGTGTCTAATGCTGCGCTGTCGGCCAATGAGCAGAAGAGGCTCGGAGCTGACTTATGGCGGTGCGGCAGGCTTGCCGAGCTTGCCCGCGAGATCGACGCATTGACATTCATGCCGAGGGACAGCGAGGCGGAGATGACCTGGGAGGACTCGCTCTGGGCCAACTGCACCGACGAGATGCTGATCAGCCACGCGGGCGCAGTCGTCTACGCGTGCTATTCCGGCTGCCTCGAAAAGGACGGCAAGCACGCCATCGGGTCGATGACCACGTCGATCACGGGCCGGCTCGGTAAAATTCTGGTGGCAGAAGGCGTGCTGGACGATACCCCGACGGTCGCAGATGTCATCCCCGAGATCGGCGACAGCGCTTTCGCCACCGACACGGTGCGCGAGGTCATGGATATGACGACGGGGGTCCAGTCTTCCGAAGACTACTCCGACCCGCACGCCGATATTCGGGTCTATTCTCGCGCAGCCAGCCCACTTCCCAAGCCTGTCAGGTGGTACAGACTGCGGGAAGCGACCTCAAAGCGGGCGAGCCTTCTGGTGCCATCTGTGAAAAGCGGCATCTAAATTCGGTTATGATCCTCAGGTCATCTTCGCTTTCAGAAACGCCCTGGTCGTCTCATGGATGCGATTGGTATGCGCAGTGACGGCGCGTTCGACCGCGTCGGCATCGCGCTGGCCCAAGGCATCCACGATGGCTGTATGCTCGGCTATGCTCTGCTGGATAGCGCCGGGCGACGAGACGATGCGACGACGAAACTCCAGCAGGTGATTGTAGAGGATCATGGCCGTGTCAGAGAGGATCTCATTGCCGCCTGCTTGGTAAATCAGGGAATGAAAATCCCGGTCGCATAGCAGAAACCGGACCGCATCGCCCCCGCAGGCGCGCTGTGCATCCAGCGATCCCTGGAGTTCATTCAGAAGCGCCGCGTCTACCAGATTTGCCGCGCGACGGGCCAGATATCTTTCTATCAGCAAACGGGCCTCGTAGACGCTGCTCAGATCGTTATGCATCCCGATCGCTGGAACAGTTCGCCCCGCCGCGAAGGCGCCCGTATCCGCACTCGCGACAGCGGTGCGTGCGCCATGGGTCACGCGCAGAATGCCGTGCCCGGCGAGGATGCCGATGGCGCCACGCACGGTCTCGCGGCTGACCGACAGAGACGCCGCCAATTCGCGCTCTCCTGGCAGTTCATCCCCAGGAGCCAGAACGCCTGAAGAAATCAGAGTCGCGATCTTCTCGGCGACCAGATCGCGGACCGTTCGCCGCGGAAGGTCCCCGATCAATTGCGTGGCCGCGATTGGCTGAGTCTGATCCGTCATGATCGCCATCCCTTGCGCACCTGCACCTTCACACGATCATCCATACAGGCACGAAACGCCATTTTACAGTGGTCTATTGACAAGACCAGTGGGCCTTATACCGTGGAACATGGTCTGATTTCCAGACCACTCGACGCGAGCCGCGAAGTCGGACACGTCGCATTTTAGGGAGGAGACCTTTAATGACCATGCGCAGACCATTCATCAAACTGGCGCTTGCCGCCTCAGTTGCGGCCACCACCGGCTGGGGCACTGCCACGGCCCAGGACAAGGGCGAGCTTGTCTATATGACCCCCGGCCTCGACCTGGCCTTTTGGCGGTATGTCTCAGAGGGCGTGAAATCGGTAGCCGAGGAGAATGGCTACGGCTTCGCAGCGCTCGACAGCACCAATGACCCGCAGACCCAATTGCAGAACGCGCAGGATGCGGTCGCCCGGGGCGTGGCCGGCATCGTGCTGTCGCCCACCGACAGTTCCACCGCCCCCGCCGTCCTGAGTCTTGCGCAGGAGAACGACATTCCCGTCGTCATCGCCGATATCGGCACCGACAGCGGCGAGTTCGTCTCCGTGATCGGGTCCAATAACTACGAAGGCGCCCATGGCGTGGGCGAAGCGCTGTCCGCGGCCATGGTCGATGCGGGCAAAGAGGATGCCAGCGTCGGCATCGTCGCAATCAGCCAATCCCGTCTGAACGGCCAGGCCCGGACCAAAGGGTTCAAGGACGCCATGGCCGAGGGCGGGGTCGAGGGCGACGCCGGCATGCAGCAGATGCAGGCTTACACCGCCGACGAGACCTTCCGCTTCACCCAGGACATGATCACCTCGAACCCCGATATGGGCGGGATGTTCGTCCAGACCGACGCGCCCACACTGGGTGCTCTCCGCGCGATCAAGGCAGCGCGAATGGACGGTGACGTGCTTGTCGCGGCTTTCGACGGCATTCCGGAATTCGTCCCGCTGCTGCAATCGGGCGACCTGGTCGTGTCGGGCATGCAGCAGCCATACCTCATGGGTGTGCGGTCCGCCGAGGCGATGGTCGCGCATCTGGATGGCGCGACCCCCGAGAAGGAGATCACCGTCCCGATCCTGATCGTTACCTCGGAGAACATCGAGGATATGCTTCCAACGATCAAGGAAACGGTCTTCGCCAACGAGATCGAGTAAGCTCTGAGGCCGGGGCGCGCGGTTGCGCGTCCCGGTTCGCGATCGGGGAGGCTCGGGATCATGCTGGACACACATCGCGACAGCCGCGCTGCGCCGCTTCTGGACGCCCAGGGCGTGTCGAAATCCTTTGGCAGCACACAGGCGCTTGTCGACGCGGCGCTGACCCTGCGCCCGGGCGAGATCGTCGGGCTGCTGGGTGCTAACGGGGCCGGCAAGTCGACCCTCTCGCGTATCGTTTCGGGTCACATTCAACCCTCGGGCGGAGAGGTGCGGTTTCGCGATGCACCCCTGCGTCTGACATCGACCCGCGACGCGTTGCGCCGGGGGATCGCCCTGGTGGCCCAGGAGACGTCGCTCGCCCCCGACATGAGCGTGCTGGAAAACATCTTTCTGCCGGACCTCGCTACGCCGGGTCGTCTGTCCTACGGCGGGATGCGCGTCAGAGCGCGCGAGATCCTGTCTGAACTTGGCCACGACCATGCACTTCCGCTGGATGCCGAGGTGCGAACGCTTTCAGCCGCACAGCGCCAGCTTGTCGAGATTGCCAAGGCGCTGGCGCTGGACGCACAGCTGATCATCTTCGACGAACCGACGGCATCGCTCTCGACGACCGAGGTGAATCTGCTCTTCGACGTCATGTCCCGGCTTCGCGACGGCGGCCGCGCGCTGGCCTTCGTGTCCCATCGTCTGGAAGAGGTCTTCGCCATCACCGACCGGGTCACGATTCTGCGCGAAGGACGTGTCGTCGCCGAGGATGTGAAAACATCGTCCCTCAGCCAGGGAGACATCATTCAGCATATGGTGGGTCGCGACATCGGCGCGATCTATGCCAAGCGCGAGGTCGCATCGGACGATATCGGCGACCGGATTTTCGAAGTGCGCCATCTGCGCGCCCTGCCATGGGTGGGCGACATAAGCTTCTCGGTCCGCCGGGGCGAGATCCTGGGCCTCGGGGGCCTGGTCGGCGCGGGCCGGTCCGAGGCGGCCGAGGCGATCTGGGGCCTGCGCCCGCGTCAGGGCGGGGAGATCCTGGTGGGAGGAAAGCCGGCCAAGCTGCGCCAACCCGCCGATGCGGTGCGGGCCGGCCTTGGATTTGTTGCCGAGGACCGCCGGGCTCAGAACATCATTCCCGACCTGTCGGTGCGCGAGAACCTGATGGTCGCGCAGATGGGGCAGCATCGCGGGTTCGGCCGCGGCTATGGCAAGCGCGCCGATCGTGTCGCCCGCCTGATCAGCGACCTTGGCCTGCCCGCCGACCGGCTGGACACCAGCCTGCTGAACTATTCCGGCGGGATGCAGCAAAAGATCATCATAGCCCGCTGGCTGCTGACCGAGCCCGACATCCTGATCATGGATGAGCCGACCAAGGGCGTCGATATTGGCACCCGTTCTTCGATCTACCGGATGTTGCAGGCCGCCGCCGACGACGGTCTGGCGGTGATCGTCATCAGCTCGGATTTCGAGGAACTGCTGGGCCTCGCCGAACGCGTGGTCGTCATCAGCGACGGCGTGACCATCGCCGATCTTCCCGCCGATCGGCTGGACGAGGAAAAACTGACCCTGCTCGCCGCCCCACGCACTTCGACCGCCCGCAATCAGGCGTTGCTGGCCGATCTGTCGCGGCTTCATCGGGCGGACGCGTTCTGGACCCTTCTCGACGACGATGGGCTGATTTGTCTGGCGCATGCGGGCCATCCCGATGCGCCGAAATCAGGCCTTGCGGCGGGGGAGGCGATGGATTTTTCGCAGACAATGATTGAACAGGCACTGCGCACTCGAGAACCGAGCTTCGTTGCCGAGCCCGATGGCAGCCGCCAGACCCTTCTGGTCCAGATGACGGACAAGCGCGGTCACGACATGGGCTGGATCGGGCTGACCATCGCGGGCGATGCGGTCCCTCCCGATCCCGGCGATATCCGAGTCGAGCTGCAAGCCCTGACCGACGAGACCAAGGAACCATGACATGACCGACACCGTGCAGGGCGCCCCCGAAGACCGCGACGCCGCGGCGACAGATCAGCGCGCGTCCGGCAGCATCGGCCTTGTTGGCCGCATCCTGCGATCGCTTGAAATCCGGATGCTGGGCCTTGCGCTGCTCCTGGCGGTGATCCTGTCGCTGCTGTCGCCCTTCTTCCTGACTGAACGCAACATCTTCAACATTCTCGACCAGTCGGTGGTCATCGGCATCGTTGCCGTCGGCATGACCTTCGTCATCCTGACAGGCGGTATCGACCTATCCGTTGGCGCGGTCTTCGGGCTGACCGGCATTATCCTGGCGCAGGCGCTGCAAGTCATGCCGATCCCGCTGGCGATCCCGGCGGCAGTGGCGACAGGCGCCGGGATCGGGCTGTTTTCGGGACTGTTGATCGCCGTCTTCGGTCTCGCGCCCTTCGTCGTGACATTGGGCGTGATGGCAATTGGCCGAAGTCTCTCCTTCATCCTGTCGGGGCAGCGCAGCATTTCGGGACTGCCACCCGAGCTGGATGCCATTGTCTATTCCACCTTCCTCGGCATTCCCGCCAACGTGCTGTTCCTGCTGGGCCTCTATCTGCTGGCCTGGGTCTACCTGACCTACACCAAGGGCGGGCGGACGATCTACGCCATCGGGTCGAACAAGGAGGCGGCCCGCGCGGCGGGCCTGTCGACCATGTTCTACTCGATCCTGCCCTACGTGGTTGCGGGCGCGCTCAGCGCCGTCGCCGTCACCTTCAGCCTGGCGCAGATCATGTCGGCCGATCCCCTGGCCGGCAACCAGATGGAGCTCGACGCCATCGCCGCTGTGGTGATCGGAGGAGCCAGCCTCTACGGCGGTCGCGGCTCGATCATCGGCACGCTTCTGGGCGTGCTCATCATGGTGATGATCCGAAACGGATTGAACCTGATGGGCGTGTCGCCCTTCTGGCAGGGAACTGCCATCGGCTCGATCATCATCATCGCCCTTTTGGCCGAGCGCCTGATCAACTGGCGTTCCAACCGTAATTGATTGAGGTTCCCATGTCCGATCCCAGCCGTGCCATCGCCCTTTACGGAACCGACGAAGAGGTCCCTCCGCCCCGCGTGCTGCGGGCAGGCAAGCTTTCAGCCGAACTCGAGGCCGGCAATCTGCGCTACCTTCGCTGGGACGGTGAAGAGGTGCTGCGCGCGGTGTCTTTCATCGTGCGCGATAAGGATTGGGGCACCTACAATCCCGAGATATCGGACCTCGAGGTGCACGAAGACGACAACAGCTTTCGCGTGTCCCTGACCGCGGTGGCGGGCGACGGTGACCAGAGCTTCGCCTATGCCGCCAGCATCGAAGGCCGAGCCGACGGCACGCTGATCTTCCAGGGCCGCGGCGAAAGCGCGGGAGGCTTCCTGACCAATCGCACCGGTTTCGTCATTCTGCACCCGATCGACGGGGTCGCGGGCGAGCCGGTCACCATTGAGCATACCGACGGCAGCGAGGTGGACGGCACCTTCCCGGTCATCATCGACCCGCTGCAACCAATGATGGATCTCCGCGCTCTGACCCACCGGACGCCCGGCGGGCTGACGGTAAAGACCCTGATGCAGGGCGACACGTTCGAGATGGAGGATCAGCGCAACTGGACCGATGCTTCCTACAAGACCTATGTCCGCCCTCTGGCCCTGCCCTGGCCCTATCGGATCGAGCCGGGAGAGGTTATCGACCAGACCATCACGGTGACGATCACGGGAGAGACGACGGGCGCGCGCGACGCGGGTGACATCGCTCTGTCGCCCGGGCGCCCAACGGGACAAGTCCCTCCGCTGGGCCTCGGCCTACGCCCAGAGGATATCGACCGGACACGTGACCGGTTCGACGCGCTTCGCCAGCTCGGGCCCGCCTATTTGGTGCTGCACCACGACGCCCGCGCGGGCCACGATGCGGACACCTTGCGCGCCATGCTGGCTATCGCGGAAGACGTAGGCGCCGCGCCCTGGCTGGAGGCTGTGATCGCCTCGGTCACGGATGTGGCCGCAGCGGACGAGATCGCGGCCTTGGGTGACATCGCCGCGCGGTTCGGGCAGCCGTTCAAGATCGTCCTCGTCTCGCCCGCGCCGGATCTGAAATGCACGCTTCCCGGGTCTGAATGGCCCGAGACGCCGGATGCCGCCGCTCTCTACAGAGCCACGCGCGAGGCTTTCCCGGGCGCGCGCATCGGTGGTGGCATGTTCAGCTACTTCACCGAACTCAATCGCAAGCGTCCGCCGGTCGATGCGCTGGATCTCGTCAGCTTCACCACCTCGCCCATGGTCCATGCGGGCGACGACCGGTCGGTGATGGAGACGCGCGAGGCCCATCCGGCCATCGTCAGATCGGTGACGCAGATCGCGGACGGCACACCCTGGGCCGTCGGTCCCTCGGCCATCGGCGTGCGCGACAATCCCTACGGCGAGGCGGCGAAAGACAATCCTCGAAATATACGGCAAGCGATGAACTGGAACGATCCGCGTCAGCGCGGCCTCTTCGGCGCCGCCTGGGCGCTGTCCTACTTCGCTGATTTCGCGACCGGCGGCGCATCATCCATCGCTCTTGGCGGAGCGACTGGGCCCTTTGGGGCAATCCATGCGCCGGCCGATTTTCCGCAACCCTGGTTCGATGAGCACGGCGGGTTGTTCCCTGTCTTTCACGTGCTGCGCGGTCTCGCGCGGCTGAAAGGCGCCGAGCTGGCCCCGCTGGACTTGGCTCCGGCCGCGCCCATCAGCGGGCTCTGCGCGACGACGCAAGACGGAGTGGAATTCTGGATCGCCAATATGGGGCCGGAGCCCGCGGAGATCGGCCTTACCGCTGGCGCCGAGGTTGCGGTCCTTGATGCGGCAACGTTTCAATCTGCGGCCAGCCGCCCAACCTACTTCGACCAACTCATGGACGGATCGGACACACTGGCGCTAGACGGATTTTCCATCGCTCGTATTGCGCTGAAATTATCCAAGCCTGACCTCGGGTAGATTGAGAGCCCATATTTTCAATGCCTGCTCTGGCCGCCATCCGAAACTGCGCCGGCGGCCTACAAATGGCGTAGACCGCCCCCGCGTCGTTGGCCTGGCGCATCGGCGCCCTGCTCCCCTGAAGCGTCCTTGTTTTGAGGTCAGCCTGTTCTCCGAACGAGGAGACAGACGATGGAAAGAAGCGGGTTCGGCGAAGAGCGGATCATTGGCAGTCTGAAGGAGCACCGGGCCGGGCTGGGCGCGAGAGAGCTGTGGCGCAAGCACGGCATCAGTGACGCGACCATCTGCAAGTGGCGCTCGAGATACGACGGCATGGAGGTGTCGGATGCGCGGCGGCGGAAGGCGCTGGAAGCCGAGAACGCGAAACTCTGAACAGGGCTAACCTATAAGCGCGGACTCCAAGGAGAGCAGGTCATCGTCTCGTGGGACGCGGAGGCGGTCCTCCACATGCTGGGAATCCGTGGCAAGCTGTTGGGATTGTTAAGCTTGGCGGACAGCAAAAACGCCGCTGCCCTTTCGGGAGCGGCGTCTTCGCTAAAGTTGGTTGCGGGAGTAGGATTTGAACCTACGACCTTCAGGTTATGAGCCTGACGAGCTACCGGACTGCTCCATCCCGCGGCAATTTTCGTATCGTTTTGTCATCGTTTTGAGAGATATTTTTGAGCGAGGCTTATTAGGTTTGGCGGCGACCTACTCTCCCACGTCTTGAGACGCAGTACCATTGGCGCAACGGCACTTAACTGCCGAGTTCGGAATGGGATCGGGTGTTTTGCTCGTGCTGTGACCACCAAACCGAATAAACCTCGCGGATACATCAGTTTTCCAAGTCAAGTTCACGTGGTGTATGCTTTTGGTCCGAGTGTGACATGGTCTTGCATGTCTACTACTGGATCAAATCAAGCCTATCGGACAATTAGTACCGGTCAACTGAACGCATTGCTGCGCTTACATCTCCGGCCTATCGACGTGGTGGTCTACCACGGTCCTCAGGGATACCTTGTTTCGAGGGGGGCTTCCCGCTTAGATGCTTTCAGCGGTTATCCTTTCCGATCATAGCTACCCAGCACTGCCATTGGCATGACAACTGGTCCACCAGTGGATCGTTCACCCCGGTCCTCTCGTACTAGGGGCAACTCCTCTCAAGTATCCTACACCCACGGCAGATAGGGACCGAACTGTCTCACGACGTTCTAAACCCAGCTCACGTACCTCTTTAAACGGCGAACAGCCGTACCCTTGGGACCTGCTCCAGCCCCAGGATGAGATGAGCCGACATCGAGGTGCCAAACGGTGCCGTCGATATGGACTCTTGGGCACCATCAGCCTGTTATCCCCGGCGTACCTTTTATCCGTTGAGCGATGGCCCTTCCACGCGGGACCACCGGATCACTATGGCCGTCTTTCGACTCTGCTCGACTTGTCAGTCTCGCAGTCAGGCTGGCTTCTGCCATTGCACTCAACGAGCGATTTCCGACCGCTCTGAGCCAACCTTCGCACGCCTCCGTTACTGTTTGGGAGGCGACCGCCCCAGTCAAACTACCCGCCACACAGGGTCCCGGATCCGGATGACGGACCGCGGTTAGACATCAAGCAAAGCAAGGGTGGTATCTCAAGGATGGCTCCACCGCGACTGGCGTCACGGTTTCAAAGCCTACCACCTATCC
>NZ_FOCM01000015.1 GCF_900110115.1 Palleronia pelagia | reverse complement strand
CTCCCTGGCGGTTGCCGCCGCCGGTTGGGTGGGTGTCAGTTCACCCGGAGATTACGCCGCCCTCGAATTTCCACCACCTCCGCGACACGACCGGGTGCTGTCGGTCGAGGTTGTGGTAGACTCCGACCAGAGCGCGCTGCACCTCGGAGATGACTGCTTCGGCCGTGTTCACGTGAGCGCCGGTCTCCGGGTTGGCATACTCTTTCTGGCTGTGGATCACATACTGGTGGTCGGCCATCGTCTGTCCCAGACCCCGGTAGCTCTTGCTTCCATCGGTCATCAGGTTCGTCGTCTCGGGGTCGATCCACTCCAGAAGACCCCAGCGCCGTCCCTTCAGAGGATGTGGTCGATCACGATGCCATGATTGTCACTGTCAGAACGTTGGCCTTGGGGCTTGGGCTCGCTCCATCATTCCGTAGTCGCGGTGGATGGAGAAGACCGCTGCCTCGTCCAACCCTCTGCGGCTGATAGCAGCCGTCAGTGCCGCTTCTGCGGTCTCGAGATCCGTGGTTGAGAACAGTGAAATCAGTCTGCCCTTCCGTGTGACGCTTTCGAAACTCGTATACGCAGCTCTTCTCCCAAGGCTGGAGCCATAAAGGGCGACAACATAGGAAGCATTGCGGCCGGGATCGCCCCGGAAGAAAGCTGGGCCATTTTCCGCAGCGGCACGCCAGTGAAGGATCCGGCGCCCTACGCGGATGCGGTAGTCGGCAAAGTGGACCTTCCGTCCGGCGGTTTGCGATTGGCGGTGTTGCACATCCTTGCGCCACGCAATGATGGCGTCCTCATCCCGCCACAGCTGGTGTGACAGCAAGAGATCCGGCTCGGTCAAAGACGTGAAGCGCTCGATGTACTCGAGGCCCTCATGTTGCGAGAGAGCGGGCCGTAATCGCTCGACGTGTTCGAAGTAGTGAACAAGGTGACCTAGCTTCGGCCGAACTTCGAAGAAAAGGCAATGCATCCGCTTCCCCTTAGATTCACTCATGAAATGCAACCTGCACAGCCGCCGGGGATGCACTTACAACAATTGGATCACTTGGTCAGGGCCGCCCCGTCCTTCAGGCGACCTGAATCATGGCATACCTAGAAGGGTCCTACAGCCTGTGCCCGAGCGCATCGAGGGAGACATGCGCGCCGCCTCGCGCGGTGTCCCTGATTGCCGCGGGCACATCGGCCTCCCGGCCGTCGATCACCGCCACCGCGCCAAGCTCCCGGGCCAGGTCCAGCTTCGCTGGGTCGAGGTCCACCCCGATGACATTCGCCCCCGCAGCCGCAGCGATCATCACCGCGGACAGTCCGACACCGCCATAGCCGTGAACCGCCACCCAATGACCTGCGCTGACCCTGCCTTGGCCGATGACAGCACGGAAGGAGGTCGCGAACCGGCATCCGAGACTGGCCGCAGTGGCGAACTCCATGCTCTCGGGCAAGGCCACAAGGTTCAGGTCGGCCTGATGGAGGGCGACGTATTCGGCGAAGGACCCCCAATGGGTGAAGCCCGGCTGTTCTTGGTGCAGGCAGACCTGTTGGTGCCCGGCGTGGCACTCGGAACAACTGCCGCAGCCGCAGATGAACGACACGGTGACCTTGTCGCCCACCTTCCAATTGGTCACATCCTTGCCCACGGCCTCGACCACCCCGGCCAGCTCGTGGCCCGGGACATGCGGCAGCTAGATGTCGCTGTCGTGCCCCATCCAGCCGTACCAGTCGCTGCGGCACACGCCGGTCGCCTCGACCTTGAGAACAACGCCATGCGGCTCGGGCGTCGGGTCGGGAACGGTGACGAGCCTGGGGGTCTCCTGGAACTTCTCGAACAATACGGCCTTCATGGGTTCATCTCCTCGCGGGGGCAGGATCAACGCGGCACCTCCACAAAACGCAGGGAAGATGACCGCGAGGACCACTTCGGCCGACTCACCATCCGACGCCAACATGCAGCGACCCGAGAGCGATCGACTGCGGAGAGAACCCTGAACCCGGCGAAGGCGCAGACCCGAAAGAGGAACCTTGACCAGTGCGATTAGAGAACTTTTCAGGGGGGCAGGCCACATACTGGAATTGCCTGAGGTATGTTCTGTGGTATAAGCACGATCTTGATGATTTTTTTACCTAAATTTCATGTATTTGGCTTCGCCTTTATGAAGACTTCGTCTCCGCCACTTGCCCCCGCGAAAGCGTTCTCCCGATCCGGCTGCGGCCGGATTTTTCCGTTGTTTTCGAGGGTTATGCGGGAGGGGCAGAGCACTGACCTCTGAGCCAGGAAGCCCGGAAGCGATCTCTCAGGGCCGATATTCTCCGGACCTGATGACTGCGCGGTTTCGGTGAATGGCTTGTAACTTTCAGAAATTTCAGGTTTTTTCCGACGCCCTAGCTAAACACTTCGATGTCAGTGGCGTTCGTGAAAAAGGAACCCAGATCGAACATTCAACAGGCGGATCATAGCCTTGCTGCGCTGGATCAATCAGCGGGAAGAGCCGGCGTCTTCACCTTCTCTTATGTGTGCCAGAGCCTCGTTTTCACCAAGTCTGAACGTGTCACCTACAGTCACCAGCCATTCCGCAAGAAGGTCAGTGGCCACAGAGACCTGTTCGGGCTTACGCAGGGCACACTCCCAAATCGTCGCCACGCGCCAACCTTCATCAAGCAGCGCTCCGCGAACGGCGCTGTCCCGTGCAACGTTCGCCGCGAATTTGGCCTGCCAGAACTCCGAGCGCGTTGCGGGAGTGGTGGCGTAGCGGCATCCCTCATGCCGATGCCAGAAGCAGCCGTGCACAAAGACGACGGCGCGATACTTCGGCAGAACGAGGTCCGGTCGCCCGTGGACCTTCTTCGAATGAAGTCGGAAGCGGAAACCGCGCGCGTGCAATGCCTGCCTGAGAGCCAGCTCGGGCTTGGTGTTCTTTCCCTTGATCCCTGCCATCATGCGTGAGCGGGTCTCGGCATCGACGATGTCCACCATCTCTTCTCCTTGCCACTTCTGTGAAAACCTGGAAAGAGGTGAGGCAGGAGCAGTGAAGTGTCGAAACCCGTTCAAATACTTGATCTGTTTTCAGGCCCCGGAGGGCTCGGGGAAGGATTCTCCTCCTGCAGGGGGAGCGATGGGTCGCGCGCCTATGAAATTGCCGTCTCGATCGAGAAGGATCGTGCTGCGCACAAGACACTGAGACTCCGCGCATTCTTGCGACAATTTGAAGAATGCCCTCCCGACTACTATTCATGGATTGCCGGGAAGCACGAATGCCCGGATTGGAAAGTGCTGTACCCTCGACAATGGAACGCTGCCGAAAATGAAGCGCTATGCGCAGAGCTCGGAAAACCGGAGACTGCAGCCATTCTTTCCGAGAGGATTTCTGCGACAAAGCGATTGGCCGGTGATCGTACTCTCCTGATCGGCGGCCCTCCCTGCCAAGCCTACTCTCTTGCCGGTCGGTCGAGAAATGCGGGTATCCGGGACTACAGACCGAAAGATGACGACCGGCACTTCCTCTACCGCGAGTATTGCCGCGTCCTGAACGAGTTGAACCCTGCGGTGTTCGTCATGGAGAACGTCAAGGGTATGCTTTCCTCCTCTGTCGAGGGGTTGGCGATCTTCGAGCAGGTGGTTTCCGACCTAGAGCGCGCTGGCTCGGGCTACAGACTCGTTTCCCTTTCGGCCGGCGTCCATTCAGACGCAAAACCCGAACCAAAGGACTTCGTTATCCGCGCCGAGGACCACGGAATTCCACAGGCACGGCACCGGGTCATCATCGTCGGGATCAGGTCGGATGTCGCCTGTAACTTCACCCCGCGACTTCAACGGCGAAACGCCTTGGTTCCGGTCAGAGACATGCTTACAGGCCTGCCGCGGCTGCGAAGTGGCTTGAGCCGACGCGATGACGAGCACGCTTGGTACGATGCGGTGGTCGACGCCATGGAGACAGTCGGTATGATCATCCGGGACTATCCCGGCGAGAACCTCAGCGGTTTTCTGGACGAACTGGATCGGGTCGAGGAACGACTTCTGACGACTTCGCAGACGGGGCGTTCGAGCCACGCAAGAAAACCCCTGTCCAGGAAACTGCAGCCGGAGCTTTCCGCGTTTCTCGACGACCCGAAACTCATCGGTGTCTCGGGGCACGAAACTCGTGGACACATGCCGTCTGATCTTGCGCGATATCTATATGCCGCCTGCTTCGCGAAGGCCGAGGGAGTCAGCCCACGGGCACACCAGTTCCCGGACATCTTGGCTCCAGAACACAAGAACTGGAAGACAGGCAAGTTCAACGACAGGTTCCGCGTTCAGATCGGCACAGCTCCGGCTTCCACGGTAACAAGCCACATCTCGAAGGACGGGCACTACTTCATTCATCCCGATCCAACGCAGTGTCGTAGTTTGACGGTGCGCGAAGGCGCGCGCCTACAGACCTTTCCCGACAACTACCACTTCATGGGTAATCGCACCGAGCAATTCGTTCAGGTTGGCAATGCAGTGCCACCATTTCTCGCAAGGCAGATTGCTGACACCCTGCTACCTGTATTCGAATCCCTTTGAACCTCAGCTCGTCAATTCGAGGCTCGCGTGTGAGAATCTTTCATCTTGGAGCTTTTTGAGCGCGCTAGCCGACGGGAGTCCTCCAACGTGTTGGTGATGGTCATGCGACGGCGGCGCACCTTGCCCAGAACAGCGACGAGCACTTCTTGGCGGTGCTTGGAAATGTCGATGGCGACCAGGACGGTCGAAGGGATAGAATGAGTGGCGGTCATAGCCGGTCTCCTCAGCGGTGTGGTTCAGCAAAACCACTGTTGATACCTGAGACCCGGTTATGGCCACCCGCTGCGCGATATGAAGGCTCCGCGCGTGACTATAACCTCTCAAAAGCGCTTCTTCCCGACGTGCTACGGCCCCGAGTTCGTCGCGCGGGCTGTCCGCGACTGGACCGCCGCCGTAGGTGCCAAGCCCCCGTCGACGGCACCTACATCTTCGGCGCGACGCTCCTCTACAAGATCAACGCCAGCGCCACGGCCCGCATGCGCGGGCGGCTGGTCCTGAACGGCACCACCGAAGTCCGCGGCTCCCTCGGCGAAATCTCCGCCACCCATGTCTCGCTCGCCACCGCCATCTGGCTGCAGACCATGGTGCCGCTGACGGCCGGCGATACCGTCGAGCTGCAGGGGTATTTCCGCGTCGCCGACGGGTATTTTGCCGCCGACCACACCTCCTTCTGGGGCAACAAGATCGGCTGAGCGGCCATCGCTGGCCTCACCTGTCTCGTTCAGGCATGTCGCTCGAAGACCTTGGTAGAGCCATAGTGCAGCAGCAGCAGTGTGTTGAACGCGTCACGCTGACTGCCCATCTCCATACCTGGGGAGCCGATCGGCATGCCGGGAACCGTCAGGCCAAGAGCGCCGAGCCACTCGGCCAGCGGTCGCCCGACGTCGCCGACGTGCACGTGACCTCCTACGACGTAGCCGTTAACGAGCGACGTATCGCAGGAGGCAAATTCCGGCGTGATCCCGGACTGCGCCTTGAACGCATACAAAGCGCCCTGGCCGACGTTCCGTGCGTCCACGAGTTCATGTCGGGGACGTAAAACCTCGTTCCGATTTCTTCTTGTTGTGTGGCGTTTCAGAGGGACGCCTCAAAGGTCCAAGCGCCGCAGCCGCAGCGCGTTCGAGATGACCGACACGGACGACAGGCTCATCGCCGCCGCCGCAATCATGGGCGAGAGCAGAAGGCCCACGAACGGATAGAGGATCCCGGCCGCGATCGGCACGCCGGCCGCATTGTAGGCGAAGGCGAAGAACAGGTTCTGCTTGATGTTGCGCAGCGTCCCTTTCGCGAGTTTCCGGGCGCGCACCAGCCCGACCAGATCGCCGCGCATCAAGGTGATGCCGGCGCTTTCGACGGCGACATCCGCGCCCGTGCTCATGGCGATGCCCACGTCGGCGGCGGCGAGAGCCGGCGCGTCGTTCACGCCGTCGCCGGCCATCGCGATCCGGGCCCCCTTGGCCCGAAGTTCCTCGACGAGCGCTTTCTTGTCTTCGGGAAGAACACCGGCACGCACTTCGTCTATCCCGAGCTTCCGGGCGACCGCTTCGGCCGTTCTCTGGTTGTCGCCGGTCGCCATGATCACCGTCAGTCCCAGGGCATGCAGATCGCGGATCGCGCCTTCCGTTGTCTCCTTGATCGGGTCGGCCACGGCGACGATCCCGGCGAGGCGCTCCCCGACGGCGACGAACATTGCCGTCTTGCCCTCGGCGCGCAGTTTGTCGGCTGCTTGCTCGGCGACGTCCGTCGAAATACCCAACTCGGCCATCATGGCCCGGTTGCCGAGCGCCACGGCGTGGCCCTCGACCGTGCCACGAACGCCCTTGCCGGTAAGGGCGTCGAAGTCGTCGGCGCGGCCCGCCGCGACGCCGCGCGCGCGCGCGCCCTCGACGATCGCCTCGGCGAGCGGATGCTCCGAGCCGCGCTCGAGCGCGGCGGCAAGCGACAGAACCCCGGTCTCGTCGTGCCCGCCCTGCGCCACGACATCCGTAAGCTTCGGCTTGCCTTCTGTCAGCGTGCCCGTCTTGTCCACGATCACCGTATCGACCCGCGCCATCCGTTCCAGCGCTTCGGCGTCCTTGATCAGCACGCCCGCCTGCGCACCCCGGCCCGCGGCGGTTGTGATCGAGATCGGCGTGGCGAGCCCGAGCGCACAGGGGCAGGCGATGATGAGGACCGAAACGGCGGAGGCAACGGCGAAGGCCAGAGCCGGGTCCGGGCCGAAGGTGAGCCAGGAAAAGAACGCCACGATGGCGATGATCACGACGGCCGGCACGAAGACCGATGACACCCGGTCCGCCAGCCCCTGGATCGGCGCGCGGGAGCGGCGGGCGCCGGCCACCATCTCGACGATCTGGGCCAGTACCGTGTCCGCGCCGACCTGCGTTGCAAGGATTGCCAGCGTGCCGTTCTTGTTGATCGTGCCGCCGGTGACGCGGTCGCCCTGCACTTTTTCGACGGGCACCGGCTCGCCGGTGATCATGCTTTCGTCGACGGAGGATCGCCCCTCGACCACCTCGCCATCGACCGGCACGCTGTCGCCCGGGCGCACGCGCAGAAGATCGCCCTCGACGATGTTCTCCAGCGGTGCGTCGTATTCGTCGCCGTTCGGAAGAATGCGCCGCGCCGTCTTTGGGGCGAGGTCCAGCAGCGCGCGGATTGCGTCGCCGGTGCGTTCCCGGGCGCGCAGTTCCAGCACCTGGCCGACAAAGACCAGCGCGACGATCACCACGGCGGCCTCGTAGTAGGTGCCGACGGCCTCGCCCATGCGGTACTCCTCGGGGAAAAGCCCCGGCGCGAAGGTCGCGACGAGCGAGTAGACATAGGCCGCGATGACGCCGATGGTGATCAGCGTCCACATGTTCGGGTTCATGGTCCTGATCGAATCCCAGCCGCGCTTGAAGAACGGCACGGCCGCCCAGAGGATGATCGGCGTGGCCAGCACGAATTCCAGATAGACGGCGATCTGGTGGCCGAGCCAGGACCGGACGTCGAGCGCGATCCACTCGCCCATCGTCAGGATGATCAGCGGAACGGCCGCGGATGCGCTCACCCACATCCTGCGGGTGAAATCCACCAGTTCCTCGCTCGGCTCGTCCGACGACGGCACCACCGGCTCCAGCGCCATGCCGCAGATCGGGCAGCTTCCCGGTTCGTCGCGGACGATCTCGGGATGCATCGGACAGGTCCAGACCGCGTCGGCGCGCGCGGCGGGCGCCTTCTTCGCCGCATTGCCCGAGGCATAGAAATGCGGGTCGGCCTCGAAGGTCAGTTCGCAGTTCTCGGAGCAGAACCAGTACGTCTCGGCTCCGTACTCGCGATGCCTCGCGTCCTCGCGCATCTCGACCTGCATGCCGCAGACCGGATCCGTCGCAGTCTTCGCGCCGGGTGCAGGGTCGCTATGGTGGTGACGAGCGTGATCGGACATCGGGACATCCCCTTTCAGGTGTAAGATGGGGTTTCCAGTTATTGGAAGGTCAAGGGGTCAGCTCGAACCTTCCCACGTCGATCCTTCGGGAACCTTTAGCGCAACGGCTAGGTTTCCGCGCGAATAGGCTTTGCTCGACAAACGAAACAGGAGGATCATCCCGATGCAACGAACACGCCAGACGACCCTCGCCGCGCTGCTTGTTACCATGGCCGCGCCGCCCGTCACGGCCGCGCCCGGCCATGGCGAGACCGACGTCACCTTCACCCGCGGCAACCGCAACACCGACTTCGCGCCGGCCTTCGACGCGCAGTTCCGCGCCGACCTGGTCGAGGGCAGCGCCTCGACCTCGACCGAGCTCCTGGCCGGCGGACTGGTTCATCCCTGGGGCATCGACCAGTTGCCCGACGGCTCGTTCCTGGTGACCGAACGGCCCGGCCACCTGCGACACGTCACCGCCGACGGCACCGTGCACGACCCCATCGCGGGCGTGCCGGAGGTCTACAATGCCGCGCCCGAGACCGGCTGGGCCACGCAGGCGGGGCTGCTCGACGTCAAGGCGGGGCCGGACTTCGCCGAGAACCGGATGGTCTATTTCACCTATTCCAAGCCGATGGGCGACGGCATGTCGGCCACGGCGGCCGCCCGCGGCACGCTGAGCGACGACATGACCGAGCTCAGGAACGTCGAGGACATCTGGGTCCAGTCGCCCCCCTCGGACGCGGCGATGCATTACGGCTCGCGGCTGGTCTTCCCCGGCGACGGCACGGTGTTCATCACCACGGGCGAGCATTTCACCGAGGAATATCGCGACTACGCGCAGGATCTGGACCGCACCTACGGCAAGGTCATCCGCGTCAACCTCGACGGCTCGATCCCCGAGGACAATCCCTTCGTGGGCCGGGAGGGCGACGACGCGATCTGGTCGCTGGGCCACCGCAACATGCAGGGCGCCGACCTCGCCCCCGACGGCAGCCTCTTCGTGCTCGAGCACGGCCCCGCGGGCGGCGACGAGATCAACAAGCCCGCGCCGGGCGCGAACTACGGTTGGCCGCTCGTCTCCTACGGCGAGCAGTATTCCGGTGAACTGGTCGGCACCGGCCAGGCGTCGATGGAGGGGATGGAGCAGCCGCTCTACTTCTGGGACCCGGTGATCGCGCCCGGCGGCGCCACCTTCGTCACCGGCGAGATGTTCCCCGAATGGGAGGGCGATCTGATGATCGGCTCGCTCTATCCCAGCGGGCTGGTGCGGATCGTCTTCGGCGAGGATGGCTACGTCGTCGAGGAGGAGCGTCTCTTGCGCAACCAGGGCCGGGTGCGCGACGTGGACGTGCTGGCCGACGGCTCGATCGTGTTCCTGACCGATTTCGAGAACGGCTCGATCATCCACGTCACGGCGCCCGACTGAAGGGTTTGGTGAATTCCGGCTTCGTGATCCAGCGCCCCCGGCCGCGTCCTTTTATGGGGCTTGTTCATCCCGGGCGCCGCCGCGCCCAGTGGCTTGGCCGTGATCATGGGGGTCGTCCGCGGGCGGGTTGCGCCTCAGAAAGACGTGCTCGAAGCCGAACACGGTTGCCATGCCGGCAAGGGCGATCAGGACGATCGTCGGGTCGCTTTGCCATTTCATCACCGTGAAGGCCCCGAGCACGATGGCGTCGAGCCCGATGGCCGTGAGAAGGACCCAGCCGCGTGCGCCGATCTCCTCCCTGAGGTGTCGCCAGACGCCCCAGTGAATCAGCATGTCCATCACGAGGTAGAAGAACGCGCCGAGCGAGGCGATGCGGCTGAGATCGAAGAAGATTGTCAGCGCACCGGCGATCACGACCGTGTAGACAAGGGTATGGTCAAGGATGGTGCCGGGCATCCCGAAATGGCTGTGCGGGATCATCTTCATGTCGGTCAGCATCGCCAGCATCCGCGACACGGCGAAGATGCTCGCGATCACGCCCGAGGCCGTCGCCACCAGGGCCAGCGCCACGGTGAGGTAGAAGCCGATCCGGCCGAGCGCGGGCTCCGCCGCCTCGGCCAGCGCGTAGTCCTTCGCCTCCACGATCCGTCCGAGCGGCAGGCTGGCGCCCACGGCGAAGGCCACCAGCAGGTAAACCGCGGCGCAGATCGCGATCGAGATGACGATGGCGCGGCCGACGTTGCGGTGCGGGTCGGTAATCTCGGCGCCGGAATTGGTGATCGTCGTGAAGCCCTTGAAGGCGAGGATTGCAAGCGCCAGCGAGGCGACAAAGCCGCCGAGTCCTGTCTCGGCGCTGCCGGTCGCCTCGAAGGAGAAGCCACCCGCCCAGAGCGCCGCGATGCCAAACAGCGCGATCCCGCCGACCTTGAGGACCGCCATGATCTGCGACAGGAGCCCGACCGAGCGGTTGCCGGAGGCGTTGACGAGATAGGCGACGACGATGAGGCCGACGCCGATGGCGGGAACGAGCCAGCCCTCCGGCTCCATCCCGAGACCGCGCATGAAGTAGGTGGCGAAGGTCCGCGCGACGAGGCTTTCGTTGATGACCATCGACAGCGCCATCAGGAGCGCCGCGCCCGCGGCAACCGTCGTCGGCCCATAGGCCTTCTTCAGGATCATGCCGATCCCGCCGGCGGAGGGCCATGCGTTGGACATCTTGACGTAGGTATAGGCGCTGAACCCGGTCACCACGCCGCCCGCGACGAACGCCATCGGAAACCAGGGGCCGGCAAGCTCGGCGATCTGACCGGTCAGCGCCAGGATGCCGGCCCCGATCATCACGCCGGTGCCCATGGCGACGGCATCGGTCAGGCTGAGGCTGTTCTGTTTGTAGTCGGAACTCATGGTCGGTGTGCTTTCGTGGGGCTGTCGTCCGGCGTGTTCCAAGGGCCACTATGCCGAAGGGCAAGCAGCAAGAGAGGCAGCCCAGTCAACAGCCCGAGACCGATCGCGATCCACTCGCCGCTTCCGAAATCGCCCTCCATGGCCACGCTGCCGAAATGCGCGAGCACGAAGCTCGCAGGCAGGATACCGGCGATGGTGGCCAGCGCGAAGCGCCAGAAATGCAGGCAGCTCAGCCCGGCGGCGTAGCTCATCGCGTCGAAGGAGACGAAGGGCAGGAGGCGGCTGACGAAGACGGTGAGCGTCAGGGCGTTCTGCGATCCCAGCAGGCCGTACTCCGCCCGGTCGCCGAGCCATCGCTGGACGGCCCCGCGTCCGGCGCCGCGCGCGATCAGGAACGCGATGCCGGCGCCGATTTCCGACCCGACGGCGACATAGAGCGTGCCGGCATAGTGCCCGTAGGCCGCTCCGGAGGCGAGCGCGATGGGGGCGCTCGGGATAGGGCTTGCGACGACCGCTACCGTCATCAGCGCGACGATCGCCAGCGGTCCCCAAGCGCCGGCTTCGGCGACCCAGCGCTCGATCCGGCTGCGGTCCAGGGCGACCGGATCCCAGCCCAGGGCGAACGCCGCGATGAGTGCAAGAACGAGCGCGGCCGCCGCCCATGCCGCGACGGCCTGCCAGCGCGGTCGTAGGTTGGGGTCGCGATGCCGTGCATCTTCCATCAGTCTTCTTCCTGCTGCCAAGTCTTCTGGCAGGCCGAGAACAGGAAGGTCGCCGACCAGGTGAGAAGCATGAAGCCGAGGAGCGACTGGAACAGAAGAAGCATGCGGAAGCCGCCGCTGGCCTCGAGCGATGCGTAGCCCAGCGTCGTGAAGGCGATGCCGGTGAGGTAGAGAGTGTCGGCGAACGCCGGCGGCGCCTCGAACGCGTCGGGAAAGACCGCTCCAAGCAGCCAGTGGTTCACGGCCGCAAGGGCGGTGAACTCGGCCGTGTGCAGCGCCAGCAGCGACACGAAAGTGACGACGACCCCCGATTTCGGATGCTGCCCGTGGTGAGGCGCGATCCTCAGAATGCCCGCGAGGGCGAAATGGTGTGCGACGCCAAAGGCCGCGGTCAGGGCGAACCCGGCGACATATGTCGAAAGCGCTCCCATCTACGCCGTCAAGCCGCATCCACTGCGCGAACGAGCATGTCGCGGACCTGCCCGGCGACCTTGTGCAACTCGGCATTGTCCACCGCCTGCATCGATGCGACCGGATCGATGGCGCTCACTTCGGTGCCACCATCGACGGAGCGCAAGATCACGTTGCATGGCAGCATCGCGCCGATCCGCGGCTCGAGGCCCATGGCTTCCCAAGCCATGTTCGGATTGCAGGCGCCGAGGATTCTGTGGCCATCCATGTCCTTGTCGATCTTCTTCTTCATCGTTGCCTTGACGTCGATCTCGGTCAGAACGCCGAAGCCTGCCTCCGTCAGCGCCGCGCGCACGCGGGCTTCCGCGTCGTCGATGCTGGTGCCCGCCATCATGCGGTCGTGCGTATATGCCATTCTGTCTATCCTTTCATGGTTGAGGCCCGGCCCCGCAGGATGCGGGACCGGGCAAAGAGGGGCAGTAAGGCGGGCTCAGTTATTGCCCATCCGACCCTGGCCCGGTGTCCCCATCATGCCGCCGTCGCCCTGCATACCGCCGTTCGGTCCGGGCATCATGCCGTCGCGCATCGTCTCCATGCGCTCCATCATGTCAGCCGGCTTGACGATCTCTGCCACCGACACCGCGCCGTCTCCATCGGCGTCGAGGAACTGGAAGCGGTCCACCATGGTTTCGCGAATGAGTGCGCTATGGAGCGTCTCGAATTCGGCGAGCGACAGGGCCTCGTCGCCATCGGCGTCATATTCCGTCAGCAAAGCCTGCAGCCCTTCGCGGGTTTCCTGCGATGCCACCGTGCCATCGCCATCGGTGTCGAACCGCTCCATAGCCATGCCCATGAGCGACGGGCCGCCGCCCATCATGCCCATGCCCTGGCCCATGCCCGACATGGGGCCACCGGGCCCCATCATGCCCATGCCGCCCATCATCTGCGCGTGCATCCGCATCATCACCTGCATCATGTCATGATTGCCGGCCCTCGGACCCTGCGCTCCCGGAGCACCTTGGCCATGATCGCCCGCGGCCAGGGTGGCACCGCCCAGAGACATCAGAATGGCGGTAGCCGCCGCGAGTTTCGCTCCAGTTTTCATGTCTGTATCCTTTCTCGTGTAAAACGCCTGACCGACATGGGAAAACAATAAAGAACGCCAAGGCTGCGTCATTTCCGATTTTGTATCCGTTCGTCGCAACGCGGGTGCCTGATACAAAGCATTACAATCGCGGTGCTGACCCTGTGTCGCCACACTGCCAAATGATAAGGATGAACAGCTTGCCGCATATCCTCGTCGTCGACGATCACCGCCAGATACGGGACTCGGTCACGCGATTCCTGGAACGCAATGGCATGAGGGCGACGGCGGCCAAGGATGCCCGGGACATGGACGAGAAGCTCGGGAAGGGTCACTTCGACCTTATGGTGCTCGACGTCATGATGCCGGGCGAGGACGGGCTTTCGATCTGCAAGCGCCTGTCGGCCGAGAAACGGCTTCCCATCATCATGCTCACGGCCCTCGGGCAGGATCAGGACCGGATCGTCGGTCTGGAGATCGGCGCGGACGACTACCTGCCGAAACCGTTCAACCCCCGTGAGCTTCTCGCACGGATCAAGGCGGTCCTGCGCCGCGCACCCGAGGAGCGGAGCGAGGCCGGAACGCTTTCGGGCCGCCTCCTGCGGTTCGGCGGGCTGACGCTCGATACCGATTCCCATGTCCTGACCGACCGGGACGGCAATCGCGTGCAACTGACGACGGCGGATTTTCGGCTGTTGACGGTCCTTCTGGCGCGTCCGCGCACGGTTCTGAGCCGTGAGCAGCTTCTCGATCTCACGGCGGGGCGGCCGGCGGGTCCGCTTGATCGCACGATCGACAACCAGATCAGCCGGCTGCGGCGCAAGATCGAGGCGGATCCGTTGCGCCCGACGCTCATCACCACCGTTCGAAGCCACGGCTACAGTCTGAACGCGGATGTCGAGGTGATCGCGTGACCGGGCCGCGGATGGGAAGCCTGCGCGCGCAGCTCGTGATCCTCATCCTCGGGGCATTGGCCATCGCGCAGGCTGTGAGCTTGTGGCTCTTCGCGGACGAGCGCAGCCTGGCCGTCCGCGCTGCACTAGGCTTCGAGGCGGCGGGGCGCGCCGCCAATGTCGTGCGCCTGCTGGAAGAAGCGCCTCCCGATCTTTCCGCGTCTATCGTGCGGGCGGCGAATTCGCCACTCGTGCGGTTCGACCTTGCGCCCGCCCCGAGCGTCACCGCGCCCGACCATCATCACGCAGCCTACATCGAAACGCGCGTCCGGGCATTGCTTGGCGACGGCTTCAGTCGCGACATCCGGGTCAACCTTAGAGAAACCGCCGTTCCTCTCCATCCGATCCCGAACCTGTCCCCGCAAATGGCCCAGATGCATCAAGAGATGATGCGTGGTCGGATGCAGGCCGTCGAGATGAGCCTGTCCATCGCGCTTTTCGGCGGCCAGTGGCTGAACGTCGCCACGCGGTTCGAACGCCCGCCATTGCAATGGCCCCTGTCTTCCTTCCTCGCCTTCGGACTGACGGCTGCGCTCATCCTCGTCGCGGTGTTCTGGTTCGTGATGACCCGCCTGACCGGGCCCCTTCGGGACCTGTCGCGCGCCGCCGAGGATCTGGGGCGGGGCGATGCGGGCGCGCCGCTGCCGGTCGCCGGCCCCGACGAGGTCCGGGACCTCACCCGCGCGTTCAATCGCATGCAGGAACGGCTGACGCGCTTCGTCGCGGATCGCACCCGCATTCTCGCCGCGGTCAGCCATGACCTGCGATCGCCCCTCACCGCGATGCGCTTCGATGCCGAACTCGTCGAGGACGAGCAGACCCGCGAAAGCCTGATCGCCTCCATCGACGAGATGCAGACGATGGCCGAGGCCACGCTCGACTTTGCCGAGGGGCTGGCGGGGCGCGAAGCCTCCGAGGTCGTCGACATGCCCGACTGGCTGGAGACGCTGGCAGGCGACAGGGCCACGCCGTTCGATCTGACCGGCGGCCCGCATATGACGGCGCGCATCCGCCCGCTCGCCCTGCGCAGGGCCGTTCGCAACCTGGTCGAGAACGCCACACGCTACGGGGGCGGCGCCGCGGTCGGCTGGCACCGCGCGGGCGACGATCTGGTGATCGAGGTAACCGATCATGGCCCCGGAATCCCGCCGGAAGAGCTCGAAGAGGTCTTCGCGCCGTTCCACCGGCTGGAAGCGTCCCGCTCGCTCGAAACCGGGGGCCACGGGCTGGGCCTTGCCATCGCGCGGGCGATCGTGCGCGGACACGGCGGCGACATCCGGCTCCAAAACCGTGCCGAAGGCGGGTTGAAGGCTTCGATCTTCATCCCGCTGGCGGAGGACGCACCGGTCGACAATCAGACGAAGCAGAAGGAGACCTGAAATGAAACGAACGGCAATCTGGGCAATCATCGCTCTTGCGGCGCCGACACTGGCCGCCGCGGACCCCGGGGACAACTGGCAGGAAGGATATGGTCACATGATGTGGGGTGGCGGATACGGCGTTTTCGGCGGGCTCATGATGATCCTGTTCTGGGGTATCGTCATCGCCCTGATCGTTTTCGGCGTGAAATGGATGTCCGACAATCGCGGGCCGGGCGGAAACCGCCGAGATGCGCTCGAGATCCTGCGCGAACGCTTCGCTTCGGGCGAGATCGACGAGGAAGAGTTCGACCGGCGGCGCAAGGCGCTGGAAAAGTGAGGCACCCGCGCCCGGGCCGCGCCCGCCGCTGCGGGACCGGGCCGCGGCCGATGCGATGAACCGCCGCCGCGGCGGCATCGAACGGGCGCGGGGGGGCGTGCAGTCAGGGCCGTTCGGCGATGTCCCGCCCTTCCCCGGCGGCATCGTCGAGCGCGGCCATGACCGCGTCCGTCGTCAGCAGTTCCGGCAGAACGATGCCGTCCGGCGCAGCCGGGCCATAGGCCGCGTTGAACGGGATACCGTAGCGCTCGAAGCCTTCCAGATAGCGCGAAATCGCCGGATCGGGCCGGGTCCAGTCGGCCTGCATGGGGGTGACGCCCTCCGCCGCAAGCGCCGAGACGACGGGGTCGCGGTCGAGCACGAGCGCCTTGTTCGCCTTGCAGGTCAGGCACCAGTCGGCGGTGACATCCACGAACACGACTTCGCCCGTCGAGACGCGGCGCGCGATCGCGGCGCGGTCGAAGGGCAACCAGTCGGTCATCTGCGCGCCAGGCGCGCGGGGCGCCGATGCGTCGGCCAGATACCCCGCCCCGAAGAGCATGAGCCCCAGGAGAGGCAGTGCGAGCCCCGCGCGGATCGGGCCCCGGAGCTTCGGCAGCGACAGCAGCAGGACCAGGCCCGCCGTCATCCCGACGACCGCGAGCATCGCGGGGGTGCCGGCCACGCCCCGCAGCACCCAGACAAGCCAGGCCGCGGTGACCGCCAGAAGAAGGCCCAGCACGACGCGCAGCGCGATCATCCACCGCCCCGGCCTCGGCAGGTGGCGGACCAGGCCCGGGCGGGCGGCTACCAGAAGGTAGGGGGCGGCAAGACCCAGCCCGAGGAAGGTGAAGACAAGCGCGATGTCGGTGCCGCGCCCGGCCAGCGCGAAGGCGATGGCTGTCCCGAGAAAGGGCGCCGAGCACGGCGTGGCCAGCACCGCGGCGAAGGCCCCGGTCAGGAAATCGCCCACATGCCCCCCCGCACTCCCGACCCTGGCAAGCCGGGTTTGCATACCGGCGGGCAGGACGATCTCGAAGGCGCCGGCGAGGTTTGCGGCAAAGATGGCAAGGATGCCGATCATCAGCGCGAGGAAGACCGGGTTCTGGAACTGCAGGCCCCAGCCGATGGTGACACCCGCCTGCCGCAACGCGAAGAGGACTGCGGCGAGGCCCCACATGAAGGCCACGATCCCCGCGGCCGAGGCGAGGAATCCCCGCCGCACGCGCGCGCTGCCGGCGCCGTCCAGCTTCATCGCAGAGGACAGCTTGATCGAGAGCACCGGCAGCACGCAGGGCATGACGTTCAGGATCAACCCGCCCAGGAAGGCCGTCAGCGCGACCCAGACCATGCCGGACATCGACGCGGCGGCGCGTGCTTCCGTGTAGGGCGGCGATGGTGCCGCGGCCAGCCTGTCCGGCGTCACGGTCACGGCCCAGCCCCCGGTATCGGTCGCGGCGAGCGACGGCGTCGCGGTCGGGTCGGCGGGCGGTGAAAGGATGGGCAGGCGCGCCCAGAGCAGGCGGCCCTCCTCGCCCAGCCTGATGTCGGGGGGGCCGAAGGAGGCGTATTCTCCCAGTTCCGGGAACACGTCCGGCGTCCGGAAGGGCGAGGAACGCCGCAACGTCACGGTCAGAGCGGTTGCCTCGTCATCGACATGCGCGGCGGCGGAGCGGATGCCCCCGGCCTCCGCCCCGAGGGGCACGCGGCTCGCGAAATCGGCGATGCGCGCGGCGCTTTCGGCATCGATCGACGCGCCTCGGGGCAGGTCCAGCGTCAGGGTGAAATCCTGCGGCACGCAGATATCGGAACATGCCAGCAACGTCACCGCGGCGGACAGATGCGCAGGCTGGCCGGGCTGTTCCAGCGCGATGCGCAGCGGGAAGACGACCTCGTCCAGATAGCCGAAATTCTCGATGCCGAAGGCCGTGAAGCGCTCGGGGGCGGGCCATTGGAATTCGACCTCGGCCACGTTGCGCGACCCGGCCCAGTCGATCTCGGGCGGGAAGCCCACCTCGCCGGGTGTGCGCCAGTAGGTCTTCCAGCCTTCGCCAAGGTCCAGCGCCAGCCCCGCGGAAATCGTGCCGGAACCGGGCGCGATGCCGTTTTCGGCCGTGATGAGCTGCGCGCTGACCGCTGGTGTCGTTGCCTGTTCCGAGGTTGCGGCCGGAACCGCCGCCGCCCAGGTGACGAGAAACAGCGCGCTCAGGAGGACCGCGGCCACGCCCTTCTGGGGCGATCGGTTCAGCATATCCTACGCCAGCCTTCCTCGCGTTCGATCTCGACCAGTCGGCGCAATACGCCCTCCGTGATCTCACCCTGAATGACCGTTCCGCCGACGACCATTGCCGGTGTCCCGATGAAACCGAAAGTCCGCGCGAGGGCCTTGCTGACCATGAGTTCGCCGACGATCTCTTCGCTCTGCATGTCTTCGATCAGACGGTTGCCATCTATTCCGATACTGTCCGACAGCCGAAGCAGATAGTCGCGCGTCGGCTGGAACGGCGTCGTCCACAGCGCTTCCTGAAACGCGACGTAGGCGCCCTGTCGCCTGGCTGCCAGCGCCGCTTTCGCCGCCCGGTCGGACCCTTCGCCGAGGAGCGGCAGCTCGTGCCAGGAAATCCTGACATCACTGTCGCGTTCTTCGGCAAGATCGGATTGCCCGCTACCTCTATCACATTCAGGGAGGCCGTACGGCCATGCGCTATGGCGTGGCCATCGCACGCGGCAATCTGTACGAGCCCGGCACCTACACGATCCGGCGCAAGGTTCGGTGGCCACACTGGACACCGACGCGCTCCATGATCGAGCGCGATCCGGAACTATACGCAGACGTGCAAGACGGAATGGAACCTGGGCCCGACAATCCACTTGGTTCTCGGGCCTTGTATCTCTTCGTCGGCGATCGCGACACCTATCTGCGCATCCATGGCTCGCCGGAGCCGCGCTCGATTGGGGGCCGCGCGAGTTCTGGCTGTGTACGGATGGTGAATGCCCATATGATCTCGCTCTATCCGCAGGTCGAAAATGACGTGACGGCGTACCTGCATCCGCCCGAAGACTACGTCAGCGCACGAAGTTGAGCTCCAGAATCGAAGGTCGGTAGCGGTTGTGAACCCATTGGGCCGTGCCATCGCCGACCAGTGTCAGCCGGAAACTGCTGGGCTGGATGCCGTACAGATTGGGCGCCCTTCCATCGTCCGGAGCGGAAGCAGAGCCGTCTCGACGGGCCCCGAGTGGAGATACCAGTAGCATCCGTCCTCTGCGCGAAGGCGGGCAGTCGTGAGATCCTGGTAAGGGGCCGCGATCTGAATGACGGCTTCGGGCACTGGTATCGGGGTCCGTTCCGTACCGCCGCCTGACCGATCGAGTGACGGCGAACAGGCGCCAAGGACCAATACAAGACCTACTTGCGCCAGATGTCTCCACTTCATGTGGACTGCCCCCCTGCCAGTTGATTGCTGCATTATTCCTAGAGTGACCATCCCGGCCTTGGACAGCAACGATGGCATGAATTTTGCGTCATGCGTGGCCGGATCCTCCACGTGCCCGCGTCATCGCATCAGCTGGATGATTGTAGCGCGGACACAAAATAGGCGATGCCGGTCAAGAGCACGACGACTGAACCGAACAGTAAGAGCGACAAGAATACAGCAATTCCGCGAGAACGTCGGTCCACAACTGATCGGCCCTGCGTGAGCCAGCCCTCGAGCACGGAGACGTAGAGAGGAATTGCGCTTACCAGCGTGGTCGTGTCGCGGAGGTGGTGGAAATTCGAGGGCGGCGTAATCTCCGGGTGAACTGACACCCACCCAACCGGCGGCGGCAACCGCCAGG
>NZ_FOCM01000010.1 GCF_900110115.1 Palleronia pelagia | reverse complement strand
GTTCGAGGCCGAGGCCTACATCCTGACCAAGGAAGAGGGCGGCCGCCACACGCCGTTCTTCGCGAACTACCGCCCGCAGTTCTACTTCCGCACGACGGACGTGACCGGCACGGTGCAGCTGAACGAAGGCACCGAGATGGTCATGCCGGGCGACAACGTGCAGTTCGGCGTCGAGCTGATCGCGCCGATCGCCATGGAAGAGAAACTGCGCTTCGCCATCCGCGAAGGCGGCCGCACCGTCGGCGCCGGCGTGGTGTCGAAGATCATCGAGTAATCGGAACGCATCCCGGCGAAACACGCCGGGATGGCCCGAGACCGAAAACGCAAAGGCCCCGCGAGGGGCCTTTGTCGTGTTGCCCCTCCTGCATCTCGACGGGCGCGGTGTCGGAGCATCCTACGCCGTCCTGACGCGAAACGGCCCGCGACGGTGAACCTGCGCACCGCGCATATCGTTGCAAGCGCAGGGACCGCGCCGGTAGAGGGTACGGGCCCGCGCGACCGGAAAGGACCCCGCCCATGGATCGACACATCGTCCTTGCCCACCGACTGGCCGGTGACGGCACCGCGATCGACGCCGACGAGGACATTTCCGAGGCGCTGGCCGCCGATGGCTGCGCCTGGGTTCACCTGTCATTCGACCGCCCCGAAACCGCGATCTGGATCGAGCGGCATCTGGACTATCTCGACCCGTCGATCCGGGCCGCCCTGACCGAACCGATGAGCCGACCGCGCGCGCTGCGGATCGGCGCGGGCCTGCTGCTGATCCTGCGGGGCATCAACCTGAACGAAGGCGCCGACCCCGAGGACATGGTGTCGCTGCGCGTCTATATCGACCCGGCCCGGATCGTGTCGCTGTCGCGACGCAAGCTGCGATCCGTGGGTGAGCTGTCGGATCGCATCGCGCGCGGGCAGGGGCCCGAGGACGCGGGCGCGTTCCTGGCCGACCTGGTCGAGCTGCTGACCGACCGGATCGAGGCGCAGGTCGCCGACCTCGAGGCACGGAGCGAGGCGCTCGAGGCGGCGGTCATCCAGGATCCGATGCCCAACCACGCCGCCGAGACGACCGATCAGCGGCTCGAGGTGGCCGACCTGCGCCGCTTCCTTCCCGCGCAGCGCGACGCCGTGCGCGACTGCCTGCGGGCTGGACTGGACTGGGTCGACGATGCCGATCACGCGAAGCTGGGCGAACAGCTCGACCAGCTGACCCGCGTGACCGAGACGCTGGATGCCGTGCGCGAACAGCTGGCCACCATCCGCGCCGAGATCGACGGCGCCCGCGACGAGCGGCTCAACCGCAATCTCTACGTGTTGTCGGTGATCTCGGCCGTGTTCCTGCCTTTGGGCTTCATGACGGGCCTGATGGGAATCAACCTCGCGGGCATGCCGGGCGCGTCATGGCCGCCCGCCTTCTGGGTGTTCAGCGGGTCGATGGTGGTCATGGCCGTGGCGGTGCTGGCGGTCCTGCGGCTGTTCCGCGTGCTTTGACGCGTCGCCGGCGCCCGGCCTAGTCGCCGCCGTCGCCATCCCCGCACGCCCCCCAGTCGCCACCGTCGAAACTGTCACCCGGTCTTTGGCCCAGGCCCGGATGCGTGTGCGATCTTAGCGTGCGGCCCATCGGGGTTTTCCAGCTATAGACGGGGCTGCCCAGGGGTGTCCTTGTCCGGCGAAGCGTGCGCACCTGCACCACGTGCGCGAGCCCCCGCCAGGCGAGGCCGCCCACCAGCAAGGCCACCAGCAGCCATGCCAGCCATTCGAGATCGAGCGTGAGCAACCGACTCTCCCTTCTGCACCGGGCCAGTCTGGCACGCGATTGGGGCAGGAGATTGGCCGGACGGACCGGGCTTTCGCGCCATACGAAAACACCCCCGCAGAGAACTGCGGGGGTGTGTCGGGCGCGGCGGGTCAGGCCGCGCAGGAAAGATCGGGGATCAGGCCGCGGCGGCGTTCACGCCGCCCTTGGTGGCGATCTCGGTCATGTGCCGGTCGCCATCGTAGGTCTGGTCGAGGCATTCCTGCAGGATCGCCGCGTCGCCGTCCAGCTTCAGCCGGTTGGCGAAGGCCACGAGGCAGCCATAGCCGGCCAGCGCATAATGCACCATCCGCTGGTACTGGGTGATGATCATGGCATCGCGCACGTCGCTATCGCCGAACTCTTCGTCGAGCGCGTGGGCATGCACTTCCTTCACGAGGCCTTCCATGCCCTTGCAGAATTCGCCATCGGGGTTCACGCCGTGATCCGAGCAGATCTGCTCGAGCTTTTGCATGCCGTCGGCAATGCCGGCGCTGCCCGCGGCCATGGCTTCGCCGAGTTCCTTGTCCTCGGTGGCCTGACCAAGGGCGGTCGTCGCCTCGATCGACTGTTTGCAGGCGCTGTAGAGGTCCTGGATCTGGTCAATATAGACGTCTTTAAGGCTGTTCATCGCCATGGTGTTATCTCCTTCCGTCGAAGTAAGCATTCGTTACGAAAACAACATTCGCAGCGGCCCATTGTTCCACACGATCCGGCCTTGACGGGGGCCCGCGCCTGCCATACGCAACACGCGGCCTAGGGGTATAGCTCAGCTGGTAGAGCGACGGTCTCCAAAACCGTAGGTCGCGGGTTCGAGCCCTGCTGCCCCTGCCAATCCATCCAAAGACCCGCGAACGTCACGACGCGCAGCCGTCGTCCTTCAGCGGGTCGTGCCCCCAGTTCATCAGCGAATAGCGCCACGTGCTGTCCTCGACATCGCCGTCGGGCACCTGCGCGCAGTGCCGATTGATGTAGCCCACCACCTTTTGCATGTGGTCCCACTGGGCGTCGCTCAGGTCGTCCTTGTTGGTGCGCTTGATCTTCACGATCTTCCGGCCCGACTGGTGCCCCGTGGACTCGCCGCCATCGTCATCGCCCACCGACTTGCTTTCGTCGGTCTCCAGCCAGTCCTCGAGCTCTTGCGGCGCCATGTTCACGCGGTCGCGCCATTCGTCCCAGATCTCGTCTTTCGATTTTGCCATTGCGAGTATCCTTTCGTTGCAGCGGCAATCGACCGGGTGTCCGTCGGGTTCCGCGCGGGCTCTGGTCATTGGCGTCGGCTTGGTTAGGGTCGGACGGATCAACGCCGTTTGGGAGGACGCGCATGGCCATCATCACAAGCCCGCACGACACGATCGCCATCCCCGAGATGTCGATCACGGAACGCCTGTTCGCCGGCCTGAAGGGGCAGGGCGACGCCGTCGTTCTCACCGATGGTCCCACGGGGCGCTGCTTGACCGCGGCGGGGTTAGAGGATGCGGTCCGCCGGCTCGCTGGCGGCTTGATCGAACGGGGGCTGAAGCGCGGTGACGTGCTGGCGCTGATGGCGCCCAACGTGCCGGAATACGCCGTGGTCTTCCACGGCACGGCCTTCGCGGGCGGCACCGTGACCACGGTCAACCCGACCTACACCGCCCACGAGGTGCGCAAGCAACTGACAGACTCGGGCGCCACCTGGCTGGTGACGGTGCCCATGTTCCTCGACACCGCGCGCGCGGCGGCAGAAGGCACGCAGGTCCGCAAGATCGCGGTGATCGGCGAGGCGCCCGAGGCGACGCCGCTGACCGCGCTCATGGGCGACCCGCTGGAGGCGCAGGTGGCGGTGGACCTGGAGCGGGACATCGTGGTGCTGCCCTATTCCTCGGGCACCACGGGCCTGCCGAAGGGCGTCATGCTCAGCCATCGCAACATGGTCGCCAACGTGGACCAGACGCTGTCGGCCCTGCCCATCGAGAAGGGCGAAAGCACGGTCGCCTTCCTGCCGTTTTTCCACATCTACGGGATGAACGTGTTGATGAACGCCTTCTTGGCGGGGGGCGGCGCCCTGGTGACCATGCCGCGATTCGAACTGGAGCTGTTCCTGCAGCTCATCCCGCGGCACGGTGTGAAGAAGCTATACCTCGTGCCGCCCGTGGTGCTCGCGCTGGCCAAGCACCCGATGGTGGACGAGCATGACCTGTCGTCGGTCAAGCAGCTCATCAGCGGGGCGGCGCCGCTGGGTGGCGACGTGGCCGACGCGGCGGCCAAGCGGCTGGGCGCGGTGACCACGCAGGCCTACGGCATGACCGAACTGTCGCCCGTCAGCCACGCAACGCCCCTGGCGCGGCCCAAGTCGGGCGCCTCGGGCGTGGCGATCGCCAATACCGAATGCCGGATCGTCGATCTCGAAACGGGCGAGGATTGCGCCCCGGGCGGCGAGGGCGAGCTGTGGGTGCGCGGGCCGCAGGTGATGGTGGGCTACCTGAACAACGCCGAGGCGACCGCCGCCACCATCACCGAGGATGGCTGGCTGCGCACCGGCGACCTGGCCGTTGCGGATGAGGATGGCTATTTCTTCATGCGCGAGCGGGTGAAGGAGTTGATCAAGGTCAAGGGCTTCCAGGTCGCGCCCGCCGAGCTCGAGGCCGAGTTGCTGGCCCACGACGCGATCACCGACTGCGCCGTGCTGGGCAAGCCCGACGACGAGTCGGGCGAGGTGCCGGTCGCCTTCGTCGTCGCGCAGGACGGTGCAGGGCTGTCGGCCGAGGACGTCACCGCCTTTCTGGCCGGGCGGCTGTCGTCCTACAAGGTGCCGCGGGACGTGCGGCTGGTGGACGAGATCCCGAAATCCGCCTCGGGCAAGATCCTGCGCCGGGTGCTGCGGGACGGGCTGGCCTGACAGGTGGCATCGGACGACGAGGTGGCAGAGGTGTTGATGGCGCTGGCCCGCAGCCGCGGGCCCGAGAAAACCTTCTGCCCGTCCGAGGCCGCGCGCCGGCTTGCGGATGACTGGCGGCCACTGATGGACGACGTGCGCCGCGTCGCCGCCACGCTACCGCTGCGGGCGACCCAGCGGGGCCGTCCGGTCGATCCGGTGGCAGCACGCGGCCCGATCCGTTTGCAGATCACGGAATGAGCGCCGGTATCTTCGCCGCCGTGATGGCGGCGGCCTTCCTGCACGCGGCGTGGAACAGCCTGATCAAGTTCGGCGCGTCCAAGATCACCGGCATGCTGATCCTCACCATCGTGCAGGGCTTGGCCGGGCTGGTGATCCTGCTCACGCGGGACCTGCCGGGGCTCGAGGTGGTGCCGTGGCTGGCCGCCAGCGGGCTGTTTCACGCGGGATACAAGCTGTTCCTGGCCCTGGCCTACGAGCAGGGGGACCTCAGCCGGGTCTACCCCATCGCGCGCGGCACCGCGCCGCTGATCGTCATGGCGCTGAGCGGGCTGGTCCTGACCGATGCGCTGACGGGTTGGGAATACGCGGGCATCGCCGTGCTGGGCGCGGGGATCCTCGGCATGGCGCGGGGCGTGTTCTCGGGCGGCGAGGCGGTGCGCCTGCTGCCCTTCGCCTTGGGCTCGGCAGCCATGACGGCGGGCTATTCCATCGTCGACGGGCTGGGCGCGCGGGTGTCGGGCGATGCGGTGACCTTCGTCGCATGGCTGTTCTTTCTCGACATGGTGCTGTTCACGCCGGTCTGCCTGGCGCTGCGGGGGCGGGGCGTGTTGCGGGCCGACAGGCGGGCCTGGGGCCTGGGGGCGCTGGCCGCGGCGGCATCCTACGGCGCCTATGCCATCGCGGTCTGGGCCATGACCGTGGCGCCCATTGCGCTGGTGGCAGCGCTGCGGGAAAGCTCGATCCTTTTCGCGGTGCTGATCGGCTGGCTGGTGTTGGGCGAACGGATGCACCGGGGCAAGGCGCTGTCGGCCCTGCTGATCGTGGCGGGCGTCGCGCTGACCCGGCTCTGACCCAGGGTCAGAGCTTTTCGCGGTAGATCCACTGCTGCGCGATCCCGGCGAAGACCAGGTAGATCGACAGGACGATCAGCGCCAGGTGCAGCGCATCGGAGGTCTGGAAGTTCTGCCACGCCGCGACGCCCGCCAGGACCGTCCACGCCAGTGCGGCCGGCAGCGTCAGCACGCGCCAGCGTTGCGTGCGGGTCGGGTGCACGAATTTCAGCGGCAGGAACATCGCCGCGGCCAGAAGGACCGTGATGATGAGGATCGTCCACCATTCCGGCTGGACCGCGAAGAAGACCAGCACCGCCATGTTCCAGCAGCCCGGGAAGCCCTGGAACGAGTAGTCCCGCGTCTTCATCCGCGTGTCGGCGAAGTAGATGACCGAGGTGTAGGTGATGACGATGATGGCGATCCAGCCCGTCCAGCCCGGTAGAAGGTCCGACCGGAACAGCGCGTAGGCCGGGATGAAAACGTAGGTCAGGTAGTCGATGATCAGGTCCATCAACACCCCGTCGAGCTGCGGCGCGTTCGTTCCCACGTCGTAGCGTCGGGCCAGCGGGCCATCGATGCCGTCGACGAAGAAGGCCACCACAAGCCACAGCCACATGATGTCCCATTTCTGGTCCACCGCGGCCAGCATCGCCAGCATGGCGAAGACGGCGCCGCTGGCGGTCAGCAGGTGGACGAAAAGGGCCTTGATGCGCAGGGTCATGGCTGCCTCCTGCCGGATGGTGCGGCCAAGTGCAATCAGATGCCGCCGGCCGGGCGGCGTTCGATCTCGCGCGCGAACTGGTCCAGCCGACGATCCAGCCGCCGCGTCATCGACGTCTTGGCCAGCTTCAGGGACTGCACCAGCAGGCGGCCCTTCATGGTGGTGGGACGGATATCGAGCGATACGAACATCCGCGCGCAGTTGGGCGCGACCTCCATCACCTCGACATTGAACAGGGTGTGTATGCCATCCAGCTCGGCCTTGATCGCCAGCTGGGTATCGGGGTCGTAGGTGACCACGCGCAGGTCCGCCTTTCGGGACCGGCCGCGATAGTCGAACCGAACGCGCCAGGCCGCCATGGCGCGGCTTTCGCCGTTGGTCCGTTCGACCTGCGCGCCGGCGGCCCGCGCCTTCTGTTCGAAGTGCGTGAAATCGGTCAGTGCGGCAAAGACCCGGTCCGGGGCCACATCCACATCGCGGCGGGTGGAAATCTTCATGGCGCGTTTGTTGCCCAGCCCGCGCGGCGCGTCAATCCAGCGTATCGGCCAACCAGTGACGGATCAGGAAATGCGCGATGGCGCCGGGCCGCGCGGGCGCGATGTCGGGATGCTCGCCCGAGACGGCGCGCATCAGCTCTTCGCGCGAGACCCACAGCGCGTCCTCGATCTCGGCCGGATCGATGCGGATCTCGCGGCTGGTTGCCGTGCCGTGGCATCCAAGCATCAGCGATGCCGGGAAGGGCCAGGGCTGGCTGGCGAGATAGCGCACGGGTCCGACGCGTATGCCGGCCTCCTCGAAGGTCTCGCGCCGCACGGCGGCCTCGATGGTCTCGCCCGGCTCGACGAACCCCGCCAGCAGCGAATACATCCGCTCCGGCCAGCCCGGCGAGCGGCCCAGCAGCAGGTCGTTGCCGTGGGTGATCAGCATGATCGCCACAGGGTCGCAGCGCGGGAAATGATGCGCCCCGCAGGCGGGGCAGTCGCGCTGCCAGCCGGCTTGCGCCATTTCGCTTTCGGCCCCGCAACGCGCGCAGAAACGGTGGATGCGGTGCCATTCGAATAGCCCGCGCGCCGTCGCCGCCAGTTCGGCCTCGCGCGGGGTGAGCCGCGTCATCAGGGCGCGCAGTTCGTGGAAGCCGTGATCATCGGGCAGGGCCGGGTGGCGCTGCACCGACGGGTCCAGGAATGCGTTGAGGCTCTCGGGGATCTCGTCCGGCTGCCAGCGGTCCAGCGACGCGGCGAGAATCGGGCCTTTCTCATCGACCCCCAGCAGGATCAGCTGCCCCGCGTCATTCAGTGCAGCGGCATCGGGCCGGATTTCGGCCAGCCCTGGCGCTTCGGCGTTGCCGCGGACCAACGGTTTGCCCCGCCAGAAGGTCAGCACGCGCGCACCGGCGGCCGTGCGCAGCGCGGCGACGTCCTTGCGCAGATGCGCTGCGCGATCCAGTCGTGATCCGCCAAATGTCACCCGTTCGGCATGTTTCATGGCTGCCACCTTCCCCGCGACGCTACGTCGCCCTCTTCGCCAAGCATGAGGAGGATTGCAAGTGTGTCAGAAAGGTTGCACACTTCAACCTCAGGAGGAAGGATCCGCGTTGTGGATCAACGCACTACGCGGTTTGAAGGGGATTTTTCGAGTTCCATGTACCGGTCTTCGCAGGGTCATGCGTTTTCCACAGATAATTCGTCGCGACAGAAGGGTGGGGGGGCCACAAAGCTCCGGATTCTGGCCACCACCGACCTGCACGGCCATTTGCGGGCGTTCGACTATATCGCCGGACGGGCGAAAGAGTCCGGCGGGCTCACGTCCCTGGCACCCGTGATTGCTTCGATGCGCGAGGGTCCGTGGCCCAGCATCCTGGTCGATGCGGGCGATTTCCTGACCGGAACGTTCCTGGCCGATCTGGCGATGGAGCAAACGGGCGAATACGAAAATCCCGTCATCGCCGCGATGAACGCGTTGCAATATGACGCGGTCGCCCTGGGAAATCACGACATGGACTTCGGCTTGAGGCGCCTTCGGACCGCGCTGCGGGAGGCCGATTTTCCGGTGCTCGGAACCAACCTGATCGCAGATGAACCTGGCGCGTCAGTTGTTCGCTCGGCGATGGTGACCAGGACGATGCACGAGGGCGGCGAGGGGATGCGGCCCCTGCGGATCGGGATCCTGTCTGCCCTTCCGCCCCACACCGTGGCCGAGCTGCGGCATGCCCACACGGACATGGCGGATCTTCTCATGGAGCAGCCGATCGAGGCGCTGAAGCAGGGCTTGGACGATCTCAGATCCATGGAGGCCGATATTTGCCTGGTCCTGTGTCACGAAGGCCCCTCCCACGGCACGTCCAACCGGTCGGATCTGGTCGAGGACATCGCTGCGCTGGACGGTGTGGACGCCATCGTCATGGGGCACCGGCACGCCGTCTTTCCGGCGGAGGAGGCTCCGTCGGATGGGGATATCGGCGGGGTCCCCGCGATCATGCCGGGGTGCTACGGTCGGCATCTGGGCTGCATAGATCTGTCGCTGGAATTCGAGGGGAACGGCTGGCGCGTGCTGGGGCACCGATCCCGGGTGTACGCAGCCCGTGGCGCCTTCGATACCGACGTGTCGCACGCATTGCGCGTTCACGCCGCAACCGCCGACGCTCACGCCCGGGCCGAAGCCTCGGCCGGTCGTATCCTCGGTCGGATGCCTCGGCCGGCCACGTCCTACTTTGCTCGCCTCGGGCGCGATCCGGGCACCATGCTCGTGGCGCGCGTCATGCGCGACGTGGTGGCCGAAGCTTTGCCCGATCTGGACCCGGAATACCTGATCGGGCTGGCGGGGCCGCCCCACACTGGCTGGCAGGGGGGACGTGATTCCTGGACAAACCTGCCGGCGGGCGACGTGCGGTTGGCCCACATGGCCCGACTTCATCCCTATGCGGAACGGATTTGCGCCGTGACGCTCAGCGGTGATGACCTGCGCGCGATCTTGGTGCGCAGTGCGGCGGGGTTCCGGTTCCTGCCGGATCATGCCGACGGACGGGAAATCGTGAATGACCGGGTCCCGGGGCTCGAGCTGAGCTTGAGCCCCGATATCGGTGTGACCTTCGACCTTTCCTGCGAGCGTCCCAAGGAACGGGTCCGTGATATTCGCGTGCACGGGCGCGCGCTGGACCCAGACGGGCTCTATACTGTTGCCATGTCGTTTTTTCGCGCCTGCGGCGGGCGGGCGTGGCCCGGCTGCGGCCAGCAGAAGATCCGCTACGGCACACTCGACACCGTGCAGTCCGCGCTGGTCGAACGCGGGCTGGATCTGGTGGACGAATCCCTGTGGCAGCCGTGCTTCACGCTGCGCTGGCCCGCCACGGTGAGGCCCGTGTTTACGACCGCGCCCGAGGCCGCGCACGTCCTGAACATTATCGAAGATCTCGGTCCCGTGACACAGGTCGATGGCGCGGGCCCGATGATCCGGTTCCGCCTGGGCGCCGGCGCCGGTTGAATTCCCCCGCGCACACGGTTATCTGCGGGATCGAGAGGCTGGCGCGGGCAGGCGCCTCGCCAACCCGGTCAGATCCGGAAGGAAGCAGCCGCAACGAGCCCCGCTTGGGTCGCTGTCCAGCCTCTCACCCACCTCTCTTGACTGTGTGCGCCGGGCGGGCCGTTCTTTTGGCCCTTGATCCAATCGGTTGACCCGTCTTGCCGAGAAGATCGGCAGGCTTCGCGCCGCGGTGTCGCGCAGGTCGCCGATCCGCATGGCGTCGGGTCCAAACGGCGCTATCTTCATCCCGATGAGCGAAAAGAACCAGATGGCGCGAGATCGGACCCAATGGGCCGAGGACCGGACGGATTGGGCCGAGGATCGGACTGTTCTGGCAGCCGAGCGGACCTATGCCGGCTGGGTGCGCACCGGGCTGACGACCATGGTCGTGGCCATCGCATTGCAGGGGGTGTTCGGCCCGGCCGAGCCTACCTGGCTGCCGAAAGCGGTCGCGTCGGTTTTCATCTTCGCGGCGCTTTGCATCTTCCTGGCAGGATGGTCCGAAGCCCGGATCAACCACGACAACTTCACGACCCGCGATGCCCGTTGCCAGCCGGTGTGGCGCCTGCACCTCCTGACCGTCGTCCTCTGCGCCGGGACGGTTTTCACATGCGTCGTGCTCTGGCTGCTCTAGGCCAAGGGCGCTAGGCTGGCGGCTCACATCCCGACTCGACCGAGAGCTCATGACCGACCAGTCCGCCTACCAGGTGCTTGCCCGCAAATACCGCCCCCAGACCTTCGCCGACCTGATCGGGCAGGATGCGATGGTGCGCACGCTGGAGAACGCGTTCAAGGCGGACCGCATCGCGCAGGCCTTCATGATGACGGGCATCCGCGGCACCGGGAAGACGACCACCGCGCGGATCATCGCCAAGGGCATGAACTGCATCGGTCCCGAGGGGCAGGGCGGGCCGACCACCACCCCTTGTGGCCAATGCGAGCCCTGCATCGCCATCGCGAAGGGCACCCACGTGGACGTGATGGAGATGGACGGCGCGTCGCAGACCGGCATCAACGACATCCGCGACAACGTGCTGAACTCGGTGCAGTACGCGCCCGCCTCGGCGCGCTACAAGATCTACATCATCGACGAGGTTCACATGCTGTCGAACAGCGCGTTCAACGCGCTGCTGAAGACGCTGGAAGAGCCGCCCGCCCACGTGAAGTTCATCTTCGCCACGACCGAGATCCGCAAGGTCCCGGTCACCGTCCTGTCGCGCTGTCAGCGGTTCGACCTGCGCCGGATCGAGCCAGAGGTCATGCTGGCCCACCTGCGCGGCATCGCCGACCGTGAGGGGGCCGAGATCGGCGCCGATGCGCTGGGCCTGATCGTGCGCGCCGCCGAAGGGTCGGTGCGCGATGCGCTGTCGCTGATGGACCAGGCGATCTCCCACGGGGCGGGCGAGACCACCGCCGAGGCGGTGCGCGCGATGCTGGGGCTGGCCGACAGGGGCCGGGTGCTCGACCTCTTCGACACGATCATGCGCGGCGACGCGGCCGGTGCGCTGGCCGAGATCGCGGGGCAATACGCCGACGGGGCCGACCCGCTGGCCGTGCTGCGCGACCTGGCCGAGATCACCCATTGGCTCAGCGTCATCAAGATCACGCCGGACGCGGCCGAGGACCCGACCGTGGGCCCCGACGAGCGTGACCGCGGCCGCCGCATGGCCGAAGCCCTGTCCATGCGGGTGCTCACCCGCAGCTGGCAGATGCTGCTGAAGGCGCTGGAAGAGGTCGCGGCCGCCCCCAACGCCATGATGGCGGCCGAGATGGCGATCATTCGCCTGACCCACGTGTCCGACCTGCCGCCGCCCGAGGACCTGCTGAAGAAGTTGCAGGACGGCCCGCCCGCCGGTGCGCCGGCACCGGGACCCGCAGCGCCCGCGCCGGCCCCCGCCGGGCCCTCGGCGTCGGCGCCGCACGCGACTGGCGGATCGGCGCCGCGCGGCGGTGGCGGGTCCGGCGGCGCCGTCACGGCGCTGGCCGCCGACACGGACGCGCTGGCGCGGTTCGCCACGTTCGAACAGGTCGTCGCGCTGATCCGTTTCAACCGCGACGCCAAACTGCTGATCGACGTCGAAACCGGCGTGAGGCTGGTCCGCTACAGCCCCGGCCGGATCGAGTTCGCGCCGACCGACGCCGCGCCGCGAGACCTGGCCGCGCGGCTGTCGCAACGCCTGCAAACCTGGACCGGCGCGCGTTGGGCGGTGTCGGTCGTCGCCGAAGGCGGGGCGCCGACCATCGCCGAGGAGCGCGACCGCGAGCGGCTGGAGCTCGAGGCCAGGGCCGAGGCGCACCCCTTGATGCAGGCCGTGCGGGCGCGCTTTCCCGAGGCCAAAATACTCGAGATCCGGTCGGCCGCACAGATCGCGGCCGAGGCCGCCGCCGAGGCCCTGCCCGAGGTCGAGGACGAATGGGATCCCTTCGCCGAGGATTGAGCGGCCGCGCGCCCGCTTTCGCGCGGCGCATGCCTTGCGATGCGGCAAGACGCTTCGTATCTGTGTCTGAACGCAAGATCCCGAGGCAGGAGTGACAGGATGTTCAAAGGCATGGGCGGATTGGGCGACATGGCCAAGATGATGGCCGCCGCCAAGGATATGCAGGGCAAGATGGAAAACCTGCAGGAAGAGCTTCGCACCATCACCATCACCGGTGAATCCGGCGCGGGCCTCGTCAAGGCGACCGCGACCGCCAAGGGCGAGCTGACGGCGCTGGACATCGACCCGTCGATCTTCAATCCCGACGAGAAAGAGGTCGTCGAGGACCTGATCCTCGCCGCCATCAAGGACGCGCAGCTGAAAGCCTCCGAGCGCAGCCAGCAGGAAATGCAGAAGCTGACCGAAGGCCTGGGCCTGCCGCCGGGCATGAAGCTGCCCTTCTGATCGCGTGGCGGGCGCGGGCGAGGATGTTCAGGCGCTGATCGACCTGATGGCGCGGCTGCCGGGACTTGGGCCACGCTCGGCCCGGCGCGCGGTGCTCCACCTCCTCAAGAAGCGTGGCCAGCTCATGCGCCCGCTGGCACAAAGCATGGCCGAGGTCGCCGACCGCGTGCGGCCCTGCATCAACTGCGGCAATATCGGCACCGAAGAACTTTGCGCGATCTGCCAGTCCGAGAAGCGGACCACCGGCGAAATCTGCGTGGTCGAGGACGTGGCCGATCTTTGGGCGATGGAGCGGGGCGGGGCCTTTCGCGGCCGATATCACGTCCTTGGCGGTACCCTATCGGCGCTGGATGCCGTGGGGCCCGAGGATCTGCGCATTCCCCATCTTATGGACCGCATCGCGGCGGATGGCGTGACCGAGGTCATCCTGGCGCTGAACGCCACGGTCGACGGGCAGACGACTGCCCATTACATCGCGGACCAGTTGCAAGGACGCGATGTTACCGTCACGTCGCTGGCCCAGGGCGTGCCCATCGGCGGCGAGCTGGACTACCTCGACGACGGCACGATTGGCGCGGCTCTGCGCGCGCGGAAGCAAATCTAGCGAAATTCGGCCATATCTTGGTGAATCTCCCCGCCTATCCACAAGAACCGTGGAATCAGGCCCCAGTTAGTCCTTTACAGGTGACGGCCCTTCCCACACCATGTTGTCAAGGACAGGTAAAAAAATCCACCGTCCTTGCACAGGCACCAGCCAAAGCGGCCCGCAAGAGGCCCGCGGCATAAAAACCATGAGGGCGCCATGGCACTGAGCGAGCAGTATTTCCAGACCGACGAGCTGGATCCGATCGATATCGTCGAACATCTTGCCGAATATCACGAGTGGGAATTCGACCGCGTGGCCGATGACCAGATCGCGATGATGGTACAGGGGCAATGGCGCAGCTATTCGCTGACGCTGGCCTGGTCGCCGCAGGACGAGACGCTGCGCCTGATCTGCACCTTCGAGATGGAGCCGCCCGAGGATCGCCTGCCGGCCATCTACGAGGTGCTGAATGGCGCCAACGACAACATCTGGGCGGGCGCCTTCACCTACTGGCGCGAACCGCGCCTCATGGTCTTCCGGTACGGCCTGGTCCTGTCGGGCGGGCAATCGGCCACGCCCGAGCAGATCGACCGCATGATCGGCGCCGCCGTCGCCGCCTCCGAGCGGTTCTACCCGGCGTTCCAGCTGGTGGGCTGGGGCGGTCGCGCGCCCGACGACGCGCTGCAGATCGCCATCGCCGAGGCGTTCGGCCGGGCCTGATCCGCCAACACGGGCGGGCGCCGGGGCCGGCGCCGCGCCCGTTCCGACCTGACTGTTCCCCGAATCGACAGCCCCGCCGTTGCCCCGACCGGGCGCGCGGGGTTGATTGCGCTGCCCGTCGCGGCATGTTCTGTCACGCAATGACAGAATGCCGCAGACAGGAAAGGGGCCGCCATGAATCTGGACGATCTGAAGAAACGGGGACTGGTTCTGCTGGGCTGCGGCAAGATGGGGTCGGCCATGCTGGAAGGCTGGCTGGCGGGCAGCCTGTCGCCCTCGGATGTCTGGGTGATCGACCCCAAGCCGTCGGACTGGTTGCAATCGCTGGACGGGCTGCACCTGAACGAGGATCTTCCCGATGCGCCCGCGATGGTCCTGGTCGCGGTGAAGCCGCAGATGATGGGCGACGCCCTGCCGCAGATGCGCGCGCTGGGCGACGGTGAAACCGTTTTCCTGTCGGTGGCGGCGGGCACCCCGATTAGCGCGTTCGAGGATGCGCTGGGTGGCGCGACGCCGGTGATCCGCGCCATGCCGAACACCCCCGCCGCCGTGGGCCGCGGGATCACGGCGCTGGTCGCCAACGACCGGGGAGATCCCTCGTTGGCGCTGGCCGAGGATCTGTTGCAGGCGGTGGGCCAGACCGTCCGGCTCGACAGCGAAGACCAGATGGATGCCGTGACCGGCGTGTCCGGCTCCGGCCCGGCCTACGTGTTCCACATGATCGAAAGCCTCGCCAAGGCGGGCGAGGCACAGGGCCTGTCGCCCGACCTGGCCATGGCGCTGGCCAAGGCGACTGTCGGCGGCGCAGGGCACCTGGCCGAGAACAGCCCCAAGGACCCCGGCCAGCTGCGCGTCGACGTGACCTCGCCCAACGGGACCACGCAGGCGGGTCTGGACGTGCTGATGGGCGAGCTGCCCGACCTGATGGAGCGCACGGTGAAGGCGGCCGCCGACCGGTCGCGCGAGCTGAAGGGATGACCGAGGCGAGCTTCGCCGATTTCCAGAAGCTCGACATCCGGGTGGGCCGTATCACCCGGGCCGAGCCGTTCCCCGAAGCGCGGAAGCCCGCGATCAAGCTTTGGGTCGATTTCGGCGCGTTGGGCGAACGCAAGAGCTCGGCGCAGCTTACCCGCCACTATACGCCCGAGGGCCTCGTCGGTCGGCAGGTGATGGCAGTCGTGAACTTCCCGCCGCGCCAGATCGGACCCGTCATGTCCGAGATCCTGGTGCTGGGTGTGCCGGATGAAGACGGCGAGGTCGTGTTGCTGGCCCCGGATCGGGGTGTGCCACTGGGAGGGCGGATGTTTTGAAAAAACTGTTCATTAGCAGATGGCTGCCGGACGAAACGCATGCAAAGCTTGAAGCCCTGTTCGACGTCACCCACGTGGACCGGCCGCTGACGCCCGAGGCCGCGCGCGAGCGGATGGCCGAGTTCGACGCCATGCTGTGCTGTATCGGCGACGACCTTTCCGAGGCGGCGTTCGAGGGCGATCCCCGCTGCCGGCTGATCGCGAATTACGGCGTCGGCTTCAACCACATCGCGGTCGAGGCGGCGCGTGCGAAGGGCATCACCGTCACGAATACGCCCGGCGCCGTCACGGACGGCACGGCAGATATCGCCATGACCCTGATCCTGATGACCCGCCGTCGCGCGGGCGAGGGCGAGCGGCTGCTTCGTCGCGGCGAGTGGGAGGGCTGGCACCCCGGCGCGCTGCTGGGCGAGAAAGCCACCGGCGCGCATCTGGGCATCGTTGGGATGGGCCGCATCGGCAAGGCCATCGCCGCACGCTGTCACCACGGCTTCGGGATGGAGGTTTCGTTCTACAACCGCTCGCGCGTCGACGATCCCGGGGTTCCCGCCACGCAGGTCGAGGACCTGAGGGACCTGGCGCGCCGCGTCGACATTCTCGTGCTGGCCGTGCCCGCGTCACCGCAGACGCATCACCTGATAGATGCCGAGGTGCTGGGCGCCATGCGCCCCGACGCCTGCCTCGTAAACATCGCCCGTGGCGACGTGGTGGAAGAGTCCGCCCTGGTCGAGGTGTTGGAACGCGGCGGCATCGCCGGTGCGGGGCTGGATGTCTACGAGCACGAACCGCACGTGCCGGACGCGCTGAAGGCCATGGAGCGGGTCACCCTGCTGCCGCACATGGGAACCTCGGTGATGGACGTGCGGCTGATCATGGGCGAGGTGATCCTCGAGGACCTGCGCGCCTTCGCGGAAGGGCGCGAGCCGCCCCACGCGCTCTAGAGCGGGCTGGTCTCGCCCGTCGCCTCGCGCCAGTGGCGACGGCAGAGCGACAGGTAGGTTTCGTTCCCGCCGACCTGCACCTGCGCGCCTTCGGTCAGAACGCGGCCCTCGGCGTCCTTGCGGACCACCATGGTCGCCTTGCGTCCGCAATGGCAGATGGTGCGCACTTCGCGCATGTCGTCGGCCCAGGCCAGGAGCGCGGCCGAGGCCGGGAAGAGCCGCCCCTGGAAATCCACGCGCAACCCGTAGCACATGACCGGCACGCCCAAGTCATCGGCCACGCAGGCCAGCTGCCAGACCTGTTCGGGCGTCAGGAACTGCGCCTCGTCCACGAAGATGCAGGCAATCTCGGCCTCCGACAGCCAGGCTTCGGCGCGCGCGAACAGGTCGTCGTCCGGCCCGCAGGTCTCGGCCGCGGCCGAAATGCCGATCCGGCTGCCGATCCGGCCAAGGCCCGCCCTGGTGTCGGTGCCGGTGGTCAGCAGCCGCGTCTCCATCCCCCGCTCGCGGTAGTTGTGTGCGGCTTGCAAGAGCAGCGTCGACTTGCCCGCGTTCATGGTCGAGTAGTTGAAGTATAGCTTGGCCAAATCCCCTCCATCCCGCGGTCAGATGATCTCGGATCATCTGCAAGCGACGATCCAAGATCGTCTGGTTGAGATCATCCCGGATGATCTCAGCCCTGCAGGCTGCGCACCTCGATATCGCCCGCGACCCGGGCGCGCATGGCCTGCGCCGCCGCGTGGCACCCCGCCAGCGTGGTGAAATACGGAATGCGATCCATCAGGGCGACATTGCGCATGGACCGGCTGTCCTCGACGGCCTGCGCGCCCTCGGTCGTGTTCATGACCAGCGCGATGTCGCCGTCCTTCATCACGTCCACGATCGTACGCCCGCCCTCGTAGACCTTGTTCACGGTCTTCGACGCGATTCCGTTCTCATCCAGGAACGAGGCGGTGCCGCGCGTGGCGACGATGGTCAGCCCGAGCTCCGTCAGGATGCGCGCCGTGTCGATCAACTGTTCGGTCTTGTCCGTGTCCTTGATCGACAGGAATACCGCGCCTTCGGTCGGCAGGTGCACGCCCGCGCCCATCTGCGCCTTGAGGAAGGCGGTGGGGAAGTCGCGGTCCCAGCCCATGACCTCGCCGGTCGAGCGCATCTCGGGTCCGAGCAGCGTGTCGACGCCGGGGAACCGTGCGAAGGGCAGCACAGATTCCTTGACCGAGAACCACGGCATCGCCGGATCGGCCAGCGTCAGCGGATCGGCGATGGGCACGGTCTCGCCCGGTTGCACGCCATCGGGGTAGGGGTCGCGCATGGGGAAGCTCGCCAGCTTTTCACCGGCCATCAGCCGTGCCGCGATCGACGCGATGGCACTGTCGGTCGCCTTCGCCACGAAGGGGACCGTGCGCGACGCGCGCGGGTTGACCTCGAGCACGTAGATATCGTCGTCCTTGATCGCGAATTGAACATTCATCAGGCCCACAACGCCCAGTTTCAGGGCCATCGCCTTCGTCTGACGTTCCAATTCTGCAATCGTGTCGTCGCTCAGGGTGTAGGGCGGCAGCGAACAGGCGCTGTCGCCCGAATGCACGCCCGCCTCCTCGATATGCTGCATGACGCCGGCCACGTGCACATCGGTGCCGTCGCTCAGGCAGTCCACGTCGACTTCGACCGCGCCGCTCAGATAACTGTCCAGCAGGACCGGGTTCTTGCCCGACACGTCCACCGCGTCGCGGATGTAGCGCGCCAGGTGGGCGTCGTCGCGCACGATCTCCATCGCGCGGCCGCCCAGCACGTAGGAGGGGCGGATCACCAGCGGGTAGCCGACCTCGGCCGCCATCGCCATCGCCTCTTCGTCCGAACGGGCAAGGCCGTTCTTGGGCTGGCGCAGGCCCAGCTCGTTCAGCATCGCCTGGAACCGCTCGCGGTCCTCGGCCAGGTCGATGGCGTCGGGCGAGGTGCCGAGGATGGGGATGCCGGCCTCTTGCAAGGCGTTGGCCAGCTTGAGCGGCGTCTGGCCGCCGTATTGCACGATCACACCCGCCAGCGTGCCGTTCGACTGCTCGACGCGCAGGATCTCCATCACGTGTTCCAGCGTCAGCGGCTCGAAATACAGCCGGTCGGAGGTGTCGTAGTCGGTGCTGACGGTCTCGGGGTTGCAGTTGATCATGATGGTCTCGAACCCGGCATCGGTCAGCGCGAAACAGGCGTGACAGCAGCAGTAGTCGAACTCGATCCCCTGGCCGATCCGGTTGGGGCCACCGCCGAGGATCACCACCTTCTTGGCGTCGGTCGGGCGGCTTTCGCATTCGACCTCACCCATGACCGGGTACTCGTAGGTGGAATACATGTAGGGCGTCTGCGCCTCGAACTCGGCCGCGCAGGTGTCGATCCGCTTGAAGACGGCAGTGACGCCAAGGTTGTGGCGGGCGCGGCGCACGTTGCCCTCGTCCCGGCCGGTCAGCTTGGCCAGCCGCGCGTCGGTGAAGCCCATCATCTTCAGGGCGCGCAGGCCATCCTCGTCGGTCGGCAGGCCGTTGGAGCGCACGCGTTCCTCGGCGTCGATGATCTCGCGGATGCGGGCCAGGAACCACGGGTCGAACTTGGTCACGGCCTGGATCTCGTCGTCGCTCAGCCCCAGGCGCATGGCCTGGGCGATGACGCGGATGCGGTCGGGCGTCTGCTGGCTGAGCGCGGCGGTGATACTGGCGCGGTCGGGGGCGCCGTCGATGGCGATCTCGTCGAGGCCGGTCAGCCCCGACTCCATCGAGGCCAGCGCCTTCTGCAGCGACTCGTGGAAGCTCCGGCCGATGGCCATGGCCTCGCCCACCGACTTCATGGCGGTGGTCAGGTCCGGGGTGGCGCCCGGGAACTTCTCGAAGGCGAATTTCGGGATCTTGGTGACGACGTAGTCGATCGACGGCTCGAACGATGCGGGCGTGACGCCTGTGATGTCGTTGTCGAGCTCGTCGAGCGTGTAGCCCACGGCGAGCTTGGCCGCGATCTTGGCGATGGGGAAGCCGGTGGCCTTCGACGCCAGCGCCGACGAGCGCGAGACGCGGGGGTTCATCTCGATCACCACCATGCGGCCGTCCTCGGGGTTCACGGCCCATTGAACGTTCGACCCGCCGGTTTCGACCCCGATCTCGCGCAGCACGGCGATGCTGGCCGAGCGCATGATCTGGTATTCCTTGTCGGTGAGCGTCAGCGCGGGGGCCACGGTGATCGAGTCGCCGGTGTGCACCCCCATCGGGTCCACGTTCTCGATGGCGCAGACGATGATGGCGTTGTCGGCGCGGTCGCGCACGACTTCCATCTCGTATTCCTTCCAGCCCAGCAGGCTTTCGTCGATCAGGATCTGGCTGACGGGCGAGGCGTCGAGCCCGCCCTTGCAGATGCGCACGTAGTCGTCGCGGTTATAGGCCACGCCGCCGCCGGTGCCGCCCAGCGTGTAGGCGGGGCGGATGATGGCGGGCAGGCCCACATGCTCGAGCGCGGCCATGCATTCGTCCATGTTCGACGCGATGGTGGCCGCGGGGTTTTCCAGGCCGATCCGCTCCATCGCCTCGCGGAACAGCTTGCGGTCCTCGGCCATCTCGATGGCTTCGCGCCGGGCGCCGATCATCTCGACACCGTGTTCGGCCAGCACGCCCATCTCCTCCAGTTTCAGCGCGGTGTTAAGGCCGGTCTGCCCGCCCATGGTGGGCAGCAGGGCGTCGGGCTTTTCCTTGGCGATGATCTTGGCCACGATCTCGGGCGTGATCGGCTCGATATAGGTGGCGTCGGCCAGGCCCGGGTCGGTCATGATCGTCGCCGGGTTCGAGTTCACCAGGATGACGCGATAGCCTTCCTCTCGTAGCGCCTTGCAGGCTTGCGCGCCAGAATAGTCGAATTCGCAGGCCTGTCCGATGATGATCGGTCCTGCCCCGATGATCATGATGGACTGGATGTCGGTTCTTTTCGGCATGGCTGTCCCCTGGCGCGTGTCGCGGTCGGGGCAGATCCCGGCGCGCAAATCGTCCGGGGTTATAGTCGCGGGGCCGTTACGTGCAAGGTCAAAGGACGGCCGACCCCGAGCGTGGCGCGGAGCGCCGCGCGGCCGGGCGCACGACGCAGCCCAGCGCGAAGAGCGCCATGATCGCGGCCCCCAGAACCGGCAGGGCCCGCAAGAGCGGTTCTGCCAGCGGTTCGATGCGCAACAGCCCGACCGTCAGCGGCACGAACAGCCCCATCACCGGCAGCGCGCCCCAGCGCGGCATGAGCGCAGGCGCAAAGGCCAGCGCCGCAAGGAAGTGATAACCCCAGGCCAGCGGAGACACGAGCGACACGCCGGCGATCATCGCGGGCCAAATCAGTACGTCTTCCTTCCAACGGCGGAACGCCAGCGCCGAGACCGCCAGCACCGCCAGAAGCGCCATCTGGCTGAGCAGGGACCAGAGCGGGGTCTTTTCGGCGATGCCGGTGGCGCCAAGGCCCGTGTCGAGGCCCGTCGTGCCGAGTTTCGGGATCGACTGACCCAACCCAAAGACCTGGGCGATGGCCGAATCCAGCGAGAAGTTCAGCGGCAAGGCGATGACCGTGTTCGACACCGCCGCGACCTGCGCCAGGAAATTCGCGTGCAGCGCCGGTCCGCCCAGCATGATCGACAGGCCGCCAAGCGCGCCGCCGGTGATGGCGAAGCTCAGCAGCGCGCGCCAGTCGCCCCGCGCCACGAAGGCCACCGCGAAAACGGCCGGCGTCAGTTTCAGCGCGGCGGCCAGGGCCAGCGCGGCGCCGGCGCTGGCTTGCCGGCCGGCGCCCAGCCGTTCGATCGCCAGGACCGTCAGGAAGGCCACCCATATCTGGGGCTGCCCCACCGACACCGCCACGGCCCCGGCGAAGGTCAGGTGGATGATGCCAACGCCCGCCGCCAGGAACACGGGCAGCGGCACGACCCGGCCGGTGGCCCGCCAGGCCAGCCAGACCGTCGCGCCGATCATTGCAACGTGGACCCCGTGAAGGATCGTGGAGAACGCGGCGAAAGACATCGCCTGGGTGATTGGTGCCATCAGGACGGCCCAGAGCGGGGGGTAGAGGTAGGGGAAGACCGGCCCCGAATATCCCGCGGCGAGGGCCATGTCGGCCCATTCGAGATCCGGGCGCAGCGTGAACACTGCGCCATCCGCGTAGACCAACTGCGGCGCCCCCTCGGCCACGGCGGTCGCGGCAAGCCAGAGCGCCAGCAGGTCCTCGCCGGTCGGCGGCATCATGAGGGCCGACACGCACAACCATGCCACCCCGGCGAGCAGGACGAGATGAATCGCGGTGTGCGTGCGGTCCGCCATGATGCGCCTCCCTGCATACGAGGATGGCCGATGGCAGTGGCGACAGAATGGCGGCGCGCGGCCCCGATTGGGGCCATTTCGCGGACAATCGTCAGCCGGTGTAGAGATAGTCGCGCGTGATCGGCACGGCGTCCTTCCGGTGGGCCAGTTGCGCCTGGAAGACGACCTGCTGCCCGTGCACGAAGGTCAGCTCGGACGCGATCAGGTAATAGCGCCACATCCGGCAGAACCGCTCGTCGTAAAGCGACTTCGCCTTGTCCATGCCGGCCACGAAGCGCTGATCCCAGTGATTGAGCGTTTTCGCGTAGTGATAGCGCCAGATCTCGAGATCGGTCAGCTCAAGCCGCTGACGCTCGAAGGCGGATGACATCTCGGACAGGGCGGGGACATAGCCACCCGGGAAGATGTACTTCGCGATGAAGGGCGACGTGGCGCCGGGCGGGCTGGTCCGCCCGATGGTGTGGATCAGGGCCACGCCATCGGGCCGCAGCATCTGGTTCACATGGCGGAAATACTCGTCGTAATGGGGCACGCCCACATGTTCGAACATGCCGACCGACACGATCCGGTCGAAGGTCCGGTCCAGCGTGCGGTAATCGCGCAGCTCGAACGTCACACGGTCGTCCAACCCGTCCTCGGCCGCGCGGCGGGTGGCGTAGGCGTGCTGTTCCTCGGACAGGGTCACACCGTGGACCCGCGCGCCGAACTCCCGCGCGAGGGTCAGCGCCATGCCGCCCCAACCGCAGCCGATGTCGAGGATCTCCATCCCGGGTTCGATCAGCAGCTTGGCGGCGATGTGGCGTTTCTTCTGAAGCTGGGCCTGTTCCAGCGTATCGGACGGGTCGCGGAAATAGGCACAGCTGTATTGCCGGTCGTCGTCCAGGAAGATGTCGTATAGATCGGACGACAGGTCATAGTGGTGGGCCACGTTCTTGCGCGCACGGTCCATGGGGTTCCATTGCCCCAGGCTGCGCGAGTGGCGGCGCAGTCGGTTGTGCAGGTCGAGCACGCGCGACCGGTTGCCTTGTGCGAAGTTGCGCAGGGTCATGTCCAGCAGGCCGCGGATGTCGTCGTTCTCGATCACCAGCCCGCCATCCATGTAGCCCTCGCCAAGGCCCAGGTCGGGGTTCAGCACCAGGCGGCGGGGTAGGGTGGGATCGGTCAGGGTCACCGCGATCTCGGGGGCGCCCGATCCGGCGGTAAAACGCCGGCCCCCCGGCAGCGTCACGCGCAGCGTGCCGTCATGAAAGATCTCACGAACCGTCCGTTCAAGCAGCGTTTCCCACATGCCCTCGTCCCGTTAATCCACCGTTCACCAAGGGAAAAATCTGCGACAATCTGTCCGGGCGTCAACCCCCCGCTCGGGGATCGGGGGTTCGCTGTCCCTTGACTTCCGCCCGGGGGGCAGGTGTATCGCGCGCAGTTTCACCAAGACAGTCTTCCCGGGGGACACCTCATGCACGCCTATCGCAGCCACACCTGCGCCGATCTCGACAAAAGCCACGTGGGCACCGAAGCCCGGCTTGCCGGCTGGGTACACCGCGTGCGCGACCATGGCGGCGTGCTGTTCATCGACCTGCGCGACCACTACGGCATCACCCAGGTGATCTGCGACCCAGACTCGGCCGCGTTCGCCGAGATGGAAAAGGTCCGCGCCGAGTGGTGCATCCGCATCGACGGCAGCGTGAAGGCCCGCGACGCCGCGCTGGTGAACCCCAAGATCCCCACGGGCGAGATCGAGGTCTATGCCCGCGGGATCGAGATCCTGGGCCGCGCGGGCGAGCTGCCGCTGCCGGTTTTCGGCGAGCAGGACTACCCCGAGGAGACGCGCCTGAAATACCGCTTCCTCGACCTGCGGCGCCAGGGCCTGCACGACAACATGGTGCTGCGCTCGGACGTGGTGCGCGACCTGCGTGAACGTATGTGGGGGCAGGGCTTCAACGAGTACCAGACGCCGATCATCACCGCCTCCAGCCCCGAGGGGGCGCGCGACTTCCTCGTGCCCTCGCGCCTGCATCCGGGCAAGTTCTACGCGCTGCCGCAGGCGCCGCAGCAGTTCAAGCAGCTGATCATGGTGTCGGGCTTCGACAAGTATTTCCAGATCGCGCCCTGCTTCCGCGACGAGGACCCGCGCGCCGACCGCTCGCCAACCGATTTCTACCAGCTCGACATGGAGATGAGCTTCGTCGAGCAGGAGGACGTGTTCGCCACGATCGAACCGGTGATCCGCGGCTGTTTCGAGCGGTTCGGCGGTGGCCGCAAGGTCGACGAGGCCTTCCCGCGCATCAGCTTCCGCGACGCGGCGCTGTGGTATGGCACCGACAAGCCCGACCTGCGCAACCCGATCAAGATGCAGGTGGTCAGCGGCCATTTCCGCGGCTCGGGCTTCGCCATCTTCGCCAAGCTGCTCGAGAACGAGGGCACCGAGATCCGCGCCATCCCCGCGCCGGGCGGCGGGTCGCGCAAGTTCTGCGATCGCATGAACAAGTTCGCGCAGGAGCAGGGTCTGCCGGGCATGGGCTATATCTTCTGGCGCGACGGCAGCGACGGCATGGAAGCCGCCGGTCCGCTGGCCAAGAACATCGGACCCGAGCGGACCGAGGCCATCCGCCAGCAGCTGGGCCTCGGCACCGGGGACGCGGCGTTCTTCCTGGGCGGCAAGCCGTCCGAGTTCGAAGGTGTCGCGGGTCGGGCGCGCACCGTTATCGGCGACGAGCTGGCCCTGACCGACAAGGACCGCTTCGCGTTCTGCTGGATCGTCGATTTCCCGATGTACGAGCGGGACGACGAGGGCAAGATCGACTTCAGCCACAACCCGTTCTCGATGCCGCAGGGCGGGATGGACGCGCTGGACGGCGATCCGCTCGAGGTCATGGGCTACCAGTACGACCTGGCCTGCAACGGCTACGAACTGGTGTCCGGCGCCATCCGGAACCACCGCCCCGAGATCATGTTCAAGGCCTTCGAGATCGCGGGCTACGACGAATCCGAGGTGCGCAATCGCTTCGGCGGCATGGTCAACGCGTTCCAGTACGGCGCGCCGCCCCACGGGGGCTGTGCCGCCGGGATCGACCGCATGGTCATGCTGCTGGCGGACGAGCAGAACATCCGCGAGGTCATCATGTTCCCGATGAACCAGCAGGCGCAGGACCTGATGATGGGCGCCCCGTCCGAGCCGACGGCGGCCCAGCTGCGGGAACTGCGGCTGCGGGTGCTGCCGCCCGAGAGCTGATGGGACCGCTCGCGGGCTGGCGACCGCCGCAGTTGCCGTCCCGCCTGCCGCTGGACGGTCGCTATGTCCGGCTCGAGCCCTTCGCGCCGGGCCACGAGAGCGGGCTGTTCGACGCCTTTGCCGAGGACGCGGGCGGTGCCATGTGGCGGTACCTGCCGGTCGGGCCGTTCCCATCCGTGGACGACTACCTGCCGTGGTTCGACGCCGCACGCATCGCCCATGATCCGCTGCATTTCGCCGTGCGGGGCGAGGACGGGCGGCTGGGCGGGTCGCTTTCGCTGCTGCGGATCGATCCGGGTGCGGGCAGCGTCGAGACCGGCTGGCTGACCTTCGCACCACGTCTGCAACGCACCCGCGCGGCCAGCGAGGCGGTGATCCTGCTGGCGCGCTGGGCGTTCGGCGCCGGGTATCGCCGGTTCGAGTGGAAATGCAACGCCGCCAACATGGCGTCGCGGCGTGCGGCCCAGCGATTCGGGTTCGGCTTCGAAGGGGTGTTTCGGCAGGCGGGCGTCGTGAAGGGCGCGAACCGCGATACTGCTTGGTTCGCGATCACAGATGGCGACGCGGCCACGCTCGACACGGCGTGGTCCACCTGGCTCGATCCCGCGAATTTCGACGCGGACGGACGGCAGAAGCAGCGGTTGTCGGACCTGACGCGGCCGTGTCTCGCGGCCATCGATCCCGCGCTGGGCTAGGCTGTTCGGCGACCTTGGGGGCCGCCAGCAGACCGTCCGTCCCCGCGTTGCGGCGATCAGGTGTAGAGCAGAACCGTCCCCGCCAGCGACAAGGTGATCGAAAAGGCGCCAAGCGCCAGCACGGCTCGGTCCAGGAACGGGGTCTCGTGCTCCAGCCGCAGAACGCGGTCCACAAGTCGGTCCATCATGGCGTGCTCCTTCCCATTGCGGGGCGCTGTCGGGGCGGATCCCCGGCAGCGTGCTGTATCGCGTGCGATTGCGGCGGCAGAGTGCCTTCAATCGTGAAGTTTCGCGGCGCGCGTGGGTCCGCGCGGCGGATCCTTTGCTTGCCTCAGACGGCGATGGCGCCCCGGGCCAGCCGGCTCTGGACGAGACCGGCAAGATGCGCGAGCGATCCACGATGGCCCCGGCCGTCGGTCACGTCCTCGCGCAGCGCGGTCACGGCCGCGTCCAGCGCCCCGTCTTCCAGATTGCGCGCCAGGTTCGCGCCGAAATTGATGGCATAGAGCAAATCCTCGGGCCCCTGGGGCGAGTCGAGCAGATCGAGGATCAGCGCGTAGTCGTCGCCCAGCGCGCCCGCATCGGCATGGACCACCTCGTCGCTCAGGGGGCGCGGCCCCCGCGGTTGCGCCTCGGCCGGAAGATGGGCGAGGATCTTGCCTTGAAAGCCGGCGACCGAGCCGAAGGGTTTCGAGATGAAGCCGTTCGCCCCGGCGTTCAACGCCGCCTCTTCGAGCGCGGGATCACCCGAGAGGGCCAGCAGCACGGGCACACGGGGCACCGCGTCGTCCAGCTGCCGGATCAGGTCCAGCCCCGAGCCGTCGGGCAGACCCAGATCCACCAGGATGACCGACGGGCGGTATGTCGACAGGTGCCGCGCCGCCGCGCGCAGGCTGTCGGCCCGGCGGATGCGCGCGCCGCCGCGCAGGCACATGAGGCGAATGGTCTCGCCCGCGAAGCGACTGTCTTCGACCACCAGCACCGTCTGCCCCAGCAGCGGGCGTTCGGCCGTCGGGCGCCGGGGATACAGGAAATCGTCGAGAATGTCGGTCATGGCGGCTCTCCGAATCTGGTGTCTCCAGTAGGGACCGACGATCCTAAAGTAGGGTTAACACCACCGCGCCGCGACCACGGCGCGGCTTGCGTGCCCTTCGCCTCGGGCCTATCTCGGCTCCCGGACACCAGAAGGACAAGGACAAACAGCGTGATCGGACGCCTGAACCACATCGCAATCGCCGTGCCCGACCTCGAGGCCGCGTCGGCGCAGTACCGCGACATGCTGGGCGCCGAAGTTGGCGCGCCGCAGGACGAACCCGACCACGGGGTCACGGTCGTGTTCATCACGCTGCCCAACACCAAGGTCGAGCTGCTCTATCCGCTGGGCGAGGGCTCGCCCATCGCCGGCTTTCTCGACAAGAACCCGTCCGGCGGCATCCACCACATGTGCTACGAGGTCGACGATATCCTCGCCGCCCGCGACCGCCTGGTCGATCAGGGCGCCCGCATCCTCGGCAGTGGCGAGCCCAAGATCGGTGCCCACGGCAAGCCGGTCCTGTTCCTGCATCCCAAGGATTTCAACGGCTGCCTGATCGAGCTGGAGGAGACATGAGCATCACCTCGGCCATCGTCCTGTTCGCCGTGATCTGGTTCATGGTGCTGTTCATCCTGCTGCCCGTGGGCCTGCGCACGCAGGGCGACGAGGGCGAGATCGTGCCGGGCACCCACGCCGGCAGCCCCGCGCGCACCGACATGTGGCGCAAGGCGCGCACGGTGACCTGGGTGTCGGCGATCCTGTGGGCGCTGATCGCCGGCTTCATCCTGTTCTCGGGCTACGGCGTGCGCGACATCGACTGGTTCAACCGGATGGATCCGGTTTCGGAAGCCGGTGAAACAGATGGGTGAAGGTGGCCGCGCCCAGCACCGGCACCACTAGGCCCAGCAGAGGCACCACCAGCGGGACCGCCATCAGGCAACCCGCGATCCAGATGCGCATGCCGTGCCGGCGCCGCATCCGCCGCGCGCCCTTGGGCCCCAGCCGCCGGGCCGCGATCAGCTGGAAATACTCGCGCCCGAGCAGGAAGCCGTTCAGCCCGAAGAAGATCAGCGGCGCGAAGGGCGGCACCATCAGGTAGAGCGCGAAGGCCGCGATATTGGCCCCCGCGATCACGCCCAGGAATTTCAGCGAATCGCTCAGCCCCCTCCCGAAGGACAGCCGCGGTGCCGGGGGCAGGGCGGGGTAGTGCCGCGCCTCGACCGCGTCGGTCACGTCGTCCAGGAACAGCGACGTGAAGGCCGAGGCCACCGGCACCATCAGGAAGGTCGACAGGAACAGCAGCACGGGCACCGACGACCAGGAAACCGCGTCGTCCACCCAGCTTATGTCGCCCACGAACGGCAGGGACAGCGTGTCGGGTATGAGCCAGCCCAGCCCCCACACGACCAGGCCAATGAAACCGGCCAGCAGCGCCAGCGTCAGCCCCACGCCTTTCAGCAGCGTTCCGCGAAAGGCCGGGTCGCCCATCTGGCCGATGGCCCGGGACGCGTCGCCGATGACGGTCATGCGCCCAGCCAGCTGACTTTCGCCGCGAGGTCGGGGCGGGGCCGCTCGGGCGGGGCCGAGGTCTCGGTGCCGATATGGATGAGCCCGGCGATCCATTCGCCCTCGGCCAGGTCCAGACCCTGCCGCGCGAAGTCCGCGTCATGCGAGGCCCATCCGCTCAGCCAGTTGGCCCCCCAGCCCGCCGCCAGCGCCGCGTTCAGCAGTTGCAGGCAGACGGCGCCGGCGGAAAGGGTCTGTTCCATCTGCGGGATTTTGGGGCTCTCGACGGGGCTCGCGATCACCGCGACGGCCAGGTCTGCGTCGGCGTATTGCGCCGTCTGCTTGGCGATGTCCTCGGGCGGGCGCGACAGACGGTCTCCACAGGCGGGGACCAGCCCCGCCAGCCGTTCCAGCGCCGCGCGCTCCAGCACGACCAGGCGCCACGGTTCCAGCTTGCCGTGATCCGGCGTGCGCAGCGCGGCGCGCAGGATCGGCTCAAGCTGGCTGCGATCCGGCACCGGCTGGCCGAGGGTCTTGGCGGGCCGCGATCGGCGGCTCAGGAGGAAATCCAGCGCGGCTGGGTTGGGATCGGGCATCGTGGCTCCTTGAGGGGTAGGCAGGCGTTCTCCATGTCGGCGCGGCGCGTCGGGCCGTCAAGGGCGGACGCCGAGCCACCGGGAAGTACGGCTCAGTCGCCCAGGGCGCGCCAGCCGATATCGCTGCGAAAGAAGCCCTCGGGCCAATCCACCGCCTCGCACATGGCATAGGCGCGCGACCGGGCCTGCAGCAGATCGTCGCCCCGCGCCGTCACCGACAGCACCCGCCCGCCATTGGCGACAAGCTGCCCGTCGACCAGCGCGGTGCCCGCGTGAAACACCATCTGGGACGAGGTCCCGGTCAGCGCCTCGAGCCCGCGGATGGCGCTGCCCTTTTCGTAGCTGCCGGGATAGCCTTCGGCGGCCATCACCACGGTCAGCGCGTGGTCGTCGGCCCAGTTCACCCGCGCGTCCGCCAACCGGCCCTCGGCGCAGGCGAGCATCAGGTCCAGCGCCTGCGCCCCCAGCCGCATCATCAGCACCTGGCATTCCGGATCGCCGAACCGGGCGTTGAATTCCACGAGTCGGGGCTGCCCGACTTCGATCATCAGGCCCACGTACAGCACGCCTGAATAGGGCGTGCCGCGGCGGGCGAGCTCGGCCACCACGGGGCGCACGATCCGCGTCAGCGCGGCCTCGGTCACCGCATCGGTCATCACGGGGGCGGGGGAATAGGCGCCCATGCCGCCGGTATTGGGGCCGGTATCGCCGTCGCCCACGCGCTTGTGGTCCTGCGCCGTCCCGATGGGCAACACGTCCTCGCCGTCGACCAGCACGAAGAACGATGCTTCTTCGCCGGTCATGAATTCCTCGATCACCACCGACGCGCCCGCCGCGCCAAAGGCGCCGCCCAGCATGTCGTCGATGGCCGCGTGCGCCTGGGCCACGGTCTCGGCCACGACGACGCCCTTGCCTGCCGCCAGGCCGTCGGCCTTGACCACGATGGGCGCGCCGGTGGCCCCGACATGGGCGCGCGCGGCCCCGGCATCCTCGAACCGCGCCCAGCCGGCGGTCGGGGCCCCGGCGGCGTCGCAGATCTCCTTGGTGAAGGTCTTCGAGGTCTCCAGCATTGCCGCGGCGCGGTTCGGCCCGAACACGAGGAGACCCGCGTCCCGCAACCGGTCGGCCACCCCGGCGGCCAGCGGGGCCTCGGGGCCGATGATGACCAGGTCCACCGCGTTCTCGCCCGCGAACTGGGCCACGGCGGCGCCGTCCTCGATATCCAGCCGCGCGGTCTCGGCGATGCCCGCGATGCCGGCATTGCCGGGCGCCACGATCAGCCGGTCGCAGCGCGGGTTCTGCAGCGCGGCCCAGGCCAGGGCATGTTCGCGCCCGCCGCCGCCCAGGATCAGGATGTTCATCGCGTGGCCCCCTTGTCCGGTCGCGCAACCGCATACAACCGCGCCTGCCGGATGGGAAGTGCGCCCGCCCCCGGCTTCATCTTTCCACAAATACCTCAGGTGCCCGGCCCATCGCGGGCGAAACCCCTGCGGTGGCGCGCGCGTTCTCGGGCGAAAGAGGAGACCCGCATGAAATACTACGCCAATACCGAGGCACGCGACGACGGCACCCACGTGATGCATGCCGAGACCTGCCAGTTCCTGCCCAATGCCGACAAGCGCAAGGCCCTGGGGGACTACGCCAATTGCGATACAGGGCTGAAGCACGCACGGGACGCGTTCGACACCGTCACGCCCTGCAACACCTGCTGTTCCGACTGTTCCTGATGACACCTGGCGGGGGTCACGGCCCTGTCACACAAAGCTGCCATACAAGCGGTCATGGAACCGAAGGACATAGCATGCTTGGACTGTCACTGACCCGCCTGGGCGAAATCCGGCTGTCCCGGCCCCGGCTTTTGCGCGGGCGCGACGACCCGTTCAGCCCTCCGACCGGTGCGCAGGCCCGGCTGGAGGACGCCGCAAGGCGCGCGCTGGTGCTCGACGAGGCGGGCCCATCGCCGGACGACCCCGAGGCCGCTCCCGCACCGCGCTTCCCCGGTTGAGCCCGCCCCGGCGCCGCAGTAGCGTCGCGCCATGGACCTGATCGACGATCCGCAGCCGGGCGAGAACGCCCACGAATACACCGTCTCCGAGATCTCGGGCGCGGTGAAACGCGTGCTCGAGGGCGAGTTCGGCCGCGTCCGCGTCAAGGGCGAGGTGGGGCGCGTCTTCGTGGCGCGCTCGGGGCATCTCTATTTCGACATCAAGGACGACCGTGCCGTGCTGGCCTCGGTCGCGTGGAAGGGGCAAGTGGCCGCGCTTGCCACCCGGCCGGAGGAGGGGATGGAGGTCGTCGCAACCGGTCGGCTGACCACCTTCGGCTCGCAATCGAAATACCAGCTGAACGTGGATGACCTGCGCCCGGCCGGCGTCGGCGCCCTGATGGCGATGCTGGAGAAGCGCAAGAAGGCGCTCGAGGCCGAGGGGCTTTTCGACCCCGCGCGCAAGCGGCCCACGCCGTTCCTGCCCGAGGTCATCGGCGTCGTCACCTCGCCCTCGGGCGCCGTGATCCGCGACATCCTGCACCGTCTGCGCGACCGCTTCCCGCGCAAGGTGCTGGTCTGGCCCGTGGCGGTGCAGGGCCGGGATTGCGCGCCGCAGGTGGCCCGCGCGATCGAGGGCTTCAACGCGCTGACGCCCGGCGGGGCCCTGCCGCGTCCGGACCTGTTGATCGTCGCCCGCGGCGGCGGGTCGATCGAGGATCTGTGGGGCTTCAACGAAGAGATCGTCGCCCGCGCGGCGGCCGCCAGCGGCATCCCCCTGATCTCGGCCGTGGGACACGAGACCGACACCACGCTGATCGACTACGTCTCGGACCGCCGCGCGCCGACGCCCACCGCCGCCGCCGAGATGGCCGTGCCGGTGCGGTTGGAGCTTCAGGCCATGTTGGACGACCAGGGCGCGCGGCTGTCGCGGGCCCTGCATCGCGGCGTCAGCGACCGGCGGCGGCGGCTGGACGACCTCGGCCGCGCCCTGCCGCGACCCGATTCGCTCCTGTCGCCGGCGCGGCAGCGGCTCGACCTGGCCGAAACCCGGCTGGACGCCGCGCTCGCCGCACGGGTGTCGCGCGCCCGCGCCCGGCTGGTCGAGGCGGCGGCCGACCTGCGGCCCGGCAACCTGCGCCGCGCCATCGAAAACCGCCGCGCGCGGATCGACCTGCTGGCGGGACGGCTGGCGCCCGCGCTGGCGCGCTCGGTGCGGCAGGGGCAGGGGCGGCTGGACCAGGTGTCTGCACGCTTGCCGTCGCTTGCGCCGCCGCGCGACGCGGCGGGTCTGCGCCGCAAGCTCGACGACCTGGGCGCGCGCATGGCGCGCGGTTGGACGGCCCGACAGCGCACCGATCGCGATCGGCTCGCCGCGCTCGAACGCCTGCGCCAGTCGCTGGGCTACGAGGCCACGCTGGCGCGCGGCTATGCCGTGGTGCGCGGTGGCGGTGCGGTCGTGACCACGGCCAAGGCCGCCCGCGCGGCGCCGGACCTGGAGATCGAGTTCCGGGACGGCCGGATGAAACCCCTCGCCAAGCCGGCGCGCGGCTCGAAGAAGCCCAAGGACGATCCGCCCGAGCAGGGCAGCCTGCTCTGACGGCCGATCAGACGCCCAGGTTGGGCGCGGGGCATTTCAGCGGCTCGTCGCTCGCGCGCGTCTCGTAAAGCTCGGATCCCGGCGGGTCGCCCGCGAAGCGCGCCGTCAGGCCGCTCGACGTCAGGAAGAAGGTCCAGCATTGCGGGCCTGTCCCGTCGGTGTACTCGAAACAGATCTGCTCGCCTTGGGGATACCAGAAGCCCTCCTTGCATTCGTCATCGAGGAACGACCAACTGACCGTGCGGCCCGGATGATATTCCTCGATCCCGTAGGAGATCCCGTTCGACGCGTAGTAGAGCGTGCGGCCCTCGGTATAGGCCTCGAATTCCTCGGCGGTCATGGGCGTCTGGGCCAGGGCCGGACCGATGGAAGCGAGCAGGGCGAGGGTGGCGGCGATGCGTTTCATGCGGCCCCTTCTGCCACGGGTCGCGCGGCGTCGCCAGCGGCAGACTGTCGCCACGCGCGGGCGCGCGGATCCATCAGCCGACGCCAGAGCGGCGGCACGCAGGCCACCGCCGCCATGATCGGCAGCGACCGGGGCAGGCGCGGCGCCGTGTCGGCGTCGGGCAGGCGCAGCTGCGGAAACGGGCGCGCGGGGTGCGCGTGGTGGTCGGAGTGGCGCGGCGCCTGCAACATCATCGCGCCCGAATACGCCTGCGGCGCGTTCCAGCTGTGGGCCGGTCCGACCGGCGCATAGCGGCCCGGCGCGATCTCGTCCCGGGTCAGACCATAGTGCTGCACGTAGTCCGACAGCAGGATCTGCGCCTGCGCGCCGACGCAGATCAGCACGTACCACGCCACGCCAGCGAGACCGCCGATGGCGGCGGCGAGCGCGAGGCAGGCGATGGCCCCGCCGACATAGACGAGATAGGGGTCATGCCGACGCCACGCGTCGCGGTGGCGCGCGCGCAGCATCCGCGCCTCGGCCGCGTGGCCCGCGCGAAAGCCGCCCCACCAGGCGCGTGGCGCGTAGGCGAAGAACGTCTCGCCCAGCCGCGCGGTGGCCGGGTCCAGCGGCGTCGCGACCCAGCGGTGATGCACCTTCGGATGGGCCGAGGCATGGTGTCCGTACAGCAGTGCGATGAAGGCCGCGCGTCCCAGCCAGGCCAGCGCGCGGCGGGGCCGGTGGATCAGCTCGTGCGCGTTGGCATTGCCGATCTGGCCCAGCCACAGGATCGCGGCATAGGCCGACAGTGCCTTCTCGCCCGAGCTCAGCGCCGGGCCGGACAGCGCCGCCACCAGCAGCGGCACCAGCGCCAGGTGCGCCACCGCCAGGGCCACCGACAGGCCCGTTTCGACCGGGAATTCCTGCGCAGCGTCGTCCGGCATCTCTAGCTCGGCGATCATGCGGTCGAACAGGAAGACCACGCCGGTCATGCTCAGGACGGCAACCAGCGTCCAGAGACCGCCCAGCGCCAGCCCCGCCAGCAGGCAAGCCAGCGGCCCCAGCGTGGCCGCGAAGAACAGCGTGCGTGCGCCCGTCATGGGCTTCCTCCTTGGTGGTGGCCCCAGTGTCGGGGCGGCATGGTCCGAGTAAAATCATAAGCGCGTGATCCGGTCACGGCGGGCCGTGGGCGAAATCACGCCTTTTGTGACCCGAAAGGCGTCGCTTTTGGCTTGGGCGCGCGCGCGGCGCCGGGCTAGGACGGGCGGGCAGGAGGGGCGCACATGCTGGATCAACGCGACGGTATCGGGAAGGCCCGGAAGGGCCGGGGACGGGCCACGCCGAAAGGGCGTCAGCTGGACGATGCGGCATTGGCCGAGGTGCAGCGTCTGCTGGGTGACAGGCCCCGGCGCCGCGACCTTCTGATCGAGCATCTGCACCTGATCCAGGACGCCCACGGCCACCTGTCCGCCGCCCACATGCGCGCGCTGGCCCACGAGATGCGCCTGTCGCAGGCCGAGATCTGGGAAGTGGCGAGCTTCTACGCCCATTTCGACCTGGTGAAGGAAGGCGAGACGCCGCCGCCCGCGCTGACCGTGCGGGTCTGCGACTCGCTCGCCTGCGAACTGGCGGGCGCGCAAGCGCTGAAGCAGGCGCTGGAGGACGGCATGGACCCGGCGGCGGTGCGCGTCGTGCGCGCCCCCTGCATGGGCCGCTGCGACACCGCCCCGGTGGTCGAGCTGGGGCACAACCATATCGACTTCGCCACGCCCGAGATGATCCGCGACGCTATCAATACCGGCGACACGGAAGTGCACATTCCCGACTACCAAGGGCTCGAATTCTACCGCGAGGGCGGTGGTTACAGCACTTTTGCGACATTGCGTGATGGCGGCGACTGGGAAGAGGTGCAGCAGACCGTGCTCGACGCCGGGGTCCGGGGCCTGGGCGGTGCCGGTTTCCCGTCGGGCAAGAAGTGGGGCTTCGTGCGCGCCAACGAGGGTCCGCGCTATCTTGCGGTGAACGCTGACGAGGGCGAGCCGGGGACCTTCAAGGACCGTGCGCTGATGGAGACGTCGCCGCACCTCATGCTGGAAGGCATGCTGATCGCCGCCTGGGCCGTCGAGGCCGAGCGCTGCTTCATCTACATGCGCGACGAGTATCCGGCGTCCCTGGAAATCCTGCGGCGCGAGATCGCGGCGTTGGAAGACGCTGGTTTCATCGCCCCTGGATATGTCGATCTGCGCCGCGGCGCGGGGGCCTATATCTGCGGCGAAGAGTCGGCGATGCTGGAATCCATCGAGGGCAAGCGCGGCATCCCGCGTCACCGCCCGCCCTACGTGGCGCAGGTGGGGCTGTGGGGGCGGCCCACGCTGGTCCACAATGTCGAAACCCTGGCCTGGATCACCCGCGTGCTGCGCGAAGGTCCCGAGATCCTCACATCGGTGGAACGCAATGGCCGCAAGGGGTTGCGCAGCTACTCGGTCTCGGGCCGGGTCGCCGCGCCGGGCGTCTACCTGCTGCCCGCCGGGTCGACCATCGCCGACATCATCGAGGCCGCCGGCGGCATGGCCGAGGGCCACGTGTTCAAGGCCTACCAGCCGGGCGGGCCGTCCTCGGGGCTGCTGCCCGCATCGATGGACGACATCCCCATGGATTTCGACATGTTGCAGGAACACGGCAGCTTCATCGGCTCGGGCGCCGTGGTCGTCCTGTCCGACCGGGACAGCGCCCGGGCGGCGGCGCTGAACATGATGCGGTTCTTCGAAGACGAAAGCTGCGGCCAATGCACCCCGTGCCGGGTGGGCTGCGAGAAGGCGGTCAAGCTGATGCAGGCCGACGCGTGGGACCGCGACCTGCTTGGCGATCTCTGCACCGTCATGGCCGACGCGTCGATCTGCGGGCTGGGGCAGGCCGCGCAGAACCCCATCAAGCTGGTGCTGAAGCATTTCCCCGACGAGGTCTGACCACGTCCCGGCGCGGTCGCCTGACCTTTCAAATCACGCGGATCCGGCCTAGGTGAAGGGAAGTGCACCACAGGCGGGGACCCATACGTGTCGTTCTTCAACAAGCTGAAATCCAAGCTCTTCAAGTCGTCCTCGAAGCTGGACGAGGGGATCGACGCGATCGTCGAGGATGGCGGCGAGGTGGCCGAGGCCGAGCCGCGACCCCCTGTCGAGGATGTCGCCAGCTCGCCCCTGCAAACGGCGACCGAGCCCGCGCCGGAGCCGTCCGAGCCCGAGGAGACGCCCGAGCTTGAGCCCGTGCCGGACCATCCGCCCGCGGCGGTGCCCGACCCGGTTCCCGACACTGCGCCCGAGCCGGAGCCCGAGCCCGAGCCGACGCCCGAATTCGAGCCGACGCCAGAACCTGCGCCGCAGCCCGACCCCCAGCCGGAGCCGGAACCGCAGCCTGAACCCGTGCCGGAGCCCGAGCTGGCCCCGCGCCCCGAGCCCACGCCGCCGCCCGCGCCGGACCCATTCCCGCGGCCGCAGGACCCGCGCCCCGCCGATGCGCCGCCCGAAGTGCCCGCGCCGCAAGCCCCGCCCGAGGCCCCGGCGCAGCCGACCCCGATCGAGATCCCCGATGACACGCCGTCGCGCGCCGAGGGCGGCCAGTCCGGCCTGCTGGGTCGCCTGTTCGGGCGCCGCGACGCGGCCCCCGTCATGCGCCGTCCGCTGGACGACGACATGCTGGAGCAGCTGGAAGACCTGTTGATCACCGCCGATATGGGCGTCGAGACCGCCGCACGCGTGACGTCCAACATGGCCGAGGGGCGGTTCGGCAAGCGGTTGTCCACCGCCGAGATCAAGACCCTGCTGGCGCAGGAGATCGCGCGCATCATGGAGCCGGTGGCCAAGCCCCTGCCGATCTATTCCAAGCGCCCGCAGGTGGTTCTGGTCGTGGGCGTGAACGGGTCTGGCAAGACCACGACCATCGGCAAGCTCGCCTCGCAGTTTCGCGCCGCCGGGAAGAAGGTCGTGATCGCCGCCGGCGACACCTTCAGGGCCGCGGCGGTCGAGCAGCTCCAGGTCTGGGGTGATCGCGCGGGCGTTCCGGTGATGACGGCGCCACAGGGCAGCGATCCAGCCAGCCTGGCCTTCGACGCCATGACCAAGGCCGAGGCCGACGGCGCCGATCTGCTGATGATCGACACCGCCGGGCGGCTTCAGAACCGGGCCGACCTCATGGAAGAGCTGGCCAAGATCGTCCGCGTCATCCGCAAGAAGGACCCCGAGGCGCCGCACAATACGGTGCTGGTGCTGGATGCGACCACCGGCCAGAACGCGCTGAGCCAGGTCGAGATTTTCCAGAAGCTCGCCGATGTCTCGGGGCTAGTGATGACCAAGCTGGACGGGACGGCGCGCGGCGGCGTGCTGGTGGCGCTGGCCGACCGGTTCGGCCTGCCGATCCACGCCATCGGTGTGGGCGAGCAACTCGACGACCTGGCGCCGTTCGACCCCGAGGAATTCGCCGCCGCCCTCACCGGGGCGGATGCGTGAGCACCGCCGGTCAGTCCGATGACCGAGCGTCCTCGATCCGGCCGATGACCCCCACCACGACAGACACGATGACCGTCGCCATGGCGGCGAGCGGGATCTGCCCCGCGCCGCAGGCAAGCCCGATGGCGCCGCACAGCCACAGCGACGCGCCGGTGGTGATGTTTCGAACCTGTCCGCCCGACGTGAAGATGATGCCCGCGGCCAGGAACGCGACGCCGGCGGTGACCGCCTCGATCAGGCGCAGCGGATCGACCCGCAACTCGCCGTCGCCGCCGCCCGCCGACAGGAAATCGATGGTCGACAGCTGCGCGCCGACGACGATGAACAGGCACGCGGCGATGGACACCAGCATGTGGGTGCGCAGGCCGGCGGGCTTGTCGCTGCGCTCGCGCTCCCAACCGACGATGCCGCCAAGGATCGCCGCCAGCATCAGGCGGATGAAGGCGACGACCGGCGGCACGGTGCTGAAGGATCCGTTCAGCTCATCGACGATGGTGGCCCACATGGTCCGCTCCTCCGGCTTGCTCTCGGGTCACAACGATGCGGCGCGGCGCCCGTTCCGGCGGAGCCCTGCATGGACGCACTGACAGGGCTTGAAGGGACCGACGCCGGGCACAGTCTTGCGCTGGTCCTCGCGCTGACGGCCGCATTGCTGCACGCGATCTTCGGCGCGCTTCAGAAGGGACGGCATGACCCGTGGCTGAGCCGCATGGTCATCGACGCGAGCTACGGCCTCATGGCGCTGCCCATCGCGCTGTTCCTGGTGCCGTGGCCCGAGCCGCATATGTGGCCGATCTTCGCCGGCGCCTTCGTCATCCACGGGACCTACAAGCTGCTGCAGGGGCTGTGCTACACCAAGGGGGCCTATACGGTGGTCTATCCGGTGGTGCGCGGCACCGGGCCGCTTTTCGCCGTGATCGGCGCCAGCATCGTCTTCGGCGAGCGGTTCACGGCGCTGCAATGGGCCGGTGTGGCGACCCTGCTGGCGGGGATCTACGGGCTGGCTGCCTACAACCTGCGGCACTGGACGGTGGACCGCGAGACGATGCCGCTGGCGCTAGGCCTTGCCGTGGTCACGGGGCTGTTCGTCGCGCTCTACACGACCTACGACGCCTACGGCATCCGCGCGACGGCGAACCCGTTCACCTTCCTTGCCTGGTTCTTCCTGATCGACGGGCTGGGCTTCGCGCCGCTGGTCGCGTGGTTCCACCGCCGCAAGGTGGCCGAGGTGACCGACTGGGCCAGCCTGGCCCGGCGCGGCGTGATCGGCGGACTGGTGGCCTTCGGCAGCTTCGGGTCGATCATGCTGGCCACGAGGCTCGACAAGGTGGGCGAGGCGGCGGTGCTGCGCGAGACCTCGACCGTTTTTGCCGCATTGATCGGCTGGCTGATGCTGGGTGAAAAAACCGGGCCGCGGCGGCTGGCGCTCATGGCGCTGATCGCGATAGGTGCGGTCATCGTGGAATTCAGCGGATAGGGAAACCATGGCGGAAGATTCGAAAAAGGGCTTGGTGACGGCGCTGGAGCTGGGTCCCGTGGCCCTGTTCTTCGTGGGCTACCTGCTGCTGCGCGACCGGACGTTCACGGTGTTGGGGCAGGAATACACCGGCTTCATCCTCATGACCGCGCTCTTCATCCCGATCCTGATCGTGTCCATGGCGCTGATCCGTCGGATCACCGGGCATCTGTCGAAAATGCAGGTGATGACGCTGGTTCTGGTGGTGGTCTTCGGCGGGCTGACCGTGTGGCTGAACGACGAGCGGTTCTTCAAGATGAAGCCCACGCTCATCTACTTGATCTTCGGGGTGATCCTGCTGGTGGGCCTCCTGCGCGGCCAGAGCTACCTGCGGATGCTGATGGAGGGCATGGTGCCGCTGGACGATACCGGCTGGATGATCCTGACCCGCCGGTTCTGCGCCTTCTTCTTCGCGCTCGCCGTGGCGAACGAGCTGGTCTGGCGGCTCATGTCGACGGATGCCTGGGTGAACTTCAAGACCTTCGGGCTGACGGGCGCGATCTTCGTGTTCTTCATCTTCCAGGGGAAGCTGTTCCAGGAACACGGGACGGGCGAGGGCGACTAGCCCTTGCGCTGAAACAGCCGGTCCTGCGCGTCCGCGTCCTTCTGGAACGCCTTCCGCTTGTCCAGATGCAGCCCCGTCCCGGTCTTGACCGCCGGGCGGGCGGCGACCGTTTCAAGCCAGCGGGCAAGGTGGGGCTTGTCGTCCAGCGTCTGCTCCTGCCCCTCCCACAGCGATGCCCAGGGATAGATCGCCATGTCGGCGATGGTGTAGTCGTCGCCGGCCACAAAAGCGCGATCCGCCAGCCGCCGGTCGAGCACGCCGTAAAGCCGCGCGACCTCGCCGCGATAGCGGTCCTTGGCGTAAGCGATATCCTCGGGCGCGTATTTCAGGAAATGGTGCGCCTGGCCCGCCATGGGGCCCACGCCGCCCATCTGCCACATGAGCCACTGGTCCACCTCGGTCCGCGCCCGCTCGGTCGCGCCGCCGAAGCTGCCCGTTTTGCGGGCGAGGTATTGCAGGATGGCGCCCGACTCGAAGATCGAGATGGGCTGCCCGTCCGGGCCGTCGGGGTCGGTGATCGCGGGGATGCGCCCGTTGGGCGACACCGCCAGGTAGGCGTCGGTCCGCTGGTCGCCCGCGCCGATGTCGATAAGCTCGACCCGGTAGGGCAGGCCGAATTCCTCCAGCGCGATGGAGGTTTTCCAGCCATTCGGCGTGGGCCAGTAATACAGCGTGATCTCGGACATGGCGTGCTTTCCCCTCGGCCGTCTTGACCGTTCCCCGGCGCCGCAGTATCGGGTGCAGCGTGGCGATTTGTACACCGGATTGCGGGCCACGTTAAACATGCCGCTAAAGAGGTCGGGATGTTTCCCCGCTTCGTGATCGGTGGGGCAAACGTCGAAAGGGACCCCATGAGTGACAGTTGGAACCACCGGACCCGCGCGGTCCATGCAGGCACGCGCCGCAGCCAGTACGGCGAGGTGAGCGAGGCGATCTTCCTCACCCAGGGCTTCGTCTATGACAGCGCCGAGGCCGCCGCCCAGCGGTTCGAGAGCCTGGGCGAGGACGAATTCATCTACGCCCGCTACGGCAACCCGACCGTGGCCATGTTCGAGGAACGCATCGCCTCCATCGAGGGCGCCGAGGATGCCTTCGCCACCGCCAGCGGCATGGCGGCGGTGAACGGCGCGATGATGTCGATGCTGAAGGCGGGCGACCACGTGGTGTCGTCGCGCGCGCTGTTCGGGTCGTGCCTCTACATCCTCGAAGAGATCCTGACCCGCTTCGGGGTCGAGGTCACCTTCGTCGACGGCACCGACCTGGACCAGTGGCGCGACGCGATCCGGCCCGACACCAAGGCCGTGTTCCTGGAGACGATCAGCAACCCCACGCTCGAGGTGATCGACCTGCGGGCCGTGGCCCGGCTGGCCCACGCGGCCGGGGCGACGGTGGTGGTCGACAACGTCTTCGCCACGCCGATCTTCAGCCGGGCCTTCGAGATGGGGGCCGACGTGGTGATCTATTCGGCGACCAAGCATATCGACGGGCAGGGCAGGGGCCTTGGCGGCGTCATCCTTGGCAGCCGCGAATTCATCCGCAAGACGGTCGAGCCGTACCTCAAGCACACGGGCGGGGCCATGTCGCCCTTCAACGCCTGGATGATGCTCAAGGGTCTCGAGACGCTGGATCTGCGCGTGCGCGAACAGGAACGCACGGCGCGGCATCTGGCCGCAGCGCTGCAGAGCCACAAGGGCCTGTCGCGCGTGATCTACCCGGGGCTGCCGGACAATGCCCAGGCGCAGGTCGTGGCCGAGCAGATGGGCGGCGCGGGCACGGTCATCGCGCTGGACGTGACGGGCGGACGCGACGCCGCCTTCCGGGTGCTGAACGCGCTGAAACTGGTCACGATCTCCAATAATCTCGGGGATGCGAAGTCCATCGTGACCCATCCGGCCACCACCACGCACCAGCGTCTGAGCGAGGCGCAGCGCGCGCATCTGGGCATCACCGACGGGCTGCTGCGGTTGTCCGTGGGGCTGGAGGATGCGGGCGATCTGATGGTCGACCTGACCGCCGCGCTGGACGTCATTTGACATCCTGATGGCGCGGCGCGTCTGGATTTCGGGACGCCCGCGCCTACATGCCCGTTGCTCGGAACGGGGCGAGGACAAGGGCATGAACATACATCTTCACGACCACGACGGAGACATGTCACGGCAGGAGGCGCAGCGCCTGATGGCACGGCTGCGTGCCTGGGCCCGATCGGCGGACCCTGATGATCTTGCAACGCTCGACCCGGCGATTCGATCCCTCGCCGGTGGCCTGGGCGACGATTACCCGGCGCTGGACGATGTCTACGACGATACCTTCCGCGCCGATGCCGCGTATCGCGCGACGATGCCCGACCTGCAAAACGGCCCCGCCTCGCTGATCGAGGGCGCGCCGCGCCAGATCCAGCACGTGGGCATAAGCAATTTCCGCCTGCCCATCCGGTTTCGCACGCGCGACAACGGCGACCTGACGCTCGAGACCTCGGTGACGGGCACCGTGAGCCTGGAGGCCGAGAAGAAGGGCATCAACATGTCGCGCATCATGCGCACCTTCTATCGCCGCGCCGAGGAGACCTTCAGCTTCGCGGTGATCGAAGCGGCGCTGGATGACTACAAGGCCGACCTCGAAAGCTTCGATGCGCGCATCCAGATGCGGTTTTCCTTCCCGATGAAGGTGGAAAGCCTGCGCTCGGGGCTGACGGGATACCAGTATTACGACTTCGCGCTCGAACTGGTCGAGAAGGCCGGCGTGCGCCGCAAGATCGTCCACCTCGACTATGTCTATTCGTCGACCTGCCCCTGTTCGCTGGAACTGAGCGAGCACGCCCGGCGCGAACGGGGCCAGTTGGCCACGCCGCATTCCCAGCGCTCGGTCGCGCGGGTGTCGGTGGTCCTGGACGAGGGTCACGGAACCCTGTGGTTCGAGGACCTGATCGACCTCTGCCGCGCCGCCGTGCCGACCGAGACGCAGGTGATGGTCAAGCGCGAGGACGAACAGGCCTTCGCCGAGCTGAACGCCGCCAACCCGATCTTCGTCGAGGACGCGGCGCGGCTGTTCGCGCTGCAATTGCAGGACGAGCCGCGCGTCGGTGATTTCCGCGTGGTCGCCTCGCACCAGGAAAGCCTGCACAGCCACGATGCCGTCAGCGTCCTGACCGAGGGCCCGACCTTCGACCACGACAGCCTTGACCCGCGGCTGTTCGCGACGCTGTTCCACGTGGGGTGAGCCGGGGCAACGCGCGCTGGGCCGGCGCCGACGACCGCACGGCGCTGGACCTGACGTTGCCCGATGGCGGACGGGCGCGGTTCCGGCCGCTGGTCCCCGACGATGCGCAAAGCCTCGAGCGCGGGTTCGAGTTGCTGTCGCAGCAGTCGCGCTACATGCGGTTCCTGCGCGACAAGCCCGAATTGAGCGGCCCCGAGATCACCGCCTTCACCACGCCCGACGGGACCGAGCACGAGGCGATCGGCGTGGCGCTGCTGGATGCCGATGGCGGCGAAACGCCGGCCGGGGTCGCGCGCTACTATCGCACACGGGACGCGAAGGCGGCCGAATTCGCCCTGACCGTGATCGACCACGCCCAGTCGCGACGGCTGGGCGCGCTGCTTCTGGGCTTCATCGCCGGCGTCGCGCGGGACCGGGGAATCGCTCGGTTCCTCGCATTGGTGCATCGCGACAACCACGTGATGCGCCATATCCTGTCGGATCTCGGCGCTGTCACGGGGTCGCGGCTGGGCGATGACGTGGAAATCGTCCTCCCGTTGCAGCAGGACGCGGCCGATTATCCGGGCACGCCCTCGGGCGATGCGATGCGGATGGCACAGAATGCGCGGCAGCGGCGCGATGTGCCCTGACACCCGCGCGCCGGGCGTGTTAAGCAGCACTTCGGCGAACGGGCGAAAGGCGAATCCATGAGCGACCGGATTTGGCGATGCCGCTGCGGCGCGGTCCAGGCGACGGTCGCCCAGGTGCCGCAAAGCGGTGTGCCCGCCGTCTGCTACTGCACCGATTGCCGCGCCTTCGCCCGCCTGCACGGCGCCGCGGACACTCTCGACCCGGCAGGGGGCGTCGCCCTCTATTCCACCACGTCCGACAGGGTGCGCATCCTGCAAGGGGCCGAGCACCTCGGATGCGAGCGGTTGACCCGTCGCGGGCCGTTGCGCTGGTTCACCACCTGCTGCGACACGCCGCTGGGCAACACCGCACCGTTCCGCGGCGTGCCGTTCTTCAGCCTGATGACCGCGGGCCTGGAGGACGCGCCAAAACCGCGCGTCCGGCTGCATCGCGGATCGGCGACCGGCCGGGTGCCGCGCCCCCATGGCAGCCTTTACGCGCTGGCGCTGGGCGTCGCGCGCCGCGTTCTCGCCTCGCGCCTGTCGGGCCGCTGGCGCGAGACGCCGTTCTTCGACGCGGACGGCCGCCCGGTGTCCAAGCCGGGCCGCCCGGACCAGGATGACCTGCGTCTCGCCTACGGGGCCCGGACATGAGCGGCACCGCGGCGACCCCTTCTGCCCACACCTTCGACCTGCGGCCCGTCGGCTACCTGATCGGGCTTCTCGTCACCTGCCTTGGCGCGACCATGCTGGTGCCCTTCGCCGTCGACCTGGTGGTGGGCAACGGGCAGTGGCCGGTCTTCCTGCAATCCGCCGTGCTGACCATGCTGGTGGGCGGGCTTGCCGCGCTGGCCTGCGCGTCGGGCAACACGGGTCGGCTGGGCCTGCAACAGACCTTCCTGCTGACCACGGGCGTCTGGGTGGCGCTGCCGATCTTCGGCGCGATCCCCTTCGTGCTGGGGCCGCCCGATGCCACGGTGACCGACGCGTTCTTCGAGGCGATGTCGGGCCTGACCACGACGGGCAGCACCGTGTTCTCGGGGCTGGATAGCTTGCCGGCGGGCGTCCTTCTGTGGCGGTCGATGATGCAATGGTTCGGCGGCATCGGCATCGTCGTCGTGGCCATGGTGTTCCTGCCCGAGCTGCGCATCGGCGGCATGCAGATCTTCCGGACCGAGGCCTTCGACACGCTGGGCAAGATCCTGCCCCGCGCCGCCGAGATCGCCAGCCAGATCAGCTGGATCTACGTCATCATCACCTTCGCCTGCTTCCTGACATATATCGCCGTCGGGATGAGCGGCTTCGACGCGATCAACCACGCCCTGACAACCGTCTCGACCGGGGGATTTTCGACCACCGATTCCTCGTTCGGGGCGTTTCAGGGGGCGCCTGAATACGTTGCGTCGGTGTTCATGTTGCTGGCGAGCCTGCCGTTCGTTCGCTACGTCCAGCTGATCGCGGGGCAGGCGCGCCCGATTTTCCGCGACAGCCAGATCCACGCCTACCTGGCCATCATCGCGAGTTTCACGATTGTTCTGGCCGTGTTCCAGATGTGGGTCGACGAATTCGCGGTCGAGCCGTCCCTGCGCGAAGCCGTGTTCAACGTCACCTCGATCATCTCGGGCACAGGCTATGCCTCGGTCAACTACCAGCTCTGGGGTGGCTTCGCGATGGTCGCCTTCTTCGTGCTGGGGCTGATCGGTGGTTGCGCCGGGTCGACCAGCTGTTCGGTGAAGGTCTTCCGCTACCAGATCCTGCTGTCGGCGATCTCGGTCCAGATCCGCCGCATCCACGCGCCCCACGGCGTCTTCGCCCCCCGGTTCGAGGACCGGCGCGTGACGCCCGAGGTGCTGAGCTCGGTCATGGCCTTCTTCGTGCTGTTCATCGTGTCCATGGGCGTGCTGGCCGTCGCGCTGGGGCTGACGGGGCTGGACATGGTCACGTCGCTGTCGGGCGCGGCCACGGCCATCGGCAACGTGGGGCCGGGCCTCGGCCCGATCATCGGGCCCTCGGGGTATTTCGGCCCGCTGAACGACACCGCGAAATGGCTGCTGATCGCCGGGATGCTCGTGGGCCGGCTGGAGCTGATGGCGGTCTACGTGCTGTTCACCAGCGCGTTCTGGAAGATCTGAGACGCGCCTACCCGTAGCGGTCGGACCAGGCCGGCACCGTGTCGCCGGGCGCGGAGCGCGCTTGGTACACTGCCCGCGCGATGGCGCGCGACAAGCACAGCGCGGCGGCGTGCCCGAGCGTCAGCAGGCCCGCGGCGTCCGGCACGTCGCACAGCCCGGTCGCGGCAGCGAAGACCAGGTCCCCGTCGAAGGGCGTGTGCGACGGCAGGATCGCGCGGGCCATGCCGTCATGGGCGACCATGGCCAGCCGCGTGGCCTGCGCCTTGTCGAGCCGCGCATCGGTGGCCACCACGGCGATGGTCGTGTTGGCCCCCTTCACCAGCGAGGGCAGGTCCATCTCGCCGGCAGCAGGGGTCAGGCCACGCGCGCCGAACTCGTCTTCCTGCTCGAAGCCGGCGGCCCAGAACTGGCCGGTGTCGGGGTGCACAACGCTGCCCACCGGGTTCGCCGCGACCAGCGCGCCCACGGTGCTTCCGTCCGGCAGGACCGCCGAGGCCGAGCCGATCCCGCCCTTGATCTTCCCCGCCAGCGCGCCCGTTCCTGCGCCGACGCTGCCCAGTTCCATGTCGGGCCCCGCGCTTTCGACCGCGCGGCGGCCGAGTTCGGGATAGGGGCTCTCGGTCCAGCCGTGATCACCGCCGGCGGCCAGGTCGAACAGGATCGCCGCCGGCACGATGGGCACGCGCACGTCGCCCACGGCGAAGCCGCGCCCGCGTTCACGCAGCGCGGCCATCACGCCGTCCGCCGCCGACAGACCGAAGGCCGAGCCGCCCGACAGGACCAGCGCGTCGACGGCCTGAACCGTGTTCTCGGGCGCAAGGAGGTCGCAGTCCCGCGTGCCCGGGGCGCCGCCCATCACGTGGACCCCCGCGACCATGGGCGCGTCGCCCAATACCACGCTGACGCCGGATTTCAGCGTCTCGTCCCGTGCCTGCCCGACACTCAGGCCAGCCACGTCGGTGATCGCGTTGCGCGGTCCGGGGGCGAAAGGATGCTCCATGGGGCCGATGGTGGCGCCGCGCCGCAGGGCTTGCAAGGCCGGGGTCGCGCGGGCAGTAATCGGGTCACGAGCGCGGGCGATGGCGTCGCCCGCCGATGGCTCCGATCCGTCCTGAACGCCGGGACGCATTTGGTCAGGAGGCATGCGACATGACCGACACCCGACAGGATTTCTATCGCTTCCACAACGGCGGGAAGGCGCCTTTGCCCTTCGTGTCCGAGGAATATGACGCGCGGCTGACGGGGCTGCGTGGCATCATGGCGGCGCGCGGCGTCACGGCGGCGGTGCTGACCTCGATGCACAACATCGCCTACTATTCAGGCTTTCTCTACTGCGCGTTCGGGCGGCCCTACGCCCTGGTGGTGACGGCCACCGACAGCGTGGTGATCGGCGCGGGCATCGACGCGGGCCAGCCGTGGCGGCGCTGTCACGGCGACGCGATCACCTATAGCGACTGGCGGCGCGACAACTTCTGGCGCGCGGTGGCCCATGTCGCGGGGCAGGGCGGCCATGTGGGGATCGAGGGCGATCACCTGACCCTGATGCAGCGCGGCAAGCTGGACGGGTTTCTCAGTCCCGCCCAGGTCACCGATATCGCCCCGGACACCATGGCCCAGCGGATGGTCAAGTCGCCGGCCGAGATTGAGCTGATCCGCGCGGGCGCGGCGGTGGCCGATATCGGCGGCTATGCCATCCGCGACGCGGTGCGCGAGGGCGCGCGCGAAATCGATATCGCCATGGCGGGCCGCGACGCCATGGAGACCGAGATCGCCCGCCGTTTTCCGGAGGCTGAATATCGTGACACCTGGGTCTGGTTCCAGTCGGGCCTGAACACCGACGGCGCGCACAATCCGGTCACCGCGCGCCAGCTGCGCCGTGGCGATATCCTGTCGCTGAACTGCTTTCCCATGATTTCGGGCTACTACACCGCGCTGGAGCGCACGCTTTTCGTGGGCGAGGTCGACGACGCGTCGCTGAAGATATGGGAGGCCAACGTCGCGCTGCACGAATACGGGCTGTCGCTGATCCGGCCCGGTCTCTCCTGCGCCGAGATCGCCCACAAGCTCAACGATTTCCTGGCCGAGCGCGACCTGCTGCAATACCGCACCTTCGGCTACGGCCATTCGTTCGGGGTGTTGTCGCATTACTACGGCCGCGAAGCGGGGCTTGAGCTGCGCGAGGATATCGACACCGTGCTGGCCCCCGGGATGGTGGTCAGCATGGAGCCCATGCTGACCTTGCCCGAGGGTGCGCCGGGTGCGGGCGGCTACCGCGAGCACGATATCCTCGTGGTGGGGGACGACGGTGCTGAAAACATCACCGGCTACCCCTATGGCCCGGGGTTCAACGTGGTGGGCTGACGCCCGGCGGCGTGACGGGCGGAACAGGGGCTGTTAGGGTCGGCAGGACGTTTCATGACGGGGACGACCTTGCCTGCCCGAGTTTTCAGCCCCCAAGGGGCCCGCCCGTGACGCTGCATCTCGTCCTGCCCGCCATCCTGATCGCGGCGCTGGGCTGGGCCGTGCCGCGCGTGCTGGCGCGGTTCTTTCCCGAGGGTGTGAAGCCGCTCCTGCTGCTGGCGGCCGTCGCCGTCCTGCTGATGTGGCTGATCGCCGCCGCCGGCTTCGCGGTGCTTTACGCGCTGACCCCGCCGACACTGCCCGAGGGCCTTGCCGCAGTTTTTTATTGCCTGCGCCTCGGCCTGATCTCGGCGCTGATCTGGTTGCCGGTGCTGGTGCTCAGCGTTGCGGGGTTGCCCCGCCGCTGGACCAAGGCCACATGGTAGCCGGACAAGGGGGACGATCATGCGCTACGTGAAATGGACGTTGATCCTGGGCTGGCTGCTCGCGGTATTCGCCGTGCTGCACTACACCCTGCCGCAGCGCGACATCGTGCGGATCGTCAATACCGAGATCCGGCGCATGGATTTCGGCACCAACTCGATCTTCTGGGCGGGCGGCGACACCGGCAGCGGCGAGGCGGGCGTGAACCGCGACATCCGCTTCATCGAGGCCGTGAACCCCGACGGCAGCCCGCAGGTCTATCGCAACGAGGATACCGGCTGGGGCTGGCCGCCGTATTTCAAGCTGGACAGCTCGGACCTTCAGGCGCAGGCGGCGGACCTGATCTCGACCCGCGATGCGCCGGTCTGGGTGGCGGTGACCCACTACGGCTGGCGGTCGCAGCTGCTGACGACCTTCCCCAACGCGGTGAAGGTGCGGCAGGTGAGTGGGCCGGATGCCAGCTTCGTGCCGTGGTTCAACATCGTGTTCCTGGTCGTGCTGGCGCTGATCGTCGCGATCCTATGGCGCACATGGCTGAATTTCCGCCGTCGCCGGATCGACCCGCTGGTCGAGGACGCGTCCGAGACCTGGGACCAGGTCGAACTGCGCGCCGCCGACAAGCGCCGGATCTGGCGCCGCTGGGTGGATCGCTGGACCGGCAGGGACAAGGGCTGAGCGCGGGGCGTCTCGTGCGGCGTCGGATCAGGCCCAAGTGCCGGAGACCGCGTCGCGGATCGCCTTGATGTTCTTCGCATAGGGTTCGGGATCGTCCACCGACCCGCCCCGGAACACGGCCGAGCCCGCCACCAGCACGTCGGCCCCGGCCTGCACGACCTTCGGCGCGGTCTTCGGGTCGATCCCGCCGTCGATCTCGATATGCAGGGGGCGGTCACCGGCCATGGCGCGCAGCTCGGCGATCTTGCCGGTCATGTCCAGGAAGCTCTGCCCGCCGAAGCCGGGGTTCACGGTCATCACGCAGACGAGGTCCACGAGGTCGAGCACGTGGGCCACGGCGCTGGCCGGCGTTCCGGGGTTCAGCGCCACGCCCGGCCGCATGCCGGCCGCGCGGATGGCCTGGAGCGTGCGGTGGATATGCGGTCCGGCTTCCACGTGGGCGGTCAGGATGTCGGCGCCCGCGTCGGCGAAGGCGTCGATATAGGGGTCGACCGGCGCGATCATCAGGTGCACGTCCATCACCCCCTTGATATGCGGGCGGATCGCTTTTGCCATGGCCGGGCCGAAGGTCAGGTTCGGCACAAAATGCCCGTCCATCACGTCCACGTGGATCCAGTCGGCGCCCGCCTGCTCGACCGCGCGGCATTCGGCGCCGAAATTGGCGAAATCGGCGGCGAGGATCGACGGAGCGATGAGGGTCTGGGACATGGCGGCCTTCCTTCGATGGGCGCGCGCCGCACCGGGCGCGTTCGGTGCCGCCTGCATAGCGCCAAGCGCCCGCCGCCGGTAGCCCACCGTGGGGGAAAGCTTGCGGGGTGGGGGGACATTTGGCACAAGGGCCGCCTGAAAGGATTGATCATGTCCGACCCTGCCATCCAGCTGAATGCCCATGCCCACGCGCGCAACCCGGGATTGCCCTTCGATCTCGACCGGGTGCGCGCCGTGCAGGCCAACACCTCGGCGATCGAGCGTCGCGCGGCGTCGCTGCCCGGACGCCGGTCGGTCAAGAAGGACTGGCAGGCGGCGTGGCTGCTGCGCGCGATCACCTGCATCGACCTGACGACGCTGGCCGGTGACGACACCGCGGGCCGGGTGCGCCGCCTTTGCGCCAAGGCGCGCCAGCCGGTGCGCGCGGACCTGCTCGAGGCGTTGGGCATGGGGCCGATCACCGTGGGCGCCGTCTGTGTTTATCACGACATGATCGAACCGGCGATCGAGGCCCTTCAGGGCAGCGGGATCCCCGTCGCGGCCGTCTCCACCGGTTTTCCGGCGGGCCTGTCGCCGCTGGACCTGCGCATCGCCGAGATCGAGCGCAGCGTGCAGGCCGGCGCGTCCGAGATCGACATCGTCATCTCGCGCCGCCACGTGCTGACCGGGAACTGGCAGGCGCTTTACGATGAAATGCGCGCCTTCCGTGCGGCCTGTGGACCGGCACACGTCAAGGCGATCCTCGCCACGGGCGAGCTGGGGTCGCTGCGCAACGTCGCCCGCGCGTCGCACGTTTGCATGATGGCGGGGGCCGATTTCATCAAGACATCGACCGGCAAGGAGTCGGTGAACGCGACCCTGCCGGTGAGCCTGGTGATGGTCCGCGCGATCCGCGAATACCAGCGACAGACCGGCGTGAAGGTCGGCTACAAGCCCGCGGGCGGGATCTCGAAGGCGAAGGACGCGCTGACCTATCTCGCTCTGATGAAGGACGAACTGGGCGACGACTGGCTGCGGAACGATCTTTTCCGCTTCGGCGCCTCGTCGCTTCTGGGCGATATCGAGCGGCAGCTCGAACACCATGTCACCGGGCGCTATTCGGCCGGGCACCGTCACGCGCTGTCGTAGGCGGCGCTTTCAAGGTATTTTCGGAAAGGTGAAGCCATGACCGTGGCCGAGATCTTCGAGACGATGGACTACGGCCCCGCGCCGGAAAGCAGCGCCGAGGCGATGGCGTGGATCGACGGCCATGACGGCCGGTTCGGCCTGTTCGTCGACGGCACCTTCACCGAACCGGGCAGCAGCTTCGACACGCGCAACCCGGCGACCGGCAAGACGCTGGCGCAGGTCACGCAGGCCACGCCCGAGGACGTCACGGCGGCGGTGGCGGCGGCCCGCAAGGCCCAGCCCGGCTGGGAGAAGCTGGGCGGACCGGGCCGGGCGCGCATCCTCTACGCGCTGGCGCGGATCATCCAGAAACAGTCGCGGCTGTTCGCGGTTCTCGAAACCCTCGACAGCGGCAAGCCGATCCGCGAGGCGCGCGACATCGACGTGTCGCTGGTGGCGCGGCATTTCTATTACCACGCCGGCATGGCGCAGATCATGGAAGACGAGCTGCCGGGCGCGCGGGCGCTGGGCGTCTGCGGCCAGGTGATCCCGTGGAACTTCCCCCTGCTGATGCTGGCTTGGAAAGTCGCGCCGGCGCTGGCCATGGGCAACACCGTCGTGCTGAAGCCCGCCGAGTGGACGCCGCTGACGGCGCTGGCCTTCGCCGATCTCGCGCGCGAGGCCGGGCTGCCCAAGGGCGTTCTGAACATCGTGACCGGCGACGGCGCGGTGGGCGAGGCCGTGGTGGGTGCCGACGTGGACAAGGTCGCCTTCACCGGCTCGACCGAGGTGGGCAAGGCCATTCGCCGCGCCACCGCCGGCAGCGGCAAGGCGCTGACGCTGGAACTAGGCGGCAAGTCGCCCTTCATCGTGTTCGACGACGCCGATCTCGACTCGGCGGTCGAGGGCATCGTCGACGCCATCTGGTTCAACGGTGGGCAAGTCTGCTGCGCCGGATCGCGGCTGATCGTGCAGGAAGGCATCGCCGAGGATTTCCACGACCGCTTGCGCACCCGGATGGCCAAGCTGCGCGTGGGTGATCCGCTGGACAAGTGCATCGACATGGGCGCCATCGTCGACCCGGTGCAGCGCGACCGCATCGCGGCCATGGTCGACGGGACGACGGGCCAGGTTCATCGCGGTGACGCGCCCGAGGGCTGTTTCTATCCGCCGACGCTGATCACCGGGCTCGATCCTGCCGATCCGCTGATGCAGGACGAGATCTTCGGCCCGGTGCTGGTCGGCACCACCTTTCGCACCCCGGCCGAGGCGGTGAGCCTTGCCAACAACACGCGCTATGGCCTGGCGGCGACGGTCTGGACCGAGAACGTGAACCTGGCGCTCGACATCGCGCCCAAGCTCGCCTCGGGCATCGTCTGGGTGAACGGCACCAACATGATGGACGCGGCGGCCGGTTTCGGCGGTGTGCGTGAAAGCGGCTTTGGCCGCGAAGGCGGCTGGGAAGGGCTGCGCGCCTACGTGAAGGGCCCCGAGGGCAAGGCGCTGAAACCGGTCGCGCCGGTGGCCGCGCCGAAGGAGGCGAAGGTCACGGGGCTGGACCGGACGGCGAAGCTTTATGTCGGCGGCAAGCAGGCGCGGCCCGATGGCGGCTACTCGCGCGCCGTGTGGTCGCCCAAGGGCGCGCTTCTGGGGCATGTGGGCCTTGCCAACCGCAAGGACCTGCGCAACGCGGTCGAAGCGGCCCGCGGGGCGGGGGCGTGGTCGAAGACCACGGGGCATCAACGCGCGCAGATCCTGTATTACATAGGCGAGAACCTGTCGGCCCGCGCGGGGGAATTTGCCGCCCGGATCAGCGACATGACCGGGGCCACCGCCAAGCAGGCCGAGACCGAGGTTGCGGCCAGCGTCGGCCGGCTGTTCACCTGGGCGGCCTGGGCCGACAAGTACGACGGCCGCGCCAAGGGCGTGCCGATCCGCGGCGTCGCGCTGGCCATGAACGAGCCGGTGGGCGTCATCGGTCAGTTCGCCCCGGACGAGATGCCGCTTCTGGGCCTAGTCTCGGTCATCGCGCCGGCCATGGCCATGGGCAACCGCACGGTGACCGTCGCCTCGACCGCCTTTCCGCTGGCGGCCACGGATTTCTACCAGGTGCTGGAGACGTCCGACGTGCCCGGCGGGGTGGTGAACATCCTGACCGGCGACGCGAACGAGCTGGCCGCGCAGATGGGCGGGCACATGGATGTCGACTCCGTCTGGTCGTTCTCGTCGTCGGATATCTCGGCCACGATAGAGGCCGAGTCGGCGCACAACCTGAAACGCACCTGGGTCAACAATGGCCGGGCGCGGGACTGGTCGGTGACCGATGCGCACACCTTCCTCGCGCAGGCGACCGAGGTGAAGACGGTCTGGATCCCCTACGGCGAGGGCTGACCCGGGTCGCCTTCGACTTTTCGGGGATCAGAAGCGTTTGATGGTCACGCCGTCGGATTCGAGCCGCGCGCGCAGGGTGCGGGCGGCGGCGACCGCCGACGGCTCGTCCCCGTGCAGGCAGATCGTGTCGATCCGCGCCTCGATCTCACGGCCCGAGGCGGCGATGATGGCGCCTTGGCGCACCATGGCGCTGATCCGCTCGGCCGCCTCGTCGGCATCGGTGATCATCGCGCCGGGCGTGCCGCGCTGGATCAGCGTGCCGTCGTCGTTGTAGCCGCGATCGGCGAAGATCTCGCAGGCCATGTTGGCGCCAAGGGCCTCGGCCGCCTCCTGCATGGGGGTCGCGGCCAGCACCATGATGATGAGATCCGGGTCCACCTGCAGCGCCGCGTCATAGGCGCGCCGCGCCAGTTCGCCGTCCACCATGGCCATGTTCGACAAGGCGCCGTGCAGCTTGAGGTGTCGCACCGCGCCGCCGGCGGCCTTCGCCATCGCCTGCGCGGCGCCCAGCTGGTACTGCACCAGGTGGGCGACCTCGTCGGGGCGCATGGTCATCTTGCGCCGCCCGAAGCCCTGGAGGTCGGGAAAGCCCGGATGCGCGCCGATGCCCACGTCGTTCTTCACCGCCCGCGCCATGGTCGCCGCCATCACGTCCGGATCACCCGCGTGGAACCCGCAGGCAATGTTGGCCGAGCTGATGATGTCCAGAAGCGCTGTATCGTCGCCCATCTTCCAAGGGCCGAAGCTTTCGCCCATGTCGGCGTTCAGATCGACGGTGGTCATTGCGTGTCTCCTGTCTCGGGGCGGCCGGCGGTGACGCCGGAGATGAGTTGATAGCTCAGCAGGTCGCGCATCTTGGCCGGATCGCGCACCAGCGGGCGCACCGCCTTCTTCAGCGCGGTCAGCTGCGCGTCTTCGGACTGGTGGGCGGCGAGCGCGGCGTCGCGGTCGACGAAGGCAAAGCGCAGCTTCGCGCCCGGCGCGGCCTGCGCGGCCTTCGGCAGGTCCACGGGCAGGACGCTGCCGATGCGGGGATAGCCGCCGGTGGTCTGGCACTCGGGCAGCAAAATGTAGGGCGTGCCTTCACCTGTCATCTGGATGTCGCCCGGGACGATGACCTCGGACACGAGACCCAGCTGGTCGCGGGTGGCGAAGGGCGCGCCGTCGTGGTTCAGGCGCACGCCCTGCCGGTTGCCGCGCTGGTCCCGGGTGAAGGTCGTCTCGGTGAACCGCTCCAGGTCCTCGCGCGCGAACAGCGCCGTGTGGGTCGATGGCAGGATGCGGATGTCGCCGCCCTTGAACCGGTCCGAAACCTCGAGGATCTGCTCGACCGGGCCGCCCTTGTCCTTGCCCATTGGCAGTTCTGTGCCGGTCTCCAGCTTCGGTCCCAACCCGAGGGCAAGGTGGGCCGCGCGGCTGCCGAGGATCGGCGCCGTGTCGATACCGCCGCCGACGCTCAGGTAGGACCACACACCCGAGGTCGCGGGGCCGAGCGCAAGGGTCTGTCCCGGCTTCACCAGGTGCGATGCCGACCAGCGCAGCGGCTCGCCGTCAAGGCTGGCGCGCATGGGCGCACCGGTCAGCGCGATGCGCGTCGGGGCGTCGACGGTGAAGCTTCCGCCCATGGCCGACAGCTCCAGCGCGGCGAGATCGGGCGACTGCTCCAGCAGCGCGGCGCCCTCGAGCAAGGCGAGCCGGTCGGCCGCGCCGCCGCGCGACAGGCCCTGGCTCAGCCAGCCGCGGCGGCCGAGATCCTGCACCGACGCGCCGGGTCCGATCTTCTGCACCGTAAGCGTGCTCATCGGATCGCCTCGTGCGTGGCGCCCGCCAGCGGTTCTTGGGCCAAGCGCTCCAGTTCGTCGGCGGAGACGGCCCGCAGCTGCACCTCGTCGCCGGGCGCGAAGGCGATGGGGCGGTCGGGATCGTCGGGCCGGAACGCCTTGAAGCGCGTCATGCCCACCTGCCGCCAGCCCGTGGGACCCGAAGTGGCGAAGATGATGAGCTGGCGCACGGCGGTGACCACGGCGCCTTCCTTGACCGTCGGGGTCAGGTCCTTCTGGCGGGCCAGATCCCAATGGTCGTCCATCTGCCCGAGATAGGCCTGGCCTGGCGCGTATCCCAGCGCCAGCGCGCGCAGGGGCCGGGCGCAGATCTCGCGCACCGCGGCCTCGACGCTCAGACCGGCAAGCTCGGCCGCGTCGGCCAGCTGCGGGGCGTGGTCCCCCTCGAAGCTGGCCGGGACGGTCCAGAGCGTACGGTTCGCCGGCAGATCCGCGGCCAGCCAGTCACGATCCGCAAGGATTTCGCGCAGCCGCGCCTGCAAATCCGCCGGCGGCAAGGTCGCGGGGTCGAACGAGACATAGGCCGAGCACAGTGACGTTGCCGTTTCGCGCAGGCCGGGCCACCCTTCGGCATCGATCCGGTCCCGGAAGGCGAGTGCCGCGCGATTCGCGGCGTCGTCCATCCGGTCGGAAAAGGTGATGAGCATCCCGTCCAGCCCCAGGGGCGTCAGGCGGGGCGGGTCGGGGCGGTCGAAAAGGGTATCCGGCAGGCTCATTTCCCTGGCGCCTCGTGTTACCTCAATCGAAACATTGACGATATGATGATAAAGTGTCAACGTTCCGCCAATAAAAACCGACACCAACAGGAGAGAGACACATGACCAAGCTTCACCACAGCCTTTTCGCCGCCGGCCTTGCCGTGGCCGCGACGCCCGTGCTGGGCGACACGTGGGATTTCCCCACGCCCTACGGCGACGGCATCTTCCACACCGCCAACATCCAGCAATTCGCCGAAGAGGTGGAGGCCGCGACCGATGGCGGGCTTGATTTCACCATCCACTCGGCCGGCTCGCTGTTCCCCCACGCCGAGATCAAGGGCGCGGTACGGTCGATGCAGGTGCCGATCGGTGAGTTCTTCCTGTCGCGCCTGTCGAACGAGGACGCGGCCTACGGGCTCGACTCGCAGCCCTTCGTCGCCACCTCCTACGAGGATGCGCGCAAGCTGTGGGAGGCGCAGGAGCCCGTCATCACCGAACTGCTGGCCGCCGAGGGGCTGATGCCGCTGTTCTCGGTCCCGTGGCCCGCGCAGGGTCTTTATACCACCGGCGAGATCGAGACGGTGGACGACCTGAACGGTCTGCGTTTCCGCGCCTACAACGCCCAGCTCGAGGAATTCGCCGCGCTGGCCGGCGCCGCCCCCGTGCAGGTCGAGGCGCCGGATATCCCGCAGGCCTTCAGCACCGGCCAGGTCGAAGCGATGATCACCTCGCCCTCGACCGGCGCAAACTCGAAGGCGTGGGACTTCCTCAGCCACTACTCGCCCATCAACGCCTGGGTGCCGAAGAACCTCGTCGTGGTGAACCAGCGCGCCTTCGACCGCCTGCCCGAAGATCAGCAGCAGGCCATCATGGACGCCGCCGAAGCCGCCGAGCAGCGCGGTTGGGAGATGTCCATGGCCGAGGCCGAGGAGAAGACGCAGGAACTGGCCGATAACGGCATCACCGTCTACGAGCCGTCGGAAGAACTGGTCGCCGGCCTCCAGGCCATCGGGCAGGACATGCTCGAGACCTGGGACGAGAACGCCAGCGACGAGGCGAAGGAAATCCTCGACGCCTACCGGAACTGATACCACGGTTCGCACCGCCCCCGGCCTGATCGCCGGGGGCTTTTTTCTATCCAAGGGGGCAGGGGATGCGACGGTTTCTTGATACGCTTTACTGGGGCGCCGGCTGGCTGGCCGCGCTGTCCATTCTCGGGATCTGCGCCGTGGTGACCCTTCAGGTGGCGCTGAACGTGATCTCGCGGCTGGGCGGCACGGGCGTGAACTTCACCATTCCCTCTTACGCCGATTTCGCCGGCTTCGCGCTGGCGGCGGCGACGTTCCTTGCCGCGGCCTCGACCCTGCGCCACGGCGTCCATATCCGGGTGAACCTGCTGGTGCAGCGGTTTCCGCCGCGGCTGACCTGGCTGTCCGAGGTCGCCGTCCTGGCGGTGGGGGCGGGCATGATCGCCATCGCCACCTACTGGACCGCCATGCTGGTGGGCGAAAGCTGGCACTACGGTGACCAGTCCACGGGCATCATCGCCGTGCCGCTTTGGATCCCGCAGATCCCAATGGTGGTGGGGCTGGGTCTTCTATGCGTGGCGCTGGTCGATACGTTGGTCGAGGCCATCCGCACGGGCCGCCCCGTCCTGATCGACGAGGGGGATGCGTGATGAGCGATCCCGCCACGTTTGCCGTCCTGTTCGGGCTGCTGATCGCGCTGCTGGCCATGGGGCTGTGGGTCGCGCTGTCGCTCATGGTCATGGCCTTCGTCGCCATGGCTTTCTTCACCAACGCGCCCGAGGGCCTGGTGCTGGCCACCACGTTGTGGGGGCATTCGCACAGCTGGCCGCTGGCGGCGCTGCCGCTGTTCATCCTGATGGGGGAGATCCTCCTGCGATCGAGGCTGTCCGAGGACATGTTCAGCGGGCTCGCACCGTGGCTCGGCCGGGCGCCGGGGCGGCTGCTGCACGTCAACATCCTGGGCTGCGCGATCTTCGCCGCCGTCTCGGGCTCGTCCGCCGCCACCGCCGCCACCATCGGCAAGATGAGCGTGCCCGAGCTGAAATCGCGCGGTTATCCCGAAAGCTTGATCCTGGGCACGCTGGCCGGATCGGCGACGCTGGGCCTGCTGATCCCGCCATCGATCATCCTGATCGTCTACGGCGTCGCGACCGAGCAGAGCATCGCGCGGCTGTTCGTGGCCGGTATCCTTCCGGGCCTGCTGCTGGTGGGGCTGTTCGCGGGCTACGTCGCCGTGCGCGCGCTGATGAACCGCGATCTCATCCCGGTCGAGGCGGGTGACTTTTCGCTGATGGAGAAGCTCAAAGCCTCGCGCCGGTTGGTGCCGGTGGTGTTGCTGATCGCGGGGGTGATCGGCTCGATCTACACCGGGATCGCGTCGCCCACGGACGCCGCGGCGGTGGGGGTGTTCCTGTCGCTGATCCTCGCGTCCATGTCGTCGTCCTTCGGCTGGGCCGAGTTCAAGGCGGCGCTGATGGGGGCGACGCGAACCTCGTGCATGATCGCCTTCATCCTGCTGGGCGCCGCGTTCCTGTCCATCGCCATGGGCTTCACCGGGATCCCGCGCAACCTGGCGGCCTGGATCGGATCGTTCGAGCTTCCGACCTACGCGCTGCTGGCGGCGCTGACGGTGTTCTTCATCGTCCTGGGCTGTTTCCTCGACGGCATTTCCATCGTGGTGCTGACCACGTCGATCATCCTGCCCATGGTCGAGGCGGCGGGGATCGACCGGCTGTGGTTTGGCATCTACCTGGTGCTGGTGGTCGAGATGAGCCAGATCACGCCGCCGGTGGGGTTCAACCTGTTCGTCATCCAGGGGCTGACGGGGATCAACATCCTGCGCGTGGCGAAGGCGGCCTTGCCGTTCTTCCTGCTGCTGCTGCTGGGTGCCGCGCTGATCACCCTGTTCCCGGGCATCGTCACCGTGCTGCCCAACGCCATGGGCAACTGACGGCGCCGGGTGCCGCGGCTCAGAGCGACGCGGCGGCGCGGCTGGCCTGGTCGTATTGGCCCGATAGACCGCGCAACAGCGCCGCGGCCTCGCGCAGGGCCTGGCCGTCGACGCCGGCGCCGGGCAGCCCCTGCAACAGGCATTGCTGCCGGAGCGTGCGATAGCGGTCGCACAGGTCCCGGCCCGCGTCCGACGTCGTGTAGAACACCTCTTTGCCGCGCTTCTCGGCGGTCAGCAGGTCCAGCTTGACCAGCTTGCGCAGGGCGTATGTCACGGTGTGGGTGTCCTCGATGTTCAGCAGGAAACAGATGTCGCCCACGCGCTTTTCGCGGTCGCGGTGGTTGGCATTGTGCAGAACCAGGATTTCCAGCGGTCCCAGCTCGGGCATCCCGCTGGCCGCCATGCATTTCGTCATCCACCGGTAGAAGGCGTTGTGGGCCACGATCAGCCCGTATTCCAGCTCGGACATTTCCCAGGAATCGCCCTCGGCCAGGTGGCGGGACGACACGATGCGGCGGGTTGGCTGGTCGCTCATAAGCTGCCCTTCCTTGATAACTTGACGATAAGTTATCAATAAGAGCGGGCCCTGGCGAGGCCGCGTCTCAACGACCGCGCATCGAGCGCATGCGTCACGGTGCCGCCTACGATCCGGGCCGATCCCCGTCCGCGACGTGGGTGACTATTCCGAAGGGGATGCTTCGACCTTCGCAAGTTGCCAGGCGGGCAGGGCGGCCGTGCCGATCTGCTGGTCAAGGTCGTCCGCAAGCCCGTCCAGTGCATCGGCCAGGCCGGAAAATCCGTTCCACCGTGCCAAGCGGGCGCTCAGCTTTATCCGATCGCGTTCGGTGGAAAGTTCGTTTCGCATCAGAGCTCTCGCTGTCAATTTCACTTGTGTCAACTTATGCTGACATTGGTGAATCCGGCCTTAAAGAGACCGGTAAAATTCGACTCAGAGACGCCAAAAAAAGCTGGGCGGCCAGAAAACGGGAATTTTCGAGATGGGGGGATTTGGTGGACCCTAGCGGGATCGAACCGCTGACCTCCTGCATGCCATGCAGGCGCTCTCCCAGCTGAGCTAAGGGCCCTTGGTGCAGGGCCTCTGCCCTGCGATGTGCGCCGTCTTAGAGACGGATCCGGGGGGGTTCAAGCAGAAAAACGCGCCGATCCCCCCAAGTTCTCTGCATCAGCTGTCGTCGTCGTTCGACGCCACGTCAGCGATGTCATCCAGCGAGACATCATCGTCATCGTCGTCGTCTTCAAGGACGTCATCGCCCAGATCGACATCGGACGATTCGCTGTCGTCGTCCAGGATGACTTCCTCGTCGTCCTCGACCTGGTCCTTCTTCTTCGATTCCTTGTCGGCCTTGTCGGCCACCATGGTGCGGCCGCCCTTGCCGGTATCCAGCTGGACCACCTCGCCCGTGTAGGGGCTGACGACAGGGTTGGCGTTCAGATCATAGAACCGCTTGCCGGTCGTTGGGCAGACCCGCTTGGTTCCCCATTCTTCCTTGGGCATGAGAGACCCCTTCTTGCGCATGTCCGTGAAATCAGGCCGCCACCTGCCACAGGTGCGCAAGGCTGTCAAAGCCTTTCGCGGGCTGGTCTGGACCGTTGGTGAAAGCTATGCCGAGGATATGGGAGCGCGCGATGAAGATGTGAAGGTCCTGCCCGGCGATCCCCCGGTCACCGTCGTGCTGCGCCGGTCGGGCCGCGCGCGCCGGATCAGCCTGCGGGTGTCGGGGCTGGACGGGCGCGTGACGCTGAGCCTGCCGCCGGGCGTGTCCGACAGCAGCGGCCTGGCCTTCGCGCAGGAGCGGTCGGACTGGATCCGGCAGCACCTGGCGAAGCGCGTGGCGCAATCCCCGGTCGTGCTGGGCGCGCATCTGCCCGTCCTGGGCCGGCCCCGCCGGGTCGAGGCGGGGCTCCGGGCGAAGATGTCGGGCGATTGCCTGACGGTGAACCGCGCACGCCCGGTTGGGCCGCAGGTGCAGAAGCTGGTGATGGACGCCGCGCGTGAGGCCCTGGCCGAGGCGAGCCACCGTTATGCCCGCGCGGTGGACCGCAAGGCCGGACGCATCACCCTGCGAGACACGCGGTCGCGCTGGGGGTCGTGCTCGTGGCAGGGCAATCTCATGTATTCGTGGCGCCTGGCGTTGGCGCCGCCCGAAGTGCTGGATTACGTCGCGGCCCACGAGGTCGCGCATCTCGTCCACATGGATCATTCGCCCGCGTTCTGGTCGGTGGTCGCGCGTCTGCGGCCCGACTGGAAGGTTCAGCGCGACTGGCTGCGCGCCCAAGGCGCGACCCTTCACGCGTGGCGCTTCGACGATTGACGCCGCCCGGGCGCGGGACAATCATGCCGCCCATGTTGATGCAGAACCGGCCCGAGCCGCCCCAGACCCAATCGGCCCATGACCGGGTCTACCGCGCGCTGCGGCTGCAGATCATGCATGGCGAGATCGCGCCGGGCGCGGCGCTGACCCTGCGCGGGATCGGGCGGCAGTTCGACGTGTCCATGACCCCCGCGCGCGAGGCCGTGCGCCGCCTTGTGGCCGAGGGCGCGCTGACGCTGTCGAGCTCGGGGCGCGTCACCACGCCCGAGCTTTCCCCCGACCGGATCGAGGAGCTGGCCGCCCTGCGTGCGCTGATCGAGGTGGAACTGGCCAGCCGCGCCCTGCCGCGGGCCCATATCGCCATGATCGACCGAATGCGCGTGGTGAACGAGTCGATCAGCCAGGTGATCGTGAAGCGAGATGCCGTGGGCTACCTGCGCCTGAACCTGGAATTTCACCGGATGCTCTACCTGCGCGCGCAGGCGCCCGCGATGCTGGCCATGGCCGAAACCGTCTGGCTGCAGCTGGGACCGACCATGCGCAGTCTCTACGGCCGGATGGGGCGCACCCAGGCGCCGCAGGGACACCGCGCGATCCTGGCCGCGCTCGAGGCCGGGGACGAGCCCGGGCTGCGGCTGGCCGTACGCAGCGACGTGACCCACGGGTTGCGCATGATCCTGTCGGGCGAGGGCGCCGCGCGCTGAGGGACCGGCGCGGGTGGGCCATGGTCGAGGGGGCGCCGCCCCCGTCCGCTGCGCGGACTCCCCCGGAGGTATTTACGGAAAGATGAAGTCGGGTGGCGCGGCTCTTAGTCCGAGGTGAACAGGTGGGCATGCGCGCCGCGTCCTGCGCCGTCGGGCAGCGCCCCGCGCGTCCGGCCCCGCCCGGGGTCCAGGCGTGTCGCGCAGAAGGCCGGGGCCAACGGGTGTCCGGCCTCGATCAGTGCCGCGGCCGAGAGGAGCGTGGCTGCGCTTTCGGCGAACCAGCGCGCCTCGGGCTCGGGCACGGCGCCCGGCCATTGCGCGCGATGCGCCGCCAGCCCCGCGTCGTAAAGGCCGTCATTGCCGCGCGCGGCGTCGAGCGTGGCGTCCAGCGCTTCGGCCGCGCCGGGCGCCCGCGCGAGGCTGCGCAGGATGTCGAGACAGATGACGTTGGCCGAGCCTTCCCAGATCCCGTTCAGCGGCGCCTCGCGGTAGAGCAGGGGCAGGGCGGTATCCTCGACGTAACCCATCCCGCCGAGCGCCTCCATGCATTCGCCCACCACCAGGGGGCAGAGCTTGTTGTTCAGGAACTTGGCCAGCGCGACGCCGACCCGGGCGAAGGCGCGGTCCTGCGGATCGTCGCCGTCGAAGGCGCGCGCCACCCGCAGCGCCAGGGCGAGGCCGCCCGCCACGTCCAGTGCCAGGTCGTCCAGCAGCGCGGCCATGAGCGGCTGGTCGATCAGCCGCCGCTGGAACGCCGTGCGGTGGACGGCCCAGTGGTGCGCCTCGGCCAGCGCGGCGCGCATGAGCCCCACGGGCGCCATCGCGGTGTCGAGCCGCGTGTGGTGCACCATCTCGACAATGGTGCGCACGCCGTCGCCAGGATCGCCCAGCGGCAGGGCCAGCGCGTTGCGGTAGACGATCTCGGCCGAGGCGTTCGACCGGTTGCCGAGCTTGTCCTTCAGGCGCTGGATCTCGATCCCGTTGCGCGCGTCCTCGAGCCAGCGCGGGACGAGGAAGCAGCCGAGCCCCGCATCGGTCTGCGCGAGGGTCAGGAAGGCATCCGACATGGGCGCCGAGCAGAACCACTTGTGCCCGGTCAGCCGCCAGTGGTCGCCGTCCCGCGCGGCGCGGGTGCTGTTGGCGCGTACGTCCGATCCGCCCTGCTTCTCGGTCATGGCCATGCCGATGGTCGCGCCGCGCTTGGCGGTGACCGGCGCCACGGACGGGTCGTACTCGCGGGACAGCGCGGCCTGTGCCCATGTCTCCGTGGCCGGACCGGCGGCCCGGAGCACGGGTCGCGCGGCGTAGGTCATGGTCAGCGGGCAGCAATGCCCGGGCTCGACCTGGCTGGCGAGGTAAACGCAGGCGGCATGGGCCTGGTGGTTTCCCCCGGGCTCCCACGCGCGACTGTGGTAGCCCGCACCGGCGGAGAGGCTCATGAACGCGTGATACGCAGGATGAAAGGCGACCTCGTCCAGTCGGCGCCCCGCCGGGTCGAACAAGCGCAGTTCGGGCGCGTGGCGGTTGGCGTCTCGGGCGGCCTGCCGCCGGGTCGCCTGGCCCAAGGCCGCGCCATAGGCCGCGAGCTCTGGGTCATCCCGCGTTACGGGCGGCAGAAGGTGTAGCAACAGCGGGTCGCCGGCGAACAGGTCTGAATCGCCGCGATGGGGCGGCTGGTTGAGCACCTCGTGGGTGTCGAGATCACTGCGCGGGGGAAGCGTCACGGCATGGGGCCTTTCGGCAGGTGGCAACGGGCAGGGTCAGGAAACCATGCAGCGTCGCCCGTGGAAAGCGCCGCCCTTGCGTCACCGCGGGCTGCGCGGCAGCGACCGCCAGACCGCTGTCAGCGCGGCCGCGATCAGCAATCCCGACAGGGCGAGCTTCGACCACCAGCCCATGGTGCCCTGGATGAGAACCGCGTGGCCGACGCTGAGGCCCACGATCGCCACCACCGCAGGAAGATGAAGTCGCCGCCATCGACGGGGGCTCAGTCGCAGCCGCTTGCGCAGCAGCGCCAACGCGCCGGTGGCCAGCACGAGCCACATGGCCATCACGCCCAGCGTGGAGAACAGGGTCGGCGCCGCGAAGGCGAGGGCATCCAGCATATCCGGCGGACTGGTGATCCACAGAGCGGCGACGTGCAGCACGATGGCCGCGACCAGCGCGTGTCCGGTGACCCGGTGAGCCCGGCGCGCGGTTGCACCCGATAGCCCGGGCAGCGCGCCCAGGGCCAAGAGCGGTTGCACCAGCATCAGGCACAATCCGACGATTCCCGCGAAGCCGCCGATGATGTAGATGGGCTGACGCCACGCCAGCAGGGGCGAGGCAGCGGCCACGCCGAGCGGAACCGCGAGCACGATGACCAGTGCGCCCCAGGCAAGCCATTTCCGGTGGCGCGCGGCTCGCGTCTCAGGCCGGTTGAAGGACGAAGTCCACATGCAGCGTCGTGTCGCGCGGCGAGGACATCACCGGTCGCAGGAAAACGGTCTGGAAGTCGCCGCTGTCATAGGCCAGGTGCCCGTGGGCCTGTCCGAAGGCGGGCACGATTTGCGGCATGTCCATCGTGAACCGGCCTTCGTCATCGGTCAGGGTGGCGCCGTGGCTTTCGGGGTCACGCTCGTGACCTTCGGTGGTATGCGCCCATATCTGGATGCGCTGGCCGGGCAGGGGGGCGCCGTCGCCCGCGCGGCGAACGGTGCCGGTCATCAGGAAGCCGCCACCACCGATGCGGTCGACCACCGGCGCGCCGGGGCGGTAGTTGTTCGCCCCGCCGCGCATGGTCGGCGTGGGCGCCAGTCCGGCGGCGCTGGCTGGGACGCTCAGGCCGCCCAAGGCCGCCGCACCTACGGTCCCGCCGACAAGCCCGAGCAGGCGGCGGCGCGTCTGTATGAGGGAACTCATGTTTCGGACCTCCAATCGGTATGACTGGTAGATAGCACCGGGGCGATGGCCGATGAACCCGACCTGACGGCACCGTGAAGGACCATGGTCGATGGAGTGCCGGTCCCGGGATCCGCTGCCGCGACCCTTGGCCGTTGCGTGCGAAGGATCGGCGCGACCCGGCCGCGGCAACTTGCAGGACGAGGAGCTCGCCTGGCCGAAGGGATGTGCATCGACCAACACGTCGCTTGAGCGATCGATGATCGCCCGGACCTGCCCCTCCGAAGCAATTCCGGCGGCCTCGCTCGGCCCTCGCGATCCCGTCGCGAAGATAACGGCCCGGACGCCTGCCGGCGGTAATGTGCCCATGATCCCATCGACGTCACTGCTACCGCTGGGCGGGATCCCGAGAGCATCTTTTCAGCCAGGCTGACTGAGACTAGCCTTCCCGGGTAACCAGCCCGAATCCCGACCCACCGGAGATACGCCATGTCACGACCCGATTCCCGCGCACTCGCACGTCCCGTCACGCGGCGCGATTTTCTCGCGACCGGCGCCGCGCTTGGCGGCATGGCAGCCCTGCATCCTTTCTCGGCGAAGGCCCAGGCGGGCCAGGCGCATCTGCGGCTGATGGAAACCACCGACCTGCACGTCCATGTCTGGCCTTACGACTATTACGCCGACCGCGCGGTCGACGATTTCGGCCTGGCCCGTACGGCCGCCCGGATCGCCGAAGTCCGGTCCGAGGCGTCGAATTCCGTGCTGTTCGACAACGGTGATTTCATCCAGGGCAATCCCATGGGCGACTACATGGCCTTCGAGAAAGGGCTCCCGGACGGCGTCGTGCATCCCATGATCACGGCCATGAACGTCCTGGGTTTCGATGCCTCGACCCTCGGCAACCACGAGTTCAACTACGGCCTCGACTACCTGATGGAAGCCATTGATGACGCGGAGTTTCCCGTTGTTTCGGCCAATGTCGCCCGCGTGCCGCTGGGCGCGTCGCCGCTCGAGGACGACACGCTGGTGCCGCCTTACGTCATTCTCGACCGCGAGGTCGTGGACGGGGCCGGCGAGGCGCACCTGATCCGCATCGGCGTGATCGGTTTCGTGCCGCCGCAGATCATGACCTGGGACAAGCGCCACCTGGAAGGCAACGTCGCGGCGCGCGACATCGTCGAGACAGCGCGCGCCTACGTGCCGCGCCTGAAGGAAGAGGGCGCCGATATCGTCGTCGCGCTATCGCATTCGGGTATCGAGGCGCCCTTTGTCGAGGGGATGGAGAACGCGTCGCTCTACCTCGCCGAGGTGGACGGAATCGACGTCATCATGGCGGGTCACCATCACCGCCTGTTCCCCGGTGAAAGCTACGAGGGAATCGACGGCGTGGACGCGGCGGCGGGAACGCTCATGGGCAAGCCCGCGGTCATGGCGAATTTCTGGGGCTCGCATATGGGCCTGATCGACCTGCTGCTCGAGCGCGACGGCGAGGGCTGGCGCGTGGCCTCGGCCGAGGTCGAGAACCGCCCGATCATGGAGCGGGTGGACGGCGAGCGCACGCCGCTGGTCGAAAGCGAACCCGCGGTGCTCGATGCGACCGAGACCGAGCACGAAGAGACCTTGGCCTATGTGCGCCGCGCCGTGGGCGAGACGTCGGCGCCGCTCTTTTCCTACTTCGCGCAGGTGGCCGACGATCCATCGGTGCAGATCGTATCGCAGGCCCAACGCTGGTATGTCGGGCAACTGCTCGGAGGGACCGAGAACGCGGACGTTCCGGTCCTGTCGGCCGCGGCACCCTTCAAGGCGGGCGGCCGCGGTGGCCCTGAATACTACACCGACGTGCCCGCGGGGCCGGTGGCCATCAAGAACGTGGCCGACCTGTATCTCTATCCCAACACCGTGCAGGCGGTGAAGGTCACCGGCGCGGACGTGCGCGAATGGCTGGAACGCTCGGCCGGCATGTTCAATCAGATTGAGCCGGGCGCGTCCGACACGCCGCTGCTGAACCCGGAGTTCCCGTCCTACAATTTCGACGTGATCGACGGTGTGACCTACCGGATCGACCTGTCGCAGCCGTCGCGCTACGACGTCGAGGGTAATCTCGTGAACCCCGAGGCGCACCGGATCGTCGACCTGCAATTCGAGGGCGCGCCCATCGACGAGACGCAGTCCTTCGTGGTCGCGACGAACAACTACAGGGCCGGAGGTGGCGGCAACTTCCCCGGTATCGACGACGGGTCGGTGATCCTGGTCGCACCCGACACCAACCGCGACGTGATCGTGCGCTACATCCTCGAACAGGGGACCATCAACCCGAGCGCGGATTTCAACTGGTCCTTCGCCCCGCTCGACGACACCAGCGTCACGTTCGAGACCGGTCCGAAGGCGCGCGATTACGTGGACCTCGTGACGGCGGCCGAGGTGGAGTTCGTCGATATGACCGACACTGGCTTCGCACGCTTCCGGCTGACGCTCTAGTCGGAGGCCGGCCTGAAACGCGGCATCCGGGGTCAACGGTTCTCGGGGCAGTTGCCCGCGCTATGCCGCCGCGTGCGAGGCTCGGGCGCTGCTCGCCTGAGCTCAGGGACCTGAACCCGGGGGCGCGGTTCGCATGGCGTCTGTCAGATGCCGGCGAGGACCGCGTTGCGCTCATGAGCTGAGCCCCGCGTCTTCCTCCGTTTCGAAGTGGACTCTCTTCCGACCAAGGGGACGGACGGGATGAAGGGACCACGGTTCGCGGGCATCGGTCAGAGTGAGATCCGCGTCTGGTCGCGAAAGCCATCTGGGAAACGTCCGTTGAGGCGCATCGGGAAAGGGTCCGCCGGACCGTTTCCTGATCCCCCTCCAGCCGGTGCATCTCGCCCGCAAACGGACGCCATAGTTCTTGTTAAAGTTGAGCTGCAGTCAACTGGCTCATGCCAGCTTGGCGCCAACCCTCTCCACAACCGGCGTCCGTCACTCACCCAGCGTCAGAACCAACGCCTTCTGAGCCTACTTGAACAATGATGCACGCAAGCGCTTCCTTTCCCAGCCAAGAGGGCTTCGCGAGCAACTCCAACTTCGAGCGATCCAGTTCTCAACGAGCAAAGTACATTAAGGAACGATCGAAGCCATTTTTTCAGGCGAGTAGATCGAACGTTGCAGGACCAGCTTGAACGTTTATCCGCTCAAGCCCCGCGCCATCCACAAGCGCCCATAGAATTTGGCCAGTGGCTTTGAAGATCACGAAAGCCTCGTCTACATCCGGTGACCCGCTGTTTGCAGATGAAGCGAAATTTACGTGCAAATCTGCCGAATCCGCATTTGGCTTTCCAAGCAAAAGGACATCGACATCCCCATCGAAGTCCTGCACCCAATCCGAACCGTGACCCGAAACACCCGCGTGATAAATTCGGTCATTTCCAGAACCGCTAACGATTTGGTCTGATCCGAAGCCGCCATTTATGAAGTCATCTCCATCTCCGCCGTACAATGTATCGCTCAGCGCGTTCCCGTTCAGGACATCGTCGCCGGCCTGACCGATCAGAAAGTCCGCCCCTTCATTGCCTTCGATATGGTCGGCACCGGAGCCTCCTTCAATCCTGTCGTTTCCGTGGCCTCCAGATAGCACATCATTACCATCGCCCCCGAAGCTACTGTCGTCTCCCATATTGCCCCAGATGAAGTCGTCGCCGGTTTGACCGAACAACACATCATTTCCGCTCCCCCCCCAAACCGAGTCAGAGCCCGCACCTGCTCTGACGGTGTCGTCGTTGAGTCCGGCCGCTATGAGGTCCGCGAAACCGCTACCCAAGATTACCGCCAGAGTATCAGCATACGAATTGTCGTCGTCATTGATCATCACGCCGTCGAGCACTGTGTAGCCCGCTGGGATATAATTGACCGGGTCTATAAATCCGAATGTTGGCAGTTGCTCCAGATCGGTCAGTTCAGCCCGAGGCAGATTGCCTGCACCTACGAAATGGGCTTCGTAGTTACCGGGGACTGCCCGCCATGAAAGTGTCGCCGGGTCCCATTCTTGACCGTCCGAGCGACCGTCTCCGTTGGTGACCCTCGCGCCCTCGAGGGCGTAGAATATGTACCCGTCACCGGTGTCGATGAGCAGCCATTGCTGGTCTCCGACGGCACTATCCGTCGGGTCCGTCTCATAGTGGACAACGCGCCATTCGTATCCGCCTGTCGTTCCAAAGCCGATCATCAATTCGGATAGAGAAATCGTGACACCCTGGATCTCCAATGTATCCCGGCTCGCATCAAAATCCTCGATGCGGCCAACATAAACATCATCGATATTCTCAAAGCTATTCGAGCTTTCCGCTGCTGAGTTCGTAAAGTTGAAGGTATCAGCGCTCCTATCGGTCGTGGAGTCGTCCGGCCCGCCAGTGCCATCGCCGCGAACGTGGTGGGCGTGTGCGAACTGATTGATTGGCTTGAATATGATATTTATCAGATCCCTCCCGGCCTTGGCGTAGGCATGGATCTGGGCGGTAGATACCTCTGCGATAACGTCAATTGCATCATCGCCCCGGGTTCCACTGATATATCCCGCTCCATTATCACTCGCCATATTATTCTCCTAGGTTTTGACTTGTTGATCTTTGACAGGTTGAAGCGTTTCGCCATTCGATCGGAAAAGGTGTATTTTCCGGACGCGCGTTTGATCGAGATGGAGCCTGTGCCCGGGATGAGTGACGTTCATTTCGAACGGGTCCCAAAGACAGGTTGGTTTCGATAGCGCCATTTTTCGTGAAGGACTGATCAGTATCGCGAAAGCCTTGTCGGAATCTGATCATCTCCAGAATGTTCGTCGCAAACCAGTGCGTAGATTGCGGAGTTTGACACTATCGGCTTCCCCTTCGAGGGGATGGCGCGGAGCAGTATTGAAGTCGATCTATCATTCGATCGGTCCCTCTCCGATTTCCATTTCCTGAAGATCCGAGCTGAAAATCTTGCCGAAAAGTAACTTGTTCAGTTACCCAGGCGCGAAACAGATTCATCAGGTCGATAGGACGGATGACACCACATCTTTTTTCCGTCGATTAACCTTGTTTCCAGTCCTTCGCCGCCGGCAGACTGCCGAGAAGACACCACGTCCTCTTTGCGCATCCAACCACCTCTCCACGAATCAACTCATGGTTGCATTTAAACCCTCTGAATCGATGCTTGGCAACTGGGCCTCTGGAAAAAGCCGATGTCGGGGCGCGCGATCTGTCAGCCCCGCCCAGTTGTCTTGAAGAGTTCCCATCCCCTGCTGCTTTAGGATCGCGATGATCTGATCTTCGCCGATCCGCGCGCTCGTGATTCCGCCCGTCTCCCCAGTCGGGACGGACACTCCCTCGAAATGGAAGTGGATGCCCTTGAGGCGCTGCGCATCGAACCGCTGGAAGAGTTCGACCTGATACTGCCCAGGGTCACGCAGGTGGCCGACGACAAATGACATCGAACGCCTGCGCAAGGCGGTGGCGTGCGGCGTCGGGCTTGGCGGGCGTCGCGGCGGCGTGGGCGACGCGTTGCGCGGATCGCCGGATTACCAGTTCACGGCGGGTGGCCAATGGATTGCGCATCCCTGTGACATCATCGACTCCGACATTGACGCGACGCGCCCCGAGCATTTTCTCACCGCGGGCACCGAGGGGTTCGACTATCTTCCCGAGCAGTATTTCATGCATGGGCCTCCAGAAAACGAGGTGTTGGCGACGACCATCTTTTCTGGTGAACATGCGCCCGAGACGGCGTGAGCCGTGATGCCCGTGGTCTGGACCCGCAGCGTCGGCGAGGGCCGCGTTTTTCTATTCCGCGCTCGGACACCAGGCGTACGAGCTCACGCAACCGAGCGCGCGAGATCCTGCGCCGTGGCCTCGTTTGGCCGCCCGTACAGACAAAACCTAAGGAGACCCGCCAGATGAGCGACTTTTTCCAGGGCCAGGCCCCGCTGCGTTTCGACCCCGATGCCGACGGCCTGGCCTTCCGCCACTACGATCCCGACGAGAAGGTCATGGGAAAGCGGCTGGAGGATCACCTGCGCTTTGCCGTCGCGTACTGGCACAGCTTCGCCTGGCCCGGCGGCGATCCGTTCGGCGGCCAGACCTTCGACCGCCCGTGGTGGGGCGAAACCATGGAAGGCGCGCGCCTGAAGGCCGATATCGCGTTCGAGATGTTCGACATTCTCGGCGTGCCGTTCTTCTGCTGGCATGACCATGACATCCGCCCCGAGGGCGACACCTTCGCCGAAAGCAAACGCAATTTTGACGAGATCATCGACATCTTCGAGCAGAAGATGGAGCAGTCGAAGACCAGGCTTCTCTGGGGCACGGCCAACCTGTTCTCGCATCGCCGCTTCATGTCGGGCGCCGCGACGAACCCGGACCCCGAGGTCTACGCCTGGTCGGCCGCGACGGTGAAGAACTGCCTCGACGCCACCCATCGCCTGAACGGCGAGAACTACGTCCTGTGGGGCGGGCGCGAGGGCTACGAGACGCTGCTGAACACCGACATGGGGCAGGAGCTCGAGCATATGGGCCGCTTCCTGACGATGGTGGTCGATTACAAGCACAAGATCGGCTTCAAGGGGCAGATCCTGATCGAGCCCAAGCCGCAGGAGCCCACCAAGCACCAGTACGACTACGACGTGGCGACGGTCTACGGGTTTCTCCAGCGCTTTGGCCTCGAGAAAGAGGTGAAGGTGAACATCGAGCAGGGCCATGCGATCCTGGCCGGTCACAGCTTCGAGCACGAGCTGGCGCTGGCCCGCGAGTTGGGGATCCTCGGTTCGATCGACATGAACCGCAACGACTACCAGTCGGGCTGGGACACCGACCAGTTCCCCAACAACGTGCCCGAGGTGGCGCTGGCGTACTACGAGGTGCTGAAGGCCGGCGGCTTCACGCAGGGGGGCACGAACTTCGACGCCAAGCTGCGCCGCCAGTCGCTGGATCCGTCCGACCTGATCGCCGCCCACGCGGGCGCGATGGATGTCTGCGCGCGCGGGCTGAAAGCGGCGGCCAAAATGTTGGAGGACGATGCGCTCGAGGCGCCGCGCCGGGCCCGCTACGCCGGGTGGGAAACGGACGCGGCAAAGAAGATGCTGTCCAGCGACCTGGAAGCCGTTGCCGCGCCCGTCGAGCAGGGAAAGGTGAACCCGCAGCCACGGTCGGGACAGCAGGAGAAACTCGAAAACATCGTAAATCGATACGTTTGAGGGCCCGGGGGAAGGGATTGATGGAGACCATCAAGAGCCCGGAGTTCTTTGGGCGCATTCCGCGGGTGACAAGGTGCTGTCCAATTCATGACGCGCCATCAGCAGGTAGGCCGCTGAACGCGGCTACACGGGCGTTCAGCTTCCCGTCCGGGACGCGCGTCTCGTCGATCTCGACAAGCTCGCGACTTCGCAGAGCCACTGCGACGTGTGGGTCGGTTGAGCGCATGGGACCGGCGTCGAGGTGACGGACCTGTCGACCCACATCCTGGGCCAGCTCATGGCGGGTCATTCCGCCTGTGATGCCCGGGTCGACGGCGTCGCCGCGGCCCACGCCCTCGACAATTCCGCGGGCGGCGATATCGACGACGCGACAAACCGCAAGCTGCTGGGGATCGATACATGAGCCGGATCAGACTTGGCATGGTCGGCGGTGGATCCGACGCGTTCATCGGGGCGGTGCACCGCATCGCCAGCCGCATCGACGACCATTACGAACTGGTGGCCGGGGCCCTGTCCTCGACCCCCGAACGGTCGAAGGAAAGCGGTGCGGCGTTGGGGCTGGATCCCGCGCGCACCTATGGCAGCTTCGACGAGATGGCCGAGGCCGAGGCCGCCCGCGACGATGGCATCGAGGCGGTCAGCATCGTCACCCCCAACCACATGCATTACCCCGCCGCACAGGCCTTCCTGAGCCGTGGCATCCACGTGATCTGCGACAAGCCCCTGACCGCGACGGACGACCACGCCGACGCGATGGCCAAGGCCGTGGCGGACAGCGATGCCCTGTTCGTGCTGACCCACAACTACACCGGCTACCCAATGATCCGGCAGGCCCGCGACATGGTCGCGGCCGGGACGCTTGGCCAGATCCGCATCGTTCAGATGGAATACCCGCAGGACTGGATGATGGGATCGCCCGAGCGGGACGGCGTGAAACAGGCCGAATGGCGCACCGATCCCGAACGCTCGGGCGCGGGCGGGGCCATCGGCGATATCGGCACCCATGCCTTCAACCTGGGCGGTTTCGTCACGGGCCTGACCGCCACCGAACTGGCGGCCGACCTCCACAGCTTCGGCAAGGGTCGGGTGCTGGACGATAACGCGCATATCATGCTGCGTTTCGATGGCGGCGCGCGCGGGATGCTGTGGTGCAGCCAGGTCGCGGCCGGGTGCGAGAACGGGCTTCGCCTGCGGATCTACGGCGAAAAGGGCGGCCTGGAATGGGGACAGGAGGACCCGAACTACCTGTGGTTCACCCCCCAGGGCGAGTCCACGCGCCGGATCACCCGCAACGGCCCCGGAGCGTCCGAGGCGTCCACGTCAGTGAGCCGCATTCCGCCCGGGCACCCCGAGGGATACCTGGAAGGCTTCGCCAATATCTATACCGAGGCCGCGGCGGCGATCCGCGCGGTGCAGGGCGGCGAGTCGCGCGACGCGGTGATGGGCAAGCTGCCGGGCATCAGGGCAGGGCTCGAAGGTATGGCCTTCATCCGCGCCTGCGTCGCCTCGTCGAAGGGCAACGCCACCTGGACGAAGATATGAGCGGCTCTCCCGTCCTGGCCTTGCGAGACGTCACCAAGAGCTTCGGCCCGGTCGAGGTTCTGCACGGCGTCTCGCTGGAGCTGAGGGCGGGAGAGGTCCTTGCCTCATCGACAGGCTAATGGGGCGCGCCCGAAGGGCAGGGCACGTTGGCCAGTATCCCAAGACCTTCAACAACGCTTTGAATTGCCGGGATCGTCGGAAGATTCGCCGAGTTGATCCCGCGCAGACTTGAACTCGGGCAGGCCGGGAGCCTCCATTGGGACCCTGCACGACCGAAGAAATCTCGGCCCCTGCCGAGCCCGGAGACGCATGTCGGTGTTCGACGCCGCGGACGGCGAAGATGTCTTCGCACCGGTCGTCCGATCCTCGCCCGGTAGCGAAGCGAACTTCGCGGTGCGTGCAGGATGCCCTGTTGTTCTTCTGGAAAATCCCCACCCGACAGCGGGCACGGAACTTGCTTGGAAGCTAGCAGGATGCCCCGAGCAGCGTGGCATCGGAATTCCACAGGAGATGACCATGCACAATATCGACCGCACCCTGACCGATGTCGGCGACGAATTGGAGTACTTTGACGAACTCGAATACGACGACATGGACGAATTCGAAGCGGAATACGAAGCCGCGGACGATGACGAATTCGAACTCGAATACGAGGAAGACTACGAAGACGAGTGGGACGAGCTCGAAGCCGGCGTCTTTGACGAGGACGAAGAATACGAGTTGGCCGCCGAACTGCTGTCCACCTCGACCGACGAAGAACTGGAAATGTTTCTCGGCCGGCTGATCAAGCGCGCCGCCAAGAAAGTGCGCCGGGCCGTAAAATCGCCAGTGGGCCGGGCCCTTCGGCGCGGATTGAGGCGTGTCGCGAAGCGCGTGCTTCCGCATATCGGCCGGGCTGCGGGAACCTTCGTCGGGGGACCGGTCGGCGGTCGCATCGGGAGCCGCCTGGCGCGCGCGGGCGGCAAGGTGTTCGGGCTCGAGCTTGAAGGCCTCAGCGGTGAGGATCGGGAATTCGAGGTCGCACGCCGGGTGGTTCGTCTAGCCGGAAAGGCCGCCCAGAACGCGGCGAGCCAGAGCTCGACCGGTAGCGCCGTCACCGACGCGAAAAAGGCCGTGGCGAAGGCCGCCGCCGTTCATGCGCCAGGCCTCGTCGGCCGCACGCCGATGGCAGGTGCCGTTCACCGGGCAGCCGGTTCGGTCCGCGGTGGCAGCGGCCGCTGGGTCCGCCGCGGCGGCAAGATCGTACTGATCGGTGCCTGACCCAGCCAACATCGGAGAGCGCGCGTCATGGATCCCTCAACCATCGCCTTCCTGCGACACGAAGCCGGCGCGTTGCTGGGCCGTGCGCTCGACATTCGCCCGTTCGTTCTGACGGGGCCCATGCCGCCCGCAGCCAACGTCGATCGAGCCGCACAGGTCGCGACCGAGCGCTATTTCGCAGCAAGCCGCACGGCCCTCATCTCGCGGATCAAGCGGTACGTGGACTGGCTGGGGTCGCGGGAGGCGGCGCGCGCTTCCGCCCGTGAGGGACAGCGCCGATTTTCGGTGCTGCGCCTGCTGTTCAACCGCGTGCTCACCCACCTGGATCTCTACTCGGACGCGCTGTCGCAGCGAGGCGAACGGGATACCGGGGTCCAGCTTGCCGGGCTTGACGTGCTCGCCGCAGACGCGATGGCGCTGCCAGGCTATTTCGAAAGTCCACCGCTGATCTGCTATCTCGACCGCGGCATCGGCGCCGCCATCCGTCGGGCGCGAACGCGCCTTCCGGGCGGCGGAAAAAACCCTTCGGCGATCATACGTGTTCCGCGTGAGCGGATGATCGGGACAGGCGTCGCCTCGTCTCTGGTCCACGAAGTCGGCCATCAGGCCGCGGCGCTTCTGGGGTTGGTCAACAGCCTTCGAACCAGACTTCGCAAACACATCGCCACGCTCACGTCCACCGAAGCGCAGATCTGGCAATGGTTCGAGCGCTGGATTTCCGAGGTGATCGCGGATTTCTGGTCGGTGGCGCGTCTCGGGATCACCTCGACCCTCGGTCTGGTGGGAGTCGTGAGCCTGCCGCGGGCCTTCGTCTTCCGTATCGGAAGCGACGACCCGCACCCGATCCCTTGGATCCGCATCTTCCTCAGCGCCGAGATCGGAGCCCGTCTGTTCCCCGATCCCCAGTGGGACCGCCTCGCCCGCCTTTGGGCAGCGCTCTATCCGGCCCCTCCGACCGACACGCCCGAAGGCCGTCTCCTGAACGATATCCGCGCAAGGCTTCCGGCCTTCGTCGATTTCCTTGTCGGGCATCGCAGCCCTTTGCTGGGTGGGCGCAGCCTCGAACAAGTCATGCGGCCGAGCGCGCGCAATCCAGAGGCGCTGCGCCGTCACGCCCAGAGTTGGCTCGACCGACCGAACCGGGTTCTGAGCGCCCCTCCGGCCTTTGCCGTTGCGGTTCTCGGCCAGGCTCGCATGGACGGCGCCCTATCGCCCGCCGCCGAGCGCCGCGTCCTGCGAAAGCTTCTCGATCACTGGGCGCTTCAGCGCGCGATCCACCCGCCCGGACGCGACGGGGGAACGATCCGGCAGCTTATTCCTGCAACCTGATCATGCAAGAAGGACCATCGACATGGCACAGAAGCCCAAACAGAATACATCTTCTTCCGGGACCGGACTTCCCGGCACACGGGGTCCGGACGATATGGACCCGATCGGCGGCGGGGGGCCCGTCAAGGTCGAGCTGCAGCGGACCGCGCGTGTGCAGACGGCAGACCAATCCCTATGGATGGCCGTCCGGAACCGATCCAAGGCGATTGCCTTCCCACGCTACCACGCATTCATCGACGCCGTTCTGTGTGACGGTGAATTCGGCCCGCCGGATGCCGAGAGGGCCGGAGGGATCGGCGCTCCGACGGTGCAGGACCGGCGCTCCAGCCTCACGAACCGCAAGACGATCCTCGGCACCGACAGCTACAAGCTCCTGCGCCAAGCCACCGAGGCGTTCCTGATCGTGGAATGCGGCTTGTTCATCAAGGACGGTGAAATCTTCAACGAGAATAGCCCCTTCGCTCATTTCGACGCGTTGCGCGATGTGAATGGAGAGGCCGGGCGGCTGGAGGTCAGTGAAGACACGGTCCGCAGCCTGATGGACGCGCTCGAAGACTACGTCGATGCTCCGAACACATATCTGCGACGGATCGCGACGGCGATCGCGGGGACGCAGAGCCTGGGCGACGACAGCGAGGTTCTCCCGTACTGCGATGGCATTCTGCGCCACCGTCTGACCAATCCCTGCATGATCGAACTGATCTGGTCCTACTGGCACGAGCAGGGGATGCTGGTGCAGTCCATGAACGCGATCCTGAAGCGTTTCCAGAACAAGCGGAACGGTCCCGACGATCCGCTGCTGAACTTCGAGCTCGATCCGCTGCGGGGCCTCAACAACCTGCTTTGGGGGTTCCTCCAGGATGAATCCAACCGTCTCAGCGTTTCGCGCCGTGCCTACGAGTACGACCATCACTACGGACTGACGCTGATCGGCAAGACGGTCGAACATTTCACGCCGGCCGACAGCCGCGTCCGCTTCATCGAAGCGTTCCACACGCTGCTCTATCGCGCGATGATGTTCTATCGCGAGGACGACGACACCACGGTCATCGCGGATGGGTTTGCCCTGCTGAATGCCCTGCGCGAAGTTCACATCATCCTCGGCGAAGGCGCGCATAACCAGTACGGCGACCTGCCCTGGCAGGCCCGCAAGGAGATGCTGATCACCCAGTGGCTGCTCTCTCGACCGGAGATCCGTGAGTTCATCCGCGGCCGCCACATGGTCCCGTATCAGGAAAGCTGGATGGGTCCGGTCGACGACATGAAGCGGCTACAGGGTTGGACCGACGTCAGCGTTACCCATTTCCACGAACTGGGCGAGTTCGGCGAGCAGATCCTGCTGTCGGTGCGCTTCGGCAACTGGATGCTGATCAACGACCAGAACTCCGCCAAGAACTGGGCGCGCGATTTCAGGCCCGAGATCCAACGCTACATCCACGCCTATGCCTCGGTCACCGGAGTCGATCTCTCGATCGATCTCACGGACAGCCGAGGCGCCGAGGCGCGGATCAGGCAACCGTCCGAACTGATGGCTGCCCGGTCGCGGACTTTGCCCCGTACCAGTCGCGCGAGCCACGCCCTGCCGCGTCCCCGCGGCACCGCGATGCGCTCGGGACCGAACAAACCGCGCCTGCCGGTCAGAAGGTGAGGGCGGTGGTGTGGTCTCGATCGACTTCACCTCGGCGCTCTATCTCGACATGGAGCATCCGTTCGCCTCGCTGCGACAATGGCCGCGCCTGACGACCGGCCGTCCCGCCGCGCTCCGGCCCTTGCCGGACGTGGCAGGGCTGGAGCGTTCCGCGGCGCGGCTGGCAGGAGCCGAGGCGGCGGCCCTCTACCCGTCGAGCCTGCACGCGATGGTGGACGTTCTGGTTACCATGCGGCACGGCGACCTGACGGTGGACGGGGCTGCCTACCCCATCGGGCGGCGGGCCGCCCTGGGCAAAGAAACGCAGCGTTTCTGTCATGCCTGCCCGTCCTCGCTGCATCGCCTACTCGCCTCCAGATCTGAGCGTCCCGTGGCCGCAATTCTGCTCGACGGGTTCTGCACAGGCTGCAACCGGCCGGCGCCGCTCGGGCAGATCCTCTCCATCGCCGCCGCGCATGACGTGGAGGTTATCGTCGATGACACGCAAGGCTTTGGCCTCCTGGGTCCACATGGCGGCGGCACCATTGCGCGGCTGGACCGCTGGCCGGACAATCTGACCGCCGTGGCCTCCACCGCGAAGGCCTTCGGCGTTCCGGCCGCTCTCGCGTTCGGCCCGAAGCGGCGGATCGCCCACCTGCGGGAATGTGGTGCGCTGAGGCAGCACGCCTCTCCGGTCTCCGCGGCCGATACGGCTGCCCTGAACCACGGCTTCGAGTTGAACGGCAGGCACGGCGCCTGTCGGCGCGCGCGGCTCTGGCGACTGGTGGCACAATTCCGATCGCTGCTCGCACGCGACGGCATCTCGACTGTCGGCATGCCTTTCCCGGTCGTCACGATTCCAATCGCCGAACCGGTCGTGCTGCTTCACGTCCAGGCACGCCTCGCGCGGCTCGGGATCACGGCCCTTGCCCGCCGCTTGTGCCGGCCGGGCCGTCTTGGCCTCAGCTTCATTCTAACCGCGTCTCACGACGCCGCAACGGTCGCGCGTGCGGCTCTCGCCCTCAACCGCATTCTGGAGGACCAAGATGACCTACAGCCTCGACACGCTTTTGCCTGACCACGAGATCGACACCGATGCCGACGCGGAGTTCGAGGCGATGCTGCGCCCGCGCCGCGCCCGGCGCCGCCCTGCCAGACTGCGAGGCCGCGTCCGGCGTCGACCGCGTCGCGGACCCGTTCGGCCAGCCCTCGGGGGCGCGCGTCGGCACCCGGCAACGCGGCCTCCGCGTCGATTGCGGCGCCTGCGTCTTCGTCCGCGCCCCCGCGGCGCGCGGCCACATGTATGTCCCGCACATGGTGAAGAGTTCATGCGCTGGGTACAAAGCTCGCTGAACTTGATCGACGGGACCGCGCTGCCCACCACGGGACGCGCAACACCTGCCACGCGCCGGGCGCTCAGGAGGTTCCAAGCCTCGGCCGGGCTGATCGTGGATGGGATCGCGGGACCGGAAACCGAGCGGGAGCTTGTTGCCGCCCGAGCCAGGGACGGCGCCGCACAATCGTCGAAGGAGCTGGATTCCGCCTTTCGCCGTGAGGAAGAGGAAGAGATGTTTCTGGGTCGCTTTTGGCCCCTCTTCGGTCCCAAGATCATCGACCGCACCGACAAGGCTCTGAAATCCAAGCGCAAGGGCACGCGAGACCTGTCGACGGTCTACGCGCTGGTCCTGCATCAGACCGCTTTCAGTCGCGGCAACGATATCGAGAAGTACAACAAGGTCGGGACACACTATGTCATCCTGCCGGATGGGACCATTCTGCAGAACCATCCCGATTCCGCGTATCTCTGGGCCTCGAACGGGTTCAACAGAGGCAGCGTCGCCGTCGAGTTCGTCGGCAACTTCCCGAACACCGACGGCAAATGGTGGAAGGGAGACAAGTTCGGCCGCCACATTCCAACTGCCGAGCAGATCGCGAGCGGACGTGCCCTGGTCCGCCACCTGATCAGGACAATCGAACTCACCCACGTTCTGGCGCATCGCCAGTCGAGCCGTACACGCGCCAATGACCCCGGTCCCGACATCTGGAAGGGCGTCGGCCAGTGGGCGGTCGACACGCTCGGGCTGAAGGACGGAGGTCCCGGTTTCAAGGTCGGGACAGGCCAGCCGATCCCGGACAGCTGGCGGATCTGGAGCCGTTGAGCGTCCGCCGAGACAGAAGGAGACAGATCGATGAACGAGATTCCCCCGACACGAAAGCGAGTGGACCATGGAGCCGGTTGCCATTGCGCCGCGTGCACCGCCCGAAGAGGTCGGCACAGGAACGGGGCGTGTGGCTGTGCGTCTTGTCGCGGCTCGACCGATAGGGCCGCTGGTGAACTCCACCTGGAGGTGACCCCCGCAACGCCGGAGATCCCGAGTTGCGATCCGGCGCGGCATGTCTTCCGGAAGATGAACGTCATCCGGTGGAACAGCCGCCGGACGCCGTGCCGGCGCAACATTCCGTCGGGCACCGACCTCGGTATCCTGACCCGTGCGCGCACCCGGATTCCGCTCCGCAACGCGCAATGGTTGATCAAGGAGGCCAAGTCGCGACAGCCGGACAAGAGCCAATGGGTTCACCGGGTGCCCCGCAGCTATCTCGACAGCCTCGTCGATCTGACCGTCGAACTCTTCATTCAACAAAAGCCGGGCATGTCCGTCGACGACATCAAGTCCACCTTCAAGGCGTATCTCGAAAACCGGCACACGACAGAGCTCGGGACGAGCTGTGACAGCGGCTTCTTCCTGTTCTACATCGGGTCGGGCAGCGCAGCGGGCAAGTCGCTGATCGAGCGCAACTTCGAGCTTGCGCGGTTTGGCGTCGACCTTGATCGGCTCTTCCAGCGCGCGAACGTCACTCCATCCGCGACCAGAACCTGCTCCGGGCGACCGGACGAACTGCCCGCCCGGTTCTTCCTTCTGGCCTACGTGACGCTTCCCGACGCGATAGACGCCAAGCTGCGCGATCCGCTTCCGAGACCGAAACCAGCTACTCCATCTGTCCGTACGAGGACGATCCAGGTGCTTGAGGACCTCAGGAAACTTCCCAAAAGCGCGCGCCGCGACCATACGATCTGCCTGGTGGAGAAACTGCGCAAGCGCGACACGGACAGCCGCTATGTCATCGAGCAATGGGCCAACGCCTATGCGAACATGGCATCCGGCGGCGCTCCACCGCCCTGGCACAAAACTGAAGATGCCCGCGCGGAATTCAGAACCCTCGTGCGGCTGATCAAGTCGCGCAATGGGTTCCGGGATCGGATTCTGGGACTCAACGACGATGTATTCGCCGGTCTCATGCGGGTGAACCGGGAGTATCAGCTCACCGGTTCAGCAGCTCCGTCGAATACCGCGAGACGGATGCGCGACTGGATCTTCGACCAGCAGCACAATCCGAAATCGATCTATTCGTGCTACAATGACTAGTGGGACTCCGATCCCGATTGCTGTGCCTGGCGCAATTGTAGCGCACGCGGTGTGACAGACAGCAGCTTCGCGGCGGCCGAAACGTTTCCGTCGCATCGCGAAAGCGCCAGGCGCACGGCCGCATCGGTCGCCTCGCGGGCGATATCCTTGAGGCTCATATGCGCCGCAAGCGCCCCGTCTGCCGCGCGGGCGAATTCACATGCCTCGGGCGCCTCCGTCGCGCAATCATGGGTCGGCCTGAGTTCGGCTGGAACCATCCCCGGTGTTACCGGGCCGGCACCGGGATACCTCAACGCGAGGCGCTGGACGATTTGCTGCAACTCGCGAACGTTGCCGGGATATTCCCGTTCCGTGAGCAACGTCGCGACGGACGGCTCGATTTCCACGGCGCCTTCTTCTCCCAGACATGCCGCCAGAAAGTGTCGCGCGAGTGGAAGGACATCGCCGCGCCGATCGCGGAGCGGTGGCAGACGGATCGTGCAGCCGGCGATCCGGTGATAGAGGTCGGCGCGGAAGCTGCCATCCGCCACCTCCTGCGCGAGGTCGCGGTTTGTCGCGCAGACCAGCCGAAAATCAGACTGCACCCATTCGTTGCTGCCGACGCGTTTGAAGCGCTTTTCCTGGATTGCGCGCAGGAGCTGAACCTGGAGCAGCCGATCGAGCTCGCCGATCTCGTCGAGGAACAAGACTCCCCTGTTGGCGAGCGCGAAAGCACCCCGCCGCATACCGACGGCGCCGGTGAACGCCCCCCGATCGTGCCCGAAGAGCTCGCTCCCCGACAGCTCGGGATTGAGCGTGGTACAATCCACGGTGATGAGATCCCCCCCGGACCTGTCGCCGGACAAGCTTTTGACGAAGCGTGCGCAGAGCTCCTTTCCGGTGCCGCTTTCTCCCGTCAGAAGTATGGGCAGCGTGCCGAACAGCGCCGCCTCCGCCACGCGCCGGAGAGCGTCCGTCCAGACGCCGCTGCTCCCGACGAGATTGCGGGTAACGCGTTCGGATTTCAGGACTGCGTCGAGCTGAGTCATCCTCTCCAGCCGCATCTTGATCCGACGGCAGAGGTCGGCGGCAAGGTCGGCGCTCGGCCCCTTGGCGTGCCAGATGTCGGTCAGACCCGCTTGAAGAAAGCGCCAATCCGCGGAGCCGTCCTCTGCTGCCCGTCCGGCCGCGATCCCCAGGATCTGCCGCCGACCTTCCCGGCAAACATCTTGTACCGCAGTCAGGCTGCCTGGGTCGTCAGGGTCAAACACCAGAAGAGCGGCACTGTCCTCGACGGGCTCGGACAGCACGTCCAAGCTGAGCCCGCAGAGAGGCGCCTCTGCGAGCAACCGTTTGAGCATCGCTTCCGGCTCGCGACCGATAGCCTTGGCCCAAATCGCGCGTGCCATGACCGAAGCCCCCCGGCTCTCAAGTTCAACACGACGTGCTCCCAACCCTCTTCACGAATTAATCGCCGGCCTGTGCCGTGCGTACAAGCTCAACGGGCACTGGACCCTCGAGCGTCCATGCCCTCACCCCAAAGGACACGATAGCGTTCCGCCGTTTGCTGGCTCCGCTCTCCGCGGTGCGGCCGCGATCCCGAGCATGTGGCGATACTTCGCGACAGTCCGCCTGGCGATCGTGACCCGACTGTCGACGAGCGCCCGGGCGATTTCTCCGTCGGTGAGGGGGCGGTGCCGCGATTCCGACGCCACCAGCTTGCGCATCTGGATCAGAACGGCGTCCTGGGATAGTCCGTCGTGTCCATCGCCCGGCGCCCCCGGGCAGAATAGCGACTTCAGGGGAAGACGACCGCGGGGAACGTCAAGCGTTCGATCCCGAACCGCCCGGCTGACTGTACTTGCATGGAGGGAAAGACGGTTGGCGACATCGGCTTGCCTGACCGGCTTGCGCGGAGCCGTGGCATCGGCGACGAAATCGGACTGAAGCTCGACCAGGACGCTCGCGACCCTCACCGAGGTCTCGCGACGAAGTGCCATCGCATCGACGACACTCCGGGCTTCGGCCAGGAGCGTGGCATCCGCGTCCGGTCCGGCCTCTATCGACAGGCTGGGCGTCTCTTCCTCGTTCGATTCAACCCTCCATCCTGTCCCGTCACGCCGCACGATCAGATCGCATTGCGCAGGCGGCAAGGGCGTCACATCGAATTGCAGGCCGGGCTTGGGATCGAGCCGTCGGAGCTGTCCGAGCAGCGTCGTCAGGTCGTCCAGGGAACAGTCGCATTTCTCCGCCAGCTCCTCGAGCCGCCCTTCGGCCACGAGAGACAGATTTCCCAGAAGCGCTGAGAGGTCCCACGTCAGTTCCCCGTTTCGCTCCAGTTGCAGGCGCAGACACTCCGACAACGACCGTGCAAACATGCCTGCCGGTGCGATATCCTGGACGCGTTTCAGTGTCGTCTGGACGCTTGTGATCGAGGCACCCGTTCGCTTCGCGATGCGCTCCAATGGTTCGGTCATCCATCCGGTCGGCTCCAGGCCCTCGAGAAGCGCCATGACGATCTTTCGTTCGGGCAGGTCGAAGCGTTCCAGCGACAGGCGTTCCAGAACCGACTGGTGCATGCTCTGATTTCGCTCGGCGATGGGGTATTCCGGCAGCGAGCCATATGCTCGGCGACGACGTCGCAAGTACGGGTTCGCGGCGACCAGATCGCTCAGAAAGGCGTCGAGGGTTGCACCGGTGAGCGACAGTATTCTGACGGACGTCTTCATCGCATGCGACATTGCGAGCGCCTGCCTTTGGCTGCACGCAAGTCGGGTTCGAGGCGTCCGCATCATGTCCCCACACACGCTGCAACACGGCGGGCAGCGCGCCTAAGTTGAATTGCCCTATGTCTAGTCTACCATGAAGCAGCCGATTCGGGCCAGAAGCGGAGGATCACGCGGATTGATCGGCCGCTGGCGCAGCTTGAAAAGCTGTTAAGACGCGGCTCGGTCGTTAACGAGCGGCCGCATGCTGGTCCACCGAATTGGATCATCTCTCGCGGACCGCGGCGGGGACGATACCTTGGTCTGTCGCGTCGACACGATCCGCAATTGAACTTCTTATGTCGAGAAGCCCACGCTTTCGGATTCGCCGAGGCCGCGGTTCCAGCACCTCGCAGAATCCGCCAGAGCGGGCTCGAACGAGACCGTCGCCACTAGTCGTATGAAGGTCGGCCAAGGGGCGAGATCGACACCGCGACTGTAGGGACGGCGACCTTCTACGATTTACCACGTGACGGTTTGGAGCCTCCAGGCTGCCGCCTGGTTGGGCCGGCCTTGTTCAGGGTCTTTTTTGAACCTTTGCTCGTAGCAACCGCTGCCGCGCGGGCCCGGTTCTTCTTGCTGCTCGGCTTGCCCTTGGGCGGGGGCGAACCCTTGGGTTTGCGCTTTGGTTCGGCGGCAACACGCGGCTCTGCGGGAGCGCGGTCGACTGCGTCCTTGAGGCCATCGCTAGTCCGGAACGCGCGCGTTCGATCGGGCTTCGTCGCCTGAGCAGGCTCCTGCCTGGCCGACGAAGACGCCTCGGGGCGATGCGGTTTGGCACCGGCGGCCCTGCGCCCGACCGTGTTGCGCGCGAGCCCCGATCCCTTGGTCGCGAGGTCTGGTGGCGAAGCCAGTTGGCTGAGCTGCGCGCCTTTCTCCAGCACCATGCTCTCACCGACGCTCGCCAGGAGAGTCGCGACGGCTTCGTTACGGATCTGCACGAAGCTCTGGTCCTTCTGAACCCGAATTGCGCCGATGTCGTCTTTCGTCAGGCCACCTGCCTTGCAGAGCATCGGCAATAGACGGCGCGGCTCGGCGCCCGCGTCGCGACCGCCCGACACGGAAAACCACGTCGCCGGGCCGAATTCCTTGACGGGGTCCGGCTTGGTCCCCGGCTCGGCCAGTTCCTCGGGCGGGGCACGCAGGGTGTGCAGCAGGCGCAGGTAACCGGTGGCGATCTGCTCGGGCGTGAAGGCATCGAGAAGCCGCTTCGCGCTCTCCTGCTCGTCCTCGGTCGCCGGCTCCTGCCACGCCGGATCCGAGAACAGCCGCTCTTCATCCATCGCGCGGATTTCGGCGGCGGACGGAGCGCTGCCCCACTCGGCCCTGACCTTGGCCCAGCCCAGCAGGCGTTCGGCCTTCTTGCGTGTGCGCGGCGTCACGATCAGCGCGCTCACGCCCTTGCGCCCGGCCCGGCCGGTGCGCCCCGACCGGTGCAGCAGGGTTTCCTGGTTGGAGGGAAGCTCGGCATGCACGACGAGATCGAGCCGGGGCAGGTCGATGCCGCGCGCCGCCACGTCGGTCGCGACGCAGACCTGCGCGCGCCCGTCGCGCATGGACTGCAAGGCGTGGCTGCGTTCGGTCTGCGACAGCTCGCCCGAAAGCGCCACCGCGTTGAACCCGCGGTTCGACAGCCGAGCCGCGAGGCGGTTGACCATGGCGCGCGTGTTGGCAAAGACCAGCGCATTGGGGGCTTCGTGATAGCGCAGGGTATTGATCACGGCGTTGTCGACATCGCGGTCGGTCACCATCATCGCCTGATACTCGATGTCGTCGTGCTGCGGCGTTTCGGACTTTGCGACGATCCGTTCGGCGTCGTTCTGGTAGCCTTTCGCAAGAGCGGCGATCGCCGGCGGAACGGTGGCCGAGAACAGCAGGGTCTGCCGTTCGGGGGGCAACGCGTCCAGGATGAATTCCAGCTCCTCGCGGAACCCGAGGTCGAGCATCTCGTCGGCCTCGTCGAGGACAACGGCGCGCACGTCGGAGAGGTCGATGGAGCCGCGGGTGATGTGGTCGCGCAGCCGTCCCGGGGTGGCGGCCACGATATGCGCCCCGCGTTCCAGCGCGCGGCGTTCGTCGCGCATGTCCATGCCGCCCACGCAGGAGGCCAGGACCGCCCCCGCCTTGGCGTAGAGCCAGCCGAGTTCCCGTTTGACCTGCAGGGCCAGCTCACGCGTCGGGGCGATAACTACGGCAAGAGGTTTGGCGCCCGGCGCAAAAGAATGATCATCCCCCAGAAGCGTGGGCGCGATGGCAAGGCCGAAGCCCAGCGTCTTGCCTGAGCCGGTTTGCGCCGAAACCAGCAGGTCACGGCCTTTCAAGGCGGGGTCGAGCACCAATGTCTGAACGGGTGTCAATTTGGAATAGCCACGGTCATCGACGGCCGCGCGAAGTGCAGGGTGCATGGGGGGTTACTCTCGGGAACTGCTCGGGGCTATCCGGGCCGGCGAGCGGGCAGGTTTCGCGCCGGCGAGGGCGCACAGTTAGGCGCCTCTAGAGCAATAGCGAACGTTTGTATAGGTTCGAGGTCGGGCAGGCGCACTCTTTGGCGCCTTACCGGGGGCGCGATGATCAGACGGGCTTCTGCCCGTTATGCCGCGGCACCGGAAAAGGGGAGTTTGTGCCTCAGCGACATCGCTGTCGAACTTACCACCCGCGGCATACAGACGCCGCGGTGGACCATGGCACGTTTCGACGGTCAGCAATCTGCTGGCGAGGTTGATGGCATAGCGGCTCAGCGCAGCCTGGGTGTCTGGTGGCTCCAAACCCGATGCCCGGAGGCATCCACTGGTCGTGCCTGGGAAGAAGATTGACTCAAGGGGTTTGCGTGCGGAATACTCCTAATAGTTGATTTTATATAAGGATTTACCACCATGTGGCGTTCCGCTTGCGTTACCGCATGTGCAGCAATCAGCCTTCCGGCGGTCTGCCTTGCGCAGGAAGCTCCTGCCAACGGACTTCAAAAGCTGATGTATTACAGGAGCTTCCTCCAGGACTCACAGGACTGCGCGGTGACCGTGGAGAGCGGACGTCCAAGCTTTTCGGAAGCCGTCTCCGGTTCGGCGGCTGCAACCTGCCCGGACGCATTTGCGTGGGTTCAGTTCTTGGAGGCAATTGCCGGGCTGAATGCAGGAACCGCCGAGCCCGTTCCGTTCTGGAATTGGGGCGTGGACCAGACGGTGTGGATGAACGAACCGTTGCCCCTGTGCACCGAAGCGAACCAGACCGATTGCTGCGATCCGAACGCGCAAATCGATCCTTCCGGGCCAATGCCGGAACACTGTCCTGTCTTCCGAGGCGACTATTACGATCCCGGTCCGCTTCCTGCACAACCCCACGGCGCGCCGAGCGGCAACACCCTGAGCCATTCCGGCCTGCGTCTGGCGGACGAGATCGATCCGGGTCGGCTTTTGCGGGACATGGAGCTGGAATGGGTTTTCCGCAACAAGCCCTTTGTCGATTACACCTACCGCAACGACCTGTACAACAAGGAGGGTCTGGGCGCGCGGAACCAAGCCCAGAACGACGCCCTGTCGTCAGGGGATATCGCCCGCGCCCACGCTCTTGAGGTCCGATATCCGACCGACGCCGTGATTGTGAAGGTCGACCTTCTTCATCAGGACGTGATGCTGGCAACTGGCCTGATCCAAGGCGAAGACGCGGATGGAAATCCCGTGGAACCCCCCAATAACCCCGAGTTTCCGTACCTCACCGTCGACGTGCAAAATCCCGCCGAGGGCAGCGTAAATGGTCTCTACTACGTGCTGGCCATGACCAATGCTTCCAAGGATCTGCCAATTTGGCACTGGTACGCGATCGAGCACGTCGCCAACCTCGGGCGGTGCGATTACATCGGGTGCAACGACAGCTTCGGATACGCGGCAGGTACCGAATCCGAGAGCGGGGCTGTTTTCGGCAGCACGTATATTCCGCCAATGACGGTTCTGAACAACAATCTGGCAACGCAACCGGATGAGCCTGATCCGAACTCCCCGCTGTTCGTTACGGGGAAGGTCTACCTTCCGGAAATGACCGGTGAGTCGATGACCCCCGAATTGGAGGCGCTGTTCGACGCCCTCGACATCGGGACAGCGGAGGCGGACGCGAATCCAGACGTCCTTGCCCCGCAGGATCCAGCCTGGCGAAACTACCGCCTCAAGGGGACACAGACGACGTTTGTCACCCCTACGGGCATTCCGACCGGGACCGGGGCAACGATCACGGAAGGCGGGTTCGTCAATTCGGCATCCTGCACGAGCTGCCACTCGCAAGCATCGGTGGATGAAACAGGAAATTCGGGGATGCAAGGCGTCGGGTCCGACTGGACTCCAAACCTGCTCGGCTTCGACAGGATCGTCATGGGGGCGCCTTCGATGGCCTGGTTCTATTCCAACGGCGGGCCAAGCGTGGAGGCAACCCAGGTGGATTTCATTTGGGGTATCCTGGGGGCCCAGTGCGTCGAGAAGGTTATCACCGAGGTTGGCGGTAAGGAAACGGTTGTCCCGAGTTGCAAGAGTTATCCGACGTCGCCCACGATCATTTCGGCCGAATGAAACCTCGAACGCGGTTTCCACGACCGGCAGCATCTGTCTCGACGAGTTGAGCATCGACGACGTGAACAGCGTCGTCGACCGGTTTAGGCTGCTGCGCGTCATGGCCGGAGCGAGAGGCGCTCGCGACCTTTGCGAGAACGAACTTCCGGACATATCAGGTCGTCGAAGAGCTTGACCGGAGCGCCCGGCTTTTGGGACAGCCGAGGCGCATTCGGGGCGACAGCCGTCCGGGGTTCGCCGACCGCTCGCAGAGCGCAAAGGGCCTGATCGGGGCGCGACGAGGTCAGACCGCGCTCCAGGCGATTGCCGCGACGCCTACGAGCAGCAGGGCGCCGCCCGAAACCGCGTTGAGCCGCCGTGCCTGCCCGGCGACGACGAGCATTCGTGACATGGCAAGATAGGGCGCGAGGGCGGCCAGCGAGGAGATTACGACAGCCGTTCCAGAGAAGAACAGCAATCCTAGCGGCTCATGCGTCAGGCTGGCCTTCAAGAGACCGGGAAAGATGGAGACGAAGAAGACCAGCGCCAACGGGTTTGCCAACCCGACCCAAATCCCGTGGAGGAACAGGCGGATGTGGCTCCCTTTCGACTCGATGGGTGTGGTGTCTCCGTCGGCCGACGTAGTGAGCACCTTCCACCCGCACCATACGAGGAAAGCGCCGCTGGCCACCTGAAGGCACAGCATCACCTCGCTGTCGATCTCGCGCGCCGTGATGATGAGACCGAGCGCGATCGCGGTCCAGACCGCCTCGGCGACCAGGATACCTGCGACGGCGGCCACTCCGCCTGGCATGCCTGATCGCGCCGTGGCCGCGCCAACAAGGGCCATGTTCTGACCGGGGGCGAGGTAGGCGGCGAAGTTGGCAGTTGCCAGCGCAATCCAGATTTCAGGGGTCATGTCATCCTCCGGTTCCTTCCGGACGGAGTGACACGAACATCAGTGCGGCGATGTGAACCTGTTCACAACCAAGCGCGCCTCGGCCACCGACTGGCCCTGCGATACCAGAACATCGACTTGCCGCAGCTTCGCGACGATCTCTTCGTGATTATGCGCTTCGCCGGGGTATCGCCCCACTGGATCGATTCCTGATCCGGCTTCGATCCGGGGTATTCCTTCGTCCTTCATCCGGCGCGAAAGCCAACTTCAGGGATGACCACATTTCAGGGGCAGGCCAACTCGTTCACTGACATTGCTCAATTATTGGCAGGATGATTGCCAAAATGGTTGGAAAATCAGCTGGGAAAAACTCAAAATCTCGGTGGCTCCGAGAATTTTCCATTGGTATTAAAGATTTATGGGTCGATGGCTGCCGCCACGGTGCGAATTCTGGCGGAGGGGGCGCGACCGGGATCGAACGTTCTCTAACGTACAAGACATTGAAATCACCAAACCAAGTTGCTCCGAAATGGCTCTCCGCTGTGACGTTCAGAGCCCTATCCAGTACCGCTCGCAGTCATGGGCCCATTCACATTCGTGTCGTGGACCCAACTCTCGGCGCGGTGGATCACGGCGAAATCGAGCGGCCCCAGGCGGAGGCCCTGCTTCTCGCGGCACGGGCGCGCACCTGCAATCTCGATCAGCTCGTCGCCCGGCTCCACCGGAAACCAGCGCTTGTCCATCGAAACGTTAATCACGAAGGTCATGCAGCGCTCATCGTCGTAGCGATCATAGGCGATCACCGGCGCGACGTCGGATTCGTAGACCCGCTCGCGCCCGGTGCGCAGCAGCGGTTCCTCTTTCCGCCACGCGAGCAGCGCCCGGGTGAAGTTCAGGACCGAGTCCGGATCCTTCTCCTGGGTGGTGACGGCATGGTCGCGGTGGTCGTCGGGCACGGGCAGCCAGGCCTCCTCGGCGTCGGTAAACCCCGCCTGCTTGCCGGATTTCTTCCACGGGATCGGCGTGCGCACGCCGTCGCGCCCCTCGAAATCGGGCCAGAAGGCCTTCGCCCAGGGGTCCTGCAGATCCTCGTATTCCAGCTCGGGCTGCGGCAGGCCCAGCTCCTCGCCCTGGAAGATGATCCCGCCACCCAGCAGCGTGGACTGCATGAACAGCAGCAGCTTGGCCGCCTGGTCGTGACAGCCTTCCCTCTCGGCGAAAAGCGTCAGGTTGGACACCGCGCGCACCGAGTCGTGGTTGGTGAACACGTTCATCATCCAGCCCGAGGCCATGAACTCGACCCGCACGCGCAGGATGTCGCGCCAGTCGTCCAGGGACTTGGCGGCGTTGATGAGGTCGAAATCATAGACCGCGTGCAGCCGCTGATCCTGAAGCGTGTACTTGACCGCGAAGCGCGAGCTGTCCACGTCCGCAAGCTCGCCGATCAGCACCCGCTCGGGTTCGTATTCGCGCACCGCCCCGCGGAACGCCTCGAGCACCTTGGCGGATTGCGGGACGTCGCGGTCGAACAGGTGCAACTGCTTGCGGAACGGATTGTTCGGCCCGCCGCCCACCATGATGTTCTGCTCGCCCGTGGGCGACGGCGGGTTCGACCGCAAAGCGGGGTCGCAGCACAGGCATTGCACGGCATCCAGGCGGAACCCGTCCACCCCGCGGTCCATCCAGAAGCGGAAGATGTCCAGCACAGCCTCGAGCGCCTCGGGGTTCTGCAGGTTCAGCGCGGGCTGACAGGTCAGGAAGGGATGGTAGTAATACTGCGACCGCCGAGGGTCCCATTGCCAGGCCGAGCCGCCAAAGCTGCTCAGCCAGTTGTTCGGCGGGCCGCCATCCTCGGCCCCGTCGGCCCAGATGTACCAATCGGCCTTCTCGTTCTCGCGGTCCTGCCGGCTTTCCTTGAACCAGGGATGCTGGTCCGAGGTATGGCACGGCACCAGGTCGATCAGCAGCTTCATGCCTTTCTCGTGGACCTTCTCGGTCAGCTCGTGGAAGTCGCCCATCGAGCCGTAGAGCGGATCGACATTCGAGAAATCGCTGATGTCGTACCCGAAATCGACCTGCGGCGACGGATAGAAGGGCGACAGCCACAGTCCGTCCACGCCCAGGCTGGCGATATGGTCCAGCTTCTCGATGACGCCCTGCAGGTCGCCGATGCCGTCGCCGTCGCTGTCGCGGAACGAACGGATGTAGACCTCGTAGAACATCGCCCCGCGCCACCATTCCTGCGCGTCCCGCGACCGGTCACGGCGCGGGCGGTGCAGCATCGCCTCGGCGACGAGGGCCTCGCGTCCGGTATTCTTCATCCCGCGCCTCCCGTGCTGGCGAAGAAGGCGCCATGCGCCGGCAGGCGGACCAGGTCGCCCTCGCGCGGGGCGCCGAAGCCGTGGCCCTCCAGCGCGGCGCCGCAGCGAGTCTCGGGCATCTCGATCACGGCTTCGTCGGCGCCGAGGTTGAACAGGCAGGTCAGGGTTTCGCCCCCGTGTTCGCGGGTCAGCCCCAACACCGGCTGCGGCAGATCCAGGAATGCCATGCCGCCATGCGCAGTGCCGGCTGTTCTCGCCGCCAGTTCAGGAAACGGCTCATCTGGTTCAGCGTCGAGCCCGGCAGCGTCTTCTGCCGGTCCACGGCGCGGTCCAGGTGCTCGGGCGGAACCGGCAGCCAGGGTTCGGTCTTCGAGAAGCCGCCGTGAGGTTCGCCGCCCTCCCAGGGCATGGGCGTGCGCGCGCCGTCCCGGCCCTGGAAGGACGGATAGAATTCGCGCCCGTAGGGATCGACGATGCGGTCATAGGGCACGTGCGCCTGGGCCAGGCCCAGCTCGGACCCCTGGTAGATGCAGCACGCGCCGCGAAGACAGGTCAGCGCGGCCAGGATCACCGTCACCGCCTCGGGGCAATCCTCTTTGCCAAGGCGGGTGACGGCGCGGTGAAAGTCGTGGTTGTCCAGCGCCCAGCAGGGCCAGCCGTCCCGCGTCTCGTGTCCCAGCGCCGCGGCGGTGTCGCGGATCAGCCCGGCGTCGATCTCGTCGGCGCCGAGGAACCAGTAACCGTAGGCCAGCTGCAACCGGTCCGGCGCGGTGTATTCGCGATGCAGCCGCGCGCCGTCGCCCTCGTGCAACTCGCCCAGAAGCACGCGATCCTCGTAGGCGTCACTGAGCGCGCGCAGCCGTTCGAGAAAGGCCAGGTTCTCGGGCTGGGCGATGTCGCGCGTGTGGCGCTGCATCGAGTAGGGGTTGAAGCGGAAATGGGCACCGGGGTTGACCTCGGGGTTGTCGGGATTGTCGCGCAGGTCGCTGTCGTGGAAATAGAACGCGCAGACATCCAGCCGGAACCCGTCGACGCCCATGTCCAGCCAGAAACGGCAGACGTCCAGCACGGCGTCCTGCACCTCGGGATTGTGGTAATTCAGGTCGGGCTGCTCGCGCAGGAAATTGTGCAGGTAGTACTGGCCGCGGCGCGGCTCCCATTGCCAGGATGAGCCGCCGAAGACCGACAGCCAGTTGTTCGGGACCGTGCCGTCCTTCTTCGGGTCGGCCCAGACGTACCAATCGGCCTTGGCGTTCTCGCGCCCCTCGCGGCTTTCCAGGAACCAGGGGTGCTGGTTCGACGTGTGCGACAGCACCTGGTCCATGATGATCTTCAGGCCCAGTTCGTGGGCCCGGTCCAGAAGCGCCTGGAAATCCTCGAGCGTGCCGAAAAGCGGATCGACGGCCCGGTAGTCGGAAACGTCGTAGCCGAAATCGAGCATGGGCGAACGCACGAAAGGCGAGATCCAGACGGCATCCGCGCCCAGCTCGGCGATATGGGGCAGTTTCTCGCTTATGCCCTTCAGGTCGCCCACGCCATTGCCCGTCGTGTCGAGGTAACTGCGCGGGTAAATCTGGTAGATCGCGGCGCCTTGCCACCAATTTGGCTCTTGCGTCTCGGTCATGCCGGTCCTCCGTTGCTGTCGCATGGAAAACGGGAGCCTAGCGGGACAGTTCCCAATTCTGCTTTGATCCGCGAAGTGGCCTACCCCTCAAAGATGGTCCTCCCTCAAGTAGGGTTTCGAGCCAGATGGAGGGCAGAAGAATGCCCCAGAAGAAGGATAAGCCCGAAGAGATCGTCGCGAAGCTCCGGCAAGTCGACGTGTTAGTGTCGCAGGAAGGTGCTGTCAGACGAATGCGAACTGGTCTCTGCTTGGACAGAGATGCAGCCCTCTAATCCACAGCAAGACGGCGCCACTCAGCGAGCGCGGCGGTGCGGCGCAGCTTGAAACGATGTCGGCTTGAAAAGCTGCGTTCAACAGATCCTCGACGTTACAAAGCGAAAGCGGGAACCGGATGTAAAGCATCACCGCCAGGCGGATGATCTCGAGGGTAAGGTCACCTTGCCTGCCTGCCATCGGACGTCGTCTCGCCCCAGTGTCCTCTGCCATCGACCTGCAACTCTCCCCGCGTCCGCGGCAGGGCCCGCGGATACGCATCGCGCAGCCATTCGAGCATCTTTTCACGAACCTCGCAGCGAAGGTCCCATACCCGCGGCGAGGTGCGCGCAGTCATCAGGGCGCGGATCTTGACGCTTTTCTCGCCGGTCTCGACGACTTGCAGGTTGGCGACATCGTGGTCCCAGAGGCTGCTTTCTTCCAGGAACTCGTTCAGCTTTTCGCGCATCCGCTGCACCGGCACCGTGTAGTCGAGGTTCCAGGTCACGGCCCCGATCACCTGCGCGCTTTCCCGGGTCCAGTTCTGGAAGGGCTGCTCGATGAAATAGGACAGCGGCACGACCATGCGGCGCCTGTCCCAGACCCTCACTACGACGAAGGTGGCGAAGATCTCCTCGACCCAGCCCCATTCGCTCTCGACGATCACCACATCCTCGAGGCGGATCGGCTGCGTGATCGCGATCTGGATGCCGGCGATCAGATTGGTCAGGACCGGGCGCGCCGCGAGACCCAGGACCAGTCCGGCCGCGCCGGCGGATGCGAAAAGGCTGACACCGTATTCCTGAACCCCCTCGAAGGTCAGCAGCGCGGCGCCCGCGGTCACAAGGACGATGATGATATTCGTTGTCCGCTTCAACAGGCGCAACTGGGTCACATGCTTGCGCGCCCCGAGGTTGTCGTCGACGTCGAGGTTGAAGCGGCGCGTGGACCGGTCTGCGAAATGATTGGTCAGCACGATCAGCAGCCAACCGACCAGGACGATCAGTAGGACCAGCGCCGCGTGTTCGATCACGTCTTCCACTTGCCGGTCCAGGTTGGTGCGCGGCACGGTAAAGATCAGCGAGGCCAGGACGAAGGCGACGCTGAGCGGCCGGCGGGCCCGCCGCAAAAGCGAGCGTGTCATGCCGAACCGCTTCTCGATGCGCGCCAGCAGCACCCGGTACAACAGCGCGTGTAGCAATAGTGCCGCGCAGGCCGCGAGCGACAGGACGATCAGGGCGCTGACACCGTCGGTCAGATGCGGGGCCCACTGCTCCGGCAAGGCAGATGTCAAAGTATCGCTGAGGTCGAAATCCATCGAAATGCTCCTGCAAAACCGCTGGCCCCTGACCGGCTCATCGCGACGGGCGGGTGCGCAACGGACGGTCTTGACGCGGGCGATGAACCCGCCGCCCGCGTGAACCTCCCGGCCGCAGGCCGGGCATCACGCGTCGGCGCGGCACTCGTTTACCAGAACCACCAGATCATCCCGCCCATGCAAAGGATCAGGAGGACCGAAAGCAGCGTCCGGTCCAGGTAGATCGGGCTTTCCAGGCGGAACAATTCTTCCCGGGCCTCGCCGGAGTTCCAGACCAGGTCCGTGGTGCTTTCTTCCGTCGACTGGCGCGTGGCCGCTGAAATCCCCAGGTGAAGCCCGATCGCGATCAGCATCATGATGGACGACATCACCGTGTAGTGGATCTCGGGCAGCCCGAGATTGGACCAGATCTCGTAAACCTCTTTCGTGATGAAGATCGGGATCCCGACGACTAGCCCGAACAGGATTGTCCAGAACGCGCCGTTCCCGTTGAGCCACGGAACGAAGATGCCCAGCACGTAGACCACCACGATCGGGGGGATGATGTAGGACAGCGACGACTGGAAATAGGAGAACAGCGACTCGAACCCGGAAATCATGGGCGCGTATATGGCGCCGATGACCATGCAGATACCGGTTACGACCTTGCCGATCTTCACGTAGGTCTGTTCATCCAGGTCGGGCTTCAGCGGCTTGACGAAATCCAGCGTCACGAGCGTGCCCGCGGAATTGAGCGCGGAGTCGAGCGACGACATGATTGCCGCGATGAGCGCGGCCATGATCAACCCGCGTATCCCGATCGGCATCAGCTCGAATGCAAGGGTCGGGAAGGCCAAGTCGGGCGTCGACAGGTCGGGGTATAGCTTCAGTGCGATCAGTCCCGGCAGGATCATCAGGAACAGGTTGGGGATCTTCAGAAAGCCCGCGAAAAGCGCGCCGATCTGCCCTTCGCGCAGCGTTTTCGCACCGAGCGTCCGCTGCACCACGAACTGGTTGATCGTCCAGTAATAGAACCCGAGCAGGATCACGCCCCACAGTCCTGTCCACGGCAGAAAATCGTTCGAGGCCGGAAGGATAAGGTGCGTCTTGCTGTCGTCGACGCCGGTGAACAGCTCTTCCCAGCCGCCCACCTCGTCCAGACCGATCCAGAACAGCGCCGCGGCCCCCACGATCAGCAGGATCGCCTGGACCGTGTCGGTGACCACGACTGCAGAAAGACCGCCCAGGATGGTATAGATCCCTGCCACCAGGGCCAAGACCGCGACGGCGGTCCACAAGTTCAGGTAATCGGTCACGTTGGCGATCACCAGCCCGCCCGCATAGAGCGCGCCGGCCGTGTCGATGAACATGATGGCGAGGATCGTGAACAACGAGAACGCCCGGCGAGAACGGACATCGTATCGCTTTTCCAGGAATTCCGGGACCGTCGAGACCTTTGCCTTCAGGTAAGACGGCAGGATGAAGATCGCGAAGATGATTAGGACAAAGGCCGCGGTCCATTCGTAATTGAAGATAACGACCCCGTTGCCATAGGCGCCGCCCATCAATCCGACGAAGCTGGAGCCCGACATGTTGGACGCGAAAAGCGAGAAGCCGATCAGGTACCACGGGATCGTTCGTCCGGCGAGGAAATAGCCATCGGAATCCGATCCCTTGTTCTTGCGGGAAATATAGATGCCGTGCGCGACGACGCCGACGAAGTAGAGGACGACGATCGCGTAATCCAACCAACTGAGAGTGAAATTGGCTTCTTGCATGCTGACCTATCGCAGACTTTCATCATTCAATGGGTCACCAACACAGCCTTGCAGGCGAGGTTCCGATGCGCGCGGGCCCCGGCAATGCCCGCAGCGAGCTGAAAAGGCCTTAGTCATTGGGCTTGAAGGGTTTTTTTAATCCACGTGGGCACGCAATTCGCATCGAAATCGATGCAGGCCGCCCGAGACTGGGGCGCGGCGCCGACGGATCCTGCCGTCGGCGCCGCCAGATTGGTGCAGATCACGTACCCATAGGGGTCAGGAGCGGGCTGCGGAGTCGTCCCGGCGCACGACCGGCTCGCCCGCCGCAGCCGGAGCGTTCAGCGTTCCCTCCGGGGCATAGCGCCGGGCGAAGTCCATGCCGAAGGCGACCCAGTCGGATGGGGTGAAAGCGGCCCAGTCCGACCAGTCCCAGTTTTCGAGGGCATCGACCGGCGCCCTGCCCGCACCGTAGGAAATCACCCGCTGGCCCTCGTCGAACGCATCGAGCGTCTGCTCCCACACGTCCTGCGGCCAGAGCAGCCGCAGCGCGCGCCGCGACGGGTCGTATTCCGCCGTGAACAGCGTGCCGAACCCGCCCGCGTGGTTGGTCTGGTAGAGCGGCGCGTCGAGGAAGCGATCCGCCAGCGCAGCGGGCGCGATGTCGCCCGAGATCAGCAGCTCGACGTGATCGCGACGCTCGATGGTCCGCGTAAAGGCCGGGCGATCCGCCGGATCGGTCCCGTGCTGGTGGTTGGTGGCGATAGCGGGCCCCATCTCGCGCAGACCGCCGCCGGGGTAAAGCTCCACCGACGATACCCGCCCCGAGGCGTCCGCCAGAACGAGGTTGTAGGCCATGTGCG